>NZ_JBLFES010000001.1:0-1433186 GCF_047345745.1 Maribacter algae
CGGCAGGCCTGACCGAGAACCATGACAGAAGATAAAGCGGATGTCCGACTTCTCCTGTCATGGTTGAAAGGATTTTGCTATATTTCCTTAAAATTCGCCGGACTGCACATAGCGCGGCGTTATGCTTCATACTAAAAAAGAGACACTACCAATAAACTAAATGGCTACATTGATTCCGACATATGACAAAATTCTTTCTTCAAAAGTGAAACCTGAAGAAGGAGAGTTGCATTTGTTAAAATTCTTGGATTCACAACTTGACAATTCTTTTGAAGTATATTTTAATCCATATATGAATGGAGACCGACCTGACGTTGTTGTAATGAAGAAAGGTCAAGGTGTTTTAATAATAGAAGTCAAGGATTACAATCTCAATAGCTACGAATTAGATGAAAGAAAAAATTTTGTAATTAAAAGCACCCATGCCAAAACTCATAAATCGCCTATCTCACAAGTCCTAAAGTATAAAGACAATTTATTTGAGTTACATATTGAGAAGTTACTCGAAAAGAAAATTAAAGATATAAGACATTTTAATACGGTTTCTTGTTGTGTTTATTTTCATAATGCAAACTCAAACAGTATTAATGAGTTATTAGTTGAACCATTTAATCACGATAAAAAGTATCAAACTTTTTTGAAATATAATATAAACCTTATTGGTCGTGATAATTTGAATGAATTTGATTTGAATAAGTTGTTGAAAAAGACATATTTAAAATCAAACTCTCCTTCTTTTCTTTTTACAGACGACATTTACAAAAATATCAAACGCTTTCTGAAACCACCATTACATTTAAAAACAGAGGGAGAAGATATTGCTTATAGTAAAAAGCAATTAGAAATTATTTATGACGCAACAAAAAAGCAACAACGGATAAAGGGAGTTGTTGGTTCTGGCAAAACGACTGTGCTTGCTGCAAGAGCTGTACAAGCACATAAAAGGAACGGTGGAAAAGTACTGATTCTAACATACAACATTACTCTGCGAAATTTTATTAGAGATAAAATAAGTAAAGTGCGTGAAGATTTTGAATGGGAAAATTTTATAATTTCTAATTACCATTTATTCATAAATTCTGAACTAAATAATTTAGGTATAGACATCGAGATTCCTAAAGACTTCTCAGATTATACAGAAGACCAAAAAGACCAGTATTTTGAAAGGAATTACTACTCAAACAAACAGTTGTTTATTGAAAATCGAAACGAAATTAAACTTTATGACGTAATTCTTATTGACGAAATTCAAGACTACAAAAGAGCTTGGATGGAAATTGTTAAAGAGTGTTTTTTGAAAGAAGGCGGAGAGTATGTGTTATTTGGGGATGTAAAACAAAATATTTATAATAACAAAACAGATTCTAAGGATATTTCAACAAATGTTAAAGGTGTTACTGATTTAAAAAACTGTTTTCGTTCTGATTTTAAAATTAAAGATTTAGCTATTCATTATCAACAAGATATATTTAAAGACAAATACGAAATTGATTCTTTCAACAAAAAACAACAAAGTTTAGAAATTGCATTCGAAAGAAACCAAGAAGGCAGTATTAATTATATTTATTTACCCAAAGCAGATAGTGTAAGTACTTTATATACTATTATTCACGAAAATGCAATTAATAAGGATATTCCTACCAATGATATAACCATTTTAGGCAATTCGATTTCATTACTAAAAAAGTTTGAAGCATACTATCGCTACTCTTCAAATGAAAGAACGAATACAATGTTTGAGACGTTTGAAATGGTTTATAGAATGGGACTTAATTACTTGAAAAATGACAAACCAGAATGGCTTGTAAATGGAATTAAATTAATTCATCGCCAAAATGACAAGTCAGAGACAAGGGCGTTTAATCAGTTAAGTACATTATTCACGATAAGCGATTTATACTCAGAGTACCCTGAAAGATTTAAAGAAAAATTGGATATTTATTGCAAAAAAATCTCATCTAATAGTACTTATTTTTTGAATTATATTGAAAAATACAATGAGGAAATAAGCAATTTTAAAAGAGACTATGGTCCACAAAGGCAAACCAGTAATTTAAAAATGATTCGCAATAACAAAAAGATTCATTTTTATATGAATAGTGGTACAGTTAAAGTTTCAACCGTACACAGTTTTAAAGGATGGGAATGCGAAACTGTTTTTCTTATATTAGAAAACTATAATTTTCAAATGACATTTGATGAAATCCTTTATACAGGTATAACAAGGACTCGCGCTAATCTGATTTTGATAAATTATGGAAATGAAGAATACCATAATAAATTGAAAGATTTAATAGAGAAAGTAAAATAAAGTACGAAAGCATAACAATGTATAAAAATAATAGCCGAAACAGTAGTAATTTCAAGGGTTGTAGCCCGCTTCAGCTTTTCTGTAATTTGACAGGAAAGTGCAACGCAGTCGGCTACTATTTTTATACGAGCCGATGATGTCGAATACGCCTGCGGCGTACTTTTGTTGCACTGCTAACGCAGCTACCGCACCAAAAGCGGGTCGACATCATCGCCGCGCTATGCCGGATCGCCAAATCCGTAGGATAAGGGACCTCTTTGCCATAATCGCCGCTACGGCTTAACTACTCGACATATCAGGACACTAAATGCAATCCGGTTCGGCCAATTTTATTCCCAATACCGCAAAATCCCTAGACCATTAGACCGCTGCGCGGTCCGGCCGGGAACCATAACGAGAGACTAAGCGGAGGAACCTTTCTCTCGTTATGGTTTTACAGGATTTTGCTATATTTCCTTAAAATTAGCCGGACTGCACATAGCGCGGCGTTATATGCAACCCTACAAAAATTCTGCAAAAAAAATTCAAGGACTTTGTAACATTTTGTAGTTCCCCGTATCTAAAAGGCGAACCATTAAGAAAAACTACAAAATGAAAAACTTACATTTATTTGGTATCATCTTATTAATCGCCACTTCAGCTTTTGGACAAACGATTTCGGACTATCCTTTTGAAGTCGATAAAAGTGGGAACGGAAATCGGGCAATACTGCTAATCCCGGGATTTGCTTGTTCGGGCGAAGTATGGGCTGAAACCAAAACAGTTTATGAAAAAGACTATGTCTGCTATACCCTTACAATGGCAGGATTTGCAGACGCCGAACCTAGCCCAAATCCGACTTTTGAAAATTGGAAAATTGGAATTGCAGATTTCATCAAAGAAAAGAACCTTGAAAAGCCTATCTTGATTGGACACAGTATGGGCGGAGGTTTGGCGATGGCAATAGCTGCCGATTATCCTGAGCTGATCGAAAAAATAGTTGTCGTAGATGCTTTGCCCTGTTTAGCGGCCTTGACCAATCCAAGTTTTAAACAGCAGGAAAACATCGATTGTTCTGCTATCGTAGAACAGATTACAGCTTTATCAAAAGAACAATTTTATCAAATGCAAAAAATGTCTATGCCGCAACTCGTTCAAAACACGGAAACGCTAGAAACCATTGTAAATTGGAGTATTCAATCAGATAGACAGACCTTTGCCGAAGTGTATTGCGATTTTTCAAATACGGATTTAAGAGAAAAAATTAAGGATGTTAAATGCCCTACGTTAGTTCTACTGGAAGCTAACTTCAAGAACTTTAAGCCCGCCATTGAAGAGCAGTTCAGGAACCTCGGATCAGCTGATTTAAAATATGCCAACAAAGGGCTTCATTTTATAATGTACGATGATAAAGAGTGGTATTTTGACCAATTAGCCAATTTTTTAGCCCAAGATTGAACGTGTTCGAAGAAATCTACAAAAACTATTGGCAGAGAATCTTTCGGCTATGTATGGGCTACGTAAACGACAAAGATCTGGCTCAAGAAACTTTTATAGTTGTATTCAAAAAACTTCCTGAGTTCAGGGGCGAGGCGAAAATAGGCACTTGGATTTTTAGAATAGCATCGAATATTTGTTTACGCCACATCGAACGCCGAAAGCGTTATCCAAAAGACGAATTACCGAAAAATATTTCTGAAGAAAATGTACCTGATATTGAACCACAAATTAAGTTTTTGTACAAGTGTATATCGGAACTGGCCGAAACCGACAGAATAATAATATCACTCGAACTGGAAAACATCAAACAGGAAGACATTGCATATATAGTTGGACTTTCCAACACAAATGTTCGAGTTAAAATTCATAGAATTAAAGACAAAATAAGAACAAAATTCAGGGAATATGGACAATGACACAAACCTAAACGAATTGTGGTCTAAGCAAACCACCAAACCACCTCAAATGGAGGAATTACTTTCAAAGTTTGCTAAAATTAAGAGAAAGAACCTTACAAAATTAATTGCTATTAACATTTTGATGGTTGCCACAATTGCGTTTATCATTTTTATTTGGGTTTATTTTGAACCCAAATTGATTACAACAAAAATCGGAATAGTTTTAACGATTTTAGGAATAATCGTTTACCTGTTCGTTTACAATCAGCTTATTCCATATTTGAGAAAAATCAATGAAAATCAGAGTAATAACGATTTTTTAAAGGTGGTAATAAAACTGAAAGAGAAACAAAAATTTTTACAAACCAGAATGTTGCAGATTTATTTCATTACGCTTACCGTAGGAATATGTTTGTACTTATACGAGTATGTGTCGCTATTATCATTTCCTTGGACTATTTTTGCCTACACAGCCACCTTGATTTGGATTGGCTTCAATTGGTTCTATCTCAGACCAAAAGTAGTCGGAAAAGAACGAGACAAACTAGATGGAATTATTAAAAAGTTTGAAAACATAAATCGCCAATTCGATAAAAATACCGCCAAGGGCAGCATATAACACCGTATATAAAAAATAGGGCGAGTAAGTGCTAGGCCCATTGGCCTGGGCGTATTTTCTAGGTCGCCGAACCTTTTGATTTGGCAACTAAATGAAAAAGATAGTCACAAAATGCAAAAGGCTCGGCTTGTGCGAGGCCGATAGGCAATCGCCCGTCCCCTGCCCTACTTTTCATATACAATCCCGATGATGTCGAATACGCCTGCGGCGTACTTTTGTTGCGCCGCTAACGCAGCTACCGCACCAAAAGCGGGTCGACATCATCGCCGCGCTCTGTCAGATTGCTCAATCCCTAGGATAAGGGACCTTCTTGCCATAATCGCCGCTACGGCTTAACTACTCGACATATCAGGACACTAAATGCAATCCGGTCGGCAAATTTTATTCCCAATACCGCAAAATCCCTAGACCATAAGACCGCTGCGCGGTCCGGCCGGGAACCATAACGAGAGACTAAGCGGAGGAACCTTTCTCACGTTATGGTTTTACAGGATTTTGCTATATTTCCTTAAAATTCGCCGGACTGCACATAGCGCGGCGTTGTCATCAAGCTAAAAAAACATATGAACGAAGAAGGAAATATTTCTGATTTACCATCGTATAAAAAAACTCATAATGATTTCAAAGGAGCTCATACGATTGGGAAACTCATTAAAGTATTTAACTTTTTCGGCATAAAGGACCAAGGATTGAATGAGGCTTTTGCAAAACTTCCCAAATTAAAAGATGTCGAAAATTTAATTTCCCTACCTGACAGATTTAATTCTCAATTTGCTGAGATTGGATGGATTGCTCACGAGTCTATGAATTCCACGTTAATTGAGAAAGCAGTTGAGTTAGCTGAAAATGGTCAAAAATCTAAAGCCGAAAAATTATTATCAGAGCACTTTACTTCAACTGAAATTAAATGGCTTCAACACAGATTTAGGGTACTACCTGCTTTCTCTGTTCGTTTTGAATTGATTGAACAAGCATATAAAAATACTCTAGAAGAAAGATTTCATTCCTGCGTACCATTATTGCTTACCATAATCGATGGAGCTGTTAACGATATCAGTAAAAGCAAGGGCTTTTTTTCAGAAAACACGGAATTGAAAGCTTGGGACAGTATAGCATCTCACAGTAGCGGATTAACAGCAATTAAAGAGATTTTCAATGCTTCAAGAAAAAAGACCAATAGTAAAGAGATTTTCTTACCATATAGAAATGGAATTTTACACGGAAGAGATTTAAAGTTTAACAACAAACACGTAGTTGGTAAATGTTGGTCAACATTATTTGCGATTAACGATTGGGCTAGAGCACTTAAAGAGGAAAAAGAAAATCCACCAAGTCCACCAAAAGAACCAACATCGTTAAAAGATAGTTGGAAAGAATTGACAAAAGCCATTACGGAACATCAAGAATGGAAAGTTCAAAGTGATAAAAAATGGAAAGAACTTGAGAACTGGAAACCAAGAGAAAATATTAGTATTGAATTAGAGAATTTCAAAGAATTTAGCCCAGAAAAAACCGCTCTTGAAATTATTGAAAGTTGGAAAACAAAAAATTATGGCAAAATAGCTAAATTGATTCACAGAATAAGTGACAAAGAAATCAATATTGGTGTTGAAGCAGGGAAAATAAGAAGAGACTTAGAAAATAAAAATCTAAAGTCTTTTCAAATAAAGAAAATATCAGACAATTCAGCTGCTATTTCTGAAATTACTATGGACATTGATTATGAACTGAATGGAGAAGATAAAACGAAAGAAATAATTATACGTTTAATTTGCAAAGATGAAAATGGAGAAATGGGAATGAATGGTAAAGAAAATATTACTTGGGAATTTATAGATAATTTCTTCTTTACATTAGACTTCTGAGAAAAGCCAGATGACAACAATGTATATAAAAAATAGCGCAAGCCATTGCTAACACAAAGGTTCGGGCATTTTTGGAAAGTCGCCAAATTTTTAAATTTGACGATTTCCAATAAAAATATAAATAGTAAAATTTAAAAATTCGGCTTGTGTATAGCCAAAAAGTAGTCGCTCATTTTCAGCGCTACTTTTCATATACGGAGCCGATGATGTCGAATACGCCTGCGGCGTACTTTTGTTGCACTGCTAACGCAGCTACCGCACCAAAAGCGGGTCGACATCATCGCCGCGCTATGCCGGATCGCCAAAATCCGTAGGACAAGGGTCCCTTTTGCCAATATCGCCGCAACGGCTCCATTACTCGACATATCAATCGCTATATGCAATCCGGTTCGGCTAATTTTAATCCCAATACCGCAAAATCCCAAGGCTTCACGGCCTGCCAAGCAGGCCTGGCCGGGAACCATAACGAAAGACTAAGCGGAGGAACCTTTCTCTCGTTATGGTTTTACAGGATTTCGCTATATTTCCTTAAAATTAGCCGGACTGCACATAGCGCGGCGTTGGCATTCATTATCAAAATACACTAAATAAAATATGAACATAATAATTTTCGGACCTCCTCTTGCTGGAAAAGGAACACAAAGCAAAAGAATTATTAATGATTTTGGACTAACTCATCTTTCAACGGGAGATGCATTAAGAGAAGAAAAAGCTCAAAAATCAGAATTAGGAATTAAAGCGTCTGAATATAGTAGTAAAGGATTATTGGCTCCTGATGATTTAGTAGCTGAAATAGTTGAAAAATTCTATCATAATAATAAATCTGACAAAGGAATTTTATTTGACGGATATCCCCGAAATATTGAACAAGCAAAGCATTTGATGAATGTAATTGAGAAAGATGGAAATAATATTGACCGAATTATATTTTTAAAAGTCCCTAAAGAAGAACTATTAAAGCGAGCCATAAAAAGAGCTAAAGAGGAAAATAGAACTGATGATAAGGACAGTGAAATAGTTATGACTAGAATTAACGAGTTTGGAAACTCGACAATTCCTGCAATAAATTTCATAAAAGAATCTGGAATTAAAACTATTGAAATTGACGGAAATAAATCTATTGAGAATATTTATGAAACTATAAAAAGTGGATTAAAGTAAAACGAAATGCCAACAATATATAAAAAACATAGGGCTTTTGTTCTTAATCGAAAGGTCTGTGCTTATTTGCAAAATCGCCAACTATAAAATTTGGCGTTTACGAAAAATGATAAAAGCAAAATATTTATATTTGGCTTAGTACCAATCCGAAACGTATAGCTTGTCACCTGCCCTACGTTTCTTATACGAGACGATGATGTCGAATACGCCTGCGGCGTACTTTTGTTGCACTGCTAACGCAGCTACCGCACCAAAAGCGGGTCGACATCATCGCCGCGCTATGCCGGATCGCCAAAATCCGTAGGACAAGGGTCCCTTTTGCCAATATCGCCGCAACGGCTCCATTACTCGACATATCAATCGCTATATGCAATCCGGTTCGGCTAATTTTAATCCCAATACCGCAAAATCCCAAGGCTTCACGGCCTGCCAAGCAGGCCTGGCCGGGAACCATAACGAAAGACTAAGCGGAGGAACCTTTCTCTCGTTATGGTTTTACAGGATTTCGCTATATTTCCTTAAAATTAGCCGGACTGCACATAGCGCGGCGTTGACTACAAGTGCTCCCCAAAATTCAAAAGACGGAATCCGTAATAAAAAAACGGGCGGAAACGGAACCGAGCAACAGGGCGCAAATCGAAACGGAACGGAAAATCGGAACCCCCGAAGCGCCGCCAAATGGACTTTCCCCTGCCCGCGGATCTTAAAATAAACGGAACCTGAACAATAACGGCGGACTTTTTGGCCGCCCGCGCAACGGAAAAACGGAAAAGCCATTCGCCGGCTTAACGAAAAAACGGAAACGAACGGAATCCAGCTTTTGCGCGCCCGAACAACACGTGTCGCACCGGTAGTCAACACGGGCTAAAACCCATACGGGCGGATTTTCCCGTCGGAAAATCCACGTATCTTTGCCAAGGCCCCCGCACGGGCGGAAATCCTACGGATTTCTGACCCGAACGGGTCATAGCCCTAGACGTTGTAAGTAATGCTGAAAAAACTATCATATTTAAATTCTATCATAATCCTTTTTATAATATCTAGCTGTGATTTCACGTCGGCCGGAGAATATTATAACCAAGCGCAGGAATTGGAGAAAAAAGGTAATCTTGAAGCTGCGATTTCTAAGTTGGATAAAGCGATTAAAAAAGAACCCGAATTTAGGGCAGCCCTTTTAAATCGGGGAGTTTACAAATCCGAACTTGCGAAATATGACGAAGCTAATAAAGATTATCAAAAAGTACTGGAATTTGATTCGGACAATACATACGCACTATTTAACATTGGACTTAACTTTCAAAAGCAAAAACTACATAAACTGTCAATTCCGTATTTCTCAAAGGCCTTGAAAACAGAAGGAGCTTTGGAAAGTATTGCGAGTTCTAATGGGGACGCCTGGGCAATCAACACAAATATTGACCTGAAACGATTTGACAGCGATGCGGATTATAATATGTTCGATAGTGAAATTTACTATCAAAGGGCCGTGGGTCATTTGGAGATGAAGGATTTCGATAAAGCTATATCGGATTTTAAAACAGCTTTGAAATCAAATTATTCTAGAGCAGACTGTTTTTATCTTATCGGCGAGGCATATCTCGGAAAAAAAGATTCTACAAATGCTTGTCAGAATTTTATTGAATCTGCAAAACTTGGAGATTTAGAGGCTAGGGAAATGCTAAAAAAACATTGTTTGAACAACGAAAACAAATGAATCTGATTCTGAAAGTCATATCATGGATTCTGATAATTTTGTTCTTCCCTTTATCTTTAGTGGTAGTAGGCTACTATAAACAGAAAAAAGCAAAACAAAACTATTGGATTAAACAAGACAGTACGGAAAGCACTACTTACAACAAGGGCTATAGCAAATAGGGCGTTAAGTCCTGTTCCCATTGGTCTGGGCGTGTTTGCTAGCACCGCCGAATCTTTTGGATTCGGCATTTAAAAAGAAAAAGATAAATACGAACGCAAAAGATTCGGCTAAGGGCCCGGCGGAATGGCCGGTGCGGCCCGACCGCCCTACTTGCCATAGCCGAAGCCGTTATCTGCAAGCTAAAAAAAACAATATGATTAAAATTCACCATCTTAACTGTGTAAAAATCGAATCGCCAATGGGTTCAGCAATTGGCCATTGTATGTTGCTCGAAGAAAACGGTAAACTTGCTCTAGTCGATACGGGAATTGGACTTGCGGAAACAAAAGAACCCATATTAAAACTTGGCAAGGAATTAATCGAGATTACAGGATTCAAATTTGACGAAGGAATCACGGCCATAAAGCAAATAGAAAAATTGGGGTTCGGAGCCAACCAAGTTCGTAATTGCATTGTTTCCCATCTTGATCCTGACCATATCGGCGGGCTTGCGGATTTCCCAAATATGAAAATCCACGTTACGAAAGAAGAATACGATAGTTTTAAAAGCGGGAACGAAAGATACCTTCCCCGACAACTGAACCATAATCCCGAAATAAAACTATACCAAACAAACGATAGCGAATGGTTTGGGCTTCCTGCCAGAAAAATCGATTTGGATTTTGAAACGGAAATCTATTTGATTCCCTTGTTCGGACACACTCTCGGACATTGTGGAATAACCTTTAGGAAAAACGAGAAATGGATTTTCTATGTTGGCGACGCTTATTACTTAAGAGCCGAAATCGATGAACTTAATCATCCTGTAGACGAATTGGCAACAATTAGAGCAGTCGATAATAAATTAAGAAAAAAGAGTCTAAATACAGTCAGGGAAATTATAAAAAGGCACGGAAATGAAATCGAGTATTTTGGTTATCACGACCCAACTGAATTCAAGTAAGCCGAGTAAAGCCAGCAGATAACAATGGCTATAGGCAATACGGGGCTTTTTGCTTGCCGAATGGTAGTAGCTTGAATCAAGCTCCGCAAAGCCCTGTTCTTAGTATTTATAGTTAAATTTAAAAACGAAAACAGGGCTTTGCTACTTGCGAGACCGGAACGTGTTTCCTTGAAAATTCCCCGTACTGCCCATAGCCGAGACCGATGATGTCGAATACGCCTGCGGCGTACTTTTGTTGCACTGCTAACGCAGCTACCGCACCAAAAGCGGGTCGACATCATCGCCGCGCTATGCCGGATCGCCAAAATCCGTAGGACAAGGGTCCCTTTTGCCAATATCGCCGCAACGGCTCCATTACTCGACATATCAATCGCTATATGCAATCCGGTTCGGCTAATTTTAATCCCAATACCGCAAAATCCCAAGGCTTCACGGCCTGCCAAGCAGGCCTGGCCGGGAACCATAACGAAAGACTAAGCGGAGGAACCTTTCTCTCGTTATGGTTTTACAGGATTTCGCTATATTTCCTTAAAATTAGCCGGACTGCACATAGCGCGGCGTTAGGTGCAAGTTGTAAAATGATAACGTATTAATTAATCTAATATTTAAACTATGGATTTTCTAGATAAACTATTGGGGATTGACCCAAATTACATTGTTATTGGATTAATTGCCCTCTTCTTTTCTTTAGAACAGATAATGAAATCGCCATTCAATTTTAAGAAACGAATTAATCATCTATTTCAAAATTTACTATTTCAAATCATACTTGTTATCCTAAATATATTTTTTGTGACTTTTCAAGTCTTTTCAATTGAATGGTTGAATAGTAATCATATCGGACTTTTATATTTGGTAGAACTACCCTTTTGGGCAAAACTTTTTATCTCTGTTGCCTTATATGATGTTACAGCATATTGGGTACATAGAGGTACACACGCAATCCCTTTACTCTGGAGATTTCACAGAGTACATCATAGCGACACTACGATGGACTCTTCAACAGTTTTTAGATTCCACCCATTGGAATTAATACTAGTATTTGGAATCGGAAATATAGTAACTGCCGCTTTATTTGGTACTGATGTGTTTTCTATGGCTTTGTATTATTTCTTTTTATACCTCTTCTTCTTTTTTGAGCACGCAAATCTTAAATATCCAAATTGGCTGAATTCTACGTTCGGACTGATTTTTGTGATGCCTGACCATCACAGAGTACATCATCAGCAAGACCAGTTTTATACAGATTCAAACTATGCGGATATTTTTATTATTTGGGACAGAATATTTGGAACGTTTAAAATGATGCCTTTAGAGCAAATGAAATACGGATTAGTCGAATTTGGAGAAGATAAAAAACAAACATTTCTCTATTTAATTAAAAGCCCTTTCATTAATATAAAAAGAATAACATCTGACATAAAAGAAGAAACTAAAACTGAATAAAAACCAGCACCTAACAATGGCTATAAGTAATTGCTTGTTCTCGCCTACTTTGGAAATTCCTGCGGAATTTCTAACTTGGTGTGTACTTGCAAAGTTAAGTGCTAACCCACGCAACTACTCATAGCCGAACCGATGATGTCGAATACGCCTGCGGCGTACTTTTGTTGCACTGCTAACGCAGCTACCGCACCAAAAGCGGGTCGACATCATCGCCGCGCTATGCCGGATCGCCAAATCCGTAGGATAAGGGACCTTCTTGCCATAATCGCCGCAACGGCTTAACCACTCGACATATCAGGACACTAAATGCAATCCGGTCGGCGAATTTTATTCCCAATAACGCAAAATCCCAAGGCTTCACGGCCTGCACGGCAGGCCTGACCGAGAACCATGACAGAAGATAAAGCGGATGTCCGACTTCTCCTGTCATGGTTGAAAGGATTTTGCTATATTTCCTTAAAATTCGCCGGACTGCACATAGCGCGGCGTTGTAGGTAATTACCAAAATGAAAATTGAATATAGAAATATAAGCCCGAATGAAACTGAAGCTATAAATCAAATTTCTGATTGGTATTTAAGCGAGTGGAAAATCTCAAAAATAAAAACAACAAAAAGTCTGACTGAAAGTATAAATCAAAATGTTATTTTTCAGACTATAATGACTGATGAAAAAAGGCTTATAGGTACTGGTGGACTTTATCATAAAGTTGGAATCCAAAGCCGAATTAAAAAATATGAAAATTATTCCCCTTGGATTGCTTTGATGTTTACTGAACCTAAAATAAGAGGAAAAGGTTACGGAGGAAAGCTATTAAAGGAGATAGAATTAGAGGCAAAAAGAAAAGGATTTGACAAAATATATCTTTTTACTCATACTGCTGAATCACTATACAAGCGTAAAGGGTGGAATGAAATAGACAGATATAACATTGAGGGAAAAAACATTGTAATTATGGATAAAAAAATATAAAACTACCTACAACAACGTGTAAAAAACATAGGGCGATTTGGGCTCGATTTTAAGGCTTGGGTTTCTTTATGAGGTCGCCAAATTTCCAATTTGGCATTTAAAGAAAAATAAAAGCAAAATATGTAAATTTGGCTTAGTGAGAACTCGAAAGACAGTGTATATCCTCTGCCCTACGTTCCTTACACCAAACGATGATGTCGAATACGCCTGCGGCGTACTTTTGTTGCACTGCTAACGCAGCTACCGCACCAAAAGCGGGTCGACATCATCGCCGCGCTATGCCGGATCGCCAAAATCCGTAGGACAAGGGTCCCTTTTGCCAATATCGCCGCAACGGCTCCATTACTCGACATATCAATCGCTATATGCAATCCGGTTCGGCTAATTTTAATCCCAATACCGCAAAATCCCAAGGCTTCACGGCCTGCCAAGCAGGCCTGGCCGGGAACCATAACGAAAGACTAAGCGGAGGAACCTTTCTCTCGTTATGGTTTTACAGGATTTCGCTATATTTCCTTAAAATTAGCCGGACTGCACATAGCGCGGCGTTACCCAACATTTTGCAAAAAATGAAACCTGGAATCAAAATTACAGATACCGAGTTAATATTTACGGAGTTTGCTTCTAAAGAAACTGGAATCGTCAAATATTGCAAATCGTTTAATTTAAAACTGAACGAAATAAAATTAATCGGAATTAGTCCAAGGCTGGCTCTTGACGATGAAATCGTTTTTATACTGGTTATAGATAATGAAGACCAAATATTTCCTATTCCCGACAATGTAATAGGAACAAAAGGACTTGAAAATCTTGAAAAACATTTTAAGCTAAAGTCAATCATAGAAGAATGGAACAAGTTTGAATATGACGACCACTATGGAAAAATAGATAAGGTTCTGTACCCAAAAGAAAGGTATTGGGCTGACTTGTTTGAAAAAGACTGGAAATTAAATTTCAGAACCTTATATAGTTGGATAAAACCAAAAACTTTCTATGGCAGTCTAAACGACAAAAATGGACTTGAATAAGTTTGCGCAGATGGACAACTTACTCAAATGAAAGTGTTGTGTTAATGGACTTGCCAATTGGACTGAAAACTTACTCAAACGGAAAAAAAACGTTGGGTAACAATGCCTAAACGTAATGCGGGCTTTAGGGCTAAATAGAAAGGTCTGTGTATATTTATGAAGTCGCTAAATCTTATGGATTTAGCTTTGGACGAGGAAAAAATAAAACTAAATAATAAGCTTTAGCTTCGTGCGCAGACGGAAACGAAAGGTCTCCTAACTTCCGCACTACGCTTAGCTAAACCGTTGTGTGCAATTAAAACAAACAGATGTACGAGAAATTAACATATAGTGGAAATGAATGCAATAGCTATTTGTATTTCTCTTTTGATGCAGAATATTTCGACACGAAAAAAATAACGGAGGAATTAAATATTGAGCCAACTTCTGTTATGATAAAAAAAGAGCCTGTTCCAAAATCAACCGCTTGGAAATATCAAATTGATGCAGGAAACGAAATTGATTTGGAAAATTATCTTGAAAAACTGATTGATATAATTGAGCCCAAAATAGAAATCATAACCCGACTCAAAGAGAAATACGATTTAACAACCAGAATACAATTTGTAATCGACATTGATATAAATCTAGAATCTTCAACGCCATATTTCGGACTGAATAAAAGAACGATTGAATTTTTAGCCAAAACTGGAACTGAAGTAGACTTTGACCTTTACAAAGCTGACACAATTGGATTATTAAACAACTAGTATGGAAAAAGAAAAGAATCAATTAATAACAAAAAAAGTAGGTTACGAAGCAATGTTATATTGCATAAAAGCATACTGGGAAAATAGTGGTTCAAATGATTTGACAGATATTTTGAGTGGCGGAGAATATTGGAAAGGCACTGATGAACCTGCTGATTCGGCATTTTGGGAATATTGGACAGAAGCAATTGAGAAAGTAAAATCTGATGGACCAATGATTAAGGAATTAAAATAAAAACTGCACACAACAATGGCTATAAGTAATTGCTTGTTCTCGCCTACTTTGGAAATTCCTGCGGAATTTCCAACTTGGTGTGTACTTGCAAAGTTAAGTGCTAACCCACGCAACTACTCATAGCCGAAGGCGATGATGTCGAATACGCCTGCGGCGTACTTTTGTTGCACTGCTAACGCAGCTACCGCACCAAAAGCGGGTCGACATCATCGCCGCGCTATGCCGGATCGCCAAAATCCGTAGGACAAGGGTCCCTTTTGCCAATATCGCCGCAACGGCTCCATTACTCGACATATCAATCGCTATATGCAATCCGGTTCGGCTAATTTTAATCCCAATACCGCAAAATCCCAAGGCTTCACGGCCTGCCAAGCAGGCCTGGCCGGGAACCATAACGAAAGACTAAGCGGAGGAACCTTTCTCTCGTTATGGTTTTACAGGATTTCGCTATATTTCCTTAAAATTAGCCGGACTGCACATAGCGCGGCGTTGTAGCACATTTACCAAAACCACCGAATGATTGAATTAATACTATCAACTTTAGCTGAATTTGGACTCATTCGAGAAGATTTTAAACATCACAAAAAAATCTCGAAAATGGAAAAAGCTGATGGAAAGAAACGACCTTTCCAAAGGTATTTTCTACAACCGAGTTCAATTATGGTTATTTCTGTTTTAGTCATTGGGAGTTTAAGTGCTATTCTGTTTTTTACATATCAAAGAAAATCTGTGTTTCCTGAAAAAACCAAACAAGAAATATCGGAAATGAGTGACAGAATGGATAATTGGAAAGAAAATTTAGGAAAATATCCAACGGAACTGAATGAATTAATCGGAAATAGTCCTTTAAGACAAGAATGGAAAAAAGATGCTTGGAACCGAGAATATGAATTTAAGATTATCGAAAATGGAAACGGATATTTAATAACATCTGCTGGCTCTGACGGAAAATTTGGAAATGAAGATGATATTAAGTCTGTGAAATGAAAAACAAGATAAATGTAGTTTTAGGTTTAATTCAAATATTATTATCTGTTTACTGGATTTATGAAATGATATTGCTTTATTATAAATATCATTATACAGATATACTTTTTGCTTTTATGTATCCGAATTGGGTAATATTCTTAAATATTATCTTGAGTATTGTAAACATATATTTTGGAATAAATTTAATGAACGGAAAAACATCCAACAAACGAAGTTATTTGACAATGATAATTTTAATAATCATTGGAGGAATAATAAATATATTGAGTGTAGCATAAATAAAAACGTGCTACAACACCGTATATAATTTATTGCTAGCTTCTCGCCTACTTACGAAAATCCTCGCGGATTTTCTATTCGGTTTTTATTTGCTAAATTACGTGCTAAACCACGCAACAAACCATATACAAACACGTTGTACTTAAGTTGGAATGATTCTTGTTTCAACTTTTACATGAAAAAATTAATCTCAATTTCTTTATTCCTTTTTGCTTCAATAATTCTTAGTCAGGAAAACAAAATCTCTAAGTCGGACTTAGTTGGATATTGGACAATTGACCGATTTCACCCGGACGCGGATAATGAAACAACAATTTATAAGCGCTGTAACTTCAATCAAAAAGGAACTGTTATACAGTTTAAATCAAATGGACTGTTTAATTTAAAAGATAATTGGGGGCCGAGAAGATGTGGAAATGATAATCGGAGACCGAAAAATATCAATGGAACTTTTTCTTGGGACTCAAATCTGAAAAAAGTAAAGTTAAAAAGTTATACAGTTGGATTACGCACTAGTTGGAATCTAATTTGGGTAGGTCGAAATTCCTTTGCTGTAAAAAAAACCTAAGCACAACACAACCTATAAACAATACGGGCTTCGGGCTTAAACGCTGGGTTTGTGTATTTTTATAAAGTCCGCAAAATCTTTGGGATTTTGCTTTAAACAAGAAAAAGAAAAAACAAAACAAAAAGATTTCGCTATGTGCGTGGCGGAAAGCAAACGTTAGTTTGCTCCCGTACTGTTCATAGCTCAACCGTTAGGCATAAGCTGAAGAAATATTTATGGCGAAATACATTTACATCATAATTCTTCTTTTTACGGTTCCCAGTCTTTGGGGAAATCCTAAATATGACAAAATTGACAAAGAGTCGAAAAGCGTTCCCGATTCACTAAAAACTACCGAGAAAATTGCAAAATACTTGACTATAGAACTAAAAAATGATGATGAAAAATTAAGAGCTCTGTACATATGGATTACTCATAATATTAAATACGATTTAGGCCAAATCAATAGTGAATTTCAATATGGCTCTTACGACGAGATGGTAGAAGAAACTTTGAAAGCCCGAAAAGGTGTTTGTGGACATTATGCGCAACTTTTTCACTACATGTGCAAATCTATCGGAATTGAATCCTTTGTTATTTCAGGTTATACTCGACAACTAGGTAGCAACAAAATTTCAGAGCTAGACCACGCTTGGAACGGTGTCAAAATCAACGATAAATATTTTTTTGTGGACAATACTTGGGCCGCCGGGTATCTTGGTTACAAAGGCAATTATGTTCATGAATTTAAAGATAATTACTTCCTAATAGAGCCAAAAAAATTTATTAAAACACATGTCCCATTTGACCCCGTTTGGCAGTTTTTAACCAACCCGATCAGTAATGTAGAATACCAAAAAAAGGACTTTTCAAAACTCAATAAAAGTGGGAGTTTCGTCTTTAAAGATTCAATTTCTGTGATTGTCCAATTGGATACTATAACCCAAATCAGGAAGAAAATTGACCGCATCATTAAATCAGGGATTACTAATGTTCTAATTGAAAGAGAAATCTATAAAGATGAAGAACTAATTGAAAGCCTTACATATGATAAGTGGGTTTCAAACTATAATGCCATTAACGATAATATTAATAGCGCGAACGATGAATTGAATTTGGGAATAAATTTCTCAAACATCTTTATTGGTTACATGAACAAGAATTTCAGAAACCCAAAGATTGAAGATAGCGAAATAAAGAGTACCATTGATAAAATGAATTTACACTTTTATCAAGGTAAAAATCAATTGAAAAAGTATAAACCATCAGTTTATAATTTAAAATACTCTGGGAAAAATGAGGAGTTCATAAGACTAACCAAATACTATAAAGAAACTCTCATAGATTTTGTAATTCAATTAGAACGTACAATATTTAAAGTTGAACCAACCATCATTAAGGACACAGATTACTCGAAAAGGTATCTAAAAAAGTGGAAACCTTTAAGGGACTTAGTACCATATTAAAAAAAGCCTATGCCTAACAATGGCTAAAATTCATTGCTTGCGGATTTCCTAAACGGAAATCACGCGCAAAAAGCTATCTTTAGGTTCGGCTGGATTGTCCTTCGGACGAATCACAGCAACGAACCTTAGCCGAGACCGTTGTGTGTAATGCTGACCAAAATTATGGGAATATTTGACTTTTTAAAACCTGGAGATAATTCCAAGCCTTCAAGAAAGCATATTTCGTTTTCAAATTTAGCATTGGAAATAATTGGAAATCGGTTAGGACAAAACGGATTTGAATTTTATCGGAAAAAAGTAGAAGCTTACTTTACAACAATAATCTGGAAAAAGGAAAAACAGTATGTGAAATTATCCGCATCTGACTTTCCAACTGATTATCCATACACCTTTGATATAATTCTTGGAGAAGGAGACTGTGACGACTTCTTTGAAACGGAATGGGATTCTATCTCAATTTCCGATATTCAAAGATTAACTGAACCGAATAGAAAATACAAAGGTTATGACTTCCCAAAAAAGCGTGAATTTAGAGCAGTTTTGGAAAAAGCAAAAAATGAGTTGATTGAATTTGGGAATGGTTTTTTAAATGGAGATTTGGAATTATTTTATGAGGCACGAATTCAGGCAAACGGAAAAAACAAACCCGAAAAGATTATTAAAAAAGATAAGAATGGAAAAGTTATTGTCGAACTTTTACCATACAACGTAATAAAGAAAAACGACTGAATTAAAGCACATACACACAACAACGGCTATAGTTCATTACGGCTGAAATTCCTAATCGGAATTTCTAGCCTTTTTGCTAAATTTATGGTTACGGCGGAATGATACTCGCGTACCATTCCGTAACGAAACCATAGCCAAAACCGATGATGTCGAATACGCCTGCGGCGTACTTTTGTTGCACTGCTAACGCAGCTACCGCACCAAAAGCGGGTCGACATCATCGCCGCGCTATGCCGGATCGCCAAAATCCGTAGGACAAGGGTCCCTTTTGCCAATATCGCCGCAACGGCTCCATTACTCGACATATCAATCGCTATATGCAATCCGGTTCGGCTAATTTTAATCCCAATACCGCAAAATCCCAAGGCTTCACGGCCTGCCAAGCAGGCCTGGCCGGGAACCATAACGAAAGACTAAGCGGAGGAACCTTTCTCTCGTTATGGTTTTACAGGATTTCGCTATATTTCCTTAAAATTAGCCGGACTGCACATAGCGCGGCGTTGTACACCATTTATCAAATCTTTAGAAATGTTGGAATTAGGAGGAATATATAAAGCTTCGTTTTATGATGAATACGACCATATTGAACCTAAAGAAAGTACGGTTCGAATAATTGGACTGGATAAAAATGAAGTTTTTTATGACGCATTATGGAGCGACAATAAATGGATATTTTCTGGAAACTTAAAGCGTAAATCCTCTTTTTACAGAATGCCTACTAAATATTTTTCCTCAAAGGCAAAGCAAATTGATTTCAAAAAATTAAGCGAGGAGGAACTAAACTGTTTCCGACCTGACTTACCAATGCGTTTCGGACGGACTAGAAATGTGGATTGGAAAAAAATCGCTGAAAACGGAATCGAATGTTTACCTGCTGAAATCGCAAAACAGGAGATTGACTCAAACAAAATTATGCTTGTGCCATTTGGACCAAAAGGTGGAACTAAAAAAAGTGCTTTAGTTGACGGAAAAACCAATCTTACCGTATTGGAGATTGTAAAATTCGCAAGCAAAATTCAAAAACCGATTGAGGGACAAGAAAATAAAGGAATTGGATTTTTTCGCTTTGGTTCTGAAAAGGGTTTACCGAGCTATTACATTGGCAACTACATCGACAAAGCTGGAAATCAGTACGAATAAAAAACGGTGTACAACACAACCTATAAACAATACGGGCTTTGGTCTTAAACGCTAAGGTTTGCGTATTTTTATGAAGTCCGCAAAATCTTTGGGATTTTGCTTTTTAGCAGGACAAAGAAAAAAAGAAAACCAAAAGATTTCGCTATGTGCGTGGCGGAAAGCAAACGATAGTTTACTCCCGTACTGTTCATAGCTCAATCGTTGTGCTTCATACTGAAAAATCGGACCAGAAAGGGAATTTTTAGTAAATTTGAGAAAAGGGAATTGAAATGGACATCAAAACATCGAAAATAGAGCTCGTCAAAATAATATTGAATATCGATAACGATAAGTTCATCAAGAAAGTGACGGATTTCATAAACAATGAAAAATCGGACTTTTGGAACGAGTTGACCAAATCAGAGCAGGCCGAAATCAAAAAAGGAATTGAACAATTGAACAAAGGCAAGCGGACTTCTTACGAGGAAGTTCTCAAAAGGATTTCTTGATGGAGGTCTTCATTTCCGAACTTGCCGAGTACAAACTCAAAAAACTTACCGAATACTTGTTGGAACAATGGAGTTTTAAGGTCAAAAAAGATTTTTTAGCCAAATTGACCAAGAAAATCCAACAAATACAATCCCAACCTGAAAGTTGCCCGAAATCAAATGAATTTGGGGGAATATATAAGTGTGTAGTTACAAAACAGACGACTTTTTTCTATCGCGTCAATTTCGAGCGGGAAGAAATAGAAATAATTACTTTGTTCGACACGAGACAAGACCCTGAAAGACTCAAGCAGCAATTGGATTAGCTTCAAAAACCGATAGTGAATGTTTGACGAATTAGATAAATATAAATCAAATGGACATTTCTTTTTTTCAGCCGATGATGAATTATCAACGGTCTGTAACGCTCCGAAAAACGGAGTTGGAATTTATATCGTTTACGCACTCAAAGGCGGTAAAATTGAATTGATTTACATTGGTTCTTCTGGAAAAATATTACAAAGCGGGCATAAAAAAGTTCGGATTGGCGGAATGTGCGACAGATTGGTAAACGGAAAACAATTTGGAGATGCTCGAAAAAGGAGTTGGAAAACCAAATTAATATCGGAAAAAATTGAAGCTCTGGATATCTATTGGTACGAGACTTTCGATAAAGCAAACAGGGATATTCCAAACACAGTCGAAGGAATAATTATCCAACGATTTTACGAAGTTTATGGAGTACTTCCTAAATGGAATAAGGAATATTAGCGCGGAAAGTACGAAAGCACAACAAAACCTATAAACAATACGGGCTTCGGGCTTAATCGAGAGGTTTGTGTATTTTTATTAAGTCCGCAAAATCTTTTGGATTTTGCTTTTTAGCCGGACAAAGAAAAAAACAAAACCAAAAGATTTCGCTATGTGCGTGGCGGAAAGCAAACGCTAGTTTGCTCCCGTACTGTTCATAGCCCAACCGATGATGTCGAATACGCCTGCGGCGTACTTTTGTTGCGCCGCTAACGCAGCTACCGCACCAAAAGCGGGTCGACATCATCGCCGCGCTCTGTCAGATTGCTCAATCCCTAGGATAAGGGACCTTCTTGCCATAATCGCCGCTACGGCTTAACTACTCGACATATCAGGACACTAAATGCAATCCGGTCGGCAAATTTTATTCCCAATACCGCAAAATCCCTAGACCATAAGACCGCTGCGCGGTCCGGCCGGGAACCATAACGAGAGACTAAGCGGAGGAACCTTTCTCACGTTATGGTTTTACAGGATTTTGCTATATTTCCTTAAAATTCGCCGGACTGCACATAGCGCGGCGTTGTGCGTCACTCTGAAAAAACTTCTGGACAATAATGAACTACCAAACATACGAACCACATTCTGACCTAAAACCACTTGTAGATTGCTATTGGACTTTGGAAGTTCCTGAACAGTCCGAACCGCAAAAACAACGAATTGTACCTGATGGCTGTATTGAAATGGCATTTATTCTTGGAAATGACATAAAACGTTACACCTCCGAAAATGAATTTATACTTCAACCACGTGCAATGGTGCTCGGACAAACAATTGAACCTTTTTATATTGAGCCAACAGGGCTTGTCAAAACATTTGCTGTCCGATTTTATCCTTATGGGTTTGCAAACTTTGTTTCTGAACCAATCAGCAATTTGGCAAATAAGGAAACACCAATAGTTCAACTTTTTGGAACAGAAAACGCAGATGATTTGGAGCAAAAGATAATCAAGGCGGAGAATACGGAACAACGAATAAGTATTATCGAAAAATTTCTTTTGGATAGGTTAAATGATGAAAAGACGATTAATATAATTGTAAAAAACACCGTTGATTCTCTTTTATTCACAAACGGAAGTGCCTCAATAAACTCGATTCTGAAAGACGATTTATCAAAGCGAAGACAGCTTGAAAGAAACTTCAAAAAGCAAATTGGAGTAAGTCCAAAGCAATTAGGAAAAGTAATTCGATTACAGACAGCTTTAAAAATGATACTCAACCAAAAGTCGGAAAACCTGACCAATATTGCGTACGAAAATGAATATTTTGACCAAGCCCACTTTATAAAAGACTTTAGAGAATTTACAGGAATAAACCCAAAAGAGTTTCTTACTAACGAAAACTTAACCCTTTCTGCTCTTTTTTATAAATAATTCAGTGTGTCGTATTTTTACAATTTCAAACGACTTTCTAGCACTATTTTTGTTCCGTCAACAAAGAACATAAAATGAAAGGAAAAATATTTATTACAATTTTGGCTTTAACCTTAGGCATTACTTCCTGCAAAAACAAAGGAACTTCTGCCATCAATTCAAATCCTAACACAGAAACAACAATCAAAAACGATAAAAATATGAACAGTTTTATATCAATATTTGAGATTCCAGCAACAGACATTTCAAGAGCGATTAACTTTTATAGAGAAATTTTAGGTGTCGAAATTGAAAAAATGGAATTCCCAGGAATGGAAATGGGCTTATTTCCCTACCAAGACCAAATGGTAACCGGAGTAATTATGAAAGGTGAAGGTTACGAACCTTCTGCCAGCGGAATTACAATATATCTGAATGGCGGAGATAACTTGCAAACAATTCTTGATAAAGTAGAAGGGAATGGTGGAAAAATAATTATCCCTAAAACACCTCACGCTGACGAAATTGGATTTTTTGCAATTTTCCACGACTCGGAAGGAAACAAAATCGGACTTCATTCGCCAAATTAAAAAAAGAGCGAACGCACAACAATGTATAAAAGCAATAGCGGTTCGGGTGCAAACTCGAATCGTTTTTGCGTTTAATTAAGTATATTACTTACCGAAAAGTAGATGCGTTTTAATCCGCTACTGCTCTTATACTAACCGATGATGTCGAATACGCCTGCGGCGTACTTTTGTTGCACTGCTAACGCAGCTACCGCACCAAAAGCGGGTCGACATCATCGCCGCGCTATGCCGGATCGCCAAAATCCGTAGGACAAGGGTCCCTTTTGCCAATATCGCCGCAACGGCTCCATTACTCGACATATCAATCGCTATATGCAATCCGGTTCGGCTAATTTTAATCCCAATACCGCAAAATCCCAAGGCTTCACGGCCTGCCAAGCAGGCCTGGCCGGGAACCATAACGAAAGACTAAGCGGAGGAACCTTTCTCTCGTTATGGTTTTACAGGATTTCGCTATATTTCCTTAAAATTAGCCGGACTGCACATAGCGCGGCGTTATGCACTAGTGAAAAAAAACACCGTATCTTTAAAAATTATTTTAGAATAACAAATTCTTGACAGTAGAACATAACATATCGCGATTAAAGCATTTGCTGAATTTATACAAAATTTCAGTTGAAGATTTTTTGGATTTAATCAGTAATGATTTAAAAAATAAAATCAAGACCTCCGACATATTTTCTGAAAGCATTAAAATCAATCACCTGAAACGCATTGATAAGGTTTTCAAAAAAGGACTTCACTACTATCTCGATCCAAAAGAACCTGAGACCTCCAAAGATGCTAGTATTTTTTTCAGAAAAGAGAAATTCAATTCAGATTTAAATATCGGAGCTAAGAAAGTTGTAAATCATTTTGAAGAATTTAAAATATCTCTTTCAGCCATCGCTCAATTAGCCGATTTAGATTTACAAAGGTCATTCCCGGTTTATAAAATTACTCATGACCCTAAAGTTGTCGCTCAAACTATCCGTAAACAGCTCTATCCTAGTTTTACTGGAAATCTTAAGGAGTTTTTAAAAGCCCTTATTTCAAAATTTGCTGAGAAGAATATTCTAGTTTTTGAGTTTGTAGAATATTGGAATCAAAAAGAAAAGGCAAACATTGATGGTTTCTTTTTGAATCCCAATGTTATCGTTTTAAAAAGACAACAAATATCCTTTCGCCGTGAGATTTTCACTCTAGCACACGAATTGGGTCACTTTCTATTAAACGAAGAAGAAATTGAAAAACTTGAAATTCAAAATCTAGCTAACGAAAATTTATCTTCAGTTGAAAAATGGTGTAATGACTTTGCCTTTCATTTTTTAGCTGGCGAATTTTCTACTGTATTAGATAACATCGATAAAGCTGATTCATCGAATGATTACCACCACGAGTTAATCGAAAAGATCTCTAAAGCAACCCATCTCAGTCAAATTGCAATTTTCACAAGATTACTTTTCCAAAATAAGATAACCAAGAGGGACTATTCAAATATTAAGGAAGGTTTTGAATCAGCATTCAGAGAAAGACAAAAGGAATTAGAAAAACAAAAAGCTTTAGATAAAGAACGTGGAATAGAAAAAAGAGGTTCTGCACCAAAACCAATTAAATCACCTTTACTTATTTCAACAATTCAAACAGCATTCTATGAAGGTATTTTGAACGAATACGAAGTATGCAAACGTCTTAACATTAAACCGGAAAAATTAGATAGTTATATACAATGATAGTACTAATTGACACGAGTTCCTTATTGTCCTTGGTACGTTATTATCTGCCATTTGACAAAAGTGGTATTTTATATAAGTTCATTAAAGAGAAAATCGAGAATAAAGAAATTCTAGTGATTGATAAGGTTTTTGAAGAGTGTAGATATACATCAAAAGGTTTAGTTTTGGAACGACTTGAATACCTAAGAAGCAAAAAGAACCACGAAAAAACTGATTTGATTTTACCGTCCAAAAAGTTCTTTAATCAACTAGAAAACAACTTCATTAATGGTTCTGCAAAGAATAAATTGACCTCTGTAGAATTTGAGAATAGAAAGGGTGAGTTTCTTGAATCTGCCGATGCCAAATTGATTCTTTACTGCCTACAAAATGACAATGAGAATATAACAATCGTTTCAGAGGAATCTGAATCCAACAACGATAATAAAGCTTTCAAAAAACTACCAAGTATCTGTAAATTTCTCGAGTTAGAAATAATCACGTTACCTGAATTGATTGAAAAGTACGAAGGTATAAATCTAACATTCGGGTAATCACCAGTGCATAACAATGGCTATAGCAAATAGGGCGTTAAGTCCCATTCCCATTGGCCCGGTCGTACTTGCTTACTCCGCCATATCTTTTGGATTCGGCATTTAAATACTAAAAAATAAATACGAACGCAAAAGATTCGGCTAAGGGCGAGGGCGGAATGGCCGGTGCTTGCCGACCCGCCCTACTTGCCATAGCCGAAGCCGTTATCTTCAATAGCTCAAAAAAAAATACATCATTATGAAAGAAGAGGAATTAAAAAGTAAAACTGTTAAGGAATTAAAATCCGAAATCAAAAAGCTTAAAGCAATTTCGGGAGCAGTATTAGGAATTTCCCTTGTTTTGGCAGCGGTTACTATTTACAACATGATAACTAAAGAAGACACATCGACGGACATGGCTTTGCTAGTTGTAGCAATTGCCTGTAGTGCAAGTATTCCTGTTCAATTTAGTTCGATTAAAAAAATCAAAACGGAATTAGCATCAAGAGAAGCGAATAGCTGAATTTAGCAACTTTAAGCATGGACTTCACTCCTATGCATTCGACATGTAAAGGGACTTTTTAGCTTGTTTTCGCAAATGGACTAAACTCCTATGCAACTGTTACGAGTGGAATTTTCACTGGAAAGGAGATTTAGATAGTTTGCGCAAATGGAACTTACTCGCACTCAACTGTTGCTATGGACTTCCAACTCGGGCGGAGAAAAAAAGAAATCGGAGTCGAAACCTGCTTACTCGAGCGTGTCGCTACAGAAGATAACAATGTATAAAATTAATGCGAGCGGAATTGCTAAATTGCAGCTCCGTGCGTGCTTTGTAACGGCGGATTTTCCGGTGGAAAATCCACGCGTACAAACCCCGCACTAATCTTATACGAGCCGTTGTGCTTAATGCTGAAAATTTGTTTCATTCGACAAAATTTCTTGCCAAAAAGTATATTTTTATTTACCTTTGCTCTTTGAATTCCAACCGAGAACCAAATGAAATGTTCACAGCTTTATCGGATTCTGACCAAAGACGGTTGGTATCCCGTTTCCCAAAAGGGTTCGCACGTAAAAATGAGACATGACAAGAAAAAGGGTATTATCATTTTCCCCAACCACGGGAGTCAGGAAATGGGCAAGGGACTGGAAAAGAAAATATTGAAGGACGCAGGAATTAAAAAATAAGGCAATGGCAAAAAAGAAAAAAATAACTATGACCGTGGAGAAAACGGACACCGGATTTTCCGCTTATTCGGACAAGGATTCGATTTATACTACTGGAAAGACCATTCCGGAACTGATAAACAACGCTTTTGAGGCGGCCGAACTATTTTTCGAGGGAGAGGACGTAAAACTGGAGCATAGCGATATCAAGTTTGAAATCGACCTGCAACAGTTCTTTAAGTACTACAAAGTACTGAACGCCAAATTTCTTGCCGAAAAAATCGGTATGAACGCAACATTGTTATCCCAATATGTTCGCGGACACAAAAAGCCGTCAGAAAAACAAACGGAAAAAATTCTTACTGGAATCCATCAAATCGGACAGGAACTTTCAGGAATAAACCTATTGCGCACGGCATAAGTTTGCGGAAAGCACTAAGCACAACAAGGGCTATAACAAATAGGGCAAAAAGTGCCGGATCCATTGGCTCGGGCGTGTTTGTGAAGTCCGCCAAATCCTTTGGATTTGGCATTTAAAATAAAAAAGATAAATACAAAACAAAAGGCTTTGGCTACGAGCGCATACGGAAACGAAAAGGTTTCCTTACCGCCCTACTTGCCATAGCCGGACCGATGATGTCGAATACGCCTGCGGCGTACTTTTGTTGCACTGCTAACGCAGCTACCGCACCAAAAGCGGGTCGACATCATCGCCGCGCTATGCCGGATCGCCAAATCCGTAGGATAAGGGACCTCTTTGCCATAATCGCCGCTACGGCTTAACTACTCGACATATCAGGACACTAAATGCAATCCGGTTCGGCCAATTTTATTCCCAATACCGCAAAATCCCTAGACCATTAGACCGCTGCGCGGTCCGGCCGGGAACCATAACGAGAGACTAAGCGGAGGAACCTTTCTCTCGTTATGGTTTTACAGGATTTTGCTATATTTCCTTAAAATTAGCCGGACTGCACATAGCGCGGCGTTGGCAACAACCCACAAACAAAAAAACTATGAAATCAATTTCACCTAATATTTTCGTTCAAGACATTGATGAAACGATTAAATTCTATGAAAAAATCGGATTTGAATTGACCACAACCGTTCCAGATGAAGGAGAAATCGTTTGGGCAATGATGACCAACGGTAAGGTAACGTTCATGTTCCAAACATTCGACAGCCTCAAAAATGAACTGCCCGAGATATCAAGAAACAACGGAGGTTCACTTTTGCTTTACATCGAAGTTGAGAACATCGAGAAATTATTCGACAGGCTAAAGGACGAGGTAGAAATTATAAAAGATTTGGAAAAAGCCTTCTATGGAGCTATGGAGTTTTCCATAAAAGACATAAATAATTATGTATTAACGTTCGCCGAAAATGAAAAGTAAATCGAACATACAACTTGAACTATCGGACAGGGAGCGAAAAAAATTGCGGTCGAACAAAATTAAAAAAACCGATATTTTAGAATTCGCTCCAGATGAATTACAAGAACTGTTGAACGTTCCCAAAAAGAGAGCCAAGGAAATTTATGCCCTGGCAGATTTTCAGCAAATACCGCCGATCGGAATTAAATTTGCAAAAGATTTGATTTACTTGGGGTATCACAAAGTCGAGGAACTGAAAGGAAAAAGCGGGGCAAAATTAACCGACGAATACGAAAAAAAGAAAGGCTTTCATACAGACCCCTGCGTAGAAGACCAATTTAGGCTGGCAGTAGATTTCGCCGAAAGCAGAAACTTCTCAAAAAACTGGTGGGACTTTACAAATGAGAGAAAAAAATATAGAAAGGAATTTGGCTACCCTAAAGACAGACCGAAGAAAAAATGGACGGAAGTTTGAACACCGGAACAGGGCAGTTGCCAACACCGTATATAAAACATAGGGCGAGTAAGAGTCAGGCCCATGGGCCATTGCGTGTCGGCGGGGTCGCCGAACCTTTTGATTTGGCAACTAAAGAGAAAAGATAGTCACAAAATGCAAAAGGTCCGGCTTGTGCGAGTCCGATTGGCAATCGCCCGTCCCCTGCCCTACGTTTCATATACAATCCCGATGATGTCGAATACGCCTGCGGCGTACTTTTGTTGCACTGCTAACGCAGCTACCGCACCAAAAGCGGGTCGACATCATCGCCGCGCTCTGTCAGATTGCTCAATCCCTAGGATAAGGGACCTTCTTGCCATAATCGCCGCTACGGCTTAACTACTCGACATATCAGGACACTAAATGCAATCCGGTCGGCAAATTTTATTCCCAATAACGCAAAATCCACAAGGATACGTCCGCTAGCGCGGACTCCTTGACGAACAATAAAGCGAATCTAAACGGATGACTATTATCCGATTCATTGTTGGGGGATTTTGCTATATTTCCTTAAAATTAGCCGGACTGCACATAGCGCGGCGTTGTAAAACATTTAAAAATAGTATATTCAATGGATTTTGATGACATTAAAAAAGAAATGAATAATCCGAATTTCAATATTGACCTGGGCGCTTTATTAATGCGAATCCATACAGGAAATTTAATGAATGGATACCATTTAAAAGCAATCTTAAAAAGACAAATTGAGATATTAGAAATCCAAAAAGGTAAAACCGGACAAGAACTTGATGATACGATATTGTCTGAAATAAAAAGACTGAATGACCAATTTTCAGAATGGTTAAAAGAGGATATAATTGACGATGTGAATGACTTTAACCCAGATAAGGAATCTTGAGAAATTATAAAATCACGTCCGAATTAATAGAAGAAGCCAAGAAAAACCCAAACGGATGGATTTACGTCTTGGACAAAGAATATGAGGGAAAAGAAGAAGTACCTCCCGAGTTTATCCAAGGTGCTTGGAAAGTGGACGGAAAAGGAGAAATCGAAGGAGATTTTATGCCGAATCCAAAATATCACGGAAATAAGTAGAACGAAAAAAAACGTTTTACAACAAAGCCTAAAATTCATTGCTTGCGGATTTCCTTAACGGAAATCACGCGCAAAAAGCTATCTTTAGGTTCGGCTGGATTGTCCTTCGGACGAATCACAGCAACGAACCTTAGCCCAACCGTTATCTTTAATGCTCAACATTCTTCAAGGTTTCCATATAATTCAACTTTTTGTTTTATCTTTGTTCAAAACGAAAAGAACACAGATTGAATGGAGAAAAAATTTGAAATAGTCTTTCTTCCACAGGCCAGTAAATTCATGTCAAAAGTCGACAAAAAGGCCAAAAAGAAAATCTATTACAATCTCGATAAGGCAAAACTAGGTCTCGACCCCAAACTTTTCAAGAAACTCCAAGGCGATATCTGGGAGTTCAGAACAAAATATCAGGGGCTTCAATATCGCCTCCTCGCATTTTGGGACAGAACCCAAAAAACCGAGACCCTGGTAATATCGACACACGGAATCGTGAAAAAAACCGACGGGGTGCCAAAGGCCGAAATCGAGAAAGCCGATAAAATCAGGAAAAGATATTTTGAGCAATAAATATAGAACCATGGCAACAAAAAGAAAAAAAATGAAAACGATGACACTCGATGAAATGAAAGATCGCGACATCGGAGCGATCGGGACCGAGGAACGTGACAATTACGAGTTCGACCTTAGAATGGAAGTTCTCGGTGAAATGATACGGTCGGTCAGAAAAGAAAGGAAATTGACACAAAAACAATTGGGGGAACTGATTGGTGTCCAGAAATCCCAAATTTCAAAACTGGAACGGAGTGCCAAGAACGTGACAATTGAAACAATCTCTAAAGTTTTCAATGCACTGAAAGCGAACATAAAATTCCGGGTCGAAATGAACGATTCCGATTTCAAACTGGCATAACGACGGGAAAGCACTAAAGATAACAACGTATAAACGCAATACGGGCCATATACAAGACCGATGAAGTCGAATACGCCTGCGGCGTACTTTTGTTGCACTGCTAACGCAGCTACCGCACCAAAAGCGGGTCGACATCATCGCCGCGCTCTGTCAGATTGCTCAATCCCTAGGATAAGGGACCTTCTTGCCATAATCGCCGCCAAGGCTTAACTACTCGGCATATCAGGACACTAAATGCAATCCGGTCGGCAGATTTTATTCCCAATACCGCAAAATCCCAAGGCTTCACGGCCTGCCAAGCAGGCCTGGCCGAGAACCACAACGGAAGAGTAAGCGGAGGAACCTTTCTCCCGTTATGGTTTTATAGGATTTTGCTATATTTCCGTGGAATTAGCCGGACTACACATAGCGCGGCGTTAGCAAATATTTACAAAAGAATGAAACAAACTTTACTATTGACTCTGCTCTTTTTAGCTTCAATCTCGGCTAAGGCTCAGAAAATCGAAATTGGAGGAGAGATTGGACTAAATTTCTCTCAAATGGAATATAACGGACGTACTTCTGACAGAACTGGGAATTTAGCAGCTTTGTTCATTGCCGATTTTTTAATATCTGATAACTTCTCACTCGCTGGAAAAATTGGTTACATAGGAAAAGGTGGTGGAGATAATCTTGATGAAAGTAATACGAACTTTGATGCGAATTTTGGTTATCTATCTCTTTACGTTTCACCTAGATTGTATTTCTTAAATAGAAATAAAATTCATCCATACTTTCACTTTAGTCCATCTTTATCTTATCTCTTAAGTGGAAATGTTAATGGAACGGATGTTAAGAATGATGCCGAGCAATTGGATTTCGCACTTCAAGGTGGCATTGGGCTAAAATTTGACTTAAGCCAAAACCTAATAATGGATTTGAACGCTGGATTTGAACAAGGGTTTAGTAGAGTGATTTCTGTTTTTCCAAACCAACTTCACAATCGTTCTTTTCCATATATCGGAGTTGGAATTCGTTACGTTATTGAATAAAAAAACATTTGTTAACACAACCTATAAACAATACGGGCTTCGGGCTTTTTCGAAGGGTTTGTGTATTTTTATAGAGTCCGCCAAATCTTTTTGATTTGGCTTTTAAAATGAAAAAATTAAAACAAAATAAAAAGTTTTGGTTGTGCAGGTTCGAAGGTTATCACTCTCCTACTCCTACACTATTACAGTAAAGATATTACCATCAATTAGAACAAACAACTATGAATATTGATATTATTGGAGCAGGAATAGGAGGATTAACTACTGCTATTGCTCTTGAACAAAAAGGAATTAAGACAAGAATCTTTGAACAGACAGAACAGATAAAACCAGTTGGAGCGGGAATTATTTTGGCTAATAATGCAATGCAAGTTTATGAAAAGTTAGGTTTACGAAAAGTAATTGAGGAGAATGGAAATCCAATTTCTTCAATGAATATTACCAAATCCAATTTAAAACCACTTTCTAAAATCGACTTAGCGTATTTTGAACAAAAACACAATACCAAAAACATTGCAATTCATAGAGGAACTTTACAAAAGATATTAATTGACAAATTAAAATTGACCAAAATTAATCTTGACCATAAACTCACTTCAATAGTTGAAAACACAAATGGATATTCGTTAGAATTTGAAAATGGTGAACGAATACAATCCTCAACGGTTTTGGGTGCTGATGGACTAAATTCAGTAGTTAGACAAAATTTATTCCCGAATAATAGCATCCGGAATGCCAATCAAATATGTTGGAGAGGAATTACGGAATATAAATTGTCAGCGAAATTTAAAAACGAATTAAACGAAGCTTGGGGAAAATCGGAACGTTTTGGTTTTGTTCAAATTGCAGAAAATAAAGTGTATTGGTATGCTTTAAAAACATTTAAAAAAGATAAGGATGTATTCTCTATCAATGATTTAGATAAATATTTTAGCAATTATGATTCAATAATTAAAAACATCATAAAGTCTACTAAAAATGAATATATACATACTGCCGAAATTTCAGATTTAAAACCTACAAACGTTTGGTTTAAAGAAAATGTGTGTTTAATAGGAGACTCTGCACACGCAACAACTCCAAATATGGGGCAAGGTGCTTGTCAGGCTATCGAAGATGCTTTTGTACTCTCAGAATGCATAGACAAATATGAAATCAACAAAGCATTTACAGAATATCAAAAATTAAGGTTACCAAAAGCACATCAAGTAGTTAAAGCAAGTTGGCTTGTTGGAAAAATGGCACATCTTAAAAACCCAATATTAATTGGTTTACGCAATCAAATGTTAAGATTAACGCCTACATCAATCAATAGAAAACAGAATGGACAAATTTTTCAATTAGCAGAAATATGATAACAGCACTATTATCTATTATACTACTAATCATTTTCATTTTTTTGGGTTCTATCCATTTTTATTGGCTTTTTGGCGGAAAATGGGGTCTAGAAAAAGCTTTACCTACAAAAGAAATTGGAACAAAAGCAATACAACCACCTAAAATAGCTACGGCAATAGTTGGTCTGGGTTTAATTTCATTCGGTTTATTTTATTTAGTAAAATCAGGATTTATTACTTTTCAAGTTCCAAATTGGATAATCGCCTACGGGAGTTGGATAATTCCTTCCATTTTTATTCTGCGAGCAATTGGAGACTTTAGATATGTTGGATTTTTCAAAAAGATAAAGAATACTGAATTTGCTAAAGCTGATTCAAAATGGTTTGCACCTTTATGTTTAACAATTGGAATATTTGGAATACTGATACTATTTATGAATAAATAACTGATGGTAATAATACTATTAATAAAGGCGAAATAGTAATGAAATCAAGACATTTAAATCGTATCAAACTTTATACTTAACGGAAATTTGAGTGTTTCGTAACCACCTACCGTTCTTATACAATATCGATGATGTCGAATTATTCTTTTGATTTTCATTGTTTTTATATAAATTCCTCGGTCGCCTGCGGCGTACTTTTGTTGCACTGCTAACACTGACTATGCAGACGAAAGTGCGTCGACATCATCGTAGCGCTATGCCAAATCGTCAAATCCGACAAAGGAATGTCCGCTCACGCGGACTCCTTGACGAACTATGACATGTGATTGTACGGAAGCCCGATTCACATATTATGGTTGAAAGGATTTTGCTATATTTCCTTAAAATTCAACGGACTGCACATATAGCGCGGCGTTAAGTGCAATTAGAAAAATGAATGATTTAATTAACAAAATAGAATCCAAGATTACTTTAAATGAGGTTGAAAAAAATCATATTCTTTCGATGGATACGCCTATTTTTCATAAAAAAAAAGAAATACTTATTAGGCAAGGTCAAATTGCAGAAAAACTATTTTATGTAAAAAATGGAGTTCTAAGAAGTTATTCAATATCAACTAAAGGAGATGATTTGACAGAAGAAATTATTAGTTCATCAAATCTCTTTACAGTCTTCGAAAGTTTTGGTGAAAATAAACCAAGTAAATTATTTGTTGAAACTGTAACAGATTGCGAATTAATTGAAATCCCTAAGAAAGAGTATTTAGCGCTGTTTAATAAAATAAAAGAATGGTTTATGTTTTGTAATCATATAAATGGTGAGTACTTAAAAAAGAGTTCTAATAGAATTTCCTCTCTTAAAAACTTGTCTGCTAAACATAGGTATGACAATTTTGTTTCTGAAAACCTCGAAATTGCAAAATTAGTCCCTATAAAACATTTAGCTTCTTATTTAGGGATTAAACCACAGTCTTTAAGTAGAATTAGAAAACACAGAATTTAGTAACATTTGTGATTTTTTATCCTTTCGACTGATAATATTTTTGTTCAAAAGCAAATAAATATGGACAAATTAGACTATCAGGAAATTAAAGAGAGAATAGCTAAGCTATCTGAATCAACACCAAGAAAGTTTGGAAAAATGACTGCACAGCACATTGTTGAACATTTAACTTTTAGCGTAATGTTTTCTAATGGAAAAATGCCTCAAGAATTAATAGTTTCAGAAGAAAGTGCCAAGGAAACAAAAGAATACTTTATAAAACATGATAATGATTTTGAGGCCGGTTTTAAAACACCAATGCTGGGTGAGGAACCACCAGAGTACTTTTTCAATAATTTAGAGGAGGCAAAAGACAATTTACTAGTTTCAATTGAGGATTTTCACAATTTCTTTAAAGAGAATCCAACTGAAAAACCAATCAACCCGATAATGGGATATTTGAATTACGAGGAATGGATTATTCTTCATAAAAAACATTTTAAGCATCATTTTCATCAATACGGAATATAAAAAAGAACATAACAAGGTATAAATGCAATAGCGGTTCGAGTGCAAACTCTAATCGTTATTACTTTTTTAAATATATTACTAAACGAAAAGTGTATGCGATTATTCCACAACTGCTCTTATACAAACCCAATGATGTCGAATTATTTATTTGATTTTCATTGTTTTTATAGGAATTCATCGGTCGCTCCAATCGGTCGCCTGTGGCGTATTTTTGTTGTCGTGCATAAAAAAACGTAAGAATGAACTTCGAATTAAGTAAATCAATAGAAATTTTAGAGAAAACCCTCAAGTTTTGGAAACTTTACTGAACGGTTTATCTAAAGAATGGATTGAAAACAACGAAGGTAAAAATACTTGGAGTCCATTTGATATTGTTGGGCATTTAGTTTTTGGTGAGAAAACAGACTGGATTGTAAGAGTAAAAACAATTTTAAGCGAATCTGAAAACAAACTTTTTGAACCATTTGACAGATTTGCCCAACTAACCGAAAATCAAGAAAAGACAATTAGAGAATTAATAAATGAATTTAAAGAATTAAGGAGGGAGAATCTGAACGAATTGAATTCACTAAATATTGAACCAAAAGATTTTAATCGAACAGGAATCCACCCAGAATTCGGAGAAGTGAATTTAAAGCAACTCATTTCGACTTGGGCAGTTCACGATTTAGGTCATTTAGGACAAATATCACGAGTAATGGCGAAACAATACAAAAACGAAGTTGGACCTTGGATCAACTATTTAGGAATTCTAAAAAGATAACGACACCTCAACTACGTATAAACGTAATATGGGCAGTCTGGGCGATTCCGAAAGGTTCGGGCATATTTACAAAAATCGCTAAATCCGTAGGATAAGGGATCCTTTTGCCAAGACCGCCGCCAAGGCTCCATTACTCGACATATCAATCGCTACCTGCCCGTCCGGCAGGCGGGTATGCAATACGGTCCGGCGAATTCCACTCCCAAGACCGCTAAAGCCTTGTCAAAATCAAATAGGTAGCTTATCTCTAAAAAAGTTGGTTTTAAAATAGTTAACAACCTGTTAATCAAGTTTAAAAATTTGGATTTCTGTCTTTATTGAGTATATTATAATTATGGTAAAAATTGAAAAAACAGAAAACAAAGAATTTTTAGAAAAGTCAATCCATCATTTAGAAGCTACCGGCTTTGAAAATATAAAGGCCGATATGGACGGATACGAAACCCCAAAATCGTATGTTAGAAAAGGAGCGGACGGTAAAATTACACCGGACATCGTCGCCATTAAAAATGGTAGAAAATACTTTTTTGACATCAGTCTAAAATCTCAAAAACCAAGATTGTTAAAAACAAAATGGTTGTTTTTAGATACGTTGAGCAGAATGAAATCCGACCGTTTCCGTATCATTACTACCCGTGGGCATTATAAGTTTACGGATATGATGTTAGAGGACATCAACTTGTCCAATAAAACTCCTATAAAAATATAAGAGTAATTGTTTATTAAGGTATTAAAAAGGGCGCCTGAGGCGCCCTTTTAGTTTTTTATCATTCCTATATGCGGTATACCATCTTCCAAATATTCCTCCCCAACAGATTCAAAACCCAATGATTTATAAAATTTTTGCAGATAGCACTGCGCAGATATTTTTATAGTAGTATAAGATAACTGATTTTCAACCGCTTTTATAGAGGCTATCATAATTTCTTTCCCAAAACCGAATTTTCTTTCTGTTGCGGCCACTACGACCCTACCGATACTGGCTTCTTTAAAATAATCTCCAGGACGAAAAATACGTGTATACGCGACAATCTTCCCTTCTTTTTTCCCTAAAACATGTAGCGCGGTTTTATCCTTGTCGTCCACATCTTGATAAACACAGTTCTGTTCTACTACGAACACTTCCGAACGCAAACGGAGTAGTTCATATAGTTCCGTTATGTTCAGTTCTGAAAATTGCTTTACTGTAATTGCCAACATTAATCTTGTACTATAACTTGTTTACTGTCACATTTACCAAATTCTGGTTGAATGTTCACATGGTTGATTCCGTATTTACGGAATACTTCTTCTTCAATCTCTTCTAAAATAGTGTCAAATTCCGATAATTTAATATCTTTTTCAAAATCGATATGGGCTTCCAAATGAACCTCGTCTTCGTTCAGCTGCCATATGTGCACATGATGTACATTCTTTATCAACGTTATTTCATTTATCGTCGCTACTATTTTTTTCACTTCAATGGTGTTCGGTGTAAAGAGCATAAGTACTCTTGTAGATTCTCGTAATAGGTCTATTCCCATGTACACCAAGTAAATTGCAATAGCCAAGGTCAATGCCGGATCTACCCAATATTGTTGGTAGAACTTCATCAACAACCCACCTACCAATACGGCAACGGAAGCCATCATATCCGTCAAAAGATGTAAGTAGGCAGATTTCATGTTCATGTTACTATCTGCGTCTTTCTTCAGCAATACAACACTAAAACCATTGGCCGCGATTCCTAAAAAAGAAAGCCAAATGACCAAATTGGATTCTATTTCTTGAGGTAAAACAAAGCGTTCAATAGCTTCTTTTATCAATATAATAGCAACAATAATCAAAGTAGCGGAATTAACGAACGCCGCAATAATTTCCGCTCTTTTATATCCAAATGTTTTATTGGTGGAAGCTTCTTTTCTTGAAAGTCTATTGGCAAAATAACTAACGATCAATGAAAGTACATCGCTAAAATTATGAAGCGCATCTGAAAGCAAGGCCAAACTGCCCGAAACAATACCACCAATGACCTGGGCAGCAGTAATAATAATATTCAGAAAGATAGAAATGACAAGATTCCTACCGGTTACTTTTGAGTGGGAATGGCCATGCGAATGGTGATGGTGTCCGTGGCCCATGTGCCTAAAATTTTATTTGCAGGGTATTTTCTCGATACGACGTTCGTGCCTACCTCCGGCAAATTCCGTATTCAAAAAGGTATTTACCATTTCGAGAGCTTGTGGTAAGGAAATATATCTGGCCGGGAGGCTCAAAATATTGGCATCATTATGTTCTCTTGCCAATTCCGTTATCTCTTTCGTCCAACACAATGCGGAACGTACTTTTTGATATTTGTTTGCGGTCATGTTTGCGCCATTTCCGCTACCGCAAATAATGATTCCTAAAGCTACTTTACCAGATTCTACATCTTGCGCTACCGGATGTACAAAATCAGGATAATCTACACTATCCGTTCCGTCCGTTCCGTAATTGGAGATTTCAAAATTTTTAGACTTCAAAAGACCTACGATTGCCAATTTATATTCCGTACCGGCATGGTCGTTACCAATAGCAATTTTCATAAAGTGTTGCTTTTTAATAGCATCATGCTCAATTCTTATTATTTGGGAAAATCATATTTGTAAATACAAAGGTACAATATCCTATAGTTCACCACAAAAAAGAACACTTTCACAACATTGATTGTGTAGCCATGATTTTGAATTGTTAATTAGTAGATTAAAAGAAAGTCTATTCACTTTAAAAATTGTTTGTAAAAAAGAGGTTTAAAATTTGTGATTTCGTATTGGTTTTTCAATCAGAAGTCAATTTGTATTTACCTAATTTTTCTTTTAGAACAAGTGAAATTCTTTTTCATTGAAATTACCTTCCAGTTAACATTAATTTTACAAAAACTTATTAAAAAAGAGTTGTTGAAAGTGGTTATCAACTACAAGGGATAAGTTTTTCAATTTTCTGATTATCAATATACTTTACTACTCATATAGTGTCAACAACTTCTGGTAAAGCGTAATGTCAAGTAAAATCAAAAGAAGTTATTACCACTATTAACACCCTATCATTACCATCATTTTTAATTTAAATTTTAAAAAGAAAAGGATGAATATGTAGTTATTGTTCATAACCTATTCAAATTATCACGAATTGAATCGTATGAACATCCCTACTAGATTATAATTCGTAATTTTCCCACAAATAAAATGATGAATGTCGAAAAGAAACAAGAAGGCGAGAAACCATAGAAAAAATGAAATCACAAAAGGAATTTTTACCGTATTGGAAAAAGATCCTGAAAAAAGCTTCAACTATAAACAAATAGCTGCTAAAATTGGAATTACCGATGCCAATGAACGAAACGTACTGATCAAACGATTGATACAATTAAAAGAAAAGAAAAGAATTAAGGAAGTAGAGCGAGGTAAGTATGGTGTAATAGCAGATACAAAATCCTATCATGAGGGTAGTGTGGATATTACGGGCAAAGGAAATGCGTACATTGTTATAGACGGTTTTGATGATGATGTATTTGTACCCTACAATAAATTAAATAAGGCTTTTCATAAGGATAAAGTACAAGTCTATGTACATCCTAGAAAAGGGAACAAGAAGCTAGAAGGAGAAATTGTCAAAGTACTGGAAAGAAACAAGACCTCTTTTGTAGGGGTTGTAGACATGCAAAAGACATTTGCCTTTGTTAGGGCAAGTGATTTTAGAATGTATACAGATATCTTCATCTCCCAAGAGAAATTGGGTAAAGCCAAAGATGGGGACAAAGTTGTCGTAGAGCTATTGGAATGGCCGGATAATGTGGACTCCCCTTACGGAAAAGTGATTGAGGTACTTGGAAAACCAGGAGAGCACAACACAGAGATACATTCTATTTTGGCGGAGTATGGTCTTCCGTATGAATTTCCGGTAGAGGTACAACAGTTTGCGGACAAATTGGATACCACCATCAAAAGAGAAGAAATCGCCAAAAGAAGGGATATGCGAAATGTATTGACCTTTACCATAGATCCTAAAGATGCCAAGGATTTTGATGATGCGCTTTCCTTTGAAATTTTGGAGAATGGAAATTATCAAATTGGGGTCCATATCGCAGATGTTTCCCATTACCTAAAAGAAGATACTATTTTAGATGATGAAGCATATGAAAGGGCAACATCCGTTTATCTTGTTGACAGGGTGGTACCCATGCTACCGGAAGTACTTTCAAACAATGCATGTTCCTTACGTCCCAACGAAGAGAAATATACTTTTTCTGCTGTATTTGAATTGAACGATAAAGCCGAGTTGAAAAACCAATGGTTCGGGAGAACGGTAATCAACTCAAATGAACGTTTTGCCTATGAGGAAGCACAGTATATCATTGAACACAAGAATGGTAAAATCCCTAATGATATTTCTATAAGAAATAAGGGTTATATTGTTACGGATGAAGTTGTGACTGCTACGTTGACCATGGACAAACTTGCGAAAATAATGCGGTCCAAAAGAATGGATCATGGCGCAATTTCTTTTGATAAGGTCGAAGTTAGATTCCAATTGAACGAAAAGAACGAACCAACAACAGTCTATTTTAAGGAATCAAAAGATGCCAATAAATTGATTGAAGAGTTCATGTTGTTGGCCAATAGAAAAGTTGCCGAGTTCATTGGGAAACAAAAACCCGTGAAGACTTTTGTCTATAGGGTGCATGATGACCCGGACGAAGATAAATTAATGGCCCTGAACGGAATCATATCTCGGTTTGGGCATAAACTTAATTTTAAGGATAAAAAGACGATAAGTGCCTCGTTGAACCAATTGTTGGAAGATGTAAAAGGTAAAAAAGAACAAAATTTAGTAGACACCTTGGCCATACGCAGTATGAGCAAAGCAGTGTATACCGTTGATAATATTGGTCATTACGGTTTGGCTTTTGATTATTATACACATTTTACATCGCCCATTAGACGTTATCCAGATGTAATGGTGCACAGGCTCCTACAGCACTATTTAAATAAAGGCAAATCACCAAAAGCGGAAATATATGAGGAAAAATGTAAACATTCCTCTAATATGGAAGGTTTAGCGGCAAGTGCGGAGCGGGATTCCATTAAGTATATGCAGATAAAATTCATGCAAGATCATCAGGATCAAGAATTTTTGGGTGTTATCAGTGGCGTAACGGAATGGGGAGTTTATGTAGAAATTATTGAGAACAAATGTGAGGGAATGGTGCGTATCAGAGACATAAAGGGAGATTATTATATCTTTGACGAGAAGGAATATGCCATTGTAGGCGAGCGCACCAAAAAGAAATATCAATTAGGGGACGAAGTTTACGTAATGGTGAAGAATACGGATTTAATAAAACGACATTTGGATTTTTCCCTAATAGGAAAGAAGTAGCTGTTATTTTGGAACGGATTTTGGTTCAAAAGAGCTGTTTGTAAATTAAAAACGAATAGAATGAAGCATATTGTAGTGCTATTTTTCCTTTTCGGTCTGTATACCTTAAGAGCGCAAGAGAATAAGATATCCAAAAGTTTGGATGCATTTTCAGAGGTCAAGGTATTTGATGGTCTTTCGGTTAATCTTATAAAATCCTTGGAAAATAAAGCAATTATTACGGGAGCCGACACGGATAAGGTGGCTATTGTAAATAATGATGGGAAGCTTAAAATCCGTATGCAAATTGGTAAAATTTTTAGTGGATATAAGACTTTTATAGACCTCCATTATGTAGATAAAATAGTGATTATAGATGTAAACGAGGATGCTCGGATTACATCTCAAGAAATCATAGAACAAGATGTTTTGGAACTAAAGGCACAAGAAGGTGGAGAATTGGTCATAGCGGCGGAGGTAGAACAGATGTTGATCAAGTCCGTTTCCGGGGGTGTCATAGAAACTTCAGGTTCTTCGGATGTACAGGATGTACAGATAAATACAGGAGGGGTTTATGAAGGTAAAGATTTTAAAACAAAATTTTCTACGATCAATGTGAATGCGGGATCCAGGGCAGAAGTCTATGCCAGTGAATACGTGAAAGCAGCCGTGAAGGCGGGAGGAGAGGTTTTGGTGTATGGCAACCCTCCTAAATTGGAAGAAAAAACCGTTTTTGGAGGTATAATCAAAAGAATGTAGAGGTAAATGCTAGAAGATATACAAGGAGCGATACCGTTAGGCTTTTTATTAAGTTTTATGATTGGTCCTGTTTTCTTCGTTCTTCTCGAAACAAGTGCACTAAAAGGTTTTAGAGCTGCACTGGTATTTAATATAGGCGTCATTATTGCGGATATTATTTTTATCTGTATAGCCTACTTCAGTAGTTTTCAGTTATTGGAGAATTTGAGTAACCAACCGGGACTGTATGTTTTTGGTGGCGTTATTTTGTTGGTATACGGGTTGACCACTTTTTTTAAACCTGGCGTACGCCAAGATTTGAGTCAACCGCTAAAGGTTACCAAAGGAGATTATTTAAGTCTTTTTATTAAAGGATTTCTATTGAATTTTATCAATATTGGAGTACTTGTTTTTTGGTTGGGAGTGATTATTATTGTGGGTCCAAGCTTGGATAATAATTCGGATAGAATAGTGGTCTTTTTTTCGGCAATGTTGGCTACTTATTTTATTACTGATATATTTAAAATGCTGTTAGCCAAACAGTTAAAACGAAAACTGACGAGTAATCGCATACGTTTCATCAAAAAAGGGATAGGTCTGGTACTGGTTATTTGCGGTCTTGTTTTAATCACCAAAGGATTTTTACCAATGGATAATTTTAATATCGAAAAAGGGATTGAACGTATTGAAGAAATAAGGGAATAAAAAAGCCGGCACTTTGCCGGCTTTCATTTTTTAATTGAACAATTACTTTTTGTAGCTATCGTTCAATATTTTAATAACTTCTTCGGTCAAGTCATTGGCTTCTGTGCCATAGAGAACACTGCCACCATCGCCACCACCTAATATATAGGTGTAGCCGTTAGCTTTACCATATTTTTTTATTTCTTTCTTAACGTTGGAAACAACACTGTCCATTTCTACTTGACCTTGGGTCTGTAATTGTTGCTCTTCCTGTTGTAACTGTTGTCCTATAAATTGACCTTTTTGTTGAAAGACCGCATATTCTTCTTGTGCTTTTTTCTGGGACATTTTTTGAGCTTTCACTTGAAATGCTTGAGCTTCTATTTGGAACGCTTGTGAAATACTGTCCCTTTTTTTCGATAATGCTTCTGACTTCGTTTTAAACTTTTCTTCAACATCAATTTTTTCTTGATATTTTTCCATCAATTTCACATTGTCTACATAACCTATTTTTTCTTGTTTACAAGAAAAGGAAATCATCAATACGGCTACTATAAAAATTTTCTTCATTATTTATGAATTTAAAGTGGGGCAAAAATAGCAAAGCTTTTTAAACCAATATCCTGAAATACAAAATTTATAGTTTAGAGGAGAAGAATGGCATTTATATGTATAAAATATAAAAATAAGGTTTTCTTATAATAATAATTAAAATCAATAGTTTTTGATTATTAAATGTAACAATATAGAAGCTATATATAGGAGGTTTTCATTGATTATATATAAGATGTTAAACACGTTAAAGAAAAGCTCTTAAATCGCTTTAAAATAAAAATTAAGCTCTTTTGAGTATATAAATGATAGAAGAATACTCTCCCGTTAACAAAGCTTTGATATTCGACGATAAACCAATAAATAGAGCCTTGATAAAATTGCTTTTACCTGTTTTATGTTTTTCGGACAAAAGGGAAACATAAAAGGAATCAAAATACATTCCTTTCGTGTTAATAACCTTCATTCCATATTTTTCAAATAAAAGGGGAATAGATTTTTTTGAAAAATGCCAAAGATGCCGTGGAGTATCAAAAGCGGCCCAAAACGATTTATAATATTTGGCATCGAAAGATTTAAAATTTGGCACGGCTATAATTAAAAGACCATTTTCCGTAAGTAGATCCGTAATAGTTTTTATTTGAGAATTTAAGTCGGGCAAATGTTCCAAAACATGCCAAAGGGTTATGGCTTCAAATTGTTTTCCTTTTAAATTCGTTAAATTTTCATGAAGATAAATATTCTTGTCACAAGCCAATTTTCTTGCTTTTAAATTTGGTTCTACTCCATTTGAGGACCAACCGTTTTTTTTTGCTTCGTTTAGAAAATCACCTGTACCCGCACCAATGTCCAAAAGTTCTTTTTTTTCGGGTTGATGTTTATTTAACAAACGAATTTTTAATGCTAGATTATATTTCTTTACGAGTTGATATATTTTATCTAGGAATGTTTTTTTTGAGTCTGAATGGGAAATATATTTTTCGCTTTCATAGTATGTATTAAGAATTTCGGGTTGGGGCGAGGTTATGAGCATATCCAGCTTTTCATCATATAGAAGGTCAAAATTTTCGTGGGACACCAAATAATCCTTAGTTTTTAAAAACGGTTTCATTGTAATTGTATGTAGCCAGATATTCTTTTTTCAAATCACGAAGATACTTTAAAACAGATTCTCTAAAAACTGAAGAATCGGTTAGACAATCCGATTCCAAATCATTATAAACTTCTATAGCAATATACCAGTTACCGTTTCTAACAATTTCGTTTCCACTATCGTAATTCTCCAACGGATCATTATCACCAAGAGCAGCACCAACTGCTAAATGAACAAGCATTGGAGCTAAATTCAAAGTTTTATTTGGGATTTCAACTTCATACCAAGCAAAAAAATATTGTTGTTCATCAATTTTAAACGGGATATCATCATATACGGCTAGATGGTCAAGCTGAAATTTAATGTTTACAAAGTTATAAAACGCTTCCGCTTCTTTAGGATCATCAAAAATAAACATTTGCCGTTTTGACAAACTTCTTTTAAAACGCTTTCCTTTGGATATTTTATAATCATCAATATTGGGTGCAATGCGGAGCGGAACACAAGATTGGAAAATAAGAATAGCAATTAAAGTAAGTATTGTAATTCGCATTGGTTGTTTTGGTTTTCCATTGATTATCAAAAACCAAGCCAATGAAAAGCCAATGATATATAAAGACAAAATAAAAATTGTTCCACGTGGAACAATTAAAACACAAATAACGAATTCAGCTATTTACCTGAAACTTACCTTCCCAAAAAAACCAAAAGCACACTAATGTCACTAGGTGTTACACCACTTATGCGAGAGGCTTGCGAAATGGTAACAGGTTGTATTGCGGTAAGTTTTTCTCTTGCTTCAAAGGAAAGTGATTTTAATTTAGAGTAGTCAAAACCGGGAGGAATTTTTACGGCCTCCAATCTATGGAGTTTATCAGCATTCACTTTTTCTTTAGCGATATACCCAGAATATTTTACTTGAACTTCGGCCTGTTCCAAAACCTCATTGTTTAGATTATTGTCGTGAACATAAGAAGAAACCGCATCAAGTTCCAACATATGTTCCATAGTGACTTTAGGTCTGGAAAACAGTTTGAACATTTTGTCGGATTGTTTGATGAGCGAAGAATCAACACGCTCCAAAAGTGGATTTATCTGCTCTGGTAAAACACTTGTTTCTTTAAAAAACTTTACGAATGCATTTGATTTTTGAAGCTTATCTTCCATATTTCTCATCCGCTTATCATCGGCCAGACCTATTTTATGGCTCATAGGAGTCAACCTTAAATCGGCATTATCTTGCCTCAGCAAAGTTCTATATTCCGCCCTAGAGGTAAACATTCGGTAAGGTTCTTCGGTCCCTTTTGTTATTAAATCATCTATAAGAACTCCAATATAGGCTTCGTCTCTTTTTAAAATGAATGGTTCTTTTTCGTTTATTTTTAAATGAGCGTTGATTCCGGCCATTAAACCTTGAGAAGCCGCTTCTTCATATCCGGTGGTCCCGTTTATCTGACCAGCAAAATATAAATTATCAACAAGCTTTGTCTCAAGCGTGTGCTTTAATTGCGTAGGTGGAAAATAATCGTATTCAATGGCGTAGCCCGGCCTAAAGAATTTAACGTTTTCAAAACCGACTACAGAACGCAATGCTTTAAATTGAACATCTTCAGGAAGAGAAGTTGAAAATCCGTTTACATAAACCTCAACGGTATTCCAGCCTTCAGGTTCAATGAACATTTGATGACTGTCCTTATCCGCAAACCGATTTATTTTATCCTCGATAGAGGGGCAATATCTAGGGCCAATACTTTTAATTCTTCCATTGAACATGGGCGAGCGATTAAAACCTTCTCGAAGCAAATCATGAACCAATGCGCTGGTATGCGTCATATGACAATCGCGTTGTTTGGTTAAAACAGCTGTGTTCGTATAGGAAAACTTTTCAGGTTTTTCATCACCGGGCTGAACGATCATTTTAGAATAGTCCAACGATCTTCCATCTACTCGTGGAGGTGTTCCTGTTTTCATTCGACCACTATCAAAACCAAAATCGGTCAATTGTTCGGTTATTCCGGTCGCCGCTTTCTCACCTGCACGCCCACCACCAAATTGTTTTTCGCCAATATGAATCAATCCATTTAAAAAGGTACCATTGGTAAGCACCACAGCTTTGCTTTTAATATCAATCCCCAAAGAGGTTCTAACCCCGATAATGCTATCTCCTTCGACCAAAAGGCCTGAAACCATTTCCTGATAGAAATCACAGTTAGGAGTACGCTCTAAAGCCAAACGCCATTCTTCGGCAAACCGCATACGATCGTTTTGTGCTCTCGGGCTCCACATCGCCGGTCCTTTTGATTTGTTGAGCATCTTAAACTGTATGGCAGACTTATCGGTTATTATACCACTATACCCGCCAAGCGCATCAATTTCCCGAACAATTTGTCCTTTTGCAATTCCACCCATTGCAGGATTGCAGGACATTTGCCCAATGGTCTGCAAATTCATGGTGACCAAAAGGGTTTTGGAACCCATATTTGCGGAGGCGGCCGCCGCCTCTGCGCCGGCATGACCGCCTCCAACTACAATAACATCGTATTCTTCTCCAAACATAACTATCGTTCCACGTGGAACAGTTTTATTTTTTCCTCTTCTTTTTCCCGCATGATTAATGAATCCTCTTCAGATTTATCTTTGTACCCCATCAAGTGTAAAACTCCGTGGACCATTACGCGAAGTAATTCATTTTCAAAAGCAACCTCAAATACGGCTGCATTTTCCCGAACGCGCTCCTCGGAAATATAAATATCTCCTGAAATAGTTTTTCCGGAAACATAATCAAAAGTTATGATATCCGTAAGCGCATCATGGTCAAGATATTTTTTATTGATTTCCAAGAGGTAATCATCATTGCAAAAAATATAATTTAATTCGCCTATTGAATATCCTTCCGAAACACAACATCTTTCAATCCAATTCTGATAAAAAATCTCTTTATCTATTTGAAAATCAGACTCATAGTTGAAATTAATCATCTTTTTTGAAGTACTCTTTTACCTTGTTCTGGAAATTTTGGCGCAAAGGTAAGGCTTGTCTGTTTAAAATTTCAACTTCATTCCGATAATTCTCTAATAATGAGGGTTTAGTGGTAATGGGGTTGTTAAAATCCTTTTGATTGGTGTTGCTTTCCCGCTCCGATTTTTTTCCTTGCTTTAACGCAGCGTTTTCCAATTTCAGCAATTCATACTGAATGGTATTTGCTTTGTTTATCGTTCTTTGCGTGATGCCGTTTTCCAATAGGTCATTTTCAAAGTTTTCCATTTGCCGTACCAATTTCTCCCCTAGTTTTTTGTCACCGGCATTGATCATATTTTCCAACTGTTTTTCCAGTTCCTGTCTGATACGCTGTTGCTGCTGGTAAATTTCATAAATTTCTTGTAGCTCACTTTCGCTCATACCGCCCCGCCCTTCTTGATTTCCTCCATTAGCGTTTCCTGAACCGCTTTGTCCCTCTCCTTTTTCTGTTCCCTCACCTTTACCTTTTCCGCCTTTACCTTGTTCACCACCTTCTCCTTGCTCTCCCTTTTGACCGTTCTTTCCACTTTGCCCCTTTTCACCTTCCTGTTTTCCTTGGCCCTCCTCGCCACCTTTTTCACCTTGTCCTTGTTTTCCGGATTTACCCTTCTCACCCATCTTTTCACCAACATCTCCTTGACCCTTGATGATGTCCGGTAATTGAAAGCCTTCGCCCTCCCCCTGTCCTTGGCCCATTTGCATACTTTGGTTCATATTGTCCATTACCTCTGCTAGAAAATCTGCCAGACTATTGGATGCGGTGAGCACATATTTTTGATAGGAAACACTCTGATAGGTTTGTCCTTCTGCCATACGATCCAAGGATTTATCTATATTGTAATATACTTCGGTGATTTGTTCATTTACAAATTCGGAAAGTTCTGCCTGGCGCAATGAGAGCGCAAAAAGACTGTCGTCTACATGTTCAAAGAGGTTTCGCAGCTCTTTCTGGTCACGTACCGTTTTAGAATATTGGGAAACATCCTGTTCTTCTTGGTTACTTAATTGGTCAAAAAGACTTTCCTGCTTAAAAGAAAATATAATCAGGTTGTCCAAAATTTGACGTAGCATTTCTGCATCTTCTGCCGTAGAAGAACTACTTCCTCCAGCTGCTGAAGACTGACTGAGCTCCTCTCCCATCTCTTTCATTTTTTGTGCCGCCGCCTTTTGTTTTTTCTGGGCATTATTTTTATCGATTTTTGAATCGTTTTCCTCGGAATCGTCCGTTTGTTTGCCCAATTGCTCCAAAGCTTCTTGTTGGTCGGATTTTACGCCTTCTTTTTTGTTCTCGTCAATTTTAAGTTGAAGCGGTTTCTTTAAATCGGCATTATCCTTTTTTAAACTTTCCAATTCCTCGGCCAGCTTTTCGAACGCATCGTTCAATTCTTTTTGTTGTTCTTTTTGCGATTCTTCCTCGGCCAAAGTGTCCTGTTCTTGGGCCAACTTCTCCAAATCCTGTGCTAGCTGCGCCGCTTTTTCGGTTACATAATACCTTTTTGTAAGTTCCAAAAGCTGCTCTAGACTTCGTTCACTGTTCTGTTGCTTCTTGCCCAGCTCTTCTAAACGTTTGCTAAGCTCCTCCTTGTTGATCTTATCGGCAATTTTATTCAGCTCTTCCAATAGTTTTTGGTTCTTTTTGGCTTCCAATTCTTGCCGCTCCAAACGTTCCTGCAGCAACTGATTGAGTTTATCGTCCTTTTCGCTCTTATTCAAGTTATCTTTGAGCTCTTTGCTGAATTTTTGCATTAAGGCTTCTTGACGCTCCTGTTTTTTGAGATAGTCCTTAATCTGGTTTTTATCATTGAAATTAAGGCTGTTCTTTTCTTTTTGTTGTTGGTTTATTTCTTGTAAAACATCCTTCTGTTCTTTGGCCTTTTCCAATGATTTATCCAAATCGTTAATAAGCGATTCTTGCGCTTCCAAATCGCGCTTCTTCAACTGCGCATCATCTAACAAGGTTTGATTAAAAACCTGACTTTTTACCGTTTTTCCATTGTGAATGGCATCATTATCGGTGACCAAAAAGTAAAACGCATAATTTTTACCGGAATCTATATTTAAGCCGGAAGGATAGGTATAATAAAACTGTGTAAATCCGCTTTTCGGCGTATTGATGTTAAGTGTTTTTTTCTCCTCTTCTTTACCCTGCTCGTAATACACCAGATCAATCTTGGACAAACCATAATCATCGCTTGCTTCACCTGAGTAATAAGAAACATTAGGGTTGAGCGAATCCATAATTTGATTTACCTTAATGGTTGGGTATCCGTCCTTAATGACCTTAAATTGATAGTCCAGTTTTTCATAATCCTTTGCATTTTGGTTGGAAGTGCTCAATTGATAGTCCAGATCCGAGTAAACGAGCTTGCTAAGCCCAAACCTTTTAACCTCCTTTTCAAAAGAAATGGCAGTGTCTTTCGTAATCAAACGGATATCTTCCGTGTTTTCGGAAAGAATGTTCCAAGTAACTCTTGTGCCTTCCGGAATGATCGCGTTTCCTGTACTTTTAAGGTTCTCGCTTCTTTTTTTGAGGTAGGAAGGATAATCCAATTTTAACTCAAAGTCGATAATGGCGGGAGCTTTTAGCGCATTTAGGGTATACTCGCGAGATTGCACATCATTCGCTTTAAAACTAAAGGTAGATGTGGTCAATGGCGGGGACAACGTATATTGATGTATGCCATTTTCATACTGTAATAAAATTTCCCTCCCGTCAACAAGCATATATATTTCTTCCGGCTTTATTTCACCTTGGGTTTTCACTTGAACTTGAAAAGCTTCACTTTCTATAACGTTCAAATCACGGGACAACAACTCAAATTGAAAGGGCGCGGGAGGCTCATAGGCTAAATCATAGTTGACCACACGTTCGTATGAACCAAAAAAATCGTTCCAATTGCCCGATATCCAAAGCAATCCAATTAGGATTAGTGGTATTACGGCATACTTCATATAGGATAAAGCGTGTTTATAGGTAATGGCGTTGGTAAAAGGAACGGGTTTCAGTTGCTCGGAACGCTGTTCAATACTGGCTAAAAGCAACTCGGATTTCTCCTTGTTTTCGGCTAGGTCCAAAAGATTATAAAGCTTATCCCCCACATTCGGAAAATGCATGCCAATAAGTTTTGCGGCATCTTTGGGACCAATACCGTTTTTTATCTTAAAAAGATAGAATAACGGGGTCAATATATAAGTAAACAGCAAAAACCCTTCTACCGCAATAAAAAGTAAAAGTAAAATCAATCTTCCTGTACCATTGAGCCAAAGCGTATATTCTACACCCATGACCATAAGGAAAAACAAGAGACCGAACGTCATAAAAAGCAAAACACCCTTCAATAATTTTTGGGCATAGTGTTTTTTGATAAATTGATTGAGTTTGTGGAGTATATTGTTATAAACGGACAAAGTGCAGCTATTTTTACACCAAGATAGCCTTAATTGTATTTTTTCGTTACGAAAAAACTGTTAAAAGGCAGCCGCGCTGGCTTTTAACAGTTTTACACATCCATTATTTTTTAAGCCCCCTTACCTTTTTATACCTTTACTGCATGACAAAAAAAGTACGCGTTCGTTTTGCGCCCAGTCCAACAGGCCCACTCCATATCGGCGGGGTTAGGACAGCACTCTTTAATTATCTATATGCTAAAAAAAATGGCGGGGATTTTATCCTTCGTATCGAGGATACGGACCAAAACCGCTACGTGGAAGGCGCAGAGGATTATATAGTCGAAGCCTTAAATTGGTGTGGAATCCCATTTGACGAAGGTCCGGGAAAAGAAAGCGGTTTTGGCCCCTATCGCCAGAGCGAACGAAAACATTTGTACAGACAATATGCCGATGAACTCATCAACAAAGGAAAGGCCTATTATGCCTTTGATACGGCTGAAAAGTTGGATTTTCACAGGAAAGACCACGAAGCCAAGGGCAAAACCTTTATTTACAATTGGCACAATCGCTTAAAGTTGGACAACTCCCTCTCATTAATGCCCGAAGAAGTTGAAAAACGGATTACTGATGGCGAAAATTATGTGGTCCGGTTTTTAACCCCACCGGACGAGAAACTGCATTTAAAGGATAGTATTCGTGGGAATATTGAAATTGACACGAATGTATTGGACGATAAAGTCTTGTTCAAGAGTGATGGTATGCCCACATATCATTTGGCAAATATTGTGGATGACCATTTAATGGAAATAACCCATGTCATCAGAGGTGAAGAATGGTTGCCGTCATTGGCCTTGCACCAACAGCTGTATGACGCCTTTGGATGGGAAGCACCGGAATTTGCACACCTTCCGCTGATCATGAAACCCACGGGAAAAGGAAAGTTGAGCAAACGTGACGGTGAAAAGGGAGGATTTCCTGTTTTTCCTTTGTCTTGGAACGAATCCGAAGGATACCGGGAAGCGGGATATTTTCCAGAGGCCGTAGTCAATTTTTTAGCTATGTTGGGCTGGAACCCGGGCACGGAACAGGAGCTTTTTAGTTTAAAAGAATTGATCGAAACCTTTAGCATAGAGCGAGTCAATAAATCAGGGGCGCGATTCGACCCTGAAAAGACTAAATGGTATAATCATCAATATTTGCAAGGGAAAAGCGATGCTGAATTGGCCAATTTGTTCATAAAGGATGTCAGGTTGAGCCTGCCTAGCCGGCAGGCAAGCGCAGTCGAAACCTCTTTTAATGATGCCTACATTAAGAAAGTAGTGGGTTTGATTAAGGAACGTGCCAATTTTGTGTCCGACTTTTGGAAACTAAGCGATTACTTTTTTGTTGCACCATCCACCTACAATGAAAAGGCATCCAAAAAACAGGTAAAAGAAGACACTCCGGCAATCATGGAGAGTTTGATAACCGTTTTGGAAAATATTACGGATTTTACTCCACAAAATGTGGAAACCATAGTAAAATCATGGATTGGTGAGCAAGAACTATCTTTTGGGAAGGTAATGCCGCCCTTACGCCTCTTTTTAGTAGGCGATATGAAAGGACCTCATATTTTCGATATCATGGGAATGATAGGAAAAGAAGAAAGTATTGCTAGAATCAGAAAAGCGCTAGAGGTAATAGGCTAGTTATTTCCAGTAATTTCTTGCCCAATTTGCGCGCTCCTTTTCGTCAAAAAACGTCCAAGCCACCACTCTACTTTTTTTGTTGCCTTGACCCATTGGAATCACCTTAAAATCAGCCACACCTACTTTTTGAAGTGCTTTTTTGATAGAAATCAAATGGTCGGCTTTGGAAACTAGGGTAGAAAACCAAAGGCAAGACGTTGCAAAGTCCTTACTTTCCTTAATCATTCGGAGGATAAAAGCTTTTTCGCCACCTTCGGTCCATAATTCGTTGGATTGCCCACCAAAATTCAAATCAGCTTTTTGGATTTTTCGGTTTTTTAGATTTCGTAATTTTCTCAATGTACCTGCCTGTGCTTCTTTTTGAGAGCCATGAAATGGAGGATTACATATTGTAAGATCAAAACGCTCCTCTTTTGCAATGATTTTAAAAAATATACTTTTTGGTTTTTTCTGCAATCGTATTTCAACTTTTCCGTTTAAGGCCTTATTACGGTCAATAATAGTCTGGCAAGAAGCAATAGCTACAGGATCAATGTCCGCACCAATGAACGACCAGCCATATTCGTTGGTTCCTATAATCGGATAAACACAATTTGCACCTACTCCAATATCCAAGCACTTTATACAACTGCCAGTCGGCACTTTTCCGTTTTTGCCGACTAAAATATCGGCCATATAATGTAGGTAATCTGCTCGGCCCGGGATAGGAGGACATAGATATCCTTTTGGGATTTCCCAAAAAGTAATGTTGTAATAATGAATCAGTAATGCTTTATTCAAGGCTTTAACTGCATCGGCATTGAAAAAATCAATGCTTTCATCGCCATATTGGTTTTCGAGAATAAATTGTGATAATCCAGGAGAGCTTTTACTAAGCGTCTTTAAATTATAGCGTTCCCGATGTTTGTTTCTAGGATGAAGGCTAGATTTTTTGGTAGGACGCACTTTCTTTTTCATAAAAAACTATTATTTGTAAAACACTTCAGGATTAACCACTAGAGTAGTCAATTCAACCGTGTGGCCATCGGGGTCTTTGGTATAAATTGAATGGAAATAGTGGTGGTCTTGGATACTAAAATCCAATTTTAGTATTTGATAACGTTTTTTGGCTTTTTCAAAGTTGGTCTGTGATACATTAAAGGCAAAATGGTCTATAGTATCATTTTTAGGGGATGGCTTTGTTCTTTGATTGTCAATAGAAATCGGAAAAAGTGCTACACCGGACTTTCCCGCCAGCATAAACACAGGAAATTTGCCCCATTCAGGTAATTGATATTTTTGAAGACCCAATACTTTTTCATACCACAGGATAGAAGCTTGTAAATCGGCTACGCGTATGGCGACATGGTCTAAAAAATCTATTTTGAAATCGTCCTTTACATTATTCATCTTTAAATCTGTTCAAAATGCTGCCATAAGATATTAAAATTGGGACACCTGTAACAATTCCCTGAAAAATGGGACCTATATGAAGCAGTCTTTTCGTAAATTACTTCACTAAATAAAACAGATAGATTATGGGAAATTACCTTTTAATACCGATTATAATTTTTGTTGTCCTGATTGTTATTTCGGGCATTTTTATCGTAAAACAGCAGACCGCGGCCATTGTGGAAACCTTTGGTAAATTCAGCAGCATACGACATTCGGGACTTCAATTCAAAATTCCGTTCGTTCAGCGCATTGCCGGTAGATTGAGTCTTAAAATACAGCAGTTGGATGTCATTATCGAGACCAAAACACTGGACGATGTATTTGTGCGCCTTAAAGTATCCGTTCAATATAAAGTAATAAAAGACAAGGTGTATGATGCCTTTTATAAGTTGGATTATCCCCACGATCAGATTACATCTTATGTATTTGATGTGGTACGTGCCGAAGTTCCAAAAATGAAACTGGACGACGTTTTCGTAAAAAAAGACGACATCGCACTAGCGGTAAAAGCAGAATTGAACGATGCCATGTCAGACTACGGGTTTGATATCATCAAGACCTTGGTAACGGATATTGATCCAGATGCACAGGTGAAGCAGGCGATGAACCGAATCAATGCTTCCGAACGTGAAAAAATTGCTGCGCAATTTGAAGGAGATGCTGCTAGAATTTTAATCGTGGAAAAGGCAAAGGCCGAAGCGGAAAGTAAGAGACTGCAAGGACAAGGTATTGCTGACCAACGCCGTGAAATCGCTAGAGGTTTGGAAGAATCCGTTGAGGTGTTGAACAAAGTGGGCATCAATTCTCAAGAAGCTTCCGCTTTGATCGTTGTAACGCAACATTACGATACGCTGCAGAGCATAGGGGAGGAAACGAACACTAATTTAATATTGTTGCCGAACTCTCCACAAGCGGGCAGTGATATGCTCAACAATATGGTGGCTTCTTTTACCGCAAGCAATATGATAGGGGAATCCATGAAGAAAACGAACACTCCCGCCAAAAAAACAAGCCCTAAAAAAGAATAAAATACTTTTAGGTATTATTAAAAAGGCCCGAGTACATTTGTACTCGGGCCTTTTTAATGGAAAGGGGGTCGTTTAAAAATATTGTCCAATTCCAAAGACGATGCCGTTAGTGGCATCATCACCTATACCGAACCCATAATCCAATCTAAAAACGGCATTGAATATGCGTTTATGAATAAATCGGATACCCAAACCGGGATATAAACGAGTAGCCGAACCATTGAACAATTGCGAGAAATCACCTCCGGGTTTGCGCCAGGCACCTGCATCGACAAAGGCATTGCCCTGCACTACGAACCAGCCTTTTTCGTATAGGGTGTGCCGATATTCCGTGTTCAGGACTATTGCGGCCGTACCTCTGTCCACAGTGTTTCCCACACCGCGTATGTTCAATTGGTTGTCTAGTGTAAAAGGCGCAAAGGGTGAATCCTCATTTCCTATAGCGGCCGCCAAGCGAAGCCTATTGGCCCAGTTGCCTCCCTTTCCTATTTTTTTATAATAAATAAAATCGTTGCGCAAGGAAACAAAACTTTTTAGAAATTCATTCCCAGGCGCATCACCGTCCAATAATTGAATATACTGTCCGGTAAATTCGCTTTGAATTCCATCAAAATATTGGTATTCAATATCCAAATCCACATAACGGTATGCCGCTCTATAAATTAATTTATCGGCATTTAAATCCAAAGGCCTGTTGGGCAAAGGCGGCTCATCTCCTACAAAACTATAGTTTTCCTTGACCAGTATGGCACCTAATTCGGCTTCATTGTTAAAATCGAAAGAGAACAACACATTGGCTTCGATATTTCTGGAGTTAAAACGATAATTCTTGTCACCCTCTTCAAAGAAAACAGGCTCCTGTGTAGTTACATCTTGATAATTCAAACCAATGCCCAACTTATCGCTAAAAAGAAAGGGATGTTCCCAAAAAGCTCCATATGAATTGAATACGTTCTTTTCGTAAAAGGCTCCCAATAATTGATTGTTTCCAAATAGATTGAATTCAAAGGCGGAAACTCTATAGGCAAAACTTCCATCGTTTGCCGTAGCGATACGCAGTCCGGGAATCAAAGTGAAGTTTTCTTCTACCTTATAAACAATGACCGTCCCATCGGGTGTTTTTTCTAACGTGTAGCTGGCGTTGGCAATTCCGGGAAGCCGTTTTAAACGTTCCACATCCTTCCGGACCTTTAACGTATCTAATACAGCACTTTCCTTCGTTTTGATCAACCTTTTCAGAAAAGACCCCTTGGTTCTTTTAAGTCCATCGAATGTTATGTTTGAAACATTGTTTTCCTGAGCACTCAGTATAAAAGAGAACGTCAGAAAAAATAGGACTAGTATTTTTTTCATGTTGGCAAGTTTCTTGGGTAAGACGTTCTTTTATCAATTTCCCTACGGAACTATAGCATATTTAACAAGAATTTTGCAGCTGTTAAGAGAAAGTAAGCTCAAAAAAGGAGGCTGATGAAATTTATACCCAAAAGTATAATTTAGACAAGAGAATGAACATTGCCCTCAATAGAAAATGACGCTTAAGGGATTAATCCTTCTGCTGAATTTTTGCCCACGAGTCACGAAGGCCCACAGTTTTATTAAAGACTAACTTTTTTGGGTTAGAATCCTTATCCACACAGAAATAACCGATTCGTTGAAATTGAAAGCGATCTTCTGTTTTGGCATCTTTCAGGCTTGGTTCCACATAACCTGTAATTACTTCCAAGGAATTAGGATTTACAAATTCCATGAAATCCTTGTCTTTGTGCCCGTCGGGATTTTCATCGGTAAACAATCTGTCGTATAAACGAATCTCGGCCTCCAGGGCATGAGCAATGGAAACCCAATGCAAAGTGCCTTTTACTTTGCGCAAGCTCTCTTCCGTGCCACTACCACTTTTACTTTTTGGGTCATAAGTACATTGAACCTCAATGATATTACCATCATTATCTTTAGTACAGCTTTCAGCCTTGATGATATAACCGTTTTTTAAACGCACCTCATGACCAAGCTTTAGTCGAAAGAATTTTTTGTTCGCCTGTTCCTTGAAATCGGCCTTTTCAATATATAGTTCCTTGGAAAAAGGAACCTCTCTGAAACCTGCGGATTCGTCTCCGGGATTGTTTTCCGCTTCTAGCCATTCTTCCCTCCCTTCGAGATAATTTGTAATGACAAGTTTTAGAGGGTCTAGAACGCCCATAACTCTTGGAGCGACTCTATTAAGGTGTTCTCTTATATTAAATTCCAGTAAGGAAACATCTATAAGATTTTCCCGTTTTGCAATACCAATGGTATCCGCAAAATTCCGAATGGCCTCGGGCGTATAACCCCGCCTTCTAAGCCCAGAGATAGTTGGCATTCTTGGGTCGTCCCAACCTTTCACTATATTTTGTTCTACCAATTGTGCCAATTTTCGTTTGCTGACCACCGTGTGGCTTAAATTTCTTCTTGCAAACTCACGTTGTTTGGGGCGTATTTTCTGGGAATCGTACACTTGGTCCAAAAACCAATTGTAAAGCTCACGATGCGGCAAAAATTCTAATGTACACAAAGAGTGGGACACCTGTTCTATATAATCACTTTCCCCGTGGGTCCAGTCATACATAGGGTAAATACACCAATCGGTATTTGTCCTATGGTGCGGTCTATGTAAAATACGGTACATAATGGGGTCGCGCATGAGCATATTGGAAGATGCCATATCAATTTTAGCCCTTAGCACATGGGTGCCTTCCTCAAAATCTCCGTTTTTCATTCCTTCAAAGAGAGCTAGATTTTCATCGATAGAGCGGTTTCGAAACGGACTTTCTGTCCCTGATTCGGTAGGCGTTCCTTTTTGTTTGGCCATTTCTTCCGAGGATTGACTATCTACATAAGCCTTCCCATTTTTGATGAGTAAAATGGCCCAATCGTAGAGCTGTTGGAAATAATCGGATGCATACCGTTCGGTATCCCACCTATAGCCAAGCCATTCTACATCTCTTTTAATGGCATCTACAAACTCCTGTTCTTCCTTTGCAGGATTGGTGTCATCAAACCTTAAATTGACGGGTGCATTATAGCGCAGACCAAGACCAAAATTCAAACAAATAGAGCTGGCGTGGCCAATATGAAGATAACCATTGGGCTCTGGTGGAAAACGAAAGCGAAGCTCGTCTTTGGAATATCCTTTTTCCAAATCTTCCTCAATGATTTGCTCAATAAAATTCAATGATTTGGCGGTCTCGCTCATAGCTCGATTTTTAAGGATACAAAAGTAGCAAAAATGCGGTAATAGCCAGTTTTTAAATGCGCACACCCTATATTAATCGTGTTTCACAACAGAATTGATTCGCTCTACAACATTAAGTTCATATTTAGCGTTATATATAGCATATTTGATAATGAATACTAGGTTTATGTGAAAATGAACACGGCATTCAACCCATAGTAGTGGCCCCCAAATCTACTTTGACTTATGAAAACAAACTACAAAAATTACGTTTTTAGTGCCGTATTTGTGCTGTTCTGCCTCTTGCAATCGCAAGCGCAGGCCATTGTTATCAACGCGCCAGAACCAGCGGACAATCCTAACCTTTCGGGTAATTCTCCATGGAACGCCATTTGTGCCGGGAACGGTGGGTTCAATGAATATTTTGTTAATATATCATGGGCAGGAACCGTAAACGCGGGCAACGAATTTATTTTAGAACTGTCGGATGCACAAGGTAATTTTGGTAGCCCGTCCATATTGAAAACGATTACGGATAAAAATACGACTACAGATTTTGATATTTCTTTTGCCATACCCGAAACAACTAGGGGACAGGGTTATAAAATGAGGGTGAGAAGTACCGATCCCGTTAAGACGGGGAGCGCATCAGACGCGTACAACATGTATTATTTGGATGTTACTACCAACCTGAACATAAGTCAGGCAGGAGACGGGGTACCACCAGGAAGTGTTTGTAGTCCAGACCCTATTACACTCCAAGTGGACAATATCACTAACCCAGAGACCTATCAGTATATTTGGTATAGAAGCGGCACGCTTTTGACCGGTGAAACAGGCCACACGTTGAATGTGACGCAAAGTGGCATGTACAACGCTTTCGTAGATTACGGCCCAGTTTGTACCGGATCTGGAAATACGGATTCCAACATTGTGGACGTAACCATTGGTACTGCGGGAGAAGGTATTGCGGTTGCAAATCCTACTCGTACCGCATTGTGTAGGACAGACACCGAAACGCTTTCCATTGACCGTACGGATGCAACTTGGAACTACAGATGGTACAAGGATGGAAATCCTATACCGGGAGCTGTTGCCAGCTCTTTTAACGTTAATGGTGCCAACGTTGGTTTTGAAGGTGAATATGCTGTAGAGATATCCGGAAATAGCATCTGTACAGAAAGATCCGCTCCGATTACGATAACAAATGCAGAAGTGTATACCGTAACTAGGGACAATCCAGAAAACATTGTAGTATTACCTTCACAAACGCAGACTTTAAGCATTAGCACTACAGCAAATGCCCCAACTTATAAATGGTTCAAGGACGGAGCTGAAATTTCGGGTGAGACGAATGCCACTCTAGAGATTACACAAGCTGGAGATTACTACGCGGAAGTAACGCAAACAGGGGGTACATGCGGTTTAAGCAGCAAGAATTCGGAAGTTACCCGAGCAGTTGCCCCAGCATCGTTCGAAATCATTGCGGGTTACCAAGATACCTATACATCATGTGAATCTACGAGCACGGTTTTAGAGGTGACCACAATCAATGCAGTTGCTTCGGATGGAACTAAAACAGATGTAACTACAGATTTAGCGGACACTTTTTCATATCAGTGGGAGAAGGACGGAGCAACCGTCTCGGGCGAAACGAACAAAATTATAAGTCTGGCCTCTGATGCAGAAAACGGTGAATACAAAGTCAATGCAATTTTGGATAGCTACAACGAAGACTCGAATGTGTTATCCGTCAAGCTTTTGACCAGTGAAACAGTCCTTATAGAAAGTAACAGCACCACCTATTGCAGTGCAAGCGATATCGTAACCATTACTACGGATAAGGATTTGTCCGCGGAAAGTTTTGAATGGCAGCGAGATGGTGTTCCGGTAGGCACAACGGGTCAATCCTTGGATGTGAATGCAACAGGAACATACCGATTGGTCTTAGATAAAAACGGATGTTCGTTGATCTCAAACGAGATTACCATTGTTCCTTTTGATGAAGACTCGATTACTTTAAATGTAGAGGAAGAGGTGGTAATTCCCGAAGGGACTTCCCTTACGGTCAGGGCACAAGGAGGAACGGCTTACAGTTGGATGAATGCTAACAATGAGGAAATGAGCAACACGGATAGTGTGACCATAACCGAGGAAGGTACATATACCCTTGTTGCAAGGGTTGATAATTGCGAAGTGGTCAAACAAGTTTCCGTAACTTATTTGGACTCTTTTCAAGTTCCCAATGTAATAACAGTAAATGGAGATGGTATTAATGACCAATGGATTATTCCCAATTCTTTCTCTAATAAAGCCGATGTAAACGTTATTATTTACAATGAGCAAGGAGAGGAAGTATTGAACGAATTTGATTATAAAAACAATTGGCCGCAGTCATCTACGGCTTTCACTAGACAAAATATGGTATTCTATTATAAGATAAGGGATGCCAGTGAGGTACTTAAACAGGGTACCATCACAGTAATACGCTAAAATCAACATGTTAAAGAAGAGTGTCTTTTACTTATTATTGCTCGTACTTATAGGACTTAAGGGGAATGCCCAAGAGGAGAATCCATATGTGGACTATGAAGTGCCTGCTCAGAACCTATTAAAGTATAATCGGTTTTTGATAAACCCTACCTTTTCAACGGTAAGGGAAGATAAGTCTTATATTAATCTTCTACATAGAAACCAATCGGTACAATTAGAGAACAACATCCAAAACTATTTTTTGAGTTACAGTGGGCGTATAAGCGACAGGACAGGTTTGGGGCTTAGTGTCTACAATCAGAGAGAAGGGGCGTTGAGCAACTTTGGTGTCTTGGCAAATTACGCATATGGTTTAAAGTTGAATGATAAGAGCAACTTCACCTTTGGGGCCAATATTTCGTATTATAATAGTGGAATTGACCGTAACCGAACCGTAACGGTAGAAGATGATCCTCTGTTAAACGGTTTTCAAGATCAGAACTTGATATTGTTTCAGCCTGGATTCAATCTATCCTATGGGAAATTTGATATCGGTGTTTTTGCAGAAAATCTTTTCGATTATAATTTAAAGACCAGCGAATCCTTGACGGAATTTGGCGATAAGACATTTTCTGGCCATTTGCAATATACCCATCAGTTTAAAAACCAATCGGGTATTTTTGAAGAAGGCCGTATTATGCCATTGGCTCGCGTTAGGATGAACGGGGAACAAGACGACCTTGCCCTGGGCGGAAGTTTAATATTGGATTTGCCAAAACTTGGATGGCTTCAAGGGGGTTATGATACTTTTTACGGTGCTGCGGCGGGTATCGGCTTTAATCTGAATAGAAGAATTTCGCTAGGATATACCATGGAAAAAGGACTCTCCAACAATTTTGCCGATTTTGGGGTAACCCACGAAATATCGGTAGCGTATTCTTTTACACCTAATCTTACGGAAGATAGGGTAATGCTGGAAGACGATGCAGATGATTTAGTAGAGAATGAATTTGTTCCCGAAAACATTGCCACGAACGAAGAGATAGCCGAGCTTAAACGGAAGTTGGCAGAGAACGATGCCATTATAGAGGAATTGATGTTCCGCCAGGATTCGTTGGAGTCCGGCAGGCAAAGGGATTTAGAACGCCGTTTTGAAATGGTGATGCGCATGGTCCGTAATGAAACAGAAGGCGAAAGACCTGATTTGGAGCGTAGGGCAGAAGAGATTTTTAAGGGCAAGGATAATTCAGCAGCAACTATTGCTACGGCAAATACCACTACAAAAAACGACTATCAAAATAATGAAAATACCGGTCAGGATAAAATAAATAAAGACGCTATTGCAAGCACTGTTCCCAAAAGAGTTGTTAAAACAAACAACAGTTTAGCGGAAAAAGATAGGTCAGCCCTTCCTGTAACTCAAAAAAGAGATGCTGTAGTAGCTATAAATAGCCCAGCAATTAAAAGTATGGGTTCGCAAAAAGACCCTGTTCAAGATAAGGTAAAGAGTAGAAGATTTAGGGATTTACCCGATGTAACGGATGGTTATTATGTGGTAGCTAACGTTTACAAAGGCGGGAAATATTTAGATAACTTTTTGAATAAATTAAATGAAGATGGTATTGATGCAAATTATATAGACAATCCTAATAATGGGTTAAAATATGTTTACCTTAAGCGGTATGACACTTGGCAGGAGGCGCTAGCCGCTCACAAGTCCAACTTTAATGGTGCCTATAATGATGCTACATGGATCATGAACGTAGAAAATAGATATACCAATGAAGCTTATGCCGAAAACGTAAACAAAATTAAGGAACGGTCTTCTAAATATGATTTGGACGCATTGCAGTCCAATGTAGTGGTGAAAGATAAGATGGCGGCAAATGAGGCGGAACCAAAGACTTACAAAATTAATGGTATAGGATCTGGATATTATATTATCGCCAATGTGTTCGCCAACCCGAGAAATGCAAATCGTTTTGTAAAGCTCTTAAACTCCTATGGGCTAAATGCAAGTTACTTCATTAATCCAGAGAATAACTATAGGTATGTATACTTGAAACGTCATGAATCTTGGAGCAATGCATTGATTTCATACTACTCAAAATTGAACGATGCCTATAACGATAAGATGTGGATCATGAGGGTAAATCCCGGTCAATTGGCCTAATTGATAATCATACTAAAAAACATAGATTTCATTTGGATTTTCTGCATGCTGAAAATATAAAACGCTTTAAAACCTGAATTAGTTTTCAGGTTTTTTTATTTCAAATAGGTCATTCCTCAACATAACCGACCACTCGGTCGGTACTGAAAACAAAGGGTTTACGAGAAATCTGACTCTATCTAAGTGCGCTTTCACAACATAAAGCGACCATACCACAACATTAAATTTAGTTCCTCATGTTTATGGTGAATATTTGTTTTTGGAGTATTCCGTTGTAACACTTTCTTACATGGATAGTGATAGGGATAACCAAACAAACCATATAGATAACCAACATGTTTATATTTTCGGATACCACCAAACAGATTCCTTTCCTAAAAATGGACAAAAATAAGTTTATATACTTTTTTGTATTTATAATGGGCATGTTCTCTTATATCGGATTTGCTCAGGAATACACTAGTTTCACAAGAAGCAGTCCCTCCACCGGATACAACAATTTTAGATATGAAACCCGACTAAGAGGGGATTTAGTGTTGATAGGCAACAGTATCTTGAATAGAGATAGTGGAACAGCTGGTGAGCGGCCAAATGATGATTACAACAATTTGCTAAATGACAATAGCAGATGGTGGTCAAATGATGACAGTAGTGGTTTTTTTAATTACAATGACTATAAAAACATGCAGTATATTGATGTTGACGCCCCAAGTGAGGGCACATTCAACTCAAGTACGGCATCCTTTTCGTTTGCGGACAACTCCTGTAATATCATTAGATATGCAGGTTTGTATTGGTCTGCTACCTATCCAAGCGCAACTGCTAATGGATCCTATTCTTACGATAGCGGTAGTGGGTCCCTGGTGTATCAATCAAATACCGTTCCTGTTGGTGATGGTAGACAAACAGATTTTAATCAGGTAAGGTTTAAAGTTCCCGGAGGTAGTTATGTAGATATTACGGCAGATGAGGTTCTTTATGATGGATTTACTAGTACCGATAGCTCCATCCGCTCCAATAGTCCTTATGCTTGTTATGCTGACGTTACGGCATTGATTACTCCTCTCTTAAACCCAGAGGGCGATTATACCGTTGCCAATATTAGAGCAACTACAGGTGGGCTTACTCCAGGAGGAGGTTCTACTGGTGGTTGGGCCTTGGTAATAATTTACGAAAACCCAAATCTACCGGGGCGTTATATCACAACATTTGATGGCTTTGCCCGAGTTAATGACACTAATTCCATTGATATTGATTATTCAGGCTTTACCACAATCCCTTCGGGACCGGTCTATGCAGATCTTGGTGCTGCTACCTTAGAAGGGGATTTTAGAATTGTAGGGGACGGATTAGCAATTCAAGCGGAACAAAATAGTATTGCCAATGGAGGTACGGGATTTGTGACCATCAGTGATGCAGCAAATGATGCGAACAACTTTTTTAATAGTAACGTTTCCTCAAGGGGAGCCATAACGACCACAAGAAATCCGGCTAGTTTTAACACGCTTGGTTTTGATGTTGACCTTTTGGAACTGGCCAACACGCCAGGTAATTCTATTATACCAAACAATGAAACGGAGGCTACTTTTAGATTTTCAACAGATGGAGACCAGTATTACCCATTTTTTAATTCATTCAGTGTAGAAATCATTGAACCGAATATCGTATTGGAAAAAAGGGTAAATACGCCTGGAGGCGTAGACATTACCGGCCAAGGTGTAAATTTAGGACAGATATTGGATTATGTGTTGACCTTTCAAAACGTTGGAAACGATGACGGGGATAATTACACCATACGGGATGTTCTCCCGGTTAATGTCTCTCCACCGGATGGCAGAACTGATTTTATTGCAAGTGATTTTGATTTACCTCCAGGGGTAGGTCTACCTACCTATGACCCGGCCACAAGAGAAGTAGTTTTCACTATACCCAATGATTTAGTGGTAAAAAACGGACCTGATTATGTCATTCGTTTTACAGTGCAAGTCGCCGAAAATTGTTTTGATTTTGTAGACGCCTGCTCTACTACAATAGAAAACGTGGCTTATTCAACTTATCGTGGAATAGATAATCCCGCAGTAATTACAGATGACCCCAGTGTTACTGATTTTGATACCTGCGGTTATACAGTTCCTGGTGCTACCAACTTTTTATTGGACGATTTAGAAAATTGTGATTTTAATAGAACCGCAGAACTTTGCGGAAACGAAGCGATTCTACAAGCCGGTTCAGGATTTGATTCCTATATCTGGTATAGGGATGAAAACAATGATGGTTTAATTGATTCAGGAGATACCTTATTAGACGATGGTGATCCGGATAATGACCCTAGTACCTTTGTGGTGACTACAACGGGCACTTATATAGTAGATAAAATTATTCCTGCCCCATGTATTGGTTTTCAGGAAGTAATTACGGTAGTGCCTTATGGCACTGGAACCATTCCAAACCCAATAATTGAATTTTTTAATGATGTAAATGCGGATGCGGATCCCTTTAATGATATTACCGGTGAAATTGTACAATGTAGTATCGATAATGATGACCTACCCAAACTATTCCTTTGTGGAATAGGGGACACCAAGCAGCTTCAGGTAAATATCGCGGATGCGCAGACAATTACATGGGAGCTAATGGGTTCCTGCAGTACGCCAGACACTACAGGAGATGATTGCGCAAATAAGGATTTGACCTGTTCTTGGACTTCAGTCGGTACCGGAAATAGCTATGTTGTGAACAATGCCGGTAAATATAGGCTTTCGGTGACCTATCAAAATGGTTGTACAAGTCGTTTCTACTTTAATGTTTTTCAAAACACATTGGATATTCAATACAATGAGCGAGATATCTTTTGTACCAATCCTGGAAATATTACCATTACAAATTTGGGAACAGGTTATGGATATCAACTTGTTAATGATGATACGGACTCCATTATAATTCCATTCAGTGCCAATAATGGGCCTAGTTTTGATTTTAATCCAGGAGAAAATGGTTCTTATATTGTACAAGTCACGCAATTGGACGCTTCCGGAACCCCTATACCCAACGCTTGTGTTTTTGAGACGCCGGTCATTGGTATATTGGACAGGCAGCCTACCTACAATGTTACGCCAACAAATGAAGGGTGTACTGAACAAGGAGCTATAAACATACAAGTATCTAACGTTCGAGGAGACTATAACTACGAATTACAGCGTATAGTTTCTGGTACGCCAACCCTAGTTGATGACGCTGCTGGTGAAACCAGTAATAATTTTACATTCTCAGGCTTAACAGCGGGAGAATATATAGTATCCGCAAGCACGGCCGACGGCTGTTCCTATAGCGAAAATGTTACTATTTCAAATGAAAACGATTTGGAATTAACTGCTAGAGTGTCACAACACATCACTTGTAAAGAAGGAAATATCCTGATGGAATCTACAGGAGGGACAACACCTCATAATTATGCTATTTGGTCCTATATAGACGATTCTGGAACTACGATTACTTCATATGCCGATCCCAATGATATTCCGCCCTCAGAATTTCAACAAAGAAATATATTCGATATTCTGGACCCAGGTGAATATACATTTGTCGTTTTTGATAGGAATAATTGTTATGCATTTTCAAATACGGTTACTATTGAGTTTCAGCCTGCCGCAACCTTTAATGCAACCGCTATAACAGATGTAAATTGTTTTGGTGATGTAAGCGGAGCTATTCAGTTTGACCTCGTAGATGATAATGGTTTTCAGCTTACATATTATTTATTTGATGCCGCTACATTTGATGAAAACCTATACAATGTAGCAGATGCGATCGCCACCAACGGTTCGGGCTTTTTCCCAAACTTGGGGGCTGGAGATTATGCTATAGTTATCAATCAGAGAAAGGGAAGCTCGGACTGTGATTATTTTGAATATTATACAATTTCTACCCCCGCAAATGCCTTAAATGCAACTTCGACATTAATACAAGATTACACCTGTACACAAGAAGCAATAATTGAAGCCCAAAATATCACTGGAGGTACCGCTCCATATTCATATAGTATTGATGGAGTGAATTTTGTTCCTGACACTACACCAAATGCGAACCGATTTGAGAATTTGACAGACGGCACCTATACAATCACGGTGAGAGATGCAAATGATTGTGAGTTTGACATCGTGCCAGCTATTGTAATCGACCCATTAAACCCACCTACGGATTTAACCTTTACGGCAACCGCTCCTAACTGTCCAACACAAATATCGGACGTTACGGTAACGGTCACGGACGGCAACGCACCTTTCGTATTCGAAATCATTGCACCATCATCGATTTCGGCGACCTCAATTTCCGGGAATTCTGCAAATTTTGACGGCTTGGCCCCAGACACCTATAATTTCAGGACAACGGATAACAAAGGTTGTGTTTATGAAGAAACCTTCACTATAAACCCAGTCACACCTATTGGTGCCGTGGGTCAATTAGTAAGCAATGTTACTTGTTTTAACGGCAATGATGGCGAGGCACGATTTACGGTTTCTGGTTTTGGAACAAACTTCAACTATTCTGTAACAGGACCTTCTAGTTTTAATGGAACTAATGAAACTAGCGGAACGATTGATTTAACCGGACTAACAGCAGGAACCTATGAAATTACGGTAACGGATAACATTACCAATTGTACGGATACGGCAAGTGTAATTATTCAACAACCAACAGCGGCATTAGCCTTGATGGTAACCGAAACACAGCCCACATGTATTACTGATGGCAGTGTGAATGTAAGCGCTACCGGAGGTTGGGGCGGTTATAGCTATGCCTTGAACAATCCTGATGCTTCCCTTTTCGGAACAAATACTTCGGGCAATTTTTCAGGATTAACGCAATCTGGCACCTATAATGGAATCGTTACCGACACTAACGGATGTACAGAACCTTTTTCATTCGTATTGAACGCTGCGGTTGCTCCAGTTTTAGAAATAGTCCCTAATGATAATTGTTATACGGCCGTGATCGGACTTACATTAACCGCGAATGTAACATCCGGTGGAGATGGAAATTTTGAATATAGTTTAAACGGAGGCCCTTTTGATACGACAAATACATTCTCAGGACTAGCCCCTGGCACACATACTATCAATGTTAGAGACGGCAATGATTGTACAAGTGCAGAAACCATTACCATTAATCCTGAACTGACCGTTATTGCCAGTGCCGACCCAATAACAGTTTGTGGAACCGATACGGATATAACAATAACCGCTGCAGGAGGTGACGGAAACTACGTGTATTCTGTAGTTCCCGATGGTGACCCAGCGGGAACCTTTGCCACTACAAACCCTGTGTCCGTATCGGGAATTGGTGTCTATGACGTTTATGTAAGAGATAATGCTGGAGGTACGGATTATTGCGAGGCTGTTTATGAAATCACCATTGCACAGGATGCACCTATTGTAATTACACCAACGCTTACGGACAACACTTGTTTTGGAGCAACGGAAGGAGAGATTTCATTGGCAGTCAGTGGAGGAGAACCGCCATACAGATATAGCATTGATGGTGGAAGCAACTATCAGACAACAACCGATTTCTTCAACCTAGCCGCAGGAACATATAATATAAGCATTCTGGACGCGAACAATTGTCCGCAAACCGCAACGGTAACGATTGACCAACCTGATATGATTACTGCGGACGCCGCACAGACATTAGCCTATACTTGTAACCAGTTGGGTGAGATTTCTGTAGGTGTCGGCGCATTGACCGCTACAAATGGTGGGTCTGGAGATTATCAATACAGTATCAATGGAGCGCCGTGGACGGCTTCTACAACGGGAGGAACGGTATTTACTGGGCTTTCTGACGGAACGTATACCATTCGTGTCAGGGATGCTGCTGTGGTTACTTGCTTTATCACTTTGCCAGATGTAATTATACCACCATTACCGGTAGCACCAACACTTAGCGAGTCGGTTTCTTATAACTGTGATGGTACAGGAAATATAACAATCTTGCCGAACGACCCCTCATATACATATAGTTTGGATGGTGGCACTACCACACAGACCATTAACGTATTCAACAATATAGCCGTTGGGACATATACGGTAACGGTGGATTATGGTAGTGATTGTGAAACGGATATTGCAGTAACGGTTGAAGCGGGCAATCAGTTTGAGGCATCTGTTACAGCGTTTGAGAATCTAGACTGTAACGGAGATAATTCGGGAACCATTACAATCGATGCCAATAATTACGGGGTAGGCGGTTTTGAGTATAGTCTTGATAATTTTACAACGACACCGTTACCGGCCGAAACAGGTCTAACGGGACCAACTACCATAAATGGTCTGGCCGCTGGGAATTATACGATTACGGTAAGGGATGTTGACAACCCAGTAGTGGGCTGTACCGTTACATTGAACCAAACAGTAACGGAACCAACGGTATTGACCGTGAGTAACGTCCTTACACAACCTACTTGTATATCGGATGGATCAGTCGTCATAACCCCTTCTGGTGGTATTGGCGGGTATACATACGAAATCGCGCAGCCTAATGGCGCGCCAAATCTTGGCCCACAAACAAGCGGCACATTTTCAGGTCTGTCAGAAATAGGTGTGTACACCATTACAGTAACCGATGCCAACGGTTGTACAGCAACGGATACATTTACAACGATTGCAGCTTCTAACCCAACGGCAAGTATAGACCCAACCTCTGACCTATGCTATTCTTCTTCAATTCCAGGAGCGGCAACGGTCGTTGTTGGAGCAGCAGACGGTGTAGCACCGTACTTATACAGTATCAACGGAGGCCCAACAAGAACGTCAAATACATTTACGGATTTGATTCCTGGAAATTATACCTTCACCGTAACGGACAGCAATGGATGTTCGGATACCACCCCATTGACAATAGCACCGCAGTTAACAGCTAATTTGGTTCTAACTAAAGACTTGGACTGCTCGGCTTCCCCAGATGCAATTCTAACATTAACAACAAGTGGTGGTTATGGTCCGTTTACCTATGAACTTAGTACTGATAGCGGTACTAATTATTCCGCGTATACAGGCGCATTGCCTTATGTTACGGCTGTTGCTGGAACATATAGGTTCAGAATAACGGATACTGAGGGCTGTATGGCAGAATCCAATGATATAGAAGTTTCGGCAATCGTTAATCCGCAAGCTACTGCCACATTAACAAATCCAACTTGTAATGGGGATAGTAATGGAATTATAGAAATCAATATTGACCCTGCTTTTGGAACCTCTCCTTACGAAGTAAGTTTTGAGGGATCATCGTTTACGGCACAGAGAGTTTATCCGGGTCTCGCCGCAGGGAATTACACATACATTGTACGGGATAGCAAAAGTTGTACGTTCACCGAAACGGTAATGCTTACGGACCCTGTATTATTTGATGCCAATGTAGTTCCTACGGATGTAAGTTGTGGGCCAATGGGAGACGTTCCTGGAAGTATTGCCATATCAATTACCAGTGGAGGAACACCGGGCTTTACGTATACCCTATATGATAATCTAAATAATGTAGTGGCATCGCCTACTACAAATCCAATAGTAACATCTGCCACATCGGTAACCTTTGATAATTTAGATTTTGGAGATTATTATGTTAGGATTATTGATGCTAACGGATGTGAGTATTATGAAAACCCGGTACGCGTGTTCGCTAATCCATATTTATCAGTGGATGCGTTTACTCCGGCGGTAAGCTGTATTACCGGTGCAACGGTAGATCTATTGGCCAGTGGAGGATCGGGAACCTATGATTTTTCAGTATTTGGATCTTCCCCGCTTATCACTCCTACGACCGAGGTTGCAGGGCCGGGCGCGGATGAAGAAAGTGCTACTTTTGATGGCCTTACACCTGGACAAACATATATATTTGAAGTTATAGACACTGGCGTGCCTAATGGCTGTTCCAGTTATATTGAGGTTATTGTTCCTCCTGTCTCTTCAATTGATGTGGTTGCTGACCCAACAATAACTGATGTTACTTGTTTTGGAGATACTGATGGATCAATAGCATTTCAATTTGAAGCATATGACGCATCGGTAACAGATATCAATTATGAAATAAGGGAAAGATTGACCAACGCACCTTTAGGGGCTGCGTATTCTGGAACAGCAACGGGACCAAATGGTCCTGGACCAACGGTCTTGGAAACAGTTAGTAATATCCCTCCTGGAGACTACGTACTTTATTTTATTGAAGCAACAAATCCTTCTTGTTCCAATACATATGAATTTAGGATTTTAGAGCCTACTCAGGTTGTCTTGACCGTAGTTGACCAAAACAATGGCAACTGTAACGAAGATGCTAACGTAACAGTAATCGCAAGCGGAGGTAATGGGTCTTATACCTATGCTTTTGTAGAAGATGGTGATACGCCTGTAGCGGGAGATTATACCAATACCTCTGGGTACGCTGAACTGGACGCTTCCGTAAACACGGATTGGGATGTTTATGTATTGGATGGCAATGGCTGTGCGGCTGCTACACATTTGGATATCAGTATTGCAGACGACCCCTTGCCCGTTATTTCGGCAGTGGTAGCAAACCAATGTGCCATGGGTGCGGAAGAAGGAGACTTTATCATTGAAGTTACTTTGGACAATGCAGGGATACAACCTTTCAATCTAAGCCTAAATGGCGGTGGATTCCAAACGTCTACTTTAACGAATGCCGGAGACACATATCAATTCACTGGTTTAAGCTCAGGAAATTATACCATTGAAGTACGTGATTTTAATGGATGCGGCAATTCAGTTTCAGTTGAAATTTTCCCGCCCACTTCAATATCTGCGGAAGTTACCACACAACCTACTTGTTTAGGAAGTGATGGAGAGGCCTTGATTACGGCTTATGGCGGATCAGGTAATTTTAGGTACGAACTCTTTTTAGGAGCAGTTAGCGTTACGGGGTCTCCTCAAGTGAGTCCTACGTTCACAGGGTTGAATCCTGGTATATATACGGCATTTGTATATGATCAGGTATTATCGGGCTGTGATGCACAGATAGACCTTACGCTAGAAGTACCAACGGCAGTGGTATTTACGACCGCATCTACAGATGTAAGTTGTTTTGGCGCTACGGACGGTACTATTACGGCTACTTTGGATCCTGCAATGGACAACCCTGTATATACCTACCAATTATTTGATAGTGGCGGTATAGCGGTAAACGCAACACCTCAGACTTCAAATGTTTTCACAGGACTAGCTGCAGACACCTATAATGTAAGAGTATTTTCCGGTAGGGGCTGTCTGGCCAATCGAACGGAGACAGTAGGAGGACCTACGGATATTAATACAATAACGCTGAACCAAGCAGAATATTTATGTCCCTCTGGGAACAACCAAAACAATGCTTCCATAACTATTACGGGGGCTATCGGCGGCAGCGGCACCTATGTAAGGTATGATTTCTATGACAATAACGGAACCGTAGGCAACCTTGCGGATGATAGCTTACTGCAGTCAGGAACAAATGATACTTATATTATAACCGGGATTTTAGGAGGAGATTACAGAATCGATGTTTTTGATGATAATGGTTGTAGTGGAAGCACTCATACGAGTATAGCTCCTTTTGACGAGCTCTTATCCGCTACAATTGTCGTAGTTGAACCTATTTCATGTATTGCTCCCGGCAATTTGGGAGAAGATGTTCGCATAGACGCTACTAGCTCTATTACAAATTCAACGGCAAATCCTGGTAACTATGAATTTAGACAATTGCCTAGCGGAACATTTGCGGCAAGTAATACGTTTGCAGATCTGGCCCCTGGCAATTACACTTTTGAGGTGCGAAATGTAGCAACGGGCTGTATTATACCTATTGTGCATAGGGTTGAAGAACCAAATACCTTTGATATCCAGATCGATGTCCAAAGTAATGTAATCTGTTTTGGGTCGAATACAGGCGAGGTTGCCTTTTCGATTACAGACGCGACCTACACGGGCGGGTTCAACTATCAGGTGTTCACGCAAGTGACGAATATCGCTCAAACGGCTGTGTTGAACCATGCGAACCTAGGCCCTACACCAGTGGTAAATTTAGGAGCGGGCGATTACTATGTGGTCATTACGCAGGATGGTTTCCCCGAATGTACAAATCAAGAGAACTTTAGCATTGCAGGGCCTGATATGGCGATTACCGGAGATACGGAAGTGACACAGATTACCTGTACCCCTTTAAATGACGATGGTATTATCCAAGTAGTGGATGTTGAAGGCGGATGGGGCGGCTACCAATATTACGTAAGCACAACGGCAATTCCAGACGAATTTGATGCTTCAAACTATGTTACAAACCCAAGATTTGATAACCTAACAGCTGGAACATATGAAGTATGGATTATTGATAGTGAAGGCTGTCCACATCAACTTACAGATGTTGTTCTGAACAATCCAACAGCTATAACGGCCGATTTACAAATCAATCAAGAAAATTGTATAAATCTTGAAGGAGAGATTTCAGTGGTAAACGTATTGGGAGGCCAAGGAACCAATTACACCTATCAGTTGTACAGGAATGGAACTCCATTTGGAGCATCCCAAGGCTCTACGATATTTGCCGCATCGGGTGAAGGAACAGTATTCTCAGGACTTGGAGAGGGCATTTATGAAGTAATGATCAGTGATCAATGGTCCTGTGTTACAGCTTCCTTGATCGGTCCAAGGGAACTTTATGAAGAAATGAACCTTGGTGTATCCGTCCAAAAACAGTTGGATTGTACTGCCACTCCTGAAGGGGCAATTACGGTAACGGTTAACGGAGGGTCTACAAATCTAGAATTCAGTGTATTCTATCCTGGAAATGTATCTGGTATAGCAGACCAAATCAGAACAGATGGAATGTTTACAAATTTACCGGATGCTGGAGTATATACGTTTAGGGTAAGGGATTTGGATACTACCAATCCTGTTTGTGAGAAAACAATCACACAATCACTTGATGCTCCCGTGAATCCAACTTTATTGGACGCTACGATTGTTGATGTAAGTTGTTTTGGAGGAAGTGATGGTAGCATTTTGGCAAGTCTTGATCCGGCAACGGATGTAAACCCAATTTATCAATATGAATTGATAGGGATAAGTGCAGGTGCACATAGCCGTCCGCTGCAGAATAGCCCATTGTTTGATGGCTTGCCAGCTGGGGATTATCAAGTGCGGGTAGTTTCGGGAAGAGGCTGTGAAGACACGAAGAATGAAACTATAGCGGAGCCAACCCAATTATTGATAGATGCTTCCGCTACGGCATTTGCCTGCTCGGCAGATAATACGGTAAATACTGCTACGATTACTGTTGCTATTTTAGATGGCGCTACCACTCCTGGAACCCTTTCAGGAACATCACCCTACTTGTATAGTATTGACAACGTGAATTTCCAAACGGCTAATACCTTTGAAATAATAGACACTGGAGCCGTACAGAACATTACGGTTTACGTAACGGATGGCAATAGTTGCCCACAGACCGATACGGTAAGAATAGACCCTATAAACACATTTACCGCCACAGTTGCACAAGACGTTGCAATATCCTGTGCAAATCCGGAAGAGGTTACAATAACAGTAATTGAAACAGGAACTCCTGGAGATGTGTACACTTTTGAGCTGTTGCCTGTTCCAAACACGGATGGTACAATGACTTTTAGCACGAACACATCTGCAGAATTTGATTTGACCGAAGTCGGAACCTATACATTCCGAGTAACCAATCAAACAACAGGCTGTTATGTGGATACCGCACCATATACCATAGCGCCATATGATTTGATTGAAGCTACAGCGGTTGCCACTGCTCCGGTGACATGTTTAGGGGATGATAACGGTGAGTTGGAGATAGACGTGAGAGGATATAGCGGCAATTATAGTTATCAGGTATTTGATAGCGCGGACAACCCTATTGGTAGTCTCGTAAATACGGATACGAGTGTAAACCCACGTCCTATTTCCGGATTACCTGGTGGTAATTATTATGTAAGGATAATCGAAACAGATGTGACAAGCTCAAGATGTTTTGATGATACGAATACTGTGACCATCATATCGCCAAGTATTCCATTGGACGCTACGGTCTCAATATTGTCCGAACCAACGTGCGATAATGATAGAGGCGAAATACAGATTATTCCGGAAGGGGGTTATCCTCCATATGATATTATCATGACTAATACGACTACAGGCCAGCCAGCATATACGGCTACGGATGTATTCTCTGTTTCATTTGAAGGTCTTTCCGCAGGAAATTTTGATATTACGGTAACTGATAATATTGGATGTGTGCGACCATATAGTGAAGTACTGAACCCGGCAACACCGATTATTGCGGACGCAACGCCTTTAGTGACCAACTTAGCTTGTTACGGAGACACTGGAGCGGTCGTTACAGCTAATATTACAGGTGGCGGAAGTGGCAACTATGAATATATTTTAAATACATACGATGCCACAGGAACTACTATCGTAAGTGCCACAGGACAGCAGTCAAGTCCAGACTTTAATGACTTGGGAGCAGGTATTTATAGCGTTACTGTTGTTGATGGATGGAATTGTGATGTAACAACGAACACTGTTGAGATTATACCAGCGGTAGAAGTAGAAGCACTATTGCTGAGAACCGACCCATTAACCTGTGCGACCGGAGCAGAATTTGAACTGTCGGCTACGGGAGGTAGTGGTACCTATGAGTACAGTACCGATAATATCATCTTCTTGCCAATGACAAGCAATCCATTAGGTTTACCCACTACCGCAGTATTACTTCCGGCAGGAACGTATCAATATTATGTAAGGGATGCCATAAATGGCTGTGAGGCCGTGCTTTCCAATGCCATTACAGAAGACCCCATTATGGACTTGATATTGGAAGTAGATAGTTCTGCCGCCTTTATCAATTGTACAGGAGAAAGTACGGCTAGTATTTATGCCGAAGCCACAGGAGGTCTTGGAAATTATAGATATGAACTGTACAGTGATTATGGTGGCCCATTGACGGACTTAGATAATCTGGACCCCGCACTTTTGAGTGTTTCGGACCGAATGGTTGGACCGATCCCTATGGGCGAGTTTAGAGATTTACCGGCAGGCACTTATTACGTAAACGTATTTAGTGGAGACTGTACGGCAAGTCCGGTTCAGGTCATTATTGAAGAACCGATTCCATTAACATACACCGAGGCTGTGTCTAATGTGAGCTGTCAGGATTTGGACAATGGTAGTATAACCGTTACACTTTCAGGGGGTGCCGGAGGATACCAATATGCCATTTCGCCTAATCTAAATCAATTTGATACAATCAATTCTTTCACAGATTTAGCCCCAGGGATCTATACAGTGATTGCACAGGATCAAAATGGCTGTTTTGAGTATTTAGAGTATACAATTACTGAACCTACGGCTATAACTGTAACCTCACAAACTACACCAGAAATTTGTTTGGATAGCGAGGACGGTACAATAGTAGTGGATATTACAGGAGGAACAGCTCCATATAGCACAGCGTTGAATTCTAACGAAGATGCGGATTTTGTCCTTGATAGGACGGAATTTTCAAATCTTGCCGCAGGGAACTACTTGGTGTTTATAAGGGATGCCAACGGTTGTGAAACCAATGTAGTCGTGGACATAGAAAGAGGTGTAAATTTGAACGCCGAGATTACCCCTGTATATGAATGTAATAGTGATCTACCAAGTAATTTTGTTAATATCACTTTAGAGGACCCATCGGTGCTTGGAGAAATATTATATGGTTTGGATGTAACAGACCCGCTTAATCCGGCTGCCAATGAGCTACAGCTAAATCCGGATTTCAGGAACTCAACACCTGGTATACATTACATCACTATTGCCCATACCAATGGTTGCGTTCAAACTTTTGAATTTGAGATAGAAGCTTTTGAGCCGTTGACACTATATGCCGAGCAACGGAATCTAAACGAAATTACCGCCATAGCCGAAGGTGGTAGAGAAGAATATATCTTCTATTTTGATGGAAGGGAGAACGGCAATGATAACACCATTTTTATTACAAGGACCGATACATATGAGATTCGCGTTGTAGATGCCAACGGTTGTGAAGCAATCACCAATATTTTTATGGAATTCATAGACGTAGAAATGCCAAACTTTTTCACACCGGATGGAGATGGGCAAAATGATTTTTGGGTTCCTAGAAATTTAGAACCGTACCCAGAGATACTAATTAAAATATTTGATCGTTATGGTAGAGTGGTTTCCGAACTAGCTCATGATTCCCAAGGGTGGGATGGTTTGTACAATGGCAAAGAATTGCCAACTGGAGACTACTGGTATGTGATTCAGCTCAATGGAGAGGAAGACGAAAGAGAATTTGTGGGTCACTTTACATTATATCGATAAAAACTTAACCTAAAAGACTATGCGCCTTAAGCTATTGACATTGGTTCTTATTGCAAGTGCCTTCTCCTTTATCAGGGGTCAAGAACTTAATTCACCGCAATTATCACAGTATTTGGCGGACAATCCTTTTGTACTATCTCCCACGTATGCAGGTATTGGTGACCATGTTAAGATTCGTATGAACGGTTTAGCGCAGTGGGTAGGAATCAAAGACGCACCTAGAACACAATCTTTGGCCGCGGACATGCGTATTGGGGAAAAGTCGGGTATCGGGGTTTTCTTTTATAACGATAAAAACGGATTTACAAAACAGCAAGGGGCCCGTGTCTCTTTTGCGCATCATTTGACGTTGGACCGTTACGAAGACGAGTTTTTATCCTTTGGAATTTCATATAACTTTAACCAGTTTAGGATCGATACAGGTGAATTCGATTTATTGGAATTTCCCGATGGCGGAGTGGTAAACAATCGCCAGACCACCAATCATAACTTTGATGTTGGTGTGCTGTATAGGTATGACAAATTCTATTTTGCAGCGAACGCATCAAACTTGATAGATAAAGACCCGCAGAACCTTACTTTTGATATTTCCGAGCCAAATGAGTTGAGAAATTACTATTTCTATTCAGGCTACAGATATACTAAAAACAAAAACAGTAAGGTGGAGATAGAGCCTTCCGTATTGTTTAAAGTTTTTGAAAGTGATGGGCGTTCCGAAACGGATTTAAACCTGAAGTTCAGATTTTATGATTTTGAGGACTATTATTATGTTGGGGCAAATTATCGTTTCCTGAATGACCAAATAGGGAGTCCGCTCTATATTTCCCCTATTGCGGGTCTAAAGAAAAGCAACTTCTATTTTGGATATTCCTATCAGATAATTTTAAATGAAATTTTAGGATATAGTTCAGGTACACATGTTGTTACCATTGGTGTAGATCTCTTTCAGGGCATCAGTAATTGTAGGTGTACCTATTAAATTAGGCTACTTTGTCATAAGTTTGCGAAAATCTTCACATCGCTATGGGCAAAGTTTTAGTTGAAAACATAAGGATTTATGCACATCATGGTTGTTTGCCGGAAGAAACAATTATTGGCTGCCAATATTCCGTAGATGTTTCGGTCAAGACCGATCTTTCCAAAGCTTCACTGTCCGATGATTTAGTGGATACGGTAGATTATGTACATATCAATAAAATCGTAAAAGAAGAAATGGCTGTCCCCTCCAAACTATTGGAGCATGTGGGTAAACGTATTTTAGATCGGATTTTTTCGGAGATTCCCATGGTCAAAAAAACGGCGGTCTCCGTATCAAAATTAAATCCTCCCATTAACGGTGATGTAGAAAAAGTCACCATTGTCCTAAAATCTTCTCGATAGCGATAATTTTCCAGAGATTAAACCGTTATTTTCGATATAATTTGGCATTGTGGTCGAATTGGATAGACAAAGTCCCGCAAGGACTTTCATGGTGGTTCGAGTCCACCCGATGCCTCAAAAGTTCAATTTAATTGTAAAGAATAAGCCTACATAAGTTGAACTAAACTAGAATTATTGTTTATTTTTGCCGTCACTAAAATGGCATCGTGGCCGAGTGGCTAGGCACAGCTCTGCAAAAGCTTGTACAGCGGTTCGAATCCGCTCGATGCCTCCAAAACCTTCCCCTGTTCGGAAGGTTTTTTTATGCCTGTAAGAGAAACACCAAGAAAATAGCAGGAATAAAATATATGGCTATGGTTCTGGCACCTTCATAATCTTTGGCCATACGCTGTCCAAAGAGCAGCATCAACAAGGCTGCACAGGATAATATTGCACCGTAGAGCGCCATAGTGCCGTCTCCGTTTAAAAGGAGTTGGTAGACGCCCACGAAACACAAGATACCGGCAATGATTTCCGTAAGCATGACAATACCTAGAAGTGCAGGTACAAGCCCTTTTAAAGGGGTTTCGGCAAAATGACCTTTTAACCAGGACAAATTTCCTTGCCAGTCCATGATTTTATCGATACCACTTTGTAGAAAAGTAATGATCAAAAAGAGCAACAGTAATAGTTCGGTAGCATTGTTGAGTAAGTTTTCCATAGTATTATGATTGTATTTGAGTCGCATTGGTGTGCAGGAGCCGGGTGAGCCTAATGGAAAGGTCAGTAAAGATAATTTTGGCGTTACCGTTTCGCTCTACATGGTACAGAGCACTTTCCAGCTCTTTAGTGATGTCCATAATATTGTTCTCGTGAACAAAAGGAGCGAACTTTTTCAATTGAAATCCATCGGAATGAATTTTCATATAGGCCAGTTCATCGGCACCATAATTTAAAAGCAATGCTTGCCGCATGACCATTAAACAATAATGGAGAAATTTTTTCTGGGTTTCCCTGCCCGTTTTGGCAAGTTCTTCGCTCCAAAGAATCAATTCCCTCACGGCACCTTTATTTCCTTTGGCTTTGAATGCGCTACGCACCCACTGTACAAACCACTTTTCAAAAACCAGATCCTCAGAATCCTGATTTAATAGGTCCAAAGCCTTATTATAATTTCCATTGGCTTCATGTGCAAGACGCATGGCCTCCTGTTTTATGGCTCCGTTTTGAATGAGCGCATTGGATATAACCTCCTCGGGAAGTGGTGGGAAATGTATGGCTTGGCAGCGAGACCGTATCGTCTGTATAATTTGTTCCTCATCTTGGGCCAGCAATAGAAATACCGTTTTTTCTGGTGGTTCCTCAATCAGTTTCAGGAGTTTATTGGCAGCGGCATTGTTCATTTTTTCCGCCATCCATATCAGCATCACCTTATAACCTCCCTCATATGATTTTAGGGATAGTTTTTTGACGATGTCCAAAGCTTCATCAACACCTATCTGCCCTTGCTTCTTCTCAATTTCCAATAATCGGTACCAGTCAAATAAGTTTCCGTAGGGCTGTTCCTTGATAAACTGCCGCCATTCTTGCATGTAGTGATTGCTCACGGCATGACTTTTTGCCTTTTCAGAATTGGCGACCGGAAAGGCAAAATGGAGGTCAGGATGCGCCAACCCATCAAACTTAAGGTTGCAAGCATCATCTCCCCCCTTATTTTCCCCGCCCTTGTTTTGGCAAATAATATATTGTGCATAGGCCAAGGCCATGGGCAATACCCCAGAGCCTTCAGGGCCTACAAAAAGCTGGGCATGTGGAATCCTGCCTGCCTCAGCACTGGCCGTAAGATGATTTTTTATATGGGGAAGCCCTAAAATTTGATTGAACAACATTAATTCAAATATAGTTGTTTTCGGGTATTACGGAATTATCATAGCTTGTTATAAATAATCGGCGGCTGCGCTTTACCCCAAACCCATTAATCTTTACATTTGCCGTTCATTTAAAAGCATAATCAAGATGAAGACATTGGACCAGATCAATTTTGAAGATAAAAAAGCATTGATCCGCGTGGATTTTAATGTTCCTTTAAACGAGAATTTTGAAGTAACGGATACCAATAGGATAGAAGCTGCTAAACCGACCATCATCAAAGTGTTGGAAGATGGTGGAAGTGCAATATTGATGAGTCACTTGGGAAGACCCAAGGGCGAGCGTAATCCAGATTTGTCTTTAAAGCATATTTGTGCATCGGTTTCGGATATTATCGGCGTTGAGGTAAAGTTTATTGCCGATTGTGTTGGCGAGGAGGCCGAAAAGGCTGTTGCCGAGCTTCAAAACGGAGAAGTGCTTTTATTGGAAAATTTAAGATACCATGCCGAGGAAGAGAAAGGCGATGAAGCATTTGCGGAGCAGCTTTCCAAACTTGGGGATGTATATGTAAACGATGCTTTTGGTACGGCGCACCGTGCGCATGCCTCAACTACTATAGTAGCAAAATTTTTCCCGGATGCAAAGTGCTTCGGTTATTTATTGGCCAAAGAAATCGATGCCATTGAAAAAGTGATGCAAACGGGCGAAAAACCGGTGTTGGCCATTTTAGGGGGTGCAAAAGTATCCTCTAAAATCACGATTATAGAAAATATATTGGACAAAGTCGATGATTTGATTATTGGCGGGGGAATGACATACACCTTTGTGAAAGCGCAAGGAGGGGAAGTAGGTGATTCTATCTGCGAGGACGATAAGATGGATTTGGCGATGGATATTCTAAAACAAGCCAAAGAAAAAGGAGTAAACGTTCATATTCCGGTAGATGTGGTTGCTGCGGATGATTTTAGCAATGACGCAAATACTAAAGTAGTGGATGTGGACAAGATACCCAGTGGATGGCAAGGTTTGGATGCCGGCCCCAATACGTTGGAAAACTTTCGGACGGTCATAACCAATGCAAAAACTATTCTTTGGAACGGGCCCGTTGGCGTTTTCGAAATGGAAAGTTTTGCCAAAGGAACCATCTCCGTAGGTAATTCTATTGATGAAGCCACCCAAAAAGGGGCGTTTTCGCTTGTAGGAGGAGGAGATTCCGTTGCTGCGGTAAAGCAATTTGGCTTTGAGGAAAAAGTAAGTTATGTTTCTACTGGAGGCGGTGCCATGTTAGAAAGTCTAGAAGGTAAAACCTTGCCAGGTATTGCCGCAATATTAGCATAGTAAAGGCGTTATCGATAAACGGGCTGGAATCATTTTAAGAGATAATATTTTATTCTCCCAAAAAAATGTGCGATTTTCGCTAGTCCCGCTTAGAAATTTTTGCCTTTATGAAAAAGTTCCTTTTTACCTGTACGTATTTGCTTACCGTACTTTTTGCGTCCATTTCGGCTTATGGACAGCAAACAGACTCCTTACTGTTGAGAAAAACTAAAGATAGTATTGTTCAAATGCCTTTGGATACGGTTGCTATAGACCAAAGTACCGTAGATAATATGGGAGCGCTTGAGGGAGCTGTAATACAACCCGATGCCCCTTTATCACTCTTCAGGTCCAAAAAGACCAATAAATACAATTTGCAGGACAACAAACTTGCGGCAAAGTACGATAGTCTTTGGATGAAGGAACTCATTGCAAGTGCTCCTCTTTTTAATGAGATGCAATCGGAGGTTGTAGGCTTGAACCCCACAATCGAATACGAATATGAATTATCTACGGACACCTTAAAACAACGCTTAAAAAAGCTTAATGAAAAAACACCGTTCAATGTAGCGTATAATCCATCTCTGGAAAATGTCATCAAATCTTTTTTGACGAGAAAGCGCGATTTGATGGAACGTATGCTAACGTTGAGTCAGTTTTATTTCCCACTCTTTGAGCAGACCATGGACAATTATGATATTCCATTGGAGATGAAATATCTTTCCATAGTAGAGTCGGCCTTAAATCCTAGGGCACGTTCAAGAGTAGGGGCAACCGGACTTTGGCAATTTATGTACGGTACAGGCCGTGAAATGAAATTGGGAATAACCAGTTATGTGGATGAACGGAGCGACCCTATAAAATCTACCGAAGCCGCTTGTAAGTATTTGAACAGGTTGTACAGTATTTATGAAGATTGGGATTTGGCCCTTGCGGCCTATAATTCTGGGCCCGGCAATGTAAACAAGGCGATTAGAAGGTCTGGAGGGTACAAAAATTATTGGAACATAAGACGAAATTTACCTAGGGAAACAGCAGGTTATGTACCCGCTTTTTTAGCAACTATGTATATTTTCGAGTATGCCGAAGAACATGGACTAAATGGCAAAAAAGTGGACCGGGCTTATTTTGAAACGGATACGGTGCATGTAAAAAACATCATTACGTTTAATCAAATTTCGGAGTTGGTCGGGATAGAAAAAGAAGAACTTCAGATTTTGAATCCGTCATATAAATTGGGCGTTATACCTTACATCAAGGGGAAAGATTACGCTTTGCGATTGCCCGTAAGGGCCATGGGAAGATTTGTAGCGAACGAGACCGCTATTTACGCCCATGTAGAAAAGGAGCTAAAAAGCAAGGAGAGCCCGTTACCACAATTGGTAAAACAGGCGGAAGCAGGCAGAATACGCTATAAAGTACGTAGTGGGGATTATCTAGGAAAAATCGCTGAACGATACGGGGTGGGCGTAAGCCAAATAAAACGATGGAATGGCATGCGCAGTAACAATTTACGGGTTGGCCAAAGGTTGACCATCTTCCCAAGAAAAACTCCGGTAGTGGCAACGAAATCACAGAGTACTACTTCAAAAAAAGTAGTTTTTGATAGCAATACAAAGGTACACGAAGTACAGAGCGGCGACTCACTATGGACGATTTCTAAGAAATATCCAGGAATTAGTATCGAAAATTTAAGAGAATGGAACGGTATTAGTGGTAAGAACCTGAAACCGGGCATGAAGTTAAAGTTGTGCAATTGCCCATCATAAAATGAATATCCAAAATGAAAAAATTCAGCATAGTTTCCATCTTTGTATTCGTAATTGTTCTTTCTTGCAAGGAGGGTGGAAAACAGGACTATCTTCCTGAATCCTTGGGAGCGATAAACAGCCTTACCGTAGTGATTGACAATGAGTTATGGAAAGGAGCGGTAGGCGATAAAATAAGGGAAAATTTTGCAGCCCCGGTTTTGGGCCTTTCTTGGGGGCAGGAAGCTAAATTCAGCATTACGCAAATACCACCACAGATTTTCTCGGGAGCTGTTCGGAACACAAGGTCCATTCTTTATGTGATGGAAGATTCGTTGGACATAGCCCATATGAAATCCAACATGTACGCAAAACCTCAAAAAGTAGGGGTAATCAAAGGAAGAAACAAAGCGGAACTCATAGAGAACATCAGTGAAAAAGCACCAGAGTTTATCACCACATTTAAAAAGAATGAACTTGCACAGGCACAAAAACGTTTTTTAAAGTCGCTCAGCAAGGAAAAGGCCCTGCAAAATAGGTTGGGTATAAATTTGAACGTACCCTCAGTATATAAGGTAGGCCGTGAAGACGATAATTTTGTTTGGGTCGATAGGCAAATCCAAAAAGGCAATATGAATATAATTGCCTATTCGGTTCCTTGGGATACATTTAGTAGCGATTCTACCTTTGTTCAGGACATTGTTAAAATGAGAGATTCCATAGGAAAATTATACATTCCCGGAGAAGACGTTCCCGGAAAGGAGAATTACATGATTACGGAAAAGGCTTTTTCTCCCTATGTATTTCCGGCGGAGGTTGCCGGTAGAAAAGCAGCTGAAGTTAGAGGTGTCTGGGAAATGTCCGGATATCCAATGGCCGGCCCTTTTCTTACATATATCATAAATGACAAGCCGAATAATAGAAAGGTAGTACTGGAAGGTTTCACTTTTGCCCCGGCCACAGAAAAAAGGGACTATATGTTTGAATTGGAGGCGATATTAAAAACAGTAAAATTCAATGATGTGTCCAAATAATCAGCCCTAAACCTTTGAAGATATAAAAAACGGGCCTGAGTATACACTCAGGCCCGTTTTTTGATTTTAACACTGTATTTGTATTATAGGTTGCTAAAAGAAAAGCCGGTTGATATCCTAAATACGAAAGCGTAAAGGACCAAACCTATTAAAAGAAAGCAAATCCAAGAGAAAACCTTAAAGTAGTTCTCCAAAATAATGTTTCTCCAATTTCTAAAAGCTTCAAAATAAATTTCTTTTATAAGTAAAAATTTTTCCATACCTGAACATTTTAATTTTTCATACAAGGCAAAGTTCGGTCGAATTAAAAACTTGATTAAAAAAAATAGGCCAAAGGAGAATATCTTCCACAAAAAGACAATGATATTTTAAACAATCTATGAAGGGCCTATTTACTCGATATGCGGTATGAATGCGAAAACAAAAAGCACCGATAAACGGTGCTTTTATAGGGCTGGGTTGATTGGACTTGGTTTAGTTCATTCCAAAACGAAACCAAGAAAAGATTTTTAAATAAGACCTTACCAAGCTATTTCCAGAATGCTTAAAAGTCTCTGGATACGTTTCTTTTGTAAATAAGGCTTTTTTCATGATTTAGGATTTTAGGCTATTTATATAACTGTAAATCATTCGTTTAGGTATGTATTTCAACATTTTTGTTGTGAATTTGATTTGAACTGTTGTGAAATAAGTATTAAAAAAGGAAGGATTTGGATTTCATCATAAAAAAGGCCGTTGCAATGAATTCATTGCAACGGCCTTTTTTAAGCTTTATAAACCGGATTTACATGCTTACGATGATAAATTCCGACCTACGGTTAAGATAGTGCTTTGGTTCCGTACAGTGCACGCTACCGTCACATTCGTTCAACAATCTTTCCTCACCATAACCAATGGCACTTTGTATGCGTTCTGAATCAATACCCTTGGAAATGATATAATCGCGTGTAGACTTCGCTCTTTTGTCCGACAAATATTTATTGTAAACTGCGGCACCCCTAGAATCGGTATGGGATTCAATCTTTATGACCATTTCTGGATATTCGTTCATCGTGGCGATTAGTTTATCCAATTCAGCGGCAGCATCTTTCCTAATAGATGACTTATCAAAATTGAAATGAATCATTTCGGTTTTCAATTTTCGAATACCGTCCTGTACTTGTATCAGCTCGTTCAGTTTCCGTAGCGATACATCCACTGAGATGGTATCCCCCTCCGCCGTGGTCGCTATACGTTCATCCTCAATATAATTGTCCCTTTTTGTTCTAAGTGTGTATCGGGTATTGGCATTCAAGTCTTCAAATATAAAACTACCATCATCGCTAGCTTCTACCTCTTTTAGTTTAATGTTGTTCTCATCTAAAAGCACTATTAAAGCCTTGGGCATTATGTCGCCAGTAATCAGTTCCGTGATTACACCTGCAATGGCATTTACGTTATTTGGAGTTTCTTCAACAGTCAATCTTTTAAAGGAATAAATATCGTCATCTCCTTTCCCTCCCTTTCGGTTAGAGGCAAAAAAACCTTTTTGTGTTTCTTCGTTAACGATATAGGAGAAATCGTCCTTATTACTATTAACGGGCTGTCCAAGGTTTTTGACCTCGGAGAACACTCCTTTTTCATCATAGGTGGCCTCATATACATCCAAACCGCCCATTCCCATATGACCGTTGGATGAAAAATAAAGCTTCTTTTCATTTATAAAAGGAAACATTTCCTTCTGTTCCGTGTTCACTTCTGGACCAAGGTTTCTTGGGGAAGAGAATTCGCCGTTTTCCAAAACATCTACCACGAAAATATCTGTCTGGCCAATACTTCCGGGCATATCAGAGACAAAATACAGTTGCTTTCCATCTTTACTTAATGCCGGATGTCCGGTCGAATAAAAATCGCTGTTAAAAGAAACTTCGGTAGCTTCTGTCCATTCTCCATCTATTTTCCTGGAACGGTAAATTTTCAGATGGTTGATTCCTTTTTTATCCCTCTTAAGCTTCTTCCCATAGTTGTTCCGCGTAAAATAAACAGTTTCTCCATCTGGAGAAAAAGTTACGGACGCTTCATGATATTTAGTATTGATTTTTTTAGAGAACTTTACAGCGTTTTTGAGCTCCATAGATTCCTCGTTCAGTTTTGCAACATAAAGGTCAAGATAGGGTTGGTCGTTCCATTTATACCTTCTGGTATTAAAAACGGAAGAATCTTTGGAAGAAGCATATACAACCTCATCCCCATTATAGAACATTGGTGAAAAATCAGAATATGGAGAGTTAAGGTTGATGTTCTTGATCTCAAAATTATCCTTGCCGCCCAAGATTTTATCCAATACTATTTCTTTTCTACTATAGGTCAATGATTTTGATGCCTGAGCGGCACTTTCTTCTTTGAGCTTTTTATTGTACAGGCGCATCAACCGTTTGGAACGGGCATAATTACCGGTTCCTTTTAATGAATGTGCGTATTTGAAAACATTATCCGAAGACATTTCCTGACCTCGTTTCTCATAGAGTATATTGTACCATTTGTACGCTTCCTGCATATTGGTGTTGAAATAATGTGCATCGCCAGCTTTTTGTAATACTATATAAGAGTAATGCTCCGGATTTTTAGCTAGGGCCAGTTCATAAAACTTTGCAGCTTCGGCGTACCACATCTTATCAAAATACTCATCGGCCCGCTTTAATAGCTTACTTTCAGAAGCACTAATTTTGGTGGAATCCCTCTTTATTTGCTCAACATACTGTAAATCAAATGGTTCTTCAGATGTATCGGATTTCGCCTCACTTAGCATATCATAGGTAACTTCTTCCAATGGTACTACATTCTCAATTGGTTTGCTATTGGTAACGTTGAGCAACCAAACATCGTCTTTAAACCGATTGTCGAAATTAGATTTACAATCTTCTAAAGCAATTTTCCAGGAATCGTATCTTGAAACGTATAGGTAGTAAAGGTTGCTTTCGGCATTAAAAAAATAACCGGATTCAAACCCTTTTCTTTTAAGCTTCCGAACCTGTTTTTTTAAATTTTTGGATTTACTGAACACTCCGGAGATGACATAAAACCCATTGGTTACATCATTCAAGTTCTCAAAAGTACGATGGGGAACCTTGTATGCTTTAGCCGTTTCGCTAAATGAAGTGTTATTACCAGAGGTAGATTCTGGATCAGTTTGATCAGTGGCAACAGTTTGCTGCCCCGAAGCGTTTTCGGATACTAAATCTTCTTGGAATCCTTGTGCAACAGTTCCAAAAAAGAAAAAAAGCAAACAGGTTGTAATAATACTTTTCATTACACTATTATGTGAAAACCTATTTTAATACACACTATTTTTTGAATGAAAAATTAAATTGGACAGTGTAAAACAATAGAATTCCAAACGAAATTAATCCTAATGTACGGGGTGATTTATTTTTTGTTGTGAAATGGTACATTTCTGTCGTGTATAAGTCTTTCAATGTAGACTATGTCCCTAAATGTGGTGCCTGATAGATGAAATACACTCAAAAACCCTACTTTTTCCGAGGTTTGAATTTTTTTCTTATTAAAAAATAAAAAACGCCCAAATTTTGGGCGTTTTTTTGAAATATAATATTAATTTTTGGAAGATTTTACTCTTTGCTTTTCTCTTCTAATTTTTCTTCATCTTTAGAAGCATCCTTAAATTCTTTGATCCCACTTCCAAGACCTCGCATAAGTTCGGGGATTTTTTTGCCGCCGAATAATAATAGGACCACTACCACTACCAATATTATTTGTGGAGCTCCAATTGCCAAAAAAGTAGATAAAACTGTCATAGGAAATATGATTAATAATGATATCAAAGGTACTAAAATCTAGTTAAGGGTGCTAAAATATTAACGTTACGTGTTTATATTAATTGCCTTAATGGAAAAATACCCTATTTCATGGTTTTACTTTTGGACATAATGAAATTGAGAATTGTATTTTTACAATAGATTTTAAGCTAGATAGGTTACTAAGTTTATATTTGCGGCAATGGCCAAGAAAATAAAGAAAAGGAAAGAGATAAAACGGAAACTACTGCACAAGTACCGGTTGGTAATTCTGAACGAAAGCACTTTTGAAGAAAAGATATCTTTTAAATTAAGCAGGCTTAATGTGTTTGTTACGGGCTCTTTGTTTATGATAGGCCTTATCGGGTTGACGATTCTTTTGATTGCCTTTACGCCGCTAAGGGAATATATTCCCGGATATTCCTCTACCAAACTTAAAAAACAGGCTACGGAACTTACCTATAAGACAGACTCTCTAGTGAGAACCTTAAATTATACCAACAAGTATTTAAATAATATTCGGATGGTGTTGGCCGGAGATATTGAAAACAATGAAATTAACCGTGATTCACTTTTTGAAAAGTTTAAACTAGACCCTGCTTCTATAGATTTGACCCCGATAAAAGAAGATTCCATGTTAAGGGCGGAAGTTGCTCTAGAGGATAAGTACAATTTGTTTGAACGAAATACGGACAAAAAGAGCCTGATTTTGTTTCCTCCTCTAACGGGGACGCTCTCCATGGCCTATGATTTTAACAAGAAACATTATGCGGTAGATGTTGTTGCCCCAACCGATACTCCCGTTAAAGCAATCGCCAATGGCACGGTAGTTTTTTCCGAATGGACGGCAGATACGGGTTATGTAATTATTCTAGAACACGACGGAGGCTTGTTGAGCGTCTATAAACATAACGGTTCTTTGGCCAAATCACAAGGAGCTATCGTAAGGGCCGGAGAAGTAATCGCTTCTGTAGGGAATACGGGAGAGTTGACTACGGGGCCACACTTACATTTTGAACTTTGGGATAATGGGACCCCGGTAAATCCGGTCGATTTTATTGATTTTAATTAAGAAGCATGTCCATTAAAGGAATAGCGGCCAAAATTTTTGCTAGCGTAATAGCAAAAAAGACCCAAAAATGGGTAGACGCTCCTTTGGAAACACAGCAACGTGTTTTTGAGGGGTTACTGAAAAAAGCCTCGAGTACGACCTTTGGTCAGGACCATAGTTTTTCTAGCATCAAATCTTATCAGGATTTTGCAACTAAGGTCCCTGTACGTGATTACGAGGAGTTGAAACCTTATGTAAATAAAGTCGTAGCGGGTAAGAGCGATATACTCTGGCCCGGCAAACCTACTTATTTTGCAAAAACTTCAGGGACCACTTCAGGTGCCAAATATATCCCGATTACCAAGGAATCAATAACCCACCAAGTTGAAGCTTCTAGAAATGCCATTTTAAATTACATCCATGAAACAGGCAATGCGGGTTTTGTAAACGGCAAGATGATATTTTTACAGGGAAGTCCTGAACTCACTGAAAAAAATGGAGTTAAACTGGGTAGGCTTTCTGGAATTTCCGCCCATTACGTTCCCAATTATCTACAAAAAAACAGATTGCCCAGTTGGGAAACAAATTGTATTGAGGATTGGGAAACAAAAGTTGATACCATAGTGGAAGAAACCAAAAAAGAGGACATGACGGTCATTGCTGGCATACCTTCTTGGGTGCAAATGTATTTTGAAAGGTTGAAAGAAAATACCAATCAGAATATTGGAGATTTGTTTCAAAACTTTGAACTTTTTATATATGGCGGAGTCAATTATGAACCCTATCGGAAGAAGTTTGAGGAACTGATTGGCAAAAAAGTGGGAAGCATAGAACTCTTTCCTGCGAGCGAAGGATTTTTTGCATATCAAGACCGGCAAGATAAAAAGGGAATGTTGTTATTATTGAATTCGGGCATTTTTTATGAATTCATACGAGCCGATGAATTTTATAATGAGGATAGAAAACGCCTTACGTTAAAGGATGTTGAAGTTGGTGTGGATTATGTAATGATCATCTCTACAGATGCTGGATTATGGGCTTATAACCTTGGTGATACCATTCGGTTTATTTCGATTAGGCCATATAAAATTATTGTTTCGGGAAGGATCAAACATTTTATATCGGCCTTTGGTGAACATGTGATAGCAAAGGAAGTAGAGGAAGCTATGGCTAAAGCTATTCAAGAGACAGACGCCAAAGTGAATGAATTCACGGTCGCACCGCAGATAACTCCGGAGCTAGGGGAATTGCCCTATCATGAGTGGCTCATTGAATTTGAGCAAACCCCCGCGGATATGAAAAAATTTATTTCCATTTTGGACCAGTCGTTACAGCAGCAAAATAGTTATTATTTTGACTTAATTTCAGGTAAAATATTACAAACGTTGAAAATTACTTCAATTAAAAAAGATGGATTTAGAGAATATATGAAGTCAGTAGGAAAACTAGGGGGTCAAAATAAAGTACAACGATTAGCAAATGACCGCAAAGTTGCAGATATTCTTGTTGAATATCGAGTAGATTCACATTGAATAGATTTTCCAAGCGATACGATAAAATAGAGAAAATGAACGTAAATTCAGTCATATCTTTTTCGGTCAAGAATAGCGTTATATGAAAATACTTGTAACAGGCACGGCTGGTTTTATCGGGTTCCATTTCACCAAAAAACTGATTCAGTTAGGACATGAAGTGGTAGGTCTGGACAACATCAATGATTATTATGATATTACTTTGAAATATAGTAGGCTAAAGAATCTAGGATTAAAGAAAAAGGAAATAACTTCTGAACGGCTTGTGAAAAGTAAAACATATGATAATTTTCAATTTATAAAATTGGATCTTATCAATAATGAAGGCCTTGTTCAACTTTTTAATAAAGAAAAGTTTACTGTGGTAGCCCACCTTGCCGCACAGGCAGGTGTACGATACTCCATTGACCATCCCAGTTCATATATTGCCTCCAATCTAGTAGGTTTTGGAAATATCTTGGAGTGTTGTAGAAAGTATAGAATAGACCATTTGGTATATGCCTCTAGCTCCTCTGTTTATGGTGACAGCAAAAAAACACCTTTTTCAGAAGAAGACAAGGTTGATCACCCTGTAAGCCTATATGCCGCTACCAAAAAAAGTAACGAATTATTGGCACATGCCTACAGCCATCTTTATAAATTCCAAGCAACGGGATTGCGCTTTTTTACCGTTTATGGCCCTTGGGGAAGACCGGATATGGCTCCAATGCTGTTCGCTAAGGCAATCACTCAAAATGAACCAATCAAAGTCTTCAACCATGGGGAAATGCAAAGAGACTTTACCTATATAGACGATGTCGTAGAAGGCATGGTGAAAACAATAGGATACAAAAACAAGAAAAAAACAAAGCATCAAATCTTTAATATTGGAAATTCCAAACCTGTTGATCTGCTTAAATTTATAGAGATAATGGAAGATGCCCTAGGACATAGCGCTGAAAAAATAATGATGCCAATGCAATTGGGAGATGTTAAAACAACTTACGCAGATACCTCAAAATTAAGGAATGAAACAGGATACGAATCAAAAACGGATTTAAAGAAAGGGGTAAATGAATTTGTGAAGTGGTACCGGAGCTATTATAAAATCTAACCTAATTGTTCTCTTCTGATGAGTTTATGGCGGTTTTTAAACTGTTTAACTCAATTAAATATGTTGTAATTTTGTACGAAATCATTGATGAAAACAACCACAGCAACTACAAGGGCACAGGAATCTACCAATGCTATAGAACGTTTGTACGTTACCATGCGACATTTGTTCAATCGTGGTTTTTATAAACCGAATGGAGTTTCAGGCGAAGCCTTAAAAAATGCATTGCTCTTATTGAGACCGGAAATATATGGGTCCATAGCCGAAGAAAAAGCGGAATTGAACGGACTTACTTATGTTTTGGATAGATTGCCAGAAGGGATAGAGCAATGCCGGTTTATCAACCTTACTTCGGACGAGGGTTATGGTGCTTCGCATATCAATCCTATTATTCCTCCAAAGAGAAGAAGAAATTGTTATCGGATCGATGACGAACAAATGAATATTGAGATTACCAGAGGCAGATCGGATATCTATGATATTTTAACCCACCTTACCTTTCTATTCATAGAGTCTGAAAAAATATGCAAGCGTGTCCTGATTCCCGATACGGAAAAAACGATTCGGGATTGGGTAAAATTGGAAAGTGCCTTAAAGAAAGAAGAGCTCTCTCAAGCAGAGCGGGAAATTGCATTGATACATACGGCCAATATTTTGGGAAGATCGTTCGAGGAGATTTTAGAGGTATATACTAATTTTTCTACAAAAGAGAACCCGGAGCGCTTCCTTCGCATTATTTTTTGGTTGGGAAAACTGGCTTTGGAAGAAGAAATCACGGGAGAAAAGAGGGCAATAACCTTCAGTTCTCTGTTAAGAGAACGATTGGGGCATCACATTCATGGTGAAATATGGGCCAACAATATTAAGGAAACATTAAATGCGCACAACCTATTAGAAAGGCCCATTCACATAATTTCTGCCAATATGCACAGTGTGATGAATTCCCTATTTGCGAGGAAAGCACTTATTGAAGAATTCAAGGAAGACTCCGACAATCTTGAAATATATGAGGCCCTGAGCAGTTCTGGAAATGTTTCTCTGCGTATGAAAGTGCAGGAACATGCAGAACGCAATGGTATGATATCTATTGATGACACTTCCGGAACCAATATAAATGTCCAGATTTTTGATACTGCAAAGATTGAGGATGGAGCCTGTTGCTATGAATTCGAGGAGATTCCGGATGACAAAAAACCTGTTATCTTTGTAATGGATTACGCTTTCGGGGAACAGGCGTACGAGACCATTGATGAATTTTTAAAACCGTTTGGCAAGAAAAAAAAGCCTGTTTTAATTGACGTAGTTTCAGTAAATATTATGGGGAAAGCCGGAATTTTGCAAGGAGGCAAAGGAGATTTGATGATACCCTCCGCTCATATTTTTGAGGGAACGGCGGACAATTATCCTTTTAGAAATGAATTGTGCGCAGCGGATTTTGAAAACCATGGCCTTAAAGTTTTTGAAGGAACCATGGTAACCGTTTTGGGTACATCCTTACAGAACAAGGATATTCTAAAGTTTTTTCATAAGTCTACATGGAATGTCATAGGTTTGGAAATGGAAGGGGTACATTATCAAAAAGCGATACAATCGGCCTCTAAAATCAGAAAGAGCATTAGAGAAGACGTGAAAGTGAGCTATGCCTACTATGCTTCGGACAACCCCTTGGAAACAGGGAGCACATTGGCATCAGGTGGATTGGGCACTACCGGGGTAAAGCCTACGTATTTAATTACGGATAGAATTCTAAAACAAATATTTAGTTCATAACATGGCCGATAAACAAACAGCAAATAGTTCAGACGAAATTGATTTGGGACAATTGTTCCAAATGATCGGGAATGGTTTCAATAAACTTTTTATAGCATTCCTAAGATTTTTTCTATATCTCAAGAAAAATATACTCATTCTATTAGGTCTTATTATTGTTGGTTTAGCCGTAGGATATGGTCTCAATCAAATCATTTCCAAAGAACTGAAGACAGATATTATCGTAAAGCCCAATATGGAGAGTAAAAACTATCTCTATGATGTAGTGGATGAAATTCAAGCAAATATTGAAGCTAAAAATCTCCTTTTCTTCAAAGAAATCGGGATAAATATCGATAACCTGAACGGCTTTAAATTAGAAATTGAAAGGGTGGATAATGTTGATAGTTCTGAAAGTGATATTAAATATTTGGAATTATTACAAAGCTTTGAAAAGACTGATGCCATATCAGATATTGTCCGTGCGGAACTACAGAACAAAAGCTCCTTTAACCATAGAATCACCCTTTTTTACAAAGACGCTGCCAGAGGTCAAAAATTCGCACAAGAAATCATTAAATATATTAATACTAATGGATATTTTGATGGCTTGATACAGATTTATAGAGACAACGCCAAGAACCGAATTGAACAAAATAAGACACTCTTAAAACAAGTAGATGAGTTGGTGGCCAATTACTCTAGAAGAATGGCACAAGAAGATAGACCAGCTGGAAATGGGCAAATTGTTTTAGATAGTGAAGAAAAGCTAGACATTACGGGTCTTTTTGAATTGAAGAATGATTTAATTCGTGATATCGAGTCAAAAAAAATGGATTTAGCAGAAAATACAGATGCGGTAAAAGTGATAAACTTTGGAAAGCCACAAGAAGTCCAGAAAGCAGTTTATGGTAGAACGGTTTTTTTGATTCCTTTAGTACTTCTCGGAGCATTCTTTCTTTTCTCGATGATAAAATTTTTGAATAGAAAAGCGTCTGAAATAGGATAGGATGACTACGCTTATTACAGGAGGGGCAGGTTTTATAGGAAGTAATTTCATACCTTATTTTTTAGAAAAAAATATTGGTGCCCAAGTAGTGAATTTGGATAAATTGACCTATGCAGGAAATTTAAATAACCTTGAAGAAGTTTCTAACAAAAGATATCATTTTGTAGAAGGAGATATTTGCGATAGCAGATTGGTTAATTCAATCTTTAACAAATATAGTATAGATGCGGTCATACATTTTGCTGCAGAATCGCACGTGGATAATTCAATTAACAATCCGAACAGTTTCATTAAGACCAATGTTAATGGAACATTTGTTTTGCTAGAGGCGGCTAGAAAATATTGGGGAGAGAACAATGTTAACAATCGTTTTCATCATATATCTACTGATGAGGTTTATGGAAGTTTGGGGAATTCAGGGTTTTTTACGGAAGAAACCCCATACGCTCCCAACAGTCCTTATAGTGCATCAAAGGCGGCTTCGGATTTTTTGGTGAGGAGTTATCATCACACTTATGGAATGAATACGGTAACTAGCAATTGTTCCAATAATTTTGGTCCAAAGCAACATAATGAGAAATTTATACCGACCATTATCCGAACAGCTTTGGAGGGAGAAAAAATTCCTATTTACGGGAATGGCAAGAATGTTCGGGATTGGCTATACGTTAAAGATCACTGCTGTGGCATCAATAAAATTTTCCATAGTGGAAAATCGGGTGAAACATACTTGCTCGGGGGAAGTAATGAATATGATAATTTAGAAATTGCTGAAAAAATTTGTACTATTTTAGATGTTGAACGACCTAAAAAAAAAGGTAGTTATACAGAACAAATTGCCTTTGTAACAGATAGAAAAGGCCATGACTTCAGGTATGCTATAGACGCTTCCAAGGTCAAAAAGGAACTGGGTTGGATGACTGAAGAAGAATTTGGTTCAGGATTACGAAAAACGATAAAATGGTATTTGAACAAGTATAAAGAGACGAGGATATGAAAGGGATTATATTGGCTGGCGGCTCGGGAACGCGCTTATACCCTTTGACATTGGCAGTAAGTAAGCAGTTGATGCCCATTTATGACAAGCCTATGATTTATTATCCTTTGGCTACCTTGATGTCCGCAGGTATCCAAGAAATCTTAATTATCACAACAGCCGATGATGCACCTTTATTTAAAAAGCTCTTAGGGGACGGTTCTCAATTAGGATGTGATTTTCAATATACAGTACAGGATAAACCCAAGGGTTTGGCGGAGGCTTTTCTTTTGGGAAAGAAGTTTATAGGAGACGATAAAGTCTCATTGATTTTAGGGGATAATATTTTTTATGGAAATGGACTCTCAACACTTCTGAGAAGCAATATTGATTTGGAAGGTGGAATAATTTACGGATATCATGTAAATGACCCTAAAAGATATGGCGTAGTTGAGTTCGATGATGATGGAAATGCATTGTCAATAGAAGAAAAGCCCAGTTTTCCAAAATCCAATTATGCTGTTCCTGGCATTTATTTTTATGATAACTCTGTAATTGAAATTGCGGGAAGTATTGAACCTAGCGAAAGGGGAGAACTAGAAATCACCGATGTAAACAAAGCATTCTTAAAAAAAGAAAAATTGAAGGTAAGCGTCCTTGATAAAGGAATTGCATGGTTAGATACGGGTACATTTAGTTCGTTGATGCAAGCTTCTCAGTTTGTTCAGGTGATAGAAGAACGGCAAGGTTTAAAAATAGGGGCCATTGAAGAAACCGCTTACAAAATGGGCTATATTTCTAAAGAACAATTACATACGTTAGCTAATCCACTATTAAAAAGTGGTTACGGAGAATATTTGATGCAATTGGACTAAATGAAGGTTACAGAAACAATTTTAAGAGGCTGTTTTATTATTGAACCTACAGTATTCAAAGATGAAAGAGGTATATTTTTCGAGTCGTTTAGAAAAGACAAACTTGAAAAAGCGATAGGTTATAGTGTCAATTTTGTTCAGGACAATCAGTCAATTTCAAAGAAAGGTGTATTACGAGGATTACACTTTCAAAAAGATAATGCGGCACAGGCTAAGCTAATTAGTGTAGTAAAAGGGAAAGTACTGGATATTGTAGTAGATATCCGCCCAAATAGTTCTAATTGTGGCAAATATATTAAAGTTGAGCTGTCTTCTGAAAACAAAAAAAGAGTGTATATACCAAAAGGTATGGCACATGGGTTTCTAGCATTGTCCGATGAAACGATTGTCAATTACAAATGTGACACTTATTACAATCCTGAAGCAGAAAGTGGAATTATTTACAACGACAAAGATTTGGATATAGATTGGGAATATCCAAATGAAGATTTAATCATTTCTCCCAAAGATTTTAAGTTTCCAAATTTTTCAGAATTGTGATATGAAAAAAGTTTTGGTCACAGGTGCTAATGGTCAATTGGGGCAATGTATTCAAAAAATAGCCGAAGAATATGATTCAGTTGATTTTGTTTTTAAAGATTCCAAAGAGCTGAATATTATAAATGCTGACAAAGTCGATTCTATTTTTAAGGATATAAATTTTGATTTCTGCATCAATTGTGCTGCCTATACCAATGTGGAGCAGGCAGAAAAAACACCAGAAATAGCCTTTAAAGTAAATGCGGAAGGGGTTAGAAATTTAGCATTGGCCTGTAAAGATTATAATGTAGTCTTAATACATATTTCTACGGATTATGTTTTTGATGGAGAAAAAGAGGGGCCCTACACTGTTGAAGATATTCCCAATCCTATCAACGAATACGGAAAATCCAAACTAAGGGGAGAAAAATATATTCAAGAAATCTTGGGTAATTATCTAATAATAAGAACATCTTGGTTGTATTCCGAGCTTGAAAGGAACTTTTATAGTACAATTTTAAAAAAGGCTAAAGCAGGCGAAGAGTTGCGGATAACAGATGATCAAACTGGCTGTCCAACAAACGCACTCCATCTAGCAAGATTTATCATTGAACAACTGAGTATAGCGAGGCCCAATTCTGGTATTCTCCATTTTACAGATGGCAAGGCTATGACTTGGTATGGCTTTGCAAAATTAATTTTAGAAGAAAATAATCTGGCTTGCAAAGTGCAACTTGTTAAGGATGATAATTATCGTACTTTTGCCAATAGGCCAAGAAATAGTGTTTTATATACTTTATGATGCTTTATGCATAATGAGGTTTTTTATTACGTTATGAATTTGGATTTTGGTAATTATTGAAGAGAAGTATCTAATTTTAAACTCTCAAAGTACTGTTAATGAAGTCTATTCAAATAGAAGATTTTACAATAAATGATGAAAGCCATTGCTATATAATTGCCGAAGCCGGGGTCAATCATAATGGAAATCTTGAAATGGCACTTGAATTGGTTAGACAAGCCAAGGAAATAGGTGTCGACTGTGTGAAATTTCAAACGTTTAAAGCTGAGAGCGTTATCACTAAAAACGCACCGAAAGCTAATTACCAGTTGGAGGTAACCGACCCGAGTGAAAGTCAATTCGAAATGCTCAAAAAACTAGAATTGACCCACAAAGATTACCTTCGAATTATTGATGAATGCAAAAAACATAAGATTACATTTCTCTCTACCCCATACAATGAGGAGGATGCTGATTTTCTTAATAAATTGGGAGTATCAGCATTTAAAATAGCATCAGGACAAATAGTAGAACTCTCTTTTCTTGAGTATGTTGCAAAATTTAATAAGCCTATGATATTATCTTCCGGAATGGCAACTTTGGCAGAAGTCTTTGAAGCTGTTACGGCAATAAGAAATTCAGGAAACAATCAGATAGCCATTTTACAATGTACGACAAACTATCCATCACGGAACGAGGACGCTAACATTAGAGCCATGGTCTCAATGGGTCAATCACTGGACATATTATATGGTTATTCAGATCATATTGAGGAAAATTATGCTTGTTTTGCTTCAGTGGCATTGGGCGCAAAGATAATAGAGAAACATTTTACATTAGATCGGACACTCCCTGGTCCTGACCATAAGGCTTCGCTAAACATACCGGAATTCAAATCGCTGGTAGAAGGTATTCGAAAGACTGAAATTGTCCTTGGTAGTCCAATTAAAATACCATCTCCCAAAGAGATTTTGAATACCCAAGGCATGAGAAGAAGTATAGTATTAAATACTCACTTAAAAAAAGGGGAAATCATTACTGAAGAGCACGTTTCTTTTAAAAGACCAGCTACCGGAATAGCCCCTAAAAGAATAAAAGAGTTAATAGGAAAGCGTGCTGCTGTTGATATTAATCCTGATGAGCCTTTAAAAGAGGGTATGGTAGCATGGGATTAAACCTTAAAATATTAGAAGTTTTCGCAGATGAAACGCATACTTTAAAAGCCTTTATAGAAAGTCTCGATGATGAGCAAAATTCATTTAGATATTTTAAAAATAGAACGTTTGAGGTTTTAAAGAATCATCTTTATACGTGCCTTTTGCTGAACAATGACCTCCCAATTGGTTATGGGCATTTGGATAAGGAAAATGCTATTGTATGGCTTGGAATAGTCATCAAGAAAGAATATCAAGGTAAAGGTTTGGCGAAAAAAATAATGCAATCCTTAATAAAAAGAGCAGAAGAGCTTAAACTGGAAAGTATACATTTGTCTGTAGACAATGACAATGAAAGAGCAATAACGCTATATGAACGTTTTGGTTTTCATTTAGCTTCTTCTGCAAAAAACCATTCAATTTTAAAAAAGAAATTATCTTTTTCAGAAAAAGATATTGTTCTTGGTGTAAGCTCTCTTGCATTTAAAGGTAACAACAGAGAAGAAATAGTTCGTCTGGCTAAAGAAAACAATTGGACAATTGAATTTAGCTCAAGTTTTCCTTTCCAAGAAGACATGATAGATTTTTTTATTAAAATAAATGTAATACGTTTAGCCCACAATTATTTTCCAGCTCCGGAGTCTCCTTTTGTTATTAATCTCGCAAGCAGAAATGAAGAAATAAGACAGCGATCTATTGCGCATTGCATTCAAGGACTTGAGCTCTCTTCGAAATGTGAAGCGCCCTGTTTTTCGGCTCATGCCGGTTTTTGTGTAGATCCTGACCCTAATCAGTTAGGAAAAAACCTGAATATAAATATAGACATTGATCGTAATTTGAACTGGAAGCTATTTCTTGACTCCATACAAGTGATCTTATTGGAAGCAGAGCGGTTGAATGTGCTATTTTTAATTGAAAATAATGTTACTGCCAAATTTAATCTAAGAAATGACGGGCAAGAAGTCCTTTTTTGTTCTAGAGCGGAGGAAATGGTAAGATTGATTGAAGAAGTGGATTCAGATAATTTTGGTTTACTTTTGGATACAGCACATTTAAAAGTTTCTTCGTTGGCTCTTAATTTTAACATCTCCAAAGCTGTTCAAACAATAAAACCTTTTGTAAAATACGTACATCACAGTGATAATGATGGGTCAAGAGATACTAATGATTCCATAAACGAAGATTATTGGTTTTTGTCGGAGATGAACAAGTTCAAAGACTGTATTCATATATTGGAAGTGAAAAATATTAATATTAATCAAATTAAAAAACAACTAAGTTTATTAAAGACTTATGCAAACTGAAAGAATCCCGATTTATAAACCTTACTTAGGGGAAGAAGAGAGAGAGATTGTTGCCGAGTGCATGAAATCTACCTGGATTTCTAGCCAAGGTAGATATATTGATGATTTTGAAAGAGGAGTTGAAGCATATACTGGTGCCAAACACGCGATTGCAGTAAATAATGGTACGGTTGCAATACACTTGGCAATGTTAGCATTGAATATTACGTCAGGAGATGAGGTTATAACGACTAACTTTACTTATGTGGCCTCTTCAAATGCCATACTTTATGTGGGAGCTTCTCCAGTTTTTGTAGATATTGACCCTTTGACATGGAATATCAATGTTGATTTGATAGAAGCTAAAATTTCCTCAAAAACAAAAGCCATACTTTATACTAATGTATATGGCGCGCCTGCTGATTATACCAAATTAAAGAAGATTGCGGACAAACATGATATTTATCTCATAGAAGATGCGGCAGAATCTTTTGGAGCAACTTACCATGATAAAAAGTCAGGGACATTGGGAGATATTTCTACGTATTCTTTTTTTGGAAATAAAACTATAACTACTGGCGAAGGTGGAATGGTATTGACACCACATAAAGAGCTGGCAGAAAAAATTAGAAAGCTAAAGAACCAAGGAAACTCAGATACAGTTAGATATTATCATGACATATTAGGCTACAATTATAGAATGACCAATATTCAAGCGGCAATTGGCGTAGCTCAACTTGGCAAAATAAAGGTGATACTGGAACTTAAAAAAACGCTACAGCAAAATTATGAGAGAGAACTTGAAACTTTAGTAGATTTTCAAAAATTGCTTGAAAATTCGACATCTTCATATTGGATGTGCTCGGTGTTGTTTAAGTCTGCAGAAGAGAAAATTAAGGTAATGAACGCATTGGAAAAAGAAAACATAGATACTAGACCTTTTTTCACTCCAATTGATGAATTACCCTTTTACGATAAAGTTGATGACTGTCCGCATTCTAAGGAAATATCTGCTAAGGGTATGAATTTACCAAGTTTTCCGGATTTGAAAAAAACAAACCAAGACAGAATAATAGAAATAATCAGAAAAAATATTAGCAAATCGTGAAGAAAAAAGCATTTATTACAGGAGTTACTGGACAAGATGGAAGCTATTTGGCAGAATTTTTATTAGAAAAGGGATATGAGGTTCATGGAATGGTCAGAAGGTCTAGTCTAGAACAAAAATTGAGAATAGACCATTTGTATAAAGGCGTGGATAGCCATGAATTGGATTTTCACGTTCATTATGGCGATATGACAGATTCTTCCAATATCATGAGACTTTTGCAGCAAATTCAGCCAGATGAGGTTTATAATCTTGCAGCCCAAAGTCATGTTAGGATTTCGTTTGATATTCCTGAATATACTGCAAATGCTGATGCCGTAGGAAGCTTAAGAATTTTGGAAGCTATCCGAATATTGGGTCTTGAAAATAAAACAAAATATTATCAAGCTTCAACTAGCGAACTATATGGAAAAGTCCAAGAAATTCCGCAAAAGGAAACCACCCCTTTTTACCCAAGAAGTCCTTATGGGGTAGCAAAAATATACTCCTATTGGTTGACGGTAAATTATAGGGAGGCCTATAACATTTATGCTTGTAATGGCATACTCTTTAATCACGAGAGTCCAAGAAGGGGAAATAGTTTTGTTACAAAAAAAATTGCAGAATCGGTAGCCAAGATTAAAGCAGGAAAATTAAGTAAATTACGTCTTGGAAACCTAGATGCTAAAAGAGATTGGGGTTACGCCAAAGATTATGTGGAGGCAATGTGGTTGATGTTGCAACAAGAAACTGCTGAGGATTTTGTTATTGCCACTGGAGAAACCCATACGGTAAGAGAATTTTTAGAAAAAGCGTTTAATCATATCAATATTGAGATAAAATGGAAAGGCTCAGGAGTTGATGAAATAGGCTATGATGGTAAAACAAAGCAAGAACTGGTTACCATAGATCCCTATTACTTTAGACCTACAGAGGTTGACATTCTAATAGGAGACGCTACGAAGGCCAAAGAGAAATTAAATTGGGAAGCCAATATTAAATTTGAGGAATTGGTAAATATTATGATGGAGTATGAGCTGTCTAAAATCTGATAGTTGCAAATGAAACCATTGATAATAATTCCGGCAAGAGGAGGATCTAAGGGAATTCCGGGAAAAAACATCAAGAAATTGATGGGCAAACCACTAATTCAATACACTATTGAAGTAGCAAAAGAAGTATTTGAAGATAATGAAATATGCGTTTCTACGGATTCGCTGGAGATAAGCAGATTGGTAGAAAATTTAGGCTTGCAAGTACCCTTTCTAAGGCCTGATGAACTGGCTACGGATACTGCAAGCACTTATGATGTATTACTACATGCGCTTCACTATTATGAAACGCACAAATTTATTCCTGATTTAATTGTCTTGTTGCAAGTGACATCGCCCTTTCGGACCAAAAAAAATATTATTGAGGCGTTAGAATTATATAATGAATCTTATGACATGATTGTTTCGGTTAAAGAGACAAAATCCAATCCATATTATGTGCTTTTTGAAGAAGATGAGAACGGATGGTTATCCAAATCAAAAAATGGTGATTTTACAAGGAGACAAGATGCACCTAAAGTCTGGGAATACAATGGTGCAATATATCTAATTAACCCTAAATCACTTAAAAAGGGAAATCATCTGGAATTTAAAAAGGTAAAAAAATATGTTATGGATGAAAAATCCTCTTTGGACTTGGATCTTCCGTTGGATTGGATGTTAGCAGAAGCTTTATTGAGTAAATAGAAAACAAATATCAAATGGGCGTTGTTAAAAATACTGGAATTTTATTGATTTCAGAAACGATTGCCAAGGGTATAGCTTTCTTACTTATACCGTTATATTCCTATGTAATAGACCCAAAGGATTTTGGCAAAATAGCCATCCTGCAATTAGTCTTTACCGGATTTTTCTTAATTGTCTCTTTTTCGTTAAAAAGTACATTTGACAAGTTTTTTTTTGATAATATAAATACGTCAACAAAGACATTATTTTCCAATGTTTTTGCACTACAAGGAATTGCTATTGTAGTTGGAGGATTTACATATTTATTGTTAAAAACAATCATTGTTGGATTACTTGAAATAAACCACCCTGTCTATTTGGATATTGTGATGATTACTGCGGTTTGTGCGGTGTTCTTTCCAATATTTAACTCATATTTTATATGTGTTGGAAAGGTTAAAAAAGTAGGCTTTTATTCTATCGTTATTTCTTTAACAAGAAGTGTATTGGCTTTGATGCTCGTCCTTAAAATGGAAGATAAAATCCTTGCCGTATTGGCAGCGAATTTCATGGAACATCTGTTAGGATTCATAATTTCTTTGCCAACATACGTAAAAAACACTCGCCTTAATCTAATCAAATTTAAAAAAATAAGGGAACTAGGTGTATATTCTGTGCATTACTTCCCAACAATATTGTCCAATTTTGTAATTAAATTCTCTGATCGATTTATGATACAATATATGTTGGGCTACCAAAGTTTAGGAGTATACTCTATGGGAACTCGGTTGGTCAATATACCGGGCCAATTTATTTCTACAATAAATAAAAACTTTACACCTCAAATATATCAAAGCCTTCAAGAAGTAAATGGACTAAAATTTAACCAGTTAGTACGTTATTTTCTAGTGGCTCTTTTTATTTTGCTATTTTCTTTAATACTTTTTTCAAAAGAAATCTTTTTGTTGATTGGTCCTGAATATAAAAAAGCATTTGTGGTATTTATTTTCCTTTGCTTTTCATCTTATCTTAATGGATACAGTTTGCTTATACAACCGGTAATGACTTACTTTAAAGAATATGTTAAGCGCAAATCAATTATCTTCATGTCTGTAGGGGCAATGAACATAATTTTAAATTTGTTGTTTATTCCAGAGTATGGTATCAATGGCGCTGCATTGGCTACAATATTTTCATATTTAGTAGCAATCCCCTTTAACTATTTCTACACGATTAAGGCTTTTAGTGCAAATTATTACATTCAATGGTTTTTCCTTTCTTGTATAATATTGTTGTTGTCGGGACTATATATGATTTTTGGACATAGTCAGTTTTCTTGGATAGAATTTACTTTAAGAATGTTCTTGTTTCTTATGACGGTATATTTTTTCATTTCTAAATTGGTTAATCTTAAAGATTTAATACATAAATTCTCAAGAAATTTTTAAAGCGGATTCCCAAGTTCAAAAAGTTGTAACAAAGAGCTATAACATTTAAATTTCATGCCAAGGAATATATTAATAATAGTTGAGTCGCCTTTGCAATTAATCAATGCAAATGAATATTTAAAAGCGTATGAAATGGAATCTTTGACAGATTTCTTTTTAGTAAGTTCAAGAGAGAAAAGTAATATTGATCAAATGAACAAAGCTTTTGAAAGCTTAAATCTCAAAGGAGATATTTCAAGAATTACGGTATGCGATATTGATAAAAGTCTGATTACACGTTTCAAGTTTTATTGGAAAGTAATAAAGGCTGCAAGAAAAAAATCTTCAAAACGGTATGACTTATTGTTGGTTGGTCATATAGCTTCAATATATCAGGCGATATTGGCAAATTCTCGCAAAAACATGAAAACCATATATTTAGATGATGGAACTGCCGCATTTTATGAACATGCTCTTTTAAAAGAGAAAAAATTAAAGTCGTTTTCTCCCATCCATAAAAGAATATTCCCAATCCTTTTAGGGCTCAAAGCCAATATAATATCTTATCAAGGCAAAATACATTTTTTTACTATGTACAAAGATTTAGTGGAAGAAGACCATGATTTCCTATCTTATACATTAAACGAATTCCTTTATTTAAAGGAAGAGTATAAAAAAAAGAGGATAGATACAGATTCGATTTATTTCATAGGGACCCCATTCTACTGGAATTCGGATTCTTTGAATAACGCAGAAAGTATTTTTGCACAAGTAGGAGAATTTTTGAAGGATAAAAATGTTACTTATTTCCCCCACAGATACGAAAGCGATGAGCACTTTAAACTTGTTGAAAAATTAGGCTGGAATGTTGTGGAAGCAAAAGTCCCAATAGAATTATCCCTTATAAACATTTCTTGTTTGCCCAATGAATTTGGAATGTTTACATCTTCCGCATTTTACACAATTAATAAATTAATTCCATATGTTAAGTTCAAGTCGTTTGAGTTAAATAATTTAGAAGATATATTCAACGGAACAAATACTTACAAATTATATAGAGATTATGATGAAAACCTTAATATTGAGGTAATAAAACTCAATTAAACGGTATTTTGATGTCCATTAAATTTAGCAAAGAGGTTTTCGAAATAGGTATTGTTGCATTTTTTCTTAACCTTCTTGTTTTTTTCTCTTTGGCGTTGAATCTTATTCTAGGAATCGTTGTTCTAATTGCACTTTTTTTCTTTTTGGCAGAGAGGAAGAAGTTATTTTATAGTTTTTTTATTCTGGCGGTATTTTTTCAAAACACCTTCATTGCATTTTTTACAGGTGTTATAAATTCTGAAACACACTTCAAAATCCTTCACGGAATTAATTTTTTTTTACCGTCATTACTCACCATGTTTGTGTTCAAAAATAGTTCTGAATATTTTGACAAAGCCTTTTACCGAAAATCAATTTTCATCATTATTATATTAATTGCTTATTTTGTTTTTGGAATATATGGCTACGGTTTTTTAAACAGTGCGCAATACTTAAGATTGTTTTTGTTACCCGTGCTCTTTCTTTTATCAGGGATTTATTTTTCAAAAAAGATAGATATAGCTTTTTTAAACTCAAGCTTGAAGGTAATGCTTCTTATATGCTCCATTATTACCTTGTTCCAATTTATATTTCCTTATATTATAAGTTACGTATTAAATGATTTGGAATACTTCTCCATGAAGTGGGGAATAGAGGGGTGGGATGAGCTTTTAGGCAGGTATAAAAGTAAAAGGTTGTTTAATATTTCTTGGTTTGATTTTAAATTGGCAAGAATTGGGTCCTTGATAAAAAGTATTATTTCTTTGGGTTATTTCTTAACTATCTTAGGAATATATTTCTATTTACCTAATAATAAGTTTAGGCTTTTCGGAATAATTTTACTGGTCATTTTTGCTGTAAATTCTAAGGGAGCGGTTTTGGTATTTTTATTTTCTTCTTTTTTGTATTTTCTAGTATATCATACCAATCTTTCCAAAAGAATATCATATTCTCTTTACATATTCGCTAATTTATGCCTTATATATGTTGGTTATTTAGGAAGGAACGAGCACATTGTTGGATTTGTTTCAGGAGCTGAATATCTGATTTCATTTGGAAACGGTCTTGGTTTCGGCGGAAATTTATCTACTTCTATGGTAAGTAGCTATAAAGGAATGCCGCTTACCGATATGGGCTACTGGACAAGATTTCAAAATGGTAGCGAAAGCGTTTACGGAGTGTTGTTTTCTAGTTTAGGGATATTTTCTTTTTTCTATTTATATTATTTTTTTGAGATTATAGTTATGCTTTTTAGGAAGTTTAAATCAAAAATTTCTCAAATAAGGGTTCTAAATGTCTTAGCTGTGGTACTTTTTGTGCAAGGTATTTATCAAGAAGAAGCATTTTCACCTTATGCTTTTGGATTGGTGATGTTTTTGGTGGGTTTAAATTTTAAAAGGCAATATGAAGGAGAGATTGTACCGGTATAGCATCTATCTATTTGCATTTAGCATGGTGTTTGCTCCGGATTGGAGCAGTAAAACCCTTATTATTTGTTGTTTGCTAGCATTATTTAACATCAGGATGAATGTAAGGGCACTAAAATCTCTTTTAACCTTAACGGTAGTAATCCTATCATTATATTCTATATTTAATCTATACTTCATAGGTGATTTTGCCGATTCCGATTTTCTATCTCTTTTGGGGACCCTCGTCTTGTTTATATTATTGTTTTATTGCACCAACATAGAAAAAACACTACCTCAAAAAATATTACTTGTGTTTTCAATTGGAGTTTACTGTGCGGGTATTTTTAATCTCTGTGCTCTTCTATTTGGTAATTCAAGCATTGGAATACGCAATTTCTATAATTCATGGGAAATCTCTTCAAATATTGATATTCATAAAATATATTATGGAATGTATTTGAATCTTGGATACATTTCAATAATAGATTTTCTTTCAAGAAATAAAATTAATTATAACGTCATTTTAAGCCTATTGCTCGCGGCTTTAACTATTTTTCTGATTGTTTACGTAGGCGCAATGAGCGGTGTTTTTATTTTCTTAAGCCTGAATTTATTGTTGTTAACTGGACTGATAAGCAAAAAATTGAGATTTGGGTATACCTTAACTCTAATTGGAATGCCTTTTCTTATAATGTTTTTCTTGGCTTTTCCTAAAGCTCAATCTATTTTCTCTCACTTGGACGGGGAATCCTCTAGAATGAGAAATTATGAGGTTAATAAGAATTTATTTTTTGAAGCTCCTATTTTTGGTTATGGAATTGGAAATGAAAGAGCGGTAATGCAATCAGGTAGAGACAATAAAAGTTGGGAATATAAAAACAATTACCACGCACATAATCAATATTTCGAATTACTTATTGGTGGAGGGCTTACATTATTAATGATCACACTCTTTTTGCCTGGACTACTTGTCTGGAAATCAATTACATTTAATTTTAATTTACCAGCAGTTAGTTATGTGATTATTCTATTTGCCATATTTTTAATTGAATCTGTATTAAGACGTCACCACGGTATAATATTCTTTTCTTTCTTTCTACCATTGTTTTTGTTTATGATAAAAAGCAATCAAAAGATAAATACAAGAATTAATAAGCATGAAGATTAAAACATGCATGAATCCTTTATCTTTGGTTTTCACTAATGTTATTGAATGACCAAAATCATGCTAATATCGAGCTTAGGAGGACATTTAGAGCAACTCCTTAGTCTGAAGGACATAATAGAAAAATATGACGTTCATATTGTTACAGAGAAAAACTCATCCACTAGCAAACTTCATCATAAATATTCTAATATTTCATTTATACCTTATGTTTCAAGGAAAAATTTTCTCTTCTTTATCTTCACTTATGTTAAAATAATATTTCACTCAATAAAGCTTCTTCTCAAGGAAAACCCGAAAATAATTGTTTCGACAGGTTCAGGATGTGCGCTTCCTATGTGTTTCTTAGGAAAGATAATGCGAAAAAAAATAATATTTATCGAAACCTTTTCTCGGATAAATTCAAAAACGCTAACAGGCAAACTTTGTTATCGTTTCGCTGATGTTTTTGTTATACAGTGGGAGGAATTAAAAATTCTATATCCAAAGGCCGTATATTTAGGCTCTATTTATTAGTAAATGATTTTTGTAACGCTTGGTAATCAAAATTTTCAATTTAACCGTTTATTGATTGCATTAGAGAGACTTGTAGAAGAAGGTATTATAAATGAAGAAATAATAATTCAATGTGGTCATACAGATTATAAAAGTGATTTATTTAAAACGGTAACTTTTTTGGGCAAAAAAGAATTCGATATATATATTGAGACTGCTAACTATGTGATTTCACATGCTGGAACAGGCTCAATAGTAAATTGCTTAAAAAAAGGTAAAAAGGTATTGGTGGCTGCAAGACTTTCCAAATATGGGGAACACATAGATGACCATCAAAAGGAAATTTTATTTGCTTTTGAGAAAATGAAGTTAATTGTTGGCCTTGACCATGAATTGAAAGATTTTAAAGATAAAGTTGAAAATTTACAAAATATTAGACTTGAAAAATTTGTATCGAACAATGAAAGTTTCAACAAGGAATTGATAAAAATTATAGAGCAATTATAAAAATTCTCAATGTTTTTCAAGCAAGGCAGATATTCAGGCTTCATAACTCCTTTTTCTTATGGCATTGATTTGTTGGTCATAAACTTGTTCGCCTACTATCTGCCCATTAATTTTTTAAACCCCTATTTATTCCATGCTTATATCTCATTTGCATGGTTAATTATTTCTTTTAAAACAGAATTCTATAAAGTCTACCGCTATAGCAAAGTTACCTACATCCTTAGGTTACTTTTCATACAATTCGTTTTCTTTTTTTTAATCTTGTATGCATTCATAGGCTTCTTTAAACAACCCAATATTAGCCGGTTGGCACTGGGAAAGTATTTCATCTTTACCTTTTTAGCTGTATTTGCATTGAAGTTCCTTAATTACATTCTTTTGATGAAATATCGTGAAAAAGTCAAGGGAAACATACGAAATGTGGTAGTTATTGGAAAAAGCAAAAAAGCAAATCAACTAATAGCTGTTTTTAATGAAAGAAGGGAATATGGATTTCAATTTAAGGGACAGTTTTCGCCAAGAGAAGAGAATTTTGACCTTCTCAGTTGCTTTAAGTTTATTGTAAACAACAAAATCGACGAAATATACTGCTCGGTTTCAGAACTCAAAAATGATGAACTATTAGATTTTATCAATTTTGCGGATAACAATCTAAAAACACTGAAATTCCTTCCGGATAACAAGAATATTTTTTCCAAAAAGTTAAAGTTTGAATATTATGACTATCTGCCAATCCTCTCACTTCGTGATATCCCACTGCACAACTCCCTAAATGCTTATTCAAAAAGAGCTTTTGACATTCTTTTTTCTTTAGTGGTTATTTTTGGTTTATTAATATGGTTCGGACCCTTATTAGCCTTATTAATAAGTTTAGAATCTAAAGGACCGGTTTTCTTTATTCAAAAACGGACAGGTTTTGATAATCGCGAATTCAAATGTTTTAAGTTTAGATCTATGGCTATGAATGACGATGCAGATGCTAAACAGGCTGGTAAGAATGATATGCGTGTCACCAAGATTGGAAAATTTATAAGACGTACCAGTATCGATGAGCTTCCTCAGTTTTACAATGTACTTTTCGGAAATATGTCAGTTGTAGGCCCAAGACCACATATGTTAAAGCACACAGATGAATATGCCAATAGGGTGGATAAATACATGCTCAGGCATTTTGTAAAGCCTGGAATTACAGGTTTGGCACAAGTAAGAGGCTATCGAGGTGAAATTGAGAAAGACAGTGATATTCAAAATAGGATTAAGTTCGATATTTTTTACGTGGAAAACTGGTCTTTTTTCTTGGATATCAAAATAATTGTCCAAACGGTGATTAATGCTGTTTCCGGGGAAGAAAAAGCTTATTAGTAAAGATGAAAAAAGTACTCATAACAGGAGCAGCGGGTTTTTTAGGTTCTCACCTTTGTGATCGGTTTATCAAAGAAGGTTATCATGTCATAGGGATGGACAACTTGATTACGGGCGATTTGAAGAACATAGCACATCTGTTTCCTTTGGAGCAGTTTGAATTTCACCATCATGACGTTTCCACTTTCGTACATCTAGAAGGTAAGTTGGACTATATACTGCATTTTGCGTCGCCAGCAAGTCCGATAGATTATCTGAAGATACCTATAGAAACATTAAAAGTAGGTTCTTTGGGAACTTTAAACCTTTTGGGGTTAGCCAAAGAAAAAAACGCAAGGATTTTGGTTGCGTCTACTTCAGAGGTGTATGGAGACCCTTTGGTGCATCCACAAAATGAAGAATATTATGGCAATGTAAGCCCTGTAGGACCAAGAGGGGTATATGATGAGGCCAAACGCTTTATGGAATCTATTACAATGGCATATCATCGCTATCATGGTCTGGAAACACGTATCGTGAGAATCTTTAATACATATGGTTCCCGAATGCGATTAAATGATGGTCGAGTAGTCCCGGCATTTATGGGGCAAGCTTTGAGGGGTGAAGATTTAACAGTTTTTGGGGATGGTTCACAAACACGTTCGTTTTGTTATATTGATGATCAGGTCGAAGGAATATACCGACTGTTATTTAGCGATTACCCGGAACCGGTCAATATTGGAAATCCACATGAAACTAACATAAAAGAGTTTGCGGAGGAGATTATTGCCTTAACAGGGACCAATCAAAAAGTAATTTATAAGCCACTTCCTAAGGATGATCCGTTGCAAAGACAACCGGATATTACAAAAGCCAAAGAAATTTTAGGATGGGAGCCAAAAGTAGATAGAAAAGACGGACTCAAAATCGTATACGATTATTTCAAATCCCTTTCTCCAATGGAGTTACAGAAGAAAGAGCATCGTAATTTCACATCCGATAAGGAATAATATTACACTTAAGCTTATTTTTGCCAAAATCTTTTAAAATGAAAATCCTTATACTCGGTTCTGGAGGTAGAGAACATGCATTGGCATGGAAACTAAAACAAAGCGCTAAGCTTACAGCACTTTTTGTTGCACCTGGCAATGCAGGAACAGAATTGATTGCCAAAAATATACCGATTAGTGTAAACGATTTCGATGCTATTAAGGACTTCGTTTTGTCCCGAGAAATAGAAATGGTCGTTGTTGGACCGGAAGACCCATTGGTCAATGGTGTGCACGATTTCTTTTTGGAAGATGGCCAATTAAATAAAATCCCTGTAATCGGTCCTCAGAAAGCTGCCGCCACTTTAGAGGGCAGTAAAGAATTTGCAAAGGAATTTATGATGCGCCATAAAATTCCAACAGCGCAATATCAAAGTTTTACAAAGGCCAATCTGGAAAAGGGATGCTATTTTCTTGAGCAGCTAAAGCCCCCATACGTTTTGAAGGCGGACGGGCTGGCCGCAGGGAAAGGAGTGGTGATTCTTTCCGATTTGGAAGAGGCCAAAAAAGAATTAAAGGCAATGTTGTTGGATAAGAAGTTTGGTGATGCCAGTGCCACCGTGGTTATCGAGGAGTTTTTGGACGGTATTGAATTAAGCGTTTTTGTGCTGACGGATGGTGAAAATTATAAAATACTTCCTACAGCTAAAGACTACAAACGTATTGGGGAGGGAGACACCGGACTTAATACGGGCGGTATGGGGGCCATATCCCCAGTTCCTTTCGCTGATAAAGCTTTCATGCATAAGATAGAGGAGCGAATCGTTAAACCGACGGTAGAGGGCCTTAAAACGGATAATTTGCCGTATAAAGGATTTATTTTCATCGGATTGATAAAAGTTGGCGATGACCCCAAAGTAATAGAATACAATGTTCGCATGGGAGATCCCGAGACCGAAGTTGTAGTTCCTCGCGTTAAAAACGACTTGGTCGAAGTACTTCAAGCCGTTGCAAATCAAACTTTGAACGAAATTGACCTACAAATAGATGAGCGTTCCGCTACAACCGTGATGACGGTTTCCGGTGGATATCCTGGAACATATGAAAAAGAAAAGGAAATAACGGGAATAGATGCTATCGAGGATGCTATCGTATTTCATGCCGGAACAAAGTTGGTCGATGGAAAAGTACGGACTAACGGAGGAAGGGTGATGGCTATTACCTCGTATGGCAAAGATTTCAAAGAGGCTTTGAAAACGTCCTATAAAAATGTGGCTAAATTGTCCTTTGAGGGAATGAACTATCGAAAAGATATCGGGTTCGACCTCTAAATTCTAAATTTAAAATCGAGAAAAAACCTATTTATTGAATAGCTATTTAGGATAGTGGAGCGTAGCCGAAATCACAAATAGGAGTGGGAAGAAATCGATTTGTCCTCTTCGCCGTTATCATTGAATTTCTTCAATTGTATCATCCAGTAGACAAAGGCCACGGAACCGATTAGCATAAAAATCCAATTAAGGCTATTGGAAAGTGTCCAGCTTTCCATGAACCGGAAAAAATCAAAAGGAGCAAACAATCCGTTTACGAACAAATCCTCAATACCTTCAAAAAATGACTTCATCTTATTCCTATATTTACAGCACAAAAGTATAAAAATCATACATGATTTCAAGCATTTTTGGAAAAACTAAACCTATAAACTTCATCATCCTCTTAGGTTTTCTTTTTCTTTTTTATTGGTGTGTTCAATTCTACGTCATAGAAAAGGAATTTTCTACGGAAAACATCGTAGTGGAAATTTTGGCTTTAAGCCTCTTGCTATTCAGTATTTTCGTGGTAGATTTTATTGTAAAGCGTAATAAATTAACAGGTCCCAACTCTTTTTCAATTCTCTTCTTTACGCTCCTTATTGTTGTTTTTCCGGAGACATTGGGAGACAATAACGCGATTTTAAGCTGCTTTTTCCTGCTTTTGGCCTCTAGAAGGCTTTTGAGTTTAAAATCGCTTAAAAATATTAAATCCAAGATTTTCGATACCACACTATGGATTATGATTTCCAGTCTTTTTTATGAATGGAACCTTCTTTTTATGATTTTGGTGTTTTCCGCCATTTATATTTACGAACCCAAGAACATCCGCAATTGGCTCACTGTATTGCCGGCCGTAATTTGTTATTTTTTTATACTGTACAGTATATTAATATTGATGAACTACACGCAATTTATTGAAGACCATTATGATTTCAACGTTGATTTCAATTCTATCGTCGCCACGGGTTGGTCCACCAATATTAAATTGATCGTCTATGCGTTCCTAAATCTCTTGTTGGCATTTTTTGCCTTTTTAAAGTTGGGAAAATCCGGTGTCGGAAAAATCGTTACCATCAGACTTATCGCTATTTCCTTCGTTATCGGTTTACTTGTTACGCTCATGGTGAGTACGGCACAGCACCAGGCTATTATCATCACCTTTTTTCCTTCGGTTATATTTATTGGCAATTATATAGAATCTATCAAAAAGCCAAATATATTGGAAGTAGTACTGATGCTGAGCATATTTCTTCCGCTCATGCTGTTCCTCTCCAAACTTATAATTTCCTAATTAAGGGTATCTTTGTAAAAAACGAGGAAAATGTTCAGTGAATTCGCCTTTTCAATTTTTGAGCAAAGCATTAAGGAATATCATAAAAAAGATGATGTTTATCAGGATTTCACCAATCCGTACCCTAAAGATGAAGTGGCCCATTTGTTATATCGAAAAAATTGGATAGACACCGTTCAATGGCATTACGAAGATATTATTAGAGATCCACAGATAACACCAGCGGCAGCATTGGATTTAAAGCGAAAAATAGACGCTAGCAATCAGGACAGGACAGATTTGGTCGAATATATCGATAGTTATTTCCTCAAAAAATACCAATCGGTTGAAATCAAATCTAATGCCACTATCAATACCGAGAGTCCGGCTTGGGCCATTGACCGGTTATCCATTCTTGCATTAAAAATCTATCATATGCGAGAGGAAGTAGCGCGTACAGATGCTACTCCTGAGCATATTGAAAAATGCCGAACCAAACTCAATATACTTCTAGAACAGAAAAAAGACCTTTCCAATGCGATAGACCAATTATTAAAGGATATTGAGGAAGGAAACAAGTACATGAAGGTCTACAAGCAGATGAAAATGTATAATGATGAGGAATTAAACCCCGTCCTGAGAAGTGGATCCAATACTTCAAATGGAGCTTAAAGTTTATACTTGTTCGAAGCAAGATCGGTCTGGCCTTAATATTCATTTCGTCCATGGATAACAAACCCCCGTTAGAGGATAATGTCCCCCCCTTGGAGGTTAGGGGGCAGCATCTTTTGGTGATCCGCCTATCCGCAATGGGCGATGTCGCCATGACCGTTCCTGTTCTTTTGGCTTTAACATGTGCTTACCCAGAGCTAAAGATTATTTTTTTGACCAAAGATTTTTTTAGGCCTATAATCGAACAGATTCCCAATGTATCCGTATTTCCTGCTGATGTTAAAGGAAGGCATAAAGGGCTATTGGGGCTTTGGAGGTTATACAAAGAACTTAAAACATTGGAAATTGATGCCGTTGCCGACCTTCACCATGTGCTACGTAGTACTATTCTAAAGCTTTTCTTCAGCTTTTCAGGAATACCCTATCAGCAGATAGATAAAGGCAGGGCAGAAAAAAAAGCATTGACAACGGCCGTAAACAAAACCTTTATACAGTTGACGACGACGCATAAGCGATATGCCGATGTTTTCAAAAAACTGAACCTTTCCGTGCAATTGTCTTCTGGGAATACGCTTCCAAAACTGAATTTGGAAGATAAGTTTAATGGGTTATCCATAAAAAAAGAAAAAATACTAATTGGTATTGCCCCTTTTGCAGCCTTTGAAGGCAAAATGTATCCGTTGGAATTAATGGAAATGGTGGTAGCGTCTTTAAATGCATCAAATACCTATCAGATGGTACTTTTTGGTGGTGGAAAAGAGGAACAAATGCAGTTGGCCGTTTGGGAAAACAAATTTGAAAATTGTACAAGCCTTGTGGGAAAAGTTTCTTTTTCCGAAGAACTGGCCGTGATATCAAACCTTTCACTTATGCTTGCTATGGACAGTGGCAATGCACATTTAGCGGCAATGTACGGAGTGCCTACAGTAACACTTTGGGGTGTAACCCATCCTTTTGCCGGATTTTACCCCTATGGACAAGCTGCTGAAAACGCCCTTTTGTCCGATAGGAAAAAGTATCCGTTGATTCCGACATCAGTTTATGGAAATAAATTCCCTAAAGGTTACGAAAAAGCAATGGAAACCATTTCGCCCGAAAAAGTAGTTCAAAAAATTGAAGAAATTCTGAATAAAATTTAATCAAACATTGACGGGATTGGCTTCAATAGACCTAAAGTATTGCTTTAACTGAGCCATAAACCGATATTTTTTGGCACTCGGTGAAGCTCCTACCATCAATGTCCTGATCCCAAAATAAGAACTCATCAAATATGTAGCTACGGCTTCGCAATCCACATGCCGGTCCAAATGACCATTGAACTTTCCTTTTTGCAATGCGGTCACCAAATTTACTTCCCATAGGGAAACAATATCGCTAAGGTGCTTCATGATAGTCTCGTTCTTACCGTTGAATTCGGTCATGAAATTGCAAAGAATAAAGCCAAAGTCGGTCTCATTGTGTACCGCCATTTCCAAGGCATTGTCAAAACAGTTGGTAATACGGGTCAAAGGATTGTCATGTCCTTCAATAGGTTCAATTAGGTTACTATATACCCTACGAGCCATTAAATTTTGAATGATTTGAATAAAGAAGTCCTCTTTAGATTCAAAGTGATAGTAGAACGCTCCTTTGGAAAGGGATAATTCCTTAAGAATATCATCAACACTGGTGCCGTAGTAGCCCTTTTTATAAAAAAGTTCCAGTCCAGTGATTTGCATACGTTGCATGGTAGCCATGCGTTTTAAGTTTTTGTCCATAATGTAAAGATTTGGGTAAATCCGACCCTAAGGTCAGTATAAAGAACTCCATAATCGAGATGTATATTAGGAGTGTTGCGTTATACTTACGTAAAAAATCGGTGAAAGTTCAAAATCTCGATAAATCAATATCATTCTAGTAAATAAATTAAACCGGTTGGTCGGTTTAACCGCAATATTCTTGGTTCAAATTAGGATTAAAATAAGGCGATACACTTTTACTTAGGTTTGTTTCTTTACCCCCCCCCTTTAAATTCACATTAGACAATGACTTATGCGTATCAAAAATACATTGTGTTTGAAATGGTTATGTGTTTATGATTTGAGAACTTCCTATTTTTAATTATTCAAACCTCCGCTCCTAACAGAATGAAGTAATCGTATCCCGTTCTTTCTTTCAATGGATACTGTAACATACTTCAGTTTTAAGAGTCTTTAAGTAGAACCAATCCAATAAATATGAAAGAACATCTTAGAGCTTCTCTACGGGACATCAACCCTGATTTTTCGCAAAACGATATCGAAACCGGACTGCAATGTTTCGATTTTAAAAAATACAAGGCCAAAGACCTTATTACCAAAGAAGGCAGCTTGGCAGATTATCTTTTTTTTGCCAATAGTTCCATTACCAGGTGTTATTATTTGGATGAAAAGGGAGAAGAGATCACACTTTGGATGAAACCTGAAAAAACGTTTATTGCCGAATACAAAAGTTTTACAAGTCAATTGAAATCCCAGTTTAACCTTCAATTCTATGAGGATACGGAAGTGCTTATGATCAATAGGGTAAACTTACTTCAGCTTTTTAAGAACAACAATAACTGGGCTATGTTCGGGATTCTCCTTACGGAGCAGTTACATGTTACGTTGATAGATGTTTTTGTAAACCTTTTAGCAAATGATGCCACTAGAAACTATCAGTATATTCAATCTGCCTTTCCCCGTTTTTTACAGGTTGCCCCTTTAAAGGACATTGCGTCCATGCTGCAGGTCTCTCAAGTTACATTGTCCAGAATACGTTCCGGGACACAGTTGAAAGGGTGATTTTTTAACATATGTAAAATTCGTTTAAAGAGATTGTTCGTTTTTTTATGCCTAAAACAGCATTAACCCATGGCACAAGTATTTGGAAAAGCTCAAACGAGTAAAAAAACGTTTAGCCGTACGACGAACATTCAACAACTTATAACAGCGGAACCTGCCAAAATATGGTCTTTGTTGACCAATGCTTCGGATATGCCCCGATGGAATTCTACCATCGTGTCCTTAGATGGGGATATTAGAGAAGGCGGCAAAATAAAATTGAAAAGCCAACTAGACCCTAAAAGGACTTTTACCTTAAAAGTAAAAGAAGTCATTCCAAATCAAAAATTAGTGTGGGGAGATGCCATGGGGAAACGCACATATATTTTAGAACCCCAAGGAGAAAAGACACTTTTTTCAATGACTGAGAAAATAGGCGGTCCCATATTCCCCATTTTTGCCAATAAGATTCCATCTTTTGATGCTTCTTTTGAAAAATTTGTATCAGATTTAAAACAAGAGGCGGAATATCAATCTTAAAAAAGAACAGAAATGAACTATAGAGAAAAAATAGGCACAAAAGAACAACCGTTAACATTAAAAACACCGCCCTTATCTTCGGAGTATACCATGCATGTTGATGAGAAAGCTGGGCGTGATATTTTAGTATGTACCGTAAAGACAACCGTATTGCACTATGATATTCGCTGTTTGGAAGATTTACATAAAATGCTCAAAGCACACGGAGATTGGATGCTTTTGGGAAGTAAGGATGAAAAAGTAGAAACAAAACCTAATACAATAGAACATTGGGGGCGCTCTCCTAAAAACCCCATAGGCGGATGGTACGGACTCAAAAAAGGATTTAAAGGAAGATTTGGGATGTACATTCCTCCCTTAATGGAATATTTAGGGCTGGCCGAAGTAGAACACAACAAACGCAACAATCGCATGCGAGCGATTTAAAAAACATCTAAGACATGTTTGGAGTTTGGATGATTGATGCTAAAAACCACCTGACTTGGGTGGTTTTTTCTTTTTAAAGAAAATACGAGTAACTTAAATCCATAGAAAACAAATGACTAGGCCTTATGATTGAATTTTTAAAAGACCATCTTCAAAATAAAGAAACTGAAAAGGTCTTATTGATGCTACAGGAAAATCCCAAGGTCTTGGAGATGGAAGATAAAAACGGAAATTCCTGTTTAATGTTGATAGCCTATAGCGGATTGGACGAGGTATTTCAAAAAGCGATTGACTTAAAAACTTCGTTCACATTTCATGAGGCGATTATCTGCGGAAAAATAGAAAAAGTATCCGATTATTTAAAAAAATCGAAAAAAGAAATCGTAAATGAGTACTCAAAAGATGGGTTTACACCTTTGTCCTTAGCTGCTTTTTTCGGTCGCACGGAAATTGCGAAGCTATTGGTTGAGTACATGGCCGACCCCAACATGGCGGCGACAAATCCTTCAAAAGTAAATGCGTTACATTCCGCCGTGGCCAAAGAGAATTATGAGCTTTGCAAGATGCTATTGAACAATGGGGCGGATGTCAATGCTACTCAAATGCAAAACGTAACGGCCTTACATTCGGCAGTGCATCGCGGTAATTTAGAGTTGGTGAAATTACTTATTGAAAATGGGGCTTCTGCTCAATTACTAATGGACAATGGCGATACGGCTTTGGATATTGCCAAAAGAGAAAAACATCAGGATATTTTAGATTTTCTGCGATAATAAAACAACCTAAAGGATAGATTTGTTGAAGCTTAAGTATTACAATTGAGAATGTAAATAATCTGCTGTGTCCTTTAAACCTCTGTCTCTAAGGATATCCAAATAAACATTCCCCTCCTTTGGAGGGGCTAGGGGAGGCTTACGCCACGGTTCCCTGACAACTACTCCCGGCACCTGCGGTACAACCATAGCAATGCTGGGAGATGATAATATTTCTATCGTTTAGAATGTCTTCGTTATAGTCCTTGATGTGCTTTACTTTACTAGCAACTTTCAGCCCTAGCATTTGGTTAAAATCACAATCGTAGAGCCAACCGTCCCAACTAATGGAAATGGTATTGGTACACATCACGTTTTCTACAGCGGCAGGATTATAGGCATCTACTAAGGCATACATATAGTCCTCATAGTTGCCGGAAGCAACCAGATAATCCAAAAAACGGGCAATGGGTAAGTTGGTAATAGCGAACAAGTTGTGAAACTGAATCCCAAAATCTTCGTCCAACGCCTTTTTAAAGTCTTTTTCCATGGCCATTTGGTCACCGGGCAAATAAGCTCCTGAGGGATTATAGACCAAATCCAGTCGTAAGTCGCTTCCGGGCATGCCGTAACCACGTTCGTTCAGTTCCTGTAAGGCTTTAATCGATTTATCAAAAACACCGTCACCACGTTGCTTATCCGTCTTTCCACGAGTATAATGTGGCATGGATGAAATTACGTGAACATTGTGCTTTTTAAAGAAATCTGGCAAGTGATAGTATTTTTTATTGGCTCGTATGATCGTCAGATTGGAACGAACTATAAAATCTTTGATACCCGCTTTGGCCGCCTCTTCTACAAACCACTCAAAATCCGGGTTCATTTCCGGTGCGCCGCCGGTGAGGTCCAAAGTATGAGCCCCGGTATTTTTTATCACTTCCAGACATTGTTGCATGGTTTCGCGCGTCATGATTTCCTTTCGGTCCGGACCGGCATCTACATGGCAGTGCTCGCAAACCTGGTTGCACATATAGCCTACATTGATCTGTAGGATTTCCAACTTCTTGGGTCGCAACGGAAAATGCCCAATTTTATCGATTTTATCCTTAAAATAGGGGAGTTCACCATCGGCAAAAATACCACCGTTCAATATTTCCAATTGCTTATTGCTTTCCGCAAACTCGTTATCCCTAGCTTTTAGGGATTTTTGCATCGGCTTTTTAGTATTTTTCTTGGGTAAGATACTTTCCATCTTTATTTTAAATTTTCATCGCTCTATAACAGTGCGAAAATATACGTAATTGTTTGACTAATGGTTCTCACATTAGGGTTTGTCGGTGTAAGTATGGTAAGGTTACAACCTATATCATCTAATCTCTAATAACGAAGCGCTCTACTTACATAGATAACTTGTTATATTTGTTCATCATCTGTACGCCATGTACCAATGTTGCACCGCTTTCAATGGCGGCACCTACATGTACGGCCTCCATCATTTCTTCCTTGGTAATTCCCTTTTGCAGACCATCTTTGGTGTATGCGTCAATGCAATACGGACATTTTACCACATGACTTACTGCCAAGGCAATGAGCGATTTTTCACGGGAACTCAGCGCTCCCTCTTCAAAAACTTTACCATAATAATCAAAGAATTTAGTTCCTAGCTCTTCGCTCCATTCGGTAATTTTACCAAATTTTCTCAGGTCTTTTGGATCATAATACGAATCTGCCATCTTTTTCTGTGTTTTAGTTTCTATATTGTAATTGCTTGTATTGTCAAGTAATATTGGGATGCCCTGTCCCATCTTTTCCAGTTCGGGGAGGATTTCCATATTGTCCCAAATCCCGGAGGCAAGCGTATCCGCGTATTCTTCCGGCAAGTGGTTTTGGAACATTAATTGTTGTGCGGTCTTATGATCATATTCAAAAGACCGATGGGTATATATTATATCGCCATCTCTGATTTCTAACAGCATATACCATACTCTCGGTGTACCGTCATTTGCGGGCATTCCAATAACACCAGGATTTAACCACAGTTTACCTTTTATATTTTGACTGAAAGGCAACCCACAATGCCCTGCGATGACTACATCGCTTTTGGTTTTGTTAAAAGTACTTTCTTTCACGGCATATGGAGTAGATTGAAAAATAAATTGCGAAATGTGGTTATAGCATCCATGTACTACGGTCACTCTTTTTCCGCCATAATCAAATCCGATGTGTTCCGGCAATTGCGCTATCCAATCAAAGGAATTTTGGGACAATCTTCCTTTGGAATATGGAAACCATAATTTGGAAAAACCATCGCACCTACTGCCTTCCCTAAAATCGCAACCGCAATCCTCACTATCGTTCGCCAATTGTAATTCCACGTTTCCTGCAATACTTTGGGCACCCCATTCCTTGAACAATTGTACGGTTTCCTCCGGTTGGGCACAATAGCCGGTAATGTCACCGGTACAAATGCAATTTTCCGGAGCGATGTTCTCTGCTTCCGCAATGGAAATCAATTTTTCCAAGGCTTGCAAGTTGCTATAGACCCCGCCAAAAAGGAGTAGCTTTCCGCTTTTTGTGCCGATATGTTTTATTTCTTTATCCATGAAGGAATTATATATAAAAGGGTACAACACAATATGCCCCAAAGGTTGATCCAGAGCAGGTCCGCATATTTGCCGGAGCTGAAAATAAGACCTTCTGGAAATAGATTGAATAGGAGTAGAATGCCAAAAAGCAGTCCACCGATAACGCTGAGGTGAAAACTAATTTTGGGTACTCTAAGGTTCCAAAAAACAAAAACAGGAGTGAGACCGATGACCATAGTACCGCTTATTGTTGTGGCCGATAGGATTTCTGCATCCAAGAAAACGGGAATCGTTCCTAGAATAGCAACCATAGCCATGGAAAGCCTTCCAAATCTGAGACTATTGCCCAAATTGAGATCTACCGATAACAATTTTGAAAACGACGAAAAAGTAGAATCCAAAGTTGATGCCGCTGAGGTGATCATAATAAAATTAATGACCAATAAAATGACCAATCCAAAAGCCTTGCCCACTTCCACTGCCGCTTGCCCTTTCATTCCTTGTGTTTGGGCATAGATTCCGATGATACTAAAGAGCACAATACAGATGGCCCCAACGAAACCTGCCCATAAAAAGGCCCGTAAGGTGACTTTTGGTGGGCTGATGAAACCCCTATCCGTCAACACGGGATCATGAAACGGATAGCTGAACGATTGAAGCAATGCCGCAAAAAGCAGGTTCATCCCCATATCTAATGACCATGTTCCCGAGGTCATTACATCGTTGGCCGAAAAATTAGTAGAAGGTTCGAATAATACCCAAAGAATAACACTTAATAGAATGGCAAAAAGCCCCATTTGAATGACATCCGTAAAGATAGAACTGCTTAAACCACCTTTAAGCGCATAGGCCAAGGTCAATACCGTAAATACGATAATGGCCCAATAATAGGGAGCACTGCCCATTTTCCCAAAATAGGAACCAATGACCATAGTATTGCTCCAGACTTCATTGAACAAACGAAAAGCGATCAAGATGGAAAACAACGCCATGGCACTTTTCCCAAACCGACTCGTTAAAAACTGATGGATACTTGTATACCCCCCTTTTACGCGCATTTGATAAATAACGATTCCCGCAACGATAAAAGACAAATAATATCCTGCATAGGCCACACCGCCTACAAGACCATAGTCAAGCCCTAGATTTGCAGCGTTGGTAATGCTCTTGGCAAAAATCCACGAAATGACAAGACTCCCCATGAGCATGAAGGTATTAGGCGCTTTCTTACGGTGTTGCGCCCTAAAAAATTCATCGGTATTTTTTGCCAAGGGAGAAAGGAAAAAGAGTGCCAAACTGGATACAATAACGAGACCCCATTGAAGCCACCAGCCTCTCCCCCCAGCCCCCTCTCCAAAAGAGAGGGGGAGCGTTAAGAAATCCGTTATAACTAAAGTCCTAGCCATCATTTATTTTACTATCCATCCGTTTTTCCATCAGAGAAGAAGTTCTCCCCCTTTGGGGGGTTAGGGTGCTTCATCCCACCAAACAGGGGCGTCAACACTATTTCCATTCGTTTTGGCAGCCGCAGCTTCATAATTTACGGCATTCAAGGCCTGTTCCTCTGCCGGGTAGGGCATACGAACGGGAATTAAATCATTATTTAAGCTTGCTGAAATGGTCTTCAATTGTGGGAAACCGGTCCTACGGTATTCTATCCAACCTTCATATCCATTGATGATATTTGCAATCCATTTTTGAGTAATGATATTTTCTATAGGATTTCCAGTGGTATAGGCTCCAGGTCCTGTTAAATAATCATTTGGCAATTCCGTATTCCAATATTCAAAAGCTTGCGTTACACCAATTTCATAAAAAGTTTGTGCATCTCCTGTGATGAGACCTCGTTCTGCAGCTTCAGCCAAAAGAAAATGTGTTTCCCAACTGGTCATAAAATTGGCATCCAAAGCACTGGTATTTTCCCGAAAAGCAGTGCCTGCCAGAGAGAAATCGGCCAAAACAGCTGCATTTTGTGTGGCATCGATACCGTTTAAGAGTCCGTTGAACGCTTCTGAATCACTGTTGGAAAAGGGTCTGAACAGGACTCCGATTCTGGGATCGTTCAAATCCGTTAAGATTTCATCCATCGTTTCGGAAAGCACAAAGTTGTTAAAGTCCCCTATGCGCAAACGCGCCAAACGAAAATTATTGGGTTCACCATCATTAAAATCGAACGCGGCATTTTGCGAATTCTCGGAAATAAATCCGCCTGCATCTACTATTGCTTGTAAAGCCGAGGCGTTATCCTGTACGTTGGAGGTCCGCATCAGAAATTTAATTTGCAACGAACGTGCAAAACGTAGCCAACCGTCCAAATCGCCATTAAAAAGGATATCGCCCTCTAGAAGAATTGTTCCAGTATAATTTTCAATAGCTGCGATGCCTTTTTCGAGGTTGTCAAAAATTCCGCCTTCCGCCAAGTAGATGTCCTCTTGGTTGTCATAGACAGGCGTTACGGTGACGTCCTTACCTTGGAAGCCTTCGGAATAGGGAACATCGCCGAACATATCGGTCAACGCGCCTGCCATATAAGCTTTCAGAATTCGGGCCGGGCCTTCATATACTTCAAACGTTGGATTTTCCAGGGCCAATCTTAAAATCTGCTCGTTATCACGCAAATTGGTGTATAAAATAGGCCAAGGATTTCCGCCCAATTGGGGCGATTTTAAGTCGTGACGGTCAAAAAGATTAAAATCCAGTGCTGTTCGGTACTGCCCCAATAAATCTCCGGCCGTAAAACCTTCGTAGGACATTTGCTCCCCATAATCATAGATTACTTGCCGCAGCAACAAACTGGGCTGCACGGTCAACGGCTGGTTGGGATTGGTGTTGATTTCTTCAAAGTCTTTGTTGCAACTAGTAAACAATAGGCTCAAAACAAACAGTGCACCAGCCCCATCCCTTAACCAAGGTGAAGTGGTCACTTGTGATTGGAGGGGATGAGCTTTCAACCCTCCTCGTATTCCTGTTTCAATGAATCGAAAAGGAATCCATCCCTCCCTGACAAGGGAGGAGAGCTTTTTGTATATCGTATATATAAATTTCATTGTCTTCATCTTAAAAATTAAATCCGGCTTTAAATCCAAAACTTCTTGTGGTAGCATAGGACAAATCCTCTACCCCGCCCACAAAACTTTGTCCCTGAACAGAAAATTGCTCGGGGTCAAAATGCGGATTTTCGGTTATGGCGAATAGGTTTCTACCAATCAATGAAAGTCGCAGGCTTGCATTTTGCTGTAGGAAATTGAGGTTTTCAAAAGTGTATCCGATGGAAAACTGTCGCAATTTTAAGAAAGAGGCATCATAAGTGTTGTTCTCCTCATGATTTCTATCAAAAAACTGACGGTAAAAACTTTCGGCGGTCACAGCTACCGTATTTTCTTCGAACACCGGGTTTTCAGCTGTGCCAACATTTACGACACCTTCTGGTACAATACCCTCTTCCGGTCTAAATGCGGTCTCGGCCAATTGACCTCCTACGTTGCCCAGAGCACGTGTTCGGGAGACGATTATCCCGCCTTGGCGCCAATCCAACAAAAATCCCAGATCCCAATTTTTATAATTGAACTGGTTGCTCATGCCTACCATAAAATCCGGATTGGAATTTCCTAATTTTTGCAGGGTATTGTCCGGAATATAGCGTCCTTCATCCGTTAGGATAAAATCGCCATCATCGTTTTTTAGGTAGCCCGTACCATAGAGATCACCAATACGACCGCCCTCTTCTACCTGTACGAAAACAGTTTGGTTCTGACTATCATAAATTCTCGAGAAGGCCAGCGTTAAACGTCCATCATCCTGCGGTAGATCCTCTACCGTAGCACGGTTTCTACTGAAATTGACCGTACTGTTCCACTTAAAGTTGGGGGTAGCGACCGGAGTAGCGCCCAAAATGACCTCAATCCCTTTAGAACGTACTTTTCCACCATTGACTACCTGCTGATTGAACCCAGAGGAAATCCCTACAGGAAGCGAAATGATCTGATCTTTGGTCACCGCATTATAATATGAAATATCAAAACGCAGTTTATCCCTGAAGAAGCGTACATCCGCTCCAAATTCAATTGCGGAGGTCTGTTCCGGACGAAGGTTCGGGTTCGCGATAAAATTCTGGTCGCTAAAAGTAGGCTGACCGTTAAATGGCGTTTGCGCCACAAAGGCACCGGAAGTTTGGTAGGGATTGGTATCATTACCCACTTGGGCATAACTGGCGCGAAGCTTGGCAAAAGAAATTGCCTTTGGCAGATCCGTTACTTCAGAAAGAATAAAACTTGTGGATGCCGAAGGATAGAAAAAAGATACGTTATCCACAGAAAACGGTGTTGCCAAAGCACTGGACCAGTCGTTACGGCCTGTGATATCCAAAAAGAGAAAATCCTTATAACCAAATTTGGCCAAGCCGTAAAAACTATTGATGCGTTTGTTGGATTCGAACTCGAATACTTCAATGGGCGAGGCGGCATTGCTCAACCTAAAAATTCCGGGCTGTGCCAAGCTTGTCGTCTGGGATTGTGAAGTAAAGGCTTTTTGGTCCAATCGATTTCCACCAAGAGAAACATCGACCTTAAAATCGCCGAACGTATTGTTATAATTCAATAGGAAATCCGTATTTATTTCCCGGTACAGTACATCATGCTCGGCATAACCCCCGTTTTGGAAGCGGTTAGAGCTAAAGGAACGTCTTAATTGACGCAGTTCGCTGGAATAATCCATTCCCGTACGAACGGTAGCCGTGATATTATCCGTAATATCATAGGAGGCGGAAACATTTCCAAAAACCCGGTCTCGATTAAATGAATTTCGATTTTCAAAAAGAATGAAAAACGGATTATCAAAAAAGGTATAGTTGAAAGAATACTGCTGAAGGCCTTCCAGACCGGGCTGCCAATAATCGCGAAGGCTATCGATGTTGAGTGAACGTGGCCCCCAAGCCACCAAGGAGTAATTTACGTTCTCCGAACCATAACCGTTGGAAGGACGATTATCGCTCTGCGAATTTACATAGCTGATGGAGGAATTGATACGCAATTTTTCCGTGGGGCGGAAATTTAAACGTGCAGATACGGTCTGTCTGTCCAGATTTACACCGGGAATGATGCTTTCGCTTCTCAAATCCGTAAATGAAAGTCTAAAATTACCTTTGTCAAAGCCCGAAGAAATCGCTAGGTTATTGATAAAGGTAGTTCCGGTCTGATATAAATCCTTTAAGTTATCGGGGTTGGATCGAAATTCCGTTGGGGTAATGGGCAATCCCGAATACAAAGAGGTATCACCGCCACGGACCACGCTACCATCTGGTAAAGTCACCGGGCTATCAAATTGTGGAATCAAATTCCCTACGTCCAAACGTGGTCCCCAACTATAGGTGATGTTATCACTGGTTCCACCGCCAAGACCATCTACAAATTCAAAAATCCCGGATTGTCCTTGTCCGTATTCATTTTGAAAATCAGGCAGCTGAAATGCTGTGTCCACAAAGAAACTGGTATTATAGCTGATGCCCAAGCCCTTGCTTTTGGAGCCGTCCTTGGTTTCAATAACGATAACGCCATTGGCAGCGCGAGTCCCATATAATGCAGCGGCACTGGGCCCTTTTAAGACGGAGACCTCGGCAATATCATCTGGGTTCACCTCCATGGCACCGTTCCCAAAATCCACTTCCTGAAAACCGGCCGCAGCTTCATTGGTAAAATTAAAGACCGAATTATTGTTGATAGGCACACCGTCTACGATAAAAAGAGGATTGTTATTGGAGAAAGAAGCTTCGCCCCTAATCGTAATTCTAGAGGTAGATCCCGGACCGGTAGGGCCTTGATTTATGGTCACCCCGGCAAGTTTCCCCGTAAGATTGTCCAAGAAGTTGATCGCTTTTACTTCGGTGACGCCTTCGGCATCCAAACTTTGAACCACATAGCCTAGTTCCTTGGTTTCCCGTTTAAGCCCCAATGCGGTCAGGACCACTTCGCTCAATTGTTCAGAGGATTCTTCCAATACCACGTTCAATTGGTTGGAAGTCACTAAAAATCTTTGTGTTTGGTACCCCAATGCCGAAAATTCCAACGTTCCTGAAAGATTGGGAATAGCAATAGTATATTGACCGTTTTCATTGGTAGTCGTTCCCGTAGTGGTACCTACCAAAAGTATGTTTACAAAAGGAATGGGCTCTCCTGCCGTATCGGTTACCGTTCCCGTTATGTTTTCTTGGGCAACGGCGTTAAAAGTCATAAACAATGTCATGACCATCAAAAAATATTTCATGTAATGAATGGAATAGATTAAAAATGGGGCCGTAGAAAACGACCGGTTCAATAAGCGCTAGATGTAGAGAGGTCTAGGCGAGCCTTTATTGAAATATAAACTATGCGATAGGAAAGAAAACCAAGAATCAATATGGAGAATAATTTGGTTTTGCGTATTTATAAGTAGTGCGAATAAACGTAAAAACCTTTTGGAAATAGCCTTTATAAAGCCTGATAGTACTATTATATCCTTAGTGTCGTCTATATCCCTAAGCGTAGGCAGCCTAAAAATGGAACAATCGGTATTTTTTAGGATATCGGAAATTCTTCCAAACAGATTAAAACGTTGCCAGGGCAATCTTTTGAAGATTTCAGCATCAAAATTACTACGATGCAGCCCCATTAGATAAAAACCGCCATCTTGTGAAGGTCCAAATACGGTTTTGCCTTCCTCCAACTGTCTTTGGGTTTCCAGTAAATGTTTTGTGGTCAGTTGTGGCGTATCGTTACCTATGGTAATAACATTATCATACCCTTGATCAAAGACATTGGTAATTGCATGTACAAAGCGTTCACCAAAATTATATCCGCGTTGTTCTTCCTCCGAAATATGAAAATAGGGAACTCCGGCTCGCTGTACCTTTTTTAAGGTATCTTGAGTGAGGGCATCAAAAAGAAGGTTCCCCTTTTGCATAGGTTTGTGCAGCAATTCTTCTTTTGAAGAATTGGCAAATACCAATATGGCCGTTTTGTTTTGAGCGAGCGACAAAGGAGTTCTTTTTTATTATGGTAAACTTACAATAAAATATAGCAATGGTAAGGTCGGTTGAAAATATGACAGCTTACAAGTGACTTTAATTTTAACATATTGCCGTTTTGTCAGAAACAGACCTTGTGGTCGGTTCTGTGTTTTGAAAAGACTTTGTAAAACACAATATCTTCCTTTACCGAAAAGCAATTTTCGATAAACTGCATAAATTTTATTGCTTTTAAGGGATAAGAGAAGGGCCTACAAACTGTACGGTCTAAAAAAAGACTTAAAAAAAGAGTAAATTTTAGAAAAATTTTAGCGATTTGCCCCTTTCAAATGGCACGGGATTTGTCAAACTTAGAGCTGTTAAAATAAAATATACTTAATATGAAAGAAAATAGCACAAACAAAAACAACTGGAAAACGTATTTGTTTTCAGCGTTGATTGCCTTGGCCGTAAGCTTGGCCGTTATTCAATATAATAAAACGAGCAAAGAAGAACCAACGGCCATTACAAAAGTAGAGACTGTACCAGGAAAACAAGTATTGTACACTGCCGATGCGGATGGCAATATTACCCCATTGGATTTTACGGATACTTCCGAGAAAGTTTTGGATGCCGTAGTCCATATTAAATCTACTCAAACTTCTTCTAATTACCATCAGCAAGGTACGCCAAGGCAGTTACCAGATCCGTTCAAGGAATTTTTTGGAGATATGTTCAAAGGGCAGTCCCCACAGGGGATGTCCCAAAGACCAAGAATTGGTACCGGTTCCGGAGTCATTATCAATGATAAAGGATATATCGTGACCAATAACCACGTTATAGACGGTGCAGATGAATTGGAGGTTACCTTATATAATAATGAATCGTATAAAGCAAATGTTATCGGAACGGACCCTACAACAGATTTAGCGCTTTTACAGATTAAGGCAAAGGATCTAAAAACCATGGCATTGGTGAATTCAGACGATGTAGAGGTAGGCGAATGGGTGCTAGCCGTTGGAAATCCTATGGGATTAAACTCTACCGTGACGGCAGGAATTGTTAGTGCCAAAGGTAGAAGCATCAATATCAACAGGGAAGAATTGGCCGTGGAGAGTTTTATCCAGACCGATGCAGCCATTAACCCAGGAAATAGTGGTGGGGCTTTGGTAAACCTTGAAGGAAATCTGATCGGTATCAATACGGCCATTGCGTCCACTACCGGAAGCTACACCGGTTACGGATTTGCAGTGCCCAGCAACATTGTGACCAAAGTTGTGGAAGACCTATTGAAATACGGGAAAGTACAGCGCGGAATGTTGGGTGTGCGAATTATGACCATGAACAGTGACTTGGCCAAAGCCAAAGACGTGGATTTTGTGAAAGGTGTTTGGGTAGAACAAGTCGGAGAGGACAGCGCGGCGGACAAGGCAGGGATTGAATCCGGAGACATTGTCCTGGAAGTAAACGGTGTGGAAACGACCACCTCTCCCAGACTGCAGGAAATGATCGCCAGCAAAAGGCCAGGAGATGAAGTGACCTTATTGATTAACAGGGGCGGAAAAGAGAAAGAAATAAAGGTGGTCCTTGAAAATATAAAGGGAACTACAGAAATCGTGATGAAGGAGAAAAAGGAAATCCTGAACCTTCTGGGGGCAGATTTTGAAACGTTGGATAAGGAAACTGCCAAAAAGATGGATTTGGACGGTGGCGTAAAGGTCAGCAAACTATATCCGGGCAAAATCAGGAAAGAGACCCAGATGCGAGAAGGCTTTATCATCACACATATTGATGGGAAACGCGTAAAAGATGTAGAAGATGTGTCCGAAATCCTAGAGGGTAAAAAAGGTGGCGTTATGATAGAAGGAATTTATGAAGATGGCAGCAAGTACTATTATGCTTTCGGGATGGATTCTTAATGCATAATAGGAAACATATCAAGTAGGGTTCTTACAAATTACGTTTCACTGTCATCTCGACTCCGCTCGATGAGACAGTATATTGAACGCTAGATTTGTAAGAACCCTATTTTTATAAAATATAGTGACCGTTAGGAACATCGTAACATAACAACTAAGTAAAAATGAAAGCAAACTTCAATAAACTTATAGGCTCACATCCGTTGGTACTGGTAGATTTTTATGCCGATTGGTGCGGACCTTGCAAGACCTTGGCGCCTATTCTAAAGGATGTTGCCCAAGATGTGGGCGAAAAGGCAAAAATCGTAAAAATAGATGTAGACAAGCATCAAAGCTTGGCGGGGAAATTTCAGGTTCGTGGGGTACCCACTTTAATGCTCTTTAAAAATGGGGAGATGATTTGGCGAGAATCGGGTGTGCAGCCTAAAGAACAACTGGTACAGTTGATAAATCAGAATTCTTAGTCGTTGAAAAAGAATCAGAGTTCCTGTCCTTTTGTCAAAAAGTTGAATTTAAGTATTTAAAATTGAAGAATTTTAGAATGTCTGTTCGAGCGCAGTCGAGAACTACTTCAATTAAAAAATAGCTCTCGATAGCACCTGCCTGCCGGCGAGGTAGGCTAGACCTGATATGCATTGGCATTTGAATAGAAATCTATTTATCAAACTCAACATTAAACTTTTTAAGATTGATGTTTAAATTAAAGTAGCTTTGTGACAAACGAATGCGATGGCCATCACATCTTTGGAAAATAAAACGATAGGACTGGTACTTTCTGGCGGTGGTGTTCGGGGTATGGCCCATATTGGCGTCATTAAAGCGATGGAGGAAGTCGGTTTAACGGCGAAAATAGTTTCCGGTAGCAGTGTTGGCGCTTTGGTAGGCGCTTTATATGCCAACGGCAATTCCGTGAGCGATATGCTCCGTTTTTTCAAAGAGACACCATTATTTAAGTATAATTTCTTCGCTATTGCAAAACCCGGCCTAATAGATACCGAACGGTATGTATCAATATTTAAAAATTACCTTCCCCATGACAGTTTTGATGCTTTAGAAAAAGAGCTTTGCATCGTGGCAACCAATCTTCAGGAAGGCGAAGAAGCCTTTATTGATAAAGGCGAGCTCATAAAGCCCTTGTTGGCTTCTGCTGCTTTGCCACCTGTCTTTAGCCCCGTAATGTACAATGGCAGTCTATATGCGGATGGCGGTATCATGAACAATTTCCCATTGGAGCCAATCCTTGGCAAGGTAGATTTTATCATCGGGAGCAATGTCTCCATCGTTTCCAAATTACAGAAGAAAGATTTGAACAATTCGCTACAACTTACGGGCCGTACTACAGGGTTGATGATATATGCCATCAATCGGGAAAAAATAAAAAAATGTAATATTGTTTTTGAACCCAAAAGCTTGGAACATATTGGCATCTTAGACCGAAAGGGCATAGAAAAAGCCTATGCTATTGGATATGAAACGGCAGTGGGTAAGTTTAAGGAAATGTCATAATCAGCTTTTCAACTTTCCCTTTGGGGGCTGGGGGGCTTAAACATCATCATAATCCACCTTGATTGTAGAAGTAGTTGGATGCGCCTGGCAGGTTAGTATAAATCCTTCCTCAATTTCCCCATCGGTCAAAATCTGATTATTGACCATAGTGGCCTTTCCTTCGGTCACTTTAGCGATACAGCTACTGCAGACACCACCTTGACAAGAATAGGGGGCATCTATATTTTCTTTAAGCACCGCATCCAAGATGAGTGTCTTTTTATCCATGACAAGGGTAAATTCCTCATCGTCCACAACAACGATCGCCGTAGTTTCACCATCGGCGGCAACGGGCATGTCCTCTTTGATTTCCGTAGCCGTAAAAAGTTCAAAATGAATATTGTCCTTGGGAATATCATTATTGAGCAGGGTATCGGTCACTAGATGAATCATTTTTTCGGGCCCACAGAGATAATATCCATCAAAAGAAATATCCGCGTGCTTGTTTTTAAGGGCATAATTAACGGTTGAGGTATCTATACGGCCAAAAAGGGCATTGTCCCCTTTGGATTCGCTATAGGTGAAATAAGGAAAAAACCGGTCCGGATATTCCAGCTCCAATTTGGCAAGATCCGTATAGAACATGGTTTCTTCCTCGGATTTATTTCCATAGACCAAAACCATCTTGTTTTTTGGATTTCCGTCCAAAACTGTTCTGGCAATACTCATTATGGGCGTAATGCCACTACCGGCGGCAAAAGCCGCAATATTTTTTGGGGTATCCGAAGGTTTAAAGGTAAAACGCCCTTCTGGCGGCATGACTTCCAATGTGTCCCCTACGGCCAATTTGGTATTTGCATAATCGGAGAATCCTCCACGATCTACTTTCTTGATACCGATAGTAATATGTTCTTTTTTGGGAGAGGAACTAATGGAATAGGCCCTTCTAAGCTCTTTTCCCTTTATTTCTTTTTTTATGGTAATATACTGGCCTGCGGTAAAGGCAAAGGTTTGTATCAAGTCTTTTGGAATCTCCAGTGTGACCGCAACGGAGCTCGGGGTCAATCTTTTGATTTGCTTTACGTTCAGGGCGTGAAATTGGCTCATGGTATCTCTATCTTTTAGAAGATGTAAAATTACGGATTGCTAAAGCGATAAAAAATTTGGAGTATAAAAAAGTTGCCCGCACTGTAACAAAATTCGTCTTTTGGTTACTAACCATCAGAATATCATAAACCAACCTTTATGTTCAAAAGATTTTTTTCGCTTCAATGGAAGTCGTTCTTTAGGTCGTCCAACTTTGGAAAAAGCGTGGCTATCAAAGTCATTATGGGATTTTTTGGAATTTACATGCTCCTCTCCTTGGCCGGGACGGGTGCCGGACTGTACTTTATTCTAAGAGAGCTGTTCCCGAACGAAGGACCACTATGGGTGCTCAGCCAATATTTCATTTATTGGATTTTGATTGAACTGTTCCTGCGGTATTTTATGCAAAAATTACCCGTCATGGATATAAAACCTTTGCTGGCTACCCCTGTTAAAAAAAGTACGATAGCCCACTATATTTTGGGTCGTTCCGGCGTTTCATTTTATAATTTTCTTTCGCTTTTTCTTTTTGTACCCTTCGGTATTGTTCTATTGTTTCAGAGGTATTTATTTTTAAATGTATTTCTCTGGATAATAGGCATTTTTGCCATTACGCTATGCATCAATTATATAAACCTTTTGATCAATAAGAGCGATAAAGCCTTAATAGTCATAGTCACATTAATTCTAGGTTTGTACGGTCTTGATTATTTCGGGGTTTTTTCGGCTAAGGAATTCTTCAGACCAATATTCCATGCCTTGTACGCCTATCCGGTCACCGTTTTAATCCCTATTGTTTTAGGGCTTTTGACGTATTGGGTAAACTACAAATTCCTGAGGAACAAAATTTATCTGGATGCCAGTTTAAAATCAAAGACTACCGAGGCGAAAACATCTGATCTGGCTTGGACCAGACGGTTTGGAGAAATGGGAACGTTCTTGCAGTTGGATTTAAAGATGATTTGGCGCAACAAACGAACCAAGTCCCAGGTTTTTATCTCATTGTTAATGGTCTTTTATGGTTTGATATTCTATACACAGGATATCTATTCCAACATGATGCCGATGTTGGCCTTTTTGGGAATATTCATGACCGGCATTTTCCTTAGTAATTTTGGACAGTTTATCCCTGCCTGGGACAGTAGTTATTATAGTATGATGATGTCCCAGAATATTCCGTTACGTAAATATTTGGAGTCAAAGGCCACGCTTATTTCGGTAACCGTAGTCGCTATGTTTTTGTTGACCATACCCTATGTTTACTTTGGTTGGCACGCTTTGGCCATAAATTTTGGTTGTGCACTATATAATCTGGGCATTAATATACCGGTCATTTTATTCTTCGGGTCTTTCAATAAAAAAAGAATTGAATTGGATAAGAGTCCGTTTGGAAATATGCAAGGGACAAGCGCAACACAGTTCTTGATCATGTTGCCCGTATTGGGGGCTCCCATCCTACTTTTTACCATTATGTACTACGCCGTTTCCCTAGAAGCCGCCGTTATTTTTCTTTCGGTATTGGGTGTCATAGGATTTGCGCTAAAAAATTATTTGTTGGATAAAATAACCGAGCAATACAGAAGCAAGAAATATGGCATGATTGCCGGATTTAAAGAAAAGAATAGTTGATTTCAGTAGCCAGTAGCCAGTAGCCAGTAGCCAGTAGCCAGTAGCCAGAAGCCAGTAGCCAGTAGCCAGTAGCCAGTAGCCAGTAGCCAGTAGCCAGTAGCCAGAAGCCAGAAGCCAGAAGCCAGAAGCCAGAAGCCAGAAGCCAGAAGCCAGAAGCCAGAAGCCAGAAGCCAGAAGCCAGAAGCCAGAAGCCAGAAGTAAAGAAAATATTTTCAAGATATGATAAAAACAGAAAACCTTACCAAACAATATGGACAACAGACCGTCCTGAACATAGATAGCTTGGACATACCGAAGGGCCAGAGTTTTGGTCTAGTAGGCAATAACGGAGCGGGAAAGACTACTTTTTTCAGTTTGTTGTTGGATTTGATTCAGCCTACCACGGGCCACATCATTAACCACGAAGTACAGGTAAATACCAGTGAAGCATGGAAACCCTTTACATCGTCCTTTATTGATGAAACTTTTTTGATAGGCTATTTGACCCCAGAGGAATATTTCTATTTCATCGGGGATTTGAGAGAAGCCAATAAAGCCGATGTTGATAGTTTATTGGCAAATTTCGAAGACTTCTTCCATGGTGAAATTTTAGGACAGAAAAAGTATTTGCGGGACCTTTCCAAAGGAAACCAGAAAAAAGCGGGAATTGTTGCCAGTTTTATAGGAAATCCTGAAGTGGTTATTTTGGACGAGCCTTTTGCCAATTTGGACCCGACAACACAGATACGGTTAAAATCCATCATTAAAGAATTGGCATCGGACAAAGATGTCACGGTATTGGTTTCCAGTCATGATTTAATACATGTCACGGAAGTATGTGAGCGTATCGTAGTGCTGAACAAGGGCGAAATTGTAAAGGACATCAAGACTTCTACCGAGACGCTTAAGGAATTGGAGACATTCTTTGCGGGATAAAATCAAAAAGCCCCTTTTTTAAAAAAGGGGCTTTAAAGATTAGTCGTTAGCAATCTCTTGGAGCAGGGGTATAGAAAAACTCCTCCTTAACTATTTTTCCGTTCTCTACTTGGTAAAGACATATTTCCTCCATGGCCTGGCGCCCTCCTTGTTTAAAGGTAGCGTCCATTTTCATACGGCAGGAGAAGAAATTATCGGCTACCAATGGCTCTGAGACTTCATTGCCATGAAATTCCGCTACCATATTGTTAAAGAATTCTGCTTTTTCCATAACGGCTTTAAAGCCTTCAACTTTTTCCATCGGCGCGCCTTTGGGTTCTATACTTACAATATCTTGGCCATAAAGCTCTTTCATGGCGTTGTCAAATTGTCCTTGTCTGCAATAGCCGACTAGCTTGTCGGCAACTTCTTTTGTTGTCATAATTGTTTGAATTTTGGCCCAATACTTTTTTGGCCGATTAATGAATAAACTATTTGTGATTTATGTAAAAGCCTTGTTTAAATAAGTATTTAAAGGTTTTATGGCTTCAAAATGATCTAGAATCTCTTCCCTTAGTTGGGTTGAATCATAAAAAGGTTCCAAAGGAAATTCGGCCATCGCATAGAACTGCTTGTTAAAGATTAGATCTGTTTTTTCCGCAGTTTCTAGTAGTTCCTTATCCAATCTTTTAGATTTTTCTCCCTTAAGTTTTCCAAAATTGGAAGTAAAATTTTTACTGTTTGTTAGTTTTATAAAGGCTTCGGTGTTATTGGCAATATGGGTTCTTATCTTTTTGAGTTCGGAAGGTTGAATCATAAATAATCCACCACCAACATGGATATTTTCGGCATCGATGCCCAAATAATAACCCGGATAAATAGATTTTTTTCCTTCCGGTGAAAAACCAGCTTTCATAATGGTATGATAAGGGCTTTTATCCTTTGAAAATCGAACATCCCTATTGATTCGGAAGAGCGCTTTTTTCGGGTCTGGTAAAATACGGGAATCCCATTCCAATAACTTGTCGAGCAATTCTTCCAAAAGATTGATAAAAGGCAACTTTACATAGGTTTCATACCTGTTTTTATTGGCGTGGAACCACTCCTTGTGATTGTTTTCACTTAATTCCTTAAAAAAAGTACTGTACTCTTTTGAAATCATTTTACTTCTTTTTGAATTTGTTCCAGTGCTTTTTGCGCCAACTGCTCCCAATAATCGTTGTTTATATAATCAACTTCATACCAACCGGTCAAAGGCCCTTTGTTTTTAAAAGGGTTAAACACTAGGATTTCAAAGTTGTACTGAGATAAATCCAGTACTTTTCCTAGTTTAAATACCATTCGGTCTTTTGTAGAAAAAAATGCGAAAACCTTGTTTTTATAATGTATGGCCGGTGAACGCATCATTTTGCCTTCTGTAATATTTCTTTCACTGGTGCATAGGAATTTCCTAATGGTTTCAAAGCGTTCAAAGGCAAGTGTTCTTTCCGTAGTCATACCCAAAACTACAAAAGCTGGTCAGTTGCCAAGAAGGGCAAATAAGACACTTTTAAGGGTTGATTGTGCCAAAAAAATCGACTAGCTTTGAGAATAATACATCAATCAAAAATAAAGACATGAAACACGTAAGTATTTTGGTTCCAAAGGGTAACGCCATTCTTAGTAGTATTATAGGGCCCTATAAAATATTTAATGCGGCCAATATGTATATGGCCAATACGGGAAAAACACAGCAGCCTTTTTTTGATGTTCATTTGGTAGGGTTAAACAAGAATACCACCCTGTATGAAGGAGCTTTCAGCATACATTGTGATGCTACTATAGACACTATCAAAGAGACCGATTTGATTGTTATCCCGGCGGGAAGACCGGAAAATCTATTACAGGATATCAAGGACAATTATGATTTTGTGTATTGGATTAGACGGCAAAAGGAATTATATAATGCGGAAGTGGCCAGTTTGTGTTTGGGTGCCTTTTTGTTGGCCGAAACGGGACTGGTAGATGGCAAGCAATGTACAACGCATTGGGCCGGAATGGATATATTCAAAAAAACGTACCCTCAGGTGAACTTGGTCTCCAATAAAGTGGTTACGGACGAGGACGGTATTTATACGAGCGGTGGCGCCTATTCCTTTTTGAATCTGATGTTACACTTGGTCGACAAATATTGTGGGAGAGAAACGGCAATTTACATTTCCAAATTTTTTGAGATTGAAATGGATAGGGACAATCAACATCAATTTGCCATATTCAAAGGCCAAAAAGACCATGAGGACGAAGCAATACGAATGGCCCAGCGGTATATAGAAGGAAATGTTTCAGAAAGGATTTCTGTAGATAGGCTTGCGGACAAATATGCCATAAGCAGACGAAATTTTGTAAGGCGCTTTAAAAAAGCAACACAGAACACGCCTTTGGAATATATTCAACGCGTAAAGGTTGAAGTAGCTAAAAAACGTTTGGAATCTACACAGAACAATGTGACCGAAATCATGTATGGCGTGGGGTATTCCGATCAGAAGGCATTTCGCAACGTATTCAAGAAATATGTGGGCCTATCCCCGATAGCTTATAAAGGAAAATACAATAGAAGCAGGGTAGATGTGTCCAATAATCCTACCGCTTGGTAATGCATTTCATCGATAATACGAAGAAAACTGGAAAACCGACTTGCGAGTCGGTTTTTTGATAAATGGTAGTGTTCCAATTTTCGGGATAGTCCGTTTTTGATTGAAAAAGCATCGATAAACGGTAAAATTGCAAGAAATTATGGGTCGATTTTCCCCATTTTAGACTGACCAGTTTGTAAAATACAGGTGTCACCTCATGAGATCTGTAGATCTCGCTCAAAATAAATTGGTCATTTGTCGATGAACTGCATAATATTATGGCACTTTTTAAGTTAACCATACATACGATACACTTTATTTTGAAGGTTCAATTTAGATACATTTTTGCCATACTTTCCGGAACATTGTTCTTTAATGCCTGTTCGGTCAAAAAAGACAAGTTTATAAACCGCAATTGGCATGCGCTCAACACCAAGTACAACACCTTGTACAATGGTGATATTGCGTTTGAGGAAGGGCGGACTACGTTGAATGATGCCTATCAGGACGATTATTGGGAAATTTTGCCCATAGAACGCTTAGAGGTGAGTGGCGAGATAAAGTTGGATTCCGAGGACAACAACCCTAATTTTTTGATTGCTGAGGAAAAGGCTACCAAGGCCATCCAAAAGCACAGTATGGATATTAAGGACGAGGAGCGAAACCCCCGTACCGATGATGCTTTCCTTTTATTGGGAAAGGCACGTTACTTTGATGAACGTTATATTCCTGCCTTGGAAGCGTTCAATTATATTTTGAACAAGTATGTAGATAGTGATAAATACAATGAAGCAACGATTTGGCGGGAGAAAACGAACATTCGTTTGGAGAACGAGGAGCTGGCCATTAAAAACCTGAAGCGCCTTATTAAGCTTGAAAATTTGGGAGATCAGGAATATGCAGATGCAAGGGCCTTTTTAGCGCAAGCCTATATTAACTTAAAAGCCCCTGATACGGCCATTCAGAATCTGAAAACAGCATCGGCATACACAAAAAAGAATCCCGAAAAAGGGAGATATCTATATATTATCGGACAATTGTACAATCAATTGGGTTATAAGGACAGCGCAAATCTCGCTTTTGATAAAGTAATTGATTTAAATAGGCGTTCGCCTAGAGTATACATGATCAATGCCGAAATCCAGAAAATACGGAATATCAAAATAACACCTGAAAACCAAGAGGATGTTTATGAATACTTGACGAAAATGGAGGAAAACCGTGAAAACAGGCCGTTTTTGGACAAAATCTTTCGTCAGGTAGCGGAGTTTCATTTGGAACAGGGTTCGGATAGTTTGGCTTTGTTGTATTTCAACAGATCGCTAAGGGCTACACAAAATGAGCCAAAATTAAATGCCTTGAATTACGAAAATCTGGCAGAATACAATTTTGACCAGAACGAGTATAAAGATGCAGGGGCCTATTACGATAGTGTTATTGCCAATTTAAATGAGAATACTAGAAAATACCGTTTGGTCAAAAAGAAACTGGACAATCTTGAAGATGTTATTAAATATGAGGACGTGGTTCAGTATACCGATAGTGTCATCACCTTATTCGAATTACCAAAAGAGGAGCAGATTACTTATTTTGAGAACTATATAGCAGATTTGCAAAAAGCGAAGGAAGAAGCGGAGAAAAAAGAAAAAGAAAGGATTACCGATGGTTTCGCCTCTTTTGTGAACAGTAAGAGCGGTAAAGAGAACAAGGGCAAATTCTACTTTTATAACGTTACCAGTTTGGGCTATGGTCAGAACGACTTTAAGAACAAATGGGGAAACCGTGAGTTGGCCGATGATTGGCGATGGTCAAACAAATCGGTTGCACTACCTTCGGAAGCTACAGGAGAGGTAATTGCCGAACAGGGGGAAATCGAGGCCACCGAAGAAGAGAAGTTTTCATTGGATTTTTATATGGATAGGATTCCAACCGATGTTGCCGTAATCGATAGCCTAAGAGGAGAACGGAATTTTGCGAACTATCAGTTGGGTTTAATTTATAAGGAAAAGTTCAAGGAAAATGTATTGGCGGCCGGAAAATTGGAAAATGTATTGGATTCTGACCCGGAGGAACGCTTAATACTTCCTTCCAAATACAATTTATATAAGATATATGAGGAGGAAGGCAGTGCATTGGCATCGGCCATGAAAACGGATATCATAACCAATCACAGAGATTCCCGCTACGCGGAAATCCTTTTGAATCCGCAAGCAGTTTTAGCGGATGATTCGGACAGCCCGGAGAAACGCTATGAAAGATTGTTTCAAAAATTCCGTGACCAGGAGTTTTTAGAGGTTATTACGGGAGCGGAACAAAATATCAATCGCTTTACGGGAGACCCCATCGTGCCGAAGTTTGAAATGCTCAAGGCGAACGCCATTGGCAGATTGCAGGGCTTTACGAATTTTAAGGAAGCCTTAAATTATGTGTCGTTGACCTACCCTAACAACCCTGAAGGCAAAAAAGCAGAACAAATGGTGGCGGAACAATTGCCGAAATTGGAACCCAAAGTATTTTCTTCGGAAACGGGCAGTACAGGAACGGGCAATTGGAAAGTGGTTTTTCCCTTTAAACGCAGTAATAATGAAAAGGCCTTAAAGTTAAAGGAGAAATTGGAAAAAGCCATAACCGATCTGAGATATAGAAATGTAGTTTCCAAGGACATATATAATTTAGAGGACCAGTTTGTGGTGGTCCACGGATTCAAATCCAAGGAGTTTGCCCTAGGATTTACGGAACTTCTAAAAAAGAATAAGGATTACCGAGTTGCTGATGAGAATTTTGTAATTTTATCGGAGAACTATAAGATTGTGCAGGTGCACAAAAACCTACAAGAATATAGAAATACACTTTTAACCCCAAAACCATGAAAAAATGTTTTCAGACAAACAAAAACCTAGAAGTATGAATGAATTAGGAGGACAACCCAACAGAATCGAAAAGAATACGAAAATCAAAGGAGATATTATCTCTGAAGCAGATTTTAGAATAGATGGTAAGTTAGACGGCAACGTAAAGACTTCCGGAAAAGTGGTCATTGGAAAAGACGGCTACATCCATGGAAAAGTAGAATGTGTGAACGCGGATATAGAAGGGAGCTTTAACGGAGAGTTGCTGGTATCGGATTTATTGTCGCTGAAATCTTCGGCAGTTATAGAAGGTACGGTATCCGTAACCAAATTGGCGGTAGAGCCGGGCGCTACATTTAATGCATCCTGTACCATGAAAGGAAAAGGGACATCGAGCAGCTCAGGAGCAACCAGCCCGGGAGGTTTTAAATCTTCTATGAGCGGAAACGCCAACGCCAAAAATGAGCCAGCAAAAGCCTCGTAAAGAAAGCAATAAAGCCTTAGGCACAGCGGCAAAATTCTCCGGTATTGCCATTCAAATGGGAGCTACCATTTATTTGGGCAATCTTTTGGGAGGCTGGTTAGATGATAAATACGAAAAAACATTTTTAGAGGATACAATCACGCTGCTTGCCGTATTTTTGTCCATGTATCTTGTCATTAAGAAAGTGATGGCACTCAACAAATAAGGGATAATTGTTTAGGAAAATAATTTTATATGTGATCGTGTTCACTCTAGTGGGCACGATTTCTTATTTTATACATAGTCTCTTTACTAGAGGCCAAACCATTTTAAACGGTCTCCTCTTTAAAGCATATCTCTTTCATTTTGCTTTTTCCCTGTTATTGGTTGTTGCTTTCAAACTTTTGGAGAACATGCCAAAGTTATTTGAACAGCTTGGCTTTATCTATTTGGGAGCACTTGTGTTCAAGATAGTCGTTTTTGCCATGATGCTATATCCGCAGTTATTCGGCGATCAACTTTTACCGTATCCCGAAAGGGCTTCCTTATTAATTCCCGTTTTCATTTTCCTGATGTTGGAGGTCTTTTTTATCGTCAAGATTCTAAGGAAACAATAAGTCAAAAAATTAAAGATTTATTAGTTTGAATTCCAGCAATATTGACTACTTTTGCGCAAAATTTTGAGCTACTAATTTTCGATCAGGAATAATAAGGGAATTTTCAAAAATGACGAAGCGCCTAATATTACTTTTTACAATTTGCTTTTCACTTCAAAGTTTCGGTTTTTCGGACAAGCAGATGAAGCAAGAAGGACCTGTTAACGGAAAAGAACAGGTTGATGCTTACATCAAACACCACATTAAGGATTCCCATGATTTTCACTTGTTTTCCTATACGAACGACCAAGGGGAACGTAAGCATGTTGGTTTTCCCCTGCCCGTTATCGTTTGGTCAAGTAAAGGTCTGGTCACCTTCATGTCTTCCGCATTTCACCATGATGATGACGGTAAAGTTATTGTGGAGCGCAACGGTGCCAAATTTGTAAAATTACACAGTAAGATATATGAATTGGAAGATGGGGCATCTTCCGTATCCTTTGATGAAGAACATCATGCGACCAATGCACATAAAGTGTTGGATTTTTCCATTACTAAAAGTGTTCTTGGAGTTTTGTTGGTAGGCCTGTTTATGTTGCTTGCTTTCTCATCTTTAGCGCGTCAGTATGGTAAAAAACAAGTTCCTACAGGTTTTGGTAGGGTTTTGGAGCCGCTTGTACTTTATGTTCGTGATGAAATAGCAAGACCCAACATTGGGGAAAAGCATTACAGAAGATTTACGGGATATTTATTAACGGTGTTTTTCTTTATCTGGATTTTGAATTTATTGGGACTCACCCCCTTTGGTTTTAATGTTACGGGACAGCTCGCGGTAACGGCATGTTTGGCCATTTTTACCTTGTTCATATATACCTTTAGTGGAAATAAACACTATTGGCAGCATATGCTATGGATGCCGGATGCGCCATGGTGGATAAGACCGGTTTTGGCGGTTATAGAATTGGCAGGGGCATTTATAATCAAGCCTTTTTCATTATTGGTTCGTTTATTCGCTAACATATCGGCGGGGCATATTGTAGTGATGAGTCTCATTGCGATCATGTTCACGTTAAAAGATAGCTTGACTGTTGGTGGTGCCACGGCCTTATCACTGGTCTTGTCTTTTTTCATCACCTTAATAGAGGTGTTGGTTGCCTTTTTACAGGCATATATTTTTGCAATGTTGTCGGCACTGTTCATAGGTATGGCGGTTGCGGACCATGGTCATGATCACGGACATGATGATCATGGCAAAGAAATCCCCGATGCTGAGGATGTAAGGGCAGATTTCATTTAAGAACGAGTTTTTTTAATTTTTTATATAAATCATTTATTATGTACAACTTAATTGGAGCCGGTTTAATCGTAATCGGAGCAGGTATTGGACTAGGTCAAATCGGTGGTAAGGCAATGGAAGGTATTGCGCGTCAGCCAGAAGCGACCGGAAAAATTCAAACTGCGATGATTATCATTGCTGCACTTTTAGAAGGTTTGGCATTTGGTGCCTTGTTCTTAGGAAAATAAGAGCAGAACAAACAAAGCATTTTCCTGTAACGGTTGGTTGCAGGAAATGTTTTCAATTAAAAAACTAAGACATAATCTTTCATTGATATGGAAACTTTATTAAACGATTTTTCGCCAGGACTATTCATTGTACAGACAATTCTTTTATTAGGATTGATTTTCTTGTTGGTGAGGTTTGCTTGGAAACCGATATTGACATCATTGAATGAGCGTGAAGCGGGTATTCAAGACGCATTGGACGCTGCCGAAAACGCGAAAAAGGAGATGCAAAATCTTCAGGCGGATAATGATAGACTTTTAAAAGAAGCGAGAGCGGAGCGTGATGAAATGTTGAAAGAAGCTCGTGAAATAAAAGATAAGACAGTCGCCGATGCCAAAGAACAAGCAAGCATTGAAGCAGATAAAATGATAAAACAGGCCCAAAGCGCTATCGAGGGCGAAAAGAAAGCCGCAATGGCGGATATCAAGTCACAAGTTGCTAATCTTTCCATAGAAATAGCCGAAAAAGTCATCAAAGAAGAATTGTCCGACAAAAAGAAACAGTTAAAGCTGGTTGATGAAATGTTGGGTGACATCAAATTGAACTAATCATGAGCAATTCTAGAGCGGCATTACGCTATGCCAAAGCTATTTTGGACTTGGCAGTGGACAAGAAAGCTACGGACAAGGTAGAAAAAGACATGCATGGCATTGTCCAAACGATTACCGACAATAAAGAGCTAAGGGAGATGATGGCCAATCCAGTGATTTTATCCAGTGCCAAAAAAGAAGTGCTGAACAAAATCTTTAAAGGAAGCCATGCCATTACGGAGGGTCTTATCAATTTATTGGTAGACAATAAACGTGTGGCCATTCTGAATGAAGTGGCACTTAAATACATTATCCTAAACGAAGCGCTAAAAGGGAAGGATTTGGCCTATGTAACCACGGCTGTTCCTATGGATGATAAGCTGGAGAAAAAGGTCTTAAAGCAAATCACTTCCATTACGGGCAATGAAGTAACCATAGAGAATACGGTTGATGAAAGTATCATCGGGGGTTTTGTATTGAGAGTGGGAGATTTACAATTTGATGCAAGCATCGCCAACAAATTGAACAATTTAAAAAGAGAATTTACAAATAGTCTATAATAAATAGGAGGACGGTTGACATCTAAAGTCTAGCGTCTAACATCTAACGTCTATAAAAATGGCAGGAGTAAAAGCCGCTGAGGTATCAGCAATTTTAAAACAACAATTATCAGGATTTGACGCAACCGCTACTTTAGATGAAGTGGGAACCGTATTGCAGGTAGGTGATGGTATCGCCAGGGTCTATGGTTTGGCCAATGCACAGTATGGCGAATTGGTAGAGTTCGAGGGCGGACTTAAAGGAATCGTTTTGAACTTGGAAGAAGACAATGTAGGTGTAGTACTATTGAGTCCTTCACGTGACGTAAAGGAAGGTTCCATAGTAAAGCGTACCCAAACCATCGCCTCGATTAATGTTGGAGAAGGAATTTCCGGACGTGTAGTAAATACTTTAGGGATACCTATAGATGGTAAAGGCCCTATTACTGGAGAAACATATGAAATGCCATTGGAACGTAAAGCCCCGGGGGTAATCTTCCGAGAGCCGGTAACGGAGCCAATGCAAACCGGTATCAAGGCGATTGATGCGATGATACCCGTGGGTAGAGGACAACGTGAGTTGGTCATTGGTGACCGTCAAACAGGTAAGACTACGGTCTGTATCGATACCATTTTGAATCAAAAGGAATTTTATGATGCAGGGGAACCTGTATATTGTATTTATGTGGCGATAGGACAAAAAGCTTCTACTGTAGCAGGAATCGCTCAGGTATTGGAAGATAAAGGTGCTATGGCCTATACGACTATCGTAGCGGCCAATGCTTCGGACCCTGCGCCCATGCAGGTATATGCGCCCATGGCAGGTGCCGCTATCGGAGAATACTTCCGTGATACCGGTCGCCCAGCTTTAATTATCTATGATGATCTTTCAAAGCAAGCCGTTGCATATCGTGAGGTTTCTCTTTTGTTAAGAAGACCTCCAGGACGTGAGGCGTATCCCGGTGACGTTTTCTACCTACACTCCAGATTATTGGAGCGTTCCGCTAAGGTGATCAATGATGATGCCATAGCAAAAGATATGAACGACTTGCCAGATTCATTGAAACCCATGGTAAAAGGTGGTGGTTCCTTAACGGCATTGCCCATTATTGAAACACAGGCAGGTGACGTTTCTGCATATATTCCAACTAACGTAATTTCGATTACGGATGGTCAGATATTCTTGGAGCAAGATTTATTTAACCAAGGGGTGCGTCCTGCGATTAACGTAGGTATTTCGGTATCACGTGTGGGGGGTAACGCTCAGATTAAATCCATGAAAAAAGTATCGGGTACGTTGAAATTAGATCAGGCACAATTCCGCGAATTGGAAGCCTTTGCCAAGTTTGGTTCCGATTTGGATGCCGCTACTCTAAATGTTATCGAAAAAGGACGTCGCAACGTTGAAATCTTGAAGCAAGCGCAGAACGATCCTTTCACGGTAGAAAATCAGGTGGCAATCATTTATGCAGGCTCTAAAAACTTATTGAAGGATGTTCCCGTGGATAAGGTAAAGGAGTTTGAAAGAGATTATCTAGAGTTTTTAAATGCGAAACATAGAGACGTCTTGGATACGTTAAAAGCAGGAAAACTTACGGATGAAGTAACGGAAACATTGACTGCTGTTTGTAAGGACTTGTCGTCAAAATATAATTAGTCCATAGAAATGAGTATAAAGTAGTTAGTATTAAGGACAGAATGAGTTCTAACTACTAATTAATAACGACTAAATACTAAAAAAATGGCGAACCTTAAGGAGATTAGAAATAGAATTTCATCGGTTTCTTCAACCATGCAGATAACCAGTGCCATGAAAATGGTATCGGCTGCGAAGTTGAAAAAGGCTCAGGATGCTATTACGGCCATGAGACCTTATGCGGATAAGCTTACAGAACTACTTCAGAATTTGAGCGCAAGTCTGGATGCGGATTCGGGAAGCAAGTTTTCGGATGACCGTCCGGTGAACAAAGTTTTGGTTGTGGCGGTCACTTCCAATAGAGGTCTATGTGGCGCATTCAATTCCAATATTTTAAAACAGTGCACCAATTTGACCGAAACAGTTTACGCAGGAAAACAGGTCGATTTTGTCGCCATAGGTAAAAAAGCCGCTGATTTTCTTGGAAAAAGATATGATGTTGTAGCAAATCACAGTGCTGTTTTTGACGAGCTTACTTTTGATAATGTTGCCGTTATTGCGGAAAGCTTGATGGAGAAATTTGTGGACGGTTCATATGATAGAATAGAGATTGTTTACAATAAATTCAAAAATGCCGCTACCCAGATTGTAATGACAGAGCAATTTTTGCCTATTGTTCCGGTAGCAGGTGAAGAAAGTGTGAATTCAGATTATGTTTTTGAACCTTCCAAAGTAGAGATTGTAGCACAATTGATACCAAAATCACTTAAAACACAATTATACAAAGGTATTCGTGATTCTTTCGCGAGTGAGCACGGAGCCCGTATGACGGCGATGCACAAAGCGACCGATAATGCAACGGAGCTTAGAGACCAGCTGAAATTAACATACAACAAGGCAAGACAAGCGGCCATTACCAATGAAATTTTGGAAATTGTTGGAGGAGCGGAAGCTTTAAACAACTAACGTAATTGCGAGTACAGCGAAGCAATCTGTTTCTAAGGAACTCGAAAAATAAAAACCTCGCATGTAATGCGGGGTTTTATTTTTTTAACCGATTTTTGCGCTGACCATGAAAAGCAAAAAAACCGCCTTACTCTTTATTTTTATCACCATTCTTGTAGATGTCATCGGCATCGGTATCATTCTTCCTATTATTCCCGATCTAATAATGGAATTGACCGGAGAAGGTACCGCTATGGCCGTGATTTATGGAATGTGGCTGACTACGGCTTTTGCAGGGATGCAATTTTTGTTTTCTCCTGTTTTGGGGGAGATTTCGGATAAATTCGGAAGAAAACCAATTCTTTTGCTAGCATTATTGGGACTAAGCATCGATTATTTGATTCATGCTTGGGCACCTACCATCATGTGGTTGTTCGTGGGGCGGTTTTTAGCCGGGATCACCGGAGCTAGTTTCACGGTGGCTTCGGCCTATATTGCGGACATCAGTACAAAAGAAGAAAAAGCGAAGAATTTTGGTCTAATAGGCGCTGCATTTGGTCTTGGTTTTATCATAGGCCCGGGTATAGGAGGTTTTTTTGGAGAAATAGATATTCGATTGCCCTTTTACATAGCTGCTGGACTTACGTTTGCCAATTTTCTTTTTGGTTGGTTCGCCGTGCCAGAATCCCTTGTTCCAGAAAATCGAAGGGAAATCAACCTCTTAAAAATGATTCCTGGGGTTTCATTGGTCAGCTTACGAAACTATAAAGGGGTTTTATTATTGATTTTTGCTTTCTTTTTGGCCAATCTAGCGGGTCAGGCATTACCGTCTACTTGGTCCTATTATGGTATAGAACGTTATGATTGGAGTCCCAAAGAGATAGGTATATCCTTAATGGTCGTGGGTTTATTGGTCGCCATCGTACAGGGTGCCTTGGTAGGGAAACTTGTAAGGGCTTTGGGTAAAAAGACGGTGGTCATTTCCGGATTTATTTTGTGGACGCTTGGTATGTTCTTGTTTTCCGTAGCTTCCGAACCTTGGATGTTATACGCCTTTCTGATCCCATATGCTTTGGGTGGTGCTGCCGGACCCACTATTCAAGGAATTATCTCCAATCAAGTTTCGGAGAAAGAGCAGGGCAACCTTCAAGGTGCCATAACGGGCTTGGTCAGCGTCACGGCCATTTTAGGTCAGTTGATATTTTCTCCCGTATTTTATTTCTTTATTCGTCCGGAGGGAGAAATTTATTTTCCCGGAGCGCCTTACACCTTGGCAGCCGGATTCTTGTTCATTTCACTGCTCTTCGCCATTATGGCCATGAAAAAAATGAATTTAGAGGAAGATGGCACTATAATTAATCCAATACGATAGGCAGTCTTATTTAAAGCCTATATCATCGTATCGTCAATAGCTGTTTTACTTATTCTGAGTCTTTTCATAGGAAGGGAAATAAAAAAAGAATTGCAGCAGCTAAAAGAACCAAAAGATGGTTAGAAAGATGAGGTATTGATTGGCATTCTTGAATCTTCTTTGAAAGGTTTCTGAGATTGTTTTGAAATGCATAATTTTGAGGCTCAACCTTCTCGCTATTGAATCCGTTAAAAAAACTCTTTAAACAAACTGCTATTTATGGTTTGGCAACGGTTTTGCCAAGGATGCTGTCATTTTTATTAGTGCCCATTTACACGGCGGTCATGCCTCCGGGCACGTACGGAGAAGTCACCCTTATATTTTCTTGGTTCGCTATTTTTAATGTGTTTTTGGCCTATGGGATGGAGACCGCTTTTTTTCGTTTTTACAAAGAAGCGGAAAATAGACAGCATGTTATTTCCACTTCGCTTTTGTCCTTGGGCATCTCAACTATTTTGTTTCTTATCATCGGGATTGTTTTTAAAGAAGGTATTGCCCATATTTTAAATGTACAGGTACGCTATATGAAGTTCGTGCTGAGTATTTTGGCATTGGATGCCTTGGTTATTATTCCGTTCGCTTTGTTAAGGGCAAATGAAAAACCGATGCGCTACGCGGTGATAAAAATATTAAACGTAGCCATGAATTTGGGGCTGAATTTATTTTTCTTGATACTGTTGCCCAAATGGGTCGCGGAAAATTCTTCAAGTATCTTTAGCGGAATCTATGTCCCTGATTTTGAAATATCCTATATTCTGATATCCAACCTCACTGCAAGTGGGGTAACCTTGCTGCTAATGTTAGGCGTGTATATAGGACGTTCATACACCTTTGATATCCATCTATGGCGGCGGATGCTGAAATATGCGATGCCCGTTATGATTGCAGGTATCGCTTTTACCATCAACGAAGTTTTTGATAGGTACTTGCTATCCGAACTATTGCCACAAGATATTGCCAAGAGCGAAATGGGAAAATACTCGGCCTGTTATAAATTGGCGCTGTTCATGACTCTTTTTGCCACGGCTTTTCGTATGGGAATAGAGCCATTTTTTTTCAGTCATTCGGATACAAAAGAACCTCAAAAGGCTTATGCCCAAATCACCAATTATTTTGTGGTCTTGGGCAGTATCATACTTCTAGCGGTAGTAGTGTTCGCGGATGTGCTCAAAAAGTTGATTGTTTTGAACGAATCCTATTGGGATGCCATGTCCATTGTACCTTTGATCGTTCTGGCGAGTTTCTTCTTGGGAATTTACCATAACCTTTCCGTTTGGTATAAAGTCACGGACAGAACAAAGTTCGGAGCTTATATCTCCGCTATCGGAGCTATCCTGACGATTATCATCAACTTGGCGTTTATTCCAAAAATCGGGTACATGGCTTCTGCAATAGCTACATTGATCGCTTATGGTACAATGATGCTATTATCCTATTACTTTGGAAAAAAGTATTACCCAGTACCTTATAATATGCGAAAAATTGGATTTTATTTAGGAGTATCAATCCTCTTTTCAATCCTGTCATTTTATATTTTTGATAGAAATCTGATAGTTGGGATTGTTTTATTATTGATTTTCTTGGGATTGGTCTATAAAATGGAGTTTGATAACCTTAAAAAAATAGTTTCAAAATAGATGGAGATTAAATTGATCAATGTATCGGCACATGATTTGCCGCACTATGAAACAGGGGCTTCGGCCGGAATGGATTTAAGGGCAAACCTGACCGAATCGGTCACTTTGCAACCCTTGGAGCGAAAGATTATACCTACCGGTCTTTTTATGGAACTGCCCGTAGGGATTGAAGCACAAGTGCGGCCCAGAAGTGGTTTGGCCGCCAAAAAAGGGATTACCGTATTGAATGCTCCTGGCACGATTGATGCTGACTATAGGGGGGAAGTGGGTGTAATCTTGGTAAATCTTTCCAATGAACCTTTTATAATCGAAAATGGGGAACGTATTGCACAAATGGTCATTGCCAAACATGAACGTGCGGAATGGAAACTCGTTGAAAAACTGTCGGACACCGCCCGGGGAGCAGGTGGTTTTGGGAGTACCGGAGTTAAATAGTCCCTGTATAACGCATAGATGCTTATGAAAAAGTATATTTTCTTTCTTGTAATGGCGATTGGGATGTTATATCCCGTGACTTGTCTTGCCCAAGAGGAAAATGAGCTCAATGTAGAACAAAGTGCGGAAGTTTTTTTGGAAGCCTATTCAGATGCTTTTCAAGAGAACTTTTTTGAAGCATTAAAACAAAAAGGGATTCAGAATTACGATAAATCCATCAACTATCTTTTAGAATGCAAGCAGTTGGAACCTGAAAATTTAGCGGTTTCGCACGAGTTGGCCAGAACATATCTTTTGGATAAAAAATACATACAGGGTCAGGAATACGCTATTGAAGCGGTAAATGGGGCACCGCAAAACTACTGGTATCTCAATACATTAAATGATTTGGTGATTGCCCAAAAGGCAGAAATGGACCTGTTAACGGAGCGCATTCCTTGGGAGAATATGAAATTGAAAGAAAATTTGGCCAAAATCTATTTTGAGAAAAAGGAATATGAATCGGCTTTGGCGCTATTAAAAAAACTTCAAAATACGAACAATATTGCGTCATTGAGACAAAGAATAGAAGATTCTATAGCAGATAAAGAAAAACAGAAAAAGACAACAAGTTTTACGGTTACAAGAAGTGAGAGCAATGAAATATTGACCATGGAACACTACAAAACAAGGTTAAAGGGGATGTTGATGATGAAAAACGGTAATGCTTTGGTACTTCAAGTTTCCGAAGAGGCCTTGGAAAACTACCCCTTACAGCCCTATTTTTATTATACCAATGGGTACGCTTTAAATAGGGCCAAAAAATACAGAAAAGCAATTGAAGTTTTAGAGTCCGCCCTGGATTATCTGGTCAACGATATTTCTTTGGGCAATAAGATTTACCAAGAACTGGCAAACGCATATAATGCAATTTCTAACCCTTCCAAGGCGAATATGTACCTTAGTAAGGTAAAACCCGGATTTTAAAATGATGACCTACACTACATTACGATATGCCATTTTCGTTTTAACGTTTGTTTTTCTGTTTTCTTCTTGTAAAAGTAAGAAAGTGATTTCCGATGGTACCGTTAACGAACGACTCTCTGCAAAAGCGGTCATTAAGGCACACTACCAGAACGAGCTTGATTTTAAAACGCTAAGAGGCAAGGTCAAAATTGATTATTCGGACGGGGAATCTTCCAAAAGCGTTAGTGTGAGCCTTCGGATGGAAAAAAACAAGGCTATATGGCTCAGTGCTCCGTTCGGCGTTGGGAAGGTTTATATATCACCGGAAAGGGTATCATTCTATAACAAGTTGCAGAATGAATATTTTGATGGGGATTTCTCCTATTTAAGCAAACTGCTGGGAACGGAAGTGGACTTTTCCATTGTACAAAATTTGTTGTTAGGCCAGGCCTTGGTCGATTTACGGGACGAAAAATACATACTCTCCACTACCGACAAAGGGTATCGGCTCACTCCAAAAACTGCCGGGACGTTATACAAAATACTGTTTCAAATAGAACCACAAAATTTTAAGATGGCCATGCAGCAACTTTCGCAACCACTTGAGAAAAGGTTGTTGACCATTGCTTATGAGGACTATCAAAAAGTTCAAGAAGCTATTTTGCCCAATTCCGTTCTAGTTAAAGCGACAGCCTCGGAGGAAGAGAACACTATCGCCTTGGAATACCGAAATCTAGAATTGAATACCCCTCTTAATTTTCCATATAAAATACCAAAAGGTTTTAAAGAAATCGTCTTAAAGTAAAATGCAACAAAAAGATGTTCAACATATTGTATTTGTGCTGCTTGTGCTTTTTGGGATAGGTTGCTCTTATGCACAGACAAGCGAACAAAAAGCCTTGGAGGAAAAACGGGAACAGCTTCAAAACGAGATTAGGGATATCAACCGTTTGCTGTTTGCCGAAAAGAAAGAAAAAGGTTCGGTATTGGATCAAGTGGAAGCGTTGGACAAAAAAATCAGTGTGCGGCAGCAGTTGATTCGTGTTTCCAACCAACAGGCGAATTTGTTGAATAGACAAATCAATACCAATATCAGGAACATTGGCAAACTCAAATCCGAGCTTCAAGAAATCAAGCACGAATATGCCACGATGATTCAAAAATCATATCAGAACAAATCCAAACAGAACCGCTTGATGTTTTTGTTGTCTTCCGAAAGCTTCTACCAAGCTTTTAAAAGGTTACAGTACATGAAACAGTATACGGATTATAGAAAGGAACAAGGTGAGCGGATTATTGAAAAGACGGATGAATTGACCCGTTTGAACAGCGATTTGAACGAGGAACGGAAGGTCAAAGAGATATTGTTGGCGCAGAACAGAAAAGCCAAAGACGAGCTGTTTGGTGAGATTCAGGCACAGAAAGCTTTGTTGAGCACCATCAGGGCCAATGAAAGCAAGTATGCCAGGGCGATAGACGAAAAGAAACGGGAAGCCCGTAAAATTGACAAACAGATTGAAAAATTGATTCGCAGTGCCATAGCGGCCTCCAATAAAAAATCAGGAAAGAAAAACACGAGTTCAAGCAAGTTCTCCTTGACGCCGGAAGCAACGTTGATTGCCAAAAACTTTTCGTCCAATAAGGGAAAACTCATTTGGCCCGTGGAAAAAGGGGTAAAGAGTCAAGGTTTCGGTATTTATAATGATGCGGTGTATCCCGGAATCAAGCATCAAAGCAACGGCGTCATTATCTCTACGGATTCCGGTGCAAAGGCCAGGGCCATTTTTGAAGGGGAGGTCATTGCCATTCTCGCAGTACCCGGTGGAAACAAGGGTGTTCAAATCAAACACGGAAATTTTATCAGCACCTATTATAATTTATCCGAACTGTACGTTAAAAAAGGGGATAAGGTTAGCGTTAAAGAAGAATTAGGAACTATTTATACCAATCGGTCTAACGGACAGACACGCTTGAAGTTTTATCTGTATCAGAACACTTCTCGCTTAAATCCGGAGGAATGGGTGTACCGATTATAGGCTATCACTACTTTTAGTCTCACGCAAAATTTCTCAATATATATCGATGCTATGTATTCTATATCCAAAGGACTCGTTTTTGTTTTAGTCATTTCGAACCGAATAAAATGAGCGTGAGAAATCTCAGCCAATCTGGTAACAGAATATAAATCGTATTGTTTTTTTAGATTTCTCAATCGCTCCACTCATATCGAAATGACTACAGCTTCCCAAAATCTCCTTCCCTCGCATCCTAAGCGGAGTCGAAGGAAAGAGAAGGTGGTCAAACTTTAGTTTGAGCGGAAGGGATAGCTCTTCTAAATTGGGGTAACTAATCGTGCTTAGATTTCTCAGTCATTCCATTCCTTCAGAATAACTGCGAGGTCGTTTTAGTCATTTCGAGCGAAAGCGAGAAATCTCAATTAACTCAGTAATAAATATATATTGGAACTACTTTTTAGATTTCTCAGTCATCTTATTCCTTCGAAATGACGCAATAATATTTTCAATTGTTTCTAACCTGACTACCACAGTCCTTTTCTTCTTTAATTTGAATCAAATTCTATTTTAAATGAGTTAAATGTCTAAGGCACATCGTTTTAATTTTGAAATCGAAAAGGAGACTACCTTTTATAAATTAAGTTTAACTCGTAAAAAATACAGGAACATGAAAAAGTTTAAATGGTTTGCCATGGCATTGTTTGCTATGACAATTACAAGTATGACCGCACAAACGGAAGAAGAAAAAGAATTAATGGCGGATGCCGAAAAAGCAAAGACCACGCTAATAGCCGAGAATGAAAGAATTGGTGATTTTTTTGATTCCGCATACGGATATGTGATTTTCCCGAATGTGGGTAAAGGCGGATTAATTATTGGAGGAGCTTCCGGAAACGGAATCGTGTACCAAGGCGGTACAAGCGTAGGAACCGCAAACCTGAAAAAATTGAATGTAGGGTTGCAAGCCGGTGGACAATCTGTTATTGAAGCTATTTTCTTTGAGAATGAAACTGCTTTTAATGAGTTTAAAAGTGATAACTACGAATTTGATGCCGGAATCTCCGCAGTAGTCTTGAAATCCGGGAAAGCCCTAAAAGCAAAGTATGAAGATGGTGTGGCCGTATTTGCGCTACCCAAAGCAGGCTTGATGGCAGATGTAACCGTGGGTGGACAACGTTTTGAATTTGAAGCCTTTGAAACAGCTTCTGAAAAATAAAAACCGATGAAGAAAAAGGTCAAAAAAAACTATAATGTCTTTATAGTGTTTGTCTTAACGGTTTTTATCGTTACCGCCTTTTTAGTGAATCTGGATTAAAACAAAAGCCCCTAACAGGGGCTTTTTTTAATAGAATACTTTAAGGACAACAGTAGTTGGATTCAATTTTTTGGATTCAAGGTTTTTTAAAAAGAATTTAAGCGCATTAAACGTGGTTATGCAGCCAAGATTTCCTAAAGCTATAAGTTGAAAAGCTCCTTCCCCTGCCATCCTGAGCGGAGTTGAAGGAAAGGGAAGGTGGTCAAACCTAGGTTTGAGCAGAAGGGATTGGCTTTCTATAGTAATTATAACAATTACGGTTTAGATTTCTCAATCGCCTCGCTCATATCGAAATGACTGTGAAGTGGTTTTAGTCATTTCGAGCAAATGCGAGAAATCTACCTTTCAAACCTCCGCTAACACATGACTGTATCTTATGGCAAAGCCCAGACAGAACCCAAAAGCAAAGGTCGCAGCTTTGCTCTGCAGCCTTTGTTTCTTAAAAAATTTCTTTTTTCTTACTCATACCGCCACTGGTCATACTTGTCTGCCTATGGCAGAGACTGGCGGTAGCGGGGGGCACTATACCCTTTATTTTATCAAAGCTACTTAGTAATGTTTTTGACTTGTAGTGCTACAACTATTGAGGAGTGAGAGACTTTCACTAATTGCTATCATTTAGTCCATATTTAATCGCTATTGTAAAAATCAACCTCAATTTCAGCTCCTAAGTCATTCAAAAATTTTATAAAAACCTTATCGAAAAATACACCGTTGTTTTCATTGTTTTTATTTTCAATAACTACAAAAATTTTAGTATATAAATTTTCTTTATATGCGTAAGCTTTAATCTCATTAGACTTTGGATTGAGTACTTTCATTAATTTCTCAATAGATTGATCTAGACCTTCATTAGCGTCCTTCGCTTCAATTTTGTAATCCCAAAATTTCTCTTTAAAGCGATTTTCACCAAACCCAGTAGGTTTTATTTTGAGATAATTGTTGAAGTCATTTATGTCCAGATTCTTACCGCTTATTGTGAAGTAAGCATATGCTTTGGATAAGTATTTCATCTTATAATAGTTCCAGTGTATTCAATAATTTCTTGTGTTGATTTTCTTATAATCAGGAGTTCTCCAGATTGAGTATGTTTTACTACATCAAAGTGTTTTAAGATCGCTTTTTTACCAAGAAAATCCTGTTTAAATTGATGAATATTTTTGATTCCATTTTTGGCTAATAGCTTTGCATCAATTGATTTAAAACTGTTTTTAGAAAAGCCTTTGGCTGCTGCACCAAGAGATTTTATTCCGTGCTTACTCTCTTTAGCCGCACCTTCAAAAAACTGCGTAGTAGGACTTTTAAAAACACTTTTTTGCGCTTTTTTAATTAATGACCTACCTCCGGCTTTTATTCCTGTTTTAATACCTCCTTTAATAAGGGAGGCCGTTCCTCCCGTAAAGATATCCAAAACTATGGATCCAGCGCCAATGGCCACTTGCCAACCGTCACCATCACGTATACCTTTATAAATGTCCTTGGCCCCACCTACTACGGGGATAAAGTCCAACGCAGTATCTATAACATCTTCCGTAGTAATATTAAAGCCTTCACTTTCTGGTTCAGCAAATTGTGCTGCACCTGCGGTAGGGTTATATTCCCAACCTTCCGGTCTTGCCATGCCCTGTAACGGGTCGGCACGCCCGGTCAAAGAGATACCGGTCGGGCTTGCGTTTTGGAAGGAGAAGTTATTGCCAAGGGTATAGTTTATGACATTACCTGAGACATCTACCGCCGGTATATTCAATGTTATAGGCCCACCTCCTTCATTATAGGCCGGCGGCCGGCCAGAGCTAGAATTGCTCGAGGCCATCTGAGTGTTGTTTTGAGTGTTAGAAGGTACTGGGGCAGCTTGTTCAAAAGTACCACTAGAAAAATCATTGAAAAATATGTTTTTAACTAATGCGTATGCACCTGCTGCTGCAAATAGACCCACAATAATTGTGGCAATTATTACAAGTGCACCAGCTTCTACAGCCGCTTCTCCACTTGGATCGTTATACATTAAAGGATTGTTCAAGACATACCCATACCTGTTATAATTTTGGGTATTAAAGGGGTCTTGTATGTAATTGTCCGGGGAAAGGAACCTGCCCAATTGGGCATCATACATACGGCCGTTCATATGGATCAAGGAAACCTCAAAGAAGTGTTCATGACCTGTAACGAATCGGCACGCTCGGTCTAGGAAATATCGGTTGGGCTTGCGTTTTGAAAGGAGATTTCTTAATCGCTTTGCTTATATTGAAATGACTGTGAAATGGTTTTAGTCATTTCGAACCGAATACAATGAGCGTGAGAAATCTCAAAACATGGTCTTCAAATTTCTACGATGTTCATTTTTACTTTGGGATGACTGCTGACACGCATAGTCATTCTAAGCATAAGCGATAAATTTCAAATTGAAAAAATCAGTAAAACTATAGTCCAAAAATTACTCCCCCATAAACAGGGCACGTAATTCCGTAGCTTCATTAGGTTTCATTTTACCTGCCAACACTAAACTGAGTTGTTTTCTACGTAAGGCTCCGGCAAAACGTTCCTTTTCCAATTCGGTATCCGGGGACAGTGGCGGCACTTCTGTAGGTTTTCCGGTGTCATCCACGGCCACAAAGGTATAAATAGCTTCGTTCGCTTTTGTTTTTTCCCCTGTGAAACGGTCCTCGATCCACACATCCAAATAAATTTCCATAGAGGTTTTAAAAGCCCTGGAAACGGCAGCTTCTACGGTAACCACACTTCCCAAAGGAACGGCACGGTTAAAGGCTACGTGGTTTACAGATGCGGTTACGGTAATCCTACGGCTATGGCGTCTCGCGGCAATACTTGCGGCACGGTCCATTCTGGCCAATAATTCGCCACCAAATAGATTATTAAGGGGATTGGTTTCACTCGGAAGGACCATATCGGTCATAACGGTTCGTGATGCTGCAGGAGCTTTAGCTTTCATAAAGGAAGAATTTCCGCAAAGATACGGTCAAGGATTAGCCTTCTAAAGCAAGGAACACTTTATTTTTCGGAAAGTAGCCAAGCGTCTTTTGACCGGGTTCGTTTTATCTCGCGTAAGGATTTCAAGGCGTCTTTGGGATTGTCATGGCTCTCATAAGTCACCATATGTAGCCCATAGGCATTCGTCCCGTAATAGGCCGCACTATAGCCTTGTTTCTGCAATTGTAAAATTTTACGGTCCGCATTTGCCTTTATTCGAAAAGCACCGGCCACGATATGGTGCATACCTGTTGCTCGTTTACTTTTGACCGATGTAATCGCATTTACATTGATGGTCGGCAATTCCATGGGAGTCGTATCAAAAAAAGTCGCTTCCTGTATTTCCTTGTGAATCTGTTTTTGAGCTTCTTGGTTTGCCAATTGCTCAGTTAGTAGACCTTCCTGATAGAAACGGTATCCCGTTAATCCTGTAGATAGTGCCAACAACAAGATTGCCGCATATTTTAAATAAGGCCTAAAGCTATTACGTTCACGTTGCTCCGGACTTATAACGAACGGTATTTTTTCTTCCAAAGCAACCACTTCTTCTTTGAGGACTTCCCTGGTTACGGGAATACTATGGAATGTATTTAGGCCAAAGGAAGAAGTCAGGTAATTAATGTCTTCGGTAGGCTGAAACTGTATGTTGCCATCTTCATTGTTCCAAAGATTGCCAACGGATGGTAAACTTATTTTCAGTTCCGAGGCCAGCTTTAACTTCCAATCCTTTACAAGTTCTTCTATGCGAGATAACGCCTCTTCATAAGTAATTTTTTCGCTTTCGGCTATATGGGAAACCAACAGACCGTCATTGGAATTCAATTGCTCATTGAAGCCCAATGATTTTGAAGGGGCAAAAAAAGTATTTGACGTCTCATTAATGCGTGCCGATACTTGATGTGCCAAAAAAGCTCCAAAATTAGGAACGATGACACAATTATATCGATATAACAAATCGCTTATATAATGTTCTAATATCATAATCAGAACAAATATGAAAAAAAAATGAAGGCTTGTAAACGGGCGGAACAACTTTTTATTAACATTATATTTGTCCCAATTTGAAGTAATATCATGACTATTTCCCAACGTGCTAAAACAGAACTAATTGCGATGTTGCGACTGCAGCACATCCCGAATATAGGGGATGTTATTGCAAAGCGACTTATATCCCATTGCGGTAGCCCGGCTGCTATTTTTGAGGAAAAGCGGGAGCACTTATTAAAAATTGATGGTATTGGTACGCATACCATCAAGCATCTTTTTGAGACGGAACACTTGGAAGCGGCAGAGTCAGAATATAACTTTCTTATTAAAAATGAAATAGAGAGCACCTATTTTCAGGATACTGATTATCCCCAATATTTAAAGCATTGCATAGATGGGCCCATTCTTCTTTTCAGAAAAGGAAATATAGATTTGGAACAGCGAAAAATCATCAGTGTAGTCGGAACCCGAAAAATCACAAGCTATGGGATGGCTTTTTGTGAGCAATTTATTGAGGAAATATCCCCTTTAAACCCAATAATTGTAAGCGGTTTCGCCTATGGCGTAGATATATGCGTGCAACGGGAAGCTATAAAACATGGTTTACAGACCATTGGGTGTTTGGCACATGGGTTAAACCAGATGTACCCAAAAACACATGCAAAATATCAATCCGATGTACTTAAGAACGGCGGATTCTTCACTGAATTTTGGAGCACGAGTAAGCCGGACAGGGAGAATTTTTTAAAGCGAAATAGAATTATCGCGGGAATGAGCGAAGCTACCGTGGTGATAGAATCCGCAGAAAAAGGAGGTAGTTTGGTCACCGCTGATATTGCCCACAGTTACAACCGTGATGTCTTCGCCGTACCGGGAAGAAGCTCGGATAAATACAGCATAGGATGTAACAACCTGATCAAACAACAAAAAGCGCATATGTTGACTTCGGCGGCGGATTTAATTTATATGTTGGATTGGGAAGTGGAAGAGAAAGAGAAAAAAACATTATCCGTTCAAAAACAGTTGTTTGTGGATTTAGACCAGACTGAACAGACTATCTATACTTATCTACAGGAAAACGGCAAACAATTGTTGGATAGTATTGCATTGGCCTGTAACATCCCCATTTTCAAAGCTTCCTCAACGTTATTGTCCATGGAAATGAAAGGAGTCATACGCCCATTGCCCGGAAAATTGTTTGAGGCGATATAAGAATATTATTCTTCAACCGTGAAAATGTTTGAGGAAGAAAAAGGGCTCCCATCAAAAGTTATTCCTTCTACCTTAATTTGATATTCACCTGTACTATCCCCAGTATAAAATTCTAGCTGGGCCTCCCCGTTTTCATTTGTTTTGATTTTGGGTTGCCAATGCAATGTAGTTCTATAGTCGCCTTGAACATGTTCCGGTCTTGAAACGGAATAATCCGGACTAAAGAACTCTCTGGTTTTGTAAAACCCGGCTATTTTCACATTGGTCACGTTCGGATTTCGTTTTCCCTTTATATCATCTAGAAAAAGATCTCTTTGCGTATATATAGCTACAACTCCATTGGCACCTCTGAATCCGTAAATGGCAGCATCCGCTCCTTTTAGCACGTCCACGAATAAAACTTCATTAGCTTGTATGGAACTTGCAAAACTAGCGTCTATGGGCACATCATCCAAGAGAAAGAGCGGGTCCGTGGAAAGCGTAAACGAAGATATTCCCCTGATTCTGATACTTTGATTGGGAAATGCTCCCGTAACACGTACACCTGGCACCGTTCTAAGTAATTCAAAAATATTGGCCGCTTCCATACCTCCAACAGAATCGGGAAAAATTCTGGTATCCGCGGTCCCATAAAGGGTAAACTCACTTATCTTCTCATCTATTATTTCCTTTCTGGTCTTTTTTTTGGCAGTAACTTCAACTTCCTCCAACTGTGTTACGTCCGGATTATATCTAAAATCATTTATCCTCTTAGCCTGTACCTGTTTGAGATACGCTTTATTTTCCTGTAATTTGATGCTAGTATTTTTGGATGTTTTTTTACTATTCAAAAATACGTTAGGAGAACTTTTGTTGACGTATATCGCAATCTCATTCTTTATTGAACTATTGGTTTCCTTCAAAGGTGTAGCATGGATTATTGCATCAACGCTATCTTGAAATATAAAGGGGCCAAAAAGAAAATTACCTTGACTATCGCTGACTTTTTTTTCTTGGTAAATACCAGATTGCAATACATTCAATGTAGTAAAGCTGGGTTTGGGTCTATACTTATTGTTATAATCCGTGGTTTTTCCGCTTATAAAAATTCCTTTTTCTGGCTCAAAACGGAACTTTTTACTCACGTTCTTGTCCAATAGTTCCTTCCATACGAACCTACGCCATCCATGGGTCAACATCAAGGCATCCAGAAGGTATTGTTTTTCCGAGCTGGAATCATTAAAAAAGAAGGCCAAATTAGATAGATGCGCGCCAATATCCGAATTAAGGAGCAACCAACTTTCGATGGTAGAACCCTCTGCTTTGGATATTCCATTTATTGTTGCCACGCTGCTCGAGAACTCTCCCTGTAAAGGGGCTCCATGAATATCTTTTAAGGAAATAGTGATTGTTGTTTTATTCCTTTTTTCATACCTGTGTGCATCCGGTTTTACATCAACAATCGCTTCTCTATTGGGATTTCGGATAAAGACCAAGCGTTCGGAGACCGCTTCGCCGCTTTGAGTAAACAACGTGAATTGGGCTACACCGGATTGTAGTTCCTTGGTCAGCAATTTGATAGTGAAGCTGCTCTTGTCGGATTTTTCGATATGTTTTAGAATTAGGCGACCTCTTAGATGTCCCAAAAGCATAGTTTCCTTGAGATTTTCTTCCTTATTGGTAGCAACCGCAAGGATTATTTCACCTCCTTTATTTCTTGCATTCAACACATAACCTTCATCTAGTATATTAGGCAGCTTATACTTTTCCGAAACGCCATTTATATCTATTTTGGCGAAGTAAACTTTACCGATTTCCGGTAAAAAGGAAACCTTGCCCAGCCCATAATCAAAGCATTTAAATGGTGTGACCATGTTTTCATTTTCGTCAATAATTTTTCCTTCCAATGAAACACCGTTTCCGTAGATATCTGTCGCTTTTATTCCAAAAACATTGGTCATTCCACTTACTGCGTATCCCCCCTCTGGGAAAAAATTGATTTTAGGTCTTATTGTTCCGGCAGACGCATTTTGATTCTTTACAACTTTTTGGGACGTTTCTGTAACGGAAGCATCAAATTTTTGAAACCAAATAGAAATTTCCTTACTATGAAAAGTGGGCTCTAGCTCGTTGAGCATGTATTTGGTATAGGCTCGCAACGAATATTTTCCCTGCTCAATGTTTTTAGGAATCGCCATATCTCCGGAGGCTCCCAAATCCTGAACGTACATTTTTTTCTGTGAGATAACACTGTCCTTTGCATTTACCAATTCTATGTAAATGACCTTGCTTTTATCGCTTTTATAGTGTGTTATACCGTCCAGTAAATATGTCTTGAACCATATTGTCTCACCATTGGCATAATAGTCTTTATCCGTTTGGATATATGTTTTTTCAGGACTTTGGTTTGAAGCATACGTTGTTAATTTTCCTAATACTTTTTGAAAGTTTTTGTTGTCCTGTGAATTAATTCTATGTGTTGTTTGGACCAGAACAAAAAGAAATATGAGTAACGAAGCGTAGTCTTTCATCAGTATTTTAAATATGATGAATTTAAGTTAGGCTTTCAAGGAGACACTACAAAGTACTTTAATGATACGTGCCCTAAAATTAACTGTTTGTCACTTATATTTAACATTTTAAAAACCTAATGGATAAGATTTTAATACCCCAACTTTTCCCGAACACGTTCCAAAACCCCATTTGCAACTTTTTTTGCTTTATCGGCGCCTAAAGCCAAAGCTTCATCAACTTCTTGGAGATTGTTCATGTAATATTCAAATTGTTCTCTAGGTTCTTCAAATTTCTTGAGAATTACCTCGTATAGCGCTTGTTTGGCATGGCCATAACCATAATTGCCTGCAAGATAATTGGCACTCATTTCTTCGATTTCCGGTTGGGAGGCCAAAAGTTTATAGAGGCCAAATACATTATCCGTAGCAGGGTTCTTAGGGTCTTCTATAGGCGTGCTGTCCGTTTGTATACCCATAATCTGTTTTCGTAGTTTTTTATCAGGTTGGAAGAGGTTGATAAGATTGCCTTTGCTTTTGCTCATTTTAGCGCCATCGGTTCCGGGAACGTACATGGTTTCTTCCTGTACTTTGGCATCGGGCATTACGAAAGTTTCTCCCAACTGTGCATGAAAACGTGCGGCTACGTCCCGAGTCATTTCCAGATGCTGTAATTGGTCTTTTCCTACAGGTACTATATCGGCATCATATAATAAGATATCCGCAGCCATCAGCATGGGATAGGTAAATAAACCAGCGTTTACATCCTCTAAACGATCGGCTTTATCTTTAAAAGAATGTGCAAGGGTCAATCGTTGGTAGGGGAAAAAGCAGCTTAAGTACCATGATAGCTCGGCGACCTGAGGTACATCGCTCTGTCTGTAAAAAACTGTTTTTTCAATATCCAATCCAAAGGCCAACCATGTAGCGGCGGTAGCATAAGTGTTGTTGCGCAATACTTCACCATCTTTAATTTGGGTAAGCGAATGCATGTCCGCAATAAAAAGAAAAGATTCGTTTTTAGGATTCCGGGCCATTTCTATGGCAGGTACAATAGCTCCTAAAATATTGCCAAGATGCGGTGTTCCCGTACTTTGAATCCCTGTTAAAATTCTTGCCATAATCTGAGATCGTAAGTGGGTAAAGGTAAAAACAAATCATAAAAAACAGATGCAAATAACTATTTTTGATTTATGCTCAAGCTTCTTAAACGAACTCTCCAAACTGGCTACCGAATTTGGTTTTATATCTTGGTGGCCCTACCCATACTCCTATTTTTTCCTTTTTTATTGCTTTTTGCCTCAAGGGAGACCTGGTACCCACAATTTTTCTGGTTGGCCAGGAATCTTTGGGCCAAATCCATTTTGTATGGGATGGCTTGTTTTCCAACGGTGCATTACGAGCAGCCTCTTCTCAAAGAAAAAAGTTATATGTTGGTGGCCAACCATACCAGTATGCTGGACATTATGCTGATGTTATACGTTAGTAAAAATCCTTTTGTCTTTGTAGGTAAGAAGGAGCTGGTAAAAATACCTCTTTTCGGATTTTTTTATAAGCGTGTCTGTATTATGGTAGATCGTGAGGATTCAAAAAGCAGAACGGGAGTATATCTAAGAGCACAAAGACGGTTAAAGCAAGGTTTGAGCATTTGTATTTTTCCGGAGGGTGGTGTACCAGAGGAACATATTCTATTGGATGAATTTAAGAACGGTGCCTTTAGAATGGCCATTGCCCATAAGATTCCGGTAGTGCCCATGACTTTTTACGACAATAAAAAACGTTTTCCTTTCACTTTTTTTAGCGGAGGTCCGGGTAGGAGCAGGGCCAAAGTGCATTCCTTTTTTGAAACGGGAATTCTGGATGCGGAAGACCAAGCAACACTCCGAGAGGAGGTACGAGAGGTAATTCTGAGGGATTTGGAAAATAAGTCTTAGAACTTAAAGCTTAACCCGCTATATATTCCTATAGAATAAGGTCTAAAAGTACCGTCTGCTTCAGAAAAGGCATTGAGTTGATACTTGAAAATAGGTTCCACGTTCAACTGCAATTTCGGCGAAAACTTGTAATTCAATCCTAGGCCTACATTTGTACTGAAATTCACATCGTTCACGTTATTGGCCTCGCCAATTTCCGTTGTTAGATTTCCTGAAGTAAGCGCAATGGTATTATTGACTAGGAAAAGTGAACTCACACCTCCTATGATGTTAACACCAAATTTCTTATCGATCAGGGCATAATTCAATTCCACAGGAACTTCTAAATACCCCAATTGTTGTGACATAACTCCGTCTATGGTCGGGTCTGGCGCACTGGCATCAAGGGCATTGAACGCCTCCACATCTGCGGAAGGGGCACCGCCCGTTTTACTGGTTACCACAAGGTTTCTGGCGGTAGTCCTGTAATCAATATTATCAATTTGCCCATTTGTGGAAGCAACGACCGATGAGGAAAATGCCACATCGTTCGTATCATAACCGTAATCTACTTTATGAATGCCGGAACGTACCGTAAGTTTGCTGGTAAGCTCATATGCCACGGATAGTCCGTAGCTTAAATTCACGTTTCCCGACTTTTCATTCGGCACGAAAATGGAGTGTACCGGTGAACCTTCACCAATGGCATTATAATACACGGGAGCTATGCTTGGCCCGGCGGACCATCTATTGCCCGTGTTTTCCGCAATAGTTTCCTCGTCCTCTTGCTCTTTTTCTATCTCATCATAGATAGATTTCTTCTTAGAATCATCAGTAACGGCTATTACCGTTTCTTCCTCCTTTTTTTCTTCTGATGCAGTATTTTCCGCTACGGCTGTTTCAATAGTATTGTTGGCAGGGTTTTCCTTTAAATCCACTACATTATTGCTATTGTTAGTAGGATTGATGTTGGGCTCACTATTCTTTTCATTTTTCTTCGCGTTAGCATTCGAAACTACAACTGCTTCATTTAAAGGAAGGGAATTCTTAAAGTCCAAGGTCTTTTTCTTATCATTTTGAACTGAATCCCTCTTTTGGCTCTCAGCATGTTGGGCGACCCCTTCTTTTTGATTGAAATCTTCTTTTAAAGTATTATCAGGAATCAATTTGTTTTCTTTAGTTCCGTTGGAACTATCCTTTTTGGATGCTTTGTTTTCGGTAGTAACAAAATTGTCGTTCTTCTTTTTAAGAATGGTATCTTGATTTTGATCTTCTGTATTTTCAGTGGCTATCTGCGTTTCTTTCGTGGTATTTTTGTCCAATAGCACTTCTTTAGAAGTATCTTGTTCTGTTTGTTGAAGTTGCTCTTCTTTTTTGTTCGTGTCAGTAATTGTGCTATCGGTAGGCGAAGTGATTTCCTGACCAAAAGGATTGATCAAGAAGAATCCCAATATCAAGACTGCGGCAATACCGCCTATTTTCCACCAAAGCGGAACGACCCGCTTTTTCTTTTTTCCGTTTAAAGACGCTTCAATGGAATTCCAAACACGCTCGTCCGGAACTTCATTGAAGTCCAAGAACTTTTCTTGGAACAATTCGTCTATATTTTTTTTACCCATCTCTTTAAGACTACAATTTTTTTGGACCTTCTGGTCATATATAATTCCCTAACAATAAAAGGACGATGCCTATCATGGATTGCGAGAATCTTGTTTCTATTTTTTCTTTTAAAAGCATTCTGGCCCTAGCAAGGTTGGATTTTGATGTGCCAACCGTTGTACCTAATAAATCACCTATTTCCTTGTGTGTGTACCCGTCAAGCACGTAAAGACTAAAAGTGGTTCTGTATTTATTGGGAAGTTCCCTTATATAACCCAAAAGGGTTTGAAGTCCAACATCAGAATGGGCTTCATCTATTTCCACGGTCTCCTTCGTGTTTTCATGCACCACGGTAAGTGGTTCTTCCTTTCTATATTTTTGTAAGACCGTGTTTACGGTAATACGTTTTAACCAGCCTTCAAAGGAACCTTTAGACTTATACTGACCAATTTTATCATAAATGGTCATAAAACTATCATGCAAATTATCTTCGGCCTCGGTTTTGTTACGGGAATATTTTAGACAAATACCAAAAAGTACAGGGGCATAGGTTCTATACAACTGTTCTTGGGCTTTTCGTTCTCCCTTTCTGCAATTATGTATGAGTTCCTCTTGACTCACTTGGGTTGGTTGAATTTTAAAATAAGATTAATTGACCGGGACGGTTACTTCAAAAAATTCCGGTTCTCCCTCGCTGTTTTCACCTTGGTAAAACTTGAACAGATAAGGCTCGTTATGTACGACTACAAAATTGAAAAAAGACTCTTCTTGAACCAGTTCTTCGGAACAATCATCAATATCAGTCCGTACAGCTCCGAAAACGACAACGTTTCTCACGGTCGTATCCTCTTGGGTAACGTCAAATCCGTTAAAGGATGTACAACCATTCGGCAGATTAAAAGTTACATCGATTCTATATGTTTCATTGAGTTCAAAAGCATCGGGAAGTTCCGCGCTTACGATTTCCAGAGCTGTAAAATGAAAGTTAGGTCCATCATCGTTCAAGGAACAGCCGCCCAAAATTAAAACAAACCCTACAATCAGGAAATATTTTATTTTCCCTATCATAATAACATCTTTTTATCTTCAAGATGAAAATAAAGACTAAAGGTTGCGTGAATTCTTTTAAATCTATTTAAAAAGGAGGTAAACCGTACAATTTATGGTTTAAGAGCTTGAATGGCCTCCCGTATTTTGCCTTCCAACTCTTCAAAAAGTTCTGGATTGTCCAAAAGGAGCGACTTCACCGCATCTCTCCCCTGACCTAATTTGGTCTCTCCGTAACTGAACCAAGAACCACTCTTTTTAATAATTTCATATTCCACGCCAAGATCTATGATTTCTCCAACCTTGGAGATTCCTTCACCGTACATAATATCAAATTCCGTGGTTCTGAAAGGAGGTGCTACTTTGTTTTTTACGATTTTAACCCTTGTTTTGTTGCCCTGCACGGCACCATCGGTATCCTTTATTTGCGTAGACCTTCTGATATCTATACGAACCGATGCGTAAAACTTAAGCGCATTACCGCCCGTAGTCGTTTCCGGATTGCCGAACATTACCCCAATTTTTTCACGTAGTTGGTTGATGAAAACCACCGTACAATTGGTTTTGCTGATAGAGCCTGTCAATTTTCTCAGCGCCTGCGACATTAAACGCGCGTGCAGCCCCATTTTGGAGTCGCCCATTTCCCCTTCTATTTCACTTTTAGGGGTAAGCGCGGCAACGGAATCCACAATTACGATGTCTATAGCTCCCGAACGAATTAAATTATCGGCAATTTCCAAGGCCTGTTCCCCATTGTCCGGTTGGGAAATAATCAAGTTATCTATATCTACACCTAAATTTTTAGCGTAGAAACGATCAAATGCGTGTTCCGCATCGATAAAAGCAGCAATACCGCCATTTTTTTGGGCTTCGGCAATAGCGTGTAGCGTAAGGGTCGTCTTTCCCGAAGATTCCGGCCCATAAATTTCAATGACCCTTCCTCTTGGGTAACCGCCAACACCCAAAGCAATATCCAGCCCTAAAGATCCGGATGGGATTACCTCTACATCCTCGACCACACTGTCGCCCATCTTCATTACCGCTCCCTTTCCATAGGTTTTGTCCAATTTATCAAGGGTCAGTTTTAATGCTTTTAATTTTGCTTCTTTTTCGGAACTCATCTCATATTTTTTAGGGAAGCTAAAATACTGTTTCTTTTTGGAAAATTAAGAATTATAAAATGCTTTACGCAACCCTTTAGAGGAATTATCATCTATATGATATAGTGTCTGATTTTACCTGATTATAAACTGTTGTTTTTTAGTGGCAATGGTCAATGGTGGTTATTTCCTTTTTGATTTTCTGAAAGAATGCTATGAAGAAGAAAGAAATGGAATAACCGAACTGAGCCTTGTTGATTCAAGGCTCTTTTTTTGGAAGAACGCAAAGCACTATACGGTTCCAAACGTATTTACTATTTTTGCCATTAACTTATTCTTTAACCTGACTGCCCTTGGGCAGGCTTAAACTATTGGTATAGCATGCAACTGTACAATACATTAAGCGCTAAGGAAAGGGAAGCTTTGATAGAGGCCGCCGGTAAGGAGCGGCTCACGATTTCCTTTTACCAATACGCGCACATTGGCAACACGGCCATATTCAGAAATCATTTATTCATTCATTGGGATGCGCTAGAGGTACTGGGCAGGATCTATGTGGCTACAGAAGGTATCAATGCCCAATTATCGGTTCCGGCAGAAAACTTTGAGGCCTTTAAGACACATTTGGACGGTATTTCTTTTTTGGAAAATGTGAGACTGAACATTGCCATTGAACAGGACAACAAATCGTTCTTAAAATTAAAGGTGAAGGTCCGGAACAAAATAGTGGCAGACGGACTCAATGACAGCACTTTTGATGTTACGAATAAAGGAATTCACGTAGACGCGGAAAAATTCAACGACCTTATCGAGGACCCGGATACCATTTTGGTAGATATGCGCAATCATTATGAAAGTGAAATTGGCCATTTTAAAAATGCGATTACCCCGGATGTAGATACCTTCAGGGACTCTTTGGACATCATTGAAAAAGACCTTGCCGGCCATAAGGAAGATAAAAAATTGGTCATGTACTGTACAGGCGGTATCCGCTGTGAAAAGGCAAGTGCCTATTATAAGCACAATGGGTTCAAACAAGTATACCAATTGGAAGGAGGTATTATTGAATATACAAGACAGGTAACCGACAAAAATCTCGAAAACAAATTCCGGGGAAAAAACTTCGTTTTTGATCACAGAAGGGGGGAGCGCATCAGTGATGATGTCATTGCGCAATGCCATCAATGCGGGGCGGCTTGCGATACACACGTGAACTGCGCCAATGAAGCATGCCATTTGCTATTTATTCAATGCGGGGAATGTGCCAGAAAAATGAACGATTGCTGCTCTGACCACTGCAAGGAGATACATGAACTGCCTTTTGAAGAACAAAAAGCGTTGCGCAAAGGAAAGATCGTCAGCAACAAGATTTTTAAAAAAGGACGTTCCGAAGTACTCAAGTTCAAAAAGTAGTTGATAAGCTCGGTTTCAAATAAAAGCTCTTGATCTACGTTTTTGTGAACATAACCAATTAAAATCGGACTTTATAAAACAGAAACTTTCAAGTGTAGGTAGTTTTATGGCCTTGGCCGGAATAATTTCCTCCGTTCTTTCGCTCTTTGATTATAACCTAAGGATTTTAATGTGGATCGATTCTTGGGGAATAAACACCGGATGGGCCATACGTATTGGACTTATCGTTATAGGCGGCGTATTGTTTTTTGCTTTTAAAGAAGCCACTGAAGAAACTGATGCTCCGGCTGAAGCAACGGTAGATAAAGACCAAGAATAGCAGTCTTGAACCATAACATTAGGGACTCTTCCAGAAATAAATCTAGAAGGGTCTTTTTTATTTGTGTTTCGCTTCGATAACAAATTATAGTATCTTTACTTTTAAAGTTTTTATGAACCTTTTTCCGTCAAAACTATAGGTTTTTCGGAATCAATATATAAAATATGGGTTGTAGTAGTTGTTCTTCCGGTAAGGATGGGCAACCAAAGGGGTGCAAGAATAATGGTACTTGCGGTACAGATGGTTGCAATAAACTAACTGTTTTTGATTGGCTTTCCAACATGGCGCTTCCCAATGGGGAAAAGCCTTTTGAATTTGTTGAGGTTAGATTTAAGAACAGTAGAAAAGAATTTTTTAAGAATACGGACAATCTTTCACTTTCTATTGGCGATATTGTCGCTACACAGGCCCAGTCGGGTCATGATATTGGCATGGTTACGTTGACCGGAGAATTGGTCCGTGTACAAATGAAACGTAAAAAGGCCGATTTTAAGGCAGAAGACTTTCCTAAAATATATCGAAAAGCCAATCAGAAGGATATTGATATCTGGCAAAAATGTAGGGATAGGGAAGAGGAAATCAAAAAGCGTTCTCGGGAAATAGCCATTATCTTGAAGTTGCAGATGAAGATTTCCGATGTGGAATTTCAGGGCGATGGTTCCAAGGCCACTTTTTATTACACTGCCGAGGAACGGGTAGACTTTAGACAATTGATCAAGGATATGGCCAAGGCCTTCGGCATTCGTATAGAAATGCGCCAAATAGGCTACCGTCAAGAAGCCCAACGATTGGGAGGAATTGGTTCCTGTGGTCGCGAACTCTGTTGTTCCACTTGGTTAACGGATTTTCGTTCAGTAAGTACCTCTGCGGCGCGTTACCAACAACTTTCTTTAAATCCCCAAAAATTGGCAGGGCAGTGTGGAAAATTAAAGTGCTGCCTTAATTATGAGTTGGATGTGTACTTGGATGCCTTGAAAGATTTCCCCGGGCAAGACACCAAACTGTTTACCGAAAAAGGATTGGCTTTTTGCCAAAAGACAGATATATTCAAGGAAATGCTATGGTTTTCCTATAAAGAAGATCCGGCCAATTGGCATGTGCTTTCCAAGGACCAGGTAAACGAAATTCTAGATAAGAATAAACGAAAAGAGAAAGTTGCCAGTTTAGAGATGTACGTTTTGGAACAGGGCGTGGAAGAAAAAGTGGTTTTTGAAAATGTAGTAGGTCAGGATAGCCTGACCCGTTTTGATAAGCCAAAAAGAAGAAACAACAGAAACCGGAACAAAAAGAGAAGGAATAACAACAATAACAGAAAGCGAAATCAAAAAAATGCGTAGGCTCATTGGCTTTTTTGCAATCTTAATCGGTCTTGTTTCGTGCAAAACGGATATCGTTAAAAGTGAATACCGATCCTTGGGAGGGGATACTTGGAATAAAAATGACGTTTTAAAATTCAATTTTTCGGAATTGGATACGTTACAAAAACACAATGTGTTTATTAATGTTAGGAACGATGAAAGTTTCCCCTATAGTAACCTGTTCGTGATTGCCGCAATGACCACTCCGGAAGGAGAAGTAATTCAGGATACGTTGGAGTATACCATGGCTTTGCCGGACGGTACTTGGTTAGGAAAGGGAAACGGCAGCGTAAAGGAAAACAAATTATGGTACAAGGAAAACATCGTTTTTTCGGATACCGGCGTATATACAATTGAAGTATCCCATGCCATGCGAAAAAACGGAAGTGTCTCCGGTATCGTTGGCTTGGAGGGCATTTTGGATGTTGGGATAGAAATTACCAAAAGTAACCCCTAGATAATGGCTAAAACGGTTAAAAAAAATACGGTTAAAACTGGATTTGGAAAATATATCAAATGGCTTTGGATTCTTTTCGGATCAGGAGTTTTGCTGGTAGCTTTAGTATTTCTTTCGGCCTCGTGGGGTCTTTTTGGGGAACTTCCCCCATATGAATATTTGGAAAATCCGCAGACCAACCTTGCCTCCCAAATCATGTCTTCGGATGGAAAACTGATAGGAAAATTTTATTTGGATGATAACAGAACCAACGTTCCTTTTGAGGAACTTCCTGAAAATCTGGTAAATACTTTAATGGCAAGTGAGGATATACGTTTTCAGGATCACTCAGGGATCGATTGGTATGGCACATTAAGAGCTGCTTTTTATCTAGGGAAACGAGGAGGAGCTAGTACAATCACTCAACAACTGGCAAAACAATTATTTACTGGTCCGGCGGCAAGAGGTTGGGAAAGATATACCCAAAAAATAAAAGAGTGGGTATTGGCCGTTCGATTAGAACGAAGCTATACCAAAGAAGAAATTGTAAGTATGTATTTGAATATTTATGATTTTGGAAATAATGCCGATGGTATTCGTTCTGCTTCACGTATCTATTTTGGGAAAGAGCCCAAAGATTTAAAAATCGAAGAATCTGCCATGTTGGTAGGAATGTTGCAAAATTCCTCATTGTTCAATCCAATGCGTCGTGAAGAATTGACAAAGAAAAAAAGGAATATTGTTCTAGGCCAATTGGCCAGATATGATTTTATCACTGAAAAAGAAAAAGATTCTTTGCAGGCCACTAAAATGGACATCAATTTTAACCCTGAAAACCATAGGGAAGGATTGGCTACCTATTTTAGGATGTATTTGCAAAGATATATGAAAGGATGGATTGAGAAAAACCCAAAACCAGCACTAGATGGGGAACGTGATAAATGGAACATTTATTTGGATGGATTACGTATTTACACCACTATAGACTCTAAAATGCAAGCCAACGCGGAGGCTGCGGTAGAGGAACATATGTCTCGCTTACAAGCGGAGTTTTTCAACCAGAATACGAAAAAAAGAAATCCCACAACACCATTTTTAGATTTGACTACGGAAGAAACCGATCGCATTATGGAAAGAGCGATGAAAACTTCCGAGCGATGGCGAAAAATGAAAGCTGCCGGAAAATCCGAAAAGGAAATTAGAACTTCGTTTACTAAAAAGGCAGAAATGACGGTGTTTGATTGGAAAAGCGACACCCGTGAAAAAGATACTATTTTAACGCCTTTGGATTCCATCAGATATTACAAAACCTTTTTAAGGGCTTCCATGATGTCCATGGAACCACAGACCGGTCATGTTAAAGCTTGGGTGGGCGGTATTGATTACAAACATTTTCAATATGATAATGTAATACAAGGAGCTAGGCAGGCAGGCTCTACCTTTAAGCCATTTGTATATGCCGCGGCCATTGACCAATTGCGTTTGTCACCTTGCGAAACTTTGCCAGATACCCAATATTGTATTGAGGCCAATAAACATGGAAACCCTGAACCTTGGTGTCCAAGAAACTCCGATTTAAAATATTCGGGGAAAGATATGACCTTAAAGCATGCCTTGGCCAATTCGGTAAACACGGTCACTGCACAGTTAATAGATAAGGTGGGTCCTAAATCGGTTGTATCTATCGTTAAAAATCTTGGATTAACCAGGGAAATTCCTGAGGTACCTTCCATTGCTTTGGGAACGCCAGACTTCAATGTATATGAAATGGTGGGCGCTTACGGAACTTTTGCCAATCAGGGCGTTTATGTTAAACCGGTAATGGTCACGCGCATAGAAGATAAAAACGGTACGGTACTTTATGAATATGTTCCAGAAACCAAAGATGTATTGAGTAAAGAGGTTTCCTACGCCATGATAGATTTAATGAAAGGAGTTACCCAAGGGGGATCCGGAACAAGACTGCGCCATAGTTACAATAAAAATCAAACAGTCTATAAAGAGATTATTACGGGCTATCCGTATAATTTAACGAATCCGATAGCCGGTAAAACAGGAACTACGCAAAACAATAGTGATGGTTGGTTTATGGGCATGGTGCCTAATTTGGTCACTGGTGTTTGGGTAGGTGGTGAAGAACGCGCCACGCACTTTAAAAGCATTACTTACGGTCAAGGCGCATCTATGGCCTTGCCTATTTGGGGCTTATATATGACCAAAAACTATGCTGATGAGGAATTGAACGTTTCCAAAGAAGATTTTGAAAAACCTGAAAATATGAGTATTCAGACAGATTGTGTAAAATTTGCGGAAAACCAACAAACGGATGAGGATATCAAGGAAGATCTGGAAGATTTGGATTTTTAATTACCATCATTATAAATGGATTATAATAACCTGCTTTTCGGCAGGTTATTTTTTGCGTAAAATTTAAAATCAGGAACTAAAAAGTGGTACATTAGAAAAGGTTTTAATTTAAGGGATTATGATACGAAAAACAGTTCCAAATGTCGGCAGGGCGTTAGAAGGCGTCGCGGATAACATGACATTCATGCTCGGAGGTTTCGGGCTATGTGGCATACCGGAAAACGCGATTTCGGAATTAGTGAGGTTAGGCGTAAAAGACATTACCTGTATCTCCAATAATGCCGGTGTTGATGATTTTGGACTTGGATTATTGCTACAGCAACGCCAGATAAAAAAAATGATTTCCTCATATGTTGGGGAAAATGATGAGTTTGAACGGCAAATGTTAAGTGGAGAATTGGAAGTGGAACTTACCCCGCAAGGTACTTTGGCCGAAAAATGTAGGGCGGCTCAATCCGGATTCCCTGCTTTCTATACACCTGCAGGCTACGGAACTGAAGTTGCGGAAGGAAAGGAAACACGGGAATTCAATGGGAAAATGTATGTGATGGAGGAGGCTTTTAAGGCAGACTTTTCGTTTGTAAAAGCCTGGAAAGGTGATGAGGCCGGAAACTTGATTTTTAAGGGTACGGCAAGAAATTTTAACCCGTGTATGTGTGGTGCGGCCAAGATTACGGTCGCTGAGGTAGAGGAATTGGTTCCTGCTGGAGGATTGGACCCCAATGAAATTCATATCCCTGGAATATTTGTACAACGCATCTTTCAAGGGGAACACTATGAAAAGAGAATAGAGCAGAGAACAGTGAGGCAAAGAATTGATTAATTTAAAGATTTTTCAATTTGAAAATGAGAAGTGATAAGAAAAATTTAATAGTAGAGTTAACTTTCGAGTTTTCAATTAAAATCATTTCCTTTTCTGAGCAAATTAGGGATATAAAGAAGTTTGAGATGGCTTCCCAAATATTTAGAAGTGGCACTTCTATAGGAGCAAATGTAAGAGAAGCACAAAATGCAGAAAGTAAGGCAGATTTTATACATAAGTTAAAAATTTCTGCAAAAGAGGCTGATGAGTTGTTCTATTGGTTAAAGCTATGTGAGGCATCTAAACATTATCCAGCGCCCAAGCAAGAACTATTTCAAGAATTAGAATCGATTACATTGATTTTATCAAAAATAATAGGTACAAGCAAGAGAAGTAAATCTTCAAATTAGTACATCACCAAATTTTAAAATCGACAAAATGTTGGATAAGAACGGAATAGCAAAAAGAATAGCCAAAGAAGTACAAGACGGTTACTATGTCAACTTGGGTATTGGTATCCCAACCTTGGTGGCCAATTTTGTGCGGGAAGATATAAATGTAGAATTCCAAAGCGAAAATGGCGTATTGGGGATGGGCCCATTTCCTTTTGAAGGGGACGAGGATGCGGACATCATTAACGCTGGGAAACAAACGATAACTACCTTACCGGGAGCATCGTTCTTTGATTCTGCCATGAGCTTTGGAATGATAAGGGGCCAACATGTGGACCTCACTATATTAGGAGCTATGGAGGTTTCCGAAAATGGGGACATCGCCAATTGGAAAATACCGGGAAAGATGGTCAAAGGTATGGGAGGGGCTATGGACTTGGTAGCATCCGCAGAAAATATCATCGTGGCGATGATGCACACAAACAGAGCTGGAGCGTCCAAATTGCTTAAAAAATGCTCGCTGCCATTGACCGGAGTACAATGTGTTAAAAAAATAGTGACAAATATGGCCGTTCTAGAGGTAACTAAGGATGGCTTCTTATTATTAGAAAGAGCCCCCGGAGTTACCGTAACGGATATTGAAAATGCTACAGCCGGAAAGTTGATTGTTCCGAAGGATGTCCCGGAGATGATGATTGACTAGGGAAAGCGATTTTATCGACGAAAGGAAACCAATTGTTTTTTTCACAACATTTACGGGTGTGTTCACAACAATAATTTCAATAACAGTTCTTGTTGAGCGTATCTTTAACTCGTAGAAAATAAATATCCAAGTCAAAATATAACTTAGCCAAAATGAAATTCCGAAATAACATCGCATCAGAAGAAAGAGTACAAGTTTATAAAAACGATTTTTTTAGTGGAATTGTACTTCTGACCAAAAAACTATTTATGTTATAGATTTTTAAAAGAATCAAAACAAAAAGAGCAACCTCCCCAAGTTGCTCTTTTTTTATGCCCATTAATGAATGATTCTTTCACCATATTAAAATCTTTGGATTTTTTAATATTCCTGACTTAGTTCAAAACAAAATTTCTAGGAGAGTTTCATTTTATATTTACTCAGGTAGTATCACTTTATTAAATAATAAAATGTTAATAAATGCATTTCATCGATAAAAATTGTTTTTAATCGATGAAATTAATTAGATTTGTTTGGTTCGCAACAAGAATACTGTATTTGACCACAAAAATTACTATGTAGGAAAATTCTTTCATATATTTGAATTGTAATTAAAAGTGACCCCAAATCGCTTTATAAATCTTAACCTACAAATGAAAGTTTTTTTACAGTGCTTAGTAGTATGTGTCCTTGTTGTGTCTTGTTCAAAAATAGAGGAAAATAACGATGCCGTTATTGGAATTTGGAAAAATGAAGTAAAGACCGCGACCAATACCAATAAATTGGTAATCGATACTGAAGAGTGGATTTTTAATGATGTATATCTAGGTCGGTTTCACGGCTATAAAGATGGTGAGGTATCGTTTTTGAACGATTTTACCTGGACTTTGGAAGATAATGTTTACACCATTTCTTATACAGGGACTGATTTTCCAGATGAATATGTAATCATGGAGAAAACCGAAAACGGAACCATATTGAAAAAAGTATCAGGAGAGCTGTTCGCTAAGCGACAAAATTAAAATGTTTTATACCCAAAATGCCTACAATTATGCAAACCCAGATGAACCATAGACCAATTGTTCATGATGGCCAAAAGAAAACTCGTGGTAGTTTTTATGAAGGCCTGTTACAACTTACCAAGAAGTTATTCATGCTATAAACTTTTAGGTAAAAATCCCCCAGAAAGGAGCAAAATTATTTGCTCCTTTTCTTATTTTAGGGAATATGGTACTTCAATATGAAAAATGTGACGAAAGTAATCTTGAACAACTTTTAGAAATCTCTAAGAAAACCTTTAGTGATGCTTTTGAAACTGACAACGACCCAAACGATTTTAAAACGTATTTGAATGTCGCCTTTACCAAAGAAATACTTAATTCAGCCATAAACAATCCTAATATCGCTTTCTTTTTCACATACCTAGGCGAAAAACTTGTTGCTTATTTTAAACTAAATACGAGTGAGGCCCAAACCGATGTAAAATTATCGGAAAGTATGGAGTTGGAACGAATCTATGTCTTAAAAGAATTTCAGGGAAGAGGAATTGGGGAAGCCATACTTACCAAAATCAAAAAAATTGCATTTGAATCGGAAAAGGCATTTTTATGGCTTGGGGTCTGGGAGGAAAATCAAAGAGCCATAAAATTTTATCAGCGGCACGGTTTCTCCAAATTTGGAACACACCCTTACTTTATTGGAACAGACAAGCAGACCGATTGGTTAATGCGATATGATTTGGTTAACTTCATCCCTAAATAAAACCTAAAAATGAAAAAACTCGTTTACGGCTTCATTCTATATACCATGACCTTGCCCGTAAGAGGTCAGGAATACTATTTTCCAAAGAAAAATGAAGTTTGGGCAGATAAACCTGCCAAATCCTACAAAATAGACACAGAAAAGCTGGATGATGCCGTTTCTTTTGCCGAAAAAAATGAATACTCTGGCTCAAGAGATTTACGCATGGCCATTTTAAAAGGCTTCGAAAGAGAACCTTTCCATGAAATCCTAGGACCCACAAAAAAACGTGGTGGTCCTGCAGGAATAATTCTTAAAAACGGTTATATCATTGCCAAGTGGGGAGATACCAAACGGGTAGATATGACTTTTAGCGTGACCAAAAGCTTTTTGAGCACTATGGCAGGGCTGGCGGAGGATAAAGGTTTGATTGCCAACACAACCGATAACGTTATAGATTATATATGGGACGGTACTTTTGATGGGACTCACAACTCAAAAATCACTTGGGAGCATCTTTTACAGCAGAATTCGGCATGGTCCGGGGAGCTTTGGGGTGGAAAGGATTGGGCTGACCGTCCACCACGTGAAGGAGGCTTGGACGATTGGAAATTAGAAAAACCAAAAGAACCGGGTACTATGATGGAATATAACGATGTGCGGGTAAATGTTTTGGCCTATGCACTCACCCATATTTGGCGAAAGCCCATGCCATTGGTACTTAAGGAAAATATCATGGATAAAATAGGTGCTTCTACTACGTGGCGCTGGTATGGGTATGACCATGCATGGACAGAGGTGGACGGGTTGAAGATGAAATCGGTTACTGGTGGAGGGCATTCCGGGGCAGGGCTTTTTATCAATACAGAAGATATGGCGCGTTTTGGGATGTTGTTTCTAAATAATGGAAAGTGGAACCAAGAGCGGTTAATTAGTGAGTCTTGGATTCAAAAAGCTACAACACCTTCCAAACCTAATGCAAATTATGGTTACATGTGGTGGCTTAACAAAAAAGGAGAACGCCATTGGGAAGGACTTTCAGAAAATATATATTACGCAGCAGGGTTTGGCGGCAACTTCATTATTATTGATAAGGAACACGATTTAGTGGTAGTGACACGGTGGCTGGAACCTAACAAAATAGGAGAATTTATGAAATTGGTGAACGCTGCTTTAGATTAAAGTCCGTTAAGTATAGTTGCTGCTTTTCGTAAAGTTTCCTCCTTTTTGGCGAAACAGAAACGGAGCATATGATCATTTCTATCATTGAGGTTAAATTCGGAAACAGGGATACTTGCTATTTGGTGTTCCACTATCAATCGCTTTACGAATTCATCATCACGTTCATCCGTAATCTTGGAATAGTCCAAAAGCTGAAAAAAGGAACCTTGGCTCGGCATAAAGGTAAAACGGGAATCCTTAATGGCATTTAAAAAGAAGTCGCGCTTCTGTTGATAAAAAGCACCAAGGTTTAAATAATGACTTTCCGTTTTAAGATAGGTCGCCAATGCGTGCTGTACTGGTCTCGGCGCACAAAAAACATTAAATTGATGCACTTTTTGAAATTCTTGCATCAGTTCTTTGGGAGCCACACAGTAGCCAATTTTCCACCCGGTCACGTGAAAGGTTTTGCCGAAGGAAGAACAAATAATACTTCGGGAAGCCAAATCGGGAAAACGGGAGGCGCTTTGATGTTGTTCGCCATCAAAAATTAAATGTTCATATACTTCATCACTCAATAAGATAATATTGGTATCGCTCAAAATCTCCTGTAATTGCAGCATATCTTTCTTTGAAAAAATACGTCCGACAGGATTGTGAGGTGTATTGATGATGACCATTCTTGTTTTAGAGCTTATTTTCGTCTTAAAAAACTCCCAGTCTATTTGATAGCACGGTGCCTCTAATGATACATGAACAGGCACACCACCGTTTACCTTTATGGCCGGTTCATAACAATCATATGCAGGTTTTAGGACAATAACCTCATCGCCGGGGTGAACAAATGCGGTAATTGAGGTGAAGATAGCCTGTGTAGCTCCTGCAACCACGGTAATTTCCGAAATTGGGTCATAATATTTTTTATGCAGCTTTTTTATTTTGTGGGACAAAACTTCTCTTAATTCCAAAAGCCCCTGCATAGGTGAATATTGATTATGACCGTTTTCCATGGCTTGGTTTACCAACGCGATCAAGGAGGTATCTACTTCAAAGTCTGGAAAGCCTTGTGAAAGGTCTATTGCCTTATGCTTTCTGGCCAAATTACCTACGGTAGTGAAAATAGTGGTCCTTATTTTTGGTAACTTGGAGCGTATGTTCGGAGTCATTTTTAAAAATACACATTTATAGGATAAAAAAAGCCCGACATTTCTGTCGAGCTCTATACTGAATCATATAATGATTATGCATGTTGCGCTTCGTGCTTTCCTTCCTTAATCTCTTCGATTAATTTTGCGTTAAAGGCGGGTAAATCATTTGGATTTCTACTGGTTACAAATCCCTCGTCTACCACTACTTCTTGGTCTACCCAATGTGCTCCTGCGTTTACCAAATCATCTTTGATAGAATTAAAAGAAGTCAACTTTCTTCCTTTTACGACATCAGCACTAATCAATATTTGTGGTGCATGGCAAATGGCCGCTACCGGTTTCTTCGCCTTAAAGAAATCACGCACAAACAAAAGTGCATCTTCATTTCTTCTTAAGGTATCCGGATTAATGACTCCTCCTGGTAATACAAGCGCATTATACTCATCAACTTTAGCTTCGTTTAAGCTTCTGTCTACGGTATATGAATTAGACCAATTTCCGTTGGCCCAACCTTTGATTTTCCCTTTTTCGGGACTAATTACATCTACTTGGAAGCCTTCTTTTTCCATGGCCTCTTTTGGAGATTTTAATTCACTTTCTTCAAATCCATTTGTTGCTAAAATTGCAATCCTCTTCATTTGTTTTTGTTTTTAAGATTAATAATTCGTTTTCATTTAATATAAAATATAGAAGTGAAAATATCCGTTAAAACCCCTTTAAAATATGGGATTGAAAGGTTAATCGTATGTTAAATCAAATTGACGAATGTTAATTTGGGATAATATTTTTTAGATGGGCAATAACTTTCTGAAGGCAACTATCAAGATTCTTTTTGATTTCACTTTCCCAAAAACGAAATACAGTATTGCCCAATCTTTTAAGTTCGGCATTCACTTCTTGGTCACGTTGCATGTTACGTTCTATTTTAGCGATCCAGAAGTTGCGGTTTTAATTTGAGTTTACGTGCTGCCTAATGATGACCGATTTTGCATATGAAGTTGAAATATGGTTATAAAAGGTCGTTTAAATATTTCTTATCACCCTCTGCCTGTAACTGTAATGCCAATGAATTGTCAAAAGCAACTTTGGTCAATGCGATGATCGCTTTTGAGTTGGATTTTGTTAAGCTGTTAGTTCTATATACCACATCTCTAATGGTAGAAAAACTAATGCTTGTAAGTGCCGCTATATTGGCAAAATCATCTTTAGAGGTATTTCTTCTTAAAATAATCGATAATTTTTCACTAATGGGTTTTCCATAGTCATTTTCACTGAACATTGGCTGCAATGTATTAATCGTTGGTATTTTATCTTATTCTTCAGAACATATCATTAAGAATTGGCTTCTGTAATTTATTTACAAATAAAATAGTTACGCATTTTGCTATATTTGTTTGTAAACGAATTACAAATAGTGTAATTAATCTGCGTATTCAACAAAATATGTAAGAATATTACGCAATAATACAATATTATGTTTGTATTGAAAGAGCTGAGGCGAAAAAAAAATATAAATCAGACCGATTTGGCCCATGCGATAGGTGTTAGTTTGCGAACCATTCAATTATATGAAAAAAAAGATGCTAACATACCCATAAAAAATCTCACAAAAATTGCTCAATATTTTGACGTAAGTATTGCCGATCTATATTCACATGAAAGCGTGAACGAGAATGGAAGCACATATAGAAGGGAATCTAAAAAGCCGGATAAGCTCCATACGATATTTAAATTGAATCCAGGTAAGTATCTACTTGAAGTCCCTTTGGTAGTGGCGGAAGTATTTACGGAATATATACTTGAATATCAAAGCGTTACCTTTATGCAATCGTTGCCACATGTTGGTTTCATTATAGACCAAGTAGCGGTAAGCGATTACATAGCTTTTGAGATTACCAATGACGCTATGGACGATAATACTATATACAGGATTCCAAAAAAAGCCATCGCACTCGGTAAATCTATTTCAATACCTAATGTGAAGAAAAGATTGAAAAACACGTATGATGCCCATTGGATTATTGTTCATCAACGGGGTATTATGTGTAGGCAAATCATAGCGTATAACGCCAATCAAAAAACAATAACCTGTCATAGTCCGAACAAATCCCCGGAATATGTGGATTTTGATATCCATATGGATGAAATAGAACAGATTTTTGAAGTGGTGGGGATGCAGATTTAATCTATTTTGCTTTCTAAATGGGCAATAACCTCTTGAAGGCAACTATCAAGATTCTTTTTGATTTCGCTTTCCCAAAAACGGAACACCGTATAGCCCAATCTTTTAAGTTCGGCATTCACTTCTTGGTCGCGCTGCATATTGCGTTCTATTTTAGCGATCCAGAAGTCGCGGTTTGTTTTTATTTTGGGTTTGCGTGCTGCCCATTGGTAACCGTGCCAATATTCCCCATCAATAAAAATAACGGTCTTATATTTTTTTAAAGCGATATCAGGCTTGCCAATGAGCTTTTTATAATCTACCCGATAGCGATAGCCAGCAGCATAAAGCGCTTTTCTAAAAGCTAGTTCGGGCTTGGTATTCTTGCCCCGAATTTTACTCATGATTTTGGAGCGTTGGGGTGTAGTGTAAAACCCAGACTCTTCGTTGAAACGAGGGACTTTAATGCGCTCTTCCGAGTAATTCTTGGCCATATCCTAAATATATTAAATGTCTTGACGGATAGAAAACTAAACCGAAATTTAACAAATCTTGCGACCTTTAGGGCTATACTTTATCCGATATGGATAAACATTTATTTTTAGAAGTCAAAGTGACAGATATGAAAAATGAGCAACAAATCTTATATATCAACAGAATAAATAAAGTAGTAGAATATATAGATGCCAATCTGGACGCTGATTTGTCCCTGGAAAAATTGGCGGACATAGCCTGTTTCTCTCCTTTTCACTTTCATCGCATTTTCACCGCTTTATTAGAGGAAACACCGAACAACTATATTACAAGGGTAAGAATTGAAAAGATAGCTGGGCGCTTATTATTTAATGGGAATACGAATACGTTGACCAATCTAGCGCATCAATACGGTTTCAAGAGTATTCATTCATTTTCTAGAACGTTTAAGAAGTTTTACGGCATCAGTGCTTCTGAGTTTCAGAGAAGGGGGCAAAACGAGTTTAGCAAGATTGGTAAAATTGAAAGCAAGAAAGGAGAAAATAAAGTTTCCTTTCAAAAATACTTTTACACTATGGATAATCTTAAAAACTGGTTAGAGATGAAAACAAAAGTAGAAGTAAAAGTGATGCCCGAATTAAAGTTGGTACAGGTAAGGCATCAAGGGGCCTATGACAAAATTGGAAAAGCGTTTGAAAAATTGATGCAATGGGCAGGGCCGAGAGGATTATTGAATTTTCCAAAAACAAAAATGGCGGCAATCTACTACGATAGCCCTAGGATAACCGATGCTTCAAAAATGCAATCAAGTGCTTGTATCACTATTGATGATGACGTTGAGGTCACGGGCGAAGTTTCAAAAAACACCATTCCTGAAGGCAAGTTTGCTGTAGGTAGTTTTCAAATAAAGGCGGAAGAGTTTGAGAAAGCATGGAACAGTATGTCACTTTGGATTCCGGAAAATAATTTTGAATTAAGAGACGGTCATCATTATGAAATCTACCATAATGATGGTATGAGCCATCCCGAAGGTTTATTCTTTGTAGATATTTGTATCCCCGTTAAATAAAAAAATCCTGTGTTTCCTTATCATACGAAACACAGGACTTAAATTTTAACGGACGTAAAACCTATCCCTTGATATTTGCCGCTAAATATTCCCTATTCATACGGGCGATGTTCTCCAAGGAAATTCCTTTGGGACATTCCACTTCACAGGCTCCTGTATTGGTGCAGTTCCCAAAGCCTTCCAAATCCATTTGGCGAACCATATTCTGAACGCGGTCCGTAGCTTCTACCTGCCCTTGCGGCAGCAGTGCATACTGGGATACCTTGGCGGAGGTAAATAACATGGCACTTGCGTTTTTACAGGCTGCGACACAGGCTCCGCAACCAATGCAGGCAGCAGCGTAGAAAGCATCGTCCGCATCCGCTTTTTCAATGGGAATAGCGTTGGCGTCTATGGTGTTTCCGGATGTATTTACCGAAACATATCCGCCGGCTTGCTGTATTCTATCAAAAGCACTTCGGTCTACGATTAAATCTTTGATGACCGGGAATGCCTTTGCCCTGAACGGTTCAATAACAATTGTATCGCCATCATTGAACTTACGCATGTGTAACTGGCATGTAGTAATCAATCTATCCGGTCCATGGGGCTCCCCGTTAATCTGCAACGAACACGATCCGCAAATACCTTCGCGGCAATCATGGTCAAACTCTACAGGCTCTTCACCTTTTGTGATAAGATCTTCGTTCAGAACATCCATCATTTCGAGAAAAGACATATCTCCGTCTATTCCACCAATGGTATAATCCACCATCTTCCCTTTAGTGTTGGCATCTTTTTGACGCCATATCTTCAATGTTAATTTCATAACTATTTAGTTGTTCGTTGCCCGTTGCCCGTTGTTGGTCTTCACCTTCAGCGTACAACTACAACTATTTATAACTTCTAGTTTTTAATTCGATATTCTCATATACCAACGCTTCCTTATGAAGCACGGCATCCTTGGGCTCTCCTTTGTATTCCCATGCGGATACGAATTTGAAGTTTTTATCGTCACGCAACGCTTCACCTTCCGGGGTCTGGTATTCCTCGCGGAAATGACCTCCGCAGGACTCATTTCTCGTTAAGGCATCCTTTGCGAACAGTTCGCCCAATTCAAGGAAATCCGCTACACGGCCTGCTTTTTCCAATTCTTGGTTCTTGCTATCGGCCGTTCCGGGTACACGTACGTTTTCCCAGAAGTCCTTGCGCAGGGCGGAAATCTCATCAATGGCTTCCTGTAGCTCTTTTGCATTCCTGCTCATGCCACATTTGTTCCACATGATCTTGCCCAATTTCTTGTGATAGTAATCTACGGAATTGGTTCCTTGCCCGGTCATTAATTTCTCGATCCTATCGCGAACTTCTTTTTCAGAAGCGTCAAATTCTGGAGTGTCCGTTGGAATTTTACCGGTCCGGATATCTTTGGACAGATAGTCGCCAATGGTGTAAGGCAATACAAAATAACCATCGGCCAAACCTTGCATTAATGCGGAAGCACCCAATCTATTTGCGCCGTGATCACTAAAATTCGCCTCACCGGCCGCATAGCAACCTTCAACCGTAGTTTGCAGATTATAATCCACCCAAAGACCCCCCATGGTGTAATGTACCGCGGGATAAATCATCATTGGGGTTTTATATGGATTTTCATCTACGATTTTTTCGTACATCTGGAAGAGGTTTCCGTATTTTGCTTCTATGACTTCTTCACCTAGCGCCCGGATTGCTTTGTCATCGGCATCTTTCATACCGGAAGTCAATGCCTTTTCCTTTCCGTAACGCATAATGGCGGCATCGAAATCCAAATACACCGCTTCTCCCGTTTTGTTTACGCCAAAACCGGCATCACAACGCTCTTTCGCAGCTCTGGAAGCTACATCGCGTGGTACAAGGTTTCCAAAGGCGGGATAGCGTCTTTCCAAATAGTAATCCCTATCCTCTTCTTTAAGCTGTGTGGGTTTCAATTTTCCTTCACGTATGGCCTGGGCATCTTCCAATCTGGCAGGAACCCAAATGCGACCATCATTACGAAGGGATTCCGACATCAACGTTAGTTTGGACTGTGATTCCCCGGAAACCGGAATACAGGTAGGGTGAATTTGTGTGAAACACGGGTTGGCGAAAAAAGCCCCCCTACGATGCGCTCTCCATGCTGCCATAACATTGCTTCCCATCGCATTCGTGGAAAGGAAGAATACGTTGCCATAGCCCCCTGTGGCCAAAACCACGGCATGGGCAGAATGTCTTTCAATTTCCCCTGTAACCAAATTGCGTGCAATAATACCTCTCGCCTTACCATCGATTTTTACCAAATCCATCATTTCATGACGGTTGTAAGGCTTTATTTTACCGCGGTTTATTTGACGGTTCATAGCGGAATACGCACCTAACAATAATTGCTGACCGGTCTGTCCTTTCGCATAGAAGGTTCTGGAAACCAAAACCCCGCCAAAAGAACGGTTATCCAATAAACCACCATATTCACGGGCAAAAGGAACACCTTGGGCCACACATTGGTCAATAATATTGACCGACTCTTGTGCCAACCGATATACGTTGGCTTCACGAGAACGATAATCACCGCCTTTCACGGTATCATAAAACAGTCGGTAAGGACTATCACCGTCACCTTGATAATTTTTCGCTGCATTGATACCACCCTGTGCCGCAATGGAATGTGCACGTCTTGGTGAATCTTGATAGCAGAATGTCTTTACATTATAACCAAGCTCCGCTAAGGTTGCTGCGGCAGAACCTCCTGCCAAACCGGTACCTACTACGATTATATCTATGTTTCGTTTGTTTGCCGGATTAACAAGGTCAATTTCGTTTTTATGTTTTGTCCATTTGTCCGCTAACGGTCCAGATGGTATTTTAGAATCCAATACTCCCATACTTAATGTGTTATAGGGTTAAGGTGATGATATATTGCGATAAAGGCAAAACCTAAAGGAATTGCGACCGCAAAGATTTTAGTGAACGTCTGTATGGCAGGAGTGTACTTATTGTTGACGCCCATGGTCTGGAATGACGAAGCAAAACCATGCAATAAATGTAAGGCCAATAGTGCAAAAGCGATTACATACAGTACCACTCTCCAAATAGGCGCAAATTTTTCAACAGTTTCCGCATAATATCTTGTAGGGTCCTCCGGATTTGACTCAATGTACTTGTACGCCATTTCATGTACCCAAAAATCATACATATGCAACCCGATAAAAGCCAATACTACGGCTCCGGAAATAATCATGTTTCTGGAAATCCATGGTGCATTGGCACTTCCTTTATATTTTACATATCCTGTTCCACGGGCATTTCTGTTTTGAATTTCCAGAATAAAACCCATCACAAAGTGAATGATAACACCTGCAATCAATATAGGCTGCAATACATACTGTACCAAAGGGTTATAACCCATAAAATGGGACCAAGCGTTAAACGTATCAGGGTCTATTACAGAAGTAATATTAATGGTGAAGTGCTGACCAAGGAAAAAGACTAAAAAGAGACCGGATAGGGCCATTATGACTTTTCTAGCTATCGAAGATTTTATAAATCCGCTCATTTGTTGGTTTTTTAACTACACAAAGTTACGGCACGAACAAGTTATTAACAACTTTTCTACAGCTTTAGTATTCTATTTAGATAGATTTTAAGCAACTTGAAAAGGGTGTTTAATTTTTAACTAAAAAAGACTTGAAAAACAGGAAGAAGCCTAAACAAAAACCCTTGAAATGTCAAGGGTTTTATAAACTGGTCAAAGTAAGTTAAGCGAAGTAACTATTTCTTCAACATGAATTTAATTAAAATCTTCTCCTCACCCTAAAAAGGATGAGGGAAGAAACCATTTATTCAATAATATCAAAGTGGGCCATGATATCTTCGTAGGACATTTTGGTGTAGTCTATTTGAGACGTTTTGCTAGAGTTGTCGGAAGCTGGCTGACCACCGGGTATTAGTATATACCTGTACTCTTCAAATAGAGGGGTTCCGACAGAACTCCCATCTATTGATGAGACTTGAAACCTTAATATGCCCGGATCTTCAGCTCTAATGGAGTATTGGTTTGATGAAGATATCACAGGGAGCTGAAAAACATCCGGAGTGCCTATGAGAGGAATATTTTTTCCAAATCCCAAGATAACACCGTTGTTAATGATATCTTCGGTTAAATCGGGAGCATCCACCTCAAAACCTGAGCCTGTAGCAATGATGTTATTATCTAACTCCGAATCCATCCATTCGGAATAGATAACATTGGCCGTACCCGGTTCGCCCTGTTCTCCTTGAGGGCCCTCGGCGCCCGCTGGCCCTTGTTCCCCTTGAATGCCTTGAGGACCAACAGCACCGTCCTCCCCATCTTCAGGTGAACAAGCCATAAATAACGACCCTGCACAAAGAATTGTAAAAAATTGATTTCTGAATTTGATTGCTTTCATAATTTTAATTTATAATTATGCGGCAAACCTAATGGAGATAGGTACTTGGAGCGTCCTATATCTTTTAGTATGAAAGAATCAGGACAAAATCAAGCGTTTTTCTCGATATTCTGATGGCGTTAGTCCCGTATGCTTTTTAAAAGCGGAGTAAAAGGCCGATTTTGAGTTAAATCCGGCCTCCAGGCCAATGCCCAAAATAGTATAATTGGAAAATTTGGGGTCTGTCAATTTTAATTCGGCATCCCTTACCCTATACTGATTGATATAGTCGGAAAAGTTTTGATTGGAAATGGTATTGACCAATTGGGATAGGTATGTAACGCTTATATTCAAACGCTCGGACAGGGAAGATAAGCTCAACTCCGCATCCCGATAAATATGCTCCTTTTCCAAAAGGCGGGAAAGTTCTTTGAAATAGGCATTTTCATTGCTGATGGAAACAGTCGCTTTTTTAGAGATCTGGTTCAATTTTGCAGCGGTCAGTTTGCCGATCAACTGGAAAAGCAACAGATGTTTTTCCTTGAAAAATCCTTTTTTGGAATGCTCCGAATCCAGCACACCAAGGATGACACCCTCATATGTAATCGGCACTGCCAGTTCGGACTTTCTACGGATATCATCTTCGATATACCTTTTGTCGAGAGCAAGATTATCGATCAATTCCGGTATTCCCGTTTGAGCAACGGAACCTACAATACCCTTTCCCAAAGGTATTTCAATGGGGCTTAAAATCTTACGCGGCCCTACTTGTTTATTTCCAAAGGCTGCTTTTTGTATAAGTGTATTGTTGTCCTTGTCCAAAATATAGATAACACAGTCTTCCAGATTCAACTGGGAAATACAATTTCCCGTTATGCTCCACAAAACATCTTCCGGCTTATTTATGCCAAATAATGATGAGGCAAAATAACTTAATATGCCCGTAATGTCATATTGGCTTTCCTGTAGGGACTGTAATTCAGAGGAAGTGAATATCCTGTTCAATCTTTGCACTTGAAAATTTCCTGCAATTTCCTTCAGTTTTTCTTTTTCGCTCTCCTTCTCTCTTTTCAATTTTTTCAAGTGTTTGGAGCCATAAAACCAAAATGCATAATAAAAGCATAGAAACAAGAACCAAAGGGGATAATAAGGCCCATGCCCTCCAACATCAGGGTCTGCTTTGATATACATGATAACACCGACCCAAAGAAGGCATAGGACAACAAGCGTAGAATAAGACCGCCTGAGCCATTTGGTTTTTTTCATTACAATCTGATAGGGAAGCGAGCCCAAACCGTTCTCATATTTTCTAATGATCAAATAATTACAAACGCCCATGAACAATGAAAAGGATACCGCTAGATTTTCATCAAACTCCGCTCCTATGTATGCTACGGTCCGTTTGGAAATCCATGCATATCCAAAAACCGCATTTATTTTGACGAACGAATAATATAGGAAAGACAAAATGAAGGGGATTATTAGAAAATACCTATATCGTCTAAAAAGAGAAACCTTGTCCAAATAGGAGCAGGTAAATGCGGTAAAAAGTACGGGGGATAAAAATTGAAAAGGGATAAAAAGCAGCAGTAAGACCGGGTATGCTTGTACCGCTTTAGTATCTATCAACATGAGTTGCAACACTACAATATTTCCGGTGATAATAAACCAATATAGATATTTTGCCGTTCTATTTTTTTTAAAATACAACAGTTTTTCAATAGATAGCAATGTAATGGCACAAGAGGCTATTATTATGATAGTGTTATAGATATTCAATGTATTGGGGCATTTATTCTATATAAAAATAGGTTTAAGAAAGATTAATTTTTCTAATTTGTTTGCCGTTTGCACCGATACCTGTACGGTTGAGTAGAAAGCTAGTGTGGTTGGTAAAAACAGGACACTTTAAGAATTAATATCAAAATGAATTGGCTCAAATCCCTTTTTTGACCGATATTGATGATTCATTAATAAAAGACTGTTCCCAAGCAATGAATATTGGACTTCTTTCCGTAAGTATGAATGTATATTCTACTAAAAGAATTGCTGAGGAGGCTCAAAAAGCCGGACACTACATTGAGCAAATTGACCACACCAAGTGCTCCGTAAAATTGGGGTCCGGAAAACCTAAAATTTTTCTTAGGGAAGAAGATATTACAGGGGAGTTTGATGCCATTATTCCCAGAATAGGGACAAAAGTAACACGTCACGGTGTTGCCATCGTAAAGCAGTTTGAAATGAACAACGTCTTTAGTACCGCACGTTCCTTGAGTATTGCAAGGGCACGTAATAAAGTCAGGACGCTTCAAATTATGGCGCGAAAAGGAATTCCTATTCCGGAAACGTTGTTTTCCATTAATCCGGACAACATCAAAGAGCAGATAGAAATCTTGGGCGGCACTCCTGTTATCATAAAAATTCAGGAAGGCACGCAAGGGATGGGGGTCATCTTGGCGGAATCAAAAAAATCGGCAAAATCCATCATCGATACTTTTTATAAGATGGATACGAGTATTTTGTTACAGCGATATATTGAAGAAAGCAATGGAGAGGACATTCGGATTATTGTTGTAGGGCACAAAATTGTGGCCAGTATGAAGCGCACGAGCGAACTCGGTGATTTTCGTTCCAACGTACACCGTGGCGGTACGACCGAGGCCGTAAAACTTTCGGCCAAGGAACAATTTATTGCACTCAATGCCACAAAGTATTTGGGACTTGGTGTTGCCGGGGTAGATTTGATCCGCTCCAAAAAAGGACCGTTGTTGATAGAGGTGAACGCTTCGCCAGGCTTGCAGGGCATAGAAGCAGCTACGGGAGTGAACGTAGCCGAGGAGATTATAAAATTTGTGGAGAAGAATGGACGTAGAAAGCGCAAATAAAAGTATTGTTATAGGAGGAGTATCCGTATCTCCGGGAGAGGAGAAATTGCTCAAAATAGGGATTGACCGTTTACCAACGGGTACTCTTATAGATATACCGGTCTATGTATTCAACGCCAGAAAACCAGGACCAACAGTATTGATTCAGGCAGGACTCCATGGCGATGAAATCAATGGTATAGAAATAGTGAGGCGCATGCTGGAGGAGAAATCCCTGAATGTCATCTCAGGTGCCATCATTGCCGTTCCCATTCTGAATATTTTCGGATTCATTCATTTTTCCCGTGATGTACCGGATGGTAAAGATGTAAACCGAAGTTTCCCAGGAACCAAATCCGGTTCTATGGCCAGCCGCATCGCCTTTCATTACGTTACCGAAATTATGCATCAAATTGATGTTGCTATAGACTTGCACACAGGGGGAGGCCAGCGTCATAATTATCCCCAAATACGTTTTACCCAAGAAGATGAAAGAAGTGCCCATTTGGCAAAAATTTTTAATGCTCCTATTTCCTTTCCTTCCAAGCTCATTAGAGGTTCTTTTAGAAATGCAGCTTTTAAAATGGGCAAACCAACTATTGTTTATGAGGCAGGGGAGAGTATGCGTTTTGACGATTACTCCATTCAAAAAGGAATCGAAGGCATTGGGAACATATTGCAATATTTAAAAATGATCAGTAAGAACGAATCAAACCTTCATACTGAAAATACTACCGTTCAACTCAACGATCGCAGATGGCTCAGAGCCCCAACGGCAGGGATGTTCGTTCCAAAAGTAATCAATGGCGGAGAGATCCATAAAGGTCAGGAACTAGGATTGGTCTCCGATACGTATGCCAAGAAAACCAAAAAAATAAAAGCTCCTTTTGATGGCCATTTGATCTGTATCAATCACCAAGCGGTGGTCAATCAAGGAGATGCACTTTTTCATGTCGGGAGTGTTGTGAACAACAAATCGTAAGGGGTATGAAAAATCATTGGAAAGCACTAAGCTACACCTCTAAATTCTCTATCATTGCCTGCTTGGTTTGTTTTGTTCTGGGTTTTTTAAGTATGGGACTCACGGGAGGACTGCTTTATTATACGGTATTTTTCGTTTTGGGAAATTTTCCACACTTAGACGAAATCCACGGGGATTGGGTCTGGCCGGCAATGCTTCTTATAAGTTGGCTTTTTCCCTTGGGTTTTATTTTTGGAGGACTTGCATGGCATTATTTAAAAGAAAAGGTAGAAAGCAGGATACTACTTGTAGTTATATATGTAGTCACTGTGTGGTCATGGATAGCTTTTCTTTGGTATATGACTCTATTGGCAAATAACAAAGTGATGTGACCGCAATACTAGTCTTATTCTTTTTGGGAAGCGAGTTTTTCCAAACTCCATGTGATAGCTTCTTCCAAATCTGTAAACTTAGGGATGCTTTTTCTAAAAAAGAACCGCTCCAAGATAAGGCTGGACATACTTCCCTGAGTGCTTCCCACAACGGAATAAAAGTTGAGCTTCGCTCGGTTTCTATAAAATTTTATCCAGTCCAACGGCATAATGTAGTAATTGTTTATTCGATTTGAAATGTAAACGACCGGAGCTTTGTTCCCATTAATTTGGTGTGCTGCGTGCATAGCCTTCTCGGCCATTTTCCAACTGAAAATCACGCCTTCGTTCATTTCGGAAATGACCAAATCGTCAAAAAAATAGAAAACCCCAAATTCAAATTCCCTTACCTCTCTAATATTTTTGAAAAAGCCGAGCTCTTTGACGCGCTTCATAGGTGGTTGGTGTTTTAAGCGGAGGTAAATATAATGATATCTTATAATTTTTTTCGCAATGATAAGATTAACAAGAAGTTAGAATTTTGTGATATACTATATTTCCGTCGAAAAAACGTTTTTATAACAATATTTTAGCTAAAGATTTTAGTGCCCAGGAATGTTCTCGATAACGGATTGTTTTAGGAGACATTTTGAATCTGAGAATCTTCATTTTTATCAAGACTCCATTCAATGGCAGTTTCCAAATCTATAAATTGCCGTAAGGAATCCTTGAAAAACATTTTTTCCAATAAAATACTACTGAGGGTAGAAGCGGAGTTGCCCACAACGCAATAGCGCAACAGTCTATGCCTATGCTTATAAAACTTTAACCAATCCGTTGGAATTAGACTATAACTGTTTATTCTGTTAGAGATGTAGGTCAACGGCTTTTCATCACCGAAAATTTCTTGTGCGGCATCTAGAGCTACTTTGGCCATTTCCCAATTGAAAACGACGCCTTCATTGATTTCTGAAATAACGACACTGTCAAAATAATAGAAAGTACCAAAAGGAAATTCTCTTGTTTCTCTCACGTTTTTGTAAAAATCTATTTCCCTTACTGAAGTCATAGTATAAAATTGCAAGAAATTCTTTTGGTAAATACAAATCTACCAAATTGGTTTAATCTGGGGAGAACAAAGTAAGTATAGCGGCATGCTTGACCATTAAAAAAATTGATATAAAACACTTTTTGAAGGTTCTTTTGCAGAAATATAGATATAGCGTTTGTTTTCTTGGTTGAAAGAAATGAACCGCAATCAAGACCAAAGTCAATAACGCTCGATTATCGGTCTCGTTTGGGTTTGTTCCAGTTTTTAAGCTTCACTACATGTATGTTATTTCAATCTAAAAGAAAAGTTAATCATTTTCGCTCTGCGTCCAAAATTTTGATAATCGATAAATCTTGTCTTCAGAAGTCGTGATGCCTTTAAAGTTATGTGCTACTCCATGTCCTTAAGTTGGATTTCCAAAGCCTTTGTGGACAGTTGTACTTCAATAAATGATAATATCAAGGAAAGCATTAATGCCAAAAGGCTTAGGCCAAAAACGAGATTGGCCCAAAAACGTAATTCTACATAAATGAGGGACATCGTGATAACGGCAAGCAAAAAACTGAATATGGCGGTAGCCTGCATCTGTTTAATGATGGCAAGTCTTTTTTTCAACTTGCGCACCTGCAGCCGTACGGACTGCGATTCCGTTTCTTCATACTGTCGGTGTAATTGGCGTATTAGCGCTGCAATAGCCAGATACCGCGCATTATAAGCCAACATGGTCAATGAAATTGCTGGAAAGAGTAGCGCGGGGATACTAAGGTTCAGTTCCATATCCTTTATTATTCAGGAGTTCTAGAACTTGTTTTTTCGGCTGTGGGGAAATCTCCTGGAATTTCTTGCGTTACCTTTCCGGTGGCCGCCCATTCGGTGCCACGGAGCATGGTAGTTATAAACCCGACACAATTAACGGAATAATCTGCATGCCCCATGATGTTATGGAAAACACGGCCTTTTCCATAGGAAATTGTCATCAAAGCAGGTTCGTGACGCCCCGTTCCGTTGTTTTTTGGGTCGGCGTAGGCAGTAGCCAAAATTTCCATATTTTCTGCCGGACCTCGAAGACTATTGTACAATTCATCTTTTGTGTGCATCCAGGTTATGGGCATGTCTTTTGTAATAGGATGTGCTGTATTTCTTAGTTGAACCTGATATTCGCTTTGGGGTCCATGGGCACCTCCTTTCCCCGGTGATATGTCCCTAATTTCCTCACCTGCGTCATTAAAATAAACATAAGGCCCGTTTTTTTCCGTTCGGTTTCCCCACCCCCCTAGACCAATCATTTGGTTATAGGCTTCCCATTCTGGAAAAGAATTGTCAGCAGCGTGAAAAACTACCAAACCACCACCGTTCTCCATATAGGTTTCAAAGGCTTTTTGAGTAGTTTCCGGCCAATTGGCCGCGTTCCATCCGAAGTTGGAAATGACTACATCGTATTTTGAGAAATCAGGACTATAATCTGGATCGGTTTTCGGTTCTTCTAAAGACTGGGTCTCGGCTAGACCTTCTATGGCAAATTCTGCCAAGTAATCATTTCCTTTCCAAGTATATGCTGTTCGGCTTACAGCTACCGAAAAAAGTGTAGTTTCTTCTAAATATTGCTTTAGCATATAAGTGATTTTAGGCCATTGGTCGTGATTATTTTGACCATCAATAATCAAAACTTTTATGGGCATATCATCTTCTTGTGCCATTAGGTTTTGAGAAAACAGTACTATAAAGAGTGCAAGTATTAGGAGTGGATTTTTGTTCATGTGTTTAATTTTATGATAAAATATATACATTTTACTCCAATTGATTTAATGTTATTGATGTTTTCATAGGATTTACGAATAATCAGTCTATAGCAAAGTTGAGCTCTTGTTTTTCCCCGTTCCCTTTCAATATTACTTTATAATCGCCTTTAGGCAAATAGGTCTTCCCATTTTTGGCTTCGGTCAATTCGGTTTTATGTTTTTTAAGGTAGTTGGTTTTGCCGGTTTTGGAAAAAGCCACATCAAAAGAAAGGATGTTCAGCCCCTTGTCCGCAGGAACTTCCACGGTACTTACCGCAATGTTGTCCGATGATAGAACGGTCGCCTCAAAACGGCCCGCTTTGCCACTATAAAAAACAATATCCAATCCTGGGGTAGAAGGTTCTGCCCACGAGCTCCAGGCACTGCCCCAATTTTTAGAGTGTTTGATGTTTTCCAAGGAAAAGGCATGTAATTTTTTGTCCATTATTTCCGGGGTGAGTAATTGTAGCTTGGAAATATCTGCTTTATAGATACTTCTGCCATGGGTACCCACTAAAAGATGTTTGGCCTTGGGTTGAACGACCAAATCATGAATGGCCACATTGGGCATATTTTTTTGGAATGCCTCCCATGTTGTTCCGCGATCGAAAGATGCGTAAAGTCCATTATCCGTTCCCACGAATAACAGATCCTCGTTTTCGGGGTCTTCAAGAATTACGTTTACGGCAGCGGTCGGAATACCTTCACCAATGTTTTTCCACGTTTTCCCATAATCGTCGCTGCGATATACATAAGGTGTAAAATCATCCCATCGGTATCCATTGAGTGTCACATAAACACGCTCTTTTTTATGCTTGGAAGCTGCTACACGGCTTACCCATAAATCTTTTGGGAAGGCGTTGGAAATGATTTTCCAACTGCCACCAGCGTTTTTGGAAACATGTACCAGGCCATCATCACTTCCTGTATACAGAAGTCCGAATTTAAGCGGTGATTCCGAAATTGAGGTCAACGTGCCGTAAGCTACATTACCCGCTTTTCCCCCTTGTGTCAAGTCATCTGAGATGGCTTCCCAATCGTCTCCTTGGTTCATGGAACGGTGTAATTTATTTCCGCCCAAATACAAGATATCCTGATTGTGAGGGGAGAGCAGAATGGGGGTTTGCCAATTAAAGCGGTAAGGCGTTTCGCCCAATTCATGTTTTGGCTGAATGTATTTTTGACTTTCTTCGGAAAGATTCAATCTATAATAATTCCCAAATTGAAATCCGGTATACACCACATCGGCATTTCTGTTATCAACCTGTACTTGCATTCCGTCACCGCCCATAATCATCTCCCAAGGATATTTTCCCGTTTGGTGCCACCGGGTATGTTCGGGAGCGTTGTGCGGTCCTTTCCAAACCCCATTATCTTGCAAGCCACCGTAAACATTATAGGGTTCTTCATGGTCAACGTTAATGGCATAAAACTGCCCAACCGTTGGAGCGTTGTTCTTGGTCCAACTTTCGCCATCATCGTATGAAATATTTATGCCCCCGTCGTTTCCGTTAATAAGATGTCCCGGCATATTCGGGTTCACCCAAAGGGCATGGTGATCGGCATGTACATTATGCCCTACGATAGATTCATACGTTTTACCCGCATCGTTGGATTTAATAATGGGGACGCCGGCCAAATAGATTTTATTTACATCCGAAGGGTCTACATTGACCTGTGCGAAATAATAGCCATAACTATAAAAAAGGTCGTCTATATAATCTTCGTTCTGTTTTGTCCAAGTTTCTCCCCCATCATTACTCCTATAGACTTCCGCTCCGATAACGGGAGTATCGAACAAAGCAGTATTGGCATTCTCTAAATATTTAGCTAAATCTACGGGCTGCACCGCACCACTGCGTACCATTTGTTTTACGTTCTCCGAACGATATTTTTCCTGAAAGTTGTTGTTCTTTAGAAAGTCGTTCAATTTTTTATCCGAGATATTTAAAAAATCCTTGGCGGACATGTTTTTAAAATCGTCCTTGGTCAAACCTTCCGATTTCTTTTTCTCTTTTAAGGTGGAGGGTCTCCTAAACTGATTGTCATGAACGGCATAGATGGTATTTTCATCAAAAACGGCCAACCCGATTCTACCTACGCCTTCACCCGTTGGAAAACCACTTTTCTCCGTAGAAACTTTTGTCCAGTTAGTACCACTGTCCACACTTTTGTAAATACCGGATGCATTTCCGTTACCCTTAAAGTCCCATGCCTTTCTGTCTTTTTCCCATACGGCTGCAAAAAGAATATTGAAGTTCTCCGGAGCATGGGCCACATCAATAATTCCCGCTTCATCTGATATGAACAGTGTTTTTTTCCATGTATCGCCCCCATCAACTGTTTTATAAATACCCCTTTCGGAATTAGGGGAATATAAATGCCCCGTAACACCTACTATGACCTCATCCGGATTTTTTGGATTGATGAGCATCCGCCCTATATGGTGCGAGTCCGGTAGCCCCATATTTTTCCACGTTTTGCCGTTATCCGTAGTTTTTAAAACTCCTGTCCCAGCATAAGAAGACCTTGAAGAATTGTTTTCCCCAGTGCCTACCCATAGGGTGTTACTTTCCCAATGAACTGCAATATCGCCAACATTTTGTGTGCCGGAGTTATCCATGATGGGAGTGAATGTAGTTCCGTTGTTTTTGGTATGCCAGACTCCGCCAGAAGCATAACCAACATAAAATTCTGTTGGGTTTTTTGGGTTCACCGCCACATCGACCACTCGTCCGCTCATTACTGAGGGACCTATATTTTTAAGTGGAATATTTTTAACGATGGATGTTGCTTCCATTGTCGCTTTCTGCTCCAAGCTTTGGGTAATCTCATTTACGGGAGTAGGGTTTACTTGTGCAGTGGCCAGAGAAAAACACAAAAGGGATAAAAGGTAAAAAAGTCTCATAAGTTTCTAGTGTTGTAATAAAGTGTGGAAGTTAGTGATTCTTATAGCTGAGGACAAACAATTTAGTTTGTAGGATTTTATAACATTTATATTATCGATAATATAAATACATTACTATAAAATTGTTTAAATGATTAAAATATTGTTAATTTATTATGATATAACCAATTAAACAATTAAAAATGGAAGAGTATTTACCGTTAATAATTCAATTGATCTCCGGTGCGGTCGGAGGAAACGTGGCAGGAAAACTGCTGCCCAAGTTAAGTTTGGGGACATTGGGCAATTCTATCTCGGGAATTTTAGGAGGTGGTGTGGGAGGATATCTTTTAGGGATGCTTGGCCTTGGAACAGATGGCGGAATGGACGTTTCCGGAATTTTAGGAAGTGTAGCAGGCGGTGGTGTCGGTGGCGGTGTGATTATGGCCATTATCGGAGCTATAAAAAATGCGATGTCAAAATAAACGATAACTTGACCAACCTATAAGGGAAGGGGCTTTTTAGTCCCTTTTTCATTTATTTAATCTCTCAATATACCTCTGGTTGCGCTTTTTCAATCGTTCCTGGGCTGCTTTAATTTTATCTTTCAATTCTGGAATGCTCCGTTGTTGCATATCCATTACCGTTTCAAAGGATTTAGTATACCAATCTTCCCATGTTTTTAGAATTTTGGCCTGTAAGGTGTGCGACCCGTTTTCAGCGATAGCTTTTTTACCAAGTTTAAATTCGGTTAGGAGTCGCTCATTTGCGGCCGTTTCCAATTGTATTAAAATATTTAGCGCGGCATCAGTATCCGAATTCACCAATTGAAGTCCACTGGCAAGTGCGGCCACTCCAACGTTTTTCAGCGTTTCTTGTGACACCTTGTCCAAACGGTCGTTATCCGTATGGTAAAACTGATCTGTAAAATGCCATAACAACAATCCGGGAATACCTGCGTCTAAAAACGGAGTATGGTCGCTACCCCCTTCAAAAGGATTTGTATTTACTTGCCAATTAGCGTATGCTCCTTGTTTTTCAAAATTTGCAATGATAAAATCGTTGAGGTAATGCGGTGTCATGTCCGTTGACGATAATACTTCCCCGCCCCATTCGGAATGTTTGTCATTCCCTCTGGTCCAAATGGCACTGGGGTCCGGCATTTTTTCGATTAAAAAAGAGCCACCGGTCAGTGCAGTATTTTCACCCACCATGTCCAGACTAATGCCCCATTTAATTCCTTTGGCCCTAATCTTATCTTCTTGGATAAATCTTCTGGTGGAAATAATCTCGTCACCCCATAAGAAGGTAAGGGTCCTATCAATTTCTATTTTACCCTGACGAAACATATTGGCCGCCAAAATGGCCATTTCCAATTGCGCGCCTACACCTGTAGCATTATCATTGGCTCCGGGTTCCTGTATGTGGGCACTAAAGACCAATCTCTCATCGGGTAAAGCGTTTCCCCGAATATTAGCGACAACGGTAAGTTCTTCAGAAGGATAAATTTTGGTTTGGATGTTAACGTAGGCTTTGTTGTTTCCTTCTTTTAAAGCGACTTTGAGTTTCTCTTTGGCTTCGTACGAAAGGGCAATGCCCCAAAATTTTGTATCGGTTTGTGGCGGCAAACTTCTAAACTGGATGGAGGTGCTGTTTTTTTCGGGCTGTAGATAAGCCGGATTATTATAGGTAATAATTCCCAAGGCCCCTTTTTGTATCAGCTCTTTATAAAAGCGGCCGGCACTAGCTTCGGTAAACACTACTTTTCCTGTAACATCAATCTCGCCAATAGCCTCATCAATAGATACAATTTGAACATGTAGGCCTTCTTTTGGCGTGGATGCCGAGTTAAGATAGGTCATATTTCGGTTAGTTTCGGAAGATAATAATGGTTTATCCGAACCTGCTAATTTCAGTTCTGCAGAAATAGGTTCCCACGTAGGGTTTTCCATTTTTCTTTTTTCGATGCGGTAGATGAATCGGTCACTAGCCTTAGCCTCACTTTCCTCAACATAGCCCTCTTTTTCCAAATGTTCCGCAATCCAATATACCGTTTTATTGAAACCTGTATTTCCGGCCACGCGCCAGTATTTTTCCACATAAGCAGTGGTTTCGTAGGCTAGGTCGCCCGTAAATTCTGGACGTATGAGATCAAAATAGTTTTCGGGTCGAGGCTCTTGTGCACAGCTTGTGACAAGTCCAAAAAACAGCAATAACCATATTTTATTGTTCATAACACAAAAGTCTCAATGTAAGGCCAAGGTACTAAATTATGGAAGCAAGCAAATGCCGTTCTAGGAATGTATTCGTAATTTTAGGCTTTATTGAAATGGATTATGAAATACGAACAGATACCCAATACCTTATTTATAAAAAACCGTAAAAAGTTTATGGACCGGATGATGCCCAAAAGTATTGCCGTGTTCAATTCTAACGATATTTATCCGATAAGTGCGGATAGTACGCTTCCTTTTGAGCAACATAGGGATATTTTCTATTTGAGCGGAGCCGATCAGGAAGAAACAATTTTGCTGCTCTTTCCCGATGCGTTGAACAAAAAACATAGAGAAGTAATTTTTGTCAGGGAAACGAACGAGCATATTGCCATTTGGGAGGGAGAAAAGCTAACGAAGGAGAAAGCCACGGAAATATCGGGCATCGAAACTATTTATTGGTTGTCCGATTTTGATAAGGTGTTCTTTGATTTGATGACCGAAGCGGAGACCATTTATTTCAATACCAACGAACATTATCGCCAAGCGGTAGAAACCCAGACACGGGAAGACCGATTCATTATTGATTGTAAACAAAAATTCCCGGCACATAAAGTAGCAAAGAGCAATCCTATTTTACAAGAACTTCGTGGAGTAAAAGAACCAGAGGAAATTCACCTCATGCAGACCGCCTGTAATATCACGGAGAAAGGTTTTAGGCGTTTGCTCGGGTTTATAAGACCGGGCGTTTGGGAATATGAGATCGAAGCGGAATTATTGCATGAATTTGTTCGCAACCGTTCCAAGGGATTTGCCTATACCCCTATCATAGCGTCCGGCAACAATGCCAATGTGCTACATTATATAGAGAACAACCGACAATGCAAATCAGGGGATTTAATATTGATGGACGTAGCCGCGGAATATGCCAATTACTCCAGTGACTTAACACGTTCCGTTCCCGTGAACGGGAAATTCTCGGACAGACAAAAGGCCGTTTACAATGCCGTATTGCGTGTAAAAAAAGAAGCGACCAAATTACTGGTTCCCGGTACCCTATGGACGGAGTATCACAAGGAATGTGGTAAACTCATGACCTCGGAATTATTGGAATTGGGATTATTGGACAAGACCGATGTAAAAAACGAAAACCCAGATTGGCCCGCTTACAAGAAGTATTTTATGCACGGTACCAGTCACCATATAGGTTTGAACACACATGACTACGGTGTGTTGAAAACCCCTATGGAAGCCAATATGGTCTTCACGGTAGAACCGGGTATTTATATACCTGAAGAAGGTTTTGGTATTCGAATAGAGGATGATGTGGTCATTCAAGAAAACGGCGAGCCCTTTAATTTGATGAAAAACATTCCTATCGAGGTTGAAGAGATCGAGGAGCTGATGAACGGCCAATAACAATTACGGTCTTTATAAATAGATTTCTCAACCTATGCCCTACACCTCATTTCAAAATGAGAGCAAAATCCTTAATTTATTTTCTAGTTAAAGTTTAAGACCCTGCAATTTCATCGCAGTTACTTTTAGTTCCCATAAACTTTTAAGAGTATCTGTCATTTCGAACGCAGTGAGAAATCCCATGATGAATCGATACCATGGGATTTCTCGTCGCCGTGCTCTGTCGGAACGACTCTCGCTCAAAAAGAATTTCATTCTTCAAAGAAAACTATGGATTTTAAATCTATAGTTATCTATTCTTTTGATTTACGGATAAAAATAGTTAACCATATTAATTATTTTGCATATCCTTTTAAATCAGATGCTTACTGTTTATATTTGAAGTAAACGATACATCATATGGGAACAACGGTAAATAGAAGAAATTGGTTAAAGACGGCAGGTCTGGGCATCACCGGACTGGGTTTGAGCGCTTTTGAAGGATTGGCCTACGAGAAGGATTTGGTTGCGTCTCGCGAACTTTTGGAAGATTCCCGGATATTTCTGAACGCAAACGAGAATCCGTATGGTCCCTCGCCGATGGCAAGAAAGGCTATGGCCGAAAGCATTGAAAAAAGTAACCGATATGGAATGAAGATGATTTCCCAGCTGGTTTCCGCAGTGGCGGAGAAGAATGGGGTTACCGATAAAAATATATTGTTCGAAGCCGGCTCTACCAAAATTTTGGATTTAATATTACGTTATGCCGGAACGGAAGGTGGTAGTTTCATCACTCCTTCCAATACTTTTGATTTTTGGATGCGTCCTGCCGAACAATTTGGATTTGAACGTATTTCCGTTCCGTTGACCAAAGACCAAAAACATGATTTACCGGCAATGTTAGCGGCCATACGGCCTAATACCAAACTTGTGTATGTATGTAATCCCAACAATCCTACCGGGACCATTTGTAAGCATGAAGAACTGTTGGATTTCATTGAAAAAGCTTCTCAAAAAGCCATGGTTTTAGTAGACGAGGCCTACATTGAATTGACCGATGAAAAATCCATGGCAACGCTCATATCGGAAAACAAAAATGTGGTGGTTGCCCGTACTTTTTCCAAGCTTTATGGGATGGCAGGCGCTCGTGTTGGTTATGCGATGGCCCACGAGGAAACCTTATCAAAAATCAAGGCATTACAATCTTGGCCGCATGGAGGTGTTAGCAAGGTTTCCGTAGCAGGGGCATTGGCGGTCCTAAAAGATGATACTTTTCTGCAAGATGTAATTGTAAAGAATGCCGAGGCTCGTTCTTTTGCCATTTCAGGAATGGAAAAACTAGGGATTAAATGTATTCCATCCTATACCAATTTTTTTTACTTTTCCTTGGCCAATTATGAAAAAGACTTTTTTGAACAATTGGAAAAAAATAACATCCTTGGGACGCGAATGTATGAAGAAGATGGGAAATGGTCCAGAATTACGGTAGGCACCATGGATGAAATGAAAACGCTTATTAGGGCCCTGGCTTAAAAAAACAAAAAAAGCAGGTGAACTAAGTTCACCTGCTTTTCAACTACCTCAAACTTAACTTAAAACACAAACTAACTTTTTTTCATCTTTTCTTTTTTCATTTCGGCTTTTACCATTTCCTTCTTTTTCATCTCTTCTGCCTTCATCATTTTTTCCTTTTTAATGGCGGCTTCCTTTTTCTCGGCTTTGGCCATTTTTTCCTTTTTCATCATGGCCTCTTTTTTTGCCATTTCCTCTTTCTTCATGGCGTCCTCCTTTTTCATTACAGCAGTTTTATCATCTGCTTTCGCCATTTTATCCTTCTTCATGGACACTTCTTTTTTCATTTCCTTTTTTTCCATTTTATCTTGTGCATTGGCAGAGAAAGAAAATGCTACGGAGAATATGGCCAGTACTAGTAATTTTTTCATGATTTTATATTTTAAGATTAATTACACTCCAAAAGTACAGGTAGGGCTCGATTCAAATATAACAGCGCAATAAACTTTTTATACGGATGTTGTGAGATGTTGTGATATTTTGGTTAGAACGGAAGTCAAGTATTGTGTAGTCAATCATTTATAGTAGTTGATTCAAAGAATAATCATTTCGAACCTGCCTGCCTCAGGCAGGTGTATATGAGAAATCTCAATGATGTCCTATTTGAAAACGGATATTCAGTGTCAAGACCTTGTAAAGTAGTTTATCTTGATTCTTACACTGAAAACAACGAACTTCACTCATCAATAATTAAATAGAAGTTAAAACTTCTTTTAACTTAATGATAAGTAACACTCAAAATCAAGCTTTTCTTTTTCCGATCAAATTCATCAACACAAAAACTACCAAAGCGGGTAGCACCCATCCCATTTGAAACTTCGCTAAAGGAATCCATTGGAAAGTTTTTTCGGGGATTTCTAAAAAAGGGATACTCGATAGAAAATCAGGAAGACTGAATATCAGAGTCGTCACCACAACCGCTTTAAAGACTTTTGGGGAAGTAAATTTTTCGGGAAGAGCATTGAGAACAATCAATACAATGGTCAAGGGGTAGACCAACATCAAAAACGGAAAAGCAACCATAATAATGTCCCCAACATTCAACTGCCCCATGACGACACCCAAAACGGCACCGATAATAGCGGTAACCAGATACGCATTTTGGGAACCATTGAACCTCGACTTTACAAAATCGGCAGCGCCGGTCACGATCCCAACAGCAGTGGTAAAACAGGCCAAACTTACCAAGGCGCTCAAAAACAGGTTCCCGATACTGCCCAGGGTTTCCAAACTAATACTTCGCAAGAGTTCTGTTCGGGTAGTAAGTTCCCCAAATTCGTTTCGGAACAGTGCCCCGGTTACGATCAGTCCGGCATAAATAAGAAAAAGTCCGAGCCCGGCCAACCAACCCGCTTTTTGGATGAGCGCCTTCTTTTCGGCATAAGAGTCTTCTTTGTACTGTAGGTTGATGGAAACAATGATAACGCCTCCCACTACAACGGCTCCAATGGCATCAAAAGTTTGATAGCCTTCCAAAATACCATTGGTAAAAGGATTCTCATAAGTCAAGGTCATGAACTCAAACTTGAAATTGAAAAAAGCTACTCCTATGATGGCCAATAAAATAAGAATAATGCCTGGGGTCAACAGTTTCCCGATAACGTTCAAAATTTTAGAGCGGTTCATGACAAAGACAAAGACCAACGCAAAATAAACGATACTTGTTACCCAAGACGGACTGTCAAAAAAGGGCTGTATGGCCATCTCATGGGTTACCGATGCCGTTCTAGGGGAGGGCAGGCTTATTGAAATGACATAAATGATAAAGGAATATATTAAACTAAAGGTAGGGGAGACCTTTTTCCCAAAATCAAAAATGGTTCCCTGTAATTTGGCATGCGCTAAAATTCCAAGAATGGGAACAAATACTGCGGATAGGCAAAATCCCAACGCGACCCACAGCCAAAGTTCTCCGGATTGAAACCCTAATTTTGGAGGTAGGATCAAATTTCCGGCCCCAAAAAAAAGGGAGAAAAGTGCAAAGGCCGTTACAAGGATTTTTTTACGGTCATTCATAGTTGGAAATTCTTTGGGAAGATACGTGAAAATCAGGAAAGCAAAGGATTTCAAAAAAACAATACCTATGAAAAATACGGGTTTACAACAAGATTTAATTATCTCACAACAAATTATGGTTCAGGTCCTTAAATGAGCGTATATTGAACTTGGAAATAATAAAGCAATTTAGTTCTTATTTATTTTCACCAACAAAACAACGTTTAATTTAGCATTCTTCCGATTCCCAAATCGTACCAATGCACCCTAAAACTTAACAACATGAAAAAAATATTCTGTAATATTTTTGGCCACCACTATTCCGTATCAAAGAAAGTAACATCCCACATTAAAGAGTACAAATGCATTCATTGCCAAAAGCAGGTAACTACGGATGTTAGTGGAAATCTTTCTATTCTTACACCGGAACTTCAGGACATTAACAACACCTTGGAGACAATCTACCAAAGAAGACACGCTTCACAGCAAGTAGCTTAAATTTCCCCTATCCCATTAGGCCTTTACATTCCAACCCATTAGGGTCAATGGAATTCACAAACTTATTCCTGGAGATTAAGTACGTAACTATATGCTTACCTGTCGTATCGCCCCACAACGGATAAGTTAGAGTACACGCTTGGTTTTCGGGAATTTTTAGTTCTTATCCCCCTTTTCTTGCGTTTAGAATAATTTTATCGGTAATGCGCCCCATTGCATGGTACGGTAGGTCATGTCCCATATTTTCAATATAAAGTGTATCCGCGTTTGGAATGATTTTCGCCATTTTTTTGCCATGTGCAATCGGCATGACAGGATCTTGAACGCCATGGATAATCAACGTGGGCACGGATACTGTTTTTAATTTTTCTTCTCGTGACGATGCTTCGAGTATGGCGGCATAGTGATGCCTTGCGGTCATCAACCGATAGCCCTCCCTTTTTTTGAGATTGTAAAAAGCGATTTCTGCCATTGATTTTACGTCAATAGTTCCAGAAGCCTTGCCCATCAAAATACGCCGCTGAACAATTTGACGTTTTATTTGTCCCTTTTTGCTTCCGAGGAGACCGTGATGCAACACGGCACTGATCATTTTTGGGAGCACTTCGTCGGACATGGGTGCTAATTCACTATCCATAATATTGGCGGATGACATTATCGATGTAAGACTGGCCGTTCTTTTGGAATATTCCAAAGTAATGATTTGCGCGATCATCCCACCCATGGAAACCCCAATGACATGAGCTTTTTCAGTTTCCGTGGCATCGAGAACGGCCAAGGCGTCCTTGGCCATATCCGCTAAGGTGTATGGATTCTTTTTATCCCATTTTTCTTCTGCTAGGGAAAGGCCCGTTCCCCTATGGTCATAACGGATAACAACGTAGCCCGCATCTACAAGGTTGGAAATAAATGTAGGGGGCCAAGCCAGGGCATCCTGTCCGTTTCCCATAATGAGCAACATAGTTCCTTTTTGGGATGTAGAGGGCGATATTTTTTCAAACCAAATTTTATGGTTGCCCGATGTGGCAAAACCGGTTTCCCCCGTTACAACTTCTGGAATGGGAGATTGTAAAACCTTTTTTATAGTGGCTCTGTTCTCCTTGGATAATTTGGGGATGGAGGCGCAACTATAAACCCATAAAGTAAGCATGAACAGGCTTAACAATAAACCAGAATACCTGATTCCTTTTTTGAACATCTTCACGCTTCGCTTTCAAAAGAGTTCCAACCCTGCGCCGTTAGCGGAATTTTGGTATTTGCCCTTGTGATGAGACTAGTGCCCTCGCTTTCATCGGTCATATGGCCTATTACGGTCAAACTTGGATTTCCTTTTATGTTGTCAAAATCGTTTTGGGCAATCGTAAAAAGCAATTCGTAATCTTCTCCGCCACTGAGGGCTACCAAGGTACTGTCCAATTTAAATTCCTCACAGGCAGAAATTACGGTGGGATCCAATGGAATTTTATCTTCGAATACATTACAGCCCACAGCACTGCTTTTGCATAGGTGTAGAATTTCCGAAGAAAGGCCGTCGCTAACATCTATCATGGAAGTGGGCTGCACATTTAACTGCGCTAATAGCTCGGGAATATCTTTTCGGGCCTCAGGTTTTAATTGTCGTTCTACAATATAGGAATAGGGTTCCAGATCGGGCTGGTTGTTCGGGTTCACTTTGAACACTTCCTTTTCACGTTCCAATACTTGAAGCCCCATATACGCACCTCCTAAATCTCCTGAAACGACCAATAGGTCATTTGGTTTTGCACCTTTTCTGTATGTTATTCTTTTATCGGAAACTTCGCCCAAAGCGGTAATGCTCAGTAGCATTCCGGTTTTGGAAGAAGTAGTATCGCCTCCTATTAAATCTACACCATAGATTTTACAGGCCTGATGAATTCCTGCGTATAATTCTTCCAAAGCTTCCAAAGGAAAGCGATTGGATACGGCTATGGAAACCGTGATTTGCGTTGCTTTGGCATTCATGGCGTAAACATCGGATAGGTTCACCATAACCGCTTTATAGCCCAAATGCTTTAGGGGCATGTAACTTAGGTCAAAATGAATGCCCTCTACTAATAAATCCGTGGTGAGTACTGTTTTGACATCCTTAAAATCCAAAACGGCGGCATCGTCCCCAACCCCCTTTACGGTAGATTTTTGTTTGACGGAAAAGTTGGAAGTCAAATGTGCTATCAATCCAAATTCACCTAGTTTTTCAAGGTCGGTTTTCTGCGGATTTTTATCTTCTATCATTTTGCAAAAGTAAACAGTTCACTTAAAATTTTGAGTATAAAAAAACCGAAGGATAGTACTTCGGTCTTTTCTATTTAGCTTCAATAGCTTATCCTAACGAATAGCCTTCCCTATAATTGCGTCTTACAAATTTATTGGCAGGTTCAAAATTGGTAACCTTCATGTTTTTTGCATCCCATTGCAATCGTTTTCGACCATAATACTGTTTGCCACCGCCCCAAAAGCTTTGGTTTTCTACCGTTGGATCAACTTCAAAGTAGGCTTTTAATGCTAAATTTCCGATTAGGATACTCTCCGTAAAAGGTCCGGCAAAATCAAAAGAAGAGCTTGTCTCCGCATTGCCATAACCGGCCATACAAGCGTTGACCCATTGCAAATAGTGACCTTCGGGAACACGTGCCAGGGTTTCTTCTACTTCAAACTGTTCATTTAAGGATAATGGGAGCAATCTTGGATTTGCGCCATAACAATCACCCAATAGTTTTCCTTTATCTCCAATAAAGAGTACGCCTCCGTCCCAATTGCCTAATGCCTCGTCGTCTCCCATCTCTTCAGGTCGCTCCGGCAACAAACCACCATCCATCCAAGTGACTTTAATGGTTCCATTACCGTCCGTTCTTGGATAGCTCAAATGTATTTTGCTTGAATTAGGAAAACTTTTTGGATAGTTCTTGTATTGAAAATTGCCCAAAAAGGAATCGGAAACACTACATTCTACCGAACTTGGATATAGAATAGGCAGAATTCTATAAACAGGGTCCATGATATGGCAGGCCATATCGCCGAGTGCACCGGTACCAAAATCCGACCATCCTCTCCAGTCAAAAGGAAGATAGGCATCGTTGTAATCGCGCATTTGTGCGGTACCTAGCCAAAGGTCCCAATTGAGCCCTTTTGGAATTTTATCTTTTTTGGCGGGGGTCTGCAAAGCTTGTGGCCATATAGCCCGGTTGGTCCAACATTTTACCGTATGCACATTGCCAATGATTCCGGTATCGTAAATCTCTTTCATTTTTCTTACCCCATCACCGGAAGCGCCCTGATTGCCCATTTGGGTGACGACCTTAAATTTTTCGGCAGCCTCGGTAAGCATTCTTGCCTCCCAGATGTCATGGGTAAGGGGTTTTTGTACATAAACGTGTTTCCCTATTTGCATTGCCTTATACGCGGCCACGGCATGATTATGGTCCGGTGTGGAAACAGAAACCGCATCTATATTGTTTTTCTCCTTATCCAGTAATTTTCTAAAGTCATTGTAATAACTGGCTTTAGGGAATGCCTCCCTAGAGGCCACGGCCTGCCTGTCGTCCACATCACAAAGTGCCACGATATTTACATTGGGACTTTCGGCAAGCGATGCGATGTCGCTTTGTCCCTTGCCTCCAATACCAATACCGGCAATGTTCAAAGTGTCGCTAGGGGCAACATAGCCCTGTCCCCCTAAAACATGTCTGGGAACAATCATAAAACCTGCCGCAGCGGCACTGGTTTTTTTCACAAATGATCTTCGGGAGGTATTCTTTATCATATCGTTTTTGCTTGACATAAGGGAATCTAATTAATTTGAAGTTGTACTATTTTTGCTTAAGATACTGCAATTATTTAAATTTTGTAAGTGATAAAACAGATATCCGGAAGGAGCTTGAATTTCATGTTTTTCTAAGTTCGGTGTAAATGCGCTTCATGGCCTATCTTTACAAAAGGGTATAATTTTTGCTATTACATTGATTTATGAAAAACCTTTACTTCTTAGCATCGGTACTAATATTATTTTCCTGTTCAAAAAATGACGACCCTTCTTCTAACAATGATAATGGTATGCAAGATGGGGATATGTTCGGTAATACTAATGACCCAAGGTCTTTTGCCCCATGCGAAAATGGTAGTGCGGACGGTTTCCCCTGCAATGGGATAGATTTATTGGGCACTGTTCCTTTGACGACATTTCAAGCTGCTTCGGGGAACGATGTTTGGGGTTGGACCGATACTACTACTGGAAAAGAATACGCATTGATGGGCCTGGACAATGGTACAGGCTTTGTAGACATATCGGATATGGAAAATATCGTTTATCTAGGAAAACTTCCAACGGCGACCAATGCTAGTTCATGGAGAGATGTTAAAGTACTTGGAGATTTTGCCTATGTTGTTTCTGAAGCCGCAGGGCATGGGGTTCAGGTATTCGATTTGAAAAAATTACGAAATGTGACTAACCCTCCAGTCACTTTTTCAGATGATGGCAGGTATACGGCCATTGGAAACGCCCATAATATCGTGATTAATGAAACTTCTGGATTTGCCTATCCCGTCGGTACGGCTCGCGATGATACCTTTAACGGCGGCGTACATTTCTTGAACCTCCAAAACCGTACAACACCTACTTTAGCGGGAGGTTGGGGAGACAATGGTTATACCCATGATGCCCAAGTGATAACCTATCAGGGACCGGACACTAGCTATGTCGGAGCTGAAATTTTTATCGGGGCCAACGAAGATCAGGTAGTAGTAGTTGATATTACCGATAAAACGGCTCCCGAAGAAATAGCTACATTGCCCTATCCAAACATAGGGTACACCCATCAAGGTTGGTTCACGGAAGATCAGCGTTACTTTATTTTGGGCGACGAGCTAGATGAGATTCGTTCCGGTTTCCGGTCAAGAACCTTAATATTTGACATGACCGATTTGGACAATCCTGTTCTGCACGACACATATTTAGGGCCTACAAGTGCCGTAGACCACAATGGTTACGTACTTGGGAATGAATTTTATTTGGCCAATTACACGGCAGGAGTACGAATTTTGGATATTTCCGGAATTGAAGAAAAAAACATTGTCGAGACTTCATTTTTTGATACGCATCCAGAAAATAACAATACGCAGTTTGATGGTGCTTGGAGTATCTATCCCTATTTTGACAGTGGTAAAATTTTAGTGAGCGATATCAACAGAGGTCTTTTCATCATCCAAAAATCCAACTAAACAATGCTACGTAGACCTATAACGTTTTTGATATTGATGCTTATCTGTTCCTGTTCCAAGGATGAGGTTGTACCAGAAAATCTGGGAACACAGACTTCTTTTTTGGGAGAATTGGAATGGGTCAAAAATTTTGGTGGAACAGGGGAGGAAACAGGTCAGTCCATTATTAAAACTACGGATGGAGGTTATGCCGTTTTAGGATATACCAATAGTTTGGACGGGGATATTCTGGACAAGGATCTGCCCGTGAACGATTATTGGCTTTTAAAGTTGGATGCTGAGGGCAATATGGTTTGGAACAAGACGTATGGAGGCAGCAAAGATGACCGTGGGCAGAGTCTGGTACAAACCTTTGATGGCGGTTATGCGTTAACGGGCTATGCCATGAGTGATGATGGCGATGGATCTATAAACAACGGGTTCCACGATAACTGGTTGTTGAAATTGGATGCTTCCGGGATAATAGAATGGGAAAAAAGCTTCGGGTTTTCTGGACACGACCATTCCTATGATATTTTACAGACCGAGGACGGTGGATTCTTTTTCACCGGTTTTCTGGACATCACCTCCGCTCGCGCCGATGGGAATGCCGAAAAAGCAAATACACTCACAAGACATGGCGTAGGAGAGTTTTGGGGCACTAAAATAGATGAAAAGGCACAGTTGCAATGGCGAGGGTATTTTGGGGGCACCAATAACGACCGTGCCCATGCCGTAGTCCAGGCAGAGGACGACGGTTTTGTAATGGCAGGTTTTTCGGAGAGCAATGATTTTGATATCAGCGATACGCAGGGGAGCTATGATTTCTGGATGGTAAAAGTTGATAGTAAGGGAAATATGCTCTGGGAAAGGTCCTTTGGCGGTTCCGGGATAGAAATCTCCTATGACATCGCCAAGACCAGTGACAACGGCTACGTACTCGTCGGGAATACTTTTAGTACGGATGGCGATATTTCCAATAATAAAGGAGAATCGGATATTTGGATGATAAAGGTGAACGACGCTGGCAGTTTGGTCTGGGAAAAGACTTTTGGCGGTTCGCAATTTGAGGCCGCCCAAGCGGTGATACAAAGCGCGGATGGGGGTTTTATGCTTGTCGGGAATACCAAAAGTACGGATAAGGATACCAATACCAATGTTGGGGAAAATGATATTTGGCTCATAAAAACCGATGCTGAGGGTAGTATGGTCTGGCAAAAATCCTTTGGCGGAACGGGAATTGATTTCGGCTTCGATTTAGTTGAAAATTCGGATGGTAGTATTTTGGTCGTTGGCCAAACGGAAAGTCAGGATTTCCCTTCCATTACTTCAAAAGGAAAAACAGATGTGGTCGTTCTAAAGATCAAATAATTGGCATGTCGTTCTGTTTAAACTTTCCATAGGAAAAGCTTATCAAAATATACGTTATAATAATGTTAGGATTAGTGGTAAAAAGCTACTGATAGCCTATATTTGTGAATTATTTAGAATAAATCTAGTTAGTTATGATTCAAGTATCGGAAACGGCGAAGCAAAAGGTCATAGCCCTCATGACAGAAGATGGTTATGATGCTACTACGGATTATGTTCGCGTGGGAGTGAAAAGCGGTGGCTGCAGCGGACTTTCCTATGAACTGGACTTTGATAACAAGATGGGTGAGACCGATAAGGTTTTTGAGGATAATGATGTACGTATTATCGTTGATAAAAAGAGTTTTTTATATCTAGTAGGGACCGTGCTGGAATATTCGGGCGGATTAAACGGTAAAGGTTTTGTTTTCAATAATCCAAACGCGCAAAGAACCTGTGGTTGTGGGGAAAGTTTTTCATTGTAGGCCCCCAGCTCCCAAAGGGAGAATTAGCAGGTTATGAAAACAAGTAAAAAGATTAAGGTTTGAGATTTTCAAGTTTATAAAATAGTAGGATTAAATTTCCCCTTTTTGGGGGATTAAAGGGGGGCTTATGGCATACACAGAAGAAGAATTAAAGAAAGAGCTGGAAACCAAAGAGTATGAGTATGGTTTCTATACGGAAATAGAGTCGGATACGTTTCCAAAAGGATTGAACGAAGACATTGTTCGTGCAATTTCAAAAAAGAAGAACGAACCACAATGGATGACGGATTGGCGTATTGATGCCTACCGAATCTGGGAAAAGATGGAAGAACCGGAATGGGCCAATGTCAACTACGAAAAACCAGACTTTCAAGCCATTAGTTATTATTCGGCACCCAAAAAGGCGGACCCCAATAAATCCTTGGACGATGTTGATCCGGAATTGCTGAAAATGTACGAGAAGCTGGGTATTTCCGTAGACGAGCAAAAGAAACTACAGAACGTAGCGGTTGATATTGTGGTAGACTCCGTTTCCGTGGCCACTACGTTTAAAAAGACCTTGGCCGAAAAGGGAATCATTTTTATGCCTATTTCGGAAGCGATTCAGGAACATCCGGAATTGGTAAAAAAGTATATGGGTACCGTAGTCCCTAAAACAGATAATTTTTATGCGGCATTGAATTCTGCCGTATTTACGGATGGTTCGTTCTGCTACATTCCAAAAGGGGTAAAATGCCCGATGGAACTATCTACTTATTTCAGGATCAATGAAGGAGGTACAGGTCAATTTGAGCGTACCTTGGTCATTGCGGATGAAAGCAGTTATGTGAGCTATTTGGAAGGATGTACCGCTCCGTCCCGTGACGAAAACCAGCTGCATGCGGCCGTTGTGGAACTCATTTCGCTGGAGAATGCGGAGATAAAGTATTCTACCGTACAGAATTGGTTCCCTGGAGATGCATCTGGAAAGGGTGGTGTATATAACTTCGTGACTAAGCGGGCCATCTGCGAGAAAAATGCAAAAGTAAGTTGGACACAGGTCGAGACAGGCTCTGCCGTAACTTGGAAATATCCTTCCTGTATTCTAAAGGGCGATAATGCTATCGGGGAATTTTATTCCATTGCCGTGACCAACAATTATCAACAGGCGGATACGGGAACCAAAATGATTCATTTGGGCAAAAACACCAAGAGCACCATTATCTCTAAAGGTATTTCTGCTGGAAAATCCCAAAATAGTTACCGTGGTTTGGTACAGGTGAACGGTCGTGCGGAAAATGCCCGTAACTTTTCACAGTGCGATTCGCTTTTAATGGGCAACGAATGTGGCGCACATACCTTCCCATACATTGAAGCAAAAAATAAATCGGCTCAAATAGAACATGAGGCCACAACCAGTAAAATTGGGGAAGACCAAATTTTCTATTGTAACCAAAGGGGAATAGATACGGAAAAAGCCATTGCGTTGATCGTAAACGGATTCAGTAAGGAAGTACTGAATAAATTACCGATGGAGTTCGCCGTAGAAGCCCAGAAATTATTGGAAATAAGTCTGGAAGGCTCTGTAGGATAATTTAATTTGATGTCGCTTTGAGCACTGCAAAGAGGTAATTAAGTAATTCTCTACACAGCCTGTTTTGATTGGAGCCAAAAGGCTCGAACAGACAAATAATATAAAAATGAAAAGATTAATCATAGCAATACTAATAACCACATTCTTCTCCTGCAAGGAAACAAAGAAAGAGGTAACCGAGGTAGCATTAGAATCCGATAAGATTGAAAAGCCAGCAGTAAAACTATATACTTTTAACGGTGGAACCGTGATGGCCAATAAATTGGAATTGTTTTCACAAGATACTACCTATCAGGGCCAGTCCAAAGAATTTGCAGACCCTTTTTATGTGATAGTTCACCCAAAAGGAACCTTAATGTGGGATGCCGGTCTTCCTGAAGGTTTAGTGGCTTCGCCCGAGCCCATAACTCCTCCGGGAGGCGCTTTTACGATTTCCAGGAAAGATTCGGTCATAAATCAATTAAAAAGTATTGATATGACGCCAAAGGATATTGATTATATCGCGCTCTCACATTCTCATTTTGACCATACAGGTCATGCAAATGTGTTTAACGAATCCACTTGGTTGGTACAAGAAACGGAATATGATTTTATCACGAGTGATGAGGTCAAAAATTCTGGACAAGGTTTATATGAGGCCATTCAGGAACTGACAAATGTGAAGAAGATAAATGGAGATTTTGATGTCTTTGGAGACGGCAGCGTGGTCATCAAGTCCATGCCGGGCCATACCCCGGGCCATCAAGTTCTATACTTGGATTTAGTGGAAAACGGACCAATGTTGTTAACGGGAGATTTATATCACTTGTACGAAAATAGGGAACACAAAAGAGTACCTAGTTTTAATACGGATGTAACACAGACAAAAGCTAGTTTTGAAGCTTTTGAAACCTTTGTAAAGGAAAAAGATGCAAAGGTATTTATACAGCACGCAAAGAAAGATTTTAATAAAATGCCAAAGGCACCAGAATATTTAAAGTAACGGTTATGTTGAAAATTAACAATCTACACGCTCAAGTAGAGGACAAGGAAATATTAAGAGGTATCAATCTAGAGGTAAAAGCTGGGGAAGTCCATGCCATTATGGGACCGAACGGTTCCGGGAAAAGTACATTGGCTTCCGTAATCGCCGGGAAAGAAGAGTTTGAGGTCACGGAAGGTTCCGTTGAACTGGATGGTGAGGATTTAGAGGATATAGCTCCCGAGGAAAGGGCCCATAAAGGCATATTCCTTTCGTTTCAATATCCAGTGGAGATTCCTGGGGTTTCGGTAACGAACTTTATGAAGACGGCAATCAATGAATCCAGAAAAGCCAAAGGACTAGAAGATATGCCCGCCAATGAGATGTTAAAAATGATTCGTGAGAAATCGGAATTATTGGAAATCGATAGAAAATTCTTGAGTCGCTCTTTAAACGAAGGATTCTCCGGAGGGGAAAAAAAGAGAAACGAGATATTTCAAATGGCCATGCTAGAACCTAAAGTTGCTATTTTGGATGAGACGGATTCCGGTTTGGATATTGATGCGCTTCGTATCGTAGCCAACGGGGTGAATAAATTAAAGAGTAAGGATAATGCGGTTATCGTGATTACACACTATCAAAGATTGCTGGATTACATTGTCCCGGATTTTGTACACGTATTACATAACGGAAAAATTGTTAAATCAGGAGGAAAGGAACTGGCCTTGGAACTAGAGGAAAAAGGATATGACTGGATTAAACAAGAAGCAACGGTTTAAAAAAGTACATAGTGAAAAGTAATCAGTGTACAGTACTTTTTACTTTATACGCTCTACTTAATACTTTTTAAAAATGGATTTAAAAGACAAATTAATATCTTCTTTCATGGCGTTTGAGAATAACGTGGACTTGGACCATCCCGTTCACGAAGTTCGTACTGCTGCGATAAAGAATTTTGAGGAAAAGGGTTTTCCCAGTAAAAAGGAAGAAGCCTGGAAATATACTTCGTTGAATAGCCTACAAAAAATTGATTTCAGTATTTTCCCTAAAGAGGAAAATGCCTTGGAATATAAAGACGTAAAACGCTATTTTCTTCATGAGATAGATACTTATAAAATCGTTTTTATCGATGGTATTTACAGCTCTTATCTTTCGGAAACCACACATGATGGTGTTGACATTTGTTTGATGAGTTCCGCTTTGACCAAAGAAATGTACAAGCCCGTCATAGATGTATATTTCAACAAGGTTGCTTCAAAGGAGGAGTCGTTGACTACGCTGAATACCGCTTTTAGTAGAGAAGGGGCTTACATCTACATTCCTAAGAACAAGATGCCTAAAAAGCCTATCGAAATTTTAAATTTTGCAACGGGCAATGAGGCCTCTTTGATGTTGCAGCCGAGAAATTTGGTAGTTGTAGAAGAAAACGCAGAAGTTCAGATTATTGAGCGCCATCAAAGTTTAACAACGAACGAAATCCTCACCAATTCGGTTACCGAAATTTTCGCAGCGGAAAGTGCTATTGTAGATTACTATAAAATTCAGAACGATGCCGCTACCGCATCATTGATAGACAATACTTATATCAATCAAAAGAATAAAAGTGTTGTAAAGGTGCATACCTTTTCATTTGGTGGAAAGTTGACAAGGAACAATTTGAATTTTTACCAGAATGGCGAGTATATAGATTCCATCATGAAGGGGGTCACTATCTTGGGCGAAAAGCAACATGTAGATCATCACACTTTGGTACATCATATAGAACCAAACTGCGAGAGCCACCAAGATTATAAAGGAATTTACGGCGAGAACTCCACCGGGGTCTTCAACGGTAAAATTATAGTGGATAAGATTGCGCAAAAGACGAATGCGTTTCAGCAGAACAACAATATTCTAATCAGCGATAAAGCTACCATTAATACAAAACCGCAATTAGAGATTTTTGCGGATGATGTAAAATGTTCTCACGGTTGTACGATAGGTCAATTGGATGAAGATGCTTTGTTCTACATGCAATCTCGAGGTATTCCTAAAAAAGAGGCTAGGGCACTTTTAATGTATGCATTTGCCAATAACGTTCTGGAGAGCGTAAAGATTCAGGAAGTTAAGGCAAGAATCAATAAGTTGATAGCCAAAAAACTTGGGGTGAATCTTGGGTTTGATTTGTAGGAATCTAAAAACAAGTTATGAAAACTCCCTCGTCAGTATTTGACGAAGGAGTTTTTGTTTTATATTGCGTTTCTCATTTGAATTTGCCAATTCCAGCTCATGAAAAATCTAACGTTACTTGTATTCATCCTCATATCTTGTTGTTCCAACATTCAATCGCAGGAGATTAATTTTGGAGTTAAGGGAGGGTTGAATTTGTCAACGGTTACGGGAGATGTTAGTGATGCTGTTAATCCTAGGTTGGCTTATCATTTTGGAGGATTTATGAATCTACCTATTTCAAATAGAATATCTGTAAATCCTGAAATTTTATATTTTTCTATAGGCAGTACAACTAATATTTCAATTGAAGAGCTTCGAATTTTTAATGTTGAACCGACTCCAGTTTTAAACTCAAATTTAAGATCGGTGCAAAGAGCTAATTTTTTAGTGATTCCTTTGAACCTGAGATATAATTTTACCAATAGATTTGGTTTGGATTTTGGTCCTCAAATAGGTTTTCTACTCAATACAGTAAACAAACTAAAAGAATCCTTTCAAGCGGATGATAATTTGGAGAGACAGTCTAGTCCTGGAGATTTCAGAACAGATTATGGTGCTAATCTGGGGCTTACCTTTTTTGTTAATGATCAGTTGAACTTTCAACTCAGATACTATCAGGGGCTGAAAAATTTAAACAGAGGAAGGTTTGCAGCGGAATTTCAAACATTTAATGTTGCACTACAACTTTCCGCTGGCTACGTGCTTTTCTAAAACCGGCTCAAAAAAAGAATCCTGTTAGGAATTCATTAAGCCACTATTAACGCTTCTTTGTGTTAGTATTAACTATTTGTTAGATTTTCCTACACTGTATTTCAACTAGTTTAGCAGTTCAATCTTAACCAAAAAACAATTAAAATGACAAAAAAATTACTTTTTTTAGGTTTTCTTTTTACTATCTTTTTTTCCAACGCACAAGATAAAAAATGGAGTTTAGAAGCTAGTTATCCCTTATGGGTTGGTGATAATTTTGGGAATGATGCAGATGGAATATTAGATATTGGAATTAAATACAGAGTTTTGGATTTTAATATTGTTGAATTGGGAGCTAGCATGAACACTGCGTTATTCCATGAAAATATTAGGTCGTTCGATATACCTCAGTCAGATGATTTTGACGAAACTGATTGGATATTCCAGCCAAGAATCTTCGGAGAATTTCAAATACCAGGCATTAAAAAATTACGTCCAAACCTTGGACTTGGGTATACAATCGTAAGCTCAAATTTTGAAGGCATGCTTAATGGTCAAGATTTTTCAAACAAGAATTCATACGGTGGTTTCAATATTAATTTAGGGATTTCATACGATGTATGGAATAACTTTTTTATTCAGGCGCAATACGATTATATTTCGTTGGATGTTGAATTCCGGGACAATCTTGATTTAGGTATTTTTAAAGCCGGGATAGGATATCGATTCTAAACCTCTAAATTCTAGTATATCTCCACCAATTTCATAGGTATTGTGGGTATCTTTGTATTCTATTTGAAAGACTATGTTGAATGTAAAAGAAATCCGTAAAGACTTTCCGATTCTTAGCAGGGAAGTTAACGGGAAACCTTTGGTGTATTTGGATAATGCAGCTACTTCGCAGACGCCACTGCAAGTGATTGACGCCATAACGGATTACTATCAAAACTATAATGCCAATATACATAGAGGGGTTCATGCGTTATCGCAAGAAGCCACGGATAAATATGAGGAGGCACGTCAAAAAATACAGCAACATTTCAATGCTGCAAAAGCACATGAAATCATTTTTACCTCGGGTACAACGCATAGTATCAATATTGTTGCGAACGGATTTTCATCGCTTATAAAAAAGGGAGACGAAATTTTGGTTTCGGCCATGGAACACCATTCCAATATCGTACCCTGGCAAATGCTCTGTGAACGTACAGGGGCTGTTTTAAAGGTAATCCCGATGAACCAAGAAGGAGAACTGCTGATGGATGTCTATGATGAGCTCCTTTCGGATAAAACGAAATTGGTTTTTTGCAACCATATTTCCAATGCGCTAGGGACCATTAATCCCATTGAAGAGATTATTGAAAAAGCACATGAAACGGGAGCGGCCGTTTTAATAGACGGTGCACAAGCTGCTCCACATTTAGTGGCAGATGTCCAAAAATTGGATGTAGATTTCTATACGGTCTCGGCACATAAAATTTGTGGACCTACAGGCGTTGGGATGCTTTACGGGAAGGAAGACTGGCTCAAGAAACTTCCACCGTATCAAGGTGGTGGGGAGATGATCGCGGAAGTCACTTTTGAAAAAACGACCTATGCAGATTTACCGCACAAGTTTGAGGCAGGAACGCCCAATATTTGTGGAGGTATCGCTTTTGGGGCTGCTCTGGATTACATGAACGCTATCGGTTTTGAGGCTATTGCGGCGTATGAACACGAACTTTTGGAATATGCTACGGAAGAATTGCTAAAAATAGAGGGACTCAAAATTTATGGTACCGCCAAAAATAAAACTTCCGTGATTTCTTTTAATATTGATGGGTTGCATCCTTATGATATCGGCACTATTCTGGACAAGTTGGGGATTGCAGTACGCACAGGACATCACTGTGCACAACCTATTATGGACTTCTACAAAATTCCGGGTACCGTTCGCGCAAGTTTTTCTTTCTACAACACCAAAGAAGAGGTCGATGTGCTGGTCGAGGGAGTTAAAAGAGCAAGAAATATGCTGCTATAAGCCAATTGTTATCCTTCTCTTAAACAATTGAAAACCAAACTTACTTATCGTATTTTTGTGAGTATAAAAATTTCTCTCCTTTGGGGAGATTAAGAGGGGCTAATGCAAATAAAGGAAATACAGGAAGAGATTGTAGAGGAGTTTTCAATGTTCGATGATTGGATGCAGCGCTATGAATATATGATCGAGTTAGGGAAATCGCTTCCATTGATAGAGGAAGAGTACAAGACAGACGATAATATCATAAAAGGTTGCCAAAGCAAGGTTTGGGTGCATGCGGAACTGAATGATAACAAATTGGTATTTACGGCAGATAGCGATGCTATTATCACCAAAGGCATCATTGCAATCCTGATCAGAGCTTTTAGCAATCAAAAGCCCCAGGATATTATTGATGCGGATACCCAATTTATAGACGATATTGGACTTAAGGAACATTTGTCCGCCACTAGGGCCAACGGCCTGGTAAGCATGATCAAACAGATCAAGTTGTATGCTGTAGCGTATCAAACTCAATTAAACTAAAAATTATGAGCGAAGAAATACAAGATGCAGATCAGCCAGAATTGGGCGAAAAAATCGTAAAAGTGCTGAAGACCATTTATGATCCGGAAATACCGGTGGATATTTATGAATTGGGCCTTATTTATGATGTTTTGGTCAATGAAGAGAGCGAGGTAAAGATTCTCATGACCCTAACATCACCCAACTGCCCCGTTGCGGAAACACTTCCGGTCGAGGTAGAGGAAAAGGTAAAATCTATCAATGAAATAAAGGATGCCGAGGTCGAGATTACTTTTGACCCTCCTTGGACGCAAGATGCCATGAGCGAAGAAGCCAAGCTGGAATTGGGAATGTTATAGATTTAAGAGGTAAGATATCAGATGTCAGTAGATAAGGGTTTTGAGCAAATTATATCATGGAAGAAATCCAGGGAATTAAACAAAAAAATTATAGACTTACAACAAAAAATAATTTTTCAAAAGATTTTGCATTAAGAGACCAAATAAGAAGAGCATCAATATCGATTTCATCTAACATTGCCGAAGGGTATGGACGAAAAACAAATAAAGAGTTTGTCTATTTTCTAAATGTGGCCCAAGCTTCATGTTATGAAGTAAATCGCAGCTATATCTCGCCTTGGATATTAAGTACGTTGACCAGCTAGAATTCGATAACGTATATTTTACTTGTGATGAAATATCTAGAACTATTCATGGGTTGATAAAGCATCTAGAAGCTAAAATCTGATAACTGACAACTGATTTCTTATGTCTGAAATAGTAAATAAAGTAGCACAAAGCAAACTCGTTACGTTCGATTTGGAAGACTATTATCCAAAGGGGCAACGAATAACACTCGACATTAAAGATTGGCTTTATGAGGGTCTTATTCTTCGGGAAAAGGAATTTAGAGCACGTCTTAATGAGCAGGACTGGTCAATTTATCAAGATACCTACGTTGCCTTAGGATGTTCTACCGATGCCATTATCCCGGGTTGGGCCTATATGCTGTTGACTACAAAACTTCAGCCTTATGCCAAGAAAATAGTTCAGGGGAGCTTAGAAGATTTGGAGACCTCCTTATATCAATCTATAATAGAGAACTTGGATGTAACCAACTTTAAGGATAAACCCGTAATCATAAAAGGGTGCAGTAACAAGCCTGTTCCGCCCAATGCATATCTAATGCTCGCACAGCGATTACAACCTGTCGCAAAGTCCGTTATGTACGGCGAAGCATGTTCTTCCGTTCCACTTTACAAAAGAAAATAGAATTATTTTTCCTGTTAAAAATGCTACTATTCTTACATTTGTGTTTATAAAACACTAAACACTATTATCATGAAAAACATTTTTTTAATCGCTATTATGTTACTTGCCTGCACTCTTGGATTCTCCCAAACCGATATGCAGACGGCGGAAGAACTGAAGGCTCAAATGGGTCCTAAGAAAGATTCTATTGCTGCGATTCAGGGTAGAATAGATGCGATACAAGGTAAAATAGATGCGTTGCCCGGTTGGAGAAAAGGCGCTTTTGGAACTTTGGGCCTAAATCTTTCGGGGTTCAATAATTGGTACGGGCAGGGAACACCAAATAACTCATCCGGTAATATTGGTATTACGGGAAATGCCTTCGCCAATCTAAAACGGGAAAAATATTTCTGGAACAACTCCTTAAATGTTAATCTCCAATGGGTAAAATTAGACGATAAGGACGACCCGGACGATAGTGAGGATTTTAATGGAACTACTGATGTTTTTAATGTTACCTCCCTATTTGGTTATAACCTGAGCAAGAAGTTCGCTATTTCTGCCTTGGCAGAGTACCGTACCTCAATCATCAATAATTTTAATGATCCCGGTTACCTGGATTTTGGTGTGGGAGCAACGTGGTTGCCCATTGAAAACATGGTCGTTGTTATTCATCCGTTAAACTACAATTTTGTTTTTGCTGAAAACGATGCCGTTTATGAGTCTTCTACAGGTGCCAAGATAGTAGTTGATTATACGAGGAGCATTGGTGCGATAAACTTTAAGACAAACTTTTCCACCTTCCAAAGTTATAAGAGTGGAGACCTCTCTAACTGGACATGGATCAATTCCTTTGGATATACCTTATGGAAAGGTATTGGGCTGGGATTTGAGTTTGGATTGAGAAATAACAAACAAGAAGCATTGGCCAATGCACTTGCAACAGGAGTAACTCCTGTACCAACATTTGAAAACGTAGACAACCCTGTGCAGAGCTATTGGTTGTTCGGTCTTAATTATTCCTTATAATTCAACAGGAAATACTACAATAAAAAAGCCCTCTATTCAGAGGGCTTTTCAGGTTAAGTAAGTATCGTAAAATTTGGGGTTTTTACGCTTTGTTATGTAAGCTAAATATCAATTTGGGGTTAATACCATTGCTTAATCACACTGTAAATCTACGGCAACAATTCACCTTCACAGCATTTATGTTGTGAACGTATTCTAAAATGTGGTGAATAATATCAATGGTTTGTTCTGATCGATGAACTACCTAAAATAGGTGTGTAGTTCATCGTCAATGTGCATCCAAATGCTCAGGGTAAAGGAAATTGTTATAAGGAAAACGGGTTACTTGAATGTCTCTCACCTCATCATAAACTCGCTTTCTAAATTCGTCTAAATTTTGTTTGTTCAGTGCAGAGATGAACAAGGCCCTATCACCTACTTTTTCCATCCAGGTTTTTTTCCAGTCGGCAATGGTGAAATGCTTTGTAGTTTTTTCGGTCACCAAATCGTCTTCAGCTATGGTTTCATTTTTATGAAGGTCTATTTTGTTAAAGACCATAATGGTCTTTTTATCGGCACTTTTAATTTCGTCCAATATTTGATTAACGGAATCTATATGCTCCTCAAACTGCGGATGCGAAATATCCACAACGTGAAGTAACAGATCTGCTTCGCGAACTTCATCCAAAGTACTTTTGAAACTTTCAACCAATTGTGTGGGGAGTTTTCTAATAAAACCTACGGTATCGCTCAGTAAAAAAGGCAAATTCCCGATGACTACTTTACGAACGGTCGTATCCAAAGTGGCAAAGAGCTTGTTTTCCGCAAAGACATCGCTCTTACTAATAACGTTCATCAACGTAGATTTCCCCACATTGGTATAGCCTACCAAGGCTACGCGGACCAATGCACCTCTGTTGCCCCGTTGTGTCTCCATCTGCCGGTCAATTTTCAGCAACTTCTTTTTGAGCAAGGTAATGCGGTCACGGACAATACGCCTATCGGTTTCTATTTCTGTTTCCCCTGGACCGCGCATTCCAATACCGCCCTTTTGCCGTTCCAAGTGCGTCCAAAGTCCGGTAAGCCGTGGCAAAAGGTATTCGTACTGTGCCAGTTCTACTTGTGTACGGGCATAGCTTGTTTGGGCACGTTGTGCAAAAATATCAAGGATAAGACTGGTCCTATCTATAATTTTACAGCGCAATTGTTTTTCAATGTTGCGTTGCTGGGCCGGGGTAAGCTCATCATCAAAAATGACCGAACCTACCTCGTGTTCCTTTACATAGGCTTCTACCGTCTCCATCTTACCGGAACCGATTAAGGTTTTGGGATTGGGCACATCCATACGTTGCACAAATCGTTTCATCACTTCCCCACCGGCGGTATAGGTGAGAAACGCCAATTCGTCCAAATACTCCGTTACTTTTTCTTCGTTCTGCTCCCTATTGATAATTCCTATAAGGACAGCTTTTTCATATTCTGTTTTTTTCTTCTCTAACATATATCCGCAAAGTGCAAAATTAAATAAAAGTCTCTAAGCTATTTTAGTAAATTTATGGTCCTAATCACTTAGAGTCTGTTAAGGTTTTAGTGATAAGAATTGTTATAGACTATTTTTGGTGTTGTTTTAGGCAAAATTTTATAGCATAGCCGTAGCCTATGGTAGAAAATTTTAACGAAGAACGGCGCAAAAAGAAGCATAACAAAATAATTGAATAAAATTTAAACAGGCTCTTTAATCCCTTATGCGTTTTTCATTGTTCAAAAAGAAAACAAACAAACAGTTGTACACGGTTGCATTCTATAACTTGGAAAATCTTTTTGACACCCATAATAATAATCACACGTTGGATGATGATTTTACCCCAAGTGGATTCAAGGAATGGACACCAAAAAGGTACAGTAATAAATTGAATAAACTGGCGAGGACTATTTTTGAAATAGGAAAAGACCTTAATCAGCACGCTCCTGTTCTTGTGGGCGTAGCGGAAGTAGAGAACAACAAGGTGCTAAAGGACCTATTGAATACGAAGCCCTTACAAAATGTGGACTATGGATTTGTACATTATGAATCTCCCGATGAACGGGGTATTGATACGGCACTTCTATATAGAAAGAAGTATTTTGAAGTATTGGAAACGGCTCCATTGCTTTTGATGATCGATAATATAGACGGAGTCAGGGATACAACAAGGGATATATTATACGTTCACGGAAAGTTGAATAAGGAAGAGGTGCATCTTTTTGTAAACCATTGGCCTTCGCGAAGAGACGGTAACGATATCACCGAATATAAGAGAGTGAAAGCTGCTGAGGTCGTAAAAAGGAAGATGGAGGAAATTGAGCTATTGGACCAGAACCCCAATTATATTGTTATGGGCGACTTTAATGATGACCCAAAATCGTTGAGCATTCAAACCTTGATGGAAGACACTAGCTTATTCAATCCTATGGAAAAGCTACACTTGCCGAAAGAGCGTGGGAGTTCTAATTACAAAAAGAGTTGGAGCCTTTTTGATCAGATTATCCTTTCCCATAGCTTTTTCAATTATCAAAAGGGAACCCATAGTTTTTCCAAGGCCAATATTTTTGACGATAAATCCTTAAAAGAGAATAAAGGAAAATATAAAGGAAGTCCTTTCAGGACTTATGTCGGCAAGAAATATTTAGGTGGATATAGCGACCATTTTCCCGTATACATTCTATTGAAATATAATAAGTAGCACTTTTTTATTGAATTAAATTTGTAAGAAAAAACCTATAAACATCAAAAATTAGCACTTTCACAACAACATTATGGTATTGATGATGTCGTTCATCGAATAAACTATTCTTTTTGGATAGAGTCGTTATTTCCATTTATATATTTGTAGTCCAAATCTTACAATTTAACCTACGCACCGATGGATTATCAAAAACTAATGACCAATAGGAAAGCTTCCCCCACTTTTTTATTGGTCTTTTTTCTCTCTATTACTTTTACTTGGGCACAGTCCGAAAAGTTAAAATCGATTATAGATAAGGAATATGATTTTTCCAAAATCGGAGCCATGCAGGTAGACCTTGAATTCGACTATGAGGCGAGCAGGGAAAAGACATTAAAGATGGCAAAGTCAAATCATTGGAAGGTCAAAGAAGTGCTTCCTAATGGAAAAAGAATAGAACTTCAGGACGTAGGTACAGATGGTACTCCTCTTTATTATGAAACCTATTCCGATAACGCAAGCCAAGTTTCCAGAGCAGATAAACTACATACAAATGGTGCCATGGGATTGGATATTAATGGTTCCGGAATGCAAATAGGTGTTTGGGATGCGGGAGTTGCCCGTGCTACACATCAAGAATACGACAGCCGGGTGACCATCGCCGATGGAAGCACGGAAATAGATCCGCATGCCACGATGGTCACCGGAAGTATGATTTCCGCCGGAATAAAGAAAGAGGCCAAAGGAGTAGCTTATGCGGCCAGTGTTATTTCACATGATTGGACAAGGGATAAGTTAGAAGCTATGGAAGCTGCCGCAAACGGACTTTTGGTCTCCAACCATTCTTATGGGATCAAGACCGACCGTGTGCCGGACTGGTATTTTGGTTCCTATATCAAAGTAGCGCAAGACTGGGACAAAATAATGTTTAACGCACCTTATTACCTAATGGTTACGGCCGCTGGGAATGCAAGGAACAGTAGGGATAATGAAAGTCCTATTGCAGGGAACGCTACGGATGGTTTTGACTTAATGCTAGGGTTTACCCTGACCAAAAATGGAATTACCGTTGCAGGCGCCGATACCCGGATAGATAAAAACGGAGAACTGAAAAAAGCTACCGTTTCTTCTTACAGTAGTTTTGGACCTGTAGATGACGGTAGAATTAAACCGGACTTAGCTGGTGACGGATCTTCCATTCTTTCCACACATTCTTCCAACAATACCAGTTACAATGTTTCTTCGGGAACCTCTATGGCCACGCCAGGGGTAACGGGTTCATTACTGTTATTGCAACAATATAACGAGCAGTTGTATGGCTCATACCTGAGAGCCGCTACCCTAAAAGGATTGGCTTTGCATACTGCGGACGATGTAGATTCCAAAGGGCCGGATTACAAAATGGGATGGGGAGTAATGAACACACAAAAAGCGGCAAAACTGTTGTTGAACAAAGAATACAGTACCCAAGTGACAGAGGATAATTTAGAAGAGAACGAAACGATACAATTTGAAGTTGAAGCTTCAGGAGATGAAGCTTTGATAGCTTCGATTTCTTGGACGGACCCAGAATCCGAATATCTTAATAGAGGCGTGCTAAACGATAAAACTGCCGCTCTAGTGAATGACTTGGACATCCGTGTTACCAAGAATGGCACCACTTTTTATCCATGGACATTAAATCCTGCCTCTCCAAATGCGGCTGCCGTGCAAGGGGATAACAAAGTAGACCCTTTTGAAAGGATAGAAGTATCAAATGCTGATGGGATATATACGATTACCATAAGTCATAAAGGTACTTTAAAGTATGGGGCACAGGACTTTTCACTTTTGGTATCTGGTGTTAAGATGACTTCTTGTAATGCTGAAGTTCCAGAAAATTTAAATTTGACCGATGCTCAAGAAAATGGTGTTCATTTAAACTGGGAAGGAACGGCAGACGGTTTGTTCGAGGTTCAGTACAAAAACGTTACCAGTGATGATTGGAGAACGACATATGTTTCCGAAGGGTCAAATGAATTAAAAAATTTGGTGGAAGGGGAAACCTATACGGTAAGATTGCGTACGTTTTGTACTAAAAATTTGGCTTCTGAATATACACCGGAATATGAATTTACTTTTGAGGGTACGGAAACAACCCTAGGAACTTTATTAGGGAACGAAACCTTAAGCCATACCGCTGAAATCAACTTTTCCGTGTTTCCAAATCCGGCAGTAGATGTGATACAGTTCAATACCGAGTTCAGCGATACGGCTATGTATCGTATCGTAACCGCTACAGGTGCCGAAATGAAAATAGGAATGGCAAAAAATGCTGAAATCAATGTTTCTGATTTGGCTACCGGATTATACATTATCCAAATACAAGATTTTGGAATGGAGAAAAGCACCAAGTTCTATAAAAACTAATTTGCTGCGACTAGCTTTTTTGGTGATATGATAGAGATGAGCAGTATGAGGTGAAATTCCTTTTAATCAAAATAATTCTCCGATGGCTCCGCCTCACGGTTTCCGGATTCACCTCCCCTTGGGGAAGTCGGAATTGACTTTTGCAATTCTGGGTGGGGCAAGAAATTTTTATTTCAGGGAACTATCTTTTTGATGGCATCGGGCTCCAGTAAAGGCTCATTGCGCAATCGCAAGAAAACCTGAGCGGTGGTTACCACATCCAATTCACAATAAGTGACGATGCGTTCCAAATCCTTGTCCTCATAAAAGACATCTCTCACCATACTCCCATCTATGTCCTCCTTGGGCGATGGAATGCCGAGTACGTGCGCCATCAACTTTAGGGAAGTGTAATGTTTATAATCGCCAAATTTCCAAAGGTCCATCGTATCCAGATGGGGAACTTCCCAAGGCTTCTTACCAAAAAGGTCTAATTTATAGGGTAGCGAAATACTATGGATAATCATCCTTCGGGCAATGTATGGATAATCGAACTCCTTCCCGTTGTGGGCACACAATAGATGTTTGGATTGGTTAAAATGGCCGTTCAACAAGTTTTTAAACTCCTTTAGCAGTTGTACTTCATCCCCATGAAAAGTGGTGACCCTAAAATTTTTGGTATCTCCGTTAATTTTAAAATAACCTACGGAAATACAGATGATTCGTCCAAATTCTGCCCAAATACCGGCCCTGTCGTAAAATTCTTCCGGTGAGAAGTCGTCTTTACGCTGATATCTGGATTTTTGTTCCCAAAGTTCTTTTTTGGCATCGTCCAGCTCATGAAAATTTTCCTTCTCCGGAACCGTTTCAATGTCCAAAAAAAGAATATGTTCCAGATTAATTTTGTAAAGCATGCCTATTTCTTAGGATTATTATTTCAATTTATGATTTTTCCGTCATGAAATCCCGCTCTTTTCCAATTATCTGACTCATATACCCAAATATGGGTCACCCTAAATACACTCTTCCTAATTTCCCCCTTAACTTTATTTTTTACGCTTACCTTTCCCGTAATGACAGCAGTGTTGTCGTAAAAACTCATTTCAATATCATTCATCGTATAGGAAAGAACTTCCAGCGCTCCAGAAATTATTTCTTTTTGCCTTTTTCTTAAATAATTGAACCAAACCTCCTTTCCTATAGCTTTTGAATTCCCATTGGTATGTTGATAACTCTCAGTTACCATGTCATTCAGTTTTTCAATATCACCTTTTTCAAAAGCAGAATTAAAATCATTAAGGGCTTTTAATAGGGTTTCTTTCTTATTGTCTAACTTCTCTGAGCTTGTCTTTTGGTTCTTACAATGGCAAGCAAGTAAGACCAATAACACCAGAAAAAACTTTTTTACTATTGATATTTTAAATGTGATAGTGTTCATCTAAAAGGTATGATTTATCATAATATTTGAAAACAGTTGATCTAGGGTAAAAAAAGATATTTGGATTCCTCCCTAAAAGAGGGTTTGCTGTTTTACAGGGCTTTCATGGTCCAAAAGCCATTTTTTACGGTATAGACCGCCTGCATATCCGGTTAAGGAACCATCACTTCCTATAACTCTGTGACAGGGAACTATAATCCACAAAGGGTTTTTGCCATTGGCGGCAGCTACGGCACGTATTGCTTTTACATCGCCTAGTTTTTTGGATAGCTCCATATACGAAAGGGTCTTGCCGTACGGTATTTTCAATAACTCCTCCCACACGTTTTTTTGAAATGGAGTTCCGGACGCATTTAAGAGAAGGTCAAAATTCTCCCGTTTTCCTTCAAAATATTCCTGTAGTTGATACACGGCATCTTCTAAACTTTCAGGTATTATTGAAGTTACGGGCGCTTCGGAATTCAATACGGTAATTGTGGAAAGTCCGTTTTCATCTCCTTCTATTTTAGCAATTCCCAAAGGCGTATGTACATGTGCGATATCCACAAATGGGTTGAATTAGTTTTCTTTTTTGATGTCGGCTTCCGTTTCGGATACTTCCACTTTAGGGGTCGTAGGTTCTGGTATAACGCCTGCCTCTTTGGCCCTATTTTCCCAATTTCTCCGCGCCAAAACTTGTAAATCGGCCACATTATCGCTTTCATCCATAATTTCTAGGCCTAGCAACGTTTCAATAACATCTTCCATGGTTACGATACCGCTCACGGACCCGTATTCATCCACTACAAGTGCTATATGTTCCCTTTTTGCGATCAAGGTATCGAACAATTTAGGGATGGGAGTGCTTCTCCGCGTCACCAAAATATCCCTTCTAATTTCGCCTAGGGGCAAATCTCCATTATTATTGATAATCTCCTCATACACATTGTCCTTTAGAACAAAACCAGAGATATTATCCATTTTTTCACGGAAAACGGGTATCCTCGAAAATCGGAGTTTTGGATTTTCTTCAAAAAAAGACTGAATTGTTTTTTCTTCGGAAGCAATTTTCATGACTGCCCTAGGTGTCATGATATCCTTTACCAATACTTCATCAAAGCGCAATAGATTTTTGATGATGGTGGATTCGGATTTCTCAAAAACACCTTCCTCGTGCGCCATATCCGTCATTACGGTAAAGTCTTCACGGCTCAAAACACTTCCATGATGTCCTTTTCCGCCTACAAGTCTGGTAAAAAGTTGTAACAGCCACAAAAGACCTGTATATTTTAAGCCCAATACCATTATATTCAAAGCTTTTGCCGTAAAGTTGGCCAACTGTCTCCAGTATGTCGCGCCAATGGTTTTTGGAATGATTTCCGAAGCTACCAGAATTAGGATGGTCATTATAGTGGAAACTACTCCTACCATAAGGTCTTCTGTAAACGAAATTCCGAAAATACTGCGTTGGGTACTTCCATAGAGTTCCGCATAAGCTACTTTGGCTTGTACTCCTACCAGAATAGCACCCACGGTATGGGCAATGGTATTGAGTGTTAAAATAGCAATAAGGGGTTTGTCCACATCTTTTTTAAGCGATTCCAACGTACTGGCATAAGACTTGCCCTCCCTTTTTTTAACATTTACGAAAGTTGGTGTAATGCTTAGCAATACTGCTTCCAAAATTGAACAGAGGAAGGAAAAAAATATAGATATAACTGCGTAAAAGATGAGTAGTCCCATAGGGTTGATTTATGGGACTAAGATACAAATTATTGGAAGCTAAAATGGCACTCGGCATTTTGTAATGTACCTTACAAAAAACGACACTAAACAGGAACCTAAAAAAGTATTACGCTATTAAATAAACCAAAAAGTATAAAAGGAGTTACCCCATTAGTTTAACCGCATCTTTGGCAAAATAACTGGCAATGATGTTCGCGCCGGCGCGCTTTATGGCAATAAGTTGTTCCATCATCACGGAATCATGGTCCAGCCATCCTTTTTCTGCGGCAGCTTTCAGCATGGCATATTCTCCCGAGACCTGATAGACCGCAACAGGTACATCAACTTCGTTTTTGATTTCCCGGACGATATCCAAATAGCATAATCCAGGTTTGACCATAACGATATCGGCCCCTTCATCAATATCCATTTGGGTTTCACGGATGGCTTCAAACCTATTGGCAGAGTCCATTTGATAAGTGCTTTTATTTTTAGGCACGTTTTTGATATCCACGGGAGCAGAATCCAAAGCATCGCGAAACGGGCCGTAAAATGCGCTTGCGTATTTTGCGCTATAGCTCATAATCCCGGTATTGGTAAAACCTTCATCTTCCAAGGCTTCCCGAATGGAGAGAATACGACCGTCCATCATATCACTGGGCGCTACAAAATCCGCTCCAGCCTGCGCATGGGAAACGCTCATTTCTGCCAAAACCTCGACTGTTTCGTCGTTTAGAATTTGACCATCCGCTACGATACCGTCATGGCCGTAGGAAGAAAAAGGATCCAATGCCACATCTGTCATGACCAACATATCCGGGCAGGCATTTTTAACGGTTTTAATGGCCAATTGCATCAGTCCGTTGGGATTAAGTGCTTCCGTGCCCTTATTGTCCTTTAAATCGTCCGAAACCTTTACGAAAAGGAGCACGGCGCAGAGCCCCATATTCCAAAGTTCCTTGACTTCTTTTTCAAGCTGGTCCAAGCTCAATCTATAATAATTGGGCATTGAGGAAATCTCCTCTTTTACGCCTTTTCCCTCAACCACAAAAAGAGGTACTAAAAAGTCGCTCGGCGTGATAATGGTTTCACGCACTAAGTGCCGAATGGCTTCATTGCTGCGTAATCTTCTATTTCTTATGAGTGGGTACATGGCTTTGCGTTTAATGTTTATATTTCTATATCTCCTATTAGATAAGGTACGGCCTTTCCTGAAATTTTTATGCGTTCCCCTAAAAATTCACAGTTTAAATCTCCTCCTCTTGAGGATACTTGTTTGGCCGTCATTTTGGTTTTGCCAAGTGTTTTAGACCAAAACGGTGTTAAGGTTGTATGTGCCGAACCGGTTACGGGGTCTTCGGGCACACCACATTGCGGTGCGAAAAAGCGCGATACAAAATCCACTTCGTTTCCTTTGGCGGAGATAATGACCCCGCGACAATCCAACTGGTCGAGCAAATGAAAATTTGGCCGTATTTCTTCAATTTCGGATTGAGTGGAATAAATAAGAAGGTAATCCGTTTTTCCTCTAAAAGTTTCCAAAGGAACTTTGCCAATAGCCTTATTGATAGCTTCGTTAAAAGGTACGGATTGTAAATCATCTGCCGGAAAATCTAGGGTCATCCAGCCATTATTCTCTTTCTCCACAATTAGTTCTCCACTTCTTGGAGATAAAAACCGGATGGTATTTTCTTTATAATTATAGTAATTGAAGAGTACAAAAGCTGCTGCCAACGTGGCATGTCCGCAAAGGTCTACTTCTACTTCCGGGGTAAACCAGCGTAGGGTATAGCAATCGTTATCTTTTACGGCAAAGGCTGTTTCTGCCAAATTATTCTCAGCGGCAATATTTTGCATCAATTTATCTGAAATCCAATTTTCAAGAATACATACCGCAGCAGGATTCCCACTAAAAACATGGTCGGTAAACGCATCAATCTGATATATTTTTTGTTTCATAGTGTTACATAGCCGTTTTCGATTTGGCTACAATAGCTTTCAAACGTTCTTTTCGTAAGGCTGACTCTTTTTTGAGCTTGTTCTTTTTGCGTTCCATTAATTTGGAATGTTTTGCCTTGTTGATTGTATTTTTTGCTTTTCTCTTTTTCGCCATACTTCACACCCAAGTTTCAGGTTTCTTTAAAACTTGAAGTAGTCGCTCCTCTTCACTTCCCTTTTCCGGTTGATGGTCATAACGCCATTGCACGTGTGGTGGTAGGCTCATCAAAATACTTTCAATACGACCATTGGTCCTCAGACCAAAAAGGGTTCCCTTGTCATGTACAAGATTAAATTCTACGTAACGCCCCCTTCTGATTTCTTGCCAATCCCTTTGCACAGGAGTGTAGTCAAGATTTTTTCGTTTTGTAACAATCGGTATATAACTATTTAAAAAGCTGTTTCCTACCTCTGTGACAAAGTCATACCAAGCTTGCATGTTCATTTCATCCGTAGCTTTGCAATAATCGAAGAAAAGTCCGCCTACACCCCGAGCTTCGTTTCGGTGAGCGTTCCAAAAATACGCATCGCATCGTTTTTTATACTTATTATAAAAATCCGGATAATGCTTGTCACAGGCTTCTTTGCATATGGTATGAAAATGCTTGGCATCTTCATCGAACAAATAATAGGGCGTTAAATCCTGACCGCCACCAAACCATTGGTCAACTAGGTTCCCCTGTTTGTCATACATTTCAAAATAACGCCAGTTGGCATGGACTGTCGGAACCATGGGGTTTTTGGGGTGAAGCACCAAACTGAGCCCACAAGCATAAAAATCGGCGTCTTCAACACCAAAATAGGCCTGCATACTTTTGGGCAATGCTCCATGTACCCCAGAAATATTAACGCCTCCTTTTTCAAAGACGGCTCCGTTCTCGATTACACGTGTACGACCGCCACCTCCTTCAGGGCGTTTCCAAATATCTTCTTGAAATTTGGCCGTACCATCAACGGCTTCCAGCTTTTGGGTGATAGTATCCTGTAATGCTAGAATGTATGCGTAGAATTTATCTTTCATAACTACGTTCGTAAAGTTCCATATCCAAGGCGATGCTATTTGGCGGGGTGAATTTCTTCGGCAAGGTAGCCTTCCATAGAAATCCACAATTTTCCGCAACTTTTATGCTTTTTGTATTTTCTTTGTTGACGATAATTTGTAGGGTTTTTAAGCCTTGTTTAAAAGCCCAATCACATATGGCCGAAACACTTTTGGAAATATAGCCTTTGCCCTCAAAAGTATAGCTTACCGCATATGCTAGTTCGCCCTGACCCTTTTCCCAATCCAATTCTTTGAGATAAATAAGCCCGATAATAGTTCGATCGGTTTTTTCTTTCAATATGAACAGAAACTCTTCTTTCTTTTGAAACGCTTTTACTTTTTTTGACGTAAAATAACCTGCCAAGTCCGGCGTAAGATTCGCTTTTAAGGTTTCAGGGAAATATTTTTTAAAACGGTCCGCATTGATAGTCACAAAATCACACAAACGCCAAGCATGTTTTTCATGCACAGGTTCTATGATATGGCTATCGAATTCAGTGGTCATCATTTCATTAAGACGGACTCTTATATTCCTTTACCGCGTCCACAAAGGCTTTTGCATTATCCAAGGGAATATTGGGCAATATGCCGTGACCTAAATTTACTACATATTGGTCTTTTCCAAATTCATTGATCATTTGCGTTACCATCTTTTTTATTTCCGATGGAGGCGATAATAATCGAGAAGGGTCAAAATTGCCTTGTAAGGTGATGTTTCCACCGGACAAATACCTGGCATTTCTTGGGGAGCAGGTCCAATCTACCCCTAAGGCCGAAGCGCCAGACTTAGCCATATCACCTAAGGCAAACCAACATCCTTTCCCGAAAACGATTACGGGAGCGTAATCTTTTAAGGCATCAATAATCTGTTGGATATACTGAAACGAAAATTCTTGATAATCCGTAGGCGAGAGCATTCCTCCCCAGGAATCGAATACCTGAACGGCATTTACGCCTGCTTTTACTTTCGCTTTTAGATAGGCAATAGTCGTATCCGTTATTTTTTGGAGCAGCTCATGTGCTACGGTCGGTTGGGTAAAACAAAGTTCTTTGGCCTTGTCAAACGTTTTACTGCCCTGTCCCTGCACACAATAACATAAAATGGTCCAAGGAGAACCTGCAAAACCGATTAACGGAATCTCATTGTCCAGTTTTTCTTTGGTGGCTTTTACGGCTTCCATGACGTAGCCCAAAGCATCGTTTACATCTGGGACGATGACACGGTCCAAATCTTTTTGCGAACGAATCGGATTGGGCAAGTACGGCCCAAAATTGGGCTTCATTTCTACCTCAATATTCATAGCTTGTGGAATTACTAAAATATCGGAAAATAGAATGGCGGCGTCCATCCCATAACGGCGTATAGGCTGTACGGTAATCTCAGAAGCCAATTCCGGAGTTTGGCAGCGCGTAAAGAAATCGTACTTTTTTTTGATTTCCATAAACTCCGGTAAATATCGCCCGGCTTGACGCATCATCCACACCGGTGGCCGTTCGACGATTTCGCCTCTAAGGGCTCTAAGGAATAAATCGTTTTTTATCATTTTGATGTATAAGCTTTTAGCAATTGGCCTTTGGATATGAGCGCTTTGCTTTTAGCGTTTTTTTATTTTAGTTATAAGGCTATTTATCATCCTAGCTTCTTGTTGAATCAAATCAAGGACAGGCTTTAATTCTTTTGATGGAATAAATTTTAACTCTTGTGCTATTATTAATTGTGTTTCGACTTCAAAGAGTGAACCTATTGAAATTTCCAAATACCTTTTAAATTCGATTTCACTGTTTCTACTACACCCTTCTGCAATATTTGAAGGAACTGAAACTACTGCTCTAGTAATTTGAGACCGAAGACCAAATCGCTCATTAGAAGGTAGTTTTTCAGAAAATTTGTAAACTATCTTCACTAATTCAATACCATTCTTCCAAATTTCAAGTTTTCTAAAGTCTCTCATATTTCTTTTGTTCCAACAGCCAACAGCCAACAGCCAACAGCCAACAGCCAACAGCCAACAGCCAACAACTAAAACCCTTCGTTCACCAAATCAATCAAACTTTCCACATCGGGTATTTTGGCTACTTTCACTTCCTTAAAATGCTTGCGCGCTGCTGCAGCCGTTGTTTCCCCAATACAATAGGCCACTTTATCCGCGCGATTGTTCTTTAGGTAACTTTCTATGGTAGACGGACTGTAAAAAAGAATGCTTTTCACACCTTCTTGTACCGTTTTCCCGGAAAGCTTCGTTTTATAAGCTTCTACTTTGTGTACGACGATATTGTTTTCTTCCAATATCCGAGGCATTTCTTCCAAGCTTAAATTTCCATGGAAATAGGTAAGCTCGGTTCCTTCAATATACTCCACTAAATAATTGGCCAAATTGATAGCATTGTTTTCGAAATGTTTGACAGGACCTATTTTTTTTTGGATAAGGCGGCGTGTCTTTCGCCCTACACAATAAATATTTTCAAATTGTAATTCTGCTGGACTAGCGTTCGTTAAAAGGCTTTCTACAGCATTTTTACTGGTAAATACTACGTTTTTGTGTTTTTGTTTTATGATGGATGGTGCAATACGGTTAGGGCTTATTTTTATAAAATCTTCGGAAGCCACTCTGATGGTCGGTTTGAACCGTTGAAGCTGTGCATCGGTCAGTTTTTTGGTAGAATAAAAGTGAGGGGCGGTATCCGCATTTTGTAGCTCGTTCATCAACCTTTTTCCGCCTCTGCTCAAAATACTTTTGGCACAGTCCACGCCCAGATTTTGATGTCTTCCCAAAGGTGCGGAGAGTGATGCTTCCAGTTTTTTGGAACCGTCCGTAGTCAATAGTACGCCATCCAAAGTTACGTTGTTCTCCTTGTCAATTTTGGCAAGTGCTCCGATGGGCGCGGTACAACCCCCTTCCAGTTCCCGCAAGAACTCGCGTTCCAAACGGGTACAGATTTCAGTTTCTCTATGGTTGAGTGCCGCACATATTTCTTGGACTTCAGGATTATTTTCCATAGCTACCACCATAATGGCTCCTTGTGCCGGAGCTGGCAGCATCCACGTGAGTCCAATGGTATTTTCCGGTTCCAGACCAATACGCGTGAGTCCCGCGGCGGCAAAAATAGCACCGTTCCAGTCATTATGGTTCAGTTTTTCCAAGCGACTGTTGACGTTCCCCCTCAAATCTACCACGGTGTGGGTGGGATAGCGGTTAAGCCATTGCGCTTTTCTGCGAAGGCTTCCCGTAGCGATGATACCTTCCCGTTGGCCAAGAAATTCTTCATTGTCCTTGTAGGCTAGAATATCCAAAAAATTGGCACGTTCCAAAACGGCGGCCTGCACAATGCCTTTTGGTAGGGCCGTAGGTACATCTTTCATGGAATGTACTGCAATATCAATATCGCCATTGAGCATGGCAACATCCAGGGTTTTGGTAAAAATACCGGTAATGCCCAGCTCGTATAAAGGTTTGTCCAGAACAAGATCTCCTGTAGATTTTACGGGGACCAATTGGGTTTGATGGCCTAAAGCTTCCAGCTGATTTTTAACGTTATTGGCCTGCCACAATGCCAATTCACTATCGCGTGTCCCTATTCGGATGATTTTGGTCATTTTCTTTTCGGTTCAAGTTGGAAAACCTTTTGAATCAATTCCAAACTTGAATCGGAATCAATCGTATCATCCTTTAAGTGGTTGGCAAATTGTTTGGTTATTTTTTGGATGAAGCGGTTGGAAACAATATCCGCCTGTTTTGCATCAAAATTGGCCGTTTTTTTAGATTGATAGTCCAGCTCTTCTTCCTTCATGATATGCAACTTTTCTTTTAACGCTTTGATGACCGGAGCAAACTTTCTGGTTTCCAACCATTGGGTGAAGTCGGTTTTGACCTCGTCAATAATAGTTTCCGCTTGTGGAATAAATTGTTTTCTACGCTCAAGGGTCTCATCCGTGATTTGCGAAAGATGGTCCAGATGCACTACCTTTACATTGTTCATTTCCAATACCGCATCATCTACGTTTTTAGGTACGGAAAGGTCCAAAATGAGTAATGGTTTCTTCGTGTAGATCAATTCTTTGGTAACCGTAGGGTGTTGCGCTCCCGTGGCCACGACCAGAATATCCGCCTTTCTGATTTCGGCCTGTAAATCCCCATAATCCTTCACTTCAAGATTAAACTTCCCGGCCACTTTTTCGGCCTTGTCCTTAGTTCTATTGATCAAGGTGATATGTGGATTCTTGGTATGTTTTATAAGGTTCTCACAGGTATTTCTTCCAATTTTCCCAGTACCGAACAGTAAAATATTTTTCTCGGATATATTTTCAACATTGCGAAGAATGTATTGTACCGATGCAAAAGCGACCGAAGTGGCTCCAGAAGATATTTCCGTTTCGTTTTTAATACGCTTACTGGCTTGTATGATGGCATTGCAAAGCCTTTCTATGAAAGGATTGGCGATATCAAGTTTTTTGGAGCGGTTAAAACTTTGTTTTAATTGGCTTATAATTTCAAAATCGCCCAAAATCTGACTATCCAGTCCCGTTCCTACGCGAAAAAGATGCCCAATGGCCTCATTGTTCTTGTAGACGTAGGCCACTTCTTGAAATTCTTCTACCGTACCGTTGGAATGTTCGCAAAGTAATTTGATAAGCTGAAAAGGATGCTGTGCAAAACCATGGAGTTCCGTGCGATTACAAGTGGACGTTGCCAACAGACCATCTATGCCAAGTGCTTTTGCCTTTAAAAGTAATTTGTTGATAGAGGTTTCGTCCAGACTAAACTTACCGCGTACCTCGGCATCGGCCTTTTTGTAGTTAAGTCCTATAGTATAGAAAGAGCTGTGTCTGGAAATATGGTAGTCCTTCATAAAGCAGCACAAAAATAAGGGCAACTCATTTGTAAAAATAACGCTAGAGGAACAATTAACATCGATTAAAGTATTTTTGGATATAATTGGATAATAATACGGCCAATAACACTATTTTTATACTGAATTCAACGTTTAGGAGAAATCTTATTTAGACGCTTTCTAAATAGATAGGATAAAGTTAGAAAAAGGATGAAATTAAAAAATGTCGCTCAAGGTTCATACGAAGAAGTGTTAATCGATGACGGATTTTATGTGTTGAAAATTCAGAACGAAGGTTCCGAAACAATACAGGTTCATAGAGAAATTAACAAACGCTATATTCAATTTCACTTTTGTTTAAAGGGTGGGGCCAAATTCCTTTTCAATCAGGGAAATTACGCATTGGATATTTCAGAAGAGAATTCCCTTTTGTTATATAATACAAAAATGGATTTGCCATTAAATCTAGAGGTTACTCCTAGTTCTTGGATAGTTTCCATCGTGATGACGTTGCGCAAATTTCACTCTTTATTTTCCAGTGATGCCAGTTATATTCCTTTTTTAGCGGATGAGAACAAAGAAAAAAAATATTATGCCCAAGAAACTATTTCGCCTGCTATTGCGGTAGTTTTGAGTCAGATCATCAATTATAATTTGCATCCCACGATTAAAAAACTTTATGTAAAAGGAAAAATTTATGAGTTGATATCGCTCTATTTTAATAAAAGTACGGACGCGGATATAGAACAATGTCCCTTTTTGGTAGATGAAGAAAACGTAAAACGCATCAGAAGGGCCAAAGAATTGATACTGGCCAATATGGCCGAGCCGCCCTCTTTGGCCGATCTTGCCAAAGAAGTAGGCCTCAGTCTAAAAAGGCTTAAAGAAGGTTTTAAACAAATTTATGGAGACTCGGTTTACAGTTACCTGTTCGATTATAAAATGGAGTATGCCAGAAGATTGTTAGAGTCCGGGCAATACAATGTGAACGAAATAGGATTGAAAATTGGCTACAGTACGTCCAGCCATTTTATTGCGGCTTTCAAAAAAAAGTATGGGACTACGCCTAAAAAATATGTGATGGCCTTGGCCAATTAAATTGCTTTTTTAACTGGTTTTATTGTATAGTGTCTAGCACAGTCTTACTTACCGTCAAAACTAATATTGTTTAATTCTAAGGTAGTTAATTTACTGTTTTTGAAGCCATTGGAAAATCATTAACTTTATGCAAACCGTTAAAGCTGAGCTAAATGAAAACCAAAATAGCATTACTGGCATTTCTTATTGTTACATTTTCTTCCTTTGGCCAAGAAAAAGCCGTAATGACTACCGCCAAAGTAAAAACAGGAATGATCAAAGTGGCCATCATGTACCCCAGTGGCGAAGAAAAAACGTTTGACATGGATTACTATTCCAACAAACATATGCCCATGGTCGCAAGTTTGTTGGGCAACTCGCTAAAGTCATGGTCCATTGACAAAGGTATCTCCGGAAGAACGTCAGAAGAACCCATCCCTTATCTAGCTATAGGATATCTGTATTTTAATAAACTGTTCGAGTATCAAAATTCCTTTGGACCGAATGCGGAAAAAATAGTGAACGACATACCCAATTACACCAATATTCAACCTGTGATTCAAATCAGTGAGGTCTACAAATAATAGCCGTTTATCATTTTAATGAATCAAGGAGCGATGGGTCTCGCCACCATGATTCCGGTATTGTTCTTTACCTTTTTGAGGTAATCCGTCAAAGGAAGTTTGGAAACGACCACTTCACCTACGGTCGAAGCATGGAGTAAATGTATTCGTCCGTCTTTTTCCTTTATTGCTATACCGGTATGGGTAATGTCCAAACCTTCTATAGCGGTAGTCAGGGCGATAATATCCCCGGATCGTATTAAATGTTCATTGGCTTCAATTTCATCTTGCGCCAATATGCAAATGGCTTCATTGTTCAAGTAAGCTTCGGAAGCTTTTATCTTTTCAAAGTTTTCTTCATCGCTTAAAAATAGATATAAATCCCGATGGGCACTCATAAAATTAATGGTCTTGGTAGTGGGTTTGCCACCAATTTCCGAGGTGATGTCTTTTAGAAGCCCTTTCTTTTCATTATTATCGATCCATTCCGAAAAGTAGTGCAAGCGGGAGGCATAACCGTTCAGTTTTCCATTTTTATACCGAATGGTTTCTAGCTTTTCGATGAAGTCATCAAAAGAATCTTTGTCATTTTTGAGCATCAAACTAAATGCGAATACATTCTCCACGAATGTAGTACAATCCAAACCGTGGAGGTTAACAACCAGTGATTCCGTCTTTCCAATTTCCAAGGTTTTAGCCACATAAGGAGTGCCTAAGAACGTTTTGCCAACAGCAACCAGTGTTTCGCCAAAATCATTTACGAGTAGACCATCTATTTCTTCTATTTTGGCTTCTACCGCTTGCCTATCTTTAGGGGAGCAGGTAATTTTTTGGGCACTACTAATTTGGAATGCAAAGATTGCCGAAAGTAGCACCGTTAGTTTTTTCATAGATTTTATCATGCATCTTTTTCTGTCATATTCTTAAATAAAACCCTTGTTTGAGCAATACTCTCCGGATAGTTTTCCTGTAAGAAGGAAATCAATTTTTCCCGTACCATCACGCGCAAGTCCCAAGCGGTCGAGGCATCTTTTGCACTCATCAAAGCACGAACTTCTACATAGTCCGCTTTGCTATCCGTAACCTGAATATTGTTCACTTCCCCATCCCATAAATCGGTTCCCTTTAAGATGCTGGTCAATTCTTCACGTAAAGCGTTGAAGGGAACTTTATAATCGGTATACAAATACACGGTACCAAGCAAATCCGCTGAGGTCTTTGTCCAGTTTTGGAACGGTTTTTCAATAAAATATGGCGTTGGGACAATTAATCTTCGCTTATCCCAAATTTTAACGACAACATAGGTCAAGGTAATTTCTTCGATACGGCCCCATTCACTCTCTACAATGACTACATCATCAATTTTTATAGGTTGCGCAATGGCTATTTGAACACCTGCCAAAATAGTACCGATCAGTTTTTGTGCCGAAAAACCAATAATAATGCCCGCAACCCCAGCTGAAGCAAAAATACTGATACCGATTTCCCTGATTTCCTTGAAACTCATCAAAGCGAGTCCTATGGCGAGGATGATTACGATGAAAATAACAATGCGTTCCAGGATATTGAACTGGGTATAAATTTTCCTTGCCTTTAGATTATCGGCCTCGTTGACATCATAACGGTGCAGAAGCACTCTTTTGATAATTTTTAGGATTCCTATGACCAATAGGGTGAAAGCAAGTATAAAGGTGAGCGTACTCGCTTTTTTGAACCAAAAACCATCATCCTCCATTCCAAAAAGCGAAATGAACGATTCCATTCTCACCACGGTGGCCACAAAAAACAGGAACAGTGGCAAACCGATTCTTTTCATAACGCCTTCGGGTAAAAAAGAAGAAGGGTCTTTGCCTAATTTTCTGAGTATGAACAATAAAATCCAGTACAGCACCACAAAACCGATACAGATGAGGCTTAGATGCAGCAATGATTCTTTTGAGATATTTTTGAACAATGAATCCATGTATAGACTATGTTGGATAAAAAACTAGGTTCCCTTTTCCAAAGCTACGATGTTTCATCTATCGATACAATTGATATTACAATTGAAAAACTATTGGTCCGCCAATGGTATCAAATGAATATGAAGGTTTATTTTTGTTCTCAAGTTTTTTGTTTATCAATTTATTGAAAAAGATAGACATTTATTGTTTTTCCGTTTCTAACGGAATGGATATAATTATATTTTATTAGTTATGAAGGGAGTTTTATTGGTCAATTTAGGTTCTCCGGATAGCCCGACACCAAAGGATGTAAAGCCATATCTAGATGAATTTTTAATGGACGGACGTGTGATAGATGCCCCAAAATGGCTTCGCACGTTATTGGTGCGCGGTATCATCCTTCAGACCAGGCCTAAAAAATCGGCCAAGGCCTATGCAAAGATTTGGTGGGAAGAAGGCTCACCCCTCATTGTGCTTTCCGAAAGATTTCAAAACAAATTAAGGAAACATACGGAAATGCCTGTGGCCTTGGGAATGCGCTACGGCACCATGTCCATAAAAAAAGCGTTACAAGAATTGAAAGATAAAGGAGCCGATGACGTATTGTTGGTGCCGCTGTACCCACATTATGCCATGTCCTCTTTTGAAACGGTGGTCGTTAAGGTATTGGAGGATCAACAAAAGCATTTCCCGGAAATGAAAGTGACTACGATGCAGGCATTTTATAAGAACCCGGATTATATTAAAGCCCTTTCCGAAAGTATTGCAGACGGACTGAAAGATTTTGAATACGACCATATACTGTTCTCGTACCATGGGATTCCTGAGCGACATATCCGTAAAAGTGATCCAACGCGTTTTCACTGTAAAATAGATGGGAGTTGTTGTAAAATCAATTCCGTAGCGCACAATACTTGCTACCGTCACCAGGTATATGATACTACGGAAATGGTCAAGGAATATTTGGGACTTCCCGAAGAGAAGGTGAGTACCTCTTTCCAATCCAGATTGGCGGGCGATCCGTGGTTAAAACCATATACGGATTATGAGTTTGAGCGATTGGCCAAGGAGCGCAAAAAACGGCTTGCCGTAATTACCCCTGCTTTTGTTAGTGATTGTTTGGAGACCTTGGAAGAAATTGCCATGGAGGGCAAAGAGCAATTTGAAGAGGCGGGCGGTGAACATTACAAACACATCTCTTGCTTGAACGATAGTGATGCTTGGGTCAACGTAATGGCCAAATGGGTCAATGAGTGGATGGAAACCGAAAAACTACCCGTCTAAAACTACACAGCCATCTCGACTCCGCTCGATGTGACAGATTAATATAAAATGCCCAAAACAAAATCCGATGAACTGGGAATACTGCCCATAAGCAAGCTGCTGATCAAACAGTCTATTCCAGCTTCTATTGGTGTTTTGGTCATGTCATTGAATGTACTGGTAGATTCCATTTTTGTTGGTAATTGGATAGGCCCTCTTGCCATTGCGGCCATAAGTGTGGTACTCCCGGTCACTTTTTTCGTGGCCGCCTTGGGTATGGCCATAGGTGTTGGAGGTGCCAGTATCGTTTCACGTGCGTTAGGGGCCGGGGAGCGGGAAAAAGCGAAACGTACCTTTGGCAATCAGATTACCTTGACCGTACTGGTCACGGTCATCATGATGTTTTTGGGATTGTCTTTTAAGGATGACCTTATTCTTGCCTTTGGCGGGAAGGGCGAGATATTCGACTATGCAAAACCCTTTTATACGGTCGTCTTTTATGGTGTTCCATTTTTAGCGTTGACCATGATGGGCAATATTGTCATCCGTTCCGAAGGAAAACCCAAATATGCTATGATCGCAATGATCATTCCCTCGGTCATCAACCTCACGATGGATTATCTTTTTATCTATGTATTCAATTGGGATATGGAAGGTGCTGCATGGGCCACAACCGTTTCCTATATCATATCTTTTGGCTACCTGATTTATATTTTTCGCTCTAATCGTTCGGAATTACAGATCAGTTTTTCCCATTTTAAACTAAAACTCCCCATTATAAAGGAAATAGGCTCTTTGGGGTCAGTAACTTTGGCACGCCAAGCAATGATCAGTTTGGTCGTACTTATTCTAAATAATATCCTATTTGATCTAGGGGGTGAAGCTATGGTCGCCGTGTATGCCATCATAGGCAGAATGCTAATGTTCGCCCTGTTTCCTATTTATGGTATTGCACAGGGTTTTCTGCCCATCGCAGGCTATAATTATGGCGCAAAAAAGTATACGCGGGTCAAGGAAAGTATTTTTACCGCAATCATTTACGCTTCTTTTTTAGGAACGATAGTCTATGCCGGTCTTTTTCTTTTTCCTGTTGAAATTGCTACGTTGTTTCTGAGCTCAAACGAAAATCTTAGCACTAATGAAATCGCTATCAATGAATATGTTTTGGAGCATATTTCCGTAGCAATGCGATGGGTCTTTGCAGCTACTCCCGTCATTGCGATACCCTTGATGGGCGGTGCCTATTTTCAAGCGATTGGTAAGGCTATACCCGCAATGTTATTGACCATATCACGACAAGGATTTTTCTTTATCCCCTTGGTGTTCATACTCCCCTATTTCTATGGAGAATCGGGAGTTTGGACCTCCTTCGCCATTGCGGATGTTTTGGCAACGATCGTTACATTGTGGTATCTGCGTCGGGAAATCAAAAGAACTCTTTATTAATGCTTTTGTGCATCGGATTGAGTATTTTAGGCCGAAATTCATCTAAAATGAAAAAAACAATATTGTTTTTATCCATAGTTTTATCTTTTTCTTGTACCCAAAATAAAAACGACTCGGAAATGACCAATTTATATGTAGGAACTTATACGGATGGCGATAGTGAAGGGATTTACCAGCTCAAATTCAATACAGAAACAGGAGCGTTGACCCAGAAGATAATCAAAGCGAAACTTCCCAATCCATCTTTTTTGGCCATCACCAAGGATAAGAAAAATCTTTATGCAGTTCAAGAAACAAACAGTTTTGAAAACGATGCGGGAGCGGTGACCGCTTTTGCTATGAAAAACGATAGTTTGATTGAACTGAACACGGTTTCTACTGGTGGCGCACATCCCTGCCATGTTTCTTTATCCCCGGACGGGGACAAACTGGCCGTTTCCAATTATAGCGGAGGGAACGCGAGCGTTTTTAATATTGATGCAGAAGGCAAAATAGCTGGACAATCTGCTTTTATGGACCATAAAAAACTGGATACGCTAAAAACGCCCCACGCTCATATGGCCCAATGGCTCAATAATGAAATTTACATTGCGGATTTAGGTCTGGACGCGTTATTGGTTTATGAGGACGATGATATGAAAAATGCGAAGCCAACGGCTAAAATTCCATTGCCCACAGGTGCCGGCCCAAGACATTTTACAAGTACGCAAAACGGAAAATTTCTTTATGTTATCAATGAACTGAACTCCAGTATCTCCGTATTTGAAAAAGATGTATCGGGAAACTATACCTCAAAACAGAATGAATCTACCCTAGCCGAAGATTTTAAAGGAGAGAGCTTTTGTGCGGACATTCATATCTCCAAAGACGAAAAGTTCCTATACGGCTCCAACAGAGGGGAAAACACTATCGTGATATTTTCAATAGACCAAGAATCGGGCCGTTTAACGCTGGTAGGCCGCGAAAGCGTAAAAGGGGATTGGCCGCGCAACTTTGCGATAGATCCTTCGGGAAAATTCCTTTTAGTGGCCAATCAAAAGAGTAACAATATCACGGTTTTTAAGAGAAACACGGCGGAAGGCACACTGACTTTTATGAGTGAGATGGTAATATCCAGCCCAGTCTGTCTTCAGTTTTTGAACTAATTTAAATTATTCTTCTTCTTTGGGTGTAGCGTATAATAGTTCCATACCGGTAGAGGACCTTGGTTTAAAACCCGGCCAATCCTTTTTATTGGAATCTTCGGGGATTTTTAAGTAGGCAGACATATCTTTTGCTTTGAGATGTTGCGCTAAAAAGGCCGTTACAAAATGTTGGTTTACATTGTTTATTTTTCGCTGGTCCCATGAAGGTTCGGCGTATCTGTAGTATTCATCAATATGCAGGCCCGGTCGTAAAGATTCCGCGGGCGGGGGATTAGGGGCTACATTATGTCTGGCGTTCTTGTAGGTAAGTAAATACCGTTCAGTATTTACGGTTCCTTCATAAATGGCTTTGATGCCCTTTTCATATCCAGATATATCGTCTTCGCTGCCCGCAATAAAAAAAGTAGGCTTGTTCAGGCCTTTAAGTCCTTCGGCATTCCAAACTCCGCGTTCCATTCCCCAAGGGGCAAAAGCAACAATCGCTTTTACACGTTTATCAATCGTCTTTTGATATTCGGGATTACTGGCAGCCAAAGCGGAAATAGCGGTACTTCCACCCGTCATCTGCCCGAAAAAAGCGGAGAGACCGTCACTGTAACCCGCACCACCAACATTCAACACCCCATAGCCACCCATGGAATAACCGATAATCCCGGTTTTGGAAACATCTATTAAATTGTATAATATATCGTTTTTGTTACTATTTAGTTTTTCCAGTTGGTCAATAACAAATCGGATATCTTTTGGCCTGTTCAGCAATGTGCTTTGAAATGCATTTGCATCTCTAAAAGTAGATTCCGTGTGGTCAATAGCCGCAACCACATAACCTTTGGAAGCAAGATTTTCTGTCAAATAGGTCATTAAATAACGGGAACCCACATAACCATGGGAGACAATGACAAGCGGGTATTTTTCCATATCAATTTTGGGTGTTGCTCCCTTTAAGGCCCTTCCTTTAAAGGTGAACGGGATCAATGGTCGTAAAGAATCGCCACGCGTGCCCATCACCTCTTCATAAACAACAGATACTTCCGTACCGGATGCCAAATCTGCAGGATACCAAACTTCTACCGTTAAAGGCCTATTGTATATAGGGTCTTTTCCATCTTTAGAGTTTAAAATATCCACCTGATTCGGATGTACCATTTCAAGCGTTTTCACCCCAACCGCGTACATTCCTCTTGCTGATAGCTCTGGAGCATCGGGAAGCATATCGCCGTATATAAATTCGTTTTGTGACCGGACTTCATAACCTGTAAAAAACAGGAATACCGCGATAAGAACTGTAGTTCTAAATAGTGTAGGGAGTATTATTTTCATGTTGGGCCGTTTCAGTTTCCTTTTAAAGGTAGCCAAATTTAAACATCCCTTTTCGTGCTGCGAAAGGACTTCTTTGCGATTGCCTCCAGGTCTTTTGAAATCAACTTAAATTATCAAGGTGAAGAGGGTTTCTTAAGTCCTTTATACGGATCAGAAATAGACAGCATCAGATACTACGGCTACTTTTATGGGGTGCTTTTGCATGGCAAGTCAGTTTAAGCTCCGATACCTATTGGGGCGGGGAATTAGTTGGGTAAGGTGGGGAAACCTACGAAAGAGAACTATTATGTACCAATTTTTAATCCTTCACATAAAACAAGAGTTTATATAGAGAATTTTGAATCTTTGTCAACTAACGCCATTTTTTAATACTCTTTCTTCACTACGTTTAGTCTGATTAATTTAAATACCCATTGAAACCAAATTCTTTTCTCGCTTTTACTTCGACTCCGCTTAGGATTACAGCACAAAAATTGTTTTTCTTGTATGGTCTTAAAGAACAAAAGTGAAAAATACTACGGCCAACTCGACTTGTTGGTCTTTATGTATTCCACGAACGGCAGATTCCCAAATTTCGACGGCGAGTTGTTGTTTGTTCATAGTGTCCGTTGTTTATTTATTGTAAAAACTCTCTAAAATTATCACGGGTAACCACCTTAACCTCAGTGTTGTAGGTTGCTATAAACGTTTTTGGTATTTTAACCTTGCGTTGCGCATTCCATTTGAGTTCATACCCTTTTATGGTTCTGGCTTCTTCTTCTACATAATCAATTTCTTGTTGTTGTACCGTTCGCCAGAAATAGCCTTTTGCCAGTGAACCAGTATAGGCATTCTGTTTTAAGCGCTCTGCAATTAAAAAATTTTCCCAAAGGCTGCCTTTGTCTTGGCGGACTTCCAAAGGATTTAAATCGCCAATGATGATATTTCTTACTCCGGTGTCGTAGAAGTATATTTTTTGATTGGTTTTTATTTCATTCCGTAAATTTTTGCTGAAACTGGGCAACCTAAAAATAACATAGGCTTGACAGAGCAAGTCTATATAACTCGATACGGTTTTTTTATCGATGCCTAGAAGTTGTGAAAGTTCATTGTAGCTCACTTCACTTCCTATCTGAAAAGCCAAGGCGCGCAGTAACTTTTCTAAGAGTTCCGGTTTACGTATACCCCCGTAGCTTAATATATCCTTATACAGATAGCTGTCGGTTAATTGTTTCAATACCGCTTTTTCATCCCCGAAATTGGTAATCACATCTGGGTACATACCATATACTATTCGCAGTTCTAATTGTTGTTGTGCTTTTAGATAGCCAATATTATTTTCAAACTCGTTCCATGAAATAGGATATAGTTGATACTCCCATTTTCTTCCGGTCAGCGGTTCTTGTGTTTGGTTATTCAGTTCAAAGGCAGATGAACCACTCACCAAGACCTGAACAGATTGAAGTTGGTCCGTGAGCAGTTTTAACGTAAGACCGATATTCTCGATTCGTTGGGCTTCGTCAATAAATACAAGGGCATGATTTCCTATTATATTCTTGAGCTGTTCAATATTTGGGTTGGTCAGTAATTTTCTGATTGTGGGATCATCACCATTGAGAAAGAGATGCTCCTTTCCTTCCAATAAAGTGTTGAAAAGCGTAGTTTTGCCCACTTGCCTGGGGCCGGTTAGTAGAATAGCTTTACCTTTTCCAAAGCGCGCACTAATCTGCGATTCTAATATTCGTTTAATCATATTTGGAGATTGTAATCCCTAAATATACTATTTTTTGAGGATTACGATAGCTAAAAATAGTTTTATAAAAGTAAATTACGCCGTAGTTATAAGATAGATTGAAAAAATTATTTCTTACATTTTTATAAGGCTATTGCACAATATGGAAGCTCCTATTGTGCGCGTTCGTATATCATGCACAATATTTCTCTATTTTGTGTTTTTAAAATAGAAAGTTGGTTACCCAGATTCTTAATCTATCTCTCCAAAAACTCTATCAAACACCATTTTTTTAATACCCCTTTCTTCACTACATTTAAAGGGACTAATTTGAAGACTATTAAAATGAAAACTCGCTACAACTTTCTAGGGCTGTTAACTACGGCCCTTTTCCTTTTTACTTTTACCTCCGAAGCACAAAGAAGAAAAAAAACACAACCTGTCAAGACCGCTTTCCCGCAAGAGCTCTATTCCAGCATGGAGTACCGTTCCATTGGTCCGCATCGCGGTGGGCGCTCCGCTGCCGTAACCGGCGTACCGGGAGAACCCAACCTCTTTTATTTTGGTGCCGCAGGCGGTGGGGTGTGGAAAACTATGGACGGCGGCCGTACGTGGGAGAATATTTCCGATGGCTATTTTGGGGGTAGTATCGGTGCAATCGAGGTGGCGAAAAGCGACCCAAATGTAATCTATGTTGGCGGTGGCGAAAAAACATTAAGAGGCAATGTATCCTCGGGCTATGGTATTTGGAAAACCGAAGACGGTGGAAAAACATGGACCTCCGCCGGACTCAAAAAGAGTAGGCATGTGCCGCGTATCCACGTTCATCCGACCGATTCGGATGTCGTGTATGCAGCCGTACTCGGTAATATTTATAAACCTACCCAAGACCGAGGTATTTACAAATCCACCGATGGTGGAAAGACGTGGAGCAAGAAATTATTTGTCAACGATCAATCAGGTTTTGTCGATTTGACCTTTGACCCAAACAATCCAAGGATTCTATACGCTTCTTCATGGCGTGCGAAACGTACGCCCTACAGCCTGAGTAGTGGGGGTGAAGGTTCCGCCCTATGGAAAAGTACCGATAGTGGTGAAACGTGGAAAGAGATTTCCAAAAATGATGGTTTCCCAAAAGATACCTTGGGCATCATAGGTGTTACCGTTTCCCCTAAAAATAGCGAACGTGTCTGGGCAATCGTTGAGAACAAAGCCAAAGGTGGACTCTACCGTAGCGATGATGGGGGCAAAAAATGGACGCGCATCAACGAAGAACGCAAATTGAGACAACGAGCGTGGTACTATACTAGGGTATATGCAGATACCGAAGATGAAGACATCGTATATGTGCTCAACGTCCGCTATCATAAATCTACCGATGGTGGGAAAACTTTCAATACTTTTAATGCACCCCACGGGGACCATCATGATTTATGGATATCACCGGAAAATGGTCAACGTATGATTATTGGTGATGATGGGGGAGCGCAAGTGACCTATGACGGAGGCGAGACTTGGAGTACCTATTACAACCAGCCCACGGCGCAATACTATCGCGTGACGACCGATAATGCGCATCCGTACCGTATTTATGTGGCGCAGCAAGATAACTCTACCCTGCGCGTAAACCATCGTTCGGATGATGGAAGTATCGGGGAAGATGATTGGGAACCTACCGCAGGGGGAGAATCGGCACATATTGCAGTAGATCCAAACAATAATGATATTGTCTACGGAGGTTCTTACGGTGGATTCCTAACTCGGGTAAATCACAAAACAGGAACGGTTCGTGGCATCAACGTGTGGCCCGATAACCCTATGGGATATGGAGCTGAGGGTATGAAATATCGTTTTCAATGGAATTTCCCCATCATGTTCAGCAAGCACGACCCCAAGAAATTATACACGTTCTCACAACATGTACATAGGAGTACTAATGAAGGTCAGAGTTGGGAGTTGCTTTCGGATGATCTAACACGGAACGACCCTGATAAATTGGTTTCCAGCGGCGGACCGATTACGCAGGACAATACGGGGGTGGAATACTACTGTACCATTTTCGCGGCAAATGAGAGTCCATTGAAAGAGGGATTGCTATGGGTTGGAAGTGATGACGGATTGGTACATGTTTCTAAAGATGGCGGTGCCAATTGGGAAAATGTAACGCCTTCCGGAATGCCCGAATGGATGATGATCAATAGCATAGAACCTTCTCTTTTTGATGAAGGAACCTGTTACGTAGCAGGCACACGATACAAGTTGGGAGACTTTAGGCCCTACCTCTACAAAACCACTGATTATGGTAAGACATGGACGAAAATAACGAACGGTATAAATGAGGAGCATTTTACCCGTGTAGTCCGTGAAGACCCGAAGAGGAAAGGTTTGTTATACGCCGGAACTGAGACCGGAATGTATGTTTCTTTTGACGATGGCGCAAATTGGAGTCCGTTTCAACTCAACCTTCCGATTGTTCCCATCACGGATTTGGCGATAAAAGACAACAATTTGATCGTTGCTACCCAAGGGAGAAGCTTATGGATTTTGGATGATCTCACGGTCTTACATCAATTGGATGATTCTAAGAAAAGTATGTCGGCTATTTTATACAAACCCAAAGATTCATATCGCACCAAAGGAGGAGCTTCAAGCGAACCTTCAAAGACGGAGGGGGTGAACCATCCCAACGGCGTCATTTCACATTTTTATTTGAAAAATCTTGCTGAAAAAGATAGTGTCGCACTGACCTATACAACAACGGCAGGAGATACTTTGGCATCCTTTAGTAACTCGGCCAAAGATAAAAGCAAAAAGTTAAAAGTTGAAAAAGGAGGCAATACCCATGTTTGGGATACCCGCGGAAAAGAGGCGGAAAAACTAAAGGGGATGATTTTTTGGTGGGCGAGTTTCAATGGACCAAAAGCTGTGCCCGGGAAATATAAAGTCCATTTGAACGTAAATGGTTCAAACCGAACACAAGAATTCAATATTGTTCCCGATCCACGTGCCGAAGTTTCTATAGCCGATATGCAAAAACAGCACGATTTTATTTCGGCCATCAATAAAACGGTTGACCGTGCCCATAGTTCTATAAAGAAAATCCGTAAGGTCAATACGCAGCTCGAGGCCTTTACAAAGCAATATAAGGACAATGAGAGCACAAAGGAATTGGTCGAAAAGGCAAAAACGATGAAGGCCGAATTTGAAAAAATCGAAAAAGCGCTGTACCAAACGAAAAATCGAAGCAATCAAGACCCCTTGAACTTTCCCATTCGTTTGACGAACAAATTAGCACATTTGAACAGCTTGGTCGGTTTGGATGATTTTCCGCCCACAGATCAAGACATTGCTGTTCAAAAGGAACTGACCGGCAAAATTGAAACCCAATTAAAAGCTTTTGATGCAATGGTAGACAAAGAGCTACAGGATTTCAATGCCGCTTTCAATGACTTGAAATTGAATTATTTGTTTGTGGAGGAGTAGGGTAATAGTTGTCAGTTGATGGTTGATTGGTGTTTTATGCTCGATGCTCGGTGTTGGAAGTAAGGTGAAAGAAAATGAATAGACCCAAATCCTCCCCTGTCAAGGGGAGGTGCCCGCCTTGTCTCCGACGAGTGAGGCACGAACGAGAGGAAGACATAGAGGGGTTTGGTGAAGTAACTCAGAAAGTTCAATACAAGAACAAACTATATTTAATAATTAGAGGTCTCGGAAAAAGCGAAGGAGTTTTAAAGAAGTAATAAAGAAGGTTTAATTATACAAGTTCCTAGCCTCAACCCCTCCGGCTGTCGCCACCTCCCCTTGAAAAAAGGGGAGGATCCCCTGAAGGTTCAAATTTTGTAGTACGATGTAATAATGCCCGAAAAACTATACAATTATAAATACCTGAAAGAGTTTAGAAAGGAGCTACGGAAAAATCCAACAAAGGCAGAATCGCAATTGTGGAAAGCGCTTCAAAAAAACCAATTAGAAGGAAGAAAATTCAGAAGACAACATAGCATAGGAAATTATATTGTCGATTTTTACAGTTCTAAAGAAAAACTGATAGTAGAATTAGACGGACAAGTACATGACAATTTTGTCAACGAAGAATATGACACAAAACGAACCAAATATCTTGAAAGCCTAGGTTTTAAAGTTTTGCGTTTCGAAAACTATTTGGTCTTCGAACAATTAGATATGGTTCTAGAAGCCATAAAAGCAGAATTTAGACAAAAAGATGAATAACGCGGTCCTCCCCTGTGAAGGGGAGGTGCCCGCCTTGTCTCCGACGAGTGAGGCACGAACGAGAGGAAGACATAGAGGGGTCCTGGTAAGGTAAGCAAGAAATTTAATTCATCAAACCTAGTTTTTAAATAAATAAAATTTTAAAGTTTAGTGGGAATGAGGGATTTTTATTAAGCCATCTAGAAAGTTGAATCATTCAAGTCCCTAGCCCCAACCCCTCCGGCTATCGCCACCTCCCCTTGGCAGGGGAGGACTCAAGAAAAGAACATTATATCAAGAAATAAACAATCCAAAATGAAAAACAACATCCAACTCCTATTGCTAATCTTCCTAACCACAACTACTACCTTCGCCCAAACAGCAGAAGACTATTTTAAACCCCTAAAATTCCGAAATATTGGTCCCTTTAGAGGTGGACGTTCAGTCTCCGCTAGCGGAGTAGTAGGTGACCCCATGACTTATTATATGGGTACTACGGGCGGTGGACTTTGGAAAACTGAGGATGCGGGTCAGCGTTGGAACAACATTTCAGACGGGTTTTTTGAAATGGGCTCTGTGGGTGCCGTTACAGTTTCGACCTTAAATACAAATATCGTTTATGTGGGTATGGGCGAACACGCACCACGTGGGGTGATGACTTCCTACGGAGACGGAGTCTACAAATCCACCGATGCCGGAAAGACCTGGAAGCATATGGGACTCAAGGAAACCCAGCATATTTCACGAATTATCATTCACCCAACGAATCCCGATATCGTTTATGTGGCAGCACAGGGTCAATTGTACGGCCCGAATAAGGAGCGTGGCATTTATAAATCAACAGATGGCGGAAAGACTTGGAAAAATACCCTTTTCATAAATGAATTGACAGGTTGTGCCGAACTTTCGATGGATGCCAATTATCCCGAAATTATGTATGCCGCGATGTGGGAACATCAGCGCAAACCCAATATGGTAGTCAGTGGCGGCGAAGGGAGCGGATTGTACAAATCCACCGACGCAGGGGAAACATGGACAGAAATGACCGAAGGCCTTCCAAAGGAAAAAGGGAAAATGGCGATTTCCGTGAGCCCCGCAAATTCCAATAAGGTGTACGCTTTGATTGAAAGTGACAGTAACCAAGACAAAGGGGGACTCTTCGTTTCCAATGATGCCGGAAAAAGTTGGACTATGGTCAGTGGAGATAATAGATTAACGCAACGTGCTTGGTACTATATTGAAGTATTTACAGATCCCCAAGATGAGGATATTGTTTATGTGTTGAGTGCTCCGGCCTTACGTTCTTTAGATGGTGGAAAAAACTGGGAACGTATCACAGGTACCCACGGTGATTTTCATGATTTATGGATAAATCCTGAGAATTCCTTAAACATGGTTATCGCCAATGATGGTGGAGCAGCCGTTACGTTCGACTTTGGCAAAACCTGGTCTTCACAAACGAATATGCCTACGGGACAGTTTTACCGTATTAATACGGACAACCTGTTTCCGTATAATATCTATGCCGGACAGCAAGACTATTCTTCGGCGATGATTGCAAGTATGTCCGTTGGAAGTAGTGGTATTACGATGTCCGATTTTAGTCCCTCTGCGGGTGGGGAAAGCGCTTTTTTGGCCTTTGATCCTGACCATCCCAGATATGTGATGGGCGGAAGTTATTTGGGTACTATCGAGGTCTTGGATACCAAGTCAAAAGCCTCCACCAATGTTATGGCAGCACCTATTCAGTATTTGGGACGGGAAGCACGAAACATGAAATATCTCTACAATTGGAACGCACCGACCTTACGCTCCCAACATGAGAAAAATACGTTTTACCACGGGGCGCAATTGTTGTTGCGTACTCGCGACATGGGAATGACCTGGGAAGAAGTGTCTCCGGATTTAACGCGTGATATAGATGCCAAACAAGGCAATGGTGGCGGCCCTTACACTAACGAAGCGGTCGGAGCCGAAAACTATGGAACACTGGCCTACGTTTTGGAATCACCGCATGAAGCAGGTGTTTTCTATACAGGAAGTGATGATGGCTATGTACATATTACCAAGGATAATGGAGAAAGCTGGCAGAATATCACTCCAAAAAATTTGGGAGAGTCTTTAGTGAACGCCATCGAGGTTTCGCCACATGATAAGGGGACGGTTTATATCGCTACTACAAAATATAAATTTAATGACCATACACCCGCACTTTATAAAAGTATGGACTATGGAAAAACCTGGACGAATATTTCTTCGGGAATTCCATATGGCGCATTTACACGGGTAGTCCGTGAAGACCCGGTTCGCAAAAACTTGTTGTATGCCGGTACCGAAAAAGGATTATACCTTTCTTGGAACGGTGGGAAAAGCTGGAAGCCTTTTCAGCTTAACCTTCCTAAAACTCCGATTACGGATATTAAAATCCACCAGGGAAATTTGATCGTAGCCACTTCAGGAAGAGCTTTTTGGATATTGGACGACCTTTCAATGTTGAGTCAGTACGAGCCCACTCAAAAAGGAATGAAATTATACCGGCCCAACGATGCCATGAACGGTTCTTGGTACAGCCCCATGAGCGGAAACACGGATAAATTCAAAGGGACCAACACTTTGTCCGGCATAAATCCTGCAAACGGAATGGTTATGTATTATGAGCTTCCAAAGTTAAAGGATACTACAGAAATTATTATGGAAATTTTGGATTCCGATGGAAAGATGGTCCGTAGTTTTTCTTCCGAAAAAGATAAAAATTACAAACCGAATAATGGAGGTGGCCCCAGACCTGAACCGACCTTATCGAAAAAAGAAGGCTTGAACCGTTTTGTTTGGGATATGAAAACGTATCATCTGCCGGGAATCCCCGGCGCGTATATTGAATCTCGTTTTGCCGGACACGTAGTTCCTCCGGGCACATACACAGTTCAATTGAAGTCCGAAGGCAAAATGGTCACCACTGAAGGCAAAATCGTCGCGGTACCGACTTTCAGTACTACACCCGAGCAGTATACGGAATACCATACTTTTTTGACCGATGCCGAAGCAAAACTAACCGATATGCACAATACTGTAAATTCTTTGTACAAAGCGCAAAACCAGATCAAGGAAGTATTGAAAGAGGTAACGGATGCTTCGGTAAAGGAGGAAGGTGAAAAGTTATTGAAGGCCTTACAGGCGTGGGATGTCGATATGATTCAACGGAAATCCAAGGCGTATGACGATGTTGAAAATTTCCCCAATAAATTTACAGCGGAGTATTTATTTTTAATCGATGCTACAAACAGCACAATTCCCAGAGTGAACCAACCTTCAAAAGACAGAAAAGCAGAACTTGATGGACAATGGAACATTTTAAAAAGCAAAGCAGATTCTTTTATGAAAACCACTATTCCAGATTTCAATAAAGAATTATGGGAAGCAGGTGTTGGGGCGATACGCATTTAAGCTGTCAGTTGTTGGTTCATAGTTGTTCGATTACTTAATTTTACCATCAACTAAAATGGAATACTACTACTACATAAAAGCCCTTCACCTTATTTTCGTAATCACATGGTTTGCGGGTCTTTTCTACATTCCACGCTTGTTCATTTATCACATTGAGGCCTCCGAAAAACCATCCCCTGAAAAGGAAATATTGACCAAACAATTGAAGTTGATGACCAAACGATTGTGGTACATCATCACATGGCCATCCGCTATTTTGGCTACTCTCTTTGCCGTTTGGTTATTGGTCTTAATGCCATCTTGGTTACAGCAATCATGGATGCACATAAAACTCGCTTTTGTGCTACTACTTTTTTTCTATCACGGAAGGAATCATCTGATATTCAAACAATTGAAAGGAGATAGAATAAAATATACTTCTCGGTATATGCGTATTTGGAATGAAGTGGCAACGTTGGTCTTGTTTGCGATAGTGTTCTTGGTCGTTCTTAAAAGCGCCATCGATTGGGTCTTCGGTGTTGTTGGGATATTAGTTTTGGGCATTATGCTGATGTTGGGTATAAAATTGTACAAACGTATCCGAGAGAAAAATCCTGAAGCATAGAAAATTCAAATTCAAGAATCAAGTTCAATATACGGTTTCGCTTTTTTTGAGTTAGTATTTGTCATTTGGGTTTGTGTTTTAAAACATGGTGCGATATTTGCTAACTTTGAATGAAACGCTAAGCCCTTGTTCAAAAAATTCTCCTTACGGTCCCGAATTTTTATTTCAATGATTCTATTGGTGCTATTGGCATCCGTATTGATTGTAGGGATTACCGTATATCAATTTCAAGAAATAAACAACGACTACCATCAAAATAGGATGGAGCGTAAAGAAGAGCAAATTAGGCAAAGTATTGATTTAGCCATACAGAAAACGACCTACCCCGTTACTACAGAAAATCTAGGCCTTATTTTCAAGAACGAAATCTATGAAATAGCCGTGGTTCAGAACATGAACTTCAATATGTATAGTCTTGATGGTCAATTGATCAAAAGTTCACGTCCAAAACTGGATAACGATGCCATTTCCATGTGTTTGGATGCCGAGGTGCTCAATCGGTTGGAAGCAAGCCCGGACAAAAGGTATGTACAGGAAAATGAAGCTGCAGGAGACAGATATCAAACCTCATATACTTATATAGCGGACCGGAAGTTCAAACCTATCGGGATACTGAATTTGCCGTATTTTGAGGATAATTCCTTTAATAACAAAGAACTTAGGGAGTTTTTGGCTCGTTTGGCCGGGGTGTATTTCTTTATGCTCCTGATTGCCATCGCCCTGGCTTTCTTCATATCAAAATATATAACACGCTCCTTAGAAACGATTTCGGATATGATGGAAAGTACTGATTTGACAAAACGAAACAAGAAAATCCATATCGAAAATCCTGGGGAGGAGATTGAAAAACTTATCGATTCCTATAACGGTATGATAGATGAATTGGGGCAAAGTGCGGTAAAACTGGCAAGGAGTGAACGGGAGCAAGCGTGGCGCGAAATGGCAAAGCAAGTGGCCCATGAGATTAAAAACCCCCTGACGCCCATGCGCCTTAGCGTACAGAGTTTTGAGCGCAAGTTTGATCCGAACGACCCAAATGCGGAGCAAAAACTAAAGGAATTTTCCGACACGCTCATACAACAGATAGATACGATGAGCAGTATTGCTTCGGCCTTTTCCAATTTTGCCCAGATGCCGGCACAACAAAACGAAACCCTGAACGTGGTACAGATCGTAAAATTGGCGTTGGACATTTTTAACGAGGACTATATTCATTTTATAGCCGATGAAGAGGAAATTATTGCAAAATTGGACCGCACGCAACTGATCCGCGTAGTCACTAATTTGGTAAAGAATGCAATTCAGGCAGTGCCAGAGGTAGCCTCGCCCAGAGTGTTGGTTTCCGTAGCTAAGGATGGTAATCATGTCAAAATTTCTGTAGCGGACAATGGGGTGGGTATTTCCGATGAAAACAAGGAGAAAATTTTTGAACCTAAGTTTACCACCAAAAATAGCGGTATGGGCCTTGGCCTTGGCATGGTGAAAAATATTGTCGAGACCTATAACGGGAGTATCAATTTTACATCCCAACCGGGTAAAGGAACTGTTTTTTGTGTAAATTTTCCGCGTGCGAGCTAATTGAAATTTAACTCATCAATCTATAAAGACAACTCTGTTTCTAGGGATGTAAATACCCTGTTTCAAGACCACGGCATCATTCGTAACGGCCCAAATAGTAGTATTTACGCGCATTAGATTTTCTTCAACATCCTTAAAATAAATGTTTACTTTATTTTTTAGCAGGTTTCCCAACTGTAAAGCACGCATAAGTTGATTGGTCCTTAGTTTCTTTTGGTCCATATTTTCCAATACTTCTAACGATGTAAACTGTAGTTCGGAAATAGCTTCTTTTTCTATAAAACAGGATGGTGCCGTATTTCTCATAGCATTTTTTATTTTTAGTCAGCGATGCCCATAGATTACTTACGCCTTCCATTTATATTTGGGTAAATTTTAACGCATGCGCTTAGGGCCGTACAAATAGAAAGAGGTTGCCATCGCAAGGAAAAAAATCTTGTTAATTAGTACCTTAGATGCCATAAAACAAAAATAAGACCATGTCCTATTCAAATATAATTATCGATAAAAAGTATCCACTCGCAATAGTTACTATAAATCGTCCTAAAAAATTGAATGCCTTAAATCGCGACACCATTCAGGAATTGCACGGGGCTTTTGTTCTTTTGGAAAAAGATGAACAGGTAAAAGCTATTATCCTCACTGGGAGTGGTGAAAAGGCTTTTGTTGCGGGTGCCGATATTTCTGAATTTGCGGATTTCTCCGTAAAAGAAGGGAAAAAGTTGGCGGCCAAGGGCCAAGAGTTATTGTTCGATTTGGTGGAAAACCTATCCACGCCCGTAATTGCGGTTGTCAATGGCTTTGCCTTGGGCGGAGGACTGGAATTGGCCATGTCCTGCCACTTTAGAATAGCAAGCGATACTGCCAAAATGGGGTTGCCAGAAGTTTCCCTTGGGGTCATTCCTGGATATGGAGGAACACAAAGACTGCCCCAATTGGTGGGTAAGGGTAGGGCTATGGAACTCATTATGACCGCTGGAATGATTTCTGCGGAAAAAGCCTTGGATTACGGTCTTGTAAACCATGTAGTTTCTCAGGAAGAGCTACTTCCTTTAGCCGAAAAATTGGCCCAAAAAATAACAAACAATTCATCTGTGGCCATTTCTTATGCAATAAAAGCGGTAAATGCTGGTTTTATGAATACTGTTAACGGCTACGAAGCGGAAATTAAAGCCTTTGGGGCTTGCTTTGGCACGGATGATTTCAAGGAAGGAACTACCGCCTTTTTAGAAAAACGAAAAGCCAATTTTCCCGGTTCCTAGCGCAAACTAAACCGGCATGTTAAGATTTTCACTAGCGTTTCTTTTCATTTTTATCACCGCATTACACCTTCATTCACAAGAGAGCGGGCAAGTAGACTATACTATTGGTGAAAAATATAATGATAAGTACAGGTATTCCAATATGTTGGCCATCGCCGATGATGGCAAGGATGGCACCATAGTGGTGCGTTCCTATTATCAGGGAATCGTATTACGTCCAAAAGGTTATTTTATTGAGCATTACAATAAGAATTTGGAACTAATCTCAGATTACAATTACAAGCTCAAGAACGCCAATTTTGTGAATGCCTTCGTGAAGAACGGACAGGTATACTTGCTTTTTCTGGAATATAATTACGGTACTTCTGCCTATGAATATATTGTACATAGAAGCCCGTTCTCTGAATTTAATTTTTCTAAAGAGGTGCTTTTGACCATTCCTTCGGAGGTGGTTCAACAGCCTTTGGACAGGAATTATTATAATAGAAATTTTTCCTCTGGCTTTACCACTTCGGTTTTGTTCAATGAAGCAAAAACGGCTTTTGCCATTACGACGCACTTTAAGAGGCGAAAAGAAAACAAACATTTTATACATGTCTTTGATTCCAGTTTGCGAAAATTAATGGAGCATGATTTTTCCGCAGAAGTGGAGGAAAAAAATTACGCCTTTGAAAATGTAGCTTTTTCGAAGGATTTGAAAGACGTTTACCTAACCGGGAAGGCCTATTTTAAGAAAAAGCGATTCAATGCCACGGAACGTAGGTTTCAATACGAACTGGTTCGGATTTCAGGCCAGAACAGGGCAACACAATCCTTTTATACGCCAGGAAAATTTCCGGAAGCCGTAAAGCCTATTTTTAAGGGAGATGAACTCATCTGTCTTGGTTTTTATGCGGACCGAAGGGATAATCGTTATAACGGTATCTCATATTTTAAATTGAATCCAAAATCCTTGGACATCGTTTCCAAAAAATTCAATCCTTTTTCAGAACAGTTCATGTTGGACAAGTTTGGTCGCGAAGATGATAAAACCATAAAAAATCTTGTTTTTAAGAGTACGGATGTCACTTCATCCGGACATATTCTGTTCAATGCCGAGGAGTATTTTACCAGTACCAGTACGCAGGCGAACTCTAGTGGCGGTCGTGTGATGGTAACACGATTCCATCACAATGATATTGTAAGCGCTAAGCTAAGCCCAACAGGAGATTTGGTCTGGGCACGTAATATCAACAAAACGGAAGTTACCCAGGGAGATGAAGCATATACTTCCTACAGTGCCTACACCAAAGGGGAGGACACGTATTTTTTTATCAGTACGGCATCGGATAACCCGCAACAGCTAAGTGCTGAGCGAATCATGTTCAAGCAGGGCCTTAGTAGAAATAGAAATGTTTTCTTGATTAAATTAGATGCCAAAGGGCATATGAATTATGAAAAAGTAATCGATGCCCAAGATGCCAGATTGCCTTTGATGGTCTCCAGACCTTTGATAGACAATGTAAATGACGAGTTGTTATTCTATGCAAAAAGAGGAAGTAAAAAACAATTGGTGCAAGTAGCTGTTAAATAAATTTTAATAATGGATTATTTCCATATTTTTGGATTAAATCCATTAAATGAATTTCAAGAACACCATAAAAGGAAGAGGAGCGCAGCAAAATGTTCCCAACAAATTTTTGCAACATATCTATGAAACACGAGATGATTTCTTGGAATTTTGCCGTGTAGAAGGTGAAGAGGCGGATAATAATCGCACGCAGTACATTCCTATTTTTCCTAAAACGATTGTAAACAAGGTAACCAGTCCGGATATCGGGATGGGCTATTCCATGAACTCCTACCAAGGGTGTGAACACGGTTGTATTTATTGCTACGCAAGGAACACACATGAGTTTTGGGGCTATGGTGCGGGCTTGGATTTTGAAAGAAGAATTTTAGTAAAAAAAGATGCTCCGAAACTCTTGGAGGAAAAGTTGAAGAGCAGAAATTGGAGGGCGAATACCATCGTAATGTCCGGAAATACGGATTGTTATCAACCTGCAGAAAAGAAATTCAAGATTACAAGGGCCTGTCTTGAGGTGTTCTTAAAATATAGACATCCGGTAGGCATCATTACCAAAAATGCTTTAATTCTAAGGGATTTGGATATCTTGAAAAGGTTATCCGAAGATACTTTGGTAGGCGTAAATGTTTCCGTGACCTCTTTATCCGAAGAAACCAGAAGAATTTTGGAGCCAAGAACCACAACTATTAAAAAGCGTTTGGAAACGATTAGGATACTGTCCGAAAATGGCATCCCGGTCAATGCAATGTTAGCTCCGATCATCCCGGGAATCAATAGTCATGAAATTTTAAACTTGGCCAAAGAAGTTTCAAGAAACGGGGCAAGGTCCTTTGGCTTCACCGTGGTAAGATTAAACGGTGCCATTGGTGAAATCTTTACGGATTGGATTAAAAAAACGATGCCGGATAGGGCGAAGAAAGTACTACATCAGATACAGGAGTGCCATGGAGGCAAACTGAATGACAGTCGGTTTGGAATTCGCACTAAGGGAGAAGGAAAAATTGCCACACAGATTCATGACCTAATGCGATTGGCCAAGCAAAAATATTTTGAGGATAAAATATTTCCTAAGTTGAATACGGCATTACATGAACAATACAAAGATGGGCAAATGAAACTTTTTTAAAAGCTACTCCTTTTTTTCATATACCACTTCGCCATCAAAAATGGTCATTGCGATTTCCGTTTCCAATATTTTGTTTTCGGGAACTTGCATCAAATCTTGATTATAAATAGTGAAATCCGCTAGTTTGCCAACGGTAATGGAACCTTTTATATCTTCCTCAAAAGCACCATAAGCAGCATCTAGGGTATAGGACCTTAGGGCTTGTTCCCTTGTCATTTTCTGTTCGGGTTCGTAACCACCATCCGGAGTTCCTTTTAAAGTTTTACGACTTACACTGGCATAAAAACTAGCGATAGGATTTAACGGCTCCACGGGAACATCCGTTCCATTTACAATGGGGACACCACTTTTGAGTAGGGTTTGCCACATATAGGCTCCTTCTTTGATTCTTTTTTCACCCAAACGGTCTATCGCCCAAGGCCTGTCCGAAGACATGTGCACCGCTTGCATTGCCGGGATAACCTGTAATTCAGCAAAGCGGGGAATATCATCTGGATGCAAATGTTGCGCATGTTCTATTCTAAACCTATGGTTTTCCGTAGTATTGGGCAATGCTTTCATTGCCGCTTCGTAACGGTCCAGTATTTCCCTATTGGCACGGTCTCCTATGGCATGTGCACAGACCTGAAAACCGTTTCGCAATCCGTTTAAAGCTGTCTCCTTAACAAATTCCATAGGCAGGGTTTCATGGCCAAAATGCCCAGGTCTATCCGTGTAAGGATCTAATAGCCAGGCTCCTCTGGAACCTAGGGCACCATCGCAATTTAGTTTTACGGCGCGAATGGTCATTAAATGATCTTCATCTACCATAGGACCTTTTTCATACCACTCATTGAGCAGGTCTTTATCCCACCCTGTGAGCATGGCATATAAACGCACTTTTATTCTATCCGCTGCTTTCATATTCTCGTATAGCGCAATGGTTTCTTTACCGATACCGGCATCGTGAAAACCTGTAATTCCGTTTCTGTGACAGGCGGCTACTGCCAATTCAAAAGCTTTTATATCTTTTTCAGGCGTATTTTCCGGAATATGTTCACTGATAAGTCCTTGGGCCCGCTCATTGAAAATACCCGTGGGTCTTCCCAAGGCATCACGCATGACCTCACCCCCTTCTACCTCAAACTTATCGATACCATCTTTGGGCAATAATTCCAAACCTGCAATTTCCATGGCCTTTGCATTGGCAAAACCGGCATGACCGCTAGCGTGGGCCAAGTAAACAGGATTGTCGGGAGATACTTCGCTTAGTCTATAGTGCGTTTGAAACCCGTTTACGGTATCGGCCGGCATCTGTGTCCATTTGCTTTGGTGCCAACCCCTGCCTGTTATCCATTCACCTGGTTTCGCGTTTTTCACTGCTTTTGCTACGGCATCTATCATTTCCTGATAACTGGTCGTATTGATGAGGTCTATATTCAATTCGTTATAACCTAAGCCCATGAAATGCCCATGACCTTCAATGAGTCCCGGGGTCATGGTTTTACCCTCTAAATCAATAACTTGGGTCTGTTCGTTTTTATATTTTTCGGCATCTGCCAGAGTACCTGCAAAAAGAATGGTATTGTCCTTCGTAGCAACTGCTTCTACCGTAGTTTGGGCGGAATCAACCGTATAAATGGTTCCCCCATGAATAAGCAAAGTGGCCGATTCTTTCTTAGGATTTGAGCAAGCTGTGAAGGTAAATGCGGCAATAATCAGACCGCCAAGAATAGATTTTTGAAAATGCATAGACGTTGGACTTTTTAAAAGATTGAATTTACGATTTTTAATCTTTTGGTTTTAATCACATCTATCTTTTGTTCACGGTAATGTTTCTATAATTTGGTAATCCCAATATTTGAGAAGTTTGCGTTAAGGGTAGTACCTCCCGCATTCAATACATATTGTATGCCAACCACATCATTGGCATTCAAAGCATACATCAAAACTCCCGTAGTACCCCAAAAATCCTGGCCGGGAAGGCTTGCAAAACCACGACTAAGATAACCGCGCCGTATGCCGTTGATGAATACCGCTAGAATGAACTTGGTATCACCACTGGGCATATTGGTCGTGGAAATTTCTCCTGAAATCATATAATTTCCTTGCTTTAATATGGTTACTTTAGAAGTGCCGGTTACATTAAAATAATTCGAGTTGATATATTGTATATCCGTAGCATCCAATGGTAGGTTAAAAAATGTATTCGTTGCTGTGGGCAAAGAGCCGCCACTGGCATTCAGGATAACGGTTCTACTGGGCGCATCGATAAACTTGTTCCAATCCGTACCATTAAATTCATATAGGGTACGCGCATCGGTATTAAAGATTAATGAGCCTTCCTCTGGAGAAACGATTGCGTTCATTTCAGCATTCGATACCGAATGGATTTTAACCAAATCCCCGGCCGTGGGAGTCTGGGCGCATATTTTGAAAATACCGCAGACCACAAGTGCAAAAAACAACCTTTTCATGATATTCAATAGTTTGGTGGACTAGTAATGCTATAAATTTTTGCATTAAAACCTTTTAACTAACGTTATTTTAAGAGTCTTATTATCTTATTTTAATACTGATTCCAAGAGAATATCCAAGTCTTGAGAAGCTTTATTAGTTGTGCAATGAAGTCCTTTTTTAAGGAGGTATGGCCACTGCCATATTGATGAGGTTGTTTTTTATAAAAGCCGTAGAGAATATGCTAATGTTAAATAATTGAAAACACGGAGTCTAAAACGGAAAACCTGCCGTATAACAAAGTGAACACAGAATATAAATGTCAATGAAATCTAAAATTACTACGCCGAATAAAACCGATCAAAGGAAATTTAAGAACAAGTTTGTCCAAAGTATAGAAAACGCAAATGCATGGGGTATCTTCGTGATGGGAAGTACGTTCGTACTCATGTTAGGTGCCGCTTATCTTGTATACATTCTACAAAATGATTTTACACAATTTAAGATAGATAGAAATAATTCTCTTCTAGGTTCGGCCTTTATGAAGTTGGCCTTGGGACTGTTCATATTTAAAGCTTCTTTTTTTGCTTACATCGTCTACCGATTTTTCAAGTATAAACCCATAGCCCCTGTTTCCGATGAAGAATTGCCAACGGTAACGGTAATCGTTCCGGCATATAACGAAGGAAAACAGGTTTATGCCACACTGATGAGTTTGGCGGAAAGCGACTATCCACATGAAAAAGTACAGCTCCTTTCCATAGATGATGGTAGTCAAGACGATACTTGGTATTGGATGCAAAAAGCAAAGGAGGAATTGGGCGATCGGGTTTCCATTGCCCAACAGCCACATAACAAAGGCAAACGCCATGCGCTGTATCGCGGTTTTAATGAAGGTACTGGCGAGATTTTTGTCACGGTAGACAGTGATTCCATCGTGAACAAGGATACGCTCCGAAATTTAACAAGTCCGTTTATTGTGGATGAAAATTGTGGTGCCGTAGCCGGAAACATTCGTGTATTGAACAACGAAAAGGCATTACTCCCTAAAATGCTGGATGTTAGTTTTACCTTGAGTTTTGAATTCGTACGTTCTGCGGAAAGTAGTCTAAATTCGGTATTATGTACACCCGGAGCATTGGCGGCCTACCGAAGTTCTGCCGTTTTCAACTGTTTGCCGGACTGGATCAATCAGACCTTTATGGGACAACCTTCCGATATTGGGGAAGACCGTGCCATGACGAACATGATATTAAAACAAGGGTTCCACGTTTTGTTTCAAAAAAACGCTTTCGCATACACCAACGTTCCGGAGAAGTACAAAGGATTGTACAAAATGTTTATTAGATGGGGTAGAAGCAACGTTCGTGAAAACATTCAAATGTCCAAATATGTATTCAAAAACTTTAGGGAAGGCAATAAAGCAGGTACGCGTCTTTTGTTTGTAAGTCAGTTTTTAAAAATCATCATGAGCTATCCGTTTTTAGTCTTTATGTTGTTTTTTATCATCTCACACCCATTATTGTTTTTAAGTTCTACGCTACTGAGTATTTTAGTATTGAATACGTTTCCGGTATTGTTCTATGCAAAACGATATGAGCTTAGGGAATCTTTTTGGGCCTACTCTTACAGTATTTTATATACCTTCGGATTGTTTTGGATAACACCCTATGCGATTGTTACGGCAAACAAAAGAGGTTGGTTGACCAGAGGGCTTTCAGAAAAGAAATAAAGAATACCTTTTTCTTGGCAGACTTTGATTTTTTCATAAAACTATCTTGTAATGGTATTTTTACATGAATCTTATTTGAGCATAGAGTATCTGATAAATTTAGACCATGAGTGATTTAAAAAACAAAAAGCTAGCGATAGTAGGTTTGGGATATGTAGGTATTCCCTTAGCGGTCGAATTTATCAAAAATGGATTCGAGGTTACCGGGTTTGACATCGATACGAACAAGATTGAAAACCTAAGAAAAGGTGTAGATATCACGGGTGAAGTTGCTCTAGAAGATTTGAAAGCGATGGAAAAGATAAGATTTACCCATAATGATGAAGATTTAGCTCTCGCACAGATTTATATCATAACGGTACCAACGCCTATAAACCATTCCAAACAGCCAGACTTAAGCCCATTGTTAAGTGCCAGTAAAGTTGTTGGAAAACACTTAAAAAAAGAGGATATCGTTATTTATGAATCTACGGTTTATCCCGGCTGTACAGAGGAAGAATGTGTGCCGGTTTTGGAAAAATATAGTGGACTTCTATTTAACGAGGATTTTTTCTGTGGATATTCCCCGGAACGTATTAATCCGGGAGATAAGAAAAGGCGGGTTCATAACATCGTAAAAGTTACCTCTGGAAGTACCCCGGAAATAGCGGAGATAGTTGATCAACTTTACAACGAAATCATTACGGTAGGCACCCATAAAGTTTCTAGTATGAAGGTTGCCGAGGCCTCTAAGATTATAGAAAACACACAGCGCGACGTTAATATTTCCCTAATCAATGAATTTGCGCTGATTTTTGATCGGTTGAATATTGATACGGTAGAAATTTTGGAAGCTGCCGGAACCAAATGGAACTTTCTCCCTTTTAGGCCGGGATTGGTAGGTGGACATTGTATAGGGGTCGACCCCTATTATCTTACGCACAAGGCCGAAAGCGTAGGGTATTATCCCGAGGTCATACTGTCCGGTAGAAGGATCAATGACGATATGGGTGTCTATATTGCCAATAGGGTCATTAAACTAATGGTCAAAAATGATGTAATGGTCCGAAAATCCCGAATTCTAGTTTTGGGAATAACCTTTAAGGAAAACTGTCCCGATATCAGAAATTCCAGGGTAATAGATATGATCCGTGAATTTGAGAGTTTTGGGGCCCACTTGGATGTGTACGACCCCTATGCCAATAATGAACAGGTTTATGATGAATATGGACTTAGTCTAGCGCCAAAAATCGGCAAAGGATATGATGCTATCGTACTTGCGGTTGGGCATGACGCCTTCGAGGAAATAAATCTGGGAGAAATCAAGGCTAGTTCCAAAACTGTGATTTTTGATATCAAAAGCTTTTATCCAAAACAACTTGTTACGGAAAGGCTTTAGGGTACCACTTTATTTGATCAGAGGTTTTTTGACCGCCAAAGGATTCCATTCCAAAAAGAATTGTTCCAGAAAATCCAACATATATTGATGCCGTTGCTCCGCTAGTTTTTTTCCGGTTTCCGTATTCATTTTATCCTTGAGCAATAACAGCTTTTCATAAAAATGATTTATGGTAGGCCCATCCGATTTTTTATATTCCTCTTTGGTCATCCCCAATTTAGGCGCAATGTCCGGATTGTGCATAGTTCTATTTTTATATCCACCATAATTGAATGCCCTGGCAATACCAATAGCCCCAATGGCATCTAATCTATCGGCATCTTGTACCACATGAAGTTCTGGAGAGCTGAACCTTCTTTTTTGTTTGCTGTGGGATAAAGAGGATTTGTATGAAATATGTTGAATGATTTTCACCACATGGTTTATAGTGCGTTTAGGAACTTTTAGGGAGCTCAGAAAATCCTTTGCCAGTTGCGGCCCCACATTTTCGTCGCCATCGTGAAATTTTGCGTCTGCAATATCGTGTAACAAGGCACCGAGACTTACTACGAGGATATTTACTTCTTCGTCCTTTGCAATGAGCAAGGTATTGTTGAACACACGCTGAATATGAAACCAATCATGGCCTCCTTCTGCGTATGCCAAGGTTTCTTTTACAAATAGAATAGTTTCTTCGATCAGTTCGGCATCGGTCATTTAAAAGAATTTACGCCGGCGGTAACGGCTTTTTCAATTTGCTTGATAAGGATATCTACATCACCTTCATTCTTAATGGGCCCATGAACATCAAAAGACACTTTTGCTCCCAATCCCATGGGGAATTTTCCATAACGGACCAGTTTCCAAGAATTATTGATGCTTATGGGAACTACAAGGGCAGATGGTGCCTTTTTCAATAGCATTTTCAATCCCATGGGTTTAAAAGGTTTGGGATGACCATCTCGGCTACGGGTACCTTCGGGAAAGATGACCGCACTACGGTTATGTTTTTCAATATAGGCCCCTAATTTACCAATTTCCATCAGGGCACCCTTGCCATCTTTTCTATCGATCAAAACAGACCCACCGTATTTTAAATTATGTGATACACTCGGAATGCCTTTTCCCAATTCTTTTTTGCTTACAAACTTTGGATGGTATTTTCGCATATACCAGATAATAGGCGGAATGTCATACATGCTTTGATGATTGGTCACAATAACAAGCGGTCTTCCGGTAGGGATATCATAATTGTTTCTAAATTGGTAAGTAGTTCCCAAAATATTGGTACTTCGCATTAAGCACCAATTCAGAAAGCTCACCGTTCTTTTTAGAGCACTATATCCAAAAATTTTATAGCCAAGCCATTGTATAGGATGAAAGAACACGAGACAGCCTCCAAAGGCAATAAAAAAAATTGGGGTAATTATGTAGGACAGGTACTTCCGCATAATACAAAAATAAAAAACCACCCCGTTAAGAAGTGGTTTAATTTTAGAATTCTATTCTTAATAATAGGAACTCAGGCTAACAAAACTCATCATAAGCCTGTACTAAGTTTTCCGCAATCATTTCTGCCGGTCTTCCCTCAATATGGTGACGCTCTATCATATGGACCAATTCTCCATCTTTAAACAATGCCATAGAAGGAGAGGACGGTGGAAAAGGAACCATAAGGTCTCTAGCGGCATCTACCGCTTCCCTATCCACCCCGGCAAATACGGTTACCGCATGGTCGGGCTTTTTTTGGTGCTGTAAGCTCATCTTAGCGGCAGGTCTAGCATTGGCAGCGGCACAGCCACAAACGGAATTCACGACCACCAAAGTAGTACCTTCTTTTTTGATGGCATTTTCCACGGCTTCTGCCGTATATAATTCTTCAAACCCGGCAGTTGCCAAGTCATCTCTCATAGGTTTTACTAATTCTGCAGGATACATAGTCTTTTTTTTTAATCTGATGAACAAAGATAACCAATTTGTCGTATTACCATGATCGACCTTAACTTTTCGTTCACCTAAAGATTAGCACTATATATTTTATCTTTGGCACTTTCAAAATCTGTATATGATTAAGTGGTTAGGTGCTTTCGTGGGCTTTTTTATAAGGGGACTTGGCGGTGCCGTTTTGGGTTTTTTTGTGGGGAGTGCCATTGATAGTCTGTTTGGTTCCAATACCTCTAGGGCCAGAACTGTTTTTAGTGATTTTACAAGACCCAATGTTTCCCCGGCAGATTTTGAACTAAACCTGCTTTCGCTCTGTTCTATAATTATAAAGGCCGATGGTACGGTAAGCCGAACGGAAATGGATTACGTCCGCCAATATTTTGTGGCCACTTATGGAAAAGAGAAGGCAAATGCCATTTTTAGGACCTTCAACGAAATCAATAAGAAAAGGGAGATTTCTGCGCAACGTATCTGTGCTTTCTTGACACAGCGAACGCGTTATGAAGTGCGGCTGCAACTGCTTCACTTTTTATTCGGGATAGCTCAGGCGGACGGGAACATCAGTAATCCTGAAGTGCAAAAACTAAAGGAGATAGCAGGGTATTTAAGGGTAAGTTTGAACGATTTTGAGAGTATCAAGGCAATGTTCATCAAGTCTGCCAATAATTCTTACAAGATTTTAGAAATCGATAAATCGGCTACAAACGATGAGGTGAAAAAAGCCTATAGGAATATGGCGAAAAAGTATCACCCGGACAGGGTCAATACACAGGATGAAGCGATTAAAAAAGGTGCCGAAGAGAAATTTAAACAAGTGCAACTCGCTTATGAGACCATTCAAAAAGAACGGGGAATTGGTTAAATTAGGAGTTAGGAGAAAAATTTACAAATGGAAAAGAGAGCTATAAAAGATAAAAAGATAGATTTAAGGCCAAGGCAGCATCTCACGAATACAAAGAAATACTGATTACTTAATACTGTCAACTTATTACTGAATAATGGAAGATTTTTGGTTTTACATACAGTTGGGTTTAGATCATGTGCTGGATTTTGCTGCGTATGATCATATTCTTTTCCTTTCGGCATTGGCCGTTCCGTTTACGTTTAAAAACTGGAAAAAAGTAGTGCTTTTAGCTACTATATTTACAATAACCCATTGTCTGTCACTCATACTTTCGGTCTTTGAAATTTTGGTGATGGATGTTTCTTTGATCGAGTTTTTGATACCGGTCACAATATTTTTAACGGCCATCTTCAATTTATTTTATCAAAAGATGGAGGTCGGTCAAAAAAACATAGGATTGCATATTGCGGCCACGGCATTTTTCGGATTAATCCATGGTTTTGGTTTTTCAAACTATTTTAAAATGCTGGTAGCTGGCGTTGAAGAAAAGACTCCTCCGCTCATGGGTTTTGCACTGGGTATTGAAATTTCGCAAGTCATTATAGTACTGTGTATTCTACTTTTGGCTTTTATAGTTCAGTCTATATTTAAAGTATCGCAATCCATTTTCATCTGGGTAGCGAGCGGTATCATTTTGCTGATTACATTGCCGCTGTTGTACCAAACCTTTCCTTGGTAGTGTTTTGTTAAATTTAACCCTATGGGGTTGTACCAACTGATCAAAGCAGGTATCTTAGTAAATTATCCTGAGAAGATAGTTTTCATGAAGAAAACCAAGCAGAAGAAATATGATAAGGCCTATTTAAGAATGGCCCAAGAATGGGGAAAACTTTCGTACTGCGAACGCAAACAAGTGGGAGCTATAATTGTAAAGGATAGGATGATTATTTCCGACGGTTACAATGGCACTCCAACAGGTTTCGAGAATGTTTGTGAAGATGAAGCGGGGGATACCAAATGGTATGTATTACATGCCGAGGCCAATGCTATCCTGAAAGTAGCTGCTTCCACACAGTCTTGTCAAAACGCCACCCTCTACATTACGTTATCCCCTTGTAGGGAGTGCAGTAAGCTCATACATCAATCTGGCATAAAACGTGTTGTATATCAAAAGGCATATAAAGATGACTCCGGATTGAAATTTTTGGAGCAAGCTGGCGTTGAATTAGTGCATAGCCCTGAGATTGAAGCATAGTTATAAATATAAAATGAAGAAATACAGTTATTTAGCCCCCGCAATTATTGGTGCCGCTCTGGCCCTTGGTATTTTTGTGGGGGGCAAACTTCATTTCAACGATACCCCGGAACGTTTGTTCACCACAAATTCCAAAAAGGACAAACTCAACAGGCTTATAGACTATATAGATTATGAATATGTAGATGAGGTAAATACCGATAGTATCGTGGATGTTACCGTCAACAGCATATTGGAAAAGCTAGACCCACATTCAGTCTATATCTCGGAAAAAGACATGTCTCGTGTATCCGAAAATATGAAAGGCGATTTTGTGGGAATCGGCATCAATTTTTATTCATACCGAGATACGATTTCCGTTATCAGGACGGTAAAAGGAGGTCCGAGCGATAGAAAAGGAATTCGACCGGGAGACCGTATTTTAATGGCGAACAACGATACGCTTTACGGAAAGGGAATGCCCAGTGATGTTATTGTAGATAAATTGAAGGGAAAAGAAGGAACTTCCGTAAATCTTACGGTATATCGAAAAAGTGAGGACAAAACCTTTTCCGTAAAAGTTAGGCGTGGCATAGTGCCTATCAAGAGCGTGGATTCCTATTACATGTTGGAAGATGATATTGGGTACATAAAAGTGAACCGCTTTGCGGAATCTACTTTTAAGGAATTTAAACTGGCCCTGACCGATCTTCAAAAAAATGGTGCCGAAAAATTGGTTTTGGACCTAAGGGATAATCCAGGCGGTTATCTAGGCATTGCTGAAGAAATGGCGGATGAATTTTTAGAAGACGGGAAACTTATTCTTTTTACCAAGAACAAAAAAGGGAAAATAGACAAGTCCTACGCTACGGATGAGGGTAGTTTTGAGGACAAACACGTATATGTGCTTATCAATGAACGTTCCGCTTCTGCCAGTGAGATAATCGCCGGAGCGTTACAGGATAATGATATAGGTACTATTGTAGGTCGCCGTTCCTTTGGAAAAGGATTGGTACAACGTGAAATGGCCTTGGGAGACGGTTCAGCGGTACGGCTTACCGTATCAAGATATTACACACCTACGGGAAGAAGCATTCAAAAGACCTATGCCAAGGGAAATAAGGATTACTACCAAAGGTTTACGGAGCGCTATCACAGTGGGGAAATGATTTCTGTAGATAGTATAAAAGTAGCCGATTCGCTAAAATTCACCACGCCCAAAGGAAAGGTAGTTTACGGTGGCGGCGGTATTATTCCAGATGTATTCGTACCTATAGGCACCAATGAGGAGGAAGCTTTGGAAAGTATGGATAGCCTTGGATTTTTATCCTTCTTTGTCTTTGAGCATTTGGAAGAAGACCGTACGCGCTATTCGGAATACACCAAAGAAGAATTTATAAACGATTTTAGGGTAGACGATATTCTTTTTGAGCAATTTGTGGACTACGCCATCAATCGAAATCTTAAGATGAATTTCTACGATTATGAGGGCACGTTAAAGCGCTACATTAAAGCGGCTCTGGCAGAACAATTGTTCAATGCCAATGTTCACGCCAAAATAAAAAGTGTGGAAGACCCCATGCTTATAAAAATATTGGAATTGGAAAACCCTGTAGTTCAGCAAAAAGAGGCAGAGGCCATTGAATCCAACAATTAATCCTTGTTCACTTTTTTCTGTACTTTTTTACTTGCGATAAAAATCAATAAAAGTACCACGGCACATAAGGAGGCCATGATTCCTATCATTGCTATAATACTATCTCCTTGAAACGGATCGGCAAAATCGATTAGCGTTACGTTATAGGTTATCAGGGCCAAGGCCAAAACCATTAAAATAATAGAAAGTGTTCTGCTCATGCCTTAGTTTGAAGTTGCTTTTCTACAAAAATACATCCTTTTTTAATGGCTGAAAAGCTCATTGATATTGGCGGCAAATAACTTAACGGCGATAGCCATAAGAATTACCCCAAAGACCTTACGTATAACGTTCACTCCGTTTTTTCCAAGAATACGTTCCAGTTTTGCGGAAGATTTAAGCACTATAAAAACGAAGATGATATTTAGTATAATCGCTATGATAATGTTTTCTACGTAATATTCGGCTCGTAAAGAGAGCAAGGATGTTAACGTACCCGCTCCCGCTATCAAGGGAAAGGCAATAGGTACAATAGAAGCGCTTTCGGGTTCGTCATCTTTGTAAAGCGATATGCCCAAAATCATTTCTATGGCAAGAAAGAAGATGATAAATGCCCCGGCCACGGCAAAGGAATTTACATCAATACCAATGAGGTTGAGTATTTCCTCCCCCACAAAAAGAAAAGCTACCATGATAACAGCGGCAACAATCGATGCCTTTCCGGATTGTATATGCCCTACTTTGTTACGCAGACCTATAATGATAGGAATGCTTCCCAGTATATCTATCACTGCAAAGAGCACCATGGCCGCGGTCACTATTTCCCTAAAGTTAAAATGAAATTCCATCTTAAAATTTTTGCAAATTTACGTTTATATAAAAGGTTTTGGACGTTTGTTCATTAAATAATCTTTAAGTTGATAGGAACCAAAAAAACGTATCTTTCCGGTTTAAAATAAGCCATGTTTCAATTAGGAAAAACCATTGTTTCCGAGGAGATTATCGAAAACGATTTTGTTTGCAATCTTAGTGCCTGTAAAGGAGCTTGTTGTGTTGATGGTAATGCCGGGGCACCGGTAGCGGATGACGAGACCGAGATAATGGTAGACATTTATGAGAAGGTTAAGCCTTTTCTTAGACCGGAAGGCGTAAAGGTAATTGAGGAAGAAGGAGCTTTCGTAAAAGGTGATGATGGTGAATGGGAAACCCCGCTGGTAAACGGTAGTGAATGTGCCTATGTGATTTTTGATGAAAAGAACACGGCAAAATGTGGCATAGAAGAAGCCTATAATCAAGGAAAAATCGATTGGAAAAAACCGGTCTCCTGTCATTTGTATCCCGTTAGGGTAAGAGAATATACCCAACTTACCGCAGTCAACTATCATAAATGGCAAATTTGCGATCCGGCCTGTGCTTTGGGAGATGAACTACAGGTGCCAATTTATAGATTTGTAAAGGAAGCATTGGTGCGGAAATTTGGGCAGGAATGGTATGATGATTTGGCAAAAGTAGCCGAGGAGCATCTTACTCGATAGGAATGTGCAATACTATTTTAGTACCGGTGGGCTGATTGTTATCATCATATAGATCCACGATTTCTACATGAAATGAATTTTGATAGTCCCGCGAGAAATTTGCGAGTCGCTCCCTAGTAATATCGATCCCGACCGATTTTCGTTTAAGCACTTTGTTCTGTTTTATTTTTTCCGCGGCATCCCTGCCTACACCATTGTCGGTAATGGAAATGTTAATGAAGCCGTAGTCTTCTTTGTTAACATCTAAAGTGATGTTTTTTTCACCTTCTTTGGACGAAAGCCCATGCCAAAGTGCATTTTCCAGAAAAGGCTGTAGAATTAGGGAAGGAATGCGTATTGTGTGCACATCAATATCATCGGCAATATTTATTTTAAAGTCTATTTCGTTTGAAAATCTAATGTTCTCAATATTCATGTATAGTTCTACGGTTTCCAGTTCTTCCGATAATGGTATTTCCCTTTGTGAAGAGGCTTCCAGGATTTTGCGTACCAGCTTTGAAAATTTGTTCAAATAATGGACCGCATTTTTCTGCTCATTATTGATGATATAAAGTTTGATGGAGTTGAGCGAATTAAATAGAAAATGTGGGTTCATTTGACTGCGCAGCATGGTCTGTTCCAAGGTCAACAGTTTCTTTTCGCTCTTTAGTTGATATTGCCTGTAGAGGATGTAAAGGATGCCGGCCAAAAGCGCTAACGCAATTCCGCTGATGAGCAGCATGGTACGGTTTTTTCTCAGTTTCAGCCTAACGATTTCATTTTCTTTGGCAAGTACCGCGATCTGATTTCCTTTTTTTTCATAATTATACCGGAACAGGATATCGTTTACATATTTCACGGTTCCTTCATTGAGTATTTCCCGATCCAGCGCAATGGCCTTGTTTTTGTATTGAAGGGCCATTTTATATTGAGCTTTATTTTGATATACCTCGGACAAAAAGTGACTTGCCTGTGCATTTTCGTCCCTCAGGTTGTGTGTTTCACATATTTCAAGACTTTTTAAAAGATATTTTTCCGCACTTATATTGTCCTTGGCGAGTAAACTGGCCCAACCCAGATTATTGTAAACGGGCGCGGTCAGGAACCCGTCCCCTAATTCATTGGCCTTTTGTAGTGTTTTTTTAAGAAGTGTTGTTGCTTCTGATATTTTGTCTTTTTTAATAAATACTCGTGCGATACTATTATTGCAAATGACCCTGCCCATGTCATTGTTCAATTGTTCATTATAGGCGAGGGAGGTTCTATAATTTTGAAGTGCCTTGTCCAATTGGTCCAGTTCTTCCTGACATTTCCCTATGTTTTGATGGTTGATGGCGAGCCCTAATTCATTGCCTAGTTCGGCCTCAAGCTTCATGGATCTTTCAAAATAAGAAATGGCTAGGTCATATTGCTTTAAAATTTTGTAGAGATTACCTATGCTGTTCAAGGAAACATTAATACTTCTTTTTAACCCTTCGGATGGGTTCGGTACCGATTCCGCAAGCTCCAAAGCCTGCTGGATATAGTCCATGGCAAAGCGGAAGGAAGAGGTTCTTCTATAAACCACTCCCAAATAGTTGAGACTTGATACCTTAAACTCTAGGTTATTTATTTTTTTGGCAATATCCAAGGCCTCTTCATGCAATTTAATGGCTTTGGAGTAATTGGATAGGTTTCTGTAATCTCTTCCCAGTTCGCTCAGAGCGTAGGATTGTCCTTCGAGGAAATTCTTTTCTTTGGACTTTTCGCTGAAATAGCGCATTAAAACGGTATCTTTTCGGTATTGTCTAAAAGCATCGTGTATTTCGGTATAGGTCTTTGGAGCTGCCTTTATTAAGCTGTCTACGCGTTGACTGAATTCTGGAGAAATTTCTTGGGCAGTTCCAAAACTGAAAAAGAATAGTGCAGCAAATACCAGTGTTACAAACCCTGACGAATTTATGGATGAGCTTAGGGACGGATTACAAAACACATGCTTTACTGCTACCAACCTCATACATCATTTTATAATAAATCCAAGAAGTCGGATTTCTTCTGTCTGGAAACGGGTATTTTATGGTTGGATTTTAATACCACATAACCATCCGTCTTTAAAAATTCCTTGATTTTATTTAGGTTGATGATATAGGAATTGTGTATCCTAAAAAAGGAATCGTCCGGGAGTAACTGGTTGACTTCCTTTAGTTTTTTTGTGAGTACAATTTTTTGACCATCGGCAAGAAAGATGGTGCTATAATTTCCATCGGATTCGGCATACAATATCTCATCGCTTTCCAAAAAAAGTAATTTTCCATCCGTATTCAAGGTTATTTTTTTATTGATGGACCTGGAATTGAAGTTCAGAAGTATTTGCTCCAGTTTTTCGGCAGTAAAATTTTTGGAGTTGAATTTTTTTATCTTAACGATGGTTTCCTTAAGATCATCTGTATCTATCGGCTTTAAAAGATAGTCAATGGCCTCGTTCTTCAATGCTTTAATGGCATACTGATTGTAGGCCGTAGTGATGACGACAGGGAAATTTTTATTGGTCAGTTTTTGTATGAACTGAAAACCATCCATAGTTGGCATTTCAATATCCAAAAAAAGACAATCGGGAGTATTGTTTTCCAAATACTCCAACGCCTCAAAAGGATTGGTGAAAGAAGCGGATACGCTTATCTCCTCACTAAAATTGGTGAGCTCCCAAGAAAGGCTTTGCAAGGCTTTGATTTCATCATCAACTATAACAGCTTCTAGCATACAAATAAATAAAGATAGAAAATTAGTCAAAAATAATATTTAGGCCTTCCCAATGGCTAAATTTTGTATCAATGGGAGTTATTCTAGTATAATTGGCAGAAAATTCTTTAAATAAATCTTTTAAACCTTATGATATTCATTTTATAGGAAAAAGATTACAGATAAATAATGGTAAAGAGGTTGATTTTAGGCCGTTTTCCCGTTTATACAAAAATTACTGCCGATTATACATAATGCCTCAAAGTTCTATGTCTCTGCCCTTAATTTAGTCGAAGATTAGGTTTTAAAGGTTGTTTGCGTAACAGATTAAGAACATCCAAATAGTATTGAATGAATTTTAAAACTAAGGTCATGAAAAAGTGTTTGTTAATGTTTGCATTGCTCATTTTAACTCTAATAGTTGCGGTTATTAGCAATAATGCCGAAACACGATTCTTGGAAGATAAAGTTGCCACTGAGAACATAAAGAATACAACTGCTTTGACTAACCTAGAATAACATAAGCCCCTTTAAAAATGTCACCCTTCCTATTTAAAATCCCTAAAATTCTAATTCTTGGTTTTGTTCCGCTTTTACTGATTTCCGGTGGAAGTAAAGAGCATTTGGAAACCAAGGTCTTACCCAACAGCGAAAGTCTTTTGACAACCAAGGGTGCTTTGAATCAAGAACTTATGGCCAACGTTAGTTTTGCTTTCAATGTGCTTTCTTCTATAAAAGAGGATTTTGTTAGCACTTTATCAATTAATTTTGTTGATACTGCCGAAGAGGATACGGAGTATGAGATAAACCTTACGATAACAAAAAATGATAATGTAGAGGGTATTGCTGATGGTACGTATGATGTTGAGAAAATTGAAGGCTTCTTAAATAATTTTGATAATGTCTTTGGAGTGGCTAATATTGCATCGCTTGGGGAAAAACCCTTTTTCGCAAAGGGGGGTACTATAAAGATTCAATCAAGAAGAAACAATACTTTAAAAGGTGTTTTGGAAATAACATTCGTAAACGAACAGGGGGCTACTTTTGAAATAAAAGGGGCTTTCGACACAAAAAACAGTATAAGTAATTAATATCAAAAAGAGGTACGGCTCAGGATAGCTATTTGTAAAGATATTTTATCCGCCCAATGTTTTGAGCGCCAAACATAGTAACCTTTGGGTTATAGGTCTAATGATAGGTTTCGGGGGAACTACCTAGATTTGGATTTTGGTGGGCATTTTCATAATATGAAGCGTTGGAAGGCCGTACATTTTGATACTCTGGATTTTACCTAAACAAACCAAAAGGTATATTAATAACATACTTTTTGGTTTATTTTTTTCTGTTCATTCCTTCTGTGAATTTATTGTAAAGTATCTTTTCTTCTTAAGGCAATAAACATCACTTGCGAGCCTAGATTTCAACATGTTGTGTTAAAAACTTTGTAGCTTAAAAGCTAAAACAAGCTTTATAGATCGCTCACATTTTCCAATCTTTGTTAGTCCCTATAAGAGGGTAATATTCAGCCTCTTTACACTAACATTTATTTAAAATATATATTATGTCCACAGCCGTAGAGCCTATTTTGGAAGCAAATGACGACCGATTTGTAATTTTCCCCATAAAACATGATGACCTTTGGGAATGGTATAAGAAATGTGAAGCATGTTTTTGGACTGCCGAAGAAATTGACCTCCATGAAGACTTAACGGACTGGAACAATAAACTGAACGATGATGAACGTTATTTTATCAAACATATTTTAGCTTTCTTTGCTGCTTCGGACGGTATTGTAAATGAAAATTTGGCCGAAAACTTTGTGAGCGAGGTTCAATATGCGGAAGCAAAATTCTTTTATGGCTTCCAGATTATGATGGAGAATATTCACTCGGAAACCTATTCTCTTTTGATAGATACCTATGTAAAAGACGAAAAAGAAAAGAATATTCTTTTTAAAGCGATAGAGAATTTCCCTGCTATCAAAAAGAAAGCGGACTGGGCATTGAACTGGATCGAATCCCCAAGTTTCGCCGAGCGTTTGATTGCATTTGCGGCTGTAGAAGGTATTTTCTTTTCCGGTGCTTTCTGTTCCATATTTTGGTTAAAGAAAAGAGGACTCATGCCGGGATTAACATTCTCCAATGAATTGATTTCTAGGGATGAAGGAATGCACTGCGATTACGCGGTTCATTTGCATAACAAGCACTTGATCAATAAAGTGCCAAAAGAACGTATTACACAAATCTTGACGGATGCGCTGAACATTGAGCGTGAATTTATTACCGAGTCACTTCCTGCAAGTCTAATCGGGATGAACTCTAAATTGATGACCCAATATTTGGAATTCGTAACGGATAGATTATTGGTAGAATTGGAATGTGATAAAGTGTACAACGCTACCAATCCTTTTGATTTCATGGATATGATCTCGCTACAAGGAAAAACCAATTTCTTTGAAAAAAGAGTATCTGAATACCAGAAAGCTGGTGTTTTGAACAAAGATAAAGACGAGGACGCCCAGAAAATCAGCTTTGATGCAGATTTTTAGATAGCATTTGGCCACAAGCTTTTGACCGGAGTCTGTGACCGTTACTTGCCCCTGAATGAAAAATAATCAACTAAAACAAGCCATCAAGGTTGGAGAACCTTGAAGGTCTTTATAGCCCATAGTATTAACAATTAAATCAACAGTAGCCACATGTATGTAGTAAAAAGAGACGGAAGAAAAGAACTTATCATGTTTGATAAGATTACGGCCAGAGTACGTAAATTATGTTACGGACTGAACGGATTGGTAGATCCATTAAAAGTTGCTATGCGTGTCATAGAAGGGCTTTATGATGGTGTAACAACATCGGAATTGGATAATCTAGCAGCAGAAATTGCGGCTACGATGACCACTACACATCCGGATTATGCAAAATTGGCGGCCCGTATCTCTGTTTCTAACTTACATAAGAATACCAAGAAGTCTTTCTCGGAAACGATGACGGATTTGTATGAGTATATCAACCCTAGAACGGGGAAAAAAGCACCACTTTTATCGGATGAAGTATATAAAGTGATTTCCGAAAACTCGGAAAAATTAGATTCTACCATAATTTATAACCGTGATTTTGGCTACGATTATTTCGGTTTTAAAACATTGGAGCGCTCTTATTTGTTAAAGCTTAACGGAAAAATTGCCGAACGTCCCCAGCATATGTTGATGCGTGTATCTATCGGTATTCATTTAAACGATTTGGATGCGGCCATTGAGACCTATGAGCTCATGTCCAAAAAATATTTTACGCACGCCACACCAACACTTTTCAATTCCGGTACACCAAAACCACAAATGTCCTCTTGTTTCCTTTTGGCCATGAAGGATGACAGCATAGACGGTATTTATGATACCTTGAAACAGACTGCCAAAATATCCCAATCGGCAGGCGGTATTGGGTTGTCTATTCACAATGTTAGGGCTACCGGTTCTTACATTGCCGGAACAAATGGCACGTCTAACGGTATTGTGCCTATGTTACAGGTATTTAATGATACTGCTAGATATGTAGATCAGGGTGGCGGAAAACGTAAAGGGAGTTTTGCCATTTATATGGAACCATGGCATGCCGATATTTATGAATTTTTGGATTTGAAAAAGAACCATGGGAAGGAAGAAATGCGTGCGCGAGATTTGTTCTATGCAATGTGGATTTCAGATCTGTTCATGAAAAGGGTGGAGGCCAATGAGGATTGGACCTTGATGTGCCCTAACGAGTGCCCAGGTCTTTTTGAATGCCACAGTGAAGAGTTTGAAAAACTATACACAGGTTACGAAGCGGCCGGAAAAGGTCGTAAGACAGTAAAAGCACGCGAACTTTGGGAAAAAATATTGGAATCCCAAATTGAAACAGGAACACCTTATATGTTGTATAAGGATGCGGCAAACCGTAAGAGCAACCAGAAAAATTTAGGTACCATACGTTCATCCAACTTATGTACGGAGATTATGGAGTACACTTCTCCAGATGAGGTTGCCGTTTGTAATTTGGCTTCGATTGCATTGCCAATGTTCGTTAAGAATGGTGCTTTTGATCATAAGGAACTATTCAAGGTGACCAAGCGTGTGACCAAGAACCTGAACAAGGTGATCGATAGAAATTATTATCCGGTAAAAGAAGCGGAAAATTCCAATATGCGTCATAGACCTATTGGTCTAGGTGTACAAGGATTAGCCGATGCTTTTATCATGCTGCGTTTGCCCTTTACAAGTGATGAAGCTAAAAAACTAAATCAAGAAATTTTTGAGACACTTTATTTTGCTGCCGTAACAGCATCAATGGAAATGGCCAAAGAAGAAGGTGCCTATTCTTCCTATAAAGGTTCTCCAATGGATAATGGTGATTTTCAACACAATCTCTGGGGAATCAAGGATGATGAACTTTCAGGCCGTTGGGATTGGGCCAAACTAAGAAAGAGTGTCAAGAAGAACGGTGTGCGCAATTCATTGTTGGTGGCACCCATGCCAACGGCGTCCACTTCACAAATACTTGGAAATAATGAATGTTTTGAACCGTACACTTCGAACATTTATACGAGAAGGGTACTTTCTGGGGAGTTTATCGTAGTGAACAAACACTTGTTGGAAGACTTGGTGGAACTAGGTCTTTGGAACGAAAACATGAAGCAGGAGTTGATGAGAGCCAACGGTTCCATTCAACATATAGAAACCATTCCACAGGATATTCGAGAATTATATAAAACGGTTTGGGAGTTGAGCATGAAGGATATCATTGATATGTCCAGACATAGGGGGTACTTTATTGACCAAAGTCAATCCCTGAACTTGTTCATGGAAAATGCGAACTACTCCAAACTTACTTCAATGCACTTTTATGCATGGAAGAGCGGTCTTAAAACGGGAATGTATTACCTAAGAACCAAAGCTGCCGTGGATGCCATTAAGTTCACGTTGGACAATAGTAAAAAGAAAGCGGCTCCAGTAAGTGTTGCTGCAGAAGCTGAAGCAGCGGCAACCACGCCTGCTGTGGAAGCTGCTCCGGGAATGCAAGTGGCGGCTACTCAAGTCACAGCACAAACGGAAACGGACATACAGCCTATGACGCCAGCAGAGATGAAAGAGATGATTGCTAGAGCAAAAGAAGGGCAAGCTGATGACGATTGTCTCATGTGTGGTTCTTAACACGTTAAGGGAACAATCCAAAACAAAAAAGACGCGTCCTATAGGACACGTCTTTTTTGTTTCTTCTAATTATTTAAATTAGGGAAAGTCTTATTTTTTCTTGATATACGGTTTTAGCATACCAGTAAAAAGCAAGGCTGCTGCATATATCATCAATATTATTGTATAATTATCCATAATTGTATCTTTTTGGGGGATGTAATACCATATACGTCGATATAACGTAAAAAGGATTACGGAAATTTTATTAAATCATTAAAAAAATTGTTAAAGTTTAAAAAATATGGCTTTTCCTTTCGAATCAAGGAAGAAATCGCCGGTTTTTTAACCGATTTTGAAAGAGTAATCTTTTTTGATTGATAGTAATGGAATCCTATTTTGGATATACAAAACAGGGCCACATAGCCGATAAGTAAATAGATGTAGGGAAACATATATTAAAGTAACGAAAAAGTAATAAAAAACTTACATTTTTATAACGTAGTTCATCGAAATGTTTGATTTTTTCGATGAAATGCACAAAATACACTACTTTTTATTGATTTTGCTTATTGCTGAACGCAAGTGGCATGCTATAAATTTATTCTTTTAGAGAAATAACGATTTCGGATAAAGTGTTTTATAGATTTGTTAAATAAAAAAGGGGCATGTTTAAAACATGCCCCTTTTTTATCCATTTAGATTATGTTTATAAAGACCAAGCCTTGCCTCCAGTGAGTTCCTGAACATCCACACAACCCTTGTATTCTCCTGGGACGGGAAGATAGGCCAATACTTCTTCACCGACATATTCAGAAGTTTTATACCCCCAAATAGTCAAACCACGGAGGTTGTTGGCAAAAGCAAAACGGGAGACCTCATCATCCAAAACGGATTCCTTTCCCTGCTCCACATCTTCATGATACTTATTGATCATATCAAAATGGGCTACTTCTTTTTCTTTAGTGACCTTTAATGCACTGGCCAAAACTGGCTCTAGGTCTTCAGCGGACAGATCTGCAATTTTTTCTTTTCCAGCATCTTTCAAGGCTTTGTCCATAAATTTATCCATGGACATTTTTATAAAGTCCTGATTTTCTTTTTCGACTACTTCGTTAACGAAACGGTCTATAAAAAGATCTACTTGTACTTCAGAAGCTGATGGGGTATCTGTTTTAGGTAAAATAATATCAATTAATGTGGTAAGAACTTTTCCTTCTTCCTTGGTAAAGAAATCCGGGGTCCATTCAATAGCCTGTTCGCCCTTGCAACTTTGCATGATGCTTACCAACGTAGGTGTAGCAACCGTATAGCCTAAGGCCATACCCATATTTTTGAGTGCTTTTCTTCTATCCATTATATATTTCCTTTTTTAAGTTGTTCGGCTGCGTGGTTTGCAGCTCTGGCTGAAAATGCCATATAGGTAAGCGATGGATTTACACAACTTGCCGATGTCATGAAGGAACCATCGGTTACATAGACATTCTGTACGTCGTGCAAGGCATTATTGCCATCCAAGACAGACGTTTTTCTATCTCTTCCCATACGTGCAGTACCCATTTCGTGGATTCCTAATCCCAGTGCACTTGGTTCGTCATAACCTTTTACTTCTCTTAAACCTGCCTTTTCCAACATATCTACAGCAGATGCCTGCATATCCTTACGCATTTGGAGTTCATTTTCTTGGAGTTCGGCATCAAAAGTAACGGTTGGTAACCCCCATTGGTCTTTTTTATCATAATCCAGTGTAAATCGGTTGTCCTGATGTGGTAAAACCTCTCCAAAGCCCATCATTCCGAAGGTCCAGCCACCCGGTTTTAAAACAGCTTCCTTAAGATTTTTTCCATAGGAGAGTTCCGCAATGGTTTCTTCCCAATTACCTCTAGAAGCACCTCCTTGGTATCCGAAGCCTCGCTTATAGTCATCTCGATCACTGGAACCGCCAAGGTTTCTAAAACGGGGAATATAAATGCCATTGGGTTTTCTTCCCTTAAAATATTTGTCCTCAAACCCATCAAATTTACCGGATGCTCCAACTTTTAACTGGTGATCCATGATGTTACGACCCAATTGGTCGGAATCATTACCCATACCATTAGGGAAACGATCGGATTTGGATTGCATCAATATAGAAGTAGAGGCAATGGCGGAAGCACATAAGAAGATAACTTTTGCCTTAAATTCAAATTCTTCCTTGGTTACTCTATCAATAACCTTTACACCGGTCGCTTTTTTCGTATCCGCATCATACATTACTTCATGCACAATGGAATCCGGTCTGAGGGTCATATTTCCCGTAGCTTCTGCTGCAGGCAACGTAGAAGAAAGACTACTAAAATAAGCTCCGAAAGGACAACCTCTTATGCATCTATTCCTAAACTGACATTTACTACGTCCGTCAAAATTTTTGGTTCCGGTAATATGAGCCACTCTTCCTGCTGTGACTACACGGCCATCAAAATTTTCCGCCACTTTTTCCCTGAACTCTTGTTCTACACAATTAAGTTCCATCATTGGTAAAAAATCACTATCCGGGAGTTGCGGTAATCCTAAAGTTTCTCCACTTACACCAATATAGTTTTCTACTTTGGAGTACCACGGAGCAATATCCTTATACCGCACGGGCCAATCTACGGCAACTCCTTCTTTAGCATTTGCTGTAAAGTCGATGTCGCTCCAACGATAACTATGTCTTCCCCATTGTAAAGAACGTCCTCCTACGTGATATCCTCTCATCCAATCAAAACGTTTGGTTTCGTTATAAGGGTGCTCCAAGTCGTTTACAAACCACATTTTACTTGCCGCATTGGTAGTGTACCCCGTTCTATGTTGTTTTTCTTGTTTGGAAATATCTTCTTTTGTGGGTTGTCCTGCATTTGGAAAATCCCATGGGTCCATATTGGCGGTTTTGTAATCCTCAATGTGCTTGACCATTCTTCCTCGCTCCAACACAAGGGTCTTCAACCCATTCTCGCATAATTCCTTTGCAGCCCATCCGCCACTGATTCCTGTTCCTACGACAATCGCATCATACGATTCCTGCTCTTCATTATAATAGAATTTACCCATGTGCTTTAATAGTTTGTGCCTAAATTTATTAAATATTAAATTAATTTTCTACATTTAAATTCTATACTTATTACGAGAATCGTACTACAACGTTGTAGCAAATCAACAATCACTAAAAATTAATTACAAATATTACAGAAAATATGAAAAAATCAGGGTTTTTAAAGCATGGCCTGCTGGCTTTTATGGTATTTGCAGTGTTGGGATTGAATGCATGTAAAGAGACTAAAAAAGAAGCTGAAAAAGAAATGGAAGAAGTAGCCAAAGCCGAAGAAAAAGAACCCTTTTTTAAACTTTCCTTGGCGCAGTGGTCCATCCACAGAATGATAAGGGAAGAAGGAATGGACCCCTATTCGTTTGCCGAAAAAGCGAAAGCTTGGGGTTTTGAAGGTTTGGAATACGTAAGCCAATTGTATGAGGAAGAACTGGAAAAAAGCAATTACTCAGAGGAAGCCATGGCCATGTTTGTTGAAAAATGTAATGCGGAAGCCAAAAAACACGGACTAAAAAACGTACTCATCATGATAGATCATGCAGGGGATTTATCCGTTAACGATAAAAAAGAGCGAGACGCCGCTATAGAAAAACATGCTATTTGGGTAGATGCCGCCGCTGCAATGGGTTGCACATCGGTACGTGTAAATTTATTTGGAGGAGCTGCGGAAAAGAACCCTGAGGAATGGCATAAAAATTCAGTAGATGCCATGGGGAGGCTGGCCGCCTATGCATCAAAGAAAAATATAAATGTAATTGTCGAAAATCATGGAGGGCTCTCTTCCGATGCAGAAAAAGTAGTGGCCGTTATCAAGGAAATAAATATGCCCAATTGTGGTACTTTACCGGATTTTGGTAATTTTTGCGTTAAACGCGATAGCGGGGAACGTTGGGGCGGTAATTGTATAGAGGAGTACAATATATATAAAGGTGTTGCTGAAATGATGCCCTATGCAAAGGGGGTAAGTGCAAAAAGTCATGATTTTGATAAAGAAGGAAATGAAACTGCAATAGATTATACAAAAATGCTACAAATAGTTAAGGATGCAGGGTACACCGGTTACATAGGCGTGGAATATGAGGGAGATGTAATGGGTGAGGAAGCTGGTATTATGGCAACAAAAGAGCTCTTGCTAAACGCGGCCAAACACGTTGAGTAAATTATCTACGGTTTATGAAAGTATTTTTTAACGAGCTTTTTGATTATAATTTTCATTGTAATAAAAAGATAATTGAAGCATGTATCGCCATGGAAACTGTTCCTGACATAACCCAGGAACTCTTTAGCCATATTTTGAACGCCCATCATATTTGGAATGCCAGGATTCTTGGAAAACCATATGAATTTGAAGTTTGGCAAAAACATCCTGTCACTACGTGGGGAGATATACATTATGAGAACCAAAGAAGCTCTTTTGAAATTACAATGAACGCAGATGCTTTTGACAAGCGTATTGATTACGAGAATACAGAGGGCAGGTTGTTTACGAACACGCTCAGGGATATGTTGTTCCATATCATAAACCATTCAACCAATCATAGAGGTCAAATAGCTTTGGATTTTCGAAAGAACAATTTAGAACCTATTGTATTGGATTATGCTTTTTACAGGCGATGAGAGAAAAGCTGAAAAGTTAACGGGAACTTTGCCGTGTACAGCGATAGGTAACCTTTTAGTTTGCGATATTGATTTATGACCGGTGTTTAATGCATAAGAACCAGCTATAATTCTTGGAATTTTTGATGAAATGGAAAGACATTTTTTCAAAAAAATAGCAATCTTTGTTTCACAGTGAAAAACAAAAAGAAATAATAGAACTTTTAAACAAATTTATAAAATGCCAAAAAAAATAAGATTAGGGATTTTAGGAGGTGGAGGTGATTCCTTGATCGGAGTCTTACACAGAGTGGCCAGCCATATTAATGATAACTATAGGATAACGGGTGCGGTTTTTAATCCGGATTTTAAAGCAAATGTGGATTTTGCCAAGGAAATAGATATTCCTTTGGATAGAGTTTACAAAGATTTTGACACTTTTATTGAGGAGGAAATGAAGCTTCCCAAACAAGAGCGTATAGAAGTCTGTTCCGTGCTTACGCCTAATTTTTTACATTTCCCAATGGCTAAAAAGCTTTTGGATAACGGGTTTCATGTCATCTGCGAAAAACCGATGACCACCTCATTGGAAGAAGCGAAAATTCTACAGGAAGCGCATAAAAAAGCAGGGACTGTCTTTGCTTTAACGCATACGTATACAGGATACCCTATGGTACGCCAAATGCGGGAGATGATAAAAGAGGGTGCTTTGGGCAAAATACATAAAGTAGATGCCAGGTACTATCAAGGATGGATAAATACGATCATCCATGATGCCGAAAAACGTTCTTCCGTTTGGCGATTAGATCCAGAAAAAGCGGGCATCAGTTCCTGTATGGGAGATATTGGGGTGCATGCTTTTAACATGGTGGAGTACACCACCGGTCTAAAAGTGAAATCGCTTTTATGTGATTTCAACTATATCTATGAGGATAATAAGATGGATGTGGACGGAACCGTGCTTATACGAATGGGAGACCACATAAAAGGTGTGATACGTGGTAGTCAAGTGGCTACCGGAGAAGAAAACGGATTGGCAATTACCATTTATGGTGAAAAAGCAGCTTTCCGTTGGGAGCAGGAACGGCCCAACTTTTTATACATGATGAGCGATACGGAACCGACTAAAATCTATAAACCGGGCCATGCCTATAATTCCGACCTTTCGTTGGACGGTACAAAATTACCTCCTGGACATCCAGAGGGCATTTTTGACTCCATGGCGAATATTTATTTGGGAGCTGCCAGAGCCATTCGTGGAGAGCAGTATAACAATGGTGAATTCCCAACGATGACAGATGGTGTAAGAGGTATGGATTTTATTGAATCTACCGTTAAATCGCACAAAGACGGGAATACATGGGTGACATTGGAAGATTAATAACAAGCAGAGCGAAATTATTCGTTTTATATGATATCCTAATGAAATAGGAGCCTTTCTAAAAAACTTGCTTTCATCATGCTGTCCCATGGAGCTGGGTCGAGATGTATTGAATATCAATTTAATCTAAATAATGCCCCGATGGTTCTGCTTCGGGGTTTCCGGATTTACTTCCCCTTGGGGGAGGTAGGAATTGGTTTTTTGTAATTCCGGGTGGCGCAAAATAAAAAATTTCGGTTTTCGGTCCTAAGCTAAAATGAAACTGCCGAAACCTGCCGACCGTAGACAGGTAACTCTATGGCTTGCCTCTGGGATACTCGGTTTCAAGATTTTTTTTATTTTGATGAAAGCCTCTCCCGAAACCTTGGGAAAATCAGTAGGGTTAAGTTTTTAGACAGGCTCGTATTTTTTTGGCATATACTACTATTGCTATTACCCAAAAACCTTTTCAAATTCTTGACAAACAATGATCATGCTTTCTCTGGGAACGCGTTCAAAAGCTTCTAGCTCCCTTGTGTAATAGTCCCAATGCACTTTTTTCCAATGATCAAGTGATTTATCGCCTTCGCCTTCTAATTTAGCATATTCGGCATCAATACTAAAAAAAGGTTTGAGCTTTACTGCGGTAGTTCTTACAACACATTGCGCTTTTCCTTCCCAATCGGTGACGATTAAAAAATCTCCGATTTTTGGTAAGGATTCATTTCTATATTGTAGTCCCAAAAGGGAATGCGAAGTGGCTTTTTTTATTTCGTTTTTGACCAATTTCGCACATTCATCAGCATCTTTTTGGTTGTCACAAAAGTGATCTACTGTTGGGGTGTCTACAAAAGCATGCTCCAAATGAGCATCCAAATAATCACCCCACATATTTCTCGCAGATGCATTATCCATGTACGTATTGTTTTATTTTAATGCAATAAAGCAAATGATTCTGATAAGACCATAATTTAGAGGACACTTTCTCCTTATTTTTCGATATCAAGCAAATTTACCGGCTTTAAACTGTTTTGCCGCATGATGGGCAGCCCGTGCGGTAAATGCCATATAGGTCAAAGAGGGGTTTACACAACTGGAAGAACTCATAAAAGCACCATCTGTTACATAGACATTCGGCACAAGATGAACTTGATTGTGTTCATTTACGATAGAGGTTTTTGGGGAATGCCCCATTCGTGCACCGCCCATTTCATGAATGCCGAGACCGGGGCCGGAGGATTCCTCATAAGGCTGTACATCCTTAAAACCAGAAGCTTTGAACATAGAAACGATTTCTTTTTTGATATCTTCTCGCATTTTGTATTCGTTTTCTTTGAATTCAACATCAAAAGCCAATTGGGGAAGTCCCCATGAGTCCTTTTTTGAAGTGCTGAGCGTTACCCTGTTATCATCGTACGGGAGAAATTCGCCAAAACCGGTTACGCCTATTTGCCACTGCCCGGGCTTCAGAAGTTCCTCTTTTAATTGTTGTCCGTAGCCCATTTCAGATACTGAGGCGGACCAATCTTCCCTACTTGCCGTTCCTTGGTACCCGAATCCTCTTAGATAGCCTTTGCGCTTTGTTTTTTCATCCAGGTTTACAAATCTGGGAATGTAGAAACCGTTAGGTCGTCTGCCCTTATAATACTTTTCTAAATGGCCCTCTATTTTTGCGGTGGCCCCCAATTTATAATGATGGTCCATAATGCCTCTGCCAAGGGCGCCGGAATCATTGCCAAGGCCATTTGGGAATCTTGTAGATTTGGATTGCAATAAAATACCTACGGATGCCATGGACGATGCGCATAGAAAAATAATTTTTGCCTTGAACTCTAGTTTTTCATGTGTTTCCGTATCGATTACACGAACGCCGGTGGCTTTTTTCGTTTTGTCGTCATACATAATTTCATGAACTATGGAATTGGCCCTTAACGTCATGTTTCCGGTGCGTTCCGCAGCAGGTAATGTGGATGAATTGCTGCTAAAATATCCGCCAAATGGGCAGCCGCGCCAACATCTGTTTCTATACTGGCATGGGTTTCTTCCTTCAAATTCGGCATTTTTATCGGTTATATGCGCTACTCTTCCTATGGTAACTAGACGGCCATCATCAAATTTATCGGCAACGGCATTTTTAAAATCGATTTCTGCACAGTTTAAATCCATAGGCGGTTGAAATTTACCGTCCGGTAATTGAGGAAGGCCCAAATTCTCGCCACTAACACCTATGTATTGTTCTATTTTGTCATACCAGGGCGCAATATCTTTGTATCGCAAGGGCCAATCTACCCCTATATTTTCTTTCTTGTTCGCATTGAAATCCAAATCGCTCCAACGATAACTTTGCCGGCCCCAAGTAAGGGACCTTCCGCCAACTTGATATCCCCTGATCCAATCAAAACGTTTTATTTCTTCATAAGGGTGTTCCAAATCGTTGACAAAAAAGTGTTTCACATCTTCTTTTGGCGCCCATTTTACTCTTCCTTGTACATGATATTTTTTTTGGTCCACTTTGGAAAGCTCTCCTTTAAGGGGATAATCCCATGGATCGTCGTTCATGGTTTTGTAATCTTGAATGTGCTTTACCATAGGCCCACGTTCCAAGACCAAGGTCTTTAAACCGTTCTCACATAGTTCCTTGGCTGCCCAACCTCCACTTATGCCAGTGCCCACGACAATAGCATCATACATTTCGTTTTGATTCATCTTTAATTTTTTGTCTTTTTCTGAAGGTATTCCCTATATTTATAAATTATCGATATTGGGATTCAGATTGCAAATAATTCAATTTTAAATATAACGTTATTCCGCAAACTTCTCATAACAAACAAAAGAACAATTCACAAAAACAAGAGCATTAGACTATGAAAACAATCAAAGGCCCTGCGGTTTTTTTAGCACAATTTGTAGATGGCACAGCCCCTTTCAACTCTTTGGACGGCCTATGCAAATGGGCGTCCGACCTTGGATATAAAGGCATACAGATTCCTACATGGGAACATTTTTTAATAGATGTTGACAAAGCGGCAGAGAGCCAGACGTATTGTGACGAGCTTAAAGGAAAAGTAAATTCATACGGTCTGGAAATCACCGAGCTTTCTACACATTTACAAGGGCAATTGGTAGCGGTACATCCAGCTTATGACATTATGTTCGATGGTTTTGCACCGGATACCGTTAAGAACAATCCAAAAGCGAGGACGGAATGGGCAGTAGACGTGGTTAAAAAAGCAGGTACGGCCAGTAGAAGATTGGGAATTAATGCACACGCTACATTTTCTGGTGCGCTCCTATGGCATACGATGTATCCTTGGCCGCAACGCCCTGCAGGATTGGTCGAGATGGGATTTGAAGAATTGGCTAAACGATGGATGCCTATTTTGAATCATTTTGACGAACAAGGGGTAGATGTTTGTTATGAGATACACCCTGGAGAGGACTTGCACGACGGTGTTTCATTTGAACGCTTTTTAAAAGCCACCAACAATCACAAAAGGGTGAATATGTTATACGACCCAAGCCACTATGTGCTTCAGCATTTGGACTACCTTACTTTTATTGACCATTATCACGAATTCATAAAGGCTTTTCATGTAAAGGATGCAGAGTTCAATCCTACCGGAAAACAAGGTGTGTATGGCGGGTATTCGGATTGGATAGATAGAGCGGGCCGATTTAGGTCCTTGGGAGACGGTCAAGTAGATTTTAGCGGAATTTTCTCAAAACTTACACAGTACGGTTGTGATGTTTGGGCGGTAATGGAATGGGAATGCTGCATGAAAAGCCCTGAGCAGGGCGCAAGGGAAGGAGCTCCTTTTATCCAAAAACATATCATTGAGGCTACACAAAAAACTTTTGATGATTTTGCAGGAGGAGAAACCGATAAGGATGTATTAAAGAAAATATTGGGACTTTAACATCTAAAATTTCCTTCACATGGTTTGATGTATAAATATCGAAATATACTTTTCACCTCTATTTTAGAAATTAAAAGAATAAGACATATGAAAAATTTGACAGTATTGGCAATGGTTGTTTTAATAGTTTTTTCGTGTAAGGAAAAGACAAAGACAACCTTTGAAGAAAATGCTGATTCAGCAGTAGCTGAAATGCCAAAAACAGATACAGAACAAGAATGGACGATTCTTTTTGACGGCTCATCTTTTGATGCTTGGAAAGAATACAATACAGATGGTGTAAGTGAAAACTGGAAAATAGAAAATGGTGCCATGGTTTTTTATCCAACTGAAAAATATGAGGCCCATAATTTAGTGACCAAAAAGGAGTACACGGATTTTATATTATCACTGGAATGGAAAATTTCGGAAGGTGGCAATAGCGGTATTTTTTGGGGCGTTCAAGAAAATCCAAAACTTAGCGAAGCCTATCAAACGGGTCCGGAAATCCAGGTCCTGGACAACGAAAAGCATCCAGATGCCAAAGCGGGACTTAATCACCAAGCAGGAGCGTTGTACGATATGGTAGCACCATCCAAAGATGCTACGAAACCTGTTGGAGAATGGAATTCCTGTATTATTACCATTGATCATAAAGAGCAAAAGGGGAGTGTAAACCTAAATGGAACCGAGGTTGTAACTTTTCCGGTAGGAAATGAGAAATGGGATGAAATGGTATCCAAGTCCAAATTTGCGGATTGGGAACATTTTGGAAAATATGATACCGGTAAAATAGGATTGCAGGACCATGGAAATAGGGTATCCTTCAGAAACATCAAAATAAAAGAATTATAATATTCCTAATAGTTTAACCAACCGTATTATTATGAAAAATATGAAACCGTTCTTATTATTGATAGTTATAATACTTGCATCATGCAAACAAGAGGGTGAGGTAAACATGCCGGAAAAGGTACCAGAGGCAGAAGATGTAGTTATAGTTTATGAAGAATATTCCGGTGTTGAACCCACAAAACCGGAGCAGACGGAATTCTATGAGCCAAAAGTCCCTGTGGTAGGACCTGCGACCAACAACAATATTCCGAGTGACGCCATTGTGCTTTTTAACGGTGATGATTTAGACCAGTGGATCAGTGTAAAAGATAGTACAATGGCCAAATGGCATTTAAATGGCGATGGAAGTATGACCGTGAATGACAAAACGGGTGATATCCAGACCAAGCGAAATTTTGGGGATATTCAACTGCATATAGAATGGCGTTCCCCAGCAGAGATTAACGGTGAAAATCAAAGCAGGGGCAATAGTGGAGTGTTTATCTCTGGCCTTTATGAAGTACAAGTGTTGGATAACAATGACAATCCCACTTATGTGAACGGTCAGGTAGCATCGATCTATAAACAGCATACGCCTTTGGCAATGGCATCTGTCCCAACGGGAGAATGGAATACCTATGATATTATCTATCATGCCCCGGAATTCAATAACGAGGGCCAGAAAACAAAATCCGGCACACTCACCGTATTGCATAACGGCGTTTTGGTCCAGGACCATGTGGAAATAAAAGGGACCACCCCATATATTGGCTGGCCAAAGAATCCGGCTCATGGGAAGGGCCCCATTATCCTTCAGGATCATGGCGATAATAGCAGGGTGAGTTATAGAAATATTTGGGTAAGGGAATTATAGTCCATACGCGAGTACCCGAAATAAATTAACTTTGTCAAAATTTAGTTTTAGCCCATGATTAAATCCATGACCGGTTTCGGGAAATATGTTGTTCAACTTCCAACAAAAAAAATAACAGTAGAAATCAAATCACTCAATAGCAAAAGCATAGACTTGAACGCTCGCATGCCTTCTTCCTATCGTGAAAAAGAGCTTGAAATACGAAAAGTGATCGCGAACTCCTTGCAAAGAGGGAAAGTAGATTTTAATCTTTATGTTGAGATTACCGGCGATGAAACTACTACCGAGGTCAATGAAACGGCGGTACGGCAGTATATGAAGCAATTAAGGTCCATTGCCGATGGTGATGATTTAAGATTGATGGAGATGGCTTTGCGTTTTCCGGACGCAATGAAGACCGATAAGGACGATATTGATGAACAGGAATATGAGGCCATTAAAAAAGCATTGGAAGGTGCTTTGCGAGAGATCAATGACTTTAGGTTGGAAGAAGGTACCGTACTAGAAAAGGATTTTTTGGAACGGGTGGATGCCCTAAAGGAATTATTGGAGCAAGTCCTGAAAATGGACCCTGAAAGATCGGGAACTATTAGGGAACGTTTAGAGAAGGCGGTAAACGATATCAAAGCGGAAATAGATGCGAACAGGTTTGAGCAAGAGCTGATCTACTATTTGGAAAAGTACGATATAACAGAGGAAAAGGTACGTTTGGCAAACCATTTGGACTACTTTCAAAAAACCTTAAAATCAGACGATAGCAACGGCAAAAAACTAGGATTTATTTCTCAGGAAATAGGTAGGGAAATAAATACCATTGGTTCCAAAGCTAATTATGCCCCAATGCAGCAATTAGTAGTGCAGATGAAAGATGAGCTAGAGAAAATAAAGGAACAAATGTTGAATGTGCTTTAATGAAAGGAGGTAAGCTTATTATATTTTCCGCACCTTCGGGAAGTGGTAAAACAACGATTGTGCGGCATCTATTGAAACAGCCCGATTTAAATTTGGCTTTTTCGGTCTCGGCTACTTCAAGACCTAGAAGAGGAAAAGAAAAAAATGGGGAACATTATTACTTTATGTCCGTTTCCCAATTTAAAAAACATATTAAGAACGATGATTTCCTGGAATGGGAAGAGGTATACCGGGATAATTTTTATGGTACGTTAAAGTCTGAGGTAGAACGACTTTGGACCGAAGGTAAAAATGTGATTTTTGATATTGATGTGGTCGGAGGACTTCGTATCAAAAAGAAATTCCCAGAACTTACCTTGGCCGTTTTTGTAAAACCGCCCAGTGTGGACGAACTTAAGATCAGATTGAAAAAAAGGAGCACGGAGAGCGATGATAAAATAAATATGCGCGTTGCCAAGGCATCGGTAGAATTGGCAACGGCACCGCAGTTTGACAAAATCATTAAAAATTATGATTTGGAAGTTGCGTTACAGGAAGCGCATGATTTGGTCGCTGAATTTGTTGGTGCGGATAAGTCTGGGGAGGAATAGGAAGCATGAAAAAAGTGGGCCTATATTTTGGAACGTTCAACCCTATTCATATAGGTCATATGATAATAGCAAACCATATGGTAGAGTTTTCGGACTTGGATGAGGTTTGGTTCGTTGTGACACCGCAAAGTCCATTTAAGACAAAGAAGACCTTGTTGGACAACAACCATAGGTATCAGATGGTTTTAGAGGCTACCAAAGATTTCCCAAAGCTAAGACCCAGCACCATAGAGTTCAACCTTCCACAACCCAACTACACTATAGATACTTTGGTGCATCTTTCTGAAAAGTATTCCGATCATCATCAATTTTGTTTGATCATGGGAGAGGATAATCTAAAGAGTTTTCACAAATGGAAGAACTACGAGGTGATTTTGGAAAATTATGAACTATTTGTATATCCTAGAATTTCGGATGGGGATGTGGAACATCAATTTAAAGATCATCCTAAAATACATCGGGTAGCGGCACCTGTTATGGAAATATCATCGACCTTTATTCGTAACGAACATAAAAAAGGGAAAAACATCAGTATTATGTTGCCCAAGGCTGTTTGGAAATATATGGATGAAATGAATTTTTATCGATAATGAAACAAAAAAATCAACTTGCTTTTTCTTTCTCCAAAAGTTCTTGCGTCCACTGAAAAGCGCTTTCCAAATCTTTGAAAGCCCGTATAGGCTGTTTCATGAACATCCGTTCCAAACCCGCCAACGTTCTTCTTTTTTTGCTTTTGGCCACTACCGCCAATCCCACAAGATTAATAAACATTTTAGATGCTTCGCGATAACCCATTGGGTCAATGGAGTAGGAATAAACCCTGTTTGAAATATACACAAATCTTTTGTCGTAAGTGTATATTTGGGCAGCGGTCTGTAAGGATATAATGGCCTCTTCGAAAGTGACATGGACACCTTCTTTTATACACCCAATTACAAAATTGGGATAATAATCAAACCTGCCTATATCAGTTTCAAGTGTATGGATGATGTTATGGGCCAAATACGTTTCCAATACTTCTACTTAATAGAAGCACAAATTAACATATTTGCGATAGGGTTGCTTTGTAACAGGGTAACTATCCCCAATGATCGATAAACTGCAATTCTGAAGAGTTGGGGAGTAATATGTCTTTAAAGCGGTACTGCTTTCGTGAGCACATCCGTTCCTAGATATTTATCCTCTTTGTTATAATACCAAGCCCTGACCTTTGGCATTTTGATATCGTTTATCTCCAAGATATCCGTGAGAAGAATGTATTCCCCGTCATTTTTAGTCTCGTCATGATAAAACTGGTATACTTCCATAGCATAGGTTTTTGCATCAAAATAAAAATACCAAATATCTTTCCCCACTTCGGGATCATACGTTGCCTTCAGCCGAAGGTATTCTTTATCCTTAAAACGTACTTTTTCTACCTTGGGGTCTATATAGGTCCCGGGATCTTTAAGTTTCATAGGTAGCCCGTAAAGATAAGTGTAGTAATCTTTCATCATTTTGGCCCTTTCACAGGTGATGTTCAACTGCTCCCGGTATTCATCTGAAATAACTTCGCTATTGTCTAGCTTTAAGGTGCAATTGCCTCTATCCAATACGGATTCAATTGTATGGTCATCCTTCAAAACTATCGATTTATAATAATTTCCGGGAAGATTCAAAAAGAGAGTGGTACTGCGTTTGCCCTTGTCGGGAGTGGTCATTTCTATGGCCAGGGTTCCTTTAAAATTTCTCCAGTTTCCCTCCGGGTCGTGATAGGAAATAGCTTTTTCTAAAAGTTCCTCACCTGACAATTCTTGGGCAAGTCCTGACCAAGCCATAAAAAATACTAAAACAATCCGTATGCTTAAACTAAAGCTATGAGTTTGCATATTTGTCATAGGTTTCTATGAGGTTCATCGTAGCGGAAAGTAAATCTTTTGTTTCGAGCAATAAGCTAAAGTATAGTGCGGTGTTTTTTGGGCTGGATTCATCCGCGCGAGTACGTTCCACTTGTTTTGCGATTTTCTGATCTAGTTTTGCCAGCATTTCTTCTTTGTTCATTAACAACGAAGTCAATTTTTCAAATTCTTTGGTGCTGAAAATTTCTTCAATATCGGCAAGTAGTTTGGAAACGTATTGATCTGTCTCCTTTAAATCCTTAATCTGGTTGAACCGTAACTTTTTATGATTGTTGTTTACGTGTTTATAACCTGCCTTTGAAATATACTCTAAAGACTGCGTCATGTCCTGCAGGTAACTAAGGGCGGTGATGTAAAAATTACTGGTCCCAACACTGGATTCGTCCAGATTTTTTATAAAGTAGAAAATATTGTCCCGTAAACCTTCAACTTCCGTATCTAATTTGGAAATGCCTTTTTTGCTTTTCTTTAGGGTATCCAAATCATGTTTTGCAAGACCATCAATACTCTGTGTATAGATTTTATTGCCTCGTTTCATGGTCAATGCTATATTGGCGGCACTCTCCTCAATTAGCCCTATGATGGTGTTACTTTCCGCTTTCTGTAGTTTTTCCTCTAGCTTGGTTTCTTTCACTTTTTTGGAATGGGAAAGGTAATTTTTCCCGATCAGCAGAAACGCCACGACCAATAAAATTCCAATGGCAATAATACCTCCCAAGTGAATGATATAGGCTATGATGGCCGCCGCGGTAAAAGCACTGAAAGCAGTAAAGAACCATCCTCCAATTACGTTTAACACACCTGCAACCCTATAAACGGCACTTTCCGGGCCCCAGGCCCTATCGGCCAGGGAAGTTCCCATGGCTACCATAAACGTCACATAGGTTGTGGATAGTGGTAATTTCATGGAGGTCGCCAAGGAAATAAGGACACTGGCTACCATGAGATTAACGGATGCCCTTACCAAATCAAAAGCGGGAAGGTCTTTTACCTTACTTTTTGGAATATAAACGTAGGGCTTTTCAAATTGTTTGTCCATTTTCTTCTGAAGTCCTACCGGGATGACACCGGAAAGATTTTCAGAGGCTTTGATACTATATTTTACGATCTGTCTGGATAAAAAGTTAGGTTGAAACCGCTCATCGCCCTCATCTTGTCTGGAAAGATCAACACTGGTCTTTACTACATTTTTCGCCTTTGAGGAAAACCATAAAGTAATGACCATAACTACTCCGGAGGCCAATAGAAGATAAGTTGGTGTTTGCACGGCAGCGGAAAGCCCTTTCATGTTGAATTCATAAGCGTCTATTCCAGAAGCTTGCCAACTATTAAAAGATTCCAAAGCAGCCAATGGCACACCGATAAAATTCACCAGATCGTTGCCCGCAAAGGCCATGGCCAACGCAAAAGTCCCTAAAACGATAATTACCGTATAAATATTCCATTTTAGCACCGCAGAAAATACCCATGAAACTAGAGACCAAAAAACAATGTTGCCCAATACAAAGAGTTCACGCTGTGTGGCAATAAATTCATTTATATCCGAAGGTAAAATGGTCGTGCCCTTTAACCCCTTAACAACAATGAAATAAACGATTGCGGTAATGGCCAGCCCTCCAAACAAGGCACCTACCCATTTTGGTTTTTCTTCGAACTTAAAAGAAATAAGCAGTCTGGAAACAAATTGTACCAAAGCGCCTATAGTGAATGCAACGACGACAGAAAGGAGAATTCCCAAGATTATTTCCGTGGCCTTATCGGTATTGATATAATTGGGCAATTCAGAGAAACCACCGTCACTGTTGAATATTTTTACTAAGGAAATAGCCACGGCAGCACCTAACAATTCAAAAACGATGGATACCGTGGTCGAAGTGGGCATTCCAAGGGTATTGAAGAAATCCAATAGCAGAATATCCGTAATCATGACCGCCATAAAAATGATCATGATTTCCGCAAAGACAAATTCGCTAGGATTAAAGATTCCTTTACGTGCTACCTCCATCATACCACTGGAGGAAATAGCGCCAAAAGCAATTCCAACACTCGCTACGATCATAATCGTCCTAAAGGAAATAGCTTTGGAACCTATGGCAGAATTTAAAAAGTTAACGGCATCATTACTAACACCAACGACTAAATCGGTTATGGCCAAGACCGCCAAAGCAATAATCATGAAGAGGTAAATGTTTTCTCCCATCAATTTGAAATAATCACAAAAATGATATTATAATTTAGTAAGTATGTTAACATAAGGTTATGAAGTGTAGCAGGTAGGCATTACACTTTTTAACAAGTGCTCAATGTACTAATTTCTTTTTGGAAATAGGAGCTGTATAAAAAGAAGAAAAGGCGTTACTTTAAACGCCTGGCCAAAGTTTCCTCGACCGCATTTTCAGAAATATTTTCGGTTGTGGCAGTGGTTGCTCCGGGCGTTAAGGATTTTGCCCGTAAAGACTGTAAAATAGTGGTGTATTCCCCCGACTTTATTTCAATAGGCAATGTTACGGCTTCATACCCCAAAAAAGCAATCTCCAATGTGTATTGACCGGGAGCCATATCCGCTATTTCAAAATTACCGTTGAAGTTGGTCTGTACGGATTTATCCGTTCCTTTTACGGAAACAAATGCCATCAACAAAGGCTCATTGAACATTTCCGCATCAAGAACTTTTCCACTAACGCCACCCAAATCTTGAGCAGACGATATGAGGCCGGACAGTAAAAAAACAACTGTTAATATGTGTTTCATTAAGATTGCATTTATTTGCACTGCAAATAAACTTACACAAGGTTAAATTAAAGTTAGCTGTAGATTATTTGTATGTGTTTTTAAAGTTAAGTTTATCGTATTACACACATTTTGTAGCACGATGTTCGGCCGTTTAAAAACTGTATCTTGCGGTTTATTTTGATGAAAAATGCACTGGGAAAAACTACTTTCTTTAAAACGTAAGGGCGATAAAAACAAAAGACTTAGAAACGAGCAGGACGAAACCCGGTTAGGTTTTGACGTAGACTACGATCGTATTATTTTTTCTGCGGCGTTCAGAAGTTTGCAGGACAAGACCCAGGTAATTCCACTTTCTAAAACGGACTTCATACATACCCGACTCACGCATAGCTTAGAAGTTTCCGTGGTGGGGAGAAGTTTAGGCAGATTGGCGGGAAAGAAAATATTGGAGAAGCATCCTTATCTAAAAGAGGTCCATGGGTACCAATTTAACGATTTTGGGGCTATCGTAGCAGCGGCCGCCCTGGCACACGATATTGGGAACCCTCCTTTTGGACATAGCGGGGAAAAATCCATTGGGGAATATTTTAAGACAGGAAAAGGAAAAGTCTATAAAGCATCACTTTCTGAAAAGGAATATCAGGATATCATTGATTTTGAAGGAAATGCCAACGGTTTTAAATTAATGACCCAGGACAAGGCCGGAACGCCGGGAGGGTTGCGGCTCAGTTATGCAACTTTGGGTGCGTTCATGAAATACCCAAAGGAATCTCTACCAAAAAAGCCCACCAAACACATTGCGGACAAGAAATTTGGGTTTTTTCAACCTGAAAAAAATGATTTTGCCGAAATAGCGGAAGAATTGGGATTGATACAGAGCAGAAAAGGAACAGCTGTTTCCTTTGCAAGACATCCTTTAACGTATTTGGTAGAGGCGGCCGATGATATTTGTTATACGATTATCGATTTTGAGGACGGTATCAACCTCGGACTCATCTCCGAAGATTACGCCTTGGAATATTTGATCAAACTGGTCAAGGACTCCATCAACACCAAAAAATATAATGCCTTGGCCTACAAGGAAGACCGTCTTAGCTATTTGAGAGCACTGGCCATCAATACTTTGATACAGGATGCAGTAACTATCTTTATAGAAAATGAGGAAGCTATTTTGAATGGGGAATTTGAGGTTTCCTTGATGGACAAGAGTAAGTATGATGCACAGATAAAGGATATCATTAGCCTCAGTGTGGAAAAAGTCTACCAATCACAGGAGGTAGTGGAAAAGGAAATTGCGGGCTACCAGATTATTGCGGATATATTGGATGTGTATATAGAAGCACTTGTACAGCAAAAAAACGATAGAGCTTCCAATTACCACAAATTGATTTTATGTACGTTGCCTGAATTTTACCGAAGAACTTCAGGTATATCGCTTTATGAAATAATCCTGAATACGTGCTGCTATGTGGCCAGTTTATCGGATAGTTCTGCGGTGCACATCCATAATAAAATTAAAGGAAGCCAACTTTAGAAAGATTTTTAGAAATCATAGGAAATGCCAACACCTAACACTTGTTTAAATTGTATTCTTTGTTGACCGGGGTCCGTGACAACACCATCGGTCCTTACTTCGTCAAAAAGGATATCGTCGTCATAAATAACATGGGTGCCGAGCGTGGTGAGAATATACTTATTCACCCTTAGCTTAATATTCATTTCCCAGTCCAGGTCCACGTTTCCAAAGCTGTTCAAATAATCCGTGTAAAGATTTATCCTGCTTTTTAAATCGATATTTTTAGCGATGTTCACCTCCCAATTATGGGTAATGAGAAAACCAAGTTCCAACAAATGATTTTTACCGGGCGTGATGACATTGCCATCATCGTCCAAAATTGCTTTGTCCACTCCAAAAGCACCTTTGTCCGCAAGTTCTTGATCCAATACAAAAGTAGATTTTTGGGTCAGCGGAGAAATGTAGAGGTTAAATTTCTGGTCCTTACTAATATAAGAGGTACCGGCACCAAGAAACAAATAGCCAGGGGCCATAAAACGGGAAATAGGGGTTTCCCTATCCGGATATTTAAAACCGTTGGAAAATTGGGTATTAAAGTTCAATTGAACGGAATAATACCAGTTACTTATGGTATCCCTCCTATAGCCTACGTTAGAATTTAAGCGAATAACATCCTCGGTCTTGCGCAGTCTTCTTCCCTCTTGGGCATTAAGCCCGTACCTTAAATCTAGATTATTGTCCCATTTAAAATAACGGAACTTATAGTTGCGCACAAATTTTAAAAATCCCAGTGCACTTACGGCATTGTTCCCACCGGCATTCCAATTTACGAAAGCGACTTCGCTCAGATTAAAACCAAAGCCGTTTTCCTTGGTCCAGAAAGAGGGAACCCTGAACCTATTGTATTTATCCCTTAAGGGTTTCGTTCTTTTGAATGATATCACCGGATTGGTGAGGTTCACACCTCTACGAATGTTGTTCACTTTTTCCTGGGTCTTCCGTATGACAATGGTGTCGATTACAACAGAATCCAACAATACGGAATCAGGTGCCGTGGGAGACGGGATACTGTCCTGACCAAATCCTAAGTTTACGGTAAAAGCAAAAATTAATAGAGACAGCGCTTTTCTGAATGTATGCTGTTTGCTCATGAAATCTCTTTAATATAATTTTTAATGGATTTCTTGTCCAGTCCGACGATTTTATAGAGTTCTGAGATGGCCCCATGCTCTATAAAACCATCCGGGACGCCAAATATCTTAATATTTTTTTGAAAATGGATAGCATTTGCAAATTCTAGAATCGCACTTCCAAAACCACCATTTATGACACCATCTTCCATGGTTATAATGTGAGAATGATTTTTGAGAATTTGTTTTAACATTTTGGAATCCAAAGGTTTGATGAATGGAAAATCATAATGGGCAATATCAATTTCTTTGAGTTCATTGGTAATTTCAATTGCCATGTTCCCAATAGGTCCAGTGCTCAAAATAGCAATTTCCTTGCCAGATTTTATTTTTGCTGCCTTCCCTATTTCAATTTTTCGCATGGGTTGTTGCCAGTCTTTCAACACCCCTCTTCCCCTGGGATACCGAATGGCAATTGGATGGGGCAGACCCAATTGTGCCGTGAACATGATGTTGCGCAATGCAATTTCGTTCAAAGGCGAAAAGAGGATGAGGTTGGGAATGCAGCGCAGGTATGCAATATCAAAAACCCCGTGATGTGTGGCACCGTCCTGACCTACCAATCCAGCCCTGTCCAAACAAAAAATAACGGGTAGGTTCTGTAGTGCAACATCATGGATTACCTGATCATAGGCGCGCTGTAAAAACGTAGAATAGATATTACAGAAAGGAACGAGCCCTTGCGTAGCCATTCCTGCGGCCAAAGTAACCGCATGTTGTTCCGCGATACCCACGTCAAAAGCACGGCTCGGAATTTCATCCATCATAAATTTTAACGAACTGCCACTGGGCATTGCAGGGGTAATACCTACTATTTTTTCATTTTTGTTTGCCAGTTCTACAATGGTTTTTCCAAATACATCCTGAAATTTAGGAGGTTGCTGGGCTTCTATCTTTTTGAATAGTTCCCCCGTGGTTTTATCAAATTTTCCGGGAGCGTGATAAGTGACCTGGTTTTCTTCGGCCTGTCGTAGACCTTTGCCTTTCGTGGTAATTATATGAAGCAATTTTGGACCGGAAATTTTTTTCAATCGTTCCAGTTCGGAAAGAACCAATTCCAAATTATGACCGTCAATAGGTCCGGTATAGTTAAGATTCAGGCATTCAAAGATATTTTCCTCTTTTGCTGTCCCCTTTTTTACATTGGTCAAATATTTTTTAAGGGCACCTACGCTTGGGTCAATACCAATGGCATTGTCGTTTAATACGACCAATACGTTGCAATCGGTCACTCCAAGGTGGTTCAACGCTTCAAAAGCCATTCCACTAGCAATGGAAGCATCTCCGATCACGGCTATATGCTGTCTTTCTTTTTCTCCCTTTAATTGTGAGGCGATGGCCATGCCCAAAATAGCGGATATAGCGGTAGAGCTATGACCTGTACCGAAAGCATCAAACTCACTTTCCGTAATTTTTGGAAAACCGCTGATACCGCCCAATTGCCGGTTGGTATCAAAGATTTCTTTTCTTCCCGTCAAGATTTTATGTCCATAAGCTTGGTGGCCTACATCCCAGATAAGCTTATCGTAGGGCGTATTGAAAACATAATGCAGGGCAATGGTCAGTTCAACTACCCCAAGACTTGCGCCCAAATGCCCTTCCTTAGTGGCAACGATATCAATGATAAAATTTCGTAATTCTTGTGCAAGTTGGCGCAATTGCTCTTTAGAGAGCTTTTTTAAATCTTTAGGATTTGTAATATGATCAAGAAGGTTCTCCAAAAGTCATAATTAAAGCACAAAAGTAGTTCTTTATTGTATTTTTGAATGATGGTTCTCCCTTTTGACGATACATATTTTATGAAAAAAGCCCTGCAAGAAGCAGAAGCCGCCTTTGATAAAGGAGAAATTCCGGTCGGAGCCGTGATAGTTGTAAAAGATAGGATAATCGCCCGTTCCCATAATCTAACGGAACAATTAACGGATGTTACGGCACATAGTGAAATGCAGGCCATCACCGCCGCGGCCAATTTTTTAGGGGGCAAATACCTACATAACTGTACCATGTACGTTACGCTGGAGCCTTGCCAAATGTGTGCCGGAGCTTTGTATTGGAGTCAAATTTCCAAGATTGTTTATGCGGCCAATGACCCTAAGAGAGGATATGCCGCCATGGGGGCTCAACTGCATCCAAAAACTGAAGTGATAAGCGGTATTCTGGAACTTGAAGCCTCGGATTTGCTGAATCGTTTTTTTGAAAAGCTGAGAAAATAGAAAACCATCCGATATGGATGGTTTAAAATCTTCAAAAAGTAATACGTATTACATCAAAGGACCTGAACTTGTCCCGCTACTGTGCCTTTTCTTCCTTCTTCTTCTTCGTATGCTACTTTATCTCCTTCGCGTATCTCTGTTCCGTTAAGAGCAGTCGCATGAACAAAAATGTCCTTGCCCGTGTCATCGTTCGTAATAAATCCATATCCTTTGGATTCATTAAAAAATTTTACTGTGCCGGTCATTAAAATAAAAATTAAGAATTAATATCTCTAATTTACTATTTTTATTGGAATTATATGATAATCAGCACCTTAATTATTTTTTTGATGCGGTATCATCCGTTTTTTTAGGAGGTTTCCCCTGCATTTTTCTTACGTTTTCCTCCGTTAACATATAATCGTTCATTTTTTTGCCTTTACTTTCTTTGTATAGAAACAAGGGCATTGCAATCAAGAACAGCCCCAAGGTTCCCGAACCGATAAATTTATTGGCCAATTGCTTTTCGGTTTCTTCTAGATTAAATCCGTAGATAATCAATCCAAAGGAGATGAATACAATTCCGGTAATGAAATATTTCATACCCTAAAATTAAAAAAATAAGAATGAAAAGGGGGAATCGTTATTTGGTAAAATTGATGAGTTCTCTGCGGTATGCCGTCAAGAGTTTGGATTTGGATACAAAACCTTCATATTTGCCATCCTTGATGACAGGTAAGTTCCACGCACCGCTATCTTGAAATTTTTGCATCACTTTACGCATGCTATCCTGATCGTAGAAAATATGTTCGGGCGCGTGACTCATAAAGGTCTCTACCTTTGTGGTTTTATAGAGCGAAGTATCGAACATAAATTCTCGGATATCGTCCAGAAGAATTATCCCTACGAGCGATTTTGATTTATCCACCACAGGAAAAATATTTCGGGTAGATTTGGCAACGGCTCCATGGAGCATGTCGCCCAAGGTGGTTTCAGGCGTAACAGATTTAAAGTTTTTCTCGATGATATCCTCAAGTTGCATCAAGGTAAGCACGGCTTTGTCCTTGTCATGTGTGAGTAAATCTCCCTGTGCGGCCAATTCTCGGGTGTAGATGGTATAATCGATTGTGTTTTTGGTAATCAAGTATGATATCGCCGCCGTAATCATCAAAGGAACAAATAGGCCATAGCCACCTGTAATCTCTGCGATAAGGAATATAGCGGTCAGCGGCGCATGGAGCACCCCGGCAATTAGGCCTGCCATACCGATCAGGGTGAAATTACTTTCCGATACCGAAAACCCCAAGCCAACGTTATTGATGACTTTTGCCACCACGTTTCCAAGTGCACTGCCCATAACCATAGTAGGAATAAAGATGCCCCCGGCACCACCAGCGGCAAAAGTGGTCGTCATGGCGACTGCCTTAAAAATAGTAATACCGAACAATAGGGCGATGACCACCCAAATGTTATCCAAATAAGCATCAAATGGCGTAGCGCCGAGCGCCATCAGGTGATTGCCATCCAATAAATGATTTATAAAACCGAAGCCTTCTCCGTATAACGGTGGAATGAAGTAGAGCATAATCCCAATGGCCAGGCCTCCCACAAGAAGTCTATATTTTGGGCTTTTTAAAGGACGAAAGAGTTTGATGATGCCAAAATACATTTTGGTAAAATATATAGATGCCACTGCGGTTCCCATGCCCAAAGCGATGTAGAATAACGTATCCTTAACTTCAAATTCTTGGGAAATCGTGAATTTGAAAAGTACTTCGTTTCCCAAAAAGAAATAGGAGGTGAGCACTCCAGAAATAGAGGCCAAAAGTAAAGGTAACATGGAAATCATGGTCAAATCCATACTAAAGACTTCTACGGCAAAAATAATGGCCGCAATGGGTGATTGGAAAATGGATGCTATTGCCCCGGCAGATGCACAGGCAATCAAGAGCGAACGTGTTTTTGCGTTAATATGAAAAAGTTGTCCCAGATTGGAGCTTATGGCAGCTCCAGACGCCACTGCCGGCCCTAACAATCCTACAGATCCTCCAAAACCAACGGTCAGCGGTGCTGTGATCAATTGTGTGATGATTTGTTTTTGTTTAATGATTCCCTTGTTTTTGGAAAGTGAAAAAAGAATGGAGGAAACAGCATGTCTCAGTTTTTCTTTATGGATATATTTTACATACAGGTAAACAAGCGTAAGCCCTACAATGGGGAGGATAAAATACAATTGATTTTTAGAAATGATAATCCCGCTTTCCAAGGAGGATTCTATGAAATAGGTTATATTTTTTAAAGTAACCGAGGCCAGCCCTGCCAAAAGCCCTACCAGTACACTTAAAATATAGATGAACATTTTGTTGGAGATGTTTTTATACCTCCATTTTAAAATGCGTTTTAGAAGTCCTTGGGTTTTGGTTGGCATTATGTGATATACAATCGTTCCCCTAAAGGTATTTAAAAAGTGAGGAAATATAGCTGGGTTATTAGGGTTTAAAATAAATCTCTAGTGCTACCCTATTATTGGATTAGAAATAGCTGCTCGAATACACAGTCAATTCGATGAAGCTTGCGAGCAATAAATCTCAACATGTAAACGACATATTAGATTTCTCACGTCCATTTCATTCGGTTCGAAATGGCTGGAACTTTTTATAATTGACATTACAAACCTTCGCTTTTGTGCCAGCGTTCAAAGAGTTGTCATTTCTGGATTTCTCACATCCGTTCGAAATGATAAAATGTACTAAAAGTCATTTTGATATAAGCGGAGCGATTGAGAAATCTAAAAACGCTTTTGTAGTATGAAAAACTACAAATCTACTTTCAAATTCAACTCTTTAAGTTGCTCCTCATCAATAGTTGCGGGAGCATCGATCATAACGTCACGACCACTATTGTTTTTTGGGAAGGCAATAAAATCACGTATGGTTTCCTGTCCGCCCAAAATAGCCACTAATCTGTCCAGCCCAAAAGCGATTCCTCCATGAGGGGGTGCTCCATATTGGAAGGCATCCATCAGAAAGCCAAATTGCGCTTTTGCTTCCTCGGGCGTGAAACCGAGATGTTTGAACATGATAGCCTGAGTTTCCTTATCATGAATACGAATAGAGCCTCCTCCGATTTCGTTTCCATTTAAAACCAAATCGTAGGCATTGGCACGAACCGCTCCAGGGTCACTATCCAATAGTTCCAGCTGACCAGGTTTCGGGGAAGTGAACGGGTGGTGCATGGCATGGTAGTGTCCTGTTTCCTCATCAAGCTCCAATAATGGGAAATCAATCACCCAAAGAGGTGCAAATTCATCCGATTTTCTGAGCCCCAAGCGTTCTGCCAGTTCCATTCGTAAAGCACTTAATTGCGTCCTGACTTTATGGGTATCTCCCGAAAGCACGCAGATCAAATCTCCTGACTTGGCACCGGTTACGGCCGCCCATTTGGCCAGATCTTCTTGGTCATAGAATTTGTCAACGGACGATTTAAAAGTACCGTCTTCGTTGCATCTGCAATAGACCATACCCAATGCGCCTACCTGCGGCCTTTTGACCCAGTCGGTCAATTTATCTATTTCTTTTCGAGTATATGAATTTCCTCCCGGTACGGCGATACCGACCACCAATTGGGCCGAATTGAACACATTGAAATCTTTATGTTGGGCAACTTCGTTCAGTTCACCAAATTCCATCCCAAAACGGATGTCCGGTTTGTCGTTTCCATATTTGGCCATGGCCTCATCAAAGGTCATTCTTGGAAAAGTATCGACATCAATCCCTTTTATTTCTTTGAGCAAATGTTTGGTGAGCCCTTCAAAAGCATTTAGAATATCTTCCTGCTCCACAAAGGCCATTTCACAGTCGATTTGCGTGAACTCGGGTTGCCTGTCCGCACGTAAATCTTCATCGCGGAAACACTTTACGATCTGAAAATATTTATCCAGGCCACCGACCATCAATAATTGCTTAAAAGTTTGTGGCGATTGTGGTAACGCGTAAAATTGACCTTCGTTCATACGGCTAGGGACCACAAAATCACGGGCACCTTCCGGTGTGGATTTTATGAGATATGGGGTCTCCACCTCAATAAAACCTTTATCGGATAAATATTTCCGGACTTCTATGGCGACCTTACTTCTAAATATAAGATTGTTTTGAACCGGTTTTCTTCGGATATCCAAATAACGGTATTTCATACGGAGGTCCTCACCGCCATCGGTATCGTCTTCTATGGTGAAAGGAGGTGTCCGGGATTTGTTTAGAATGGATAGTTCATCTACCAATACCTCAATATCTCCTGTTAGGATATTGTTATTTTTCGAAGCCCTTTCAATCACTTTCCCTTTGGCCTGAATCACAAACTCCCTGCCCAGATTTCTGGCTTTTTCCAATAGCTCTGTCGCTGTCCGATCCTCATCAAATACCAGTTGGGTAATTCCGTAACGGTCACGGATATCTACCCAAACTACAAACCCCTTGTCCCGGGTTTTTTGTACCCATCCAGATAAGGTTGCCGATGTGCCTATATGGGAAGCGTTGAGTTCACCGCAGGAATGACTTCTATACATAGTTTATGTTTTACCAAAGGGCAAATTTAAGAAGTCTCAGGGATTAAAGATGTATATAAAAAGTCAGTTTTTAGTGTTAAAATACCTGTTGTGAGCAATATCCAATATGAAATTAAAATACTGATAATCAATTATTTATATTTTCAATGTAAATTTAATGTAAACAAAATGTTATTTTAAAGTTGATTTAAAGTGAAATAAATGTATATTTGTAACGTTAATGTAAATAATCGAAGATATAATATAACTCCATATACTCATGAAAAAGATTTTATTTTTAGCGGCATTTTTGGTTTCCATAGCAATGAGCGCACAGGCAGTGAAACCAAAATTTGAAAAAGAAGGCGATAAAGTGAAAGCAACATATTTCCATGCCAACGGTGAAGTTTCCCAACAAGGTTATTTTTTAAATGAAAAACTTACCGGGGAATGGACCATGTACAATACCCAAGGAGAAAAAATTGCTATGGGAAATTATGTTGAAGGTGTAAAAACAGGAAAATGGTTGTTTTGGGAAGGTGAAACTATTAAAGAAGTAGATTTTAATAATAACAGGATAGCTGCAGTGGTAGATGCCAAAACTAAAGAGAGCTTGGTAAAAAATTAAATCACTATTTAAAATAATTGAAATAAAAATGCCCAACCGTAACGGTTGGGCATTTTTTTATGGAATTATAGTGGACTATGCTGCTGCACTTTCCAATACTTCTGGCTGTGTTTCTTTTTTCTTTCCGCCTCCCCTGATTTTTATTTTAATCCTATAAACAATATTGAACAACACTGGTACGATGATCAAGGTTAGAAAGGTTGCTACTATCAAACCAAAGATTACGGTCCATGCCAAAGGCCCCCAGAAAATAACATTGTCACCGCCAATATAGATTTTCGGGTCAAACTCCGAGAATAAAGAAAAGAAGTCAATATTCAGGCCAATGGCCAACGGAATCAATCCAAGTACCGTAGTAATAGCCGTTAAGATTACCGGTCTTAATCTTGCCTTTCCACCGCGTGTGATAATTTCGGTTACTTGCTCCATGGAAAGCAGGTCCTTATCATCCATTCCCAATGCTACTTTCTTTCGGTCTATTAGAATTTGTGTGTAATCTAACAGTACCACCCCATTGTTTACGACGATACCTGCCAAGGAAATAATACCCATCATGGTCATCATGATGACAAAAGGCCATCCGGTGAGCATCAATCCCCCAAAAACACCTATAAAACTCAGGAAAATAGCAATCATTATGATAATGGGTTTTGAAATCCCACCAAATTGGAATATTAAAATCAATAAAATCAACCCAAGCCCAGAAAAGAAAGCACCGACCAAAAACTGCATTTGTTTATTTTGTTCCTCAATCTGTCCGGTATAATCAATTTTGATATCTTCAGGGAGACCCTTGTAATTCTCCATTTCTTTTTGGATTTCTGCCACGATGGCTCCCGCATCACTAAATCCGGGCTTAAGTCCTGAATATACCGTAACGATTCGTTTCTTGTTCTTATGCTTAATAGCACTAAAACCAGAAGAGTTTTTCTGCGTAGCTACAGCGGAAACAGGGATTTCCTTAATCTGCCCGTTGGCCGGGTCCCTGAAAATTATATTTTGGTTGAATAATGCGTTCTTATCATAGCGAATGTCTTCCTGAAACCGCACATTGATGTCATAATCTTCACCATCTACTTTGTAAACCCCCGCTTTTTCACCAAATAAAGAACGACGCAATTGTTGCCCTACTTGCCCTACTGCTACGCCCAACTGTCCTGCTTTTTCGCGATCCACCGTTACTTGCATGGAGGGCTTGCTTTTGTTTACATCAATTTTGAGCTCCTCGATTCCTGCAATGTTTTTGGCATCGATGAAGTTTTTGATATCCTCCGCAGTATTGATAAGTTCCGCATAATCTTTTCCCTCCAATTCTATATTAATAGGATATCCTGCCGGAGGTCCCGCAGCATCTTTTTCCACAGAAATAGCTACTCCCGGATAGACATCCTTAAGACTTTCTTGGATTTCTTTACGAAGCTCTTCAGTATCCAGACCGTTTCTATATTTAAATTCCCGCATAGAAACCGTTACTTTTCCGCGGTGTGGCATTTCCGCTGCGGAACCTCCATCGGTTTGTGGATTTCCGGCACCTTCGCCAACTTGTGAAACAGCTGACTCTACTAAATAATTTTCCCCATTAGGTCCCTCGTATTTGTCTTGATTCACGATACCGTAAATACGCTTTTCAATATCCTTGGTAATTTTGTTGGTCTTTTCAATAGAAGTCCCTTGAGGATATTCAATGTACGCATAAACTTCATTGGGAATGGTGTCCGGAAAGAATTCAATTTTAGTTCTGCCAGAGCCAATAGACCCACCAAAGGCCATAAATACGGCAATTAATAAAAAGAAGGTAATCCCAAAATACCAATACACATTTTTACCGCGTAAGGAATGTTGAATGCGCCGCTCGTACCAATTTTCAAAATGCACCATGGTCTTTTTTTGAAAATTTAACGCCCATCGCTTTAGAACATATTTATAGACCCAGAACATAATAGCGGTTAAAATCATAACCGTTCCCAAACCACGCATGGCACCTCCGAAAACTAATATGAAAATTCCCAAACCTCCTAAAATAGCACTGATGCGTATTAGTTGTTTTGTCTTCAATTCTTTTTCCCCAATTTCCATAAACTGTGAAACCAACATGGAGTTCATAAAAATAGCAACGAACAAGGAAGACCCCAATACCACGGATAAGGTTATCGGGAAGTAAATCATAAACTGACCAAAGATACCGGGCCATAAACCTAAGGGCACAAATGCGGCGACGGTGGTCAAGGTGGAAATAATGATTGGGAAAGCGATTTCGCCGATACCTTTTTTGGCAGCTTCCGTTCTGGGCATCCCTTCATCCATTAATCTATAAACATTTTCGACTACTACAATACCGTTATCCACCATCATTCCCAGCCCCATGATCATTCCAAATAAAATCATTGTATTTAGCGTATAACCAAGTGTACTTAAAATGGCAAAAGACATAAACATGGACATTGGGATGGCAAAACCAACGAACAAGGCATTTCTAAAACCGAGGAAGAACATGAGTACCGTAACCACTAAAATAATCCCGAAAATGATGTTGTTCACCAAATCATCTACTTGATTTAAAGTCCGTCCCGATGAATCGTTCGCGATAGAGATATTCAGGTCAGAAGGATAATATTCCGCTCTTTCCTTTTTTACGATTTCACGAATCTTGTTGGAAGCTTCTATCATGTTCTTTCCGGAACGCTTCTTAATATCCAGCATGACCACGCTTTCCCCAAATTCTCTGGCAAAGGTAGTTTTGTCCTCTTCTGAAAAGGTGACCTTGGCAATGTCTCGAAGATAGATAGCCCCTTTTTCCGACTTCACCACAAAATTGTTCAGTTGCTTAGGGTCTTTTATTTCTCCCAGCACTCTGATAGTTCTACGTTGTTCATCGCTTTTTATGTTACCGGCGGACATGGTCATGTTACCGTTGGCGATAGCCCCGATGACATCTTGAAAACTGACTTGTGCGGCCATCATCTTATACACATCTACTGCAACTTCTACCTCTTTTTCCTGTGCTCCACGGATACTTACTTCCTTGATTTCCGGTAGATCCTCTATTTCATCCTGTAGGTATTCTGCAAATTCCTTCAACTTTTCTACAGGATAATCTCCTGTAAAGTTGACGTTCATAATAGGAAAGGATTCGGATAAATTTAGATCAAAGACATTGGGTTCTACCTTTGCATTGTTAAAGGTAGGCCAGTCTTCACTTGCTTTTTCACCGTCTACTTCATCCTTAACCTTTTGTTTTGCCTGTTCCACGGTCAAATCCTCATCAAACTCTACGGTGATAATGGAGTAATCCTCTTGTGAAGTGGATGTGATTTTTACCACGTTACTTACATTTTTGAGTCGGTCTTCCAATGGATCGGTTATCAATCGCTCAATATCTTCCGCTGTATTACCAGGATATGGAGTACTCACATAAATTTTAGTTTCTACGATTTCCGGGAAATCCTCACGTGGCATAGCCTGATACGATTTAAAACCTATCCACAGAAAAATAGCGATCATCACATAAATGACGGATGGATTATCTATGGCCCAAGAGGAGAGTTTAAACTCTTTGTCGGCGTTTTTCTTTTGTTTACTCATTTTTTTAGTCTTTAGACGGTAGTCGTTAGTCTTTAGTTTTATTTTTTAAGTATTTCTGAAATCCAAATATCATTTTGGATAATTCTTCCAGTTTAATCCTTATGTAATTTTCTTCTGTTAAGGCGAATTTAATTTCCCTCATAAAATATAATTTCGTCTACCTTCTACTTACTAATTTGCACTTTCTGTCCGTCCTTGACACTTCTTGCCCCTTCCTTGATCAAATGATCACCATTGGATATGCCGGAAATGATTTCCACATCACTGCCCTGCGTTTTTCCGGTAGTGATAATATGTTTTGCCACAGTAGCTTCTTCAGCACCGTCCGTTAGTTCTGCAACATATACATATTGTTCGCCTTCGGCATTTTCCGAGATAATGCTTTGTGGAATCACAATGGCTTCTTCATTGGAATAATCGTTGATGTTGACTTTTGCCGTTAAATTCGGTTTAATGTTGCCTTCTTTGTTCGGAACGGGAATTTCAACGGTAAACGCCCTGTTGCTAGGATTGATGAAGTTGCCGGTCTGTCTAACTTTGCTTACGACCGTATCTCCCAATACAGGAAAATATACTTTTGCTTCTTTTCCTTCGGAGATACCGGATAAGTAATTTTCTGGAACATCGACTTCAATATACATATCGCTCAAATTGACAATTCTGAATACTTCGGAACCCGGTCCAGGAGCCACTACCGTGCCCTGTTCTTTGATGACGTCATCAATAATTCCGGAGAACGGTGCCCTAATGGTAGATTTTCCCAATTGGCTTTGTACCTGTTTCACGGCACTTTCCGCAGCTTCATAAGTTGTCTTTGCCTGTAAATACTGAATTTCAGAACCAATTTTTTGCTCCCATAACCTTTTCTGGCGCTCATAAGTTGTCTTTGCCAGTTGCGCCTGTGTTTTTAATTGGTTTAATTGACTTCCCATACCGCCATCATCAATGGAGGCCAACACTTGTCCTTTGGAAACTTTTTGTCCTTCTTTCACATATACACGATATAAAGTTCCTGCCATTTCCGGATAGATCAAAACGTTTTGCTTGGTCTTCACATCGCCCTGTAATTCCAAATAGTGTTGAAAAGGAGCCGTTTTTGCTTCTATCGTTGTGACAAGAGCAAGATTACTTTCTCGATTGGCAGATCCCAACGCATCATCTATCTGTTTCAATTGCGCCTCAATTGCTTTTTGGGTTTCCGATAGTTCCGTTTTCTTTGCTCTAAGGCCGTCTAAATCTCCTGCTTCGACAAGGTCGGATACGGATTTTTCGCTCGCCCCTCCACAGGATATGAGAACTAAAGCCGTTATAAGATAAATTATGTTTTTCATTACTTTAAAGTTTATTTGTTTGTAAGTTGATGCGTTTATTAAAATGTTTATGTGACAAAAGGGTTATATGTTTATTTGTCATAACAGATGATACCAATCATTCATTAAGGATAATTTCCAGTTCTGTTTTCTTATTAATTACGGATACCATCGCTTGTAAGTATTCTTGCTGTGCGGTATACAGTTGTGTCTGTGCCTGTCTAAGCTCAAAACTTGAGGCGATGCCCTCAAAATATTTGATTTGATTTTTATTTTCGATACGCTCCGCGAGATTCAGATTATTTTTTGAGGTTTGATATTGTTCTATGGCCAAGGTGTAGTTGCTTTTGGCATTTTCCAATTGTAGTCTAATTTGTGCCTCGGCTTCGGTCAGTTGCGTTTTTGCTTTTTCCAAAGCGATTTTTGCCCTTGAGGTACTTGCACTTCTTTTAAGCGAACTGAAAATTGGGATATTTAAATCGAAACCAAGTACCGAAGATTCGAACCATTCTTGGTCACTGCTCAGAAAGGTAAAATCATCCGAAAAAGAATTCGCTCCATAGTTTACAAAGGCGTTCAAAGTTGGCAAGGCCCTACTTTTTGCCAGCTTCCATTCAAAATAACGCTGTTCGTTAAGGTTAAGGGCCAGCTTATAATCTACGTTGTTTTCAATGCTCAATTGATTTTCGAGTAGGCCGAAATCAATTTGTTTTTGGGTCAAATCGTCCAGCGTTTCTTCCAACTTAGTGGGCGCATCCAAATCGATTCCCATTACCAAATTCAGCATTTTTAGCGTAATTTCCTTTAACCGAATGGCATTTTTTAATTGATTCTCAACGGATGATAAGGTAATCTGTAACTGTTCTACACTTTCCTCGTCACCCAGTCCGTTTTCAAATATTTTGGTGGTCTCGAACAGGTTTTTTTCGAGCGTAGCCTTATTGTTTTCAAAGATATCCACACTTTCCTGTGCCAACAGCACATTGCCATAGGCTTCTACTGTGGCCTTCCGAACTTCCTGCGCTGTTTTCTCCTTGTTGTTGGCACTGTAGCTTAGAAAAGATTTTGTGGCCTGCACGCCCACAATGTAGGAGCCGTCGAAAATTTGTTGTTTAAGTGTAGCGGTTGCCCTTGCAGACTGTGCCTGACCGAACACCACTTCTTGGAAAGTGCCGGGTTCCCCACCAAAAAATTCTGCCGGTATTTGGGTCACAGGTTGTATCAATTGGTTTTGATAACCAACGGCCCCACTTATTTGTGGCAATCCAGAAGCTATAGTCTCCCATTTTTGTTTTTGCGCATCCATAATATCACGGTCCGCATTTATGGCACTGTAATTATTTTCCAGCGCAAAATCAATGGCTTCTTGTAAAGTAAAACTGTAGGTGGTTTTTTCTTGTTCTTTTTCCTGTGCTTCAGTATGCCCAAAGGAGAACAGGAGGATAAGAATATATAAGTAATTACGCATTTTTATTCTTGGTTAGAGTTGATGATTGCATTTAATATTTTTCTTCCTTTTGGGGTTACAATTCCTCTTAAGTGGTATTCTAGATATTCATCCATGAGCGTAGCGATCGGAAATTTGTTGATGGGGAATAATTTTTGATCTTTGATACTGGTAACACCGGAAAAATAGATACGTGCTACAAAATCCTTATTTAAATTTTCTCTGTAAATGCCCTGTTCCATTCCTCTTTTGATATTGTCCAATACACAATCTTCCATGAGTTCAAATTGCTTATCGCGCATCACCCCGTACACCGCCGGGTAGTATTTTTGAAGTTGGTATTGGGGCGAAGATTTTTCATCTTTCAAATGGAGCATTACAAATTTCTTTATCTCGTACAATTCGGCTATCGGATTCTTTTCCAGCGCACATATATGGTCAATGCCAAGGGCAATACAATGTAACAAATGTGTTGTACTGGCTTCGATCAGTTTTGTCTTGTTGTCAAAATGGGTATAAATCGTCTTTTTTGAAATACCCATTTCGTTGGCCAGATCGTCCATTGTGACACTTTTAAAACCTAGGTTCAAAAATAGATCCGTCGCTTTCTCTAAAATTTTTTCTTTCATAGCGAGGCAAATGTACAATAGGAAACTTTGAAAACATTTAAAGTTTCCTAAGTTTTACAATTTTTTAACACTCGCTTTTTTGCCATGTATGATTGTTTTTTTCTCAGTTTCTTTTTCTTTATTGGTACGGGAAACATTGGTTTTTGGATTCAAACTCCAGAAAAAGGCTTTGTTTTGGTACCCATACGTTTTTCTGTTTCTATTGTCCTTGGGTACTGCCATTGTTTTCTTCTTTAATTCGCGCTATATAATTGTTGTAGGCCTGTTCCCCTTCTGCTTCCCAGAATTCGTCATAATATTTCCATTCGGAAAAGTCCTTTCGCAACGTACTGCATTTATGGGCACGGTTTCTCCTTTTCGATTTACTGTTCTTGCCCGGGCCGTCGCCACCGCCAAACCCAAATAGAATCTTGGCCAAAATAAGAACGCCCACAGCTTGCCAATAACCCACCATAGGCAATCCAAATAGCTCTGGCATTAACCAGTTCCACAGGCGCATTACAATATATCCTACCAAAAAGGCAATGGCCAGTCCAAGAATAATGAAAAAGAAAATTTTGAATCCTTTGGTGACATAGTGTTTAACATTGTCCTCCACCTCTTTTTTAATTTGTGCTTTATGTTCCATAACTTTTAATTTTTATCTGTTTCTAAATATTTTAATAATAATGCTATTGCTCTATGCCTCCTGGACATTAAGGTTCCTTGCGCAATTCCGGTTTCCTGGGAAATTTCCCTGTAGGTATACCCTTCAAAATCAACTGCTATAATGATATCGTGATAAACTGGTTTTAGTTTTCCAATAGCCATTTTCAACTGTTCTTGTAGTTCCTTCGAATAATTTTCCGCTTCGCCCTCGTAGAACATTCCTGTAAATTCGGTCCAGGCCTGTTCCAAGGTTTTTTCATCGTGTACGCTTTCTTTCTTGGTACGCATTACATCAATGATTTTATTTTTGATGGCGTTATAGACAAAACCTCCAATATTACGTATAGGCAGTGCATCCGTTGGTCTCGAAAATATCCGGAGCGCCACATCCTGTATGATATCTTCCGCATCACTTTCCGATGTATGCGAGATTTTGGAACGCACGTATCCTTTAAGCGAAGCATATTCGTTTTTAAAGAACTCGTTTAGGTTGTTGTTTTCTTGTTTTTCGGAAACCACGTTGCCGTTTTTCTTTAGGTCGTCTATTGATAAAGACGACGGATTTAAGATCTATTGCATTTTCAAGAAAGATTTTTTGTCATACATCTGACGGTTATCAAAGCTATTTGTAACAATGGATGTATTTTTGAAAAAAATTGTCCTATGCACTCCATCGAAAATTATCGCTCTGCATTTATAGATTACTTGGAAACCCGTACAGCTACAAAAGAACCCAAGAACCTTTACGAGCCGATAACCTACATTTTAGGCTTGGATGGAAAGCGATTACGGCCTGTATTGACATTGATGTCCGCCGAAATTTTCGGAACGGATTATCTAAAAGCTATGGATGCAGCCCTAGCTATTGAGGTGTTCCACAATTTTTCTTTGGTACACGACGATATTATGGACGATGCTCCATTGCGAAGAGGTAAAGCTACGGTACATGAAAAGTGGGATGTGAATACGGGAATTCTTTCCGGTGATGCCATGCTCATCAATGCTTACCAATTGTTTGAGAATTATAAAGGCGAAACGTTTCGCAACTTGGCCAAATTGTTCAGCAAAACGGCCATAGAGGTTTGTGAAGGACAACAGTACGATGTAGATTTTGAGACCCGGGACGATGTGACCATACCGGAGTACTTGAAAATGATCGAGTATAAAACTGCAGTCTTGGTGGCCGCTGCCTTAAAAATGGGAGGAATAATTGCCGAAGCTTCCAAGGATTGTCAGAATCATATTTACGATTTTGGATTGAATCTGGGCTTGGCCTTTCAATTGCAGGATGATTATTTAGATGCCTTTGGTGACCCAAAAACATTTGGAAAGCAAGTAGGAGGGGATATTATTGAAAATAAGAAGACTTATTTATATTTAAAGGCATTTGAACTGGGAACAAAAACGCAACAAAAAGAGTTGATGGATTTATTTTCCATACAACCAACGGATTTTTCAAGCAAAGTGGAGCGTGTAAAGGAAATATTCTTGGACAGCGGTGCTGCCAACGTTACAAGGCAAGCCATTGAAAGCTATACCCAAAAAGCCTTTGAAATATTGAAACATTTGGAAGTCTCCGAGGATAAAAAAGCTATTTTGAGACAATTTGGAGAGCAGTTAATGCGGCGTAAGGTGTAAAGGCTAGCAACCTTTTCAATAATTGGACATCTATCTATAAAACGGAACGCTTTATGAGAAAGTTGGTTATGCTGTTACTCTTATTTGCTGGTTCTTGCAATAAATATGATTTACCAAAGTGTGAATTTGATGATGCTACGCAAGATTTAATTTGGCTTAAGGATATTATAGAGGAGAGAGAAGCCAACCCTACGGACGATATGATGTATTGTTACATTGTTCAAGGAAAATTAAATAAAAGGCCAGTATTTGTTCTGGGAGATTGTAACCCCTTAGTAAATAAAGTTATTTTCGTTCTTGACTGTGAGGGAAATGCAATAGAAGAAGATGGCCGGAAAATTGGGGCTAACGAAGTAGATATAAAAAATCAAAAAATCATTTGGCAACCAGAGAACTTTGCCTGCGATCTGGATTTATAACCACGACCCACTTTATCTATTGAATATTCTTGAGAGCAATGCCCTTGTAAATGGCCAAGGGCTAGGGGCGGCCATCATCTCGATATCCTCTAAAATACTTGTTTTTTCATCCAAAAATTTAAAAATCTTTTGAGGTTTTCTATTTCTAAAGAGCGATTCAAATATTTCCTGACCCAAACTGTTATCTCTTTTAAGAATATCCAACAAGATTAGGTCATAGAACCAAAATTTGGTTTTAAAGCTCAACTTGTTCAAAGGGCTGCCTGATTTTAAATGGGCTATTAATTTTGGGATTTTTCTGGCGGTGCTCATAAAGGTGTATCCTGTACTAGGTTTTGCCCAACCGCCCGCCATTCCTATATATCTTATGTTTTTAGAGTGATGTTCCTTAAAGTCATAGCAGGTCATGGGAATGCTGCCTTGTTCCTGATCCGTTATCGTATAATTGACAGTTCCAAATTCTTCCAAAACATAATCCTTGATAGCGGTTTCATATTCTTCTTTTGGTAAAAGGTGTTCGGAAAACAAGGTATATTCCAATAAGGCTTCCGTATCGGAAAAAGGGAGTACATACATAAAACGTGTATTCCCCTCTTGGGGAACGGAAAAATCCATGAAAGTGGCTTGGTCTTCCTTAAAAACAGGCTTTTCCGTTTTAATGAACCATCCTATAAAGTGTTGCTGTAAAACAGGATATTTGGTTTGATAAGTAGCCATCTTATAATCAAAAATACTGTTCATAACCTTTTTACCTCTATAGGTCTCGATAGTGGTGGTTACCGTAACAAAATTGGTTGAATCTACAACGGAAGAAACGGTTTCCTGTTTAAAATGAATGTTAGGGTAGTTTTTGATACGATTCAGATAATCCTCATAAAAATCAATGCCCTTAATCACTTTATAAGTATAAGGCGCTATTTTAAATAAATTCGAAAATTCTTGTCCACCAAAAAAAATATAGTTCCATTTTTTGTGAACGATGGCATCAAATTCTCCTTCTCCTTTTTCCCAAAAACACCAGGTACGGTCGTTTGTTTTTTTGTCGTCCTTGTCTAAAAGCAAAATAGATTTATCGGAAAAATAGGCATCCTTACCCATAGCATCGGCCAGCATGAGTCCAGCTGCACCGGCTCCAATAATGATATAGTCGTATTCGGGCATAAACTGAATTTGACGAGTCAAGAAGGTTTAAATCAAGTCGAAGATACTAAAAGGATATTTTGGCTAGCATCTTATTGGTTTGAATAGTATTTCAAATGCTAATCCAATCGATACCGCAACCCAAAAAAACCACGGATTCCCTGGTTGGGTCCATAAACGTAGGAGGGATCAAAAGTAAGCGCATTGGGATTGTCCGCTGTGGCTATGACGTCCCCATTACCATCAAACTGTACGTTACGGTCAAACGGGTCATTGGCACGGGCAATGATAAAAGGGTTGTTTCGGTTGGGTGTCCAGTTCAATAGGTTTTTAATACCTCCGTAGAATTCAAAATTGCTCAATTTTTTATAGGTAAACTGAATGTTCTGTATGCTCCAAACGGGAGAGAAATCGCTTCTGGGGTCGTTTTCGCCAAGGGTAGGCAATCGCATGGGGCCGTATAGATTTCCGGTATAATCAATACTTAATTGTATTTCCCGAAACGTATAACCTACGTTCCATGTTCCCGTATAACTTTCGGTCAATATTTGACGGGATTTTATGCCGTCTTCGGTTTGCGCAACATCTTGAAAGGTAGCTCCGACCAAAAATTTAAATCCACTGGGAAGAACAACATCTATATTGGCACTCACCCCTTGTGAAACCGATTTTCCGTTAAGATTGTCATAGATGATCTGGTTGGGATCGGTATCATAATCCGGGAGTATGGCATTGCTGAAATTGGTATAGAATATTGAAGCGTCCAAGCTTACAAAAGTACCGTTATCCCCATATATTTTTTTAAGATAGTTGAGGTTGAAATTAAAGGATTGCTCCGGCTCCAGTTCCTCGGTAACGATAACATCGCGAGCTCCCGTAAGTGCTGCATGTTCCTCGGTAAAAAGATTGACCACCCGAAACCCCGTCCCGGCATTAAAGCGAATGATATCGTTATCTGTCACCTTCCAACGGTAAGCGGTTCGTGGCGTAAAAATGTTACCGTGCCTTTGGTCGTAATCATAACGAGCCCCCAGCAATAAGGAATGTTTTTCGGCCAATGCTATTTCATCTTGTACAAAAAGACTAGGAATGACCACTTCATCGGCATTCACCGTTGCCGTGGTATTATCATCATAATAGTTATAACGCAATGCGGAACCGACGAGCAGATCATGTTTCCCTAAGTTTTTGTCCCATGTTAATTGGGTAAAACCAATGCGTTGGTCCGCTAAATAGGGGACATCTCCGTAAACGGAATTTTGGGCATGGTCATTATAGGAAAAGGAAAGCATTAGTTTTTCATCTATGGGAAGCTGGTATTTTCCCAAAACTTCCCACCGGCGAGTATAAATACTTTCACCATAGATTTCATCACCGCCCCTGGATTCTGGCGTCCATTGCAATTCGCCTCCCCATCGGTCTTCATAGAAAAACCGACCTGCCAGTGAGAAAATACGGGATTTATTTCGTTTGAAGTTCCATTTTTGAAAGATAGAGATTCTGTCCTGAAGGGTCAGGTCCGTGAAATTATCCCCGTTATTATCTATGAGCTCATCATAGTTAAAATAGTTGACGCCCAATAGTAAATCGGTTTTTTTACTTACGTCAATTTTGGCCCCTACATCTAAATTGTATTCTCCCCATCCCGTCGCAAAAGCATCGGCAAAGAAATCAGGAGCTTCCAAAGCATTTTTGGTAATGACGTTGATTAGTCCGCCCACGGCTTCACTTCCATACAAACTAGACGCCGGACCTTTTACGATCTCAATCTGTTCAATAAGGGAATTCGGAATCCCGGAGAGCCCATAAACCGTTCCTAGACCGCTTACAATGGGCATCCCATCGATCAAGACCAACGTATAAGGCCCTTCCAGCCCGTTGATGTGAATATCGCCCGTATTGCAGACGTTGCAATTGATCTGTGGGCGCACGCCATTAACATTTTGCAATGCTTCAAAAATACTGGCCGTTGGATTTTTCTTTAAAAAAGTAGGGCTATATACTTCTACTGGAACCGGGCTATCGGAACGCTTCACGGCTTTTAGGGTTCCGGTGACCACGGTTTCTTCCAAAGACTCGGTTGATGGTCGTAGAATGACATCTAGGATTATGTTTTTCTTGGTAAGCGTTATGACCTTTTGATAGGGCGCATAGCCAATGGCAGATACAATCAGGGTATATTTCCCTTCTTGAAGCCCTGTTAGCTCATAGTTTCCGTTCCCGTCTGACGAAGTGCCTTTTTCCGTTTCTTTTAAATAGATGTTAGCGAAAGGAACGGGATTAGCTTCATCGTTTACTGAACCTATAATGGAAGACTGTGCGGAAACTCCCCAGCTAAGGAAGAGAAGCATACATAAACTAGAAATCACTAAAAATAATTTTGAATTCATCAAAATATAAATTTAGACAAAACTAAAAATTTGTTTTTAGATATAAAAATGTAATTTAGCCTTATTGAAAAATTTGTAATGACGCTATCCGAAGAGGATTATATCAAGGCTATCTACCACTTGGGAAAAGGGGAGGGGAATCCTATTTCTACCAATGCCATTGCGGAACAAATGAATACGAAACCTTCTTCCGTAACGGATATGATCAAAAAATTATCCGATAAAAACCTAGTACATTATAAAAAGTATAAAGGGGTTCAACTTACCGAATCGGGTATTTTAACAGCGCTTTCCATTGTTCGAAAACATCGGCTCTGGGAAGTATTTTTAGTGGATAAGCTAGATTTTGCATGGGATGAGGTACATGATGTGGCAGAACAATTGGAGCATATTAAAAGTGAGCAACTGATAGATAAACTGGATGCTTATTTGGGTAGTCCAAAAGTGGATCCACATGGTGATCCCATACCCTCCAAGGAAGGAAAGTTCACAAAATCCGTCAAAAAGTTGGTCAGTGAATTGCCCGTAGGCACCAGTGGTATCTGCGTGGGGGTAAAAGATTCTTCAGTGGCATTTTTGAAATTTTTGGACAAGAATAAGATCGCATTGGGAGATGATTTTATGCTCATAGACCGTGAAGAGTTCGATGGATCCGTTCAATTGAAGACCAAAGATGAAATTTTACGCATATCCCATCAAATAGCAAGTAACTTATACTTGGAAGTTTCAGAGTAAGAATGAAGAAAATGAGGATACAATACTATTAAAGATATGGAACAAGTAATCGACTATTTTGAATCTATCAACCCCATTTTAGCGGCATTTTACGCTACATTATTCACTTGGGGGCTTACTGCTTTGGGTGCTGGACTGGTTTTTTTGTTCAAAAATCCGAATCGCGCCGTGATGGATGGTATGTTGGGTTTTACGGGCGGTGTTATGGTGGCGGCCAGTTTTTGGAGCCTTTTGGCACCGGGCATAGAATTGAGTCCCGGAGAAGGCTTTGTAAAAGTAATCCCTGCTGCGGTAGGGTTTTTGTTGGGTGCATTTTTCCTTTTTGGTCTGGACAAGATACTGCCGCACTTACACATAAATTTTAAGGAAAGCGAAGCGGAAGGCGTAAAAACACCTTGGCATAAGACCACCTTATTGACTTTGGCCATTACACTACACAATATTCCCGAGGGTTTGGCGGTAGGAGTACTTTTTGGTGGTGTAGCCGCAGGTTTTGAAGGTGCAACGATCGGGGGTGCCGTAGCCTTGGCCTTGGGAATAGGACTACAGAATTTCCCAGAGGGTTTTGCCGTGGCCATGCCCTTGAGAAGACAGGGACTTTCCAGAGGAAGAAGCTTTATGTATGGCCAGGCTTCCGCTTTGGTAGAACCTATTGCCGCGGTAGTAGGAGCTTGGGCAGTAATAACATTTCAGCCTATATTGCCTTATGCTTTGTCATTTGCTGCAGGAGCCATGATTTTTGTGGTAGTAGAAGAAGTAATACCCGAAACGCAACAGGATAAACACTCAGATGTAGCTGTTATGGGCTTTATAGGAGGTTTTATAGTAATGATGGCCTTGGACGTTGGTTTAGGGTAAAATTTAAATAAAAGATTATGAGAACTAAGATTAGTATACTGATGTTGTTTTGCATTGTAGGAATATATGCCCAAGACGATGCTGTACAGTTTCAAAAAGAGATTGACCAAACCGTTTGGAAACCTTTTCAAAAAGCTTTTGAAACCTTGAACGGGGATGCACTCAATGCAACCTATGCGACTGAGGTGTTGCGTGTAACACCCAATGGAATTGATACGGACGGTTCCTTTAAAGCAGAAAACTTAAAACGCTTTGTCATCAACAAAGCGGATGGTATCACCATTGCTTTGGATTTTTGGTTCGATAGTAGGCATACGAACAAAACTACTTCTTATGAAGTGGGCTTTTATCGTATTGCGGCAACGGATATAGAGGAGAACACTTCCTATAATTATGGGCAATTTCATATTGTACTTAAAAAGATAAATGGCGAATGGAAAATCATTCAGGATTGGGATACCAATTTAATAAATGGCGAGGCTATTGGGGCCGATGATTTTGCCAAAAAGGAACCTCTGGTGTTTTAGAAAGGGTTTGCCTATACCTCCAACCATCTATTTAAAGGTTTTTTAATGAATTTTTAATGAATTGAGATTTCTTAATCACTTCGTTCATAACGAAATGCTTTTTTTAGATTGAGTCATTTCGAACTTGCCTATCGCAGATAGGCACATGTGAGAAATCTCAATTTTTCAATCGTTGTTCCGCCCCTTATTCAGGAATAATTGGTTTGATTTTTTAATCGATTTAAAATATTGGTATAAAAAAAGCGGGATATTATCCCGCTTTGATTCCCAATCTACTGACCGTGAAACTAATCGCTACCAGTTTCTTCAACAACTTCTTTTTCCAATATAAAATCCTGTATAGTCTTATTGGCTGCGGTAATCTGTATATCCAATGTATCGCTGCTGGTATAGCCTTCAAATTCTGCTATAGCTTTATAGCTTCCTGTTTCAAGCCCCATAATCATATAATTACCATCCGCATCCGTAAAACTGGATGTGTTTACGGTGTCTGCCGCCAGTACAGAAATCTGTACGCCTTCGAGGGCCTTTTCTATCTCGTCCTCAATTGTGATAACGTTACCTAATAAACTACCGGATGTAGAAAGGTTACTTGCCTTTATGACAGGTTTAAAATTAAACCCACGTATACCGTCCACTTTTTTCAGATTGCCTTTGGCTACAAAAGAACGGCTCACGTCAAAATCCAATAAAAGGTCAGTAGAAAGACCACCAACTACAGTAATTCCTGGTTTCAGAAAAACTTTTATTCCAGTTTGTTCTCCACTGGGCACTTTAAGGTCAAATGTTCTTCCATCTGTCAATACCACGTTTACTCCTTTTACATAAACTCGGATTAAATCATAAGTGCCCTGGGGAATTTCTACATCTGCCAAGATTTGTGTAACCCCATTTGTCAAGTTCAATAGGTTTACGGATATTTCTTGTTCCATTAAGGTAATGAACGGCAACGTTTCATTATCCGCCATATCATTTTCTTCCACCGCTTCATCGTCAACTTTTCTTGCTTCTACCTTAAATAAGGTGACATTGGCTTCTGAAACCAAATCATAGGGAAACGGAGCATCAGTTAACTTAAGGATCAATCGACCTGAGTATTCATTTCCTGTCTTAACATCTTCGACACAACTAAAAAATAGTAGGGCGGCACCTAAACATATGGCTAAAATTGCTTTTGTATTCATGTATTGAGTTTTATCTTTTTTCTACGATACAATTTAAAACTTGTTGTTATTCTAGAACTATAACAACTGTAAGCCCCTAACTCCTGAGCAGAAACCTAAATTTTTTATTTTTTCGATGAACTACACTATACAAATCCTTTGACTTTTAGCATAGAATATCCTAAATGTCATAAGGGTATATGGGTTTTGCAATATTGATGCTATCCGCTATCTTTAAAAAAATAAATTCAATACTATGTACAGGCTTATTTTCTTGGTAATATTTGCACTTTCCATACAATTTTCATCGGCCCAAAAAACCAATTTCTCTTATTTGGACGTATTTGATCTGCAATACGCATCGGACCCGCAAATTTCCCCAAATGGAGATTGGGTAGTATACAGAAGAATGGGTTTTGACATCATGAAAGACAGGGCTTCCGGAAATCTATGGATGTTACGGACCGATGGTTCCCAACATCAAAAACTCACCTCTAGGGAAGTGGGCGAATCCAGTCCCAAGTGGTCGCCTTCCGGAGACCGTATTGCCTTTACCAGTAGTACGGAAGAAGGTTCAGAAATTTATATATACTGGATAGCCACGAGCAGGATCGCTAAAATTTCGCAACTTCCTTTTGGCCCTAGTTCATTGACATGGTCACCCGATGGAAAACAATTGGCCTTTTCTATGAACGTGCCAAAGAAAGCACCTGTATTGGCAAATATGCCGGCAAAACCCAAAGGTGCCGAATGGGCGGATCAACCAAGAATTACGGATAGGCTCTATCACGAAGCGGATGGTAGCGGTTACATAAAACCGGGATTTAACCATATTTTCGTAATCCCTGCAAATGGAGGGGCGCCCAGGCAAGTTACTTCTGGGGATTATCATCATAGAGGCCAGTTGTCTTGGAGTAAAGATGGGCAACACATATTTTTTTCCGCCAATAGAAATGCAGATTGGGAATATGATTTCAGGAATAGTGAAGTGTATTCCGTCAGTATAACTAACGGAACTATAAAAGCCCTAACGGATAGAAAGGGCCCGGATAGTAATCCCACCGTTTCTCCCGATGGAAAACATATTGCTTATATAGGATTTGATGACAAAGTACAGGCCTATCAGGTGAGGAAACTCCATATCATGAATAGGGATGGAACCAACCAAAGGGTAATTTCAGGGAATTTGGACCGTGGGGTATCCAATGTTGTTTGGGACGCTAAAAGTCAAGGACTCTACTTCGCGTATGATGATGAAGGAAATGGAAAAATTGCGCATATTTCTCTGGATGGGAAAGTGAAAAAATTAGCGGACAATCGTGGGGGGACCTCTATTGGTAGACCTTACGGGAGTGGTTCTTTCAGTGTTTCCAAAAATGGAGAAATCGTTTTTACGCAAAGTACACCATCTTATCCCGCCGAGCTGGCTGTGGTACCTTCCAAAACAAAAAATCCGGTAAAGATAACGGCTTTGAACACAGCGCTTTTGGACTATAAAAATTTGGGAAAGGTTGAAGCCGTTTGGTATAAATCCTCGGTGGACCAGCGTGATATTCAAGGATGGGTGGTTTACCCACCGGATTATGACGAAACTAAAAAATATCCTTTTTTGGTGGAAAACCACGGCGGACCAATTCTCAATTATGGAGACCGTTTTTCAGCTGAAATGCAGTTATACGCTGCAGCGGGATATGTAGTTTTTTATCCCAATCCGAGAGGGAGCACCAGTTATGGTGAAGAATTTGGAAATTTGCTCTATAACAATTACCCGGGAGAGGACTATAATGATGTGATGGATGGCTTGGATTTTTGTATCGAAAAAGGAATCGCGCATGAAGACCAACTGTTTGTGACCGGAGGGAGTGCGGGTGGTATTATGTCCGCTTGGATGATCGGTAAGAACAATCGGTTTGAGGCTGCCGTGGTGGCTAAACCTGTCATGAATTGGATCAGTAAGACCTTAGTAGCGGATAATTATTTTGGCTATGCCAACTCTAGATATCCTGGACAGCCATGGGAAAATTTTGAAGGATATTGGAAATTTTCTCCGCTTTCTATCGTTGGTAATATTGAGACCCCTACCATGGTTATGGTAGGAATGAACGATTTGAGAACACCGCCGAGCGAGGCGAAACAATTATACCATGCTTTAAAATTGCGAAAGGTAGAAACGGTGTTGGTAGAGATTCCAGGCGCAAGTCATGGCATTGCCAACAGGCCCAGTAATCTCATTACAAAAATTGCACATACCTTGGCGTGGTTGGACAAGTATAGGATCAAAGAATAGTATGGCCGTTAAGAAGCGACATTGGTTTTGGAATTTGTTACTGGTGATTACGGTAATCGTTTGCTTGTCCGCTTTGGTCATGCATTATAAGAATTGGATAAAACTGAAACCGAAAAGCATTCAGATAATCTCTGGATTTTATCATGTTGACATTCAATATGAAGCGTTGGACAGTGTCGTTTTTGTAGAACGAATTCCCCCTATGGAACGTTTGAATGGTTTTTCCGCCTTGGAAAAAGAGAAAGGGATATTCCGGGAATTCAAAGACTCATTGACGGATAAAAAAGTGCGTGTTTTTGTAGATAATATTTCACAGCAAAAAATAAAACTGGTCTATCAGGATTCCGTGAAGCTTTATTTGAACGTAAAGGATTCTGTTAAAACAATCGATTTATTTAATCACTTGGAAGAAAAACGGGCATTAAATGTTGCATCAAACTAAATATTGTTTTCAATGGAAAAGTTTGGTCTGGATTTTGGTATGAAAAGCGAAACAAGAGAATGAAAGCAACAAAAATTTTATTGGTATTCGTTTTTAGTTTACTATTTCAATGGTCCTCCGCACAGTATACGTTGAACCTTAAGATTGATGGAGTGAAGTCCGCTGAGGGAAATATACTTGCAGCGGTATATACGAGTGAAGATTCTTTTTTAAAGTTCGATAAAGTTTATAAAACAAGTGGTTCTAAGGCTATCGAGGGAACAACCCAGATTGCTATAAAAGATTTGCCCAAGGGCACTTATGCGGTAGCTATTTTTCATGATGAAAACGGAAATAATGAACTGGATACCAATATGTTGGGTATTCCAAAAGAACCCATAGCCTTTTCAAAAGGGAAGATGAAAATGTTTGGTCCGCCAGATTTTAAGGATTGTGCTTTTAGCTTAGAAAGCAATAGTGAAATTGAGATTTCTTTGTAGTTTAATGTAGTACCATTTCGTAATAATTCTTTGTTTTAAAGTATAGGCAATTATTAGTATCTTGAGATTTCTAATCAATAAATCATCTATCATGAACACGAATGAAATTGCAACAAAATTGGTCAGCTGGTGTAAACAAGGGGAATTTGAAAAGCCTTACCAAGAGCTCTATAGCCCTCACATTGTAAGTATAGAAAATGATGGTACCGCAGAAGGTGCTTTGGTCAAAGGATTTGACGGAATCCAGAAAAAAGGGGAGTGGTGGCAAGAAAATTTTGAAGTGCATAACACAGAAGTTTCCGAGCCTATTGTAGCGGATAATTGGTTTTCGGTAAAATTTGAAATGGATACTACCCATAAACCATCAGGACATCGGTCTACCATGTCGGAAATCGCTGTTTATGAGGTCAAGGAAGGAAAAATCGTGAAAGAGCAGTTTTTCTATGACGAAAATTAAATTAGGGTACAAAATATAAAACAGAGGGGCCAAAAACGTTTTTTAGCCCCTCTGTTTATATCTTATCTTAGCCTATAAATTTTTCATATGGTTTTAGTGGCACAATTTGTTGGAGCGTTATATGGCCTGTTGGCGGTCGTCTTCGGAGCTTTTGGCGCACACGCTTTAAAAAAGCGCTTTACGGAAGAGCAGCTCAAAAGTTTTGAGACCGGGGTCAAATATCAAATGTATCACGCCATCGTATTGTTGATGTTGGGCTTCAACCTTAATCTGGATACGACACTGGAAAAGTACATGGTATACTGTTTTCTTCTTGGTGTCTTTCTTTTTTCGTTCAGTATTTACGGACTATGCCTGAGTGCTTCAAAAGGGAGGAAATTAAAGTTTCTAGGTCCAATTACTCCCCTTGGAGGACTGTTTCTAGTGGTTGGCTGGAGTTTGTTGCTTTACTCTTTTATCAGGAACTTCATATAGCAAACCTATCGCCTCAAATACATATTGCCGTTTATAGTATTCAAGCGTAGGGTATGCTTGCCTTCCGCTACTGTACCCATGATTTTCTGCCCCACATGACGGTCGGTCGAATCAAATTTCAGTTTTTCGTCCGCGTAAATATCCCCATGAATGGTTTCGGCCACTAAATTGGCATTGACCATTTTCAGGTCAATTTCTCCATTTATCGTGTTCAGGTCCAATATCCCGGCGTACTCTTTAATATCAATATCACCATTGATCAAATCGGCCGTAAAAGTTCCTTCTATCACTTCGGATTTTAAATCACCATTGATACTACTGATTTTGAACTTGGCATTTTTGGGTACATAGAGCGTATAGTTGAATTCGAACAAATCCCCATTATTATAGCATTTGCGCTTATCACCGTTATTTATTTGTAAGCAATCTTCCCGTTGTGCCTTGTAAAGAGGCTTGGCGTTGGATGCTATGGTAATGTTATTGTTGGTATCGTTCGTTTCTACCGAATAGAGGTTTAGATATTTTTCTTCCTTTGCACTTATACTTGCCTTAAAGTAAACGGTAGATTTACCCCATGTTTTTACATCGATTTCATTTGCGAACTTTACGTCCATTTCTATATGCTGGCCATCATAATCTATGTTTTTTTCAATGACCCTTTGTGCATTTCCGAAAAGGCAGATAAGACCGATCAAAAGACTAAGTGTGTTGTTTTTCATGACTGTTCATTTTTTATGATTTGATTGATGTGTTTTACTTCTTCCTAAGGTAGATGTTGCCGTTGGTAGATTTTAGTTTGATGCTGACCCCACCGCCATTGATATCGCCTTTGGTCTTACTACTGCTATAGGATTTTAACCCTTTTTTCTCCGGACGTTTTAAATCGAAGTTGCTATAAATGTCACCGTTCCATGAGCTTAACTCTAGATTGGCGGGCGTGCTCCCTGGTAGGGTAACGTCTATCTCACCGTTGGTGGTCCTAATATCAATAGGCGAATCTTGGTTGATTTTGTCAAATATCACCTGTATGCCCTCATTCAGGGAATATGCAGTAATAGGGCCGGATAAGTCTTTCAATTGAAGTCCGCCGTTCAAGTTGGCATTGGCTTCCACTTCACCCGTAAAACCTTCGATAAAAATATCGCCGTCCCAAGTATTGGTTACCGATATGTTTTGTGAGGCTGGAAGAAATATTTCCGCTGCACCAGATTTGCGTACATTTTCTACAATGAGGTTATTGCCGGATTCTACGACATTAAAGCCCACATTGGTATTGTCTTCGCCGCCTACACCAAGAAGTTTTAGGCCTTTTGCTCTTGCCGGTGCCGGTTTTTGATTACCAACTTTGATCAGCAGCTCATTTTTGTCATGGGTTTTTAGTACGATTTCCGATTTTGATGAGATTTTGACCCATTCTATGCCGTCCAAAGATTTGCTGAAGTTAGCTTGTGCTTGTAGTCCATAAGATAATAGACAAGCCATTAGGATAAATGTGATTTTTTTAAACTGTTTCATGATGTTCGTTTTTTGATGTTTTGTCTGTGTTTAACATAGGTTATTATATAATTTGTGGCAATACTCTATTGATTTCAGCTCGTACAAAGGGCTGCGTGTCCTCTTTCTCCAACAATCTTTTCATGGGTGTAGCGGCTTTCCCTTCTTGAAGTTGAACCAAGTTTTGGATAAGTGCTATTTGTACACTAGGGTTTTTTTCAGTTCCCAATGCCTTTATAAAAGCTGTTTTTACCTGTTCTGACTCTGAAAAATGGGCAAGTGCTTCTACTGCGGTCAAACGCACGTTGGTATTTTCGTCTTCTAATAGTCGGTTCGTCAAAGCGGTTACAATCTCCTCGTCAGGATTGGAAAATGCTTCCACAAAATTTACACCTTGGATGCGTTTGCTTGCCGATTTATTTTCCATAAGCGAGAGCATCGCCGTTTGTTTTATGGCTCTGGTTTCAACCTTCAAAGCAGCGATATCCCTGTTCAGTCTTTCAGACTGATGAAATTTGCCCATTAAAAAAGAACCGATTAACAATGCGATGCCTGCCGCTATTTTGAGAAAGACTTGTAACTTAAAAGAGCTTTCCGAAGATGGGTTCATTTTCACGACGCCATCTTGCTGCTGCTTCTCGGCCTCCAATTGCTTCAAAAAATTGCTTTTGAGCTTATTGGAAGGTGTGTTTAGGAGTTCATCCTCAAACGCTTTGAATAAGGTTTGGTATTGTATTAACTCTTCTTTGCACGTATTGCAATTTTTCAAGTGCGCTTCCACCAATTTTTGTTGTTTCGCTGGTAGTATTCCATCAATATACTGCGGCAGCAATGCTGTGATATGTTCGTTTTTCTGTATCATATATTTTGAAAATAAATGGCCTTCAATTTTTGGAGTGCCCTGTTCACTTTTGTCTTTACCGCTCCGGGCGTACTTCCAATAATTTCTGCCAATTCATTGTATTTTATTTCTTGAAACCGATTCAAGATCAGTAATTCCCTATCCGCGGCGCTCAGTTTTGCCAAAGCTTTTTGCAAATGCGAATACTCTTCTTCTTTTTCTTCATTTTCCGATATCAGTTTAAAGGAGCTATCGTCAATATTGTCATGGTTTTCCTTGTTTCTCCGAAAATGAGTATGCAAGCTGTTTCTTGCGATAGTGAACATCCAAGAGACAAAGTTTCCGTTTTTATATGAGCTTCTGTATTTCATCACTTTGTAAAATACTTCTTGTGTTAAATCCTCACTGAGCATTTTATCCCCGCACATTTTGTGCAGAAAATTAAAAACATGAACATGATGTCTTTCAAAAAGCACCTTCAATAAATCCAGGTCGCCCTGCGCGACTTGTTCCATCAGTTCTTCGTTGCTCAATGCTTCCAAAAAAATGTCTTTTAGTTGGTGTTCACTATTATATAGTCAGGAATTTACAAAAGGTTACAGGAAGGGATTTAAAAAAAATTAGAAATAAGAAATACGTAGTAGTCCTTCTAATTTAATTTTTTTAGAATAATCAAAAAATCCAAGATGAATCATTATGGCTGTTCAATAATAAACATGTCTTTTGGAGATTAATTGGGATAAACCGAATTTAACAGAAAAGTGAAGGTGTTAATTATCAGAATATAAGAAAGTTACAAATTATTTTGGAAGTGAAAACAATGTCGAATTTCATTAAACTATTCGGCTATCTGTACCTCGGATTTAAATTCGCGGATGGCGGTATTGGGCTCCATTATGGTATATCCCTTCCAGAACTCAGGGTCATAATTGGGCATAAATTGAGGCAGCACCGTGTTGTTTTCTTTGAACGCTTCAAATTGAGGTTCATTAATAGGGTCCACATCAAAAACCACGACCTCATACTTGTTACGGCTACCAAAGGCAGCATCGATTTTTAGGTGCAACTCGTTCTGTTTTCTTCGCCCCTTAACATTTTTATTCTTTTCAATGATCTTGATCGGTCTCTTAAAACCTACCCTATTTCCTTTGGTAATGTCATAGTACCTTAGACTGTACAGACCGTCATCATCCTTCCCAAAAAGCACGGTTCCCTTGGCCAAATACTCATTTAGTGAAATTCCCAAAAGTTTAAAGTTCCGTAAGGATTTTACATTTTCAAACTCCATTTTTATCAAAGCAAAATCTTCCGCATTGATATATAGCTTGCCTCTGAACTCTTGGCTCCCTTTTGGTTCAAAATTAATGACATACAAAGCCTTATCCCCTATATAGGTAAACTCTTCTAAAGTTAGGGTATAGCGCCCCGGTCTAAAAAGGACATTGTAATCCGTATCTTCAAAAATGGGAAGATTGGAATAGAGATTGCCCAAGGTCCTACGTTTGTAATTGGCAAAAAACTTTCTTTGTTCCTCTTTGTCTTTCTTCTTTTTTTCCAGTTGTTCGTTCAATGCGGAGACATCGGTAGAATCTACATCGGCTTCGAACAGATCATCGGCATCCACTTTAGTGCCAAATAGTCCTGATTTCACTTTAAAATAAGAATCGCTCTTTACATTTTTTTGAATAATCTCATTAAAACGCTCTTCTATGTTGTCCAGGTCCAAACGTTTGCTCTTGTCATAAAGTTCGGAAGCTTTTATCAAACTCAATTTTTGTTCATCATCATCTTCGTTACCATATAGGTCGCCCAGCATTTCTGTGTAATACGTATCTCTCTTTGGAACACTGTTGAGCACACTGTCCAAGAAGGGTTTGTTAAAGGCATCTATGGTCGACTCTTTGATACGGTAGTTTGTTTTTTCAATGACATTACTATAAGTTTCCCTTAGGAACAGTCTTTTTTTCGTAAAACCGTACCGGTAATTTTTTTTCAGGCTGTCCTGAACCAGCTCGATAATTTCTCTGGGAGTATAATTTTTGTTGGATACGATGACCTCTCGCAGTTCTATGGCTTTAGGAGCAAGAAAAATGGCATTCTCGATAAATTCGTTTAATGGTTTTCCGATGGATTCATAACCGATGCAGGAAATAAAAAGCGAATCGGTCTCCTTGATTTTTTCATCCAACAGAAAAGTAAATTGTCCTTCTTCATTCGTGATAACCCCTTTTTTATTGAGCAGCACCGTTACATAAGGAATAGGCTTTTGGGTAACGCTGTCCAAAATTTTGGATGTTAGCCTTTGCGCGCTGATCTGTGAGGTCAAAAAAAGAGTAATCGTAAAAAAGAGAAAAATGTTGGTCTTCATAAAATGATTGCTAGTACAAACTAAAGCATCGCTATTGATTTTGCTGTGCTCTTTTGGATTTTGTTAGGATGTATTTATTCTTTTTTTAACGAAAGAAGCCTGCCTGTTTTTCTATAAGACGCTCAAAATCTTAATTGGGTTGCTTTTGTACAAGAATATTTTTAGGCAATGCGAATTAAAAACTCAATGACACCCACAATCCTCTTGCCCGCAGGCTTTGGAGTTTCTTTTTTTAGAGGATAAAAGCGATTTTGGGAGGATAAATTTCCATAGGATATAACCCACGGCAATGGCTAATGTAATGTAGACCAAAATGTGCTGAAGTATATCCATGTTATTTTAGAATTTGATAAGCGATTAACGCAACAATATAGGCAAAAAGGCTCATAAAAACCAATTGACCGGTAGGCCATTTCCAAGAATTGGTCTCTCTTTTTACAATGGCCAACGTACTCATACATTGCATGGCAAAGGCATAAAACAACAATAAGGAAATTCCCGATGCCAAATTGAACAATGGTTCTTTGGTAACTTCATTGATTTCTGCCGCCATTCTGTATTTAATGGTTTCCTCCTCATCGTTGCCCACACTGTAAATTGTGGCCAAAGTCCCTACAAATACTTCTCTTGCGGCAAAAGATGTCAATACTGCAATACCTATTTTCCAGTCGTACCCCAAAGGTCTCACGATGGGTTCAATAGCCTTGCCGGCATACCCCATATAGGAATGTTCCAATTTGTAACTGGCTATCTCTTGGTTCAATGCGCGTTCTTCCAAAATTTTGGACTGTAGGGCCATTGAATCTTTTAGTGTACCAATGCTCATAGCGTTGGATTGTTCCAAAACACTTACCTTTTTACTGTTCCTGTATTCTTGTAGCTTATTTTGAATATAGGTTTGACTGTAGGTACTGAAACCTTCTTTTTGAATACGTTTCGTTATGATGGCTTCCGCATTTTTAAAATCGTCCGAAAAACCGTTGGAACCCAAAAACCAGAGGATGATGGAAATGGCCAAAATAATCTTACCTGCCCCAAGGACAAAACTTTTTGTCTTTTCCAATACGGTATAGCCTACATTTTTCAATAAAGGAAGCTTGTAGTTGGGCATTTCTACAACAAAAAAAGATCGGCTTTTGATTTTCAGGATTTTATTCAAAACCATGGCGGAAAGAATTGCCGCTCCAAACCCTAACAGGTATAAGAGCATTAGCGTCAAGGCCTTGTAGCTCAACCCTAGAAATCTTCCTTCTGGAATGACCAAGGCAATAATAATCACGTAAATAGGAAGTCGCGCCGAACAGGTTGTAAACGGTGTTACCAAAATAGTGATCAAGCGTTCTTTCCAGCTCTCTATAGTTCTAGTAGCCATAATGGCCGGTATAGCACAAGCAGTTCCTGAAATAAGGGGAACAACACTTTTTCCGCTAAGACCGAAGGGGCGCATAATGCGATCCATCAGAAAAACAACTCGGCTCATATAGCCCGTTTCTTCCAATAATGAAATGAAAAAAAATAAAAAAGCGATTTGGGGAATAAACATTGCTATACCACCGATACCGGGAAGAATGCCTTCTGCAATTAGATTGGTAAATACCCCGGGTGGAAGAACGTCTTTTGTCCATCCGCTTGCCGATGCAAACAATTCTTCAATCATATCTTGTGGATAACCGGTCCAGCTATAAAGTGCCTGAAATATTGTCAATAGAATGATAAAGAAAATAAGATATCCAAAGACCTTATGGGTTAAAATTTTATCCAGCGTGGCACGGAAACCTTTGGCGGCATTTACATCTACCTTGTACGTCTCTTTGAGGATGCCATTGATAAACTGATACCTTAAAATAGTCTCTTTTTGTTGTAATCTCTTTAATTCCGATTTTGATTTGGTGGCAAAGGATGAAGCATCTTTTATGGCAATTTTTTCTATGGGCATAAAGTTGACATCTTGCGTGATGACCAACCAAAGTTTATAGATCTCCTCTTTAGGAAAGGCAAATTTAAGTCTGTTGAAATAATCTGGGGCAATTACGGTGGTGTCAACGTTTGGACCGTTGGAGAGACTTTTATAATCACCTATAAGTTCTTTTAACCTGTCTATCCCAATTCCTTTTCGGGTACTCACCAAGGCTATCTTGGTATCCAATTTCTCTTCGAGAAGTGCCAAATCTATACTGATTCCTTTTCGGGACATACGATCGGCCATGTTAATGACCAAAATCGTCGGAATTTTTAAATCCTTTATCTGGGTAAAAAGGAGCAGATTCCGTTTCAAGTTTTCTACGTCGGAAACTACGAGGGCCACATCCGGGTGGTCCTTGTCGTTCTTGTTTAGAAGAAGTTCCACCGCAACACTTTCATCCAGTGAAGTCGTATTGAGGCTATAGGTCCCCGGAAGATCTAAAATGTGGGCTTTTACGCCTCTTGGGAGCTTACAGATACCTTCCTTTTTTTCTACGGTAATGCCGGGATAATTCCCAACTTTTTGATTGAGCCCCGTCAATTCATTAAAGACCGATGTTTTTCCGGTATTGGGATTGCCTATCAGGGCTACATTTATTTGTTTGCCCATGGAGTAGTTTCTTCATCGATCAGTTCCAACGTGATCTGTAGCGCCATGGTACGCCTTATGGCAATATGGGATCCGTTGACATTGATATAAATTGGGTCACGTAAAGGGGCTACTTGCACCAGCTCAACCTCATTGCCTGGAAGGCAGCCCAACTCCAATAGCTTTATGGGCAGTGAATCTTCCGAGAATTCCTTGATAATTCCCCTTTGCCCTCTTTTTAGATTTGCTACGGTAGTCTCCAATTTTTATTTAGATTCATTTTAAGTAAGGGCAAAAGTAACGTAAAATTACTGCACTTAAAAATTTGAAATTCTAAAAATAGGGAGTGGTTTAGAAAAGTTCTATTCCAAATAGGAAGCTTTTAAAATTTTGAGATCTTCCAACAGTTTTTGAATGTCGTCCTCTTTAGTACCGTCGTAAAAACCGCGTATTCTTCGTTCTTTATCTACCAAGATAAAATTCTCCGTATGAATCATATCAAAAGGTCCGCCGTCACCATCGGTCTTAACGGCCAAATAAGATTTTCTTGCCAGCTCGTAAATATCCTTTTTAGCTCCCGTTACTAAATTCCATTTTTCGTCGATCACACCTTTTTCGAGCGCATATTTTTTAAGCTGTGCAACGGAATCTATCACAGGGGTTACCGAATGTGATAAGAGCATCACATCTTTCTCATCTTTAATTTCTTTTTGAATTTCCGCCATATTTTTGGTCATGATAGGGCATATGGTAGGACAGGTAGTGAAGAAGAAATCGGCTATATAAATTTTATCCTTATAATCTGCTTGGGTGACCGTTTTGCCATTCTGATTGGTCAATGAAAAGTCTGCAATGGTATGGTATTTTCTAACATGCTGAATCTCTTCCGCAACCAATTCTGCATTGACCATGGCCGGGGAATATACCGGAAGTGTTTTTTGAGGTTTTAAAGCGTTATAAAACAGATAAATGATTACGGCCGAAAGCCCCAATAGAACAATACCTAAAAACTTGAATTTGCTAAAAAAAGAACGCATCTTTTTTATTTGTAAAGGTACGTTAGCCAAAAGAAGCTTTCAAATAGGATTAGGAAAAATGCTGATAAATTATTCTTAAAATGGATACCCCATACCGACTTTCTTTTTTTAAGACCCTGTAAAGACGTACTTTTGTCCGATTTTAATTCTAGAAGACGCTGATGAGCCCCATTATAATAAAGACCATACAATTTTTTCTAAGCCTTTCGTTACTTATTGTTTTGCATGAGCTAGGCCATTTTATACCTGCAAAACTGTTTAAGACCCGTGTTGAGAAATTCTATCTCTTTTTTGATGTGAAATTTTCTCTTTTTAAAAAGAAAATAGGGGAGACAGTGTACGGTATTGGATGGTTGCCGTTGGGCGGTTATGTGAAAATAGCGGGTATGATAGACGAAAGTATGGATACCGAGGCCATGAAAGAAGAACCGAAACCTTGGGAGTTTCGCAGCAAACCGGCGTGGCAACGTTTGATTATTATGTTGGGAGGGGTTACCGTAAATTTTGTCTTGGCTGTCATTATTTATATTGGAATGGCTTGGAGTTATGGGGAAGAATTCATTCCTGCAGATAGTCTAAAAGATGGTTTTTGGGTCACCGAAAAGAGTATTGGGGATAAATTAGGAGTGCAGACCGGGGATTTGATCGTTGCTATTGACGGTGAAAAAGTTCAAAAATTTGGGTCGCTACCTATAGAGATCATCAATGGAAACACCATGACCATCCAAAGAGATGGCCAAACCTTCGAAAAGGAGATTCCTGTGGATTTTATAGCCACTCTTTTAGAGGACGAAGATAAAATTAGATTTATTACGCTTCGGAGACCTTTTTTCGTAGGTGAAATTCCCGATGACTCCGCAAATAAAGATTCAGGATTAATGGCGGAAGATAAAATAATCGCCATAGAAGGTCGGGAAGTAAAATATTTTGATGAAGTAAAACCTCTTTTGGAAGAATTTAAATCCCAAAAAGTGGAGTTGACCGTTTTAAGGAATGATAAACAAAAATTATCGATACCGGTTCATATCAGTGATACGGCAACGGTAGGGTTTCGTCCAGGATTAATAGATACTGATGCCATGAAAGATTTAGGTCTTTTGGATATACAGAAAGTTAAATATTCCTTTTTGGAATCTATCCCCGCCGGAATAGATAAAGGAATAAGCACTTTATCCGGCTATGTGAAGCAGATGAAAAAGATATTTAACCCTTCAACGGGAGCTTATAAAGGAGTCGGAGGTTTTGCGGCCATTGGAGGTCTTTTTCCTGATGCTTGGAACTGGCCAGCATTCTGGAGTGCTACCGCTTTTATATCCATTATCCTGGCCTTTATGAACATTCTTCCTATACCAGCTTTAGATGGTGGTCATGTGATGTTTTTGCTATATGAAATTGTCACCGGTAGAAAGCCGAGCGATAAGTTTCTGGAGTATGCCCAAATGATTGGATTTTTCTTGTTAATAGCCCTATTGTTGTTCGCAAATGGAAACGATGTCTATAAATGGCTTTTTAAATAGAAAAACCACTTTTTTTTGTTTGGCGAGTTTTAAAAAACGATTATATTTGCACCCGCCTACGCAAAAAGAAATTTGCCTCGGCAGGCAAGCCCGCAAGATATAGTAGTCTTTTATATTTGTAGGTCTTTGAAACATATTCCTCCTTAGCTCAGTTGGTTAGAGCATCTGACTGTTAATCAGAGGGTCCTTGGTTCGAGCCCAAGAGGGGGAGCAAAAAAACAAATCCAATCTATTTATTTAGGTTGGTTTTTTTGTTTTCGTTAGGTACGACAATCTTCACGGCTTTGCCCTATTGCGTTTCTATATGGCTTTATTCTTATGCCCTGAGATGTCGAATTTTTGTTTTTGGAAACGTCCTCAGTTTCAATTATCTTTTGAGTGTTATAAACTCTAATCATGTCTTTAAGTATCAATGAAAAAGAGATGGGTGTGATATCCAACAAAGAATTGAAAATGTGGTAAATGCCTAGGAAAAGATTGCCATCATTGAAGCTTATCTTTTGGGGCAATTAGCTTCGACCAATTTTTCAACTCAAGAAGTAGTAAAAGCGGCCAATGAAATTTATGAACAAAAAGGCCAATTTAATGGACTTACTTCACGAAGGCCGCCGGAAACCAAGAAGCAAGGTCGACCTTTTTCCTTAATTTAAACTACTTCCTTATATTTAGGTGTAACAAACCCTTAGTTGTCGTAGGTTATTGAAAGTTTTTATATGGATAAACAAGAACTCAAAGACTTGCAATCGAACGATAGGCTAAAAATTAAGGCGTTGTATAATAGTTACCGTTCTGAGTTTTTAGGTTTCGGTAAAAGCTATAATCTAAATCAAGACGACTTGGCTGATGTATATCAAGAATCGTTTTTGGCACTTCGTAAGCGAGCAATGCAAGGAAAATTAGATAGTGTGGAAAGTACTATGAAAACCTATCTCTTTGGTATAGGGAAGTTTAAAATCTATGATGCATTAAATAAAAGGAAGCAAGAAGTTCCTTACGAGCCGCAACTGCATGCTGTTAAAGATGAGATTGCAGAAATTGAAATCGAAACGGAACCGCAACTAACCGAAAAACAGTCGCTGTTGCGAAAATACATAAAGGAACTGGGCGAAAAGTGCCGTCAGGTGTTAACTATGTTCTATTATCGAGGACTAAATATTAAAGAGATTACCGAGCAAGGCGGCTACTGTAACGAAAACACGGTTAAAGCTCAAAAGTCCCGATGCTTAAAAACGCTCAGACAACTGTGTAACGGATAATACCATGGAAAGAGAGACGTTGTTAGAAAAATACCTGCAAGACAAACTAACCGAATCGGAAAGGCAAGAATTTGATGCGCTCCTACAAAGCGACCCCGAATTTAAGGAAGAAGTGGAATTTCAAATGGATGTTAAACGGGCCTTAACTGCTGAAGAGGATGATAATTTTAGAGAAATTTTATCTGATTTCGAGTCTGAAGCAAGAGCCGGAGGGTCGGATGAAATTTATTCGGATAAATCAAAAGTAAGAACATTCCCTACCAAATGGTTGGTGGCCGCTTCTGTAGCTTTGCTAGTCGGCCTGACCTATTTCTTTACCGCGAACCAAGCAACGGACACCAAAGATTTGTTCACCCAAAATTTTAAGCCCTATCGTAACGTAACCTATCCTATAACCCGGGGAGAAGAAGCTGTAAATAAAAAGACCAAGGCATTTTTAGCCTATGGAAAAGGCAATTACAAAGGGGCTTTACCGTTGTTCACAGAGCTCTATGCATCACAAAAAGAGCCATACTACCTTTTCTATAAAGCCAACGCCCTTATTGAATTGAATAGAGCTGAGGAGGCCATACCTTTGTTGGAAAAGCATTTGGAAACCAAGGATTCACTTGTCGATAAATCATACTGGTATTTGGCCATGGCCTATCTACAATTGGAAGATTCTGAAAAGGCAAAGCAGGCACTCAAAAAGGTTGTGGAAACCAAGGCATACAAAGCCGAAGAAGCTAAGCAGCTGCTTGATGTGCTTTGATTTTTTTGTATCCGAATACAAGTATTCCAGTTCCTATAAGTCCAAGTCCAAAAAGTAGCCAAGGGGAAATAGGTTTGTTCGATATGGGAGAGTTGTCTCCTAAAACAACAAAACCGGCCCAATAGTAGGGGTGTTTCAACTCTGGCTCTTCGGTGTTGTTAAGATATTCAAGTTTAGCTAGTTGCAGGGCTTTTGATTTGGTGTGACCTTTTTTTAGGTATTTATAGTATAGTCCCATTAGCTCACTTGTTGCCTGATCATCGTTTTTCCATAAGGTGGTCGTCAAACTGGGAACACCTGCATATTGAAAGCCACGGGCTAGACTTAGCATGCCTTCGCCTTTTTGTAGTTTGCCAATACCGCTTTCACAGGCGCTCAAAGTAACCATGTCGGCGTGAAGGCTATAGTTATAAAGATCTTTTACGAAGAGCCGATTTTCTTTGTTGTTTTCAGGAGTAAATGCCAAATATGAAAAATCAGGTTCTTTATCGTTGGCGGAGGCATGGGTTGCAAAGTGGAGCAAGGAGTACCCATCTTTAAGGTTAATGAAGTTTTTTATGGAAGCGTCTTTACCGGAAAGTATTTTCCCTTTGAAATAACTCTTTATTAGACTGGTTTCCCTTTGAGAGAAAGGAAGTGGATTGTATCCTGAATCGGAATTAAAGGCAGGGGAAATGGCCAGTAGGCTATTTTCCCCAATATCTTTTTTCTTTGCCATATAAGTGAGTAGTGTTGCCGAATTGGCATAACTTACACTTTTGTCTTTTATCAAATAATCTCCAGTACTGGTATCTATAAGCGCATCGAAGGGGATATAATTCAGAAGACCATCTGCTATAATAGTTAATTGGTCGTTAGCATCGTTTTCTAAACAAGATGCCAAGATTTGGTTATAAATGGATTTACCGAGGTTTTGAATTTCTTTAGTTTTATTGAATGTTAGTTTTGAAAGTAGTTCATGGAATTTGGTGACATCGTCCCTGATTTCCTTCTTAAACGGAATCTTTAAAAACTTGACGGTAGAGGACGTAATTGCAAGAGAAAAAAGTTCTTTGTCCGTTTGATGAAATACCAGAACTGTTTCATGATTACTTATAAATTTCTGTAATTCTTTTAAGCTTGTAGTTTTGGTATCGTATTTTAATTGATAATATTGTGGGTATTTCTTTTCAATAGTGCTCAGGAAATCATAATAGTTGGTATTTAATCTAAAGAGAGAATCTTGAAGCAAGGTCTTGGATTCTTTATCAGCATCCAAAAGTTTTTTTTCTGCATTGACAATATAGGCTCGGTATTTCAACTCTTTTTCCAAAATGGAATCTGGCACCTTAGCAAAGGCGATGGCCTCTGAATTTCTAATAGCCTCTAAAAGGAAGGTGCTCTTACTCTTTTCCATAAACAGAAAAGCGTCGTCTAAATATTTTAAATCTTTGGTTTTTGCATAACCAGTATAAGCGGTCTTTATCATTTCGTGGAAGGCCGGATAAGTCTGTTCGATGAGAAATTGCTTGTCCACTTTATTTTCAAATTCCGGGCGCAGGGCATCTAATGTAGCGACCAAATCTTTTGAAGTGTTGGTGGATGCCTCTAATATGTGCGCTTCATTATTTTGAATAAGTTGCTCGTTCAGTATTTCGAGTTTTTTCTTTAATATAGTGAGTAGTTGGGTTTTCGAGAAAACATCGTCCGGTTTAGGGTTGCTTGAGATTTCTTTTTCCTCAAAATTTTTGGAAGCACTAATCAATGATTCTTGATAATAACTCAGGGCCATAAAAGGATGTTCTCTATCCTTTTCCAAATCACCAAGTTTTGTGTAAATAGCGGAAACGTCTTGATGCTTTATTCCTTTTCTGTAAGCAATAGTTTCCCGAAGAGCACATTCATATGCTTTTTTGGCTTTTGCAACTTTTTTGATTTTTTTGAAAATATCACCACGAATAATCATTAGACGATTCTTAAAAGGCCTGCTAAAAAGTATGTAGTTTTCTGATTGTTTAAGTGTTTCTAGGGCTTTTTCAATTTTGTTTTGCCTCAAATAGTTTTCGGTTAGACGAAAGCTCGTGGTAATTCGCGCATTGTTGTGATGAATTTTATCTGCCTTCCTATAGTAAAGCATAACTTCTTCTAATAATATAGCTGCTTGTTCAAGTCTTCCCTGTTTTGAATAAATATCTGCCAATAACTTTTTCGAATTGTTAAAGGAACTTTCCCAATAAGGTAAGCTATTCTTATTATTTGAATACAATTTTTGTTCTTGAATAAAATACTCTTTCGCAAGATTTAGTTTTCCTTGTTTTCTGTTAATCGCACCAAGATAATTCAAAGTGCTGCCATAAGTATCGATGTCTTCTGAATCCCAACTTTTTGTCGATTTGTTAGTCAGGTTTTTTTGTAGTTCAAGAAATTTTTCCTTGGCTCTTGTATAGTTGCCAATTTTATAATTGTGGTTACCTTCCTCGAATAACAAAGTCTGCAAATAATATTTCTTGTTTGGAATTTTGACCATGTCATTTGCTAAGGCATTCTTCAGTAAATTTAAATATTTTCGATGCACATCTAAATCATAATAAAAACCGCTTGCATACACGAAAAAATCATACAGGTAAAGTTTTTTTTCGAGACTATATTCGTTATGTGCGAGTGTAAGAGCCTGATTCAAAATTTCGTAGGTCTTATACTTATCTGAAAAAAGTGTTTCTTCGGCTTTTTGAATCAACTCTTCATAAGTTGTCTCATATTTTATGCTTTGGGAAAAACTAGGGGTAGAATAAACGTAGAATAATAATATTAGACATATAGCATTATAGACCTTGCATGTCTGTAAAGCCATGGTATTTTTGCAATGAAAGAACCTATTCACAAATATTATTTCTTTCATCTGGTCTTCTTCTTGTCAATCAGTATTGAATTTGCACTTTAAGAATCCATGGAATATTCCAAATCAACACTTACCAGTCGACATTCAAATTTGATTTATAGGTTAAGTTCTCACTATTATCGGGGGAAGGCAGCGTTATATCAAAATCGTACAGACCCTTTTTCGGAAAAGTTATGCGATATGCTTCATGAATATTGTCGGTTAGCACTTTTTCCGCGGAAACAACCTCATTGGTTTCTTTTAGTTTGACCGTGATAGATGTACCTGGGTGAGTTAATAGAATATCGATTTTCCCATTTTTGGGCATTAAGCAATTACAACTTTTTGGCCTTGGTCTTAGACTAATTAAGTCAACATAACAATCCTCAAACTTATTCTGGCATTGATTTCTAAAAATATATGCCAATTTAGCACTCATTCGGGCTTCTTTTTCTTCTTCACTGTCATCCTCATTCCACTCCTCTTCCCGATTTTCTCCAGTAAGCGTTAGATATTTCAAAATCTTTTGGTCAAGAGAATCTTGGTCGAAAAGATTATATCCTCTGTCATTTAAAAAAACTTCTCTAATTGCGAGCTCGTTTGTACTAGGGATGTTTGTGTTTTGATTTTTGCAATCGCATGGCATCGTTTTGCAACTATATATAATTAGAACAAATATAAAACTAGATATAGCTAGTGTTTTTTTCATATTCAAGATTTTAAGATTAAAATGCTTAGTCCCTCTCTTAACACGAAGGTTAACAAAAACTAAAAACAATGGGGGAAGTACGTTAGTAAGATACGAATATAAATTATTAAACATCTGTTTTGAGGGTGTTCTGAATTGTTTTCTTTACCTAGCGTAAGCCTAGTAGGTCACTCTTTTTTTAGGGGATCAATAGCTAAAGCCCTATTTCCCATTGAAATCATTTTTTTCGCCTGCCTTTGTTAACCTATTCTTCTTTGACCGAGACAAAGGGGAAACAAATAATTAATTCATTAAAATTTTTGAATCATGAAAACAAAAGTGAAATTTTTAGCGTATTTGATGATGGCCTTGGCTATTACAGTTACTTCCTGCACGAAGGAAGGTGAAATTGGGCCGATTGGCCAACAAGGCGAACAAGGCGAGCAAGGTATTCCAGGAGAACAGGGTATTCCGGGCGAACAAGGTCAACCCGGTCAAGATGGAGCCGACGGTGCCGATGGACGGGATGGTAATGCCAATGTCGTACTCTACAATTATGATATTTCCAATAATTTGCCAGCCTCGCTTTTAGAGTTACCTGTCGAAGGCCTTGACGAAGAGACTAATGACAGAACTGCCACTTTAGTATATGTCGGTTATAAATTTGGCGGAAGGACTTTTTATTATTCTGCACCGGGAATCGGAAGATTTGGAACACATTTCATGAGAGTTTCTACAAATTTGGCAGATAGAAGTAATCCAGATATTTCGATAAGATTTGTTGATAGAAGTGATGCTGTGAACACAAATATACCTTACACTGTACGAGAAGGTCTTTATACTAAAGTTAAGGTAATAATGATATTCGCTCCTCCTGCTCCTACTACTACCGGAAAGTCTAATCAAGATGAAACCTCTTCCAAAGATATTCTTAATAAACTAAAACATAAGGGTGTTGATGTTTACGACTACTACGCTGTTTGCAATTATTATGGATTAGACCACTAATTATACATTTTAATAAAAAAAGAAAATGAATCGATAAAATTTAGAAATCATGTCATGTAAAATAGAATTTAAAAAAGGTACTAGGGAACTAACAGATAAATCAAGAGAATGTCTTGCCCATCAAATTGAAATATGGGAAACAAACAAATTTTTACGGGAAATCGGAATTCTACCGATACCGAATCCCGAGGAGCCCTACCCTCCATATCCGTGGCCTTGGCCTTGGGTGCATCATTATGGAATCCTTGATTGGATAAAAGAGGATGTGATCATGGAAGACCTATACACAAAAAAAGTATTTTCTAATAAACACTCCATTGCGGCAATAATCCATCATCAAGGTATTGCGAAAGAGGCTTTGCTTAACCTTTCAGAAAAGCTAGGTATGGTTCAGGAATCCATTTCAGAAAAATTAAAGCGATTGAAATAAGTTACAGGGCGGAAAATAGGTAAAATTAAAACCGAGGCATTATGCCTCGGTTTTTTGTATTGCTATGTTAACCTAGTCACAATTTTATTGGACTAAGGTTTGAACTTTAAAATTTTATATAATGAAAGCACAATTAACAACTTTTTTTATCGCATTATTTTTCGTGAATATTACTTCGGGCCAAGTGTTTGACTTTGAAGAAAAGGCTACTGAGGCAAAGTGGGAGTCATCTACCTTAGACCCAAATTCCAATGCTTTACCGGGTACAGCAACTTGGTTAACTTTGGGCAAAAATGCCGGTGCAGCAGGTATCGCTGTTATCAAAGATGCCGTAATGGAAGACGGTCGGGAATATAGGGTATTGCATACGCACCCGAAATGGTCTAGAAACGGAACCATTAAGGGTTGGTTTCCGGTTATAGATAAACTTCCGGGAAAATCTATCTTAAAAGGAAAGATTGGGTTTATTAGACCGAATGGCCGACCAAGTACGGATGGTGCAAGATTTATGATTTTCATTCATTACTACGAAAATGGAAGGGAATATTGGAAACCGATTTTTGATGAGTATAAAGAATACACCGGTTCGCTTGAATCGATTAGAATAGACCTTTCCGATTATTCTGGTCAAAAGGTCTTTTTTGAATTGAGAGTTGACACTGGAGAGTCTTCAGGTCAGGACTGGGCGGCTTGGATCGATACCAAAATCGATTCTGACTTGGTTGTAATCGATCGTTTTAACACAGGAGAGCTTTGTCCTAACACAGCTGATGGTCATCTCGTAAATGGCAATAGACATTTTGACGGCCAGGTCGATGCCGAGCTAAACCTTGAAGTCAACATTAATGAAGCTAGAAGTCAAATCATCTTGACTGTTGACCTTACGGAGCAGGCCTTGGCCAATAGCACAAGAATCGAGGCACAATGGCAAAATATCATGATTTATGAAGCTCCGCCTAATAAGGTAATATCATCTTTTTCATGGGACTGCGGTTATAGAAACACCTCCCAGATGCGTGTAGTCAGACGCTGTAGAGAGCTGAATTCTTCCACTTATACCTACAGGCAGAGGTTGCCGGAAAGCGGAGGTGAGGCAAAACCGTTTTCATATAATGACGGAGAATTCAAAAGCATAGCCGGAGGGAGAAAGTCCCCAATTAAATATATAAGTTTGGTTGGTGACACTGGTTCTGAAGATATCAGTGATGACAGGAACTGCGAACATGATAGTAAAATTTTGGACATAGTATTCGAACGTTTGGAAATAAAACTTGAAGATAGTTAAGGCCATGAATTGTATCGTGAAAATAGGGCTAGATATAAAATTGAAGCTTCAGATAGGAAACCGGGGCTAAATACAATTTTGGAGCAAGCATCTCTACGACTTAATAATTTCACCCCAGATAAAAATGAAGCACTTGGAGAATATGAATTTTATCTGGAGAACGACAGTAATTTAGAGTTATTTGGAAATGTTAGTCCTATCAATATTGGAACTCCAATTGAAACTGGGCCAAACGAAATGTACAAGATGTATGTGAATGATTGGGGCTCGCGCGATTTTTCTGCTAGGGGCATTCAAGGTAACACGATTAGATTGGAAATTCTAATGGAGGACGCTGGGTATGAAATTATTGGAAAATGTCATGATAACTTTTTATGTGGCTTTTCTCCAGCACCTAGCTTTAATTTTTTGAATACTGCCATTCGAATAGACTTAAATCTAAATATTCAAAATAACGAATTGGATTTCCATGGAGTGTCAAAAATAATTGCCGATATACAGGAAACAGGACCTTGCACTAATAATGTTTTTGCCATGTTTTGTCCATCAAACAAGACATCAATTTTGAAAACTAATTTTGAGACTCGAATTAATAGACAAATCAATGGTCGATATAGGAATCAAATTTTAGACTTTTTTAATATGATTATTGAGTTAAAAGGAATTGATTTGAATATTATCAATTCAATTTATATTGATAGTGACGAAAATATTATGTTCTTCAATTAAGTTCCTAATATCTATACAAATTTTGGAAAGAACTATCGTACGAAGTTTGTAAACGGGAAAATAGAAATAGGAGGCATATTGTAACAAGAAGAATCCCATAGAGAGGTAAAAAAGCTCGAGGTTAATGTCTCGGGCTTTTACACGTTAAGGTTGGAAAATCATAAGCCTTTTTGGCACTTGCTTAAACAGGCTCTGAACCTATTGATATAATATGATGTCTTCTAGCTCCTTAACGGATTCTTGGAAAGGTTTGAACCAAGGAATGTGTATGGCTTCATAATCCACGTACAAGGTAGGGCAAGAGACGTGATCTTTGCGCAATTGTCGCCATTCTTTCCACTTGATTTTGTAACGGGTAAGTGCAGCTTTGGCGTCTTCCTTATCAATTTTTTGATTTACAGCATATTGGGCGAGCATAAGCTGTATTTTCCAGATCTCGTTGATAATCTCATATTTTATCCTTCCGTAGGTGGTAGATACCTCTAGAAATTCTTGATCTTTCGGTCGGGGCAATTGTATTTCCTTGGACAGGGTTTCCATGGTGTAAAAGTGCTGTAGGTTCAATTCCTTTTCCTTTAAAATTTTTTCTGTAAGACCGTCTTCTACCACACGGGTCAAATCTATCCCTGTCATGTAATGGTCGCGGATATACCAAGGAATCGTGCGGGCATATTTTGTAGCTTGTCCATAGTAAACGGCATCGGTCGATAGCAGGCAAAGTTCCCTAAGACGTTGTGCATTCTTTTTGGAGAGCCCCAATTCATCTTTTGCATATGTAAAAAATAGTTCTTCTTCCGTATGGTCGGGGTTTTTTGCATACGCTCGCAAGATGTACTCGTTGAGCTTGATCCATAATTCGTTATCGAAATAGGGGCCTACCCAGCCATCGCCCCAGGTCCACGTCCAAAAACCCTTGATTTTAGGATTGTCATACAAATCTTGTAGGCCTTTTTTACTTTCCATCTCTGACCATCCTTCTATAATACCTTTTCCTATGTAATAAGGATGCGCGTTACGCCCGTAAATTCCTGCCTGGTTTGTGGACAATTCAACGATTTGTTGATGCTTGCCCAATCCGATGGTAGTGTTAAAAGGATTGCCACGCAAAAAATCGTTATTCACGTGCTTGATGGAGAAATAGAGCTTTTCATGAGGTGCAACAGCATCGGTAGCTTTGAGATAGTACTCGGGGTTAGTATGAAATTTGCCAAAATCCCAAGTTCTGTAGAATAATTTTTTATCCTGTTTTACGCAAATTTCCTCGCGCAAAAGGGCAATCATGATGCTGTGTTCCTCTGGCGTAATGGCGGGTGAGGTGCCCACATGATACGGCGTGTCGTGCAGGTAAGTTTCTCCGTGGCGTATGGTAAGTCCGTCAATACTCGGAAAGCGTTTAAAAATCTCGGTAATTTGCGCCTTCAGGATTTCTTGGGTTTTGGGGCTCTTAATCGATAATCGCCCATCGACTTTCATTACATCGCCGTACTTGTCCATAATACTTTTGGGTACCACAAGAACATCGGTAAAAGGATATACCGGCATCTTATTTTTTTCGGCTATAGCTAGTCGTGTGCGTACCTCGGCGGCATGGCGTAAAATCCACATTTTCTCGGCAGTACCTTCGGGCACGACGTTATCTTCCCAATCATCGTAGGTAAGGCCGCACTGTATCTCAATTTTGGGGACTTGCCCTGTGTAGCCCAATGCTTGTATATATTCGGGCTGGGTAAATTTGGTCTCAAAATGAGGTTCGCCAGGATTATGGTGCACCATATTAAGTAGTACGGGATACCGATCCATACTTTTTTGGGCGTTGACGGATAAGATATTACCAATGAAAAGTAATAAAATCAACTGCTTTATTGAAAAAGGAATGGTCTTCATAATGGTCCGAGATGAAATGGAATTTATCTTGAGTTTTTGTTTGGAACCGTACCGATAGCAATCAGAATCTGATTTTGCGCACATATGGCAGCTATTGGGAGTAGTATAGCTGTAGCTATGAATCCATAAAAAATACAGGGAACGGTCAAAAAAGAGTGAATTTTTTAACAAATAAAAAAATTAAATAAGTTCAATGTAAAAATGGGAATTTTCTATTGAATTTAAAAGTTTGGTTTCTTCCATATTATACATGTGCCCTTTCCTAAAACTCATGTTGAAATTCTATTAAAATTAAGCTGTGCATAAAAATCAATCGATTTTTTAATCTATAGTGATGGATTAGTGTCTTATTTTTATCCTATCCAAATATTTGGACATCAATGAAGATATATACATTACTATGCGCAGTATAATCCTGATACTCTTCTTTCTAATATCGGAAACGGCACTTTTTGCATTCCAGACCAAAAACAGCGAGCAGGTTACACCTTACATTCTAGATGCTATCCATGAAAATCCAGGAGAAGATCCGCCCGAAACCCAATTTAACAATCCCAAAATATTAGCTGAAAAGGGCTATAACGGGCAGATTATCAATGATTTTATATCTCCGGTAACCACTATTTCCTATGATGATTTTGAAAATGGTGTTTTTCCAACAAGTGTGGATGAACAACAATGGTTGACCAATGCCACAAACCATACCGAAGCAAAGATCAAAAAGGCACATTCAGCAGGGATAGACCTTTATTATTGGACAGATCTCTTCGTCGTGCCCACAAAAATTCTTGACAAATACAAATCTGAGCTTGCCCGGGATGACGGTAAGGGCATCGATATAAATAAGCCCCTTACCCAAAAATTGCTCAAATTTATGCTGGCCAAAACCTTTGAACGCTACCCAGAGCTCGATGGTCTGGTCATCCGTACCGGGGAAATTTATACGCTAGACACACCTTATCATGATGGTGGTATGCTCTGTCATAGCCCAGAGGATTATCAGGTACTGATCTCCCTTCTACGCGAGGAAGTCTGCGTAAAACAAAACAAGAAAATTTTCTATAGGACTTGGGGTTTCGATGGCTTTCATACCGACCCCGAGTACTATCTCAAAGTTACCGATGCCATTGCGCCGCATCCAAATCTCATTTTCAGCATCAAGCACAACCGTTACCATCGTATGAATCCGTTTAGCAGTGTGCTTACCCTGGGCAAACACCCTCAAATCATCGAGTATTCGTGCCAACGTTCCTTTGAGGGCAAAGGCGCCTATCCGCATTACGTGGCAAAGGGACTCATAGAAGGTTTTGAGGAATACCGTTTAATGCCAAAGGGTGCGAACAAAAGCCTGAGCGATATTATAGATTATGATAATATAAAAGGTTTATGGACATGGTCACGAGGTGACGGCTGGGCGGGACCTTATATTAAGAATGAACTTTGGCCAGAATTAAATGCTTATGTGGGAGTACAGTGGTTCAAGAATCCCCAAAAAAATGAGAAAGAATTTATTGATGCTTTTGCTATAAGCAAAGGTCTCAAGGGAGAGGATATTGCACGTTTTAGAAAAATTGCTTGGCGCTCTGCGGATGCCGTGCTGCGAGGAAGAGAAAAGTACGTAGGAGAAACTGAATTATCATATGATAGCCCTGGCCGGCTTTATATTCGCGATGAATATATGGAAGGCGACGGTGGAAACTTTGGCCCGTTGCGGGATATGATCATCGAAAAAAATGATGTTGCTGCCGCCCTCAATGAAAAAGCTGAGGGCATAAAGATTTGGAAAGAAATTGTTACCACCGCTAAAACCTTGGAAACCGACGACACCGCGCTTAAGGAATTTCTTGTCACTTCCTGTAAATACGGCTTGCTAAAATATCAGATTGTTGAACAATTCTGGACGGTTTCGCTCTTGGGTCGTCAGGAAGAGCTCACCGGAAAATCCCATAAAAAAAGAATTATAGCGGCCTTAAAAAAATATGACCAGTTATGGCAAGAGTGGGAAACACTCGTTAATCAATCCCCCAGCGCGGCAACTATTTTTAATGATGTGGGCTTTACCTGTTACCTTGTACCGGACCGCCCCGGCACAGGCATGGGTACGACCATCGAAAAATACAAAAACCGATATCTTAAATAATCTTATGAAAAAATCCATACTACCGTTTTTCCTGCTTTTTTGTAGTGCCTACATTGCCATGGCACAGGTGTACCACGTCTCGCAAACTCCGTTGAAAAATATCCCTGAAAATAGGCAAAGCCGTTCTATCAATGCGGTAACGGAAGAGCTTAAACCTGGCGATACGGTAAAAATTTACAGTGGAATCTACCGCGAAGCTGTACAAGTGAATGTTAGCGGCACTGAAGCCAACCCCATTGTTTTTATGAATGCATTTGGGCAAAAAGTCGAGGTTAGTGGGGCAGATGTAATTCAAAACTGGCAACCTATGAACCCATTAAGTGAAGACCGTATATATGTAAGCGATTGGCAGCCGCTTACCCAAACCGATGCGAGGGGCAACTACCCTGAAAATGACTATCATAAACTCGTGGGAAGGCGTGAAATGGTCAGTATTATGGATGTACCCTTGCGACAAGTTCTGCAAAAAGATCGTTTGGAAAGAGGCACTTTTTTTGCCGATAGTCTATCACAAAAACTATATTTCTGGAACAGCTCAAACGAAGAAATGATGAGTGAGGGCGAACCCAAAGTCGCTTTTAAGGTAGAAACTGCCGTCCGTTCACAGATATGGATCAACGAAGGCGATCATATAAAGATAGAAGGTATTTATTTTAGACAAGCAGCCAACCACGCCTTGCAAGGGGCGCTTGAGGTACGAGGGAACTACAACACCATTTCCTCTTGTGTTTTTGAGCGAAACAATAGCATGGGTGCTAACTTTTCTGGAGACAATCTTCTTATCGAGAACTGTACTTTTCAAGACAATGGGCAGTTTGGCTTTCAAGCCATTACGGCACACAACAGCCTTATGACCCAGTGCACTATACGAAATAACGGTTGGAAGGGCTATAAACTCGATTGGGCCGCAGGCGGGAACAAAATTCTCTTTAGCAGACGCTTTATTATCGATCGTTGCGTATCTGTTGATAATCGAGGTAATGGAATATGGTACGATATTGCTAACGAAGAGAGCGAAGTCCGCAATTGCCTTATTATGAACAATCAAAACGGGGGTATTTTTTACGAAATTTCCTTCGGATTACATGCGCACGACAACGTTATTCTATACAATGGTCTTCGATCGGCCTTTACCGCTTGGGGTATGGCCGGGGGCATTGCTATCAGTAGTTCGCCCAATTGCGTAATTGAACGCAATATACTTTTTGGCAATAAAGAGGGCTTTGTACTTCGTGAACAAATGCGTAAATCGCCAAAAATTGAGGATTATGAAGAGCATAAAAATAAGATTTGGTCTGGTGATTATGATAAAGCGATATGGAATCACGATCATGTCTTAAAAAATAATATTATCGCCTATAATCGAGACGCACAAACTTGGGGTTGGTTTGCGGTAAAGGATGCCCGTTTTATGCCTAAAACCCAAGGCAAAAAAATCACTATAAGCGAAGAAGGCCATCCCGTAGGACTCAACTTAAAATCGCTTAACCTTAGCTTCGAAAACAACATCTACGCTAGTGATGAAGGTAACCTACCGCTATTTAATTGGGGCGTAAACTGGTTTGAGGACAAACTAAAATTTACTTCTCTAGATGCGGTCACCGAAAGCCTGAACTTAGAACAGGGTAGTGTTCAGATGCCCATAAACTTTAAAAGTCCCAACACCCTTGATTTTACCGTAGATGCTGCCCAAGTGCCCAAAGAAAATTATCCCCAAGGCATAATACCCGGCGTAATTTTAGGTAGAGAATAATCTAATTTTATTGGTATAGCTAAAGAAAGGTTCAACGTATTACATTTAAACTTTTAGAAGACTTTTTTAAAATATTGATTAAAGCTATTCTAGTGTTTTTTGATGCAATCCAAAGACCAAGAAAAGTATGGTTTCATATTTGTTTTTCAGTTTTAGTCTAAGTAAATGAAAAGCCTTTGTAATCTGTTTTTCCACTGCTTTTGGTGTTATATCCAAGTACGCCGCAATCTCTATATTGGATAATCCTTCTTTTTTGCTAAGAGAGAAGATCTGACGGCATCTTGGGGGTAGTTTTTCCATCTCTTGGGAAACCAATTCAATCATTTTTTGAATGACATTATTATCCGCACTTTCTACTACCTCTGTTAACGATTCAAAGTACTTCATCTGAAGAAGCATAACCGATTTGTCTTTCTTATAAGTATTGATAAATTCGTTATAAATAGACCTGTAAAGAAAACTCTGTATAGAAAATTCACTGCTTAATTTTTTTCTGAATTGCCAAGTTTTTAGGAACACGTTCTGTACGATATCTTCGGCTATGGCATGGTCGTTTACCAGAGTCATTGCATAAGCGTACAACCTCCTGTGATATTGGTCCAATAGGTATAAGTATGCCTTTTCCTCTCCATTTTTAAGGCTATTGACCAAATCTCTATGCATCATATTCTATTATTTTAAATGTTGATTTCGCAACTTTTTATTCAAATATATATGAATTTAAAAAAAAATTACAAAAAAAGGTGGGGTATTAATGATCCGCATTGTATTACTAGTGTAGCGTGAGGATAAAAAATGATTGAAATGACAGAGGATGAAATCAAGAATAGCATCGTTAGATATCTGAGTAATTCCGCGAATACCTCGGATTTGGACTTGTTAAATGATTGGGTCAAAGATGAAAAGAATTATTTGCTCTTCAAAGATTATATAAAAACACATTTTGCAATTACGATTGGTATGCATGAACCTGATTCAAAAGAATTACGAAAGCGATTATTAAAGGAAATACGTAACGATAAAAAAAACACACTACGGAAAAAGGTAAAAACTATATTAAGATACGCAGCAATTATTTTCTTGTTAATTGGCCTTGGCCATTTTTACCTTAAAACAATCAACGAGTCAAATGATGAGGAAATACTGGCACAAGAGGACAATCAAATAACTTTGAAACTCGATAATGGCGAAAAGATAGTTTTATCGGATGTGGGTAAGGCAAAAATTTCTAATTCTATTGGAGAAATAATCGGTAAGAAAGATGGGGATAAACTGGTATACAAAGGGGTATCCGAAGAAAAAAAACTTGTTTACAATACTGTAAAGGTGCCCTATGGAAAACGTTTTGATATTGTCTTGTCCGATGGCACTAAAGTTTACCTGAATTCGGGAAGCTCTATAAGATATCCTGTAACTTTTATTAATGGTTTTGAAAGAAGGGTTTTTCTTGATGGAGAAGCTTTTTTTGATGTAATCCATGATCAAAAACATTCTTTCGTAGTAACAGCGGAAGAATTAACGGTTCAAGTGCATGGGACTAAATTCAATTTATCCAATTATGCTGAAGATTTTGATACTGAAGTGGTGCTGACAAGCGGGTCTGTGGAATTATTCAATTCTTCTTCAGGTGAGGAAGCCGTTAAGACGCTGCTCAAACCGGGTTTCAAGGGAGCTTTTGACCGAACTCATAAGACAATCTCTACCAAAAAAGTGAATACTACGCTGTACACTTCTTGGATGGATGGCAATATGGTTTTTAGAAATACGCCCTTTGATAATATTATCAAGCGGTTGGAAAGGAAATACAACGTAGTCATTATCAATAATAACAAACAACTATCAAAGGAGACTTTTAACGCAACCTTTGAAACTGAAAAAGAGACAATAATTCAAGTTTTTGAATATTTCAGTAAAGTATATAATATTGATTATCAAATAGTTAACAATAAAATTATTATCAATTAAAAACTAACTCCTAAAACTAAAGACAATGTAGAATATAAAATTTGAACAAGAATCAATCATTAGGACGGATTTTCCCAATACTAAGGTCGGGTCAAAAAAAATCGGAAAATGCTGCAACATTTCCCGATTAAGTCCAAGTGATTTCACCAACTAAGTTAATCACAGAAAACACTTAAAAGTATGAAAAAACCATCAAATTCCAGGACCAAGGTATCTTGGAAAATTAAAATGGGGCTAAAAATGAAACTCTCATTCCTTTTTCTATTAACGACAACCTTGGCTTTGCAAGCGAATCCAACTTATTCTCAGTCAACAAAAGTTACTTTTGATTTGCAAAATGTAAGCGTTAGCGATGTTCTTGATGAAATAGAGGCAAAAACTGAGTTCAAATTTATTTTTAACACCAAAGCAGTAGATCTAGATCGAAAAATTACCTTAAAGGTAAAGAAACAAAAAATCCAAAAAATTCTTGATAAACTATTCCTGGATTACGGTACAGACTATGAAATTACAGATCGTAAAATTCTTCTAACAAAAGCAATTCCGGAAAAGATCCCCAATAATAAAATCGAGTCCCAGAATCAAGTTACTCAAGAATTCAAAATAAGTGGTACCGTTACGGAAGAATCCGGCACTCCTTTACCCGGTGCCAGCATTGTAGAAAAGGGAACTACCAACGGTACACAAACCGATTTTGATGGTAACTTTTCCTTAGAAGTAACAGATGAGAACGCTATATTAATTATCTCCTATATTGGTTTTGAGACTAAAGAAGTCTCCGTGAATGGCCAAACCGTCATCAATGTTGCCCTGAATGAAAGTACTTCCTCTCTTGATGAGGTCGTCGTTGTGGGCTATGGAACCCAAAGCAACCGAAAAGTGACTACGGCCGTATCACGCCTCTCAGGAGATGACATTGCGGACCAACCTGTGGTGAGTGCCGAGCAGGCGCTACAGGGCAGGGTTACAGGTTTGAATATTGTGGGTGGTGGCCAACCCGGCGTAAATCCTACGGTACGTATACGTGGAATTGCATCGGCTTTGAACAGTGATCCATTATTCGTAATCGACGGAATTCCGGTAGGCCAAAATGCCTTGAACGATATTCATCCTGATAACATACAGGATATTTCAGTACTGAAAGATGCTGCAAGTACAGCAATCTATGGTTCCAGGGGAGCGAACGGAGTCATCTTGATTACTACAAAAAAAGGTAGACAAGGAAAAGGGAAGTTATCTTTAAGCACTTACTACGGCTTTCAAAGTGTTCCGGATAACACCAGGTACGACTTGCTCAATACAGATCAATACATCAATTTCGCCCAGAATACGTTCGGGGTAAGTGCCCCGAGATTTGACGACTATGATTTTGCGGCGCAACAGTTCCGTTCCGGCACGGCGAGCGAACCGCTTATTGGTGTCGAGACCGATTGGCAAGATGAACTTTTTCCTGGGGGTTCAATACAAGACTATTATATAGACTATTCCGGAGGTACTGAAAATGTTACCTATAACATTGGTGGTGGATATTTTGACCAACAGGGTGTTCAAATAAATACGTATTTTCAAAGGGCTACCTTAAACGCTAATTTTGAAGCACGTTTAGGTGAACGTTTCAAAATAGGCACATCGACCGTTCTATCACGATCCGTTCGAAATAAGGACCATACGGATTTATCTATTCAAAGGGCCTTGCAAATGCCGCCTTATCTTCCGGTAAGGGATGAAAATTTTCTCGGAGGTTTCAGGGCAACGGATTTTGCAGATGGTGCAGATCCTTTTCAACCTATCCTATTAAATGTTCTGGTAGATGACGAAGAGGTGTCCACCAAAATTTTTGCGACCGCCTATCTACAATATGAATTTTTAGAGGGCTTATTCGCAAAAATACAGGGTGGTATTGAAAGTACCTCAAGACAAGATGGTGAGTTTATACCAAGTTATAACGCAGGTGAAATTGCATTTAACCAAAATGATACACCCCGAGTCCGGAGAAGTAGCAACATCTATCTATCACCTATATTGACCACAACTTTAAGTTACAATAAAGAGTTTGGAAATCACAGTATCAATATGGTGGGCGGGTATGAAATTCAAAAGTTTCTGAACGAGAACATTCAAGCTCAGGCTTTATTCTTACCTAACGAACTGGTGAGAAATCCTGCGAACTCCCCAATAGAGTTCCAAAGATCTCAAATCGTTGAACAAAATACCGGTATCGTTTCTTGGTTCGGTAGACTTAACTATGATTACAAGGGCAAGTACCTGATCGGAGGTTCTATCCGTCGTGATCAATCCTCGGTGTTTGCGCCTGAAAACAATACCGGTGTATTTCCCGCAGTCTCCGCAGGATGGAGAATTTCTGACGAAGGTTTCTTTAAAGGATTGAACAATGTGGTCACGGACTTTAAATTAAGGGGTAGTTGGGGGATCAACGGTAATACCGCTGTGGGAGCCTATACATGGGACCCGACCGTATTTTCTAATTTGCTTTATCTCAACGGTGAAGGAGGATTGGTCAACGGGTTGGCCATTAACACCTTGTTCAACCGAGGTTTGCAATGGGAGCAGGCAGTGAAGACGAACATTGGGTTAGATGCTGAATTGTTCAACGGGAAGCTGTACTTTTCTGCGGAATGGTTCAAAAACCGGAACGAAGATCTGATTATTCGTGTTCCGATATCCGCCTCTACCGGATTTGACAATCCGCCTTTGGGTAACGTAGGTACGGTTGAGAATAGAGGATTTGAATTTAGCCTAGGATATTCGGACTCGTCCGAAGATTTTAGCTGGTCCGTAGACACGAATCTTTCTTTCGTAGAAAATGAAGTAATATCCCTTGGGGGCGGAGAGGATTCCAACATCTCGGGCCCTACGTTTCAAAATACGGCGGTACCCTCAACAAGAGCGGAAGTAGGCGAACCGTTCGGCTTTTATTATGGTTGGCAGGTTGACCGTATTTATCAGTCGCAGAGTGAAATAGATACTGATAATGCTCAGGCCGAATCACTGTCCGGCGCATCGGGGACCACCAGACAAGGTCCGAATTTGGCACCGGGTGACATACGATTCAAAGATTTGAACAACGATGGTATCATCGATGGGGACGATAGAAGCAACATAGGCCACTATCTGCCCGATTTCAACTTTGGCCTCAACCTAAAGGCGAACTATAAAAATGTAGATTTCTCGGCCAATTTTATAGGTGCTTTTGGTTTTGAACTTTTACATTCGAACAGGTATTACACCGAGGGCATGACCCGCCTGTTCAATTTTGGTACTGACGTGTTGGACGCTTGGACTCCGACGAATACAGATACCAATATACCCCGTGCCAACATTGATGGTGCTACCAACAATGCCCGTTTATCCGACCGTTGGGTAGAAAAAGGCGATTTTGTAAGGTTACGTTTTTTGACCTTGGGCTATACATTTCCCGAATTTAGTGGCAGTCCCTTCTCTAAACTGCGTATTTACGGTCAAGGCCAAAACCTGCTGACATTTACCGGTTATACAGGTTATGATCCAGAAGTACAGGGCCGGGTCGGGGGTAATAATAACTCGATATTCACCCAAGGGGTTGATGATAGTATCATACCCAATCCAAGAACGTTCATATTAGGCCTTGAAGTTTCTTTCTAAAAAATAACTCTATGAAAACAATGAAAAAACTCGATTTTAAAATATTGCCCAAAACGGGTATCACTCTATTGGTATGTTTTATATCTACATTTGGGTGCAATGATGATTTTTTGGCAGAAGGCAATCCGTCTTCACCAAGTGTGACCACTTCATTTAATAACGAGGCCGAGGCCGAAAGTGCCGTATTCGGAATTTACGCCGCGCTTCAAGGGAACGATACTTGGGCACGCTTTTATTGGTGGATACCCGATATGCTTTCTGATGAATGTCAGACCGCTGGCCCTCAATTGGTATCGTTCTTGAACGATATGCTAAATTATAATATAGATTCTTCAAGTCGTTTAATTTCAAGTGTATGGCGGGGATTGTACCGAATAATACATCGAGCCAATTTTGTAATCTATACGTTGCCCGATAAGGAGAATCCGGAACTTCCGGCGGAGACTATCGAGAAATTGGTCGCAGAGGCTAAATTCTTACGGGCACTATGTTACTTTGAGTTGGTAACGTATTGGGGCGCCGTACCGTTCCCGACAGAACCGGTGACCGGTGCCGACGGGGTTCCCATGGCCGAATCGGAAGAGGCGATTTACAATCTGATCCTTGAAGACCTGGCGGCGGCCGAGGCCGGTTTGCCAAGTGTCAGTGACTATCGGGGCACATCAAATTTAGGAAGGGCCACCAAAGGTGCGGCCCAGGCTTTGGCAGGCAAGGTAGAATACTACAGAGGCAACTACCAAGCGGCCAAGATACATTTGGATAAGGTCATCGCGTCAGGAAATTATGACCTTACACCTACTTATGAGGAAAACCATCAAGAAGAGAACGAAAATAATATAGAATCGATATTCGAAGTTCAGTTCGGTCTTTACGAAAGTGGTAACCAAGGATGGAGCAACAGTGGTGATGGGGGGAAAATCGAACAACTTCGGTCGCATGAGTACTCTCCGCATGTGTGGCATAATACTATTCCTTCAGAAATATTAAAGGCAGCGTTCGAAGATGATGATCCAAGGTACAAGGCAAGTTTTATTGAGTATGGTGATACCTATGGAGCAAACAATGAAGCAGTTTTTGATGCCAGTAAAGTGGCTCAGGGCATTACAGAGATACCCACGCATTGGAAAAAGTATGGCTATGAATATAAAAATACATCCCCAGGACTTTTTTCAGGTATAAACCTGAGGGTCGTCCGTTATGCGGATGTATTATTAATGATGGCCGAGATAGAAACCGAAATTAATGGTCCATCGGCAGTTGCATTGAACTATCTGAACAGTACAAGAACAAGGGTAGGAATGCCAAATTATCCCACGGCGGAATACCCAACGGATACCAAGGAACAGATGATAGCGGCCATTATACACGAAAGACAGGTTGAACTGAATTCTGAGCAGATAAGGGCCAGGGATGTGAAACGATGGTTCAGGGAAGGCAAAATCGGTCAACCGCATCCCAATTACGAGCCAAAGCACGAATTTTTGCCAATACCCATTGATGAAATCGATAATAATGCGGCTATTGATGATACAGATCAAAAGCCTGGATATTGAGTTAGTTAAGTTTAGTTTTAGGAAAACCCATGAATATCGTGGGTTTTCCTATTTTGAGAATATCGTAATCGATATTGATATAGAAATTCCATGACTACAAGTAGCAGTGAAAAAACTATGAAGTTTCGCGGCCAATCTTAAAACTTTTGTATACTTATTGGCTAAAGTTAACAACATTTTGATTTTTAAAATTTAACCATCATTTGAATTAATTGCAGAATAATTTAATAATGTCCCTCAAAAAATGTATTGCCCTTCTTGTTGTAATCCCGGTATGCTTTGGATGTCAGGATGAGGATGTGCACCGACCCAAGTTTTCCTTGTTGTCAGCATCTGAAAGTGGGGTGGATTTTGAGAACACCATCAATGAAACCGATGTAAATGTTTTGGAATATGTGAATATGTACAACGGAGCAGGGGTAGGCGTGGGTGATTTTAACAAAGATGGGTTTGAGGATATTTTTTTTGGAGGAAATCTTGTCTCCTCCCGTTTATATTTGAATACCGGAAAGGGTACTGCCATAAAGTTCGCCGATATTACTGAAAAATCCGGTGCGTCCACAAAAAATTGGGTAAACGGCATTGCCGTGGTCGACGTTGACCAAGACGGTTGGGAAGATATCTATTGCAGCGTTTCCGGGGGAAACAGTGCAGAGGATAGAAAGAATTTGCTTTTCTTGAACAAGGGTCTTGACGAGAATGGAATCCCGCATTTTGAGGAAGTTGCCGAAAAAATGGGCCTAGACGACACGTCCCATACCATTCAGTCCGCTTTTTTCGATTACGATCAAGATGGTGATCTTGATGTCTTCATGATCGTAAATTATCCCACGGGATATTTGGATGCCGAGGCCAATAGAATCGTTCCCATAAAGAAAATAGGAAATCCTGAACGGACAGATCGTCTTTATAGAAATGATGGCATAGGGGCTAATGGCCATCCGACATTTACCGATGTGTCCGTCGAGGCCGGCATCACTTTGGAAGGCTTTAGCTTGGGACTGGCCGTTCACGATGTCAATGAAGACGGTTTTCCCGATATCTACGTGGCCAATGACTATATTACCAACGACATTTTATATATCAACAATGGAGATGGAACCTTCACCGACAAGATACGAGACTATGTACAACATACCAGTTACTCGTCCATGGGTATCGATATGGCAGATATTAACAATGACGGACTTGATGACTTCATGGTGCTCGATATGCTTCCCGAAGAAGACGACAAGATGAAGATGATGTATGCAGCGGCAAGCCAAAAAAGTTTTGAGCTCGCCAAGAAGGTAGACTATGTTGATCAGTATTTTAGGAACACCCTTCAACTCAATAACGGTAAAATTGATACGGCTGTGGTCAAATACAGTGAAATCGGCCAGCTGTCCGGTGTTTTTCGAACAAATTGGAGCTGGAGCGTTTTAATGCCTGATCTTGATTTGGACGGATGGAGGGATATTTTCATCACCAATGGTTTTTCCAAGGATGTAAACGATCTCGATTTTATTAATTATGAGCAACCTTCGGCTTTTACAGAGAAGGAAAAGTTTGATGGGGAAGCCTATGTCGAGTCCTTAAAGGAACAACAGGGAATCTACGTGCCGAACTATATTTTTAGGAACAGTACCGATTTGACCTTTGAGGATGTAGGCAAGATTTGGGGGATACATACCCCCAGCTTTTCAAACGGAGCGGTGTACGCAGATTTTGACAATGATGGGGATTTGGACTTGGCCGTAAATAATATAAACGACAAAGCGTTCATCTACAGGAACAATGTTGTTGAAGAAAATCCGAATACAACCCATTATTTACAGCTGGTGCTTGAAGCGCAAAAACCTAATCGTCAGGCGATAGGTGCCAAGGTAATGCTGGAGACCTCACAAGGAACGCTTGGCTACGAACACCAACGCACCCGTGGATACATGTCATCTATAGGCTCTGTTATTAATTTTGGATTGGGCCAGGACGCTCTTATCGGTAAGGTAGATGTTTTATGGCCGGACGGTTCGCGGCAATCCGTCCAAAATGTGAGATCAAATCAGCGGCTCGTCATCGCGAAAGACACCAAGGTAGAACCGCGTTCCGATAAACCGACAACCCTTGAACCACAAGGCTTATTCTTCAGCCCCAAAATTGCTGGACTTGGCTACCGGCACGTGGAAAGCCGCTTCAACGATTTTGACCATCATATTCTATTGCCCCATAAACTTTCGGAGTCGGGGCCAGCGATAGCTGTGGGTGATGTTGATAAAGATGGTCTTGACGATTTTTATATCGGGGGATCCGACGGTACTCCCGGCCAACTTTTTCTTCAGGAAAAAAATGGGAACTTTTCTTCGCGTCAAATTGACTTCGAACCCGCTTACGAAGATCAAGGTTGTCTTTTGTTCGATGTCGATTCCGATGGGGATTTGGATTTGTACTTGGTAAGTGGGAGCGTAGAACGGGGAAAGAACAGCCGTTTTTATTCCGATAGGCTTTACATTAACAAAGGGAACCGCCTTTTTGAAAAGTCACCGCTTGAATTTCCTAGGGAAAATGGGACTTGTGCTGTTGCGGCGGATTTTGACCGTGATGGGGATTTGGATATTTTCGTCGGAGGTGCATCACGACCCGATGAATACCCCCTCCCAGCTGCATGCAGACTTTTGCGCAACGATTCCCAAAAATCCGACGAACCCATACTTACCGACGTTTCGAACACCCTCCTTCCCGAAATAAAGGATTTGGGAATCGTCAAGAGCGCCCTTTGGTCGGATTTCGACCAAGATGGTTGGATCGACTTGTTCGTAGTCGGCGAATATATGCCCATTACCCTTTTCAAGAATTCCGAAGGTACGTTGACCAAGGTAGATGCCGGGGCGCTGCCGAATGAAAAGGGATTGTGGAAAAGTATCAATGGTGCCGACCTAGATCAAGATGGCGATATTGATTATGTCCTGGGCAACGCAGGACTGAATACTCGCTACCGACCTACAAAAGCGGAACCGATAACGGTGTATGCGGCGGATTTTGACCAAAATGGGGTAATCGACCCGATTATGACACAATTCAGTAAAGGTCGTGAAGTGCCCGTACACCTTAGAGATGATTTGTTTAAGCAGCTAATCGGCCTCAAAAAGGGCACCCCCACTTATGCCGAATACGCCAGTGCCGAAATAGACGATCTGTTGCCCAGAAATATATTGAACAATGCCCTGACCTTACAATGGGATTATGCCGAGAACGCCTGCTTGATGAACGATGGCAATGGTAAATTTCGATTGGTCAGTCTGCCAAAGCGAGCCCAAATAGCGCCATTATACGGCACCATGATTGAAGATGTAAACGCGGACGGTATTCCTGATATTCTTGCCGTAGGCAATTCGCACGGCAATGAAGTCTTTTCCGGATGGATGGACGCTTCCGTAGGAACCCTGCTCTTGGGGAACGGCAATGCTACCTTTAAACACGTACCTGTGAAAAACAGTGGTTTTTATATCGATGGCGATGCGAAAGCCATGGCTCGACTACGTCATGGAGACGCTTCATTTCTACGCATGGTTTCCCAAAATAACGATAGCCTTCTATACGTTGCGCGAACTGGGCATGTGAAGGAAAAAATCATAACCCTAAAACCTTTGGACATGTTTGCGGAAATTCATTTTTCCAATGAAAAAAAAGAACGACGGGAATTTTACTACGGTTCTGGCTATCTCTCGCAAAGTTCAAGATCGATGCTGCTTTCAAAGGACATGCAATCGATAAAAATCACTAATAGTGCTGGGAAAGTTAGGATGATAGACTTGGCGTTATAAGTAGCTTTACCGCTCGTTTTCGAAGTTTACAATCTTAGTCGGCCATTTATAGTACTGCAATTCCCAGTGTTTACATTTCTTCCGAAAATCCTTCGATAATCAAAACCCTACACAACCCCAAACCGATACTCCGTAACCTGCTCGAAGTTCTCATCAGGTCTCAAAATGATGGATGCAAAGGCATTATGATTGGGGGCATCCGCAAGCCCTTGACATTCGAGGCAGAGTCCGGCATGAGCGCGATAGGGGCTTCCCGATTTGCCGGATGCCGTAGTGTGCAGTCCACTTCCCGTATAAAGTTGCAGATGAGGAGCTGTAGTCCATACTTCCATACTGCGATTTTCGGCACTTACCTGTGCTACTTTTTTGAATGCCCCCGAAGTGTGGGTTAAATAGTTATCGCCGTGGTTTCGGTGCAACAGGGGTAGGCGTACCCCGAGTAGGGCAGCTTGCCCAAAATTATTTATACCCTTCGAGACTTTATTTATTTTTCCCGTAGGAAGCATCAAAGTGTTGACTTCAACCACTTCATCACTCTCAATTTTGAGGCGGTGTTTTTTAATGTCCGCTTCGGCGGAAAGATTAAAATAACTGTGCTCGGTAGGGCAGAAGGGGGTGGGGCGATCGGTGGTGGCGTTGATTTTTATTTGAAGTCCGTTTTCGTCCGTCAAAATGTAACGAACGGTCACCTTGAGATTGCCAGGATAGCCTTCTGAGCCGTGCGGACTCTTATGCCGAAGTTCTAGGGCTTTTCCGCTTGCGGTTTCAATAATTTTATAATCCCAGATTTGTTTGTCGAATCCCGTATGCCCACCGTGCAAATGATTAGAGCCTTCGTTTTGGGTCAGTTGATAAACCTTCCCATCTAAAAAAAAACGTCCTTGGTTAAGTCTGCCTGCAATACGACCCACGATGGCTCCTGCGTAAATGTTTTCTTTAAGATAGGTTTCTAAATCCTTGAATCCCAATACTACATCACGCATTTTTCCATCGCTATCGGGTACGTGTAGCTCCATTAAAGTACTCCCGAAATTGGAGATTTTTGCGGTGATTCCATTTTTCCGCGTTAGCGTAAAAAAATGTATCGCTGTATTTCCGAAAGGTGCCTCGGCGTTTGAAATACTGATCGTGGTTTTAGAATTCATCGTAAGCGATCTGATCTTCTGAAATACCCAGTTCAAAAAGCATTTCTTGGCAGGCGGCAATCATCAAAGGCGGTCCGCAGAGATAAAATTCCACAACCCTTAAATCAGGATGGTCTTTAAGATACTGCTCATACACCACATCGTGAATGTACCCTGTATGCGATGCCCATTGGTCGTTAGATTTAGGTTCAGATAGCGCCACCTCAAACCTAAAATTCTTGTTGGCTTCTTCAATCACTTCAAAATAATCTTCGTAAAACAGTTCTTGCAACGAACGGGCACCATACCAAAAGCTCACTTTTCGCTGTGTTTTTTCCGTTTCGAATAAATAGGACAAGTGTGAGCGCAAGGGTGCCATTCCCGCTCCGCCGCCTATATAAATCATTTCTCTTTTAGAATTTTTAATGTGAAAATTACCATAAGGGCCGGCCACTTTTACAATATCTCCTTCCTTCAACCCGAAGACATAAGAAGAACCGATTCCCGCGTGAAAATTCCCCTCTTTTGGGGGAAGAGCAATACGAACATTGAACCGAAGTTGCGTGCTATTTTCAGGGTTGTTCGCTAAAGAATAATTGCGACGTGTGGCATTCAAATTGGCCGATTTATGTTGAAAGATGTTCTGCTTTTTCCACTCGGTTTGGTAGGGCAGATCTATTTCAAAATCTTGAAAAGCTGTGGCGTGAACGGGTATTTCTAATTGCACATAATCACCAGGACTATAGTCAAGCGATCGAGCTACAGGTTCGAGTACCAATTCTTTTATAAAAGTGGCTACATTCTTGTTGCTAACGACGCGATAAGGCAGAATTTCGTTCGCCTCTTCTAGTCCTTTTCCGCCTGGGTTGTTGACGTCAACAGCAATTTTACCTTTTATAACTGAAACCTTATAGGTCTTTAGCGCAGCACAAACAGGCGCGCGTTGTGGCGAACCATCTACCACACTAAAACGCCCATTATGTTTAGGGCATTCGATTTGCTCGCCAATAACGAGTCCCTCTGCCAAATGTGTGCTGCCGTGTGTACATATTCCGTCAGTGGCATAATACGCACCTTTTTCGGTTTGGTAGATGGCAAAGGTTTTTCCATCATAATCAAGGCGTAACACCTCACCTTTAGGCAGTTTATTCGCATCGCAAACTACCACTTCACCGTCTAGTAAATCGGCATCGGTAGCCTTAAAGTGGGTCAATTGATTTTCTATATCAGCATCCGGGGTATCTGGTATTTCTCGTGCTACAAAATATGCCGGGTCTTTCTCTTGTTTTAGCAGGGCTGGAATAATCTCTTTGTAAGTTTCAATGATTCCGTTGTAGGCTGGGGGACAGTAGTCTTTGATCAACGCGTGCAACTTTGGCAAATTATGATAAGGCACTAATGGGAACATGTGATGTTCTAAATGGTAGTTCATATTCCAATACAAAAATCTATGAATGCGGTTCATATACACCGTTCTACAATTTTGCCGATGGTCAAGTACGTTTTCTGCTAGCCCTGCGTGTTGGGTAAGGCCGTAAACGGTAATCATATAAGACCCCAAAAAGGTGGGAAAACCAATATAAAAAAGTGGCAGCCAAGTATTAAAATAAATCGCTGATGCAATAACCGAGAGATAGATCAATCCCCATATTCTAGAGACCAAAAACACTTTTGCTTTTTCGCTCTGCGGAATAAATTGCTTTTCTTCTTCGTCTAACCTACCGATGATGTGCAACAAGCATTTTCGAAATTCGGGTGGTGCACTTTTTAAGGCGAACAAATTGAGGATGATACCTTTGATATCGGGAGGTCTGGGTACCGCAATTTCGGGGTCCCGACCTACAATTTGAGTATCGCTGTGGTGGCGGGTATGGCTCCATCGCCAAGAAACGGAATTGCGAAAGACCATAAACGAAGCAATTTCGTAGAGTACATTGTTCATCCAATCGGTCTTAAAAGCAGTGCCGTGGCTAGATTCGTGCCACCGTGAATCAGACGACGAGGCGTACAGCACACTATATGCTAAAATCGGAAGCACCACCCACCAAGTGCCCCATAGCGCGTATATCAGATATCCCGCACCGAAGAGCAAGCCAAACCAAAGGAGGGTATCGATTATTGCCGGACCATTTTTCCGTTCTAGCAATTCGCGCATTTTATCGCGCGGCACTGGCGGCTGATACCAAGTGGCCTCGGCCAAACCTTGCTGTACGGCCTTGATCGATTGCGGACCGACCAAACTGTAATCTAACTTTTCTTTTTCTAATGTTTCCATCTGCTTTTTTTTAATCTAGTATCTCATATTTCAAAAAGCTATATGAGGGTGTTTTGGGGATTTCAATGGATAGGTTTCCATTTTCTACGGTCACTTCTCTTGACGCGCCATCCTTTTCAAGGTCGGTGAGCTGTATGCGCTTGCCATCGAGAAACTTGAGGGCTAAATCTTTGCTTTCTTCCTTGTTATGTAACTCGCGGAATACCATAAGATAGCCAGTTTTTTTATCAGGATGGTGTATTTGAAAGCCCGTCCAAGAGGCATTGTTCGGCTCTTCCCCGATGGGGAAAACATAGCTATCAAAAATTTCGGCTCTTTCCTTTTTGTAGGTGGCAATCACTTTTTTGAGTTCTGCTTTTTCTTCTGGGGATAAAAACTGCGTCAACATAAAACTTGCCGGAACGCCCATAAATGCAGTCATAGCGCTGTAGGCTTGACTATGTTGCGGTGCATCGGAATAAGCGGCATTGGTACGGCTCGGGTTTTGCCAATTGGTCTGCAACTTGTTCATGTTGTAATATTCCGACATCATCCAATGGTGGCGCAGCGTGATGTACGGCACGTAAACAATATGATGCGGCATATTGTTTTGAATGTTCTGAAAATACATAGGCCCGTATTCGCGGGCAGTGCTGTACCACCCGTATCGCGGATCGTCATATTCGGGACACCAAGAAACTTGTGTTTTATAATCGGCCGACGTAATAAAATCGCGCATTCCGTTCATTCTGTCGTGGTACGATTGCCAATCTTCAATTTTATCAAAATCTAACTTCCAAGTGGCTACATCTAGCGTTTGTTGATTGGCTTTCATTTCTTCCAACGAGATATAGCGAATGGCCGCCCAAAGGCCAATGCGTATGTTGTTTTTTGCCGCTAGTTTTTTTACTTTTTTCCAATCCGCCTCATAGCCGATCTTCGGGTTCGGATGCCACGAATCAGTACTAAAAGTGTCGCCTTCTTGCCAACCGTCATCAATGCGTACGATATCCATACCCAACTCAGAGGCCGATTCAATTTCTTTTTTTACTACCGAAAATTCCGAATTCTCGCGGCCGTAAATTTTATCGCCGTCGCCTTCCCGATAATCACTTCCCCAAGTGTCTACCAAAATATGCATATCGCGTTCTTTTTTAATCGGAAATCGAGCCCGATCAAACTGTTTTAACGCCAGTTGCATTTCGTCTTCACCGCCCGAGTAGAGTATGCTCCATGTGGCCCACGTTTGTCTGAATTCCGAGGTGATTTCCTTTGGTTTTAGGCCCCAACCAGTTACTTCTACACCGTGTGGCGTACAGTAAAAACTACCCGTTTGATGTCCGTAATTGTTCACGGTTTTATTCGATTCTTTTACCAGTATCAGACCTTCGTTTTCGGCGTGTATGGCCAATCCGCTGGCCCATGTGTTCTGCTCATCACTGAAGAGCGGCCAGCCGTCAACGGTCTCTTCCTTTACCATATTTTGGGTGTTTACGCGATTGCCGGGGTCGTTATAAAATCCCCAATATGTACGAACGTTCGCTGTTGAAAAATCTACGGGAATGAATTCGTTGCGTGCAATTTTTACGGGTTGGTTTGAGCCGTAATATTTTTCGTAGGCGATGTCTTCGGGAATCCCTTCGGGGGAAAAATCAGCGTCGGCTTTTACTTCCAAGGCGGTCCATAAACCCGTCGCATTCGGGTATACGCGAACCAATAGTTTAATTTGGATGCCATTTGCATATTCGAACAGCGCGTTGACCAATAAATGTTTTGAAGTAAAATGGGCATCGTCGCTTTCTTGGCAATCTACGGAGACCAAAGTAGCTTGGGAATCTTTGTCAATTTTAGTAGGTAAATTCCAATCTGCGCCAAACGTATTCGCCTTGTTCGTACTCCATTCTTTTCCAGAACGCTCATTTTTAAAGCTGACGGTTTTAAATCCGCTGCCCGTCAATATCCAAGTTCTGCTGACTTTTCCTGTGGAGACCAAGAGTGCGCCGTCGTTAAAACTCACCTTGGCGTTTTCTAGATTTTTTTCAAAGTTTTCGGTGTTGTTTCCTGTTTGTGCTTGGGTAAATCCCGTCCATAGCAAAAAAAACAGCCCTAATAAAATCACTCTTTTATGCTTAGCCATATCTATGTTGTTTCTGCTCATTTCTATTCGTTGATTTCGATAATAACATTGCGATAGCCGAGATCTTCCTGATTCCATCGGCCTATTTTGGGGGTTTTGTATCCTTCTGTGTAGATGGTAAAATTTTGAAGTCCCCTGTTTACTTCAACATCCTCAAAAACGACTTGATCTTCACCTTTAACAATATCCTTTTTTACCAAGGTATCACCAATTTCAATGCAGAGTTTTGCCCCTTTGGGGAAGAGTTTCGGGTTTACGTTTTCCACCGTGAAGGTGTAAGGCCCGGTTTCTAAAATCTTGAGCGGCCAACCTTTATCGTTACGATCGAAAAATTGAAGAGTCAACTTTTTCTGTGCCGGCGAACCTAGCTCGGTGTAGCTGGTCTCGTAGCCCCGCGTTGAAGAAACATCGTTGAACCAAGCTTTGGTGGCCTCGCGCATTTCTTCGAACACGTCAGGTTTTACCTGAGCAAGGTCATTTTTTTCATAAGGGTCTTTTGATATATCGTAGAGTTCTTTACCGTTCACTAGTTTAAATGTGTCGGTACGCATGGTAACATTATTCCAAAGTTCGGGTACTGCCGCGCGATCCCATTGGTTGAAATAGGCACGGGTAGTATGTTCCATATTTTCTTTCTCGAACAAGGTCGGTACTAAACTGATTCCATCGATAGGGTTCGGAAGTTTTAGGTCGGTGCTATCTGCGATTTCCACTAAGGTGGGAAGTAGGTCAATATGCGCGGCCATAGCCTCTATTTCGCGACCTGCGGTGAGTTTGCCCGGCCATCTGAAAAAGCAGGGGACTTTGATGCCGCCTTCGTACACATTTCCCTTCTCGCCACGAAGACCTACGTTAAATCGTTCTTGCCGACCGTTATCACCGCCCTGCATTTGCGGACCGTTGTCCGACAGGTAGACCACGAGCGTATTCTCATCTAAGCCCAGTTCCTTCATTTTTGCCATCAATCGGCCGACGTTTTCGTCAAGTTTGGTGACCATACCGTAGACCTCGGCGGTATGCCGTACCAAGGTGTCATTTTTTAAAAAAGGTTCAACGTATTCTATGGGCACTTGGGGTTTATCGGCAGTGTGGGGCATAAAGGTGGCCACGTAGGCGAAAAAGGGCTGGTCTTCCTTAGATTTTTCCTCGATCCAATCGATGGCATCATCGAACACCACATCGGTCAAAAAGCCTTTTCTTGGGTCTAGTACGCCGTTGGTTTTCATTATCGGATCAACTCGGGTGGCGGTGTCTTTGGCGTATTCCTCAAACTCCAAAGTCTTATCGAAACCTTGATCCATGGGGCGTTGTGGGGTGTTGTACCCTAAGTGCCATTTTCCGAAAAGTCCGGTTGCGTATCCGCGATCTTTTAATGCTTCGGCAATCGTGTATTCGTCGCCGTGCATACTTACCCTTCCTTTCCAAGTATCCCAAACGCCCGTGCGCTGATTGTAGCGTCCGGTCATGATCGAGGCGCGGGTAGGGGCGCAAACGGGACTCACGAAAAAATTATTGAACCGCGTACTCTCGCGGTAAATATTATCGATGTTCGGTGTTTTAAGAATGGTATTGCCGTACGCACTAAAATCGCCATAGCCTTGGTCGTCCGCTAAAATAAAAAGAATGTTGGGCGGCTTTTTCGCAGTTGGTTTCGCGTTGTCTTTTTTCTCTGCACCGCAGGATACTAAGAGCAGCGTGAGCAAAGGCATTAGGGTAGCTTTAAAGGTTATTTTATTCATCTTTTTATATTTTAATAGTATTCATAAGGTTTCCATTGCGAAGTCTCAGCAACCGCTTCTTGTTCTTTACGGGGTTTTGCGGTTACCCATTCGGATTTACGACTTAGCACTTTTTGCCAAATTTTTTCCGTTTCCTGATAATTCAGCTTTTTTGATGTCTGTTGTTGGGGAAGGTTTGCAATTATACTTCCTAATGAGAGGAGACTTTCTTCAATAATATTTTTTCCTAGTTCCGCATTGGCCTCATGCGCATTATCCCCTTGCGCAAATTGACCTAGCGCATCGGTTTTCGATCTAGCCATACGATCCATAGCCATGAGCTCAGGATGCAGATAAAGCAATTGTGAAATTTCGTATTTGCCGGCATGATCGCCATTAAATTTGCCGTCTACCAACTCAGGATCAGCCTTTACAATAATGTTGATGCTAATCTCTTTCATAAAGGCTTCCGCGACCAAGCGGTAATCTTTTTCATTACCCCCTGCATGACCTGTAATCACAACAATGGAAGTAAAACCTGCATTGTAGAAACTTCGAAGTTGATATAAGAAAAATCGTAGCATCACATCTGGCGGCATACTGGTCATAGCGGGTTCAACTTCTCCCACAACCCGTTGCAACCATTGGGCATGGTAACCCACTTCATGGATTTGATAGCCCAATGTAGGTGCCACAATTCCACCAAAACGCTTTGCCGCTTCCTCGCAGAGGTAAACCGCCTTTAGCGTATCGAGTCCAAAGGGAGCGATATGACCATGGGGTTCGCACATCCCCAGCGGGAGATAAACTAGAGGAAGTGTCTGCTGCCGTTCAAGAAATTCTTCAGGCAATAGATTTTCCCATCGTACGCGCGGCGTATTTTTTATACCATTTGATTTATGCATCCGTATTTTCTTTTATGCTTAGGGTACCGCCAACGGCCTCTTTATCCCACAACTTGGTATCGTAAAAGTTGCGTATCCACCGGTGGAATTGGCGTATCTCTTGAAAAACTTCTTCCGGCAACGGAGCTTCCTTCATGGCGGCAATGTTCATATTGGCATATTTTTCAACGTGCATAGAAGTCAATGCAGTCGTAATGCCTTGGTGGTGGGTGGCAAATTTTATGGCCAAGGCAGCGAGACTTCCCGCATATTCTGGCACGTATTTTTTCAATCGATCAATGCGTTTGATGTACATCCTACGAGGCACACATTCAAAAAATGTCTTGCGATAATCATCCTCGGAAAACTGGGTATCTTCCGTAAGAAAACCGCTTAATCCGCCTTCATCCATGATACAGCGCGCTAAAATGGCGACCTGATTTTGCTGGGCAATCGGTACCAAACAATCTAAGGGCGTGGGGTCGAAAATATTAAAGATGGTTTGCACGGCATCTATGAGTCCGCTTTGCACTAAAGGCAGCGCAGTATCACAGCGACAATCGGGATTCGATATGCCTATAAAACGAATTTTACTCTCTTCTTTTAGGGCTTGAAGTTCATCCATCCAATACCCAGAAACACCCCAATTAGGCCAATAGAGGTGCAGCTGTAACAGGTCGATCTGCTCTATACCCAATTTTTTTAAAGAAGTTTCGGTGCTATGGCGAATATGTCCCTTCGGGAAAGTCTCTTCAACCTGAGAAGGAATACCCCATCGTGTGTTGTCTGGCCCAAGCGATTCAACTTTGGTCGCTAAAAAAGGTTTTTCGCCTTGCCAGTCCTTTAGCGCTTTCCCTAAAATAATTTCAGAATCGCCGTAGGCACGCGCCGTGTCAATAAAATTCACCCCTTGCTCTAGGGCATTGATTACCGATCTGTGCATTTGTTGTTGCGTACGATCTTCAAACCAACCCGCTAAGCCCATGGCTCCGTAGCCCAGTTTACTTATTTTGTCTTCCGATTTTGGGAATTTTGTGTATTTCATTTTGATGGACTCTAATTTTATTTAAATACTAAGTAAAACACGGCAGTCAGGGCTACGAGCACCAACGCACCAATATTATAAAAAGCCGTAGCATTGTCAGCAGCCTCCAGTTTTTGAATCTCTCTCTGTTCGGGTTTATCTTTCAGACTGATCAATACGGTCGTTACAACCAGTAGGAGAAAGACAAGCGTCATACGATCTAAAAATGCGATTTCGGGCAGCAAAACTTTAAATAGTACTGAAATAGGAATGGTCAGCAGTACCGCCCACAAGGCCGCCTTACCTGTAGTTCTTTTCCAAAAAAGACCCAGTAGAAAAATGCAAAGCACCCCCGGAGTAACAAAACCTGTATACTCTTGAATAAAGGCGAACAATCGCCCCATGGATGCCACTGCGGGCGTGACAATAACAGCAATAACTAGCGCCACAGCGGTAACGATACGCCCAACGAAAACCAATTGATAATTACTCGCCTTTGGGTTGATGCTGTTTCGGTAAATATCCATGGTAAAAATAGTGGCCACGCTATTGCACATCGAATTCAGTGAGGAAATAATGGCCGCGATCAAGGCAGCGATAACCAGACCAGAGTAACCCACAGGCAGCAACTCGCGAATTAAAACAGGAAACGCCTCATCACGTGCGCCAATACTATCGGGAAATAGTTCACTTGCAATCACCCCTGGGACTACGATTATAACCGCTACGATAATGGACAAAACGGCGGCAAAGAGAAGACCGTGTTGGGCTTCTTTTAAACTTTTGGCTGCCAGTGCGCGTTGGATGATATATTGGTTGCAGCCCCAGTAGCTTAATGCAGCAATCCAAAGGCCGCCCATGAAAACGCCTGTCCACGGTAATTCTTCATGCGATGTGGGCAAGATGGTGTGAAACTTTTCGGATTGGACTTCCATCAGTTTAGACAAACCTTCAATAACGCCTTCCCCAGAATGTTTTAAAGCAACCTCGTCGAGACCCAACCAAACTACGGCCAAACCACCGACGACGAGAACGCCGACTTGAATAATATCCGTCCAAGCAACCGCCGATAATCCCCCATAAATCGTATAAATCGCTGAAAATAACGCAAGACCGATAACGCTGTATATGATAGGAATACCCAAAACCGCGTTCAGGGTAATGGCGCCAAGAGAAAGCACGCTGGTGAGGTTGACGAAGATGTAGACCAGAATCCAAAAAACGCCCATGAGGGTACTTACGCGTTTGCCGAAACGCTTCTCGAGGAATTCGGGCATACTGTAAATTTTTCCTTTAAGAAAGCGAGGGAGAAAATACTTTCCTACGATTAAAATAGAGATGGCACCCCCAATCAGGGAGTAAGAAATGACCGCAATGCCACTTTCAAATGCCGTACCGTTCATTCCGATAATCTGTTCCGTAGAAATATTAGACGCGATGAGCGAGGCGCCGATAATATACCATGGCAACGAACGACCTGCTAGAAAATAATCTTCCGCATCGCGATCGTGGTCTTTGGGTTTTCGCGATACGTACAGTGCCACACCTACTACGAGTACGAAATAGAGACCGAAGACGATATAATCTAGAAGTTCTAAAGATTTCATTTGCTCATGTTTGATTGGTTTTTATACAATTTGGTTTTTGGTCTAATTTGGTAGTTGAGGAAATTAAACTCTAAAGAGAATTCCGCAAGATTACCTTTGTCTCCATAATTTCAGAGACAACTTTTCTATTCTTTACAAAGGCTGCCGCCTTTTTCCCTATAGCTTTAAAATCGGTGCTAATAACCGAAATACCATCCGCAATTACCTCTTTGGTTGGCATATCGTTATAAGAAAGTAACCCAACATCGCTTCCAATTTTTAGTGCTGCTTTTCGCGCACCTTTGACCAATTTCACCAAATCACTTTCCGCCAGTACAAAATATACGGTACCTCGTTGTATGGTCTTTACTGTTTTAATTCCTTCCTCAATAGTTAATGGCAATTGAATTTCTTGTGCAAATTCACGAAATGCGGATTTTATTTCGATGGGGAATTTTTTGTCTTCAGGAAACAAAAGAACACCCCTCTTATACTTTTTAAAAACAGTTGAAACTTGAAACAGGGCACTAACTACCGCAGTATCGAAATTTTGACAAATGTGCGAATAGGTTGAAAGTCCGGCCAACTGATCGATTATCAATATTTTATCTGTAGGAAGTTCTTTTAGAATAACACCCATCTTTTTGTGTTGAAACGGAGTAATTACAAAAAGACCGTAGCGGTGCTGCTTCTCTAAAACCAAATTTTTGAAGACCTCAATATTGCAATGATGAAAGAACACATCAATTTCAGCGGTATTACCTAACTTTTTTTCAAATGCATTGTAAAGTTGTTCTTGAAACGGGTTTAAACTGTGCAGTAATAACATTACTTTAATCCGACGTTTGGTGTTCTCGCTAATAACGAAGTAACCGTGTCTCGGCCGCGATTCAACTAATCCCTTTTGAATTAATTGTTTATAGGCTTTGACCACTGTCGTACGGGCTACCGAAAGACCCTCAACTGCTTCATTTACGGAAGGAAGGCGATGGTTGCGAGTGACAATCTTGTTCTCAATCGCGGAGTTGATGGCCAGTGCAATAGCATCCGATTTTACGGCAGTGTTGCTCGAAATTTCATTTTGAATAGCTGAAAAAAGTTGCTGAAACATGTGTCAGTTGTACTGTGCTGTGTTGTGCTGCTTCACAAATATAAAGAATTCATATTTAACTTAATAATCAAAACATTACCTTAAAAAGGGTACGCTATAGAATTCGTGAAGTTTAGTAAGCAATGACTATATTTAATAGATTTTTGTTTGAGCCTAAAAACCTAGTTAGTAGCATCATTTTGAAAAGTTATGAGCGATGCTCAGTATATTTATACACTCTAAAAATTTCCTTTTTAGCCCAATTGCTCGGGATTTGGATTTTTTACAGGCAACATTCCCCTATCTAATTATATTTTAGTTTTTTTGTCAAATGAATAGGTCGGGGCATTTTTGTTATCATTCAATAGTGTTGCTAATGCTGTGCTTTGCCGTCACTGCTATTCACGGTCAAGAAACAGAACGGTTTCAGGGTTCTATGCAGATTGGGGCCTATCAAGGCGAAGCTGATTATACCTATAAAATAGTCGATGGGGATACGCTTCTAAACGGACCTTTTGAATTGCGTAAATCAAGCCTAGAGGCACTTATACAAGAAGAGGACAATTCGTTTTTATTCAAGGGAAATTTTAAGGAAGATTATCCCAGTGGGCGATGGCGATTTGAGTTTGGGGATTTTAAATCCAACAACCAGACAGAAGTTGTGGACTATCAATACCGAGTATTGATCAACGGTATACAGGAAGAAGCGGAGGGAATCATAACAAAAGGAAAACCCGATGGCCCATGGACCTACATTGTTAATAAAATTACCGATTCTGAAATTGAAGAAACCATTTTTAAAAGTGAATTTGATTTTGATGAAGGAGTTCCACAAAAAAACTTCAGTATAGAAGATGAAAATAATACCTTAATCGGCCGGTTTCTAAGAGATGGCCTTGCCCACGATGAGTGGTCCTTGTTTAAGAAGAACGTTATAGGGGATTCAGAAAATTGGTATTTTACGGAAGGTCTGCTCAATAAAATCGTTATCGAAAAAGATGGGGAAACCAAAACCTTTTCAGTTTTTAAAAAGGATGCCGCAACATATGAAACCCTGAATCTTGATAATCAATATATTGAATTGTTAACCTTGGAACTCTCCGAAGACGGGGTTTCGTTCAAGGATGATGTAGAGGACCTCTTGGCGCTGAATATTTCGTATTATCAAAAAATTGATTCCATATTGTCCGCGCTGGGCAAAGCACAATTTCTACCTCGGTTTCAGGTAAAAGCTCCATATTTTCCTTTGGATACTACTGAAATACGACAATTGGATACTATCGCTGTTAATTTAAAAATCGCAAAAGATGTCAGCGAATCCTTGTTGAACGATACGCAACTTGCCATTCTGAAACTATCGGAGCAGGATGCGGCATACTATTATGCGGTCACCGATTCTATTTCCAATCAATTTGTGAAACCGTTGACTCGAATGGCCGGGTTTCACAAATCTGGAATTTTAGAATTTATTTCGCCAGAAAATCTTTCAAAAATCCTTTGGCCAAATGAGAAACCATCCACCGAAATTACGGTTAGAATGGATAGTGTGTCGAACACTAAAAAATATCATCTAAAAAATGCGGAACATTTGGATTTTAATGGAGATGATTTTACGAGCTTGACCCAAATGGCCAACTATGCGAGGCTAAGCTTGGAAGATATTGAAGAAACGCTTTCCAAGCGACTTACCCGGGAAAGAAAACTTCAGGAATTAGTCACACTGGAAGAACAGCTTATCAGTAAAAGTAAGTCGCTAAATCAATATATAGATTCTTTAAAAACTGAGGTCCCGCCCAAATTTAAAAATGCCGTTCAATCTATAGCTGCTTATGCAAATCAGCAATTGAGCGACTATTCCAATATTGAGGAGACCGGGCAAAAATTTTCAAGGGCAAAAGGGTTGGTAACGTGCTTTTCTTCACTGGATAAATTGTCTAAAACCGTTGCGCAGTTGCCGAATAGTTCCATGGAAATCCAAGATAAATATACGGACCGTATTTGGAATCCGTTCATGGCAACCTTGATGGATGAAGAGGTAAAAAAACGAATTGTTTCAGCCTATAAGAAAACATTGGTCCCCTATTTTTTAGATCAGGTTACCACAAATTTGAATTGTGAGCGTTCCGAAAAAATTAATTTGCTTATCCAAAATACCAATCAACGAATGTTGGAACTCCGAGAGATGGATACCAAGAAATTGGAACGCAAACTTAAGAGAACACAAAATCCGGAAACCGTATTGGAATTGTTCAACCTAGCAAATCAAAAACAGCCCTAGGATGAAACAATTTTATACGTGCTACGGTCTCCTCATCCTATGTTTTACAATTTTGTTAACGCCATCTGCTTTGGCACAGGATCTGGAGAACGAGGTGCTTCCATTGGAATCCGAATTCAAGGAACCCAAGACCAGGCTATGGGTGAATACCTACGGTAACATCCGTATTTCCAAACGCTTGTTTTGGGTAGCGCAGACCCATTTTCGTTTTGAAGAGACCAAAGAAACACCGTTTATAGGACAGGTTGGGCAAATCTATAATCGGCACGCCATCGGGTATATCTATAACAAAAAAGTAAATGCGGCCCTTGGAGGGGTTTTACGATTGAATTTTAACACCGATGAATCCTCTACCGCTCGAAATTTAGTGCCGGAGTGGCGCATCTGGCATCAATACCAATTTGCCATGCCACTCTACAGTGCCATGGTCTATCACAGGATTCGTATAGAACACCGGTGGACACAATCTTTCGAGGAGAATAGCGAGTATATTTTTAGAAACCGGTGGCGCTATATGTTCCGTATGAAAATACCATTGAACAGTACCAAACTGGAAACAAAAACGCTTTATATATCGCCCGAAGCGGAGCTTATCATGCAAAGTGGAAAGGCGGTCGTTGCCAGCCCAATGGAGGATTTACGGTTAACGACCACACTCGGATATATTGTAACACCAAGACTCACTTTTGCTGCCGGACTTATGTATTCTCAGGGACAAACGTTGGAAAACGGAGGTGTGTTCAAACAAAATTGGACCATGCGTTTTCATATGTACTTTTCCCCGGACTTTAGAAAAGTCCGTAACAAATTGCCCTCTATTCATCTAAACGACTGATTGCTCCGTAAGTATATCGCGAAAAACTATTTTAATGAAAAAACGAATTGCCATACCATACCTTCTGTTCGGGTCAATTTCCATTTTGGCTATCTATTTGGTCATCCAAAGTTCAAGTCTGGAGCACAAACTGCGGGAAAGTGAAAAAGAGCAATTGAATATGGAGCAATTGCTGATGGAAAATGAAAGATTATTAAGTATCGATTCCGTTTTGTTGAACGGAAATTATAGTGAAGCGATAGCGTCTTACAAAGCCACTTTGGGAACAGAACGGGAGCTAAACAATACCATTCCCTTACGGATTGCGTTAGCGGAGCGGTTGATGAAAGTAAAAACCTCGACCAATAATAAAGCAATGGACAGTATTGCGATGGATTCTTTACGTTTAGCCTCGTTCTCCACCAATGCGGAAATCAGAAAGTACGATTCGCTCACATTTGCCTTGGAGAAGGCCAAAGTGGAATTGAGGGCAATGCGCAATCAACTACAAAATAAATCACTTGGAAAATACTTGCAATTTGAGAGCAAAAAAGGCAATCAGATGCATTATGTTGGCCAAGTGAAAAACAACAAAGCACATGGTACGGGAATCGCTATCTTGGATACCGGAAGCAGATATGAAGGGCAATGGAAGGAAAATGAACGTCACGGGGAAGGCACTTTCTACTGGCCCGATGGGGAGTATTATGTAGGGAGTTATGACAGCGACAAGCGCAACGGTCTAGGCACATATTATTGGCCCAATGGCGAAAAGTATACAGGGCAATGGAAGGATGACAAACGCAACGGAAAAGGATCATTTTATGGCAAGGACGGAGAAGTTGTGACTACCGGTATCTGGAAGGACGATAAATTGACCAAAGAAGAAAAGAAATGATGCTGGTAAAAAGGTAGTTCGATTTTTGAAAGCTTCCATAGTATTTCACTCTCGCGACGATGTTTGGTTAAGGAAAACAGGAAATCGTGATTCTACAGAAATAATAAGACTGTCCAAAATTTTGTTTTCAACGTACCATCTCATCGAGCGGAGTCAATATCTTATTGGATAGTATCGCAATAAGTTTCTCGACTCCGCCCCAATCAACAGTAAGTAAATTTTTGGACGGCCTTTTATAGAAGACGTGTTTCGCTATGATTTTATTTTATCAGGATACGCGGGGCGCACCATTTTCTTTGGTGGGTTTTCCTCTAATTGCTTCTTGATGATTTCAATGGCTTTTTCTAGTTGTGGATCTTGCCCCTTTATTACTTGTTCTGGTAATTGCTCCACTTCTACGTCCGGTGCTACGCCCTCATTTTCGACCCTGAATCCGTTTTCCGTATAAAATGCCACATTAGGTGCCGTAACCATACCACCATCAATAAATTCAGGATACCCCAATACGCCTACCAAACCGCCCCAAGTACGTTTTCCAACAATGGTTCCCATATTAAATTTTCGGAACATCCATGGAAGGTAATCCCCTCCAGAACCTGCCGTTTCATCAACTATCATCACTTTAGGCCCTTGGATAGATGCGCTTGGTGATTTTAAATCTTGACCGTACCTAAAATTCCAGTACGCTTGTTCCGGGCGTTTTAAAATATCGATATAATAATCCGCCAAAGAACCTCCACCATTAAAACGTTCATCAATGATGATAGCTTTTTTATTCGCTTGGGGATAGAAGTAGCGTTTAAAATATTCAAAACCGGCGACAGTGGTATTAGGCACATACACATACGCTACATCTCCGTTGGTAGCCTCATGGACTTTCTTCATGTTCCCTTCTACCCAATCCCTGTTTCTAATGGCCCACTCGGTAGCCAAGGGAGTCACGGCAAATGTTTTGGCATTCTCACCATCCGCAGTCTTGCTCACTTTTAAGTTTACCAAAGTATTGGCGGTATTTTCAAAGAAGCGGTAGAGATTATCCGTTCCGTAAACTTCCTTTCCATTTACGGCAATAATATAGTCGCCCTCGGCAATGTCTACACCTGGTTCCGTCAATGGAGATTTTAAATCTGGGGTCCAGTTTAAACCGCCATATATTTTTTGTATTTGATAACGATTGTTATCAACAATATAATCCGCTCCTAGGAGTCCACCGGGAATATCTTTTGGCTCGTTCAACGCATCTCCATCACTTCCAAACCGATGATGTCCCACGGCCAGCTCGCTGAACATCCACTGCATGACCCTATAAAGGTCATTTTTGGAGGCCGCATGAGCTATCAGGGGAGTGTACTTTTCTTTCATCGCGTTCCAATCTACACCATGCATTCCGGGATCATAGAAATAATCCCTGTTTACGCGCCATGCTTCGTTAAAAATATTGTTCCATTCCTCCCTTGGGTTGATCTTGACAGTGATACCTTCCAGGTTTATGGGACTGTCCTCTGATTTCTTTCCCAAATCCGAAACATACCATGAGCTGCCACTGTTGTAGAACATCTTTTTACCACCGTCCGCTATCTCATAATAGTTCAATGGAAAAAGTTCTTCCGCTTCCCTTTTCTCAAATGAAAATTTATATAGGTCAGACGTTCTGGAATGAAAAGAGGAGGAGAGATAATACAATTCTCCTTCGTTTACAGATTTTAAATTGTCATATACACCAGGTTCAATGGGTAAGGCCAACATTCTATTTTGGATGCCGTTCCAGTCTATTTTCAATTTTTTAGTGGGAGCAGGAGTTTTCTTTTTATTATTTTTCTTTGGCTCCTCTTCTTCCTTTTCTTCTTCACCTTTCTCCTCATCATTTTCTTTTTTTAAGGGCGAAACCACATCTTTTTGTAGGGTGATGACATAGATGGAATTAGTGAGCTCCTTGTCAATGTTCGATTGATCAAACCAATTGACCAATGGTCCTGCATCCGTGGATGCCAAGAGGTAGATGTACTTTCCGCTAGGGTCAAAGACGGGACTCGTTACATGGGAAAGACCATCTGTAAGGGCGTAGGATTTATTTTCGATCAATGAATATAAAAACGCTTTTTCAAAATTGGTGTCCGTTACTTGTGTGTAGGCCACCCAATTGGAATCAAAGGACCAGTCGCTGAACAGATCCCTTATATCCCCGGGAACAAAAAGTTCGTCTTGGGCAATTTTGGTCGTTTTCTTAGTGGAAACGTCCGTTACGTACAAATTTCGGCCGTTGTCCACGTAGCTTACTTTTTTACTATCTGGTGACCAATGGATGTTGGCGTAGAAACCGGAGCCATCCAGTTTTATTTTGGATACGTTTCCATCTCCTACGGGAGCTATATGCAAACCATATTCTCCAGAAGCATCGGAAAAATATGCAATGGATTTACCATCTGGAGACCATGCCGGAAATTTTTCGTGTATCCCGGTAGTTTGGGTTATGTTTTTAACGTCTCCTTTTTTGGCCGGTACGGTTACGATATCTCCCCTAAAATCCAGCACAACCCTTGCGCCCGATGGAGAAATATGCCCGGAACGTACATATTCTTGGCCCGAAACATAACGTTCACGCAATTCAAGAAGATCTGTGCTAATACTTAAAGTAAGTTTGTTGTCTGTTCCGGATGAGACATCGTACAAATGCAGCGTCCCCGCATGTTCGTATATGACGCTATTCATATGCACTTTTGGATTTATGACAGGAAAATCCTTATAATCGGTATGTTTCTTTATTTCTTTTGAAACAGTATTATAGCTGAACAGATTAAATTCGCCTTCACGGTCACTTCTAAAAAAAACACGTTCGCCGACCCATTGCGGTTGGGTATCATTACTGCCACCTTCCGGTTTAGGAATTTCCACTACTTTATGGTTCGCAGTATTGTAAACCCAAATTCGTGAAACCCTACCACCTCTGTAATGTTTCCATTGGTTGAAAGCATCAAAAATAGGAGTATAGGCAATATATTGACCATCATCCGAATAGGAAGCCCAAAAAGCGTTGGGAATTTCCAATTGTGTGGTAGCTCCACCATCAATAGAAACCGTGTACAATTGTAAATACCGATTGGTATGGGAATTACGTTGCGAAGCAAATAGTACGTTTTTCCCATCCGGAGTAAAGTCACGGACAAGATCGTTATAAGGATGCCATGTTAACCTTTTGGGAATGCCGCCAGTAGCGGGGATGATAAAAACATCGGAATTACCATCATACTCCGCATTAAAGGCGATCATACTACCATCCGGTGAAAAAATAGGACTCGATTCTATGCCCTCGTCAATCGTGAGTCGTTTTGGATTGGAACCGTCCCTGTTGGCAATCCAGAGGTCTTCCGCATATACAAAAGCGATGTGCGAATCGCTCAGCGCCGGTTGATGCATGAGTTTGGTCTCCGATTGTGCATATAACACACTGCCCGTAATAGAGGATAATAGTAGAGTGAAAAAAATGGATAGGCCTTTTTTTGTAGAATGATGTTTCATTTTGAAAGATGTTATTTTGTGGCCTTTAAGATAGGCGTTTAGAATCAAATAATCACAACGAAAATAGCGGCATTAAGTGCCGCTATTTTACATAGGATTCATATTCATCAAAATAATTTCCTTGCTACTCTATCCGCTCGTTCGGATTTCGAGTTCTTGATACTACCTCTACACAGGAAAGTCAGAACAGCCTTTTTACAATTTTGGGAGATGTAAATAAAAATGTATCGAATTTTTTCTTTAAAACCCGGCCCATCCAATAAAATGGACAGACCGGGAATAAACAAAACCAACCAACTATTTTAGTTCGTAAGCCACGCTTACGGTCAAAAATTCTTCGTAGTCATTATAATAATTGTTCCAAATATGTTCGCTTGGAATATCCTGAACAATACTTACAATTTCACCCACTGATTTACCTGCTACTTTGCAAACTTTTGCGGCATTTGCCTTTGCATCGGTCAAGGCATCCGTAAGGAGAGCCTCTATTTTATCTTGTGATAAAGTAGCCCTAGATTGATAGGAAAGTTGAACTCCGTTCATTTTTGTGCTCAAAAGCGTTTTTACAATTTCTTTATCAGAGGTTTCATAGATTAAAATAGTTCCCTCTTTTTGATAGCCCAAGGAGAAAAATTCCATTTTTTTCTCTTTGAATTTGGAAACATCCACACCTTGTTCTTTTAAGGCGTCAAAATATTTGGCCTTCAATTCTGCTAAATCCTTACACTTATAATCCGCGTAATAAATTTGGTCCATGCTTAAAGTAGCTTTCACCTTGTAATTGGTGATAACTCTTTCCACTAAAGCTTTTCCTGAAACCGAAACCGTTTTTTGATTGTTGTTCATTTGCGCTTTTACTCCTGCAAAGGCCATAAAAGCCAAAATCATGATTATTTTTTTCATATCTAATTTATTAAGAGGTTTATACTACGCTGAACATAAAAGAAGCAACGATCATCCACACGCCAACGACAATACCAAGAACTCCTAGTTTTCCCTGTTTTGGGGCAATTTTTTCACGCAATTGCGCCGCTTTTTCTTGGGCCTCTACATTTTTCCCTAAAAACAGACTGTTCATAAGACCAAAGCCTAGCATAAATCCTAAAGTGGCCTGAACAACGCTTCCAGCCATTAACGTAATCCACCAAATAGGAGCTGCTGTCAACCAACCTAAATTGATAATGGCACTGATAATTCCCCAAACGCCTCCAATACAGAAAATAAGACCTATCCATCCTTGATAGGGTTCAATCTTTTCCAATAATTCTTTTGCGTTTGGTTTTTTGGACAGTACCAAAGAAGGCACTGCGATGATACTGAGTAGTACTAAAAAAATTCCGTAGATCATAATTCAAAAGTTTTAATGATTATTATTTGTTTCTACAAAGATGCCTTGTATTTGAGCCGTGTGCAGCCCCTTTTTCCGTAGAAATGCATCCCTGAAAACAGGGTGTCATAAAAAAAAGTAATATGAATTACGCGAACAACCGAGTTGTTGTTCGTATCCAAAATAAGGATGAATTTTACATAAATGTTGAAACTACTGTTCTAAAAGCCCCAATTTAAGGGCATATTTGGTAAGTCCCGCCAAGTTGCGAACCTCCAATTTGGAAATTAGATTTTTGCGATAGCTTTCTATGGTGTGCTTGCTTAGGAAAAGTTTGTCCGCTATTTCCTGTGTTGTGAATTCCTGTGCGATCAACTTCAAGACTTCTTTCTCTCTTTTTGAAAGTGAATCCGCAACCGATTGTTCGTTGGAGAACATTCCTTTAAGATATACATCCTTTATGGATTGCGAAAAATACTTATCGCCCTTTAGAATGGTTTCAATGGCTAGGAGCAATTCTTCCTTTTCGGCATTTTTAGGGATATAACCATCAACGTTGTCCTTGGTCAAGGTCTGAACCGTTCTTGAATCGTGAAGCATACTCACCACCAATGTCTTTATTTTAGGATGCTTGGTCTTAATATGTTTGTTGAGCTCTATACCATTTAAATCGGGCATATTTACATCGGTGACTACCAGATCTACGCCTTCATCAGGGTTAATGTCCAAATACTTGGCTACATTTTTACCGCTATCCGCGGTCAAGGTAATTTCATAGTCTTCCCTATGCGAGAGAATACTGAGCAGGCCATCCAAGAACATTTTATGGTCGTCTGCAATAATGAGTTTATACTTTTTCATATTTTTCTTTTAAGGGTATTTCAATGGTAATAGCTGTTCCACGGCCAATAGTACTATCTATGATAGTTTCCCCGCCTAACTGTTCCACTCTATTTTTTATGTTCGATAGTCCTATGCCAACTTCTGTCCGGTCCATTTCAAAACCTACCCCATCATCCTCGAAGAGTAATTGGAGTATCGTTTCATAAATGGTCAAGTGCAATTCTATATTTTTTGCGTCAGCATGTTTTAAAGAGTTGGTAAAGAGCTCTTGTATAATCTGATATATTTCTACTTTTACGCTCTCCTTCAACCCGTTTATTTTTTCTTCGGGATGCGATAAAAAGGTAATAGAGAGGTCTGAGTGCCGCTTTATATTTTGAAGATATTCCCTGATCAACAAGGTGAATGCACTTTCATTGAATTTTTTTGGAATAAGATCATGGGAAATACTTCTCACAAGCTCGTAGGTATCGTCTACTTGATGTATAATATCCTGTTGCGAAGCATCGGTATTTACCATATTGGACATTCGTAGTTTTATCCCTGCCAAATTACCGCCAATGCTATCGTGAAGCTGTTGTGCTATTCTAGCTCTTTCCTCCTGTTGTGCATCAAGGGCGGCACGTGCCAGTTTTAGTTCCTGTTCACTCAAAAGGGATGCGATTTTTTGATTGTTCAGTTCTTCTTGCTGTGTATTGAGCTGGCTTTGTGTCTGTAGTTTTTGATAATACACATAAAGTAGTGCCAGTATAGGGACCAAGAGTGCCAAAAAGCCATATAGAAATGCTTTTTTAATTGTTTTTTGTCGCTCTATTTCATTCTGTTTTGCCTGTTGGGTTTCCTTTAGTTCATAGATTTCCTTCTCTTTCTGTAAAGTTTCGTATTTAAATTCCAATTCCTTGATGACCTTGGTATTTTGTTGTTCGGAAATTTCAGAAGAAATCTGCAAATATTGTGTCATTAAATTATAGGCGTTTTTATAATCGCCTTTGGCTACGTAGGTGAGACGCAAGCCATTGATTATTTTTTTCTGTAGTTCCAAACGGTTCCAGTTCATGGCATTGGCATACGCCATGGACAAGGACATTTCGGCAGCTTCATATTCCCCCAATTCCCTATAAATGGTCCCGTAGGCAGAAACCGCCTCTGTATAGGTATCATAATAATTGTTTTCCAGACTACGGTTCATGACCTCCTCAAAAATGTTCAGGGCGGTATTATTATCTTTCTTGCGCCATGCGATAATGCCCTCATAGAACTCAATTTTGAGCAATGTTTTTTTATTAATACCGTCAGATGTAACCGCTTTTGCTTTTTTAAAAAAAGAGGTCGCTTTGGCTTCATCTTCTTGCCTTAGTGCCAAAACTCCTAAACAATAATTGGCCTGTACTTTGAGTTCATTGTCTCTTTCGGTTTGGGCCGATGTCATGAATAAGGCCCTGGCTTTTTCATGGTCTCCTTTTTGTAGATAGACTTTTCCCAAGCCCAATTCCAGCCACTTACGTTCTGCATTGTCCGTTATTGTGCTGCCTATGTTAATACCGTCTATGTAGGCTTTAAGCGCTTCTTCGTAATACCCGTATCCATATTTGCCATCACCTAAAAGTCTCTTGGACCAAATTAGATATTGATCGTAGTTCTTTAGTTTTTCTTTGGCCGGTAAAATAATAGCCTCAATTTGTTTGGAATAGAATACGGTAGAATCGGCATATCCAAATTCGTTGTGCATCTTGCCTATTTCATATAATAAATGTAGCTTCTTGACAATATTGGTTTCTTTCTTGAGCTTACTGTAAACTGAATCCGGGATAGTTCTTGGAGTATATCCAAAGGCTGTAAACCTAATTTCATCTTGGGCATTTAGACCGTTTGAAACAAAAGAAAGTATAGAGAAAAAAACAAAAGCTAGGGGCAAGCCATAACAGTTGTTTCTTGTTATATAGGAACCGAATCTTTCTTTTGCGTTTATTTTCAAGCAGTAGTATTTGAATTCTTTTATGGATATCAAAAAAAGCCCATCAGATCTAATTTTCAAAAATACATTTTTAATAAAGTCAAAATCACCCTGTTTACAGGGAGTTTATCAAAAAAAGCATATCAAAAAAGCCATCCGTTGGTTGAGGATGGCTTTTAATTTTTTTTAAGATGCTACTTTTTAAGCAGTGGCCAATTCGGCACTTTTTTTATTTTTTAACCAAAAATAAAGAATGGTAAAAAGGACTATCAGGATTCCTGGGAATAAGGTCATTGTTTCCAAAGTAGCCTGCCCGGAAACTAACTCCAATTCATCACCTGTTAATCCCTGCGCGCTGGCGGCTGCTCGGTCAGCATCGATCCAACCCCCTATAATAGGCTGAAAAATAAAATTAGCGAACATTCCTACGGCACCGATAATAGACATGCCCAAAGCACCACTTTTTGGAACTTTGGTAGCAACCAAACCAATCATATTGGGCCAGAAATAGGCGATACCCAAAGCGAATACAATTGCGGCCACATAGGCCATGGCACCGGTTTGCGTACTAAATAAATAAATACCTATGGTCGCTAAAATTGCCGAACCTAAAAGAACACCGGTTTGGTCAAATTTCTTTACCATATCGCCACCAAAATATCTTGCTACTGCCATAAGACCTGCAGTAAGCGCTAAAATTAGGTAAGGTTGCGCACCACTTTTCGCCAGGATAAGGCTTACCCATTGGTTGGGGCCAAATTCTGAAATGGCGGTTAAAGACATACAAACTGCAATAAAAAGGAATAGGGGCGTAAACATAGATTTGACGTTTCCACTTAGGGTGGCAGCCTCTTGTACTTTTGCTTTTGGCCAAGACTGACCTAAGAACAAATAGGCATAAATCACTGTAGGAATCAATAATAACCACATCTGGTTACGCCCAATTATTTCTAAATTATCCGTCATGAAACCAGAGAGTAAACTACCTATGGCGATTCCACCTGGAAACCACATGTGAAAACGGTTCAGCATTTTACTCATCTTATTGCCCTCGTAAGCATCCGCTATCATTGGATTACAGGCCGCCTCGGTACACCCATTACCAAGTCCAATAAGTAAATTGGCAATAATTAAGCTTATAAAATTACCCGAAAAAATGAGTAATAAAATACCAATTGCGTGGGCAAAAACGGCAAATTGCATTATCACTTTCCCGCCTACTTTGTGATAGATAAGCCCTCCAATGACCATTGATAAAGGAAAACCTAAAAACCACATTGATGTTGCCACCCCTGCTTGACTGGCAGACAAGCTTAGCTCGGTTTTCAGTTGATCTAAAATACCAGCCGCGATAGCAAATGAAAAGGCAGTCGTAATCAATGCGAAACAACTACCATAAAATAACCTATTAGCATTTACATTTGGATTTGCCGTGGAACTTTCCATAGATATAACTTTTAATTGATTTTGGTTTAGATTGAATGCTAAGCTAACAAAAATGAAATAATTCTACTTCATTTTTAATGAAATCCTAGCGATGTTCGTCTTTATATACTGAATTGTTATATTTTGGAGCACTATTGAAGATATAGTAGTTTTTTAAAACATGAACTTACTGGATATTCTTTAAATTCATGCTGAATTAATTAAAAAGTGTTGATAATGAAAAGAACCGTATTGTTTCTTTGCCTATTGTTATTCCTCTCCTGTGGAGAAATACATCATACGACTACCAACGAGATTGAAAAAACGATAACTGATCCGATTCCAGAAGGATACGACCCAGAAGCAAAACTAGAGGAATTGGGAATTGAACTCAGGAACCAAGGAACTCCCGTAGCAAATTATGTACATGCCGTGAGGACCGGGAATCTTATTTTTTTGGCCGGGAAAGGCCCAAAACAGGCCAATGGTGAGAATATAACCGGAAAACTTGGCGCAGATTTGGATATTGAAAAAGGGTATGCCGCAGCAAGGGAAGCAGGAATAAATCAGTTATCTGTCCTAAAGGAAGTATTGGGAAACCTGAATAAAGTAAAGCGAGTCGTCAAAGTAAAGGGAATGGTGAACGCTGTAACGGATTTTAAGGATCATTCTAAAGTCATTAATGGCTATTCGGATTTAATGGTCGCTGTTTTTGGTGAAAATGGCAAACATGCCAGAGCTGCCGTGGGTATGGGTTCTTTGCCGGGCAATATGGCGGTAGAGGTAGAAATGGTAGTTGAAGTCCAAGATTAACGACATGACTGGCCAAGGACAATTAGTAAAGTACATGGCGAAGTCATTGCTATTTCTTCAGTTGTTCCTGCTTTTGGCCAATTGCAAATCAAAAGAAGCTGACCCGGAGTTTCTCTTTCGTACATCGATTATCGTAAAGGAAGACCATACCTGGTATAAGGCTTTTGATTATTTCAAGCAAATTCTTGAGAAACGTTCCAATGGGCGAATTAAGGTCTTACTCTATCCATCGGAACAATTGGCAAAGGAGATTGAAGCGATTCGTTTGATTCAGGCCGAAGTTATCGATATTACGACTACCGGTTCCACTTTGACGAACTGGTTTGAAGTCGCCACCTTTTGCGAATTACCTTATTTAATGAAGGATTCCATCGATATGAATCTCTATATCAATGGCCGTGTTGGTAAATTGATGGAAACGGAGATGATCGAGAAAGCCGGAGTAAGGGCCTTATGTCATTTTGAACGTGGTCCCAGACATTTGACTTCAAATAGGCCCATTAGGCACCCAGATGATTTGAATGGACTGATTTTACGTGTACCCAATGTCCCTTCCTTCGTAACAACATGGAGTGCGTTGGGCGCAAAACCCACACCAATGGCCTTTTCCGAAGTTTTTACTTCTTTGCAGCAAGGCACTATAGAAGGTCAGGAAAATCCTTTTGCCATGATCAATAATGGCGGGTTTGCTGAAGTACAGAAATATGTAAATCTTACCGGTCATGTAATCAGTTGGGTCTATGCCGTAATCGGGGAGAAGCAGTTTCAGAAATTACCTTCAGACCTTCAAGAACTTGTTGTTCAAGCCGGCAAGGAAATGCAGAAATACGAGCATGACCTTTTCTTGGAAAACGAAAAAAACATACAGCAAGTATTGATAGACAAAGGCATGGAGTTGATAGAGGTAGATACGGAAGCTTTTGCCAAGAAGTGCGAGCGGGCCATCTTTGAAAGCCTGTCTCCTGCGATGCAGGAAATTTATAACGAATTGAAACGAGAACAGGAAACATATGCGAAAAGCAATAGGGAAAATTCTTAAGATCGGTACCCTTGTAAGTACTTGGGGCTTGATTGCCATGGTTTTGCTTCAGATTATATGCCGATTTTCTTGGTTCGAAACACCTTCTTGGACGGAGGAAGCATCACGTATACTTTTCATTTATGCCATTTCCTTTGCCTCTGGACTCGCCCTTAAATCATCAAACTATTATGTAGCCCTTGATGCTTTTTACGATAGGTTCGGTCCAAAATTCAAGATGTTTTTGGACAAGTCTATTCCAATAACCATATTTTTATTATTTGCAGTTTTCGCTTTCTATTCTATCCGGTTCATCAGCTTGGGCATCATAGAAAAATCACCTAGCATGGGTTTCAACATGGGCGTATCGTTTTGTAGTATGTTTATCATTGGTGCAACACTTTGTTACTATGCTTGGCATAAAATTGTAAAGGCTTTTAAAAGGAAGGACTCATGATCTGGATTCTGGTTATTGTATTCGTAGTTGCTCTTATATTGCGGTATCCCATAGCTTTTGCCTTAGGATTGGCTTGCTTGGTCTATTTGATAGGGGCCGGTATTCCTTTAATATTGATGCCCATGAAAATGTATTCGGGCATTGATGTTTTTGTGTTATTAAGTATTCCGGGCTTTATAATTGCCGGTAATTTGATGAACCAAGGAGGGTTGACCGAGAAAATCATCTCATTTTGCAATCATTTAATGGGACATATCAGAGGTGGACTTTCCCTAGTGAATATTGGCGCATCCATGTTGTTCGCAGGAATTTCGGGAACGGCAATTTCGGACACGGCCAGTATGGGTTCGGTGATGATTCCCGCCATGAAAAAGGAAGGTTACGATGCAGATTTTTCTTGTGCGATAACAGCGGCTTCTTCTACGGTAGGACCAATTATTCCACCTAGTGTACCCATGATCATAGCAGCAACTTTAAGCGGACTTTCCGTAGGAAAGTTGTTCTTGGCAGGGGCAATTCCAGGATTGCTTTTGGGTGTTGGGCTGATGTTAGTCGCTTATTTCATCGCTAGAAAAAAGAATTACCCCAAACATCCAAAAAGTTCTTTTGGACAAGTGGCAAAGGGTTTTGTGGATACCTTTTGGTCGTTGCTAATGACCTTCATTATCCTTTTTGGAATCATAGGAGGTATTTTCACTCCGACCGAAGCTTCCATTGTGGCGGTTCTGTATGCACTTGTAGTAGGGAAGTTCGTTTATAAAAAACTAAATTTCAAAAATGTTCAGGTAGTCATTCTAGACTCCATGAAAACCTCTGCTTCGTTAATGGTTCTGGTAGGTTTTGCCAATCTGTTCGGTTATATCTTGATTACCGAACATATACCGCAAACCATTTCAAGCGAAATACTAGGGTTCAGTTCTAACAAGTATGTGGTTTTGCTTTTGATCAATCTGTTATTGATTGCGGTCGGGACTTTCATGGAAACTATTGCGGCACTTTTGATTCTTTTCCCAATTCTTTTAAAAGTAGCTTTGGCCGTTGATGTAGACCCCATTCATTTTGCCGTAATTGCCGTTTTGAATTTGATTATTGGGTTGACCACCCCACCTGTTGGTGTTTGCCTGTTTGTTGCCTCGAGCATAGGTAAGGTTTCCATTGAAAAAGTTAGCAAAGCAGGCTTCCCGTTTTTATTGGTGAGTTTGATAGTATTGATCTTGGTTACTTTGATTCCTGAAATTTCATTGTGGTTGCCAAGTCTGTTTATGGACTAAATTTGTTATTTGCAGTAAAACCGATTTCAATAAAAATCGAATGTAGCCCCGGCAAGAATCGAACTTGCATCTAAAGTTTAGGAAACTTCTATTCTATCCATTGAACTACGGGGCCAATAATTTGGTGGTCAAAATTAGGAATACTTTTTAATTAACTTTAAACTTATTTCGGGATATTTATTTAAATCGAATATGTATTTTCTGCTTTTCATTCGTTTAATATGATTTTCTATCATACGAGCGGTCCTCATATTCTCAACTCGCAATATAAAAAGTAACGCCAAGGAATTTTCATTCTTAATAACACCTTGGTTTAATGAACGGTCATTATGGAAAACCAACCTAGCCTCAAGATTGCCGGTCATGCCAACATAAAAGCTTCCGTCTTCCAAGGATTGGATTATATAAACAAAATGCACGTTAAATTTAAAATTAGGAAACTTCCCCCGATAGCTATCGGGGCTATCCATTGAACTACGGAGCCATAAAGTCAAGAGGGGAAAAATAGAATTTTTTGTGAATAAATTGTAGGATGATCAATAATTGTGCTGAAGGATTATTCGTTGCCAATTCGTTTTGCCCATATCTCGTACATAGGTTTGCCTTTACTGTTATTTCCAGTATGATGCCAGTCATCTCCTTCAATTTTATAATTGAATTTTAAACTGGCGCCAACACGAGCGTTATCCCTAGAAAAATATTCAATATTTTCAGTGTAGATGCCATTCTCGGAAGAGAATGAACCGCCACCCGTTCCTTTGAAATCTAGAGATTCTGAATCATAGGCAATCCATTGAAAATGAACATCTTGAAGAACTTTTAAAGTTTTTCTGGTATTACGCTCCCCTCTACGTTCTTGCCCGTTATCCGGGCCTCTAGTTGCAAAAAGCCAATGACCGTCCAAATCTTGATTTTTGGTTCGTAGTTTTTTGAAATCCAATGTATCGAACCAATGAAGTTGTAGATTCTCGTCCTCTACGTTAAACATTAAATCCAGTTTTCTAATGGAGTCATTGGTATAGTTTGAATTAAATTCTAACAGTACGAAAAGTTTGTCCTTATATGTTTCTGTAAAACCACCAAGAGTTCGGATAAATTTCGGCGGACTTACTTCATATTCGGAATAAATGAAATAATCATCACTGATTTTTACCTCTTGGCGCACGTTTTCATTATCGGAAATATAGACTCCTGAAGGGATTTGGGCCTGTAAAAGGAGAGCTGAACAAGCAAAAAGAAGTATTGGAAATAAAAATTGAATTTTTTTTGGTGCCATGCCTCTATTATTTTTCATTCAAAAATAATAGTAAGGTATTAATTATCAATGTTTTTCGTGCATAATAAAATTAAAAAGCCCCTACAATAATAGAATTGTAGGGGCTTAGTTTTCAACAAAACGAACCCAAAATATTATCGCTCACCGTGGATTGCCAAATCGTCCGTATGGGTGCAACTGGCATGGGCAATAGCAGCGGCGTATGCAGCATCTTCCGCAGAATTTTTAGCCATTTTACTGGCAGTTTGGTATTTGCGCATATAGTATTGTATATCTCCTAAAGTTCTTGCGGTATTGGCTTTTTTTGCATTGTTATATGCTTCATCCAAAAAATCACGGGCATCAATGGTATTGCTTTCCGCATCAATGGTATAGCTTATTACATCGTCCAAAGCACATGATTCGGAATAATATTGTGAATCTCCAACTCGGGTTACCGCCTCATCTGCAGACGAAAGTGCCTTCCCTATCAATATTTCAATTCTTTTTGCATTGGAACGTACAATTTTTAACTGTGCTCCAAAAGCGGCCGTCTCAGCTTTCGTACGTAAGGAATCAACAATTTGGGTCACTTGGTTCATATGGGTTTCCACGTTGCTTATCTCGCTCTTGAATATTTCGCATTGTGATTGTGCCTGTATTCCGATAGGAACAAGAAAAAGAAGCCAAGCGGACTTTAATATCAATTTTGTTTTTTGTGTAGGTTTCATTCGGGGTTTATTTTTATAACAGTCTAATAACCCCAGGACCTTCCTTTAAATTTCAATCAATAGATAAAGTGTCATTAAAAACGATGAATGCATTTTCACCGTTCTATTTATACTGTAGTTATTTTAAATTCCCCAACATTTCTTTTGTAGTGGCTTCCAAATCAAATTCCGCTTGCCAGCCCCAATCCTTCTTCGCTTGGGAGTCGTCAATGCTGTTAGGCCAAGAATCAGCGATTGCTTGTCTAAAATCAGGCTCATAGGCAATCTCAAAATCCGGAATGTGGTTTTGGATGCTCTCGGCCATAGCAGAAGGCGTAAAACTCATAGCCGCCAAATTATAGGAAGAACGGACTTTAATATTTTCTGAATCTGCATCCATAATCTGCAACGTTGCTCGTATGGCATCGTCCATATACATCATTGGAAGTGCGGTATCGGCTTTCAAAAAACAGGAGTAGGAACCCTCTTCCAATGCTTTATGGTAAATGTCCACGGCATAATCCGTAGTACCACCGCCCGGCATTGTTTTCCAACTGATGAGCCCTGGATAACGAATACTGCGCACATCTACATCGAATTTTTTGAAATAGTACTCGCACCAACGTTCCCCGGATTGTTTGCTGATACCATATACCGTACTAGGTTCCATAATAGTGTTTTGTTTTGTGTTTTGTTTTGGGGTGTTGGGTCCAAAAACTGCGATACTGGAAGGCCAGAAAACTTTATCCACTTTTTTCTCCTTGGCCAGGTTGAGCACGTTAAAAAGAGAGTTCATATTCAAGTTCCATGCGCGCATGGGAAATTTCTCTGCCGTTGCACTGAGCATGGCGGCCATGAGATACACGTCGTTTATCTCGTAATAGGCGATAACCTCTTCCAAGGCATCATAATCGGTAGCATCTAAAATCTCAAAAGGTCCTGATTCCATGAGGTTGTCACTGCCCTCCCTAATATCGCTTGCAATAACGTGGTCATTGCCATATTTGGCACGTAAGGCCAATGTAAGTTCCGTTCCAATTTGGCCGCAGGCACCAATAATAAGAATGTATTTTCCCATTAAAAATGAAGTTAAATTAGTCCTGGATAAAGATAGCCTTTCTTAAAATTTGTACATTCGTCCCATGCAAAAACTCACCTTTTTTCTGCTATTTGTTTCTGTATTTATTGGTTGTAAAGATAAGACTTCAGCAGAAGCTAAACTTCAAGACACCGGTGAAGTTATGGAGCTTTCTAAATTGCCAAAACTTGTTTCCGTAAATTCGGAGGCTAGGGCAATTTTATCCGATTGGCCGGAATACAAGGCTTTTGAGCTTAGTTTTAAAGGTATTTATGACGCTGAGTTTCGCGAAGACCTTGTACTCGTCATAGAAGATTTAGTTGAGAAACAGAAGACGTGGGAAGCATCCGATTATCCAGCGAAGTTTGATGTTCCACAAGTGAAAGGAAGGCAAAAAGTACTCAAAACATTTATCCTAAAAACAAAAGGGAACTTGGAATACAGGCAAGACCCAAGGGCTTCATTAAAAGAAGCCATTACGGCTTTTAACGCCTTACTGGAACAATTTAATATTACGCTAAACTATGTTTTACCTGAAGAATTACTTTCCGATAAAAATTAAATATGTATTAGTTCTCTTTTTAAGTGCGAATGTTTTCTCGCAAACTCCAAAAGATGACACCAATAAGGTATTGGATGCTTGGCATTTGGCCGCGGCCGAGGCAAATTTTGATGCTTATTTTGACTTGATGACAGAAGACGGGGTTTTTATAGGTACCGATGCTACGGAGAATTGGCAACGTTCCGAATTCGAAGAATTTTCCAAGCCTTATTTCGATAAAGGCAAAGCATGGGATTTCACCGCCGTAGAACGAAATATTTATCTGAGCCAAACAACTGATGATATAGCTTGGTTCGATGAACTTTTGGATACCCAAATGGAATTATGTAGAGGTTCAGGAGTTCTTAAAAAAGTAAACGGCGCATGGAAAATTGCGCACTATGTGCTTTCCATTGCCGTACCTAATGAGAATGTAGCTGAACTTGTAGCACTTAAAAAAGAGAAAGATAGCGTGCTATTGGACAAGTTTAAAAGGCAATGATCAAGATTGCCCGTCTAGATAAGAGCCCAATCTGCCAAGGGAGTCGTCCCAGAACTTTTCATAGAAAGCCAACCAACGGTTCACTTCTTTTAAAGGTTCAACATTAGCATTGCAAAAACGTTCCCTTCCTTTTTTACTGATTTGGACCAATCCTGCTTCATGGAGCGTCCTAATATGTTTTGTTACCCCTTGCCGGGTCATGTCAAATTGATTTGATATCTCGGTGATGGGCATCGCAACCGCTGCGACTACCAGTACGTGAAAAATTTCACGTCTGGTAGGGTCGGCAATGGCTTTTAAAATTGTGGTAACCTTATCCTGCATTTACTTCTTCCGTTAAATGTTTCGTTAACAAAGAAACACAATTATCCCATCCTGCATTAAAATGACCGAACATCGTTGTGACAATGTCTTCGTTCCCGTAATTAGATATTCCAGAATGCTCCAAAATTAGTTTCGTTTTTCCGGAGATTTCTTCCAAATGCCATTTCACGGTAGTTTCTACGTCGGTATTTTCAACTATCCAAGTATAGATAAGGGTATAGGGAGTAGCCTTTTTCACGACCCCGGTAATTTCGGTACAGTCCTTTTCCGGGCCAGCGGTGAAGGTATAAGCATAACCTTCCACGGGTTTAAAATCGGCATTGATAAACCATTTGGAGATTTCTTCCCCAGTGGAAATGGCCTTCCAAATTTTATCAATGGAATGGTCAAACAACTGTTCTTTGATAATTACATCTTTCATGACTTTTTTCGATTTTTAGTATTTAATAAGCAACTTTACGGTTGCTAATATAAGAAATAAAATCTGTTATGCAACTAAAAAGTTGCATTTTTGTTTTGACAAATATATTCCAAAAAAAAGCAGCCGTAAAGCTGCTTTTAAAGTGATACTTGATAACGATTATTGTTTGGTTTCAGCCGGAGCAGCTTTTCTGGATACTAGGGCCTGCTTGCTTAAGCTCGCGAGATTGAAATTTGGTTCTATTTTTAAAGCTTCGTCAATTATGGCAACGGCCGCATCAATATTTTCCTTGTCCTTATTGAATTGGATTAAAGCTTTCAAATGTAGAAAAGCAGCTTTCAAGGGGACTTCATAGGGTTGTTGCCTTTCATAGAAAGCATATTTCATATCGTCCTTGGTATTGGCCAAGCCATATTCTACATGCGTCATTGCACCATCATTATCACCCGTCTGAATTTTTAAATCCGCCAGTTCATAAGCTAAATAGGCATTGGGTTGTCTTGTATTTAAAATTTCAAATTGCTCCAGAGCACGTTTGGGCTGGTTCAGGGCTTTTAGGGAAATGGCTTTTACCTGTACGGCCAAATCGGAATCGGTATCCAACTTTTCAATTCCAATAGTATTTAATGCCTGTAAATGTTGGTTGTCGTTCGCATAGATATAGGCCAAGGTATCTCTACGTTCTTTTGAGGGGGCTAATACGTTTAAGTGGGTGAGGGCGTTGATAACGCCATCTATATCTCCTTGCAGACGCATTTGGTCATAAAAATCCTCGTAGTGCTTTTGTAGTTCGGTTTTGGTCTGCGCTACCCCGAAAAAACCAATGGATAAGACTAGCGCAATTAGTAATTTTTTCATCATTTATTTTTTAGGTGCGCTAAACTATTAAAATATTAGATAAGATGCTGTTAAGGAAAGCTTTAAATGTTGCAAAAAGAAAAAGGCATTCACATGAATGCCTCTATAATATTAAATTTATTTTTTTGGTCTAAGCCAAGCTATATGACTTCTCTTTGGTGTTAAAGGTATTCAAGAGTTTAGCATAAAAACCTAGACTTTTATGGTCTTTATCAACACATGATTTCAAAAACCTTCTCAGGTTGTCAAACAATAAATTCGTATGTAAAGTGGGCAAGTAAGTATTTACTTTCCCAGCTTTATAGGCTTTATCGTCCAGAACAATATTCATTTCGATTCTATGTCTGTGATAATCTATGGATACATCAACGGCATTATAGTATTTTTTGAGTAGTGCAATGTGCAAATGCTCAAACTTTTTAAATAGTCTAGGACTGCTACAACTTAACGTAATCAACTTTTCCAAGTCCGATAAAACCTTGTTTCCTAAATTCGATTTTTTCATGACATTTCTTTTTAGAGTTACTCAAAGTTATGCATTTCATCGATAACTAATTAAAAATCAGTAATTTATTAACGATATTTACGCTGTTATGTTGTGAAATTAGAAGAAAACGTGGTGAATTAACTAACTATAGAGGTCTGAAAAGTGTAAGAATTAAGAAGAAAATACTTACAAGTAGTTACTTTTTTATATTTTTTATTGTCAATTTTCTGATATTCAGGTGCTTTTATAGTTCTCTTTTTTGCTTCTAAAGTGTAATATTCCTGTTTTTTGGGATGATGAGGATATACGGCATTGAACGTTTCACCCCATTGGTCCTTTTTAAGGATTGCCGAAATAATACGGATACAATCATCCAAATGAATAAGGTTTACCGGGGCATTGCCACCACTCAGATTTTCTCTTCCCGATAGCATGGTCACCGGATGCCTGTCCGGCCCAATAAGACCACCAAAACGGATGATGGTGATGTTTGACGTTAAACTTTTTTTGAATAGAAGTTCGCTTTGTAGAAGTTGTTTTCCAGATTCCGTTTGGGGAACAGGTGTAGTCTCTTCCGTAACATCACCAGAAATATCGCCATACACTGAGGTGCTACTAACAAAAATGACTTTTTTAATGCTCGATTTTTTTACGGCTTCCGCTACCAACTTCATCTTTTCAACGAAACTTTCTTTAGAGCCTTTCCCCCTTAACCTTGGCGGCACGTTGATTATTAACAGTTGTTGGTTTTGAAGAAATCCGGAAATATCCCCTATGATTTTATGCTCGGTCAGTTGTATAAGATAGGGTGCTATACCTTCTTTTTGAAGTGTTTCCAGTTTGTTCTCAGAAGTAGTGGAACCTTTTATAGTATATCCCTCCTGTAACAGTCTTTTGGCCAAGGGGAATCCCAGCCAACCACAACCCATTATGGCGACCGATTTAATCAAAGGTTAGTTTTTGAATGGTCAAAATGGCATCGTTCAATACAAAAGGCATCGGGATGTTGTCAGCAGGTCTTTGCGGAATGCTAAAAAGATTATTTTCCAGTAAATCATTGGACGCTTCATAAATGGTGAGTTCCAAGTCGGCTTTTTCATCTATCTCCAACTCCAACTCGGTGTAGGCATTGTCGCTTACGTAATGGGTAATTAATTTTTTTCTGCCTCTTTGTGATAGATAATACTCGGAAAGGGCAACGCCGTTGACCGTAGCCTTTTTTATATCGATTTGATTATTGAAAATTTCCAATCTGTTGATATTACGTTTTGGGGTGATGCAGATTTCCAGCTGTCTATTACCATTAATTACCGTGTCTTTTGAAACTTCAATAAGTGGTTTGGCAATTTCCTTTAAAGGCGCTTCGGCAATGTAACTAAAACCAGAACCATACTTGCTGCTGATGGTTTTATTGGAAAGTGCTGCGGGATCCGTTTTATCATCACCAATATACTGTGCCGTCCAATCCGAAAGTTTCTGGTCATAGGTGGCCCAATTGGCAGTTTGCGAGTCCGTATCCAGAACATAAAGCAAACTGGTAGGTTTTGGCGATGTTTCGGTAAAATCGGAATTCATATGTGCGGCGACCATGAAACCAACGCACAAAAGAAAACTGAATATGGCCAGTCCTCTTTTATTTCTGAATCTTGTAAAAATAGGAAGCAAAAGGAAAAATATCAAAGTGGTAAAAAGGGTAGCGGTAACCATCATTTTAAGGCCTAGCCCTACCGGAAACATTTTAACAAATGGCGCGAGGATAAAAATAGCGGGAATTCCTAAAAAAACTAGGAGAAAAGCATTCGGATTTTTTTGATGGACCGAAATATAAAAGGCTACGAGCATGGCCAACACTGGAACGATAAAGAACGCCGCACCCGATAAATATTCATTGACCAGGGTACAAATGACCAGCCATATAAATATTGGAGCTACCAAGAGATTTGGTGTTTTTACCACTTTAAACTTATGATAGGCATAAAAACAGATACCCATTGCGAAAAAAGCAAAGGCAAAAATATAGGCATGACCGTTATAGGTGAAGCCGTGTAGCATATCTTTATATTCAGGGTATAGCCATTTTAATGAACGCCAAGCATAAAAGCCTACAATACCATTTATAAGAAGTGAAAATAGAAGGGGGACAAACCCCTTAAAAATATCTTTCCCGTTTAGAACCTTCTTCTTGAAACCTATTATCAGGGTAGCTAAAAAGAGAATGAAGGCAAGGAGCAACATGGGCCAAATCCATCCAAAAGGGTAGGAGACCATTTTGAAGAAAGGGACATTAAAATAAACATAATCGCTCAGACTTTTGAGTTGGCCTAAATCGGACTGGCTAAAATGTGATAACAAGGGCATGAGGTAACTCCCTTGATGTGCCAAGGTATTTCGGTCCAATCTATCATAGGTGTCCAAAGCGGTATGATAGTCATAATGGTCGTCTATGAAGGCAAAGTTGAAACCTTCAATGTCCGCGTCTTCCCTAAAAACGGTAAGGTCCGTATCGTTGGGGAGCATTTTGTACACGCTGTAGGCCAAAGAAGTGGCCACCGGATATTCTGGATTCGCTTTGATAAATTCCTTGATGAGGTTGGCATTGCCACGATTGGTTTCCATGAGCATAAAGCTTGGTCCTCCACTTCCCCGGGCCTCAAAATTAAGAATGAGGCCTACATCTTTTGCCCATTCATGTTCTTTTACGAATAACTGCGCTCCGTTAAGCCCCAATTCTTCGGCATCGGTAATGAGAACGATGATATCGTTTTTGGGCTGTTCGTTAGCGGCCAAAAAAGCGCGTAACCCTTCTAAAATAGTGGCTACGCCGCTACCGGCATCACTGGCACCGAACGAAGAATGTGGATTACTATCGTAGTGGCTCATGAGCATTAGAGCTTTTCCGTTGGTGGTACCCTTTACTTTGGCGAGAATGTTTGTGGCTTTGCATAAATTGGCCCAATCACCGGCAGTGTATCCTTCTTGAATGGTGGTTTCCAAGCCCAGTTTTTCCAGTTCATTGACAATATAGGTCCTTACTTGTTGATGCCCTTTAAAACCTACGGCATGGGGCTCCTTTGAAATTTCTTTAATATGGGTCAGCGCCCTATCCGTAGAAAAGGAGTTATCGCTAGAAGTTGCATCGGGGCTATACGTGGGCATTAACGCCTTAAAACTCCAATAAACGGCAAAAATGAGGAGGAGTAATGTAAGTACAGAGGTTGTTTTTTTCATTGGTTAAGGTTCTGCGCTAAAATTATAAAATATTGAGGGACTGACACCTTACAACGAGTTTTTTTAAGAATTCCATAATTTTTTTCTATCTTTAGTAATCAACCTAAAAATAATCTGCTATGGGAATCAAAAGCTTTCAGGGGGTACGGAAGGCCATAAAAAAAGAATTTAAAGCACCTATTTTGGTGGAGGATTACATGACCACCAAGTTAGTGAATTTTAGTCCGGACCAATCTATTCTAGAAGTAATGGAAGCTTTTGCCAAACATCACATTTCCGGGGGACCTGTTCTGGACAGCAACGGATTTTTGGTGGGTATCATCTCCGAAGCGGATTGCATGAAGCAAATTTCAGAAAGTCGCTATTTTAACCAACCGATTCTTGATAAAAGCGTGGAGCGTTTTATGACGAAAGAAGTAGAGACTATTCCACACGACATCTCTATTTTTGATGCGGCAGGTATTTTTGACAAACATAATAGAAGACGTCTTCCCGTGATGAAAAATGGCCTATTGGTAGGTCAAATTAGTAGAAAGGATATCGTTATCGCTGCCCTGAAATTAAGTGGGCACAACTGGAAATAAGAATCTTTCCCAAACCCCAATAAGTTAACTTTAGTTCTAATTCTCTGAATTAGACTTTCTCTTTAGAGTGGCTTACTCTCTTTTCACGATCATATAATAATCGTTATCCAGCGGTAGATAGCCTAAATCATACACAAAATAATAGGTGGTCCCCTTTTTTGTGGTGTAGAGGTTGGTTATAAAATCAAAATCGAAACCTTTGTCCAACAAGCGCGTTCTTGTCGTTTTTGTTTTTCCGTCATTGAGTTTGAAACTGTCCAGGATTCGATAATTTTTGCGCAAACGATTGTTGATGTTGCGCATTAGGTTTTTACTGTCTTTATTTACTTTGTTATTGTAGGCGTTGCGGCAATAGTCATTACAGAATTTTTTATCTATCCTGCCCATGATTTCCGTGCCGCATTCTAGGCATTTCTTTTTCATCTATTGCCTTTTGTAATTAAAGGTAACCTCATCTGCACTACCATCATTATTATGGATCAACCCATAGATATTTATTTCATTGGGGCTTACTTTTTCAAAAGTAAAACCGTCAAAATACATTCTGTTCTCCGAGGTTTTTATCAATTTAAAACGTTGTACTTCATCTTTTTCTTCCCAGCCTTTTAAGTCTTTCCCAAAGTGTTTCAGTTCAAAGGCCAATGTGCCTTCTATTTCTCGAATATGCCCTATTTCATAGAAATTGACTTCTCCTTCGGAAATCAATCTGAAAACGAACATCATTGTACCTGCAGCTGGCGGACTCCATATTTCTTCGGTGATACCTCCAAAAGCTTCGCCCTTCCAGTGTCCTGTCATCCATTCGATTTCCGAAATCGAAGCTTTAGGCGAAACGGTATCTTCCGAAAAGGACATGGTATTCTGGGCATTGATGGCCCCAATGGTAAGCAGTAGTACGAGTAAGGTGATTCTCATGGCGATTATTTTCAACAAGGTACAAATTATCCGACTACAAACGGATTTGTTTTTTCCATCATCAAACTTTAGTAGCTAGAAAGCAGGGGATTAATTGATGACAAGCTCATATTTATGAAGCAATCCCACAACATTTTCCTTTGAAAATTGAGCACCTTTCATTGCGTTCTGTTCCAAATCTATTTTAAAATTATAGGCAGTACAAAAATCAGCTTTATTAAGTTGGGTTCCTGAAAAAATGGCCCTGTTCAAGTCACAATTGGCAAATAAGGCTTCGGTCAGGTCGGTTTCCGTAAAGTCTACTTCAATAAGCTTACAATCTTTAAAATACTGTTTTTTAAGCGATAATCCATTGAAGGAGGCTAAATTGAGGGCACAATCCATAAAGCGAAAATCTATTAGGAAATCATTACAGGTTTCAAATTTTAGCCCCATCATTTTACAATGTTGAAATAGCACTTCCTTAAATTGTGAATGCACAATATTGGCATTGCTCAAATTACAATCCTGAAACGTACATTCCATAAAATTCTGATTGTCCAAATAACCATCGGAAAAATTACAGCCTTCAAAAACGCAGTTCTCATACTCAGCTTTGGGCAAACGGGTTTTTGTGAAATCTTGATTTTTAACTGTTTTATCGCAAATAAAATCTGGCATGTTATTCCTTTAAAATGATTGCAGGAATTTTCAATTTTCCATAGAGGGCATTATACTCCTTCATTTCTTCATTGACAATAACATCGTGTTCCTTTTTATACGATTGCCATTGACTTAGCACATCTTGCAAACGCTGTTTGGCCCCTGCGGTGACTTTTGGTTCTACGGCATCTACATAGCCCCTAAGATGTAGCAATTGTGCATTGAGCTTATTGGTAAAATTAATGACATCTTGAAAGGTTTTTTGTTTGGGCTGAATTAAATTTTCCTCCCAAGCGGTGATGCGCTTCATGAGCGAATCTCCCTTAACCAATAACGTTTCCGCTTTATCATCATCTTCCAAGAGCGCATCATATTGTTGCAATTGGTCTTTTGCGGAACGCATGGCATTCACGGAAGTATGGATTTCTCTCACAGTACTTTCGATCGTATCCAACAGTTCCTGTTGTTCTTTATAGTCGGTCATGTTGGCTTTCACTTTTGGATTTGGTAAAATATTTACTGTGGTCTCCGAAGTATCTTTTCCCGTAGTAAGTCTCAGGGTGTAGGTGCCGGGCCCAACGGCAGAACCTTCGAGACCTCCAAAAACAAAAACCTTGTCCACGGACGGGAGGCTTTCCTTTTTAAAGTCCCATGTAAAGCGATTATACCCCTTTTTGGATGGCAAAACTTGAGGTTTTGAGGGTCCACCGGGCCACGATTTAAAATCTTTTGATTCTTGATTGGTTAGGATGCGGATGATTTTTCCATCCTGTAGCACCGCTAACGTAAGTTCGGTGCTGTCCAGTTTTTGGTCCAGATAATAATCGAACGTGACGCCACTTTTTGGGTTTTCCCCTAGACCGGGAACTGGTTTTTCAGAATGACCTCCAAAAAATAGATACGTATCCTTTGGCTGAAAAATAGTTACGGCCTGCTTTGCCGTTTTGATATTCTGAACAGCGGCAACATCATCCAGAATCCAGAAAGCCCTACCCGCAGTGGCCACAACTAAATCATTATCCTGAATGGTCAAATCATTGATGGGCGTTACGGGCAAGTTGAGTTGAAAAGGTTGCCAATTTTCACCATCGTTCAAGGAAATGAAAAGTCCGGTTTCCGTTCCGGCATACAGCAATCCTTTTTGTTTCCTGTCCTCACGCACGACTCTGGCAAAGGTATGGTCTCCCGTTATGCCATTTGTGATCTTAGCCCATGTTTTACCATAGTCCTTCGTTTTATAAATGTATGATTTTAAGTCCATGGACTTATATTTCATTACTGTAATATAAGCTGATGCAGAATCATGAGGTGATACTTCAATAGTATTGATAATGCCATTGTTGATACCTTCTGGAGTAACATTGTTCCAGTTTTGGCCGCCGTCATTGGTCACATGTACCAAGCCATCATCACTCCCTGCCCACAGTACACCTTCCTCATGTGGCGATGCCACTAAAGCGGTGAGCGTATTGTAGTTTTCACCTCCCGCAGCTTCATTGGTATAGGGTGCACCACCAACACCGTGCTTGTCTTTTTCGTCTCTTGTTAAATCGGGGCTTATTACTTCCCAACTTTGTCCTTCGTCAGTAGATTTGAACACTACATTTCCTGCGTGGTAAATAGTTTTTCTATCCTGCGGAGAAGTAATGATAGGAGCGTTCCAATTGTACCGATATTTAGAATCTTCCGGGGCTACGCTCAATCCAAGTTCAGGGTATTCTTTAATGGGTTTGGATTCTTTGGTTTCGGCATTCCATTTATCAATATTTCCTTGATAGGTGCCTCCATAAATTAACATAGGATTATCGGGGTCGAAGGCCAAAAAGGCACTTTCCCCACCCGCCACGGCGTACCAGTCTTTCCAGTCGATACCGGCATCATTGGTGCGGCTGGTAATGGCCACGGTAGAATTGTCCTGTTGCCCTCCGTAAACATTGTACGGGACCAAATTGTCGGTAATGACGCGATAAAACTGTGCCGTATTTTGGTTTTGTTGGGTACTCCAGCTTTTTCCTCCATTATTGGAAATATTGGAGCCACCATCATTGGAATTGATCATTTTTTGATTGTTCTCTGGGTGAATCCATAAATGATGATTGTCCCCATGCGGTGTGGGAAGTGGGGTAAATGTTTTTCCGCCATCAATAGACTTCGTCACAGGTGCATTTAGCACGTAAACAATATTCTCATTTTGGGTATCCGCAAAAATCTCCATATAATACCAGGAACGGGCAATATTGATACGGTCTTTGTTGATTTGTTTCCATTTTTTGCCCGCATCGTCCGAACGGTACACGCCGCCCTCGTCACCTTCCGCTTCGATTACGGCAAAGACCCGTTCCGGATTCGCCCTGGAAACGGATATCCCGGCTTTCCCAAATGTTTTTGGCAAGCCTTCTTTTAATTTGTTCCAAGTAATGCCGCCATCCGTAGATTTGTAAAGTCCGGAACTTTTGCCACCGGACTCCATACGCCATGGGTATCTCCTATGCTGCCACATAGCGGCATATAGGATCAAGGGATTTTTCATATCCATGGACAGGCTGGAAGCCCCCGTATTATTATCTACAAAAAGGACTTTTTCCCAATTGGTACCGCCATCCGTAGAACGATAAATGCCACGTTCTGTAGTTGCACCGTATTGTGCACCTTGTGCCGCGACAAAAACAATATCCGGATTCTTGGGGTGTACAATTACATCCGAAATGTGCCGGGTTTTGTCCAAACCTACGTGTTTCCATGTTTTACCGGCATTGGTAGATTTGTAAATACCGTTCCCCATGGAGGTCATAACGCCCCTTGCAGCGTGTTCGCCCATTCCGGCAAAAACGATATTGGGATTGCTTTCTGAAACGGCAATGGCCCCTACCGTGGCTGTTTTCAGAAATCCGTCGGATATATTTTTCCATGTTATCCCATCGTCAACGGTTTTCCAAACACCACCGCCAACGGTACCCATATAGTAGGTCATAGGTTGGCCCACAACGCCCGAAGAAGCTACACTTCTACCTCCTCTAAAAGGACCAATGTTTCGCCATTTCAATCCGTGGAACAGGGAATCTTCAATCTTTATAAATGGTGCAGTGTTTTTCTTTTTTCTGCGCTGCGATTGTACATCAGGAACGTTTATTATCGATATGAAAAGAAATAAAAGAACAAAAGGTGCGGATTTCATAGTGTTGCTCGGTTTTTCAAATTAGTCCAGTTGAAGATAGTAAAACAAGTTTGGATTTTTCAATCACCTTAATAAGTTGTAAAAAATTGCTCCTTATTAACTACTATAGCTATTTTGGCTTAAATCATCCCTTGCGTTTTTGGACCGCCCTGATGTTCAATCATTATAAATAAAGATAATCCTAGAGAATAGGCCAGAATGTCCATAACATCTGCGGTGTACCTACTGTTCAGCTGTGGTAACACCCCTTCAAAATAGAATATAAACAATAAGGCTATGATAACTTGTAGTAGTAGCGGTATTTTTATGGTTGCGTCGGATTTAATATATCGGACGGCATATTGACATATTTTAAGCACTATAGGGATGCATAAAAAGTCGTTGAGGTAATTATTTGCCAATTTGGGTATTTCCATTTCAAACTGCTGCAGGAGATATACCGTTAAAGAAAGAATGAGTAGTACCGGAAAATAAAATTGTCTCACGTGTCTCATGAAAGTATGCTAAAACATTGTTTGAAATTAAGCTGCGATGTAACCAAATAATAAGGCCAGAAACGAACCTATGGCGATGACAATGACCCATATGGAATAGAAAAATTTAGCGGTATAGCGTATCATCAGATTTTCATGTTCTTTGGCGTTTTCAAAGAAAATAGTAATCCTGTTCTTTTTCTTGTCCTCTCTTTTTTGCAATTCTATTTTTTTCTTCGCCTCCTGCTCTCGTTTAAGCTTTCTTTTCAGATTTATATTGATGATTTCCCCGCATTGTTTGCAGTAATTCCTATTCAAGTTTTCCGTACCGCAATTTTGACAGGTTCTATATGTCTTGTTCGCCATAAACTATTGGATTTTATTTTGGATGTCCGATACATCTTGTAGAAAGTTAGCGGAATCTCCTAACTTATTTTGACCCTTGTTCCAAAATTATTCAATCCAACGGACATTACATTGCTTTATAAAATTTAAATATATCCCAATGTATAAAGAAGGAAATTGAAGAAAAGTTTTGAATAAAGCCTACTTGAACAACCTCAAGTCAAAACTGAACTTTTCGCTACCCAAAATCTTAATTTTACTTGCGTGGGGATGTTGTGGATTTATGAGGTAGTTATAATCACCGTCCACTACGGCCGAAGGAACCTTCATTGCCAAGAATTCATTTTTGTGAACAAAAGCATTGCCTTCGGTTTGGGTGAATTTTATAGGGGGGTTGTTTTTCCAATCATGCCCCACCAAGTTTTGCACAGGGTATTCAAAAATGAGCTTGTCCGGAATTTCGATAATGGTCATGTAGTAATTCTTGGGGAGCCTGTTCAGGGCCATATTCACGGCCACCTCTAGCTTTGCAAGCGCACGGGAATCCGAAGCGTACACCATTCTTGTGCCTTTACTGTTCCACCGGCCACCCAATTTTTCGGCACCGATACCCGATAAATCGGCTTTATATTTTTCTTTGGAAAGTCTATATGCCTTCATGCAAGGATACCATGTTCAATCCTTCCTAATTGGTCATGTACCATGTTAATGCCCAAAGTAGTGTCCAACAGGTTTTTTGGAACAATACCTCCCATGGGAATATTCTTTGTCTCTAACCATTCCATAAAATTATCATAGTCTTCAAAAACGGATTCCCCAAAATCCAATAATCGTTTGATTTCCAAAATACGTTCGGACTGTTTCACGGGAAAGCTCTTTTGTCCAGTTTTGTACCGGTCCATAGTTCTTGGGGAGATGCCAAGATAATCTGACCATTCTTTGTCCGTAAAGGGATTGTTCTCAAAGAGCCCAAGGAAATCATGGTAAGGAATACCTTCCCTAATAAGCGTTATGATATCATAACGCTTAGACTCATCGTCCCAATCGTTAAATTCACCGTTGGCAATTTTAGATTTCTTGGATTTCATGTTTTATACTTAGTGACAAAACAAATATACGAAAAATGTCTATATTTTTTAGACTTTTGTCATTTATCTTTTATAAGATTAATCCATTGTATAATAGTTGGTGTTAAAAAACAGGTTCTTGATGTCTTTCCGTTTGGTAGGAGGGCTTTTTAGTTGGGAAATACTCGAACAAATTTTGTTGAATGTTGAATCAAAACATACAAGAGGTCAATATGGCTAATTCTTGACCTTTTCTCCGTCACCGGTGAGTACGCTAATGAGTCCGTCTTGTGTAATGATCCATGTATAATTGAAAAAGGATTTATTAGGATTTCGCTCTACATCAATTTTTCCATATCTATAACCGTCTTCATCTGTTTTTGAACCATCATTGATAAATAGATTTCCAATGGCCGAAAAAATCTTATTTACACTGAAACCATCTTTTTTCAGCATTTCAAACTCTAAATTCTCATACTTCATTTTAATATCGCCCCGGGCACTAATATCATTACCAAAAACATTGAAATACATTTCGTTGACCTCGCCCAATACTTGGGCATTTAAATTTGGGCGTAAAAAAGAATTTACCTTTTCACCTTTCAGGTTAAAAAGAGAGGCTTTTAACGTAAAAGCATCATTATCGTTATTCATATCAAAACGATAGTCCATCGTAAAAGGAGCGGTACCCGATAGTTTCCCTGTTATTTTTACAACGGTATTTTCTCCTACCGCGTAATCATTGGCAATATTATACATTTCAAAAGCCAGATCATCGAACAATATACTTCCTGCCGCCGTATTATCATCTAATTTTTCTTCATATCGTACTTCTCCTTTCTTTATAAAAAGGCTATCAACCCTTATGCGCATGGGAATTTCCTTAAGTATTGTGCCGTACATTTGTTTTTTTACGATGTTATCCGGAAGCGACTTATCCCTATGGATATTCAAGTTTGGCCGAAGTATTTTTCCATATTCAGAATTAAAGTAAAATTCTTCCTCGGCAACACCAATATCTATTCCCTGTAAATGAAATTCCGGAATACTCAAATTGATATGGTCATGTTCCTTTTGTATTATTTGTGACAATACTTTCTTGGAATATTTAGATTTCAGTGTCAAATTCTTGAGTAAGGCTTCTGATTTGGAAAGGACTATTTTTTGGAGTGTAAGGGTTTCATAACCACCCATATCCATGTTAATTTCACCTCCGGTAATCCTATAATCGTCATATTTAAACGGAATCCGTTCTGTTATGGTTTTTGGCCCAGTACGCCCATTAACGATAGTTACATTGAAATTGTTGACCTGAAAGTTGAGACTATCGTTTTTTCTCTTTGAAAAATTAAAACGCCCATTCGTGATGGCTATTTTTTCAACCCTAATTTCCTTCAAAAGATTTACCACACCTTTTGGTCCAGTACTATTTTTTTCAATATTTGAATCCAAATAGTGTATACGCGGGTTTTCCACAATCAATTGGTCAGCTTCTATCCTGTTCCCGAAAAAAAATTGTGAATAACCAAGATCTAATAAATTGACATGGTCTGCTTTTAAATCTGTATGGATTTGGGTACTATCCCTGTCCGAGATGCGCAGGTCTACGTTGGAAAGACATAAATTTCCTGTGAGGATGTTAAAGTCCAGTTTTTCATAGGTGAACTCAATATGGGAAGGTATTTTTTCGTGTATAAATTGATTTATGGAAAATTTCGTAATGAATTGAAGTGATAGTACAAGGACAATAATAGTGATGCCCCAGATTGAAATCAATTTAAAATTCCGGTGCTTTAAACTTTTCCCATCAACGACCATAATTATATATTGCAACTTTTGAGGAATATAACGAAATATTTTATTTGCAATTGATGCAATGAAATTAACTTGCGGCATAAAGCTAAACCAAGGGGTACTCAATAGCATAATGAAATATAAAAATTGGATAATAGGGGGCATATTAGTTTGGATAAGTTTACTTTCCATATTTTGGGCAACCTCTGTACATGGGTACGCCGGCTTTTTGGTTGCCCTTATCATTGTTGGTGTCATGGCGTTCGGCATCATTCAATATCGCGGAAAACGTAACTCAAGGCTTAAATAGGAATGGCGTTTAGTAAAGAATTGGCACAACGAATCAGAAAAGCTCTCGAACATCTACCAAGAGTAGAGGAGAAAAAAATGTTCGGCAGCCTTGCCTTTATGGTCAATGGAAAATTGTGCTTGACCGCCGGACCCTCAAGAATGATGTGCCGAATAGATTCGGTTCTATATGAACATGAAATTAAAAAAGACGGATGCACTGCCGTTGTTATGAGAGGTCGGGCGTATAAAGGCTATTTGCACATCCAAGAAGAAAATTTAAGTAACGAGAGTGACTTCGACCATTGGATAAAACTTGCATTGGACTTTAATGAACAACTAATTTCCAAATAAGATCCACCGAGTAATACACCTCAATATCCATACCTTCAAATCAAAGCAGATAAATGAGGTTCCCAATGCCCACTACACCCGTTAAACAACCTAAAATAAAATTCATTTTGGTCGCAATATAAGTGAGCTTATGTTCTATATTGCTCGCAACCGTTGCATATAAAGCGTATAAGATAAACGAACCCGCGGTAGAGCCTAGAGAAAAATAAAAACTGTTCAATAAAGAGTATTCAAAATAGTCCAAACCTATTAAGAAAGAAATAGCCGTAAAGTAAAAAGGAATGGCAAACGTATTTAACAAGGACATGCCTATGCCATGTAAATAGGCCTTTGATTTCTCTATTTCCTTTTTCTTTTTCTCTTTTCTTGAATTGAAGTGTATTCTAAAAAAATTCAGGGACAATAGGATGAGAATTCCTGTACCCACTTTTTGAATGATGGTAATGTATTCTGAATTTTTCATCAAAATACTGGCAAGGTAGGCCCCTATATTAGCTTGAAAAAATAATACCGTGGCAAAACCCCCAATGAGATATAAAGCTGATTTTCTACCACTTTTTAAACTGAACTTAACAACGGTCAGGTTTAGAAAACTAGGCGTAATGCTGCCAGCAGCTGCAATTATAAATCCAAAAAAAAGGTAAGTGAAAAAGGTCATATTTGGTTTCTGGGATAAAGAAACAACTTAAAACTTTGCGATGTTACCACATTCACCATTTATCGTGGTTCAAAAGGAATTAAAGGCGATTAATGTTTCCTCCAAAAAAAACGTTTTGCGAATTTTTTTAACCAATGAAGGTTTGGTTATCAAAAGGAAAAATAAAATCGATTATCACCAAAAAATAATTTCTTTTTCTTGTTTCTTTAAATTATTTGTTTTCATTTGTATTCTCAAATCGAAACAAAAAACGATTTGTTTTTTAGCATTAGCTGAACATCATGAACCGTGTTTCTACGTTCGGGTCAGGGGGAATTAAGAAGTCAAACTCCATGACGGTCCATCAGATGGACAACCGGATTTTAAAGCTAACTTCTGTTGTCTCCAAAATCGTGCGTAGCCAACACGACTATTGTTACGCCTTTAATTTTTGCTTATCTTTTGAACATGTAATTATGGACAAGCACGCACACTTAAGAAAAGTAATCGTTGATTTTAAAAAGTTGACCCCGGAGGTCTTGAAGCTCACCGTGGAGCGATATCCCGATGGATATGATGATGACGATATCATCTCTTTTCGCAATGCCCATGGTGAACGCGTAGAAGCAGTCGAAGTCATAACGGAGGATACCAAGTATTTGGTAAAGATCAGTGAAAAACTGGTGTATACCATGGAAAATTATGACGAGTCCGATTATGATGACTTCGAAGATGACGACCCAACGGCGGTTGTCGAGCCCGACCCTAAAGATATGGTCGATGGGGAAGAGAACGATGACTAGATCCATTTTCATTCAAACAGACCTTACAATTTAAAGTTCCTTTTATTTTATTAGTTTGATTGCAGTTGCCATTGACAAGCTATGGGATTGTATTCATTCCTATAATACTATCTAAATACCCCATAGATGAAAATTGAAGAGATTGAGAATATAGAATTAAAGTTTTTAGATCTTGAAGATTATCAAGAATTGAAAAGCGCAATGATTTCTGCTTACACCAACATGCCGGGTGCTTATTGGAAAGAGAAGCATATCAAATCGCTCATAGAAAAGTTTCCTGAAGGGCAGGTGGTCATCAAGATTAATGGGGAATTGGCAGGCGTTGCTTTATCTATAGTAGTAGATTATGATGCCTTTGATGATACGCATACCTATGAAGAGATTACCGGCAATTATTCCTTCAAAACGCATGATGACGAAGGAGATGTGCTTTATGGTATAGAAGTTTTTATAAAACCCCAGTTTCGCGGGTTACGATTAGGTCGCCGTCTTTATGATTATAGAAAGGAGCTATGTGAAAAATTGAACTTGAAAAGTATCGTATTTGGAGGTCGTATGCCAAATTATAATCGCTATTCAAAGGAGTTGACGCCCAAAGAATATATCGCCAAGGTCAAAAGAAAAGAAATCCAAGATCCCGTCCTAAATTTCCAAATTAGCAACGATTTTCATCCGGCCAAAGTAATGAAGGGCTACTTGGAAGGCGATAGTGATTCAAACGACTTTGCCATATTAATGGAGTGGGACAATATCTATTATCAAAAACCCACTAAAAAAGCGGTGACCAAAAAAAAAATAATTAGACTTGGTTTGATTCAGTGGCAAATGCGCCCCTATAAGGATTTAGAAGAATTGTTGCAGCAAGCTGAATATTTTATCGATGCCGTGTCCGGCTATCGTTCGGATTTCGCTCTTTTCCCAGAGTTCTTTAACGCACCTTTGATGGCAAAAGACAATCATTTGTCCACTCCGGATGCCATACGCGAACTGGCAAAACATACGGAAGCGATTGTTCAGAAATTTGCAGAGTTCTCCATTTCTTACAATATCAACATCATAACCGGTAGTATGCCCGAAATGATTGACGGGCGTTTGTACAATGTAGGTTATTTATGTAGACGTGACGGGACTATGGAGCGTTATGAAAAATTACACGTAACTCCTGATGAGGCCAAAGTTTGGGGTATGCAGGGCGGTAATAAATTAAAGGCCTTTGATACCGATTGTGGGAAGATTGGAATCTTGATCTGTTATGATTCCGAATTTCCTGAATTAAGTAGATTATTGGCTGATGAGGGTATGGACATTTTGTTCGTTCCGTTTTTGACCGATACCCAAAACGGATACTCGAGGGTACGGCACTGTGCACAGGCTCGGGCTATTGAAAATGAATGCTATGTTGCCATTGCAGGTAGTGTTGGGAACCTTCCGAACGTTCAAAATATGGACATCCAATTTGCGCAGTCAATGGTATTTACGCCATGTGATTTTTCGTTCCCGACAAATGGCATAAAAGCCGAGGCCACCCCGAACACCGAAATGATTTTGATTGCGGACGTCGATATCGATTTATTGCGCGAGCTAAACCAATTTGGGGCAGTGCGAAATTTAAAAGATAGAAGAACAGATTTATTTGAACTAAGAAAAAAGTGATGTTATTTTGATGCTTTTGCTATCTTTCCACAGTTAACTAAAATAAGGATTTATATGAAAAAAGCACCTTTTCATCTGTCATTGCCCTGTTTGAGCATTAGCCAAACAAAGAGGTTTTATATTGATATTTTGGGAGCTAAGTTGGGAAGAAGTGCTCACCAATGGTTGGATATTGATTTGTTCGGCAATCAAATAACGTTTACGAAATCGGGCGGATTTGATTTTTCCTATAAATCGTACAAATTTGAGAATACAGTGCTGCCTTCTTTTCATTTTGGGGTAATAGTTGATAAGGAAACCTGGGGTGCCGTTTACGATAAACTTATGGAATCCAACTACGAGGTTACCACTAAAGTAACCTTTCTCGAAGATAAAGTGGGCGAACACATATCCTTCTTTATCGAAGATCCCAACAAACATAATGTTGAATTTAAAAGCTTCCAAAATGTGGAAGAAATGTTTGAGAGATAGTTCTCATTTTTATTCTTAGGGATTCTCAAATAGTATTGTGAAAAGAAATGGAATTGAACAATTTACATATAATCGGTAGTGAAGAATGGTGTGTCTTTGAAAATTTGGGTATACCGGCAATTAAGGCAAGGGTAGATTCCGGGGCAAAAACATCCTCTATCCAGGCAACGAATATCAAGATACATACAAAAGGGGTTCAGGAGTGGGTCAAATTTGAAGTGAATCCCTTACAGGAAAATAGGAGCATAGCCGTTACGTGCGAGGCACAATTGATAGACCGCCGCATGGTGAAAAGCTCTTCCGGTATTTCCGAGGAACGTCTAGTGGTCAAAACTCCGGTTACACTAGGTAAGGATACCTTTGATATCGAATTGACCTTGGCCAATAGGGACACTATGGAATTCAGGATGCTCCTTGGTCGTGAGGCCATTATGGAAAGGTATATGGTGAATCCTGCCTTGAGCTATCAGGTTCAGGGGTTTTCCGATGCCGAAATAAATAAAAAATATGCACCGTATTTCAAGGAAAAAACCGGACTAAAAATTGGGTTGTTAGCCAGCAACCCTGAGTTGTATAGTAACAAAAGAATTATAGAAGCTGCGGAGGCCCGTGGCCATGAAATCGTTTTCTTGAACGTGGAACTGGCCTATATGAAGTTGGATGCGCATTCCCCTGAAATCCGCTACCGCGGAGGTAATATTTTAAAGGAATTTGATGCCGTTATCCCAAGAATAAAACCTTCCGTAACTTTCTATGGCTGTGCCTTGATACGCCAGTTCAATAATTTGGGGGTGTATTGTCAGAATTCCGCGGAAGCCATAACGCAGTCACGTGATAAACTGTTCGCTTCGCAATTGTTTTCCAAGAACGATATCCACATTCCCATAACCGGATTTGCAAAATCCCCGATGGATACCAAAGACCTTATAAAAATGGTCAATGGCGCACCTTTGATCATTAAATTATTGGAAAGTACCCAAGGCAAAGGTGTGGTCCTTGCCGAGACGAACAAAGCTGCAGAAAGTGTGATCAATGCCTTTAAAAGTGTAAATACGAACATTTTGGTCCAAGAATTTATCAAAGAGGCCAACGGACAGGATATTCGTTGTTTCGTGGTAAACGGAAAAGTGGTCGCATCAATGCAGCGGCAAGCGCAAAAAGGAGAGTTCAGGGCGAACATACACCAAGGCGGAAAAGCCTCTATGATCAAGATTACCTCTGAGGAGAAAAAATTGGCTTTAAAGGCCGCCAAGATTTTGAATTTGGCCGTTGCGGGGGTAGATATCATCCGTTCCAATAAGGGTCCACTTTTGCTAGAGGTAAATTCCTCTCCGGGCCTCGAGGGTATTGAAAATGCCACGGGCAAGGACATAGCCAATGAAATGATTATGGCCATTGAGCGAAAGTTGAAATTTAGCTTTACTTGATGGACCTATTAGGGTAGAATTGAATTTTATAAATTACTTTATTTTGTTCGCCCACATTGTATATAGATGCCCCAAAATATAGGGTATAGCATCCGAAATCAAACTTTACTTCTTAGTGTAAACAAGTATAAATTTTTAAATATGTTAGGAATAATTAACAATATGCCAACAAAGTTTTAGAATAGGGTAAGAGTTTTCTACATTTACTTTTATGAGAAATTTTTACCTTATAATAATCATTCTTTTTTATAATACTGCCGTTTCACAATCACTTGGTAAAAGAAGAATAGATAAAATTGAAAATACTATAGTCAAAATAACGATTAACGGTGCTCAAGTTGGAACAGGTTTTGTTGTTTCTGAGAATGGTATTGTTGCAACTTGTTTTCATGTAATTGAACCTGCATTTGTAAGAGATAGAAATACAAATGATATTGTTGCGGTTAAAAATGTAAAAGCTAAGTTTGAGAATAAAGAAGAATTGGAAATATTTGTGTTAGAAGACTTTTTGTATAATGGAGCTTGGTACGAAGAAGGATTGGTGGGGGATTATATTCTATTAGCACCTAAAGAGAATAATTCAAAAAATATGAGTATTTGAAAGTTGGAAACTGGTCAGATATTGAAGATGGAGATTTAGTTTATACATCAGGTTATCCACATAGAAGAAACGAGAGAGTAACCGCAAAAGGCATGTTTTCAACAAAATATCAAAAAAGAGTAAAGCCGAAATACTCTAGAAACGATTCAATATATGAGGTAGAAGCCGCTAGACTGGATTTAACCGTAAATAATGGAAATTCAGGAGGCCCATTAATAAGGCTTGGTAAGAGTCATAAAAGAGATATTGTGGTAGGATTAATAAGTTTTAAATTAAATCCGAACGGAAGCACTTTTGGAGAATATGCTGACTTATTTTATAGGTGGGCAAACGATACTTTAGTTACTAAAACCACAGAAATGAAGGATGTTAAGTTATCGCTATCCTACCTTTATAGGGCGGCGGCAAATAATTCATTAGGAGTAAGCGGTGCGGTTACTATCGATGGTCTGGAACAGAAGCTAAAGATGTTGAATCAGTAGGAATTTGCATCTGTGTAACGGGTGAAACCCTCTCTTTATTAAAGTTTTCTGGAGTTATTACAGATATATTATTGCTAGCTGGTGCTGTAGAAGCACAGCCGACAAACATTGATATTACGCCAAGAAATCCTAAAACTCTCATAATCCTTAATTAGGTCGTTAGTAAAACTATGGGCTAATATAGCGAACAAGCTTATTAATATACGAAAAATGTTGTATAGATTGATTAAACGCATGTTAAATCGCTCAAAGTTGATGTTTCAATATATTATAAAACATAACTTAATTAATAACTCAACAATTTATTAGTACTTATTTACACTAATTAATTAGGATTGGTGTAATTAAAGTATTATCTTATCTGTATAATAATACAGTTATGATCAACCAAGATTTCAACTCCATTTTAGACCTAATCAAAGCCTTTCCAGACCAACAGTCATGCATAGACCATTTGGAACAATTACGTTGGAATGGAAACGTTGTAAGTCCTTTTGACGCTGAATCCAAAGTTTATAACTGTAAGGGCAACAAATATAAATGTAAGAATACGGGAAAATACTTTAATGTAAAAACAAATACCATATTCGATAACACTAAAATAGACCTTCAAAAGTGGTTTTTGGCTATATGGTTGGTCACTTCACACAAGAAAGGGATTTCATCTTTACAGTTAGGTAGGGATTTGAACATTACCCAAAAATCCGCTTGGTTCATGTTGTCCAGAATCCGTCAATGTTTTGGTTTGGAAAACGGTACTAAACTGGATAATGAAGTTGAAGCCGATGAAACCTTTGTAGGCGGAAAGAACAAAAATAGACACGCTAATAAGAAGGCACTAACGACGATAAAGCACCTGTTTTAGGAATGGTAGAGCGTGGCGGTAAAGTAGTTGCTAAGCACGTGTTGAATACTACTATGGAAACGCTAACACATGAGATTTTAAGTAGCGTAAACGAAACTGCTAAGCTTTATACGGACGAATACACTTCTTATGCTAGAATGAAGCGAGTGTACGACCATTCGGTTGTAAAACATAGCCAACACCAGTACGTTAACGGAAGAGTTCACACAAACACTATAGAAGGTTTTTGGTCATTGTTAAAGCGCGGTATTTTTGGAATATATCATTTTACCTCTAAAAAACACTTGCAGTTATATGTTGACGAGTTTGTATTTAGATACAATTCAAGAAAGCAACCCGAAGCAATGAGATTTAATTTATTTTTGAAGAATATAGAGAACAGAATCACTTATAAGGAATTGATTAATGCATAGTTTAGAGAATACAAACTTTATGTTTTATACTTCGGATAATGGAACTACCAATATCCAAGTAATACTTGATGATAAGAATGAAACGGTTTGGGTTTCTCAAAATAGTATGGCTGAAATATTCGATACCTCAAAACAAACCATCAGCTACCATTTAGGGAATATTTATAAGGACGGTGAATTAAATAAATTTTCAACTGTCAAAGAAATTTTGACAGTTCAAGAAGAGGGAAATCGTAATGTTCAAAGGAACATAGAGTTTTACAACTTAGATGCAATAATATCAGTAGGTTATCGTGTCAGTTCTCAAAAAGCAACTATGTTCAGGATATGGGCAAATAGTATTTTGAAAAACTATCTCGTTAAGGGTTTTGCAATTGACGATGATAGGCTGAAACAAGGCAAAAACCTTTTTGATAAGGACTATTTTGAAGAGTTAATTGAAATAGTAAGAGAGATACGAGCTTCTGAAAGAAGGTTTTATCAAAAAATTACCGACCTATACGCTACGGCAATAGATTATAATCCCAAAGCAGAGATAACAAGATTGTTTTTTGCGACTGTACAAAACAAACTTGAATTTGCAATAACACATTACACAGCACCTGAAATTATTAAACTAAGAGCAGATGCAAACAAACCCAACATGGGGTTAACTAGTTGGAAAAACGAAAAGAAAGGAGGTAAAATTATAAAAACAGATGTTTCAGTAGCTAAAAACTATCTCAAAAAAGAAGAGATTGGAGAATTAAACACTTTGGTAAATATGTACTTAGATTTTGCAGAGCTTCAAGCTAAAAGAGGAAAAACTATGACTATGGCGGAATGGGCAGACAAATTAGACTCCTTCCTTAAATTTAACGATTACGATCTTTTAAATGATGCTGGAAAAATTAGAAAAGATGTTGCTAAAAAATTCGCCGAATCAGAATATAAAAAATTTAGAATTCAACAAGATAAAGAGTTTGTGTCTGACTTTGATAAAGTAGTTTCTAAAATAAATAAAGGAGAAAAATTGCCACCCCCACCGCCTTTAGCACCTCCTTTATCCGACTTTAATAAAAAACTAAAACAAGGATTAGATTGGAATCCTAAAGAAAATAAATAGCATCGGTTCTAACCGTTTAGCCTTGGTTTCGTCCTAAGAAAACGATTCATCGGCAATGCAACACGCTCTCTGAAATACAGGAATACCTCTAGCGGAATCTTTTCCCGTTGCTCTGCCTTACCTATTTAGCGGTTTGGTAACCACGTTGGTTGAACTTGTAAAAAAATGGATAGTCCTTTCCGAAATCAAATTTTACTTTCTAGTGTAAACAAGTGTATAGTTAACTGATTATCAATATTAAAAAAGTTTTCAAACGACAACAAACGATTACAAACGAAAGTAAATATTTTGTAACCGAATAAAAGCAAAGTGCAGTTTTAAGTTTGCAGTGTTGAAAGAATGAGCCGTGTAATTCACAACTTATTTTTGAGGCAAATTAAAAAGATACCGAAACGAGTTCGGTATAAAGTATTAACTGTTTAACGATAAAATAAATTAGGATGAACGCACTTAAAAACAAAGTACAGTTGATTGGACATTTGGGGCAAGACCCAGAAATTGTAAACCTAGATGGCGGGACCAAACTGGCTAAATTTTCAATAGCTACCACGGATAGCTATAAAAATGCAAAAGGTGAAAAAGTAGAAGATACCCAATGGCACAATGTAGTCGCTTGGGGAAAAACAGCGGAGATTGTAGAAAACTATCTTTTAAAAGGAAAACAAGTGGCCGTAGATGGGAAATTAACACACCGCTCCTATGAAACCAAGGAAGGGGAAAAACGCTATATCACAGAAGTACGGTGCAATGAATTATTGATGCTAGGGAAATAATAAATAACGTGAGTTTGATATAAAACCTTAGCGTTTGTATCTGAAATAACAGATAGGAACATTGTCACTTCGAGCCTGCCGACTAGGCAGGCTCGACCGGACAGTCAATCATCAATAACTGAAAATCAATTTAGTATTGATTAGCTTATGTCTAACTCACATTAAATAGCAACTGAAGAAACGAGCGAAGCAATCGGTAGGCATATATTATCTACGGGTTGCTTCGCTTTGTTTTCAAAAAGCTTCAAATCTTATCTATCCAAAAAAATAAAACCTTGTAGCGTAAACTTTCCATCGTCCAGTGATATGATATAATAGTAAATACCATTGGGTAAACCGGTATCCCTATTGAGAGCGGCAATGTTCGGGGAGGAAAATCCCGTAAATTCGTCCGTATAGTTTTCCTTTTCAAATACCTTTAAACCGTTCCTGTCATAGAGTTGAACGTGATTGTTTTGGAAACCTTCCAATTCCGGAAAATACAGAAAGTCATTGATACCATCTCCATTAGGGGTAACGATGTAATGTTCTCCTTTTGGCACACTGGTATTTTGGCCTTTCAAAGCCCCAAGGGTAATACGGGTGTACATATTGGGAATAAAGGTTTCCGAGGTGACAAAGCCTTCATTTAAGGTTCCCGTAACATCCGTACTTTTTAGATTTACCCATTTTTTCAGGAATTTATCATACCCTACTACAACAATAGGGGCCAAAGCATTGCTCAATTCGGTCAGTCTGCTACGTTCGTTCCAGCTTAGGGTCACTTGAGCGGGAATGCCACTTTCCAATTTCCAAAATTCGGTAGTGCTTATTCTGGAAAGTTCTTCAATTTGGTCCGGCTCAAAAGGATATTCCGTCAAGGCGTTTTCAAACAAATAAACGCATTTGGAGAAAGCATCTCTTACATTACTTTTAATGGACAAAGGTCTTAGAAATTCCTCATCACCAACAGGAAACAAAAAATTATCCGATACATGTGTTCGGACAAATCCGTTTACCTTTGAAAAATTGGAACTACCTGTATAAAAGGCCGATGGGTACAGTTCTAAAAAACCGGTATCCTCTATTTTGGAAGTGCCGAAATCCCCAAAAACAAAATTAATATTGTTGGTTACCCTTAGCGGAATGTTCAATTGTATCTGTTCTTCATTAGCAATTTCGATATCCCTGAACAATGGAATTTCAGTACCGGAAAAGGTAAATCCGCGATTTCCATAAAATCCGGCGAGCCCCACAGAATTTTCAAAGAATCCATCATTCGCCACTGCCGAATAAAAGCCCAATCTTGCCCCTTCATGCATTTGCGCGTCCCCGAAATTCCGAATGGTCTGCGCGCAATTTTTAATGGGGTAGGCCATTAGAAATATCGATATGAAGTAGTGCCTGATTTCCATTTCTTATATGGGCTATAATTTGTAGAACGATACACAACCACAAGCTAGGCCTGTTCCCGGCGGACTGATATTATTGCCTCCCGTAATAGTTCTACTTTGAAAACCTGCAAGGGATGTGGTACTCGTAAAAATATGATTGAAAGTACCGTTGCCGTTATCAATAACCTGATAGGTATGATTTCCTAAATTTAAACTTGGTATAGTAGCATAAGGCGCGTTTTCAATTAGTGCCTCATAGCTTATCGCATTACCAGTTGTATTTCTGATTTGCAGTTGAAAGGTATTGGTCGGACCGTTTTGACCATCATCCATAAAATCCGAAACAAGTTCTGTAGTCAATGTTCCGGTCGTTCCATTGGGGCCTCCTCCCCCGGTGGTAGCACCTGCACCCCCAATATTATTGATAAGCTGCCATTCCATACCATCACTCTGTAACCAGATAATCGATTCCTCATCAACGGATGTGGTGTTACTCCCTTTTTGGTCTACATAGGTACTAATGGTCGTTGCAGTACTGCTTGTATTTTTGATGATATACATACGCCCGGTACAAGAAGAGGCAGTGGGTAGGGTAATGGTGTGATTTCCTCCTAAAATAATGGTATGATGTGTATTATTTAAAGTGAGGCTGCCCGTGGTTCTCAAAATACCTGTGGCAAAAGAACCGGAAATCGCTACGGTAGAAGTTGGGTCGTTGGTGCCAACACCAATATTTCCATTGGTAAAAATGTTCTGATTTATATCGGTTGCAGCGTTCGTGGTCGTTGCTTGATACCAATCTGCATCATCATTGGTAGGCAAGGTGATTGTATTTCCGCCCGTTCCTGATATAGTGAGCTCATTGTCCGTTACGGAAAGGGTTTGTATTTCATTGCTGGCATCATTATCATCATCATCCACATCGTCTCCATCGGCCAAACCATCAGGAACATCCGCCAAGTCCTCAAAGCTTCCTGAGAAATCGTCTGTGATGTCCACATCGAGATTAGGAAACTGGCTATTAACGGCTGCGGCGACCTCTGCCTCTGTAAGTTGGGTGTCAACGGTATGTTCGCCCTCCACGAACCCTAGTGCCTCGATGTCCTCCTTGGATAGCTGTGTGTTGTCGTCGCCATCGGCGAGCCCATCAGGAATATTTGCTAAGTCCTCAAAGTTTCCGGAGAAATCGTCCTGATCGTCCGTATCGAGATTGGGGAACTGGTTGTTGACCGCTGTAGCGACCTCTGCTTCGGTGAGTCGGGTATCCACGGTATGTTCCCCTTCCACGAATCCCAACGCCTCGATATCCTCTTTGGAGAGTTGGGTGTTGTCGTCTCCATCGGCCAAACCATCAGGAACATCCGCCAAGTCCTCAAAGCTTCCTGAGAAATCGTCCTGATCATCCGTATCGAGATTGGGGAATTGGTTGTTGACCGCTGCAGCGACCTCTGCTTCGGTGAGTTGCGTATCCACGGTATGTTCGCCGTCCACAAACCCTAGTGCCTCGATGTCCTCTTTGGAGAGCTGGGTGTTGTCATCACCATCGGCAAGCCCGTCAGGGATGTTGCTTAGGTCCTCAAAGTTTCCGGAGAAATCGTCCTCATCATCCGTATCGAGATTTGGGAATTGGTTGTTTACCGCTGCAGCGACCTCGGCCTCTGTGAGTTGGGTATCCACGGTATGTTCGCCCTCCACGAATCCCAGTGCTTCGATATCCTCCTTGGAGAGCTGGGTATTGTCGTCCCCATCGGCGAGCCCGTCCGGAACATCCGTTAGGTCATTAAAACTTCCTGAGAAATCGTCCTCATCATCCGTATCGAGATTGGGAAATTGGTTGCTGACCGCTGCGGCGACCTCGGCCTCTGTGAGTTGGGTATCCACGGTATGTTCGCCCTCCACGAATCCCAGTGCTTCGATATCCTCCTTGGAGAGCTGGGTGTTGTCGTCTCCATCGGCAAGTCCATCGGGGACGTCCGCCAGGTCGTTGAAACTTCCCGAGAAATCGTCCTGATTGTCCGTATCGAGATTTGGGAACTGATTATTGACCGCTGTCGCGACCTCTGCTTCGGTGAGTTGCGTATCCACCGTATGTTCGCCCTCTACGAATCCCAGTGCTTCAATATCCTCTTTGGAGAGTTGGGTGTTGTCATCGCCATCAGCGAGCCCATCAGGAATATTTGCTAAGTCCTCAAAGTTTCCGGAGAAATCATCTTCATCATCCGTATCGAGATTTGGGAATTGGTTGTTTACCGCTGCTGCGACTTCTGCTTCAGTGAGTTGGGTGTTATCATCGCCATCGGCGAGCCCGTCGGGGACGTCCACCAGGTCGTTGAAACTCCCTGAAAAGTCATCTGTTGCATTCGTATCGTAACCACTCAAATCAATAAGTGTATTGGTAGGGTCTTGACTCAATGAGATGACACCGTCATTAAAGTTTAGATTCTGTATTTCATTTGTATCACTCGCATCGGCATCATCAACATTAATATCAAGTGTGTTTCCATTGCTAATGGTAATATTTCCAGCGAAACCGTTGGTACTCAAATTTTGAGAGTCTGTACCAGCAATTGAATTGATGGTTGCTTCAGTACCCTCCTCGTTGATGTACGTGTACGTGCCATCCAAATTATCCCTTAACTGCGTTACCGTTTCTGGATTTCCAAAGAATGTAGTTTCTTGACCGCTGCCATCAGTATAGGTGAAGGTGCCATCTTGATTATCCGTAAAATTTCCTGGGGAATTGGCCTGATTGCAGAGATTAAGCCAGGCATTTCCGTCATAATAATGTACACAGCCTGTGTCCGTATTAAAGGCCATTGCACCTCTCAACGGATTTAACGCCTGCATTTGCGAATTGGAGATTCTGGTAAGTACCAATACTTTAGAAGTACTTTCCAGTTCAAGAATTGAAGCTTCATTTATAGTGCTGACATTGTCACCAATTTTTAACTGGGCATGTAGTGTCGTCGCAATACAAAGAAGCCACAAAGATGATAGGTAGGGTTTTGGGGCAACCATGGTATCATATTTAGGGTTCTCAAAAATGCGTATAGCATTCTTTGTATACATTATGTACGTTAAAAGGTAAGAAAAAGATTGCAATAAAGTAAGGACAACTTAAAATAAGTTAGGACTTTAAGGAACCAAGGTTATTCCCTACTGTCTATCACGGTAACCGGTTTTCTGCCCAATTTGGAAGCTTGTAATTTTTGAATTTCTTCTTTTTTGCAAAATTCTATTTTAGGCGATACACGTAATTTGGACCTAAAATGATCCTTAATGTTTCTTAGAAGTTTTTCAGAAGTATCATTGGAAGAAATTTTAAGTCTTATTTCATCCGTGCCAATGTCATTATGGTAAATTTCTATCACATACCCTTGAACGCTCTTAAAATCATTGAGAAGATTGTCCATTGCGGGTGGGTACAATGTGGTGCCCTTGTATTTAACCATTTGCTTTTTTCGCCCTAAAACAGGCCCCAATCGCAAGGTATTTCTTCCACATTTACAAGGATGCCGATGCGCAACCATAACATCTCCGGTTCTAAACCGCAGTAGCGGTACGGCCTCAACACCCAACGTTGTAATCGTTAATTCACCGGGATATCCTTCAGGCACTTCATTGCCTTCTTCATCCAGAATTTCGGTAATGATAAGTTCCGGATTTTCATGTCCACCTTGTTGTGCCCCGCATTCGGTATATGCGGTGCTCATTTCTGTAGAGGCATAGGTAGAGTACAATTCAATATCCCATTTGGATTTTATTTTTTGCCCAAGCGTATTGAGTCCAAAATCTTGGTCGCGCAACGCTTCCCCAATACAAATGACGGCTTTAATTCCGGAATTTTTATAATCTATATCGTGAGCCTCGGCGTATTCAATCAGTTTCAATAAGAAAGAAGGTACTACTATAAGATATGTGGGTTTGAATTTCAGAATCGTATCCCATTGTAATTCCGGTATTCCTGCACCTACCCGTATGATTCCCGCACCCAATTTTCTTGCCCCTAAAAAGTAGGCTAGGCCGGCCATAAACCGTCGGTCTATGGTTGTAGTCAGTTGCAGGATATCTTCTTTTTGCACCCCAGCACAGGCAAAAGAAGCAGCCTCGTTTTGGGCCAACCGATTCAAGTCCCTATCCGTTAACCCGATAGTAACAGGGTCTCCTAACGTGCCGGAAGTGGTCACAAAATCAATGATTTCAGTTTTGGGCACGCAAAAGAAATCATCGTTATAGTTTTGCAAGTCCTCTTTGGTCGTGGTAGGTATTTGGGCCAAGTCTTCCAACGTATTTATTTCCGATGGATGAATGGAATGCTTTTTGAAAAGTTGCCGATAGAAAGGGGAATTTTCAGTTAGGTAAAAAAGCTGCTTTCTTAATTTTTCTTCTTGAAATACTTTTATATCGTTGATGGAAGCCTGCTCAATTTTCGGAATCATAGTGCTATCTCCTTTTTATATTGCGAATATACTCCGCTATCTTTTCTTCATCGGGAACTGTGGTAATTTCTTTGGTCTGGGCTTTCAGAAAATAAGGGAGCGCCACTGCTTCGTAACCTCTGTCATAATTGTACTTCCCCGCCAAATAATAGGCTTCCCAGAAATGCGGGTTCAAGGATATCAACTCATCTAGAATATTTTGATCCAAACGCGTTTCTTTACGTATGGCATTTTCTACTTTGGTTCTCAGTTCCCGATAGCGCTCGTAGTTCGCATAGGTTTCGGTTGTCAAAAAGGGGTCTTTTTGAATGTTTAAATTCTCTTGTGCAATACTATTATTAGGACGGGCTTCTTTTCCGAATATCTCATTTAGATCATAGGCTACAAATTCGCCCAATTGGTACGGATTGCTACTGACCCATACCAAAAGGTCTTCTGGCTGAAAAACAACACCGTGGTGTGCCAAAAGCTGGTTCAAGGCCTTTTCGTTTCCGTAACCGATCTGCTTTTCATCAAGACCTTCACGGTCCCTTAAAATTTCCACGGCCTTGGTAGGGCTTACTTTTTCGGTCTCTTCCAATAACTCCGTCATTCGTTCATATCTGTATTGGGAATGGCTTTCCAAAATATGTTTTTGATTTTTTTTGTCGTTCGCATAGGCTTCGCTCTGAAAATGATTGGCGCAAATAAGCTGACTGCTATTTTCTACGTCATATACCCCAAAATTATTGGGCGAAACCTCAATGATAGCGGCTTTTTTGTCGCTTGCACTTCCCACGAAAATAGATTCCGAAACAAATACTTCCCGTTTTTTGGCGATGGCGACCGCTTCCTCAATGTTGGAGGCATATTGCAAAATTTCCCGTGTAACCAAGGATACAGGTGTTTTGGCAATCAGTGGAAATTGGGATTTTCCAGCGTTGATGGTAACGGTCAATCCTTTATCGTTCATACCCGAAACCACACCGATCATTCCGCCCCAAGTGACGGACATGAATGCGTTGCCATCATCCGGTTTTACGAAAGCAATGATTTTATTTTTGGCAAAGGCATCTCCGGCATAAAAGTCAAAATTACGACCTATAATAAGCTTCCCGTCCTTGCTTTGATTTCCCCACGTTGCAAAAGAGGAACAGCCCACCAAGGCCAAATCCTGTAACGCATGTCCAATGTCATGGGCGCCATGAAAATACATGACCCGTTGGTACGGTTTTGCCACATAGTCATAATCAGGTGATGCATATTTGGAGACACCGTAAAGTTCGGTTTTATATTCCTCGTCAATATTCAGGTACATCTTACGATTGAACCACGCCAAAAACTTTCGGAGTAAATTCTGATATCCTTTTGATGGAACAAGCTCATCAATCTTTTTAATAAAGATATCTTCCTGTTCATTAAATAATTCTTGGGTAAGTTTTCCCGTTTTTAAACCGAGCTCCAATGGATTTCCGTCAACGTACAATTCCCATAATCCTTGCCTGTTCTTTCTTAAGAAGTTGTCCCCAAGAGTATAAGTAGAATCGTTTAACTGAACCCGTTCAGGAACATTGGTTTCGTATTGGGAAATCTGGGGTTGGTCTTTGAGCGATTTTTTCACCCCGCAGGAAACCACTGAAAACACTATAAAAGCGACACTAATACATCGATATAAACAAAATATAGTTTTCAAATGTTGACCAAGTTTTTATGGGTTTTCCGTATGGCGAGCTCGTCTTTGTAGTCCAACCATTTTTGACCCCAATATTTACGCGTAAAATTATCAAAATTGCGCATAATCAGCACATTGTAAAGCATGTTCGCGAATCTTTTGGGACTTCTTGGCAATGCCCGCAATGTCATGGAAAAACCACCATCCAAGTATTTGATGTAATGCCAATAGCCGCTGGGCATAAAAAGCGCGTCACCATGTTCCATCTCGGCCGTAATGCCCCGTGCATATTGTAACGCAGGGTATTTTTCAAAATCGGGATTATCCATGTCGATGGATTCTAAATTATGGATGGAGTAAGGTACCCGATATAAATATTTGGTCTGTTCCGGTGAAAATAAAGTCACACTTTTATGGCCATCAAAATGAAAGTGCATGCTGTCCGGCAGATCAATATCATAATGCATGAACACTTTGGATTCCCCACCACCAAAGAATAATGCGGGTAGCTTTTTAAAAAACTTCAACCCAATATCCGGGTATTCAAAATCTTTCAAAAGCTCTGGCATTTTCTTTAAAATTTCATAAAAAAAGATGCGGAGGTCGGTCGGTTTTGTTTTTAATATTTCAATATAATCTGCCAGTTTCATCTCTTCGACCGGAGCATAGACACTTTGTTTGTCCTTTGCCGGCTCGTTATTATATAATGGAACTATTTGATCGCCCGCTTTTTCCTGTATATAATCCAACGTCCACTTTTTATATGCGGGCCAATCTTTGGTCAAACCTTTTATAAGAACCGGTTTTTGAGGTTTAAAATAATTCTTTGTGAAATCTTCTTTGGAAATAGTTTGCAAAACCGTGACCGGGGTGGTTTTAAATGTTCCCATTAGACTACTGTTTTATTGGTGATATTGTTATTTGCGGCAGCTTTGATCTTATTCAATATATGGGCGTCACCAAGAATCTCGGAACAGGTAACCACACCACTTATGGTTACGCCCAAAATACCGTGCATATTAAGGCTCTGCCCGGTAAAATAGAGATTTGGAATTTTGGTTCTGGGAGAAATAAATGCCTTTAACGGGTCTTGTACATCTTTTACATAGCCGTACATGGATCCTCTATTACAGCCTATATAATCACGATAGGACAATGGGGTGGAGGTATAGACGGATTGTATGCATTCCCTGATATTCGGGAACTTTTTTTCCAATTCGTTTAGGAATGCTTCCGTTTTTTGCTTTTTGAAATCTTCATAGGTTTCTCCGCGGTCATTTTTGTTGGCAACGGTATTGAAAGTATCCTCCCATTGTTTTACCTCGTCATAATGCATATAGGTAATGGCCGTAAGCTGCTCGCCCCATTCATCCTGATTTTTTCGGACTCCCATGGATATCATATACGTTTCCGGCCAGCTTTCCTCCGTATATTCATGGCCTCGCCAAACCCTTTTGTAATCTTTAAAATGATAGTAATTCTTGTTGAGGTACGGAAAGGTTTTTGGTTTAAGGACAATATGAACGCTAAATGCGGATATGGTACTTTCCAATGCTTCGATACGGTAGTTATAGGATTTTCTAAAATGCGCTTCCCCAACTAGTTTTATGGTATGTTTTGGTTCAATATTGGAGATGAATATATCGCCGGAAACCGTTGTGCCATCTTGTAGCACTGCTTCCATAATCTTTTTATCCACGCATGTAAGTTGTACCACCTCACTATGTTTAAAAGCATCGCCCCCAAACTCTTTTAATTTTCGGATGAGTCTTTTGGTAATCTGGCTACCGCCATCCGCACATCTATAGGCACTTTCAATGTATGAGTTTATGGAAAGAGCATGCACGTACAAAGGTGTTTTTTCCGGGTCACCAGCATATAAAAGATTGGACCCTGCCAGAACAGCTCTTAATTTTCCGTTTTGGGTAAGCTCGTCCAAATATTCTTTTGCGGTTTTTTGGAATATTTCCGGGTCGTTTCCATAAGGTTTTCCCTCCTCCAAATTGTATAACGGAAACTTGCTGCAAACCTCTTTTAACTTATTGCAATAGGTATGTATAGCTTCCTTTTCTTCCGGAAACGCTTCAATAAGTTTGTTTGAAAAGTTGTCATAGCCTTGTGCATGAGGATATTCTGTAGTGTCGTTATCAAAAGTGATAATGTCAAATCCGTCTTTGTTCAACTGTTTTAGTTCCAGCCCATCCAAAATATCCAAATAACTGAAATACTGGTGCAGGTTTTGCCCTTCCGAGAGCCCACCAATATAATGTACCCCAGTATCAAAAATGGTCCGCTCCCTAACAAAAGTCTGTAAGTTGCCCCCAAACTGATTGTTCTTTTCCAGCACACATACACTATATCCTTCGCGGGCCAAGATATTGGCAGAAACCAAACCGCCCATACCGCTGCCAATAATCACAAAGTCATAATGTGTTTTCAATGGATGTTCTTTTTAGTAAGTACGATAAAATTATCACTTTGGACATGAATGGAAAAACCAAAACCTAAAAGTTCTTCATACACTACAGTTCTAGATGCTTTGAATAGGATTACGGTATTGATTTCTTGTTCCAATTTTGTGGTAAGTAAATGTAGGTTGAAATCCTTAATATTAAGCAACAACACATTTATTGGAATTGCTGGCATTTCTTTAATGTTATCCAATACCGTAATACGACTGTATTGTTGGGTCAAGAAATTGTGCTCGAGCAGCGCGCGTTCCGAAGGATTTTCGAGAAATGTGAAGATTTTTCGGTCAATGCTGTCCAGCGCCAAAAGAAAATCCAACTGCCCGGAATCTTCTGAAATATGTAGTATGCTTTCTTTTTGGTCTATTTGGTGTAAGAATGAAAAATATATTTCACCGTTCACGTGTAAATCTTCTTTTACCCGTTTGTACAATCTTTCCCCTTTAAAGCGATAGTGCTCCAAAATCGTTTTGTTCCAATAACCGTTCGTTTCTACATCGCTTCGCAGCCTTCTGAATTCATTTCTAAAGTAGGCACCCAGCAATTTCCCTTTCTGGGTATAATCCGCCCCATATTTTGTATTTCCGGGAGTAATGCGCGGTAGGATTTCTATCGTAATACGGCCATCTCTGATTACGAAACTTCCCTTGGGCAATACTTCGGAATTACCATGGATGAGTACAGGAAGAATGTCCAAATTAAATTGTTCCGCCAGATAAAAAGCCCCCTTGTGAAAACGCTTTATCTTATTGCTAGTGGAGCGGGTACCTTCCGGAAAGGCGATTAAAGAGAAGCCTTGTGCAACTTTCTCCTTCAGATAAGCTTCCCCATTTTCGATACCGCCGCTAACGGGATATGCACCGACCAATTTGGCGGCACTTCCAAAAACCGGAGAGTTGTAGACCCAATCATTGACCAAAAAAATGATTTTTGGATGGAGCATACCAATACTCAAAATGTCCAAAAATGAAGTATGATTTGCAATGATCATCGCTGGTTTTTCAAAAGTCTCTTTTAACGGATTACGGATTTCCTTTTTTACAAATGGATTGGTGTACAGCACGGAACCCATCAATTTTGAAACGATTTTATGAAAACCTAAATTTTTCTTTTCAATACTTTTTGGGTCAATTTTCATGACTATCCAGGCATATATCGAAAACAAGAAACCGCTAAATCCAAAATAGAAAAAGGAAAGTACGGAATGCACAAAATACCGTAGCGAAATAGGTCTTTTTTTAGAACTGCCAATGAACAAACGGAACAGTAAAGGCTGAAAGGTAAAAGCGACAAAAGCGGCCGAGAAAATACCAATAAGGGACACCTTGGCAATGGTGGAAAGTACAGGGTGTTTGGCAAATACCATCACCCCAACGCCCGCAATCGTCGTAATTACGGACAAAATAATGGACGTTTTATGCGTAGGCAGAATTTTTTCTCCGGTCCTGTATTCCGTTAAAAGTCCGTTCGTGATAAAGATGCTATAGTCTACTCCAAGACCGAAAATAAAACTACAGATGATAATATTGAAAATATTGAATTCCATTCCCAATAACCCCATAATACCTACTGTGAGAAACCAAGTAAGCATTATGGGAATTCCGGTAACGAGGGTTAATGACACACTTCTATAAAAAACAAAAAGGATAAGGATTACGGTAATCAAGGAATAAAGTAAGAGGCTGTTAAAGTCATTTCGTAAGGTGCCCAAAAACGACTCGTTTACCTGTTTCCTGTTGATGAACAAGGTATTGGGCATGGTTTTAAAATGCTCCTTTATAGTTTCCAGTTGACTGGCCTCAATTTTGACCAAGGAGGTTACCGTAGTACTACCTTTTTCATCTGTGACAATATAATCGTTTACCGAAAGTGACGGGACACTATCATATGCAGACAGCGTTATGGGTTGAAATTCTTTTTTTAACCACTTATAAAATATAGAAAAACTGTTTTCTTTGAATCCTAAACCATTACCGGAGTCGATTAAATTTTTGGTCAACGTATCCCTCTTGCCCAGGGTCCAGAAACGCTTCCAATCCTTTATTTTTTCAAGCTGCGTTTTATTCGATTTTACAAGTCCGCCAACTGAAGTATAGTTGATGATAGTGTTGTCCTTTTTCAGCTTTTCCAGTTCCGCATGAATGAGGTCATTGCGTTGCATAACTTTTTCTTGGTCCATGCCATAGGTGGCCAAATAGACCGATGTAGCCCCTATATCCGTAAGTGTTTCAAGGCGTTCTCTTGCCGTTGTAAGAACATTGGCCTCGTAATTCAATTTACTGATATCCTTATTAAAGCCTACGGTATTGTACGTGAAAATACTGATGGTAAAAGCAATTGCCAATATTGCCAAAGCCCACTTGTTTTTATGAAGTTCATACCCCGCCATACGGTCCAAAAAAGTTGTTTTTGAAGGGTTGCCTTTCTTTTTCCGATAGACTTGTGGAATAAACAACAAAGCAAAAATAGCCGCTCCGGTAACACTGATGGCCGCAAAAATACCAAGGTCCTGCAAAGCTTGGGACTCCAAAAACAAAAGACATAAAAAAGCCGAAGCCGTAGTAAGACTGCTCATCAAAACCGAGGGAGCCACTTCTTGAAACAACTGTTTTATACTACCACCGTTGCGAATATGGGTGAGAATATGTAACGCATAATCCAAGGTTACACCCAATAGGATAGCGCCTATTCCCAATGAAATGGCCGAAATATATTCCCGGTATAGATACAAGAATGCTATGGAAAGCAGGGCTCCAAAAATGGTCGGCATGAACAAAATAAGGGGTAAGGCAATTTTTCTATAAAAAAGAATGAGAAAAATCACGAGGACGGTCATAGTGATGCTTACCGTTAACTGAATATCTTTTCGCACTTGGTCCGCATTCGCTACGGCCACCAAAGCGGCACCAAAAAAAGTAGCTTTTACCGTATTGCCGTACTGTTTTTTTAATTTTTCCTGTAGGGCATAGAGCCCGTCCGAAAGTGGTTTGTTTTCAACAGTGGCACTGGACGGGAACGTCGGGGTGATGAACAGTAGAATGTTCGTTTCTTCACGGTTGACCAAAAAACCGTTCTTCAGTTTAAAACCTTCCGCAATACCTAATTGTTGTAGCTTTTTAAGCGCAATAAAAGAGATGCCCAAAGGGTCTTTGAGAATGCTTTTTTTGGCGACAATACCTGTTGGTGAAATGAGCGTACGGTAATGCCGCTGCATCATTTTCTGAATGCTATCGGCAGGTAGTTTTGCGTTAATATTTGGATAGTCCGAAGCATCCAAAAACAATGGAATGTTTTCATAAATAAAATCGAAGGTTTTTAATACTTCGGTATCATCCACTTTGCCCTGTATTTTTTCCACATAATTCCCATGGGATGATTGAAGGCTATCAATGAAGTCCGTGGCGTGTTGCGTTAACTCATCTACTGAAGCGTTATCATTTTTTTGGATGTTAACGATAATTTTATCGGTAAAAGAAATAGATTTCAAAACGCTCTGCACCCTTTGGGTTTCCTCATTGGCAGGAATCAGTGCGGTGATATCATCCTCAAATTTGATTTTGGAAGCAAAAAAGGCAAGTATGCCCAATAATAGGGCAAGTACCGTTGCACTAAAAATTTTATTTTTTTGGATGAGCCGATATGTTCCGTAGCAGAAATCACCCATTGTTCACGGCCATTTTTCGCTTGCCAAAAAATGAAAGTACGAAATATCCTATTCCCCCGGAAAGTAGCGAACCTCCTGATGCCAAGATAAGACTACCGATGACATAGGATTTTAAATTGGTGAGAAAATCAAAATCGGTAGTCATATTTTCCAACGTGAACCGAAATGGCTCGCCCAAGACCCAACTTCCTATTTGTAGGCTAAAAAATACAATGAACGGGATAAAAGGAGGAAAACTTACATTGGAAAAAGCGAAGGCAATGGGCTTGTTCAGTTTAAAAAGAAAGGCCAACCCAATAACCAATAAGGTGTGAAGTCCCCAAAACGGACTTAATCCTATAAAAACCCCTAAAGCAATGGATAATGATTTCTTAATGGCGGAATCCGTACTTCCCAAGACATCTTCCAAGAGAAACTTTTTTACTCCCTTTTTTTTAAATTTTCTAAAGAAATCCCTTGGTTTTATATAGAAAATAGTGACCAATACAAACCAAGTGTTCAAAATGCTTATGCGGGTAAAATCGGGAACCGTTCTAAAATGGGAAACGCGCTCAGCCTCGTCGTACAAAATTTTAACAGGTACGTTTTTAACCAGAGTGCCCGCCCAAGCCGCCTTAACGATAACTTCTATTTCAAATTCAAATTTTGGCGTAAATAGCTTTAGTTTTTTTATTTCTTTTAAGGGATACAGCCGATAACCGCATTGGGTGTCGGTCAGTTCGATCCCTGTTTCAAACCAAAACCAAAAATTGGAAAACTTGTTTCCAAAACTGCTTTTTCCCGGCACATCGGATTGTGCCATATTACGCGCTCCTATGTATAGCACGTTTTTCGTTTCTTCCAATTCCAAGGCATCCAAAAAAACGGGAATGTCCTCCGGAAAATGTTGCCCGTCCGAATCTATGGTAATGGCAAAATCATAATTTTTTTCCAAAGCTGTTTGAAACCCTACCTGTAAAGCCTTTCCTTTTCCTTTGTTTTCTAGAAAATGTACCTGATGAAGTTGTTCGTATTTTTTAAGGATTTCAGCTGTGTCATCCGTAGCACCATCATTCACGATAATGATTTCCGAAGTGTGCTCCAAAACGCCATCCAATACTTTTGCAAGTGTTTTGGCATTGTTGTAGGTAGGGATGATGATGCAACAATGTAATTGTCGCATTTTTTTTTGTACAGATGTAGTTGGTTCTGGCACGCAATTCTTTGTAAAAGTTCCTTTTGGGAACGGCATGCACAAAGATAAGCATTAGGCTTTGCCTAATACAACTGCTTTTCGGCATCCGTAAAGAGTTCGGATGTTAGCACATACCCTTTTACAAAACTTTTCACATCAGGATTTTTGGTCTTAGGGTAGTGGGTATGAATAAATTCTTTGTCTTGTTCTAGATTATCCTTATATCCCGTAATCCTTGGGGCATTTTCTTGAACACTTAACCGCAACAACCGTATTTCAATATTGGTGGGTTCTTTTTCTATGGCCGTTTCCAGAAGTGAGGCACCTTCTTTGAAGAAACTTTTTTTACTCCCTAACCCTTTGGCATGTTTGGCCTTCAAGGTCAGTGCGGCACCTTTATAGGCCATTAATAGTGGTTCGTCCTTTGCAGTAACAGCTGATAACATATCGCTCAAATCATCCGTGACGGCACTACTTTCGTTCGCTTTTTTATAAAGTGTCCTTACCTCGGAAATATCGATTTTTAAAATAAGGGCAAAACCAATTAGAAGAAATACGATACTTTTCATGTTAGGCTTTATTTATAAAGGTAGCACTCAACTTTAGTGCCAGCGTATCTTCAAACCTTACAGTATTTTTCACTTTTACGCCTTCTTCCGTTTCCGTAAGGTCTATGGTAAAGTCGATCGTATCATTTTTTTCAGGATTAATGACCGCCATAAATTTTACGTTGGAGGCTACGTTGAGCAATAATTTCCTATTTATAGCTTTCTCCGTTAGCTCTTTTATCATTTGAATAACACAAACACCGGGCAATACGGGATGCCCAGGAAAATGACCTTCAAAAATATGATGCTCCTTGTTCAGTTTTACTGAAGCGGTAACCTCCTGTGCTTCGTATTTGAAATCCAAGATTTCGTACAATCCTTCTATCAACATGCTTTTATAGTTTGAATTTGTAGGCGGCCCCTATTTGAAAAACGCCATTGAGGTTGCTACCGGGCTCCTCGTATAGATCATCACCCCCTAAAAAATCTATACTAACGGTTCCTTGCTTATAACGGGCCTCTAAAATAAGGCCGAGGCCAAACTCATATCCCAGACCACCATAGACAACAACATCCAACGGTGAAATTTCGCCATCACCTTCAGTATTTAAAATATTTACAAAATTGCTCTTCAGGTTAAAATCCAATCCACCACCTATTATAAAGTGAAATCCTTTATTGGGTGCCACAAAGAATTTATTGGTGACGCCCAAGGACAGGTAATCGATTTCCACATCGCCAAATTCAGTGGAATTTGAAGTTCCGCCTTGGCTGGAATAGAAAACTTCCGGTTGCAGTGCGTAATAGTCGGAAAACGTTATGTCCAAGATACCGCCAATGTATAGCCCTGTTCTAGAATCCAAAAGGGTCTTGCTTATGGTGCTATTGTTTACACCCAATTTTATTCCGGGTCTTGCTTGGGCCGATATTGTTACGCAAATAAGTCCCGCCACGATGCTTAAAATAGATAGCTTGTTCATGTTTAAATTGCATTTAATTGAATGTTCAAAGCAAAGTTTTTATGAGCGATCTCAATCTGGTTCGCAATGTCATCATTTATTTCGGAAAAAGAAAAAACAACTTTTTCCTTTTGACTGCCTGTACGCGTTATTTTGAGCAATTTCTGTTCTTCTAACTTATAAAAATGGGTTTTTTTCTTGATTTGTGTTTGAACCAAATCATCCTTGCCATTTGAAAACGAGGCAATGATTTTTGGATTTTCCGTAATCAGGGCCTTAAAATCATTTTGCAGCACATCAATGAGAATTTTCTTGTCCATTTCCTTTAATATCCTATTCACCTTGAAATCGTTTCCTTCAAAAGAAAAATCAAAAAGGGAGTTGCCCATTTCTGTAGTAAAAACTACTCGGTGTGCGTTATGTTCAATTTTTTTGATGATAAGAATGCCACCAAAGGTCTTTTTAAAAACATTTATTTTAGCCTTGTACACATAGTCTTCATCGGTGTTCGAGAAATAAGGATTTAGGATTTTGGTTTGAAATGTTTCCGTTTTCTCAAATCCCATTTTTTTGGGATAGGAGACGCATCCTACAAAAAGGAAAAGAATACTACTGAGCAAAAACCGCATCTGGAATGGATTGGTTTTCTGTTCTGTTGCTAAAGACAATTTGTGTGTAATCGTCGGAAGGCTCAATCATTTTAACAGCGGTAACCGCCCCGGAATTTGAAAATGTGATGTGAAATGCCTTAATGAATTCCGCGAATTGGGCATCTTTAGGTCTAAAATGAACAACACTGCTATCGGCTTCTTTAAAATAATCGATATGGAACTGCTCCATAATGAACATATCCCCGCTGATACTTGCCGTAATAAGTTGATTCAATTGTTTAAAAACCTTATTGGAACTTAAATCCATATTGCTTTTGTTCCCGTCATCGTTCACAAAAAGTTTTTCGTCCCTAAAAAGAACGCTATATGAAAACGGTCTTACGTATTCCCATTTTACGATATCCGGAGCTTTAAAAGCAAGTTTTCCGCTGGATTCAATATCATTGGATAAAAAGTCCAAATGTTTGTATTGGATAAAATCACTGGTGATGGTTTTGGTGCTTTCCGCTTTTTCTTTAACCTTTTTCCGTAGCGATTCGGCTTCGGTTTGGCTCATTTTGGTTTGGGCGACCAGACTGACCGTAAAAATTAGAAAGAAGAATATAAACTTATGCATAGGCTTTTATCTGTAGCAATTGGTCAACCGTGACCGACTGTAACTTTTTCCGCTCCAAAAATAACAATAACCGTTCCAAAACCCGGACCGTTTTCTCGCTGGTATCGTGGAGCAATACAATATCTCCCTTGGAAACCGTTCCGGTAATTCTCTTTAAGATCATATCCTCGGTACGTGGCGTCTTATCCAAGGAACGAACGTTCCAACCGATAACATGTAGTTGAAGCGTTTTAACGGCTTTTTCGATACTGGGATTGGTCACGGCAAAAGCAGGCCGGTATAAATTCATTCTGAGTCCGGTTTTCTCTTTTACAAGGTCATTGGTATCGCTCAATTCTTTGATTACTTTTTTTGCACCAAAAAAACCAAAAGATTTGGAGTGGCTATAGGTGTGGTTGCCGACTGCATGGCCCTCATCCAAAATTTTTTGAAATAACTCCGGATGTTTTTCAATTTGTTGACCGATGCAAAAAAATGTAGCCTTTGCATTATATTTCTTTAATAGTTCCAGAATTTTAGGAGTAAATTCTTGATGGGGCCCGTCATCAAAAGTAATGGAAATATGATTTTGTGGAGTGTTTTTGTTGGAATGAAAAGAGGTCAAGTGATAATTCCATCGAATAAAAAAAGAACCACAAAGCGTAATCAAAAACCAAATAAGACCTATTAAGAAACTTGGCCATAACGGAAGAATGTTCAGATAATAAAATAGTATTAACGTTGCCAGCAAGACTGACGTGATGTAATTAATGGGTCCGCGCCTTAGCATTTTCTGAGTAATACGATGCTGTGATTTTTCCCTCTATACTGGTTATAGAGTAGTACGGTCTCCACTTTTTCTGGCTTCTTGTTTATGATAAGTGCTTCCGGAACGTGTTGTGTCCTAAAAATTTGATTGGCCATCCAAAAAGCGAAACCCGTTGCAGTATCAAATTCCCCGGAAATATGTTTGTAGTAGAGTTGGGCGGTATTAGAAAAAAGACCATCGCTTAGCTTTTTATAATAGTGGTCAAATTCAACATCACCGTTATATCCTAAAACAACCGCATCTATTTCAGGTAGTGCAACTCCGTTTTGTTGTAGAAAGGCTTCAATTTCCTTGGGAGTTTGCTCAGGGTTCAATGTATTGTAGGTTTTTATCCCAATCAATTGCGCATAGGTAGAAGCTTTTTTCTTGGTAGAAAGCACAAAAAAATGAGAACCTTCCGCAACTTTACTGCCTTTTGTATTTGAATTTAAGAGTTCTTCCGGTGCTTGGGGCGCTTCTTTGATATGCCCGATGAGCTTGTGCGTTTCTATATGATGGTTAACCAATTCGTCCACACCGCCTATCAAAATGTTTTCGGTTTCACCTAATTCCAATTGCATTTTGGCATCCCAAAGACTGGATTCAAAAGAAATATTGGCATGTACGTAAGTGAAATTATATCCTTTGCAACCCATGTCCAACGCAATTTGTCCGGCAACCGTATTATGGGAAGATTGTATGAAACGAGTAGGAGTGAGGTATTGTTCATCGTTATCTATGATATTGCTCACGAATTTCTCAGAGTCGTCCAAACAGCCCAATCCCGTGCCAACTATAATGGCATCTACGTTTTCCAGGCCAGCTTCCCGCATAGCGGTTTTTGAACTCACCATACTCATTTTTATACCTTTCGCCATTCTTCTGGCCGCTGCCGGAGGTAAGTAGGCCTTGTAATTTGGGTCAACTACTTTAAGGCAAGTTTCCGAATATGGAATAATTTCTTCGAGAAACTTGGTATTGTCGAATGTTTTCTGAATGGATACAGAACCTATTCCATTGATATAGACCGGTTTTTTCATGGTTCCTTTGAAAAAATTACGGTTGAACAATTCCCGCCAAAACCAAAGGAATTGGACAGTACCGTTTTTAATTCTCTTTGCTCCAATACCAACTGAGGCACCAAATCAAATTCTTTCATCGGCGTCTTGAAATTAAGGTTGGGATAAATGATATTGTTTTGGAGCGCCAATACGGAATATACCGCTTCCACGCCCCCGGCCACTGCTAGGGTATGGCCCGTATAGGCCTTGGTGGAGCTGAATGGCGGTACGTTGTCTTCGCCAAATACGCGCAATAAAGCTCTCCCTTCCGATAGATCATTATTGGGCGTTGCCGTACCGTGGGCATTAACATAATCAATATCCGAAGGAGACATGCCAGCGACATGCAGTGCTTTTTTCATGGCTAAAACGGCACCATCCCCATTGTCGGATGAAGCGGTCTGGTGAAAAGCATCGTTGGCATTGCCATACCCTTTTACATAGGCCAAGACTTTTCTGTTTTCACTGGTTACGATTTCGTCCGACTCCAGTACCAAAAATGCTCCGGCTTCACCTAAGTTCAATCCTTTTCGTTCTTCATCAAAAGGAGTACTATGGGTATCGGATAAAATCATCAAGGTCTTAAAACCGTTTATGGTAAATTTTGAAAGACAGTCAGTCCCTCCAACGATTACCCTGTCCAGTTCCCCGGTTTTGATCATTCGTGCGCCGAGCATGATAGCATTTGCAGCCGAAGAACAAGCGGTGCTGATGGTGGTTACAAAACTTTCTTTAAGTCCGATGGCATCAGCTATTTTTTGAGTAGAATCCCCGGCATGTAGGGCATTGATATGTGCCCAATGGTCGTCTCTTTCAAAATAATCGTAAAAATATTGTTCGGCCTTGTCCATGCCTCCTACCGTAGTGCCGGAAATAAGACCTGTTCTATAATCGTTGATATCTGTAATTCCGGCTTGTGCAATGGCCTCTTTGGCCGCGACTATTCCCAGGATAGGGGTTCTGGAATGAGTGTTTTCAGGAAGGTTCAGTTGTTTTTCAAAGGTCTGGTTGGTGGTTTCTATTTCACCGACCATAATTTCGTTCTCATGGACCGTGGCAATCTTTTTGATTTTGGTAATGCCCTTTTTGCCTTCTATCAATGAAGCATAATTTTCTTCGACATTGTTTCCAATGGCTGAAATAACACCCATTCCTGTAATGGCAATACCTTGGTTCATGGATTATATTTAGTAAGAAATTAATCTTTCGAAGAAAAGAAAATACCCTTTTAGGCTTTATTCTCCTTAATGTAGGCCGCCATGGTATCTATAGATTCAAAAATCTTTCTACCTTCTTTTGGGTCGCCCAATTTTATGCCGTAATCTTTGTCCAACATTACGATAAGCTCAAGAGCATCTATGGAATCCAATCCAAGACCTTCTCCAAAAAGGGGGTCGGCATCCGCAATCTCGTCCACGGAAACATCTTCCAAATTTAGTTGCTCAATAATCTTCTCTTTCAATTCTAATTTCAAATCGCTCATAATCTAATATAATCGGTTTATTTCGGCAATGGAATGTACAAAAGTACCTTTCTTTGCCACAACATACAAAAATGCATCATATTTTCCCTCATCCATTTCTACCCAGCCGCACAAGGCTTTTTCGGCCTTGTTTTCGGAAATAAGACTGTTGGAATAATCATGCAGAACATCAGGGGAGAACGTATCAAATATAAAAAAACTATTCTCAGAATATAGTTTATGTTTTATGCTGATTTCGCCCATACAAATATTGGGTAAGGTATATACAAAAACGGCCGGACTCGGATAAAATTGAGTGGCATCTTGGATAGATTTTTGGTGTTTTCTATCCGTATCCAAACTTCCTGAAGCATTGGAAAGTACTAATGCCACGTTTTTTTCATTTTCGTTTTCCAAAAGGATTTCCGCCGCCATAAAAGCCAATTTGCTCAGATTATCCATTTTAAAAAATTTGGAATAATCCATATCCAAGGTTTTGTAGGCCGATTTCATGACCGACTTAAAATTGGTATCCGAACTTTTGAATACGGTTTTTCCATTACTGGAAATTTCGCCGTTTCTTATATGGCAATAATCTTGTATGTAATATGTGTTTTCCAATTAGATTATTTCTTTTTGCAAACGAACAAAGTGTGAAATTCCCCAAGATTAATATCCTCCTTTACTTCTAGACCTGCAGCATTGGCCAAGTCTATGAGTTCCGTAGCCTTGTACATTTTACTGTTGCCGTTCGCTATGGCCGTGAAATATAAAGAGGTAGCTTCTAAAGTAAATTTGGCGTTGCCAAATTTTTGGCGGTCCGTATAGGTCTCGATAATAATGAGTTCCGTATCGGCACCCATTGCCTTAACGGCGGTTTTTAATATCTTGAGGATTTCCTCTTTCGAGAAACAATCCAAGAACTGGCTCATCCAAATGGTATCCGCACCTGTTGGTATTTGGGGGTTCTCGGAAAGCCAATCTATTTCCGTGCCTTGTACCCGTTCTCCAAAACCAGCCCTTTTTGTATTGTCCAAAGCCTTTTTTAACTGACCGGGCAAATCAAATATCCTTATGGAAATATCTTCATTGTAATTGCAACATTGCAAGGCAAATTTTCCGGTATTTCCACCGATGTCAAAAAGCAATTTGGGATTTTTGCGAAAAACGATTTTTAAGGCTTCCTCGAAAATACCGTCCGAATAAAAATGGTCAAAGGCAAACCAGGATTGCTGTATGTTCGGGGGTAATTGTGACAAACCTTCGTAAACGGTCTTCCAATTTCCAAGTTCTTTTAATCCGGAAGGTTTTCCTTCTTCAATAGCATCCGTTAAATGAAAAAGACCTTGATAACAGACATCTTGGGTAAAATTTAGGTTTACCTCCGTCATTGGGTTGTAACTTAGAAAATAGCCGATCTTTGTTAGCTCATACTTTCCGTCCCCATCTAAACTTACAATATCGGCACTTTCCGCAATTTCTAGGAGGACACTTAGACCATATTCGGTGAGAGATTTGGCCTTGGCTATTTCGGAAAGCGTTACACCTCCCTTGGCATTATTATCAAAAATATAATCAAATACGCCTAATTTGCGCAGTGCAACGGTAGTTTGAAATACAAATGGTGCAAAAGCTATTTTTTGAGCTTCTTGAAGGGCATCAATAGCTTTCATATTCTTCTTTGGCATTGGCAATCAATCAATTTTATCGCGAATTTAACACTATCCGTCAGTATATTAAAACTTATGCTTTTTGAAATACCATGGCCGTATTACATCCTCCGAAGCCAGATGCTGTTTTCAGAAAGGTATGGATTTCTTTGGAAGTAGTTTTTTCAATGACGTTCAACGGCTTTGTAACGCCTAGTTCTTGAAAACCAAGGGATGCAAATAAAGTATTTTTATATCCAGAATGCATCCCGATAATCGTCTCCAACAAACCGGAAGCACCAAGAGTATGCCCAAAATAACCTTTAAGGCTGTTCAAAGGGGTGCCTTGAAGACCACTTCTGCTAAAAGCGATAGCTTCCATTTCATCGTTGAACATTGTCGCTGTACCGTGGGCCGAAATATAATCGATATCAGAAGCGGCCAAGTTTGATTGCGATATTGCCGAGAGTACACTTCTGTACAGTCCTTCCCCCGTTCTTGAAGGACCGGAAATATGGTTCGCATCGTTACATGAAGCCTCCCCCAAAATGCACATAGACTCCGGGGTAAGCAATTTTTCATTTTTGGTAACCAGTACACTGGCACCTACTTCTCCAATATTGATGCCCGTTCGGGTCTTGCAATACGGCCTACATGGCTTGTCACTCAAGGCCTGAAAAGCATTGAATCCCGAAAGTATAAATTGTGTTACCAAATCGCCTCCCGCTACAAAAACATGGTCATACTTTCCTTGGCGAATTAGACGCTTTGCGACCGCTATAGCTAAAACTCCCGAAACACAGGCATTGGAAAGTACAATGGCCTTATCCTTAAAACCAAAATGTGTCCGTATACTGTGCCCAAGACTTCCTAAGTAAGAGCGTTCCTCTGGGAAAGGACTGGTTTTTTCCAAAACATCAATACTACCTTTTGTGGTGGAGAGGATTAGGCCTACTCGGTCAGTAAGTTCCAAACCGGATGATGAAATGGTTTTCGCCAAAGAAACCAAAAGCATTTTTTCCAAGCGCGTATGCTTTTCCTGTGGATTAAGTTTTTGATATTTCTCTTCCAGTATATCTTTATCGATGAGCGAAGCATAAAATGGTCGAGGCAAGACCGTTTTATCCTCGACCAATTTTAAGGCACTCGTCTCGTTTTGAATATTTAAAATGGCCGATGCACTATCAAATCCAAATCCAGAAATAATATTGTTATGTGAGAGATAGACCTTACTCATTCAAAAGACCTACTTTACGTTTCCAATCCATAAAAAAATCTGGGGCAACGAGCGACAGATTTCCGTGTAATTCCACGAAGACTTGAACGGTCTCCCCGGTACAGACCACTTTTCCTTCCGGGTTTAAAATCTCATATCTAAAAATCAATTTGGCAGCGGCAGAATCTACATAAGTTGTTTTTATCTCCGCAACATCACCATATTTTAAGGGAAGCTTGTGCTCACAGGAAGATTTCACGATGGGTGTGGAAAAGTTATGTTTTTGTTGGTCCAAATATGAAATGCCATGGTGTCTGCCAAAGGCCTCACGGCCATCCTCAAAATATTGAATATAATTGCCGTGCCATACGATACCCAAGGGATCCGTTTCCGTAAAACGAACGCGAACTTTACTGGTAAAACTAATTTCTTTTTGGGATTTAGACCGCATTTTTTCTCTTGTTATAAAGTATGGCAATAATAGTAGTACCTAAGAAAAACACCAGTAAAAGACCTATTTCCGGTATGATTTCCTTAAAACCAACATTGCGCAAAAATACATCATAAAAGGCACTTAGTCCCCAATTCATGGGAGAGAGATTGGAGAGCACCTGCATGAATTTGGGCATGGCGAATACGGGAACCCAAACCCCTCCAATAGCGGCCAAAATGACCACGAAAGTAGCACCGAAAGGTGCTGACTGTTCCTGCGATTTTGCAACAGTACCCAATAACAGTCCTAAACCAACTGCGGCCAATCCGGCAAAAAAGGCGACTATAAATAGCATGGGCAATCGTCCGGAAACATCCAATCTTGGTAATCCCAATAAGGGAAACAAATAAATACCTACCAAAAGCATAAAAGCAAACTGGACTATGGAAACCATCAGAAATACCAAACCTTTTCCGCCTAGAACAATGGCATAAGGAATGGGTTGAGTACGTAACCGAACGAAAGTACCTTGGTTTTTTTCATTGACCATGTTAATGGACAGCGGTAGGATAATGAAAAAGATGGCGAACAAGGTCCAAGCTGGGATATTGTGTTGTGTGGAATTAGGAATGGCCGCCTGTTTTTTAGTGTTGGGAATGATTTCTTTGAACGTAATAATGCTATCCGTATCAAAAGTCAAATCCTCCTCGCCCAGTTGTTCCTGAAAGGCTGAATAAATAGCCTGACTCTCAATTTGGGCAATCATTTTATCAATATTGCTACGAACCGAACTTTTAAAAGATTGTTGGGAAGCAGGGTCAAAATAAAGCCGAATTTCTTTGGAAGGAATATTTTCCTTTGCAGTGGTGGTATCCTCATCCAGACCAAATTTTGCTAGAATGCCCGAAACGTTTTGGGCCACTTTCAGGTTTAAGTCCTTGGTCAGATTTTTAGGTAGTATGAACGCCAATTGATATTCCCCTTTTTGAACCAAGTCTTCGGCCGTAACTTCATCTTTTTCGGAGATAATTTCGAATAAGTTCGATTTTGAAAGATTCTCCATGATACTTTTGGAAACCTCATCCTGATCTAAATCCACCAAAAGAATGGGAATTTGATTTTGTTGTACGGTCTTAAAGGTATTGTCCTGGATCAGCGTAATGGTGATGACCAATAACAAGGGCATAATAAACAGCACCGCAAGCCCGCCTATATCTCGGATAAGCAATAATAGTTCTTTGCGTGCGGAGGCTAGAAGTTTATGCATAGTCCCGCAGTGCTTTTCCGGTTAGACTTAAAAAGACATCCTCTAAATGTTCGGCATCCTTATTTTCGGCAATAAGTTTTGTGGGGGTTCCTATAGTAATCAGTTTGCCATGGTCAATGATTCCGACCCGTTTGCAAAATTGCTCCGCTTCGTTCAAGTGATGCGAGGTATAAACGATAGTGGTTCCCTCATCATTCAATTTTTTTAGAAAATCCATGATGACCGTTTTGGACTGTACGTCCACGCCAACGGTAGGTTCGTCCAAAAACAAAACTTTCGGACGGTGTAAAATGGCCGCAATGAGATTTACTCTCCGTTTCATTCCTCCTGAAAACGCCTTTATTTTTTTATGGGCAAAATCTATTAATCCCAATGTTTCCAGATGTTGCGTGATATCATTTTTTAGGGAATCCCCCTTTAATCCATACATGCTACCAAAGTAGCTGAGGTTTTCCATGGCTGTCAATGAAGGATACAATGCATATTCCTGTGGAACGATACCGATGATTTGTTGTAAGGCTCTTTTATGGTTTTGATAATCGAGTCCGTTTATCTGGAATGCTCCCGAGGTGGGTTTCAAAAGTGAACATAAGATTGAAATCAAGGTTGTTTTTCCGGCACCGTTAGGCCCTAACAAACCAAAAATTTCACCCTCGGCAATGGCCAAATCCACATCGGAAAGCGAGAACCGTTCGGCATCTTTGTATTTTTTTGAAAGTTGTTGGATTTGAATCATGGTCTGCCAAAATTTTTAAACGGCTTTTTTCAGTCTTTTGAAAAAAGATTCCTCACGGTCCGCCAAATCCTCTAACTGAAGTGCAATGTTTTCATATCCGTTACTTTTGGCATTTCTATTTTTATAGATACGGGAGGCATCCACTGCAAAATCGCGCCAATCATCACCGATTTTTGTGATTTCCTTGGAGAGTTCTTTTAGTTTTTCGTTTTTGAGTATTTCACTGGCTTCCTGTAAAAAAGCCCCGTAAATATATCTAAATCCACCACCTCCGGTACCAATTTCCTCTTGCATCCGCACCAATTGCCCTAAATAATGATTTGTTCTTTTGGCACCTAATTTCTTGGGCCATTTTCTAATATTCCTTGCCACCCATCTCATGGCTTTCACCCCTACAATGGGCACGGGAGCGGTCATGTCCCTACAGGTTTGTTTGATACCTTTTACGATAGCCTTTTCCAGCTCCAACTTTTCCGGAAAACTGGTCGGGTAATACATATGCCCTTTTGGAGCAAAAGCACCTTTGGCGAAACGTACTTTTTCAAGTTCCTTTTCACTAAGGCTGGTAACGGTTTCCATCACGGGGTCACTGATGAGATAGCGGTCGGCCTCTTTTCCATAGACCACCATATTGTGTGCATTGAAATGGAAGCGATATTCGTCCGGGAAATACAATAGGTTAAAAACGCCCACTTGAAGTCCTACAGGGTTGTTCTTGGCCAAATTTTCATCCAAGCGCGCTTGTGCGTTTGCGGGATTTTTAAACTTTTCACGCTTCATTTTCACGCCGGTACGTTTGGCAAAACGCTTAAAGACCAAACCGGGGATAATCCTGTAGGTAAAGGCCGGGGCATGGTTCACTTTGATAAATGGCAAATAGCTGAACAATAATCCCGAACCGATACCGAATACCATAGGTTCACTGATATCAAAACCATTATAACGCATGAGGTTGGAGACTACCCCGTTTTCGCAGTGCGCGGATTGGTAGTGGGTAAAATCAATTTTTACGGTTTCAGTCATTTATATTTTTTAACTGTTCAATCGATATGTTGAACACATCGGCATATTTTGCCAGCGTTTTATGTTTTAATTTTTTGAAGACCGAAGGCTTAAAATGTCTTTTTACGCGCCACTGCCAAAATCCTATATAACTCGCTAAAACGGGTAAGTCCATTTTGTTCAGTTCCATATAATATTCAATCGGACTTGTTTCATTCGCCAACACTTTTCTTTTGGCCTCTTCCGTACGCTCTTCAATGTCTTTGATGGCATTGTCCAGGGCGATGGTCTTAGGGTCCCAGCCAGAGCTCAGCGCAGTGGTATATTCTCCGTTTTCATCAACGGCGTACACCATTTCGCGCAGATTTGCATCGGTGAGATTACTTTTGTCCTGAGGTACTTCCTCTTTTTTCATTTGATGGCTACCGAATAAAACTTAAAAAATTATACTTCGTGAATAAGACAATTTAAAGTACAATCTACGATTAAATCGTCATTTGTAAAAGAGGAACAACTAATGGTGCAAATGCTTAATTCATCCGTATCATATCTGGATATTAATTTTGCCTTGGAAATCAGGGTCTGCCCAATTTTGGGCAATTGATATATCTGAACTTTTTTAATGGCACTGATATACCCTATGAGTTTATTGCTAGTGCCCTCAAGGTCATCATATTCAAAATAACTTTGCCCTACGATGGCGGAACAGGTTTGCGCAACGTTTTCGATAAGTCCTGATTCGTTTAGCACAAGCTCATCCGTGAAAAGGCATTCCTTTGAAATATTGAATTCCGTGATAACAGAGTCATTATCTATATGTGGCATGGAACTGACCATAAGCATTGGAGGTCTGTGCGGCAAGAATTTTTTAATATCTATTTGCCGTTCGTTTCCCATGCTAAGCTAGGGCCGTTTTTATGGAACTCTCCGCGATTCTTTTGGCATTGCACAGTATGAAAGCTTCTACCAAGGTAACGCCCATGATATCATGGAGAATGTTCACCGTGGTTTTCAACTCCTCACCGATTTTTGGCAAATCCAGAATTTCTACTTTTTTAATGGCGCCAATATAGCCAACGGGCGCTGCCATGTCTTTTAGATAATAGGTATAGCCCTTGTGCATGGCTACGGTCTGCGCCATATTTTCAATAAGCCCGGGCGCATTGAACACCCCGTTTTCAGTAAAAAAATGATTTTTGGTAATGGTAAGACCGGATATGATTTGATGTTCTGAAAATTCATAAAGCTTATCCACCATAACGAACGGCTTTTTTTGCGGAATCAAATCAATGATAAAGCGTTCTTCTGTTATGGGAGGGGATAGCAAGCTCATTTAATGAACGGTTAAATAGGCATACATATAGGAAAAACGTGCACTTTCCGGCACTCCCAAAAGAATCCTATCTCCTTTTTTAAGCTTTCCGGAATACATTAATTCTTCTAGCATAAGGTAAATAGAGGCTGCGCCCACATTTCCGACTTTATCAAGATTGAGAAACCATTTTTCCCACGGCATTTTTATCCCCAATTTTTCCATTTCGTCATATAGTCCGTTCTTGAAATAAAAGGACGAAATATGTGGTAGATAATAATCTACATCCTCTGGGGTGATGTTATACTTTTCGTAAGCCATTTTTAAACTTTCGGCACCTTTGACCAAAATATTATTTCCCAATAATTTGGTGTCCTGGTGAACCGCAAAAAGGGATTTTTTCCCCCAATCGTCCGAGTGAAATTCCCTCCAGGGAATTAAGTTTCCGTCTTCTTTTTTGATACCACCGGCGTACATACAAGCGCCCATTTCAAAAGCATAGGAAAAACCTTCCATCCATTCTATCTTTAGCGAAATGTCTCCTTTCGGACTATTTTCCAGTAACATAGCTCCGGCACCATCGGAAAGCATCCATCTTAAAAATTCTTTATCAAAGGAGAGTATGGGATTTTCTTCCAATGCTTTTAAGTGCGCTATTTCGTTTTCATAAATTTTGGACTTGAACCATGTGGAAGCGCGCTCGGAACCTGTACATACTGCATTATTTACTTGTCCTGATTTAACGGAGAGATACCCATACTTTAAGGCATTCATGCCGGAACAACATGCGCCGGATGCCGAATTGATTTCCATGTTGCCATTTTTTAAATAGCCGTGAACCATTGCGGCATGGGATGGTAGGATCTGATCGGGACTTGACGTTCCACAGGACAGAAGTTGAATGTCTGCCGTACTGAAATTTTCATCACATAATTCCTCAATAACTTCCTTTGTCAATTCGGAGTTATTATGGGTAATGGTACCATCCGCATCTATGGCGTAATAACGTTCCTTTATCTGATTGTTGCGAAGTACAATACGTCTTGCTTTGGATGCTTTACCGTCAATATAACCAAGTCTTTCCTCCATTTCCTCATTGGTAACGGGTCGGTTGGGTAAAAACTTAGCTATTCTTGTTATAAATACGTCCTTCATTATTCGTTATTAAACGCTACGGAAGAATAATAGGTCCTTTGTTTTTTTCTTATGTTGTAGCTAGGCAAATAAGTCAGCAAAAATACAATAAAAACTATAGGTGCTATGACCCAAATGGCAAATAACAGGTAATAATTGAACATTGTAATCCATTTTGATCTTTTAGGGTCTCCCGGCGGTCCTTTTTTGATGATGAGATTTGCCCATTTTGAAAAAAGAATGTTGGCACGTTTATCTGCCAACACTAAAAAAGAATTTATTTTAACACCTCCAAGTTGTACAATTTCCGACTGTAAATTTGAATAGTTCTGGCTTAATAGTGCATTTTTAATAGGAAGTCCAAATCTTTCTGCGGCGACAATATCCTCGTCTGAAACTCCTGGTTTTGGAAAAATGCCCCACATTTTATCTTTTTTCCCTCTCATCATCCAATGCACAATGGTGATGACACTAATGTGGTTGATGTGGCGATCTACCAACGCAATATTGCCCACTAATTTGGCACCGCAATGTTGCAGCAATTTCTTTACTTTTTCTTGGGCCATGATCCACATATTCCTAGCTCCGATAACGGTAATCACCGGAGTGTCTTTCAACAAAGTTGCAGCGTATTTTGATTTCAAAAAAGAATTTAGGGGAATAGAAGGCGTCAAATACCACACTTGATGGCCTAAAAGAATCAAATCATATTTTTTGTTGAGAATACTTTCTGAAGGTGCTTTAAAGTTTGACGGAATCTGTAGAAAAGATTCAGGAAAACAGTCTAGGAATTCTTTCTTTTTCCAAGGAAAACTGTAGTTGGGCTCTGGAATAATCTCATAGTAGGAAACATTTACATCGGACCCATGAATGTTCTTGGCCACATTTTCCAAAATGGTCAATAATTGTCCCGTTTGGGAATAATATATAACGAGAACTTCTTTCATTTTTTTATGCCATCCTTCCAGAAATCAAAATAATTAAACCACTGCAAGGGATATTTTTCAAGGATCCATTCCATGCTTTCCGTGTATTCCTTCAGTAAGGCTTGGGCATCTCTCGCTTTTGCCTTTGCCTGTCTGGCGAACAGATGGTATTGGCGTTTTGGACCCTTCATTACATACACGAACAGGACCGGCACTTTAAGGCGTGAGGCCAATAAATAAGGGCCCATTGGGAAATCTGCATCGGCTCCTAAAAACCGTTCGGTCAATACTTTGGTTCCCGGAAGATAGCGATCTCCCGTAAAAACCACTAATCCACCTTGGTCCAACGCATTATGAATTTCGAATATATGGGACATGTCATTCTCTACTACTATAAATTTCATGGTGGATTCCGCTACGATACCATCCATATATTCTTTGATATCGGCATGTTCCGCATGGGTCGTTACCATATAAATTTTGGAAATAGAGTAGCGGTCCTGCAGAAAGTAATGGGCAATTTCGAAATTTCCAATGTGTCCACTGATCAAAATTCCTCCCTTGTTTTTTTTTAACAAAGCATCTATATGCTCAATCCCATCATGGGAATAATCAAATTTATTTCTGAACTGGGTTGAAATGGCCACTCTATCGGTCAACACTTTTCCGAGTGTATAATAGCTATTGTAGATGTTGCCAACACTTTTTATAACCGAGTTTTTTAGCCTTTTCCTAAAATAGTAATAGATGGTCTTTGAACTTTTAAAAGAGAAGAAAAAATAATAGGCAACTACAAAACGAAGCAAAAAGTACGCCGCCCCAATACCAAAAATTCTTAAAAAAGAAATGTAAAGTTTATACCCTAAAAGCGTTCCTTTAGATTTTCCTTCCCATTCCGTCGCCATTAGCTATAATATGCTATTAGTCTAGTTTGTCTTCAATAAGGTTATAAAAGTCTTGGAGGGTCACTACGTTTGCGAAATCTTCGCCTACCAATTTCACTCCAAAATTACTTTCTACGGCCACTACTAAATCTACGAAGTCCAAACTATCCAAACCTACGGTATCCTTTAGGTTGGCACCGGGTTCCAATACTTCTTCCTCAACCTCAAAATCATCGATGAGGAAGTCGTTTATTTTCTCAATAATGGTTTCCTTGGTCATTATCATTTTAAGCTAGCAATTTTTTATAATCAAGGCGGAATTCGTCCCGCCAAATCCAAATGAATTGGACAAAAATACATCAATTTTTTTATCTACCGTTTTAGTAGCGATGTTCAATTTAGCCGAATCCTCGTCGGGCTTTTCCAAATTTATATTTGGTGCAATAAAGCTGTTTTTCATCATGAGCATGGAATAGATGACCTCGCTTGCCCCCGCCATCCAACATTCATGTCCGGTCATTGACTTTGTGGAACTTACTAATGGGGTACTCTCACCAAATACATCATGAATGGCCTTTGCTTCATTGGCATCACCCACCGGTGTAGATGTTGCGTGCGCATTTACATAATCTATGGCAGATGCTTCCATACTTGCATCTTTCAATGCCTTGTTCATGGCCCGGGAAGGACCTTCTACGTTCGGTGTAGAAATATGGGCACCATTGGATGAGAATCCGTAACCCACAACTTCACCCAAAATAGGCGCACCCCTTTTTAGGGCCGACTCATAACTTTCCAAAATCAACGTAGCACCACCTCCACTGGGAATAAGTCCATTTCTTTGGCTATCAAAAGGCCGTGATGCTTTTGTGGGCTCGTCTTGCCGAATGGCAAAAACCCCAAGACCATCAAAACTGGCCATAGCGATATGATTTATTTCTTGTGCACCTCCTGCAATAATACAATCTTGTAAACCGCTTTTTATTAAATGGTATGCCATACCAATGGAATGTGAGCCACTGGCACAGGCGGCACTTATGGTATAGTTTACTCCCGTAAGTTTAAATATGGTAGAGAGGTTCATGGTTACCGTAGAATTCATCGCCTTGAAAATAGCTCCAGAACCTACTAAAGTCGTATCCTTTTTTTCTTTTATGGTTTCTATGGATTCCACTACTGCCAAAGCCGTACTGTCATTGCCATAAATAATACCTACCTCTTTCGTATCAAAAAAATCTTGATCGATTCCCGCATTTTTCATAGCTTCAATTGTGGCCATGTAAGCATATCTGCTTTCTTCACCTAAACTAACGCGTTGTCTCCTGGATAATAAGCCTTTTAAATCTGGGTCTTCAACAAAACCGGTAAGTGCAGATCGGTATCCAAAATCGGTACGGACCTGGTCATAGATAATGCCGGATTTACCTTTGTAAAGCGAATCCTTTACTTCGGCCAGATTCTTGCCTATGCAAGAATAAATCCCCATACCTGTTATGACTACTCTATTCATTTAATTCTATTCCATTAAGAATATATTCCGCCGTTGATATTGATTACTTCACCTGTAATATAAGACGCTTTGTCAGACGCCAAAAAGGAAACCACATGGGCCACTTCCTCTGCTTTTCCAAATCTGTTCAACGGAATCATTTTCTTTAATTCCGATTCATCCAACTCGGCAGTCATATCGGTGGCAATAAAGCCTGGTGCAACGGCATTTACAGTAACGTTTCTTTTTGCTACTTCTTGTGCCAAAGCTTTAGTAGCTCCTATAACGGCACTTTTTGCCGCAGAATAATTGGTCTGGCCAGGAGTACCTTTTAATCCGGAAACAGAGACCATGTTGATAATCCTACCGTATTTGTTCACCAATAATTTCTGAATGAGGGCATTGGTCACGTTAAAGAAACCATTTAGACTAGTGTTAATGACGGAAGACCAATCTTCTTGGGTCATCCACATAAACATGCCATCCTTTGTAATTCCTGCATTATTGACCAAGACTTCAATAATCCCATCCTCGTTGGTTTCATGCCAGTTTTCTAAAGTGGATTTTACACTTTCGGCATCCGTAACGTCAAATTGGAGTAACTCACCGGTTCCACCCGATTCAGAAACCATTTCAAGGGTTTCCTCGGCCGCCTGTTTGTTACCTTGGTAGTTTATAAGCAATCTATAATCTAAATCTTTGGCCAATTGTAAACAAATGGCCCTACCTATTCCTCTAGAGCCACCTGTAATCAGCGCATATTTTGTTTTTTCTTTCTTCATTCGCAATTATTTCCGAGATGGGGGTAGGGTTACTTCATGTTAACAAACGGCTCTGCATTCTGGTACCATTTGTTCCCTAAGAGTTCCCCTTTGGTATTAAAGAATCCCCAACCTTTTTTGGATTTTAATCGAGCTATATCTCCATTAAAACCTTTATCGTTGTTTCCAGCAAGGAATGCCAAGCCGGCAGTGATGCTATAATCCGTTGGGATGATCATATTTCCCGAAGTATCAATAAATCCCCAATCTTTCTCTTTTACGGGAGCCAGGCCATTATCTGAAAAAACTTCTGCATCCTTATATTGTAAAGCTATCACGGTTTCCCCATCTGGATTAATGAATCCCCATTGTTTTCCGTTGGCCACAGGTGCCAAACCTTTGGAAAATGCACGGGCCTTATCAAAAGTTGGTTCTATAACCCATTCTCCTTTTGAATTCACAAAACCTGTTTTCTTATTTTTTCTTGCATAGGTGAGTCCGGAATCTCCATGGAAATTCCATATTTTATCGGCACCGGCCACAACATTGAAGTTGCCATTATGTATGATGCCAAAAGCTTCCCCTTTTTTTCCATAAACCCCAAATTCACTGTAGGTATTTCCTATTTCATCGTACTCAAAAGGAATTATGGTTTTACCTGTACTGTCAATCATTCCCCAAGAATCTCCTTTTCGGGCTTTGGCATAACCATTCCTAAATTTTTTGACCTCTTCAAAGCTAGGCTCCATAATCATTTTACCGTCCGTTCCAAGGAGCCCCACTTGGTCGTCTTTTTTGATGAGTGCCACGCCGTCAATAAAATCGAAATATTTATCGGCAATGGGTGTATCCAGTTTTTTGCCGGATTTATCAATGTAGTGCCATTGGTCGCTCTGTAATACCAAAGCATATCCAGAATTGAAATATTTTACTTTATCATATTCAGGCTCAAGTGCCCATTCCCCGGAAGAGTCTATGAATCCCCAGGATTTTCCTTTCTCCACGGCGGCCAGTCCCTCGGAGAAACTTTTTGCTTTTGTAAACTGTGGTTTTATTACATATTCCCCTGATTTATTGATGTATCCAAAAAGGCCATCTTCACGGACCAAGGCCAATTCTTGCGCAAACGAAAAAGTGAGACAAAAGGTTAACAATAAGGTTAAAAATGATTTCATGACTTCTTATTTTGATGGTTTATAATATAGTTCTTAACTTCATTAACATACGGGTACATGACCTCGTCTTCTTTGAACGGGGGAACTATCTTACGAACGGCGTCGTACATTTTTTTGGTCTTGGAAGAAACTTTGTCCTGTACACCAAGATATTCTATGGCCTGTACAACGGTTATCATTTCTATCGCTACGACTTCAAACGCATTTTCAATTACCTTCTTTGCAATAAGTGCCGCATTGGTGCCCATGCTTACAATATCCTGATTATCATTATTGTTCGGAATACTGTGTACATACATTGGGTTGGAAAGCATTTGGTTTTCGGCCGTAGTGGAGGTAGCCGTAAACTGCACGCCCTGCATTCCAAAGTTTAACCCTAAGGTACCTAAATTTACGAATGGAGGCAAAATATCGTTTAGCTTTGAATTCAACAAATAATTGAGCTGCCTTTCTGCCAGCATACTCATTTTGGTCACCACAATTTTAAGCTTGTCCATTTCTAGGGAGACATAGTCCCCATGAAAATTTCCTCCGTGGTAAACATGTTGTTTTTCTACATTTACGATTGGGTTGTCATTAGCAGAATTCACCTCTTCAATAAGGATGCGCTCTACTTCGTCCAAAGTATCCAAAACAGGTCCCAATATTTGGGGAACGCATCGTATGGAATAGTATTCCTGTACTTTTTCCTCAAAAACGGAAACTCCGTTATTATCGGTATATAAATGGTGTTCGCGTTTTCGCGTAAGCGTGCTGTCCTCTAGATGACTTCTCATGGAACGTGCTATTTCACGCTGGCCCAAATGCTTCTTGGTTTGATTTAGATCATAGGAAAGATGGTCGTCATACGCTTCCATAATTTCATTGATGGCGGACGAACAGCAAATGACCCATTCTAATAAACGTCTTGTATAAATCGTATTTACGATACCGATTCCAGTCATTACGGAAGTTCCGTTAATGAGACCCAGACCTTCCCGTAATGCTACCGATATCGGTGTAATGCCTTCCAACCTAAAAACCTCCGCTGTAGGTTTCCTATCTCCTTTGTAGAAAACTTCCCCTTCACCTATCAGTACCAAGGCCAAATGTGCCAATTGCACTAAATCCCCACTGGCACCCACACCTCCATGCTCATAAATTAGCGGTATAATATCTCTGTTCAGCAGTTCTGTCATCACCTCGATAACAGAAATATGTACTCCGGAATTACCTAAACTCAAGGTATTCAATCTGGCCAACATGGCCGCTTTCACATATTTGGGGGGTATAGGATTACCAGTGCCCGAAGCATGGCTTCTGATAAGGTTATATTGTAACTGTATGGTCTCGGAATCCTTTATTTTGTATTGGGCCATAGGTCCAAAACCGGTATTTACGCCGTAGATGACCTTGTTTTTAGAAAATTCCTTTAAAAAATCAAAACTCTTCTGAACCCTGTCTACTAATGTCTGGTGTAGCGTGACGGATTTTCCTTCAAAAATCACATCATAAAACTCCGTTATTCCTAACTTCTCTTTAATTTCTGGCATGTATGGTTGATTCTATCCGGTATAAATAATACCTTAGTGCGTAAAAATAAGCAACTTGATTCGCAAAAATAAAATATTTACAGACTTTGCAACAAGAATCAAGTCAAAATAAAACTATGGGAAGGGAAAAAGTTGATGTCCTTATAATTGGTGCCGGTCCATCGGGTTCCGTGGCCGCATCTTATCTTCATAACAATGGGTTTACCGTAAAGGTTGTCGAGAAAAATAAATTTCCACGTTTTGTTATTGGTGAAAGCCTTATTCCAAGATGTATGGACCATTTTGAAGCGGTCGGTTTAATAGACTGCCTGAAGGAAAAAGGCTTTGAGGTGAAGACCGGAGCACGGTTTTTACAGGGACCAAAGGCTTGTGAGTTCGATTTTAGTAAAAAACATACGGATGGTTGGAATTGGACATGGCAGGTGCCAAGGGCAGAATTTGACAAAACCCTTACGGATGAACTTGAAAGGAGAGGAATCGATATCGATTTTGAGAAAGAAGTGACCGCTGTAGAGTTCTCCGAGGATGGGAGTTCCGCGACCACCATTTTGGATATTGATGGAAATTCATCACAAATTGAAGCAAAATATATTATAGATTCCAGCGGTTTTGGGAGGGTGCTGCCCAGACTGTTAGGTTTGGACAAGCCTTCCGAAATACCCAAACATTCCTCCATTTTTACCCATGTAGAGGATGTTAGGCGACCGGAAGGTTGGGAAGGCCATCGTATTACTTTTGACATTGTAAGCCGGGAAACTTGGCTATGGGTGATTCCTTTTTCCAACGGCTACACGAGCATCGGCTACGTTGGTCCTACGAATTATCTAGAATCTTTTAAAGGTAACAATGAAGACAAGCTTAGGGAAATGATGAAACTGAGCAGCCATTATTTAGACCGTTTTGAAGGTCTGCCCTATGCATTTGAACCTAAAATGATAAAGAACATTGCCAAATCCGTAACGAAACTATACGGTGACGGTTTTGTATTGACCGGAAACAGTGCTGAGTTTTTAGATCCCGTTTTTTCCTCTGGAGTAACCTTTGCCACCGAGTCTGCCCATTTGGCCGCAAAAATGATCGCGAAAGAATTAAAGGGCGAAACGGTAGATTGGGAAACGGATTATTCGCAACATATGTTAGATGGCGTAAATGTATTTTCGACCTATGTAAAGGAATGGTATACTGGGAATCTCCAGAAAATATTCTTTACGGATTCCGAAAACCCGGTTATAAAATCACAGATATGCGCTGTTTTGGCAGGTTATGTTTGGGATCAGACGAATCCGTTCGTAAAAAATCATCATAGATTGGTCCGCACTGTAGCGCATATTACGGATATGGAGAAGGAAGCGGCAGCGACTTCGTTCAAATAACCTTATGTTTTTCTGTGTAAAAATTTAGAAAGGATACGTCCTAAGTTTTCATAGGCAGCAGTTATTCGTATGGCATCGGTATTTCCACCTTCAACTGCTTCTGTTTTTATTGTTTCAGAAGTATAAAGAATGTCACTTTTTTGCTCTGTTCTATAAATTTTCATTACTACTTCTAACTTGGTATGCTCATAATATACTGTAATATAATATCCCGGATAAGTTAACAAAGTTGTTATTTCTATAGTGAAATCACTTTCCTCATCAGTTGAAATATTCACTTCTCTTTTTTTCAATTGAAAATCATTGAAGGATTTTATGAAAGCCGGTTCGTATAGGTTTTTTCTATTACTAAACCATTCCTCCTTAAATTTTTCTCCCAAACCATTTTGAACCTTTTCTTTTTTATTAAATTGGAATTGAAGGAAATCTCTCTCTGAGTCATATTTCGGAATCCTCATTGAATCGGAATCTACATACTTAAATTCAATATTGTAATCTAAAATACCTTTAAGCTTTTCTAAGCTCCCATTTGCAGTTCTAATTTTTTGAGCATGTAAAAAATGAGAAGAAACTATTATTAATGAAGTAATTTTTAGGCTTAGTAAGAGTATATTTTTCAATTAAAGAATAGTTGTTTTTAACAATAATTATTTTGCTTTCTTTTTTATCAGTCCGGCTATGGATTTGGCAAGTTTTGCATAGGCTTCGGAAATTCTATAACCTGTATTAAAATCATAACCTGCAGCTCCTCCTCCCGGTACATCTACATATTTGCCTGAAAAGATAATGGTTTCCGGATTTGCCGTTTCATAAACTTTTATAGTAGCGTCTATCTTGGCATTTTGTCTCCAAACACCCACGTTGTAACCCGCATAGATAAGATTGGTATGAACCAACATGGTATATTGCGCATCGTTTAAATCCTTTCCAACGGTAACGGCGCCATCAAAACGCTTATTAAAAGACTCGATAAATTTTGGTTCGTAAAATTCTTCCCTATCCGAAAGCCATGAATTCTTGAATTTTTCTCCACCGCCGGCTTCTTTTTCCTCACGCGCCTGCATTTTATCGGCTAAAAAGTCCTCCTCGGAATCATATTTTGGGATTTCCAGATTGGAGTAATCAAATTCCAAAGTGTAACTGGTGATTCCTTTCAAATTTTTAATATCTCCGTCCAGTGACTTATATTTTTGTGCAGAGGCAACGGTTGTTCCTATACAAAGAAAAATCAGGATTATTTTTTTCATGGCTATCGGTATTTGAAGGTTGTCAAATTCATAAGAAAGGTACGGAAACTTTTGAGTAATTCAATGCGGTTCCAATGCAGTCTTGTTTCTGTCCGGTTAACGATATGTTACTTCATTTAATCAATTAAAAAACAGAAGTTCCATCGTTTTAACTGTTTCTTTGTAATATTACAAGATTATTTTATTCGTTCATTCATAATTCTTCGCTTCCTTACGTGGCCTTAATTCATAAAATAAAGCAATTAGAGAAAGTAAATATGCTTTCCAAACACGAACAATTGGTGTTGGGAATTATTGAGGCAATAGATAGTGGAGTTCTTAAAACGGGCGACCAACTCCCTTCTATAAACGCGATGGTGGCCGAGATGGGCTTCGCCAGAAAAACCATAGTAAAAGCCTATGAAGAGCTCAAGGAACGGGGATTGGTAGAGTCAAAAAAATTAAAGGGCTATTTTATTATAAGCGAGGAAACAAAAGTGACCTTGAAGATCGCTTTGCTATTGTTTTCATTTCAACGTTTTCAGGAAGAATTTTACAATACCTTCAGAAAAGAACTGGGCAAACGTTTTCAGATAGATGTTTTTTTTCACCATAACAATCTTTCCATGTTCGAGTCCATGATGACCAATATCATGGGCAAGTACGGAATGTATGTGATAGCTCCCATACAGCACCCTTCGGTAAAAGTAATGCTCAAGGCCATAGCGCCTAAAAAACTATTGGTGATCGATAGATTTTTATCCGTTGGAAAAGAATACTCCTATATCTCTCAGGAGTTTGAAGTATCTACCTATTCCAAATTGGTAGAACTGTTGCCATCCATAAGAAAATTTAAAAAATTCAATTTATTTTTTTTGGAAAATGCCGATTACCCTTTAGGTATATTGAAAGCCTATAAGCGCTTCTTGGAAGATTACAAGATACAGGGCGAAGTTTTGGAAAATTATGACTCCGGCATGTTGGAAAAAGGAAATCTTTATTTCTTTATCAGTGACACCTATTTATGGGAAGTGCTTCGTGATGCAAGAAACGAAGAATATATTGTAGGCAGGGATATAGGTATATTGTCCCATGACGACCATACCGTTAAGGAGTTGGTAGCTGGTGGTATTACCACCATTTCTACAGACTTCAAGGAGATGGCAAGGAAGGCGGCAAAGCACATTAAAAATGGCGAGACTTCCCAAATTATAATGCCTTCCAATCTTATACGGCGAAATTCTCTTTAGCGTCGTAAAGATCCCAAAAGATACCGACCGCTATTCTCGCCATACTTAGTCGCCTAATCTATAGCTTACTCACATGAATACCGTACCATCTGCTGTAACAACACATTATCTTAGTGTTTCTCCAAATTAAATTACAGTAGTTTTACCAGGAACGGGTACGGAATAGAATCCGTCTTCATTTGGCATGACCGGTGGTTTTGTGTTCCAGGACAGTTCATCGGGAACCAGTTTTAAATCAGACTTCATAGCTTCACCCCATGTAACTACTTTTCCGCTATAGGTGGCCATTCTTCCCAAAATAGCGGCCATTGTACTTTTAGCTCCATATTCACCGTTATTAATCGTTTCGTTGTTCCTTATTGCGGCAAAAAGCTGGTTATGTTCCTCTTGATATGGATTATGACCTTCACTGTTGGAAATGGAGTGCAATTCTTTTCCGTTTAAGTCTACAATTTTAGCAATACCGGCATCATTAGTAACCACAGAACCTTTTGTGCCTTGAAATGCCTCTCCTACACGATTCATAGTATTTGGCTGATGTCTGCATTGACTGGCAACAACAGCTCCGCTAGGGTAGGTGTATTCTACAAAATGATGGTCAAATATCTCTCCATGTTCCTTTCCTGTACGAACCGTTCTACCACCCATTCCCTGTGCCGAAACAGGATATTCCCCAATAAACCAGTTGGCTACATCAATATTATGTATGTGTTGTTCCAAAATATGATCTCCGCATAACCAATTGAAATAATACCAGTTTCGCATCTGATACTCCATTTCCGTATATTCTGGTTTTCGAGGTCTTACCCAAACCCCGGCACTGTTCCAGTATACTTGACCGGAAACTATTTTACCTATAGTATCCTGTTTGATCAAATCCAATGTTTTTAAATAGTTTTCTTGGTAGTGGCGTTGTAAACCTACTACCACATTTAACTTTTTGGCTTTGGCCACTTCTGCCATTTCCAAAACTTTCCGAATACCGGGTACATCCGTAGCCAATGGTTTTTCCATAAAGATGTGCTTGTCATTTTCTACGGCATAGGCAAAATGTTGTGGCCTAAATCCTGGAGGAGTTGCCAAAATAACTACATCCGAAAGCTCTATCGCTTTTTTGTAAGCATCAAAACCTACAAATCGGTTTTTTTCCTTCACGTTTATCTTCCCCGTTCCTTCATACTTTTCGCTTAGATTATTAAAACTGGAAGTTAGCCTATCCTCAAAAGCATCTGCCATAGCTACCAATTCAACATTGTCATCTGCCTGTAATGCCTGATCGGCCGCTCCTGAACCCCTGCCTCCACAACCTACAAGGGCAAGCTTCAATTTCTTATTTTCAAAAACATTGGCCATAGCGCCAACTTCCAAAGTGGGCAATAACATACCTGCCGATAATAGCGTTGTATTCTTAACAAAATCTCTTCGTGTATTCTTACTGTTTGAAGCTTTATCTTTTTTCATGGTTCTATTTATTGGTTTTACAGGTTTTATTTTTTTAACCAGAAATTATCCTGATTTTCTTTATCCGGAGTCTTGTAGGGTCTCACTATTCTAAATCCCACGAATGGTGCATCTGTATTCCACCACTTACTTTTTGGAAACTGTGGGTCCCGTTGTTTCCAAACAGGTTTTGACGCCTGCCTTGAGGCACTTCTTAAATCCTTTGGACCGTCCTTATATGAACCTCCGCGAACCGCTGCCGGAAATTCTTTTTTAACAGGGACAAATTGGCCATACTTTTTCTCATAAGCATCAACAACGTATTGATCCAAGGTCCATTCCGCAACATTGCCGTATATATCATATAATCCCCAAGGATTTGGCTTTTTTTGACCTACTTTATGATAGGTCTCATTACTATTTGCACTATACCAAGCGTAGGATGATAAAGAATCATTTTCCGAGAAGAAATAAGGTTCACTGCTACCGGCCCTTGCGGCATATTCCCATTCTGCCTCTGTTGGCAATCTATAGAAATTTCCGGTAACCGCTGAAAGCCATTCGCAGAACTTGGATGCACCCAATTGCGTTATGTTTCCTACAGGAAGGTTTTTACCTGTTCCCATACCTAAACTCATATCTACATAGGGAATAGTAGCTCCCGAAACGGCATCAGGTGTTATGGAAACCTCTTGCCCTTTTTCACTATACTTGGCGTTGTCCAAACTTCGCTCTAAAAAAAGGTGGTATACATTCCAAGTTATCTCCTTGCTTGCCATCCAAAAACCTTCAATCTTTACATCTCGTTGCGGACCTTCGTCATTCTCTCGACCTACTTCATTATTTGGACTTCCCATTTTAAATTCTCCTGATGTAACAGGTACCATTTCTATAGTGAAATCACTATTGGGCAATACTTGAACATATTTATTCTTTTGGGAATAACTCCAAAATAGGGGAACAACTAAAAATAATATTAAAATAGGATTGGTTTTCACAATCAAAACGCATCTGATTTTTTATAGGCTTCAATAACTGCCAATTCCCCTTCTTTTCCTTCTCCACTGTTTCCGTGCTCCATGCCCATAATACCATCAAATCCTTTTGAATGGATATGTTTGAACACATTCTTATAGTTGATTTCCCCTGTTGTAGGTTCATTTCTACCTGGATTATCCCCAATTTGAAAATAGGCTATCTCTTCCCAGCAAGCATCTATATTTGGAATAAGGTTACCCTCTTGGATTTGTTGATGGTAGATGTCAAAAAGTATTTTACAGGACGGACTATCCACAGCTTTGCAAACTTCATGGGCCTGTGGACTCTCCGTAAGGAATAAGCCTGGATGATCTCTAAAATTGAGAGGTTCCAAAACCATAATCAACCCATGAGGTTCTAAAATAGCACTGGCCCTTTTTAAGCTTTCAACAACATTTGCTGTTTGATACCCCATGCTAAGCCTTAAATCTAAATGGCCCGGGACTACGGTCATCCATTTGGCATTTACTCTTTTGGCAACTTCAACGGAAGCTTTAATTTCACTTAAAAATTTTTCCCTAAGTGTTTCGTCACCGTTGGTAAGATTGGGTTCTTTCCAATAGATTTCATGAGCGACAAAAACACCCATCTGTAAATTTCTTTTGCCCATAGTTTTAGCCATTTGCTCTTGTAGGGCTAAAGGGCGTTGCTTCATTCCGTTATCTTCAAAAGCGGTGAAACCCTGATCTGCCATAAATTCGAGCTCTGCGATCGGGTCATTGCCGGCATGATTTTTAAACATCCCGATATGCGGCGCATAATTCAATTGAAAAGTGTTTTTTAGCACTTCATTCGCTACATTTTTTGATGCATAGGCACCAACACCTGTTAATCCTACCGCAGTAGAGGCAATTAGGTTCTTTTGAATAAAATCCCTTCTTTTCATTATCGGTGTGATTTATTATTTAAAAAATTCGACTCTTAAGATAATGATAATCAAATAGAAGTCATCCAAATAGAAAAAATCAATTTGACTATACTTTAAAATAAACATTCTTCTTGTCCAGAAAATAAGTTATGTACCAAAACATAAAAAGGACAAAGAGCGCATTTACAACTGCAATACCATCATCGCCAACCCCAATAGGTTGTAACAACCCATTGGTAAAGATTTTACCAAACCCCCTAAACCATTGTACGCCTACCGTTTCCGCAAACAGATAAATAAAAATGGAATTGGTACCGACTACTGAAAAAATACGCATCCATTTTCCGGTATTTCCCTTTACATCAATGAACCAATAGAACAACGTTAAAATCAAAATTGTAATCCCCCCGGACAATAAAGTAAAAGAAGTAGTGGCCAGTCTTTTTATGATGGGGGTTATATTGAATATTTCCAAAGCAATACCTAACAACACAGCAATGCCACCCCAAAGCAAAAAGGTTTTTAGCTTTTTAATGGCGTCACCTTTTTTGAGCAATATCTGTCCGCATAATACTCCCCAAATGGTGTGTGCCGCCGTTGGGATAAAATTTATGGTAACCCAACCGTCATCATTAATCTTGCCCATGAATATTTGATCCATAAAGGAACCAAAACTTGCTCTTTGATTGTAAGGAGCTGAAGGGTCGTATGTTCTATACAGTATTTCGGTCAGTACCAATAGTGCGACTGAAATCAGCAACTGATTACGGTGCGATAAATTCATAATGCTATAGGCAATTAGAATGGTAAAAGCCAACTGTACCAGAACGTTCCAGAGTTCCCAGACCAAGGCATGACTGTACACACAGTGTAATAGCACCCCAAATGCGAACAGTAAAAAACATCTTTTTAAAATATGTTTGGTTACACTGCCTTTTGTGCTTTTCGTTAAGCGTTTACCAATTGAAAAAGGCATGGCAACACCAACGATAAACATGAAAAAGGGTTGTATTAAATCCCAAAAACGAAATCCATGCCATGGATGATGGTGCAATTGTTTGGCCAAGACAGAAAGAAACGGTTGGTCTTTTACCAGTTCATAAAAATTATGATGAAACCCTGCCGCTTCTGCAATAAGTAAAAACATGGTCAACCCTCGAAATACGTCTAAAGAAAAAAGTCTCTTACTCAACGTTGTTGTTTTTTCTTTCTTCAGATTCGGCTTATTTGGATGTTCCATGGTTGATTTTTATATTATTCTTTTGCAGCAGTAAAGTTTATTTTTTCTAAAACGTACGCTCCAATATTTTTTCCTTGTGCTACACCTAGCTCAATAGCCGGTTTGTAATGAATGCCACCATACAATCTACTGATTGCAGCTTCTTCCGAAGCTTCAAAGAAAGAATTGTATTTTCTTACGGGCAGCCCATAAGGAACTTCGGTAGCATCGGAGAAAGAATAGTTTTCTCCTAGAAGACCGGTCAATACTGTTGCTGCCGCCGAGGAAGCTACGCTATGACCGGAAGTATGCTCGGGAAATGCAGGGGTCTGTAAAATTGGTTCCCAGTCTTGGTCTATATAATTGTTGATAAATGTCTCGGGACGGGTGAGGGAACTCTTGTATTTTTGATCCCAACAACTAATAAAAGCATCCGCAATGGCAATACTTGTCTGGGTCATAATTGCAGCATCATTTACGATGCCCTTCTGTTCTTGTTCCAACACTTGTGCGGTAATATGAATCCAGTGTCCTCCGGGGGATATTTGCTGCTGAAAATACATTACATGGCCTTTGGTAGTTGAAATATTGGGGTTGCAATCCCAAAATTTGGCAATTTCCAATTGTTCTGGAGAAAGCTTTAGCACCGTTTGATAAACTTCTCTCGCCTCCTGAAAAAACTTGGAATCTTCGTCCAGTTCAAATTTTGTTGGTAGGCCGGGGTCAAATTGTCCGGCTGAGTCCAGAACAAAAGGCCTTATAGTGTTCCAGTGCGGTTCAATAGCTTCCATATAATCTGGCGGGGTCGGACGCCAACGACCGGGATCGTCACTAACGCTATAACGCGGAAGTGCAGTTCTTCTCTTGTAACCATCTTCGTTTGCCCAAGCCAAAATGTGTTGCCCAATTTTCTTGCCGAGCTCCAACGAATTCTGATATATAGTTTCATCAATACCCATTTCCTTGACTTCTGCAAGAAGATTGTTGCGTTGCGCTTCAATCTTTTCAAAATCATAAACCAGAGATTCGCCCACGGTGGTAAAGGCCACTATCGAGGCCAATGGATAATAATAGGTTTTACCCTTGTTTGGATTGGGTACGGATTCCAATCCGTTTAGTTGGCCTGCCAGAGAACGTTTCGTAGTGTCCATAAACCGTATGGTCTCATAGGCTGCAATATTGGGATAAGCATAAATACGGCTCGCCACAGGAGGCGTAAAGATATCCGTTACGATGACATCCGTAAGTTTGCGATTGTATTTTTGGATAGCATTCTCAAAAATAGCATTGAGCCCTTCTTCATTATGTGGTTTTTGACATGCCGAAAAAAATAAGAACAGCACGATACAACCGATGATATTTCTCATTTGGAATATATTGTTTTTGTTTCCCCTTTGAAATTAGTGACTTTTACCTCTTTTACGTCCGGGCCAATACTCAATTTTCTGGAACTTTGGGAGAGATAGCCAGACCCATATTGAAACTCATGCCTTCTACTGTTCCCGTTTTCAAATAGTAATTCCGCAAACATGCTGTTTGCGGCTATTTCTAGAATTTCATGATTTCCGTTAAGCCTAAAAGCTTTTAGAGGGCCATTATTGTTTGCGGAGATAACCCATGATTTTCCGTTCTTATTTTTTAGGGAAACCAATCCGCTTCCGTCAAAATTATTAAGAAACCCACTTTTTTCAAGTGGAAGCGTGTTAAAAGCTCCATCGCCATTACCAATTAGGACAGTACCCATTAAGGCATCATACCTTCCAGTGGCCACATCGGTAGCATAGGAGTTTCCGGTAAGAAGTATATCCAGATTGCCATCAATATTAAAATCGTCTATTACGATGCCCTCAACTGGGGCTACTTGTACACTCAATGGTAATGGAGTAAGCTTAAAGGAACCATTTCCCAAATTTTCCATATACGAACTTGTAAACAAATGACTTTTTACCACGTAGGCAGCATCCAGTTCTTCCGGTAGAAAAGATTTTTCAAAAGGAGTTTCCGAATAGGATTGATAGGTTTTGAACCGACCGCGCATTGCACTGATCTGGCTAATAATTTCGTCCCTTGAGTGTGCTAGGTAATTTTCACCATCTATGTAATAGCACATTACGGGATCTACACGGCCATCTTTGTCGTAATCATTGGCATAGATGCAAAGAGGTTCTTCTTTTGAGGCTTTGTATTTGCTGTTAAGCCCTAAGTTGCCCAAAACATAGTCTATATCCCCATCGCCGTCAAAATCGGCACCGGAGATACTGTTCCACCAACCTTCGGTCTTTTGTAATCCTTTGGGATTTTCTACATAGTGAAGCCTCCTTTTTTTATTATGGAAAAGGATAATGGGCATAAACTCGCCCACTACGATTAAATCCATCCACCCATCCGAATCGTAATCTGTCCATGTGGCAGAAGTGACCATGGTAAGCTTTTCCCATCCGGCAAGATTTTGGCCTATATTCTTGAATTCAGGTCGGTCCTTGGTTTTAGTTATGTTTTCTAATAGCATACTCTGTACGGGCATAGGATATTTTCCTGGATTTACCCTTCCGCCAACGAATAGATCTAAATCACCGTCCTTGTCAAAATCGGTTGCGGTGACCATAGATCCGCTAACCGCTATTTCCGGTACAATTGTATGTTTGTTGAAATTTCCTTGTCCATCGTTTATATATAATCTATCCTGATATACGTCCGATTTAGACGATGTTCGTACTCCACCGCTAACAATGTATAAATCTTGGTCACCATCATTATCCACATCAAAAAAGAGGCTGCCCATATCTTCTTTATCCGTATCCATGGTCCATTCTTTTGAGGTAAACGAACCATTTTTTTGCTGAACGAATAATTTTCCTGACTGGTTTGCGGCACCGCCTACATAAAAATCCTCTAACCCATCATCATTAACGTCCGATACCGAAACACCGGGCCCATTACGGGAGTGCATGTGCGGAAGAATAGGCTGTAGTTTAAAGTCTACCATATCATCTTCTTGATGCGTATAGTCCACGTTCAAAGTATCCGTAACCTCTGTAAATAAGGTATTTGTATCATCAGCTTCAGCTCTGTTTTCTTTTGATTTTGCCGCTGTCTGCTTGAGCAAGATCAGTTGATCGGTCTTTACGTTTTCTAAAGTTTGAAATGTATCATCTGGCCATCGAATTTTTATTTGGTCAATGATGGTATCCGTGCCAAAACCAAAGTGGATAATGGGTTCCACACTGGACTCATAGCCTCTGCTTAAAAAATGCTGGTAATACTGTGAGCCTGATGGCGTATTTATATCAATTTTAGCCCCGATACCGCCTAGATTTCCCGATTTTCCTTCCAGCTTTATTTTTAAATAATGGTTATTGGTAGTAGTATTTTCATATACAAAGGCAGGTTGATTTACATTATTGACGACTAGGTCCAAATCCCCATCATTGTCCAGATCCGCAAAAGCGGCACCATTGGAACAGCTAGCATCGGTAATGCCCCAATTTTCAGAAACATCGGTAAACATGATGCCACCTTCATTTTTATAGGCATAATTAACTAGTTTTGCCGGCGGTAATTCTTGTATGGATTTTAGTTTCTGTTGAATCTTAACTTCGCGTTCCCCTAAAGGATTGTCGTAAATCCCCTGGTAATGTATATAATCCAGATTTCCTAAATCTCTTAAAAACCCATTGGTAACGTAAAGATCCTTGTAACCGTCATTGTCATAATCCGCTAAAAGCGCGCTCCAACTCCAATCTGTACTGCTTACTCCGGCAAGATTTCCTATTTCACTAAACCTGCCCTCTCCTTGGTTTAATTGTAACGTGTTTCTGCTATATTGAGGGTCATATCCGGCTTGGAGCATCATTTGAAAACGATCGTAACCCGTGGATGATATGATCAGTTTTTGACGTTCATTATCTTCCGGACGCATGTCCAAGACCATAATATCTGGTTTTCCATTGTTATCAATGTCCGAAATATCGTTTCCCATGCCCGCGTAAGAAGTATGGTTTATGTGTTGCGAAATTTGGTCCTTAAAAGTACCATCCTTCTGATTAACATATAGAATGTCGTTTCCTATAAAATCATTGGAGATGTAGATGTCCGGCCAATGGTCCCCATTAACATCGGATATGCCTACTCCAAGGCCATAACCTTCTACTTTAATACCTGCATCTTGGGATACATCCGTAAAGGTGATTTGTCCGGAACCATCTGTTGGTCCATTGTTTTGATATAGCCTATCATTACTAATGGATTCTCCATTGAGTTTTCTGGGGAGACTGTTATTTACCTGATATTCATAAGCTGCCGGATTTACCAAAAGATACATGTCCAAATCTTGATCTTTGTCATAATCAAAAAAAGCAGCTTGCATGGACTGTCTCGTATCGGCAAGTCCATATTCTGCAGCTTGTTCAGTAAAGGTCACTTGTCCGGAACCATGGGACAGGCCGTTATTTATATATAACATATTGCCCCGTTCGGATTCTTTTGCCCCACCGGAAACACAAACATAAATATCTAAAAAACCATCTTGGTTAATGTCTACCATAGTGGCTCCGGTGCCCCAGCGATTGTTCAAAATTCCAGCTTGGTCGCTCACATCCTCAAACGTTAAATCTCCTTTGTTGAGGTATAATTTTCCCGATACCATATTACCGCTGAAATATACATCCGTAAGCCCGTCATTGTTTACATCGCCCACGGCCACTCCTGCACCGGTATAGATGTTCATATAGTCAAAAACATTGACACTATCGTTCTCTTGAATTATATTATTAAAATCGATACCTGTTTGTGATACGTCCAATAATTTAAAAAGGCCGGTCTCCTTTTTTTGACAAGAAATTATGGAAAACACTATGCCGAAAATGAAAACGTAGCTCTTTTTCATGGTGTCACAAGAATTTCGGTTTCTTTACCGTCACTATTTTTTATGACTGCTGATACAACCCCTTCTGGAATTTTTAAAACGCGTGAAGGATTAGATAAATAACCGGAACCATAATAGAATTCTATTTTTTGGGTATTGCCATTTTCAAAACGAAGCAGTGCACAGATGTCATTTGGTTTGGGATGATACAATCTTGTATTTCCTTGATCAATTACATGGACTTTGGTTGCACTATTATTAATGCCAGTAACGATAAGTTCCTTATCTCCCAAAAACAAATTTACGAGGCCTTTGGCATCTTCTTGAATGTAAAAACCACTTTGAGTCACGTGAACATTGGTGAAGTTTCCCTTTCCGTCGCCTTGCATCAACCACCCGATAGAAGCATCATACCTGCCGGCAAAGACTTCTCCGCTGTAAAAATTGCCTACGGCCAGAATGTCTAGATTACCATCGGTATTATAATCTCCTACCAGTGTTCCGTAAATGGGAGCGGTCTGTGCAAAACGGGGTAGCGGAACAAGCTTGAATTTACCGTTGCCCAGATTTTCCAAATAGCTGCTCTCGAAAGTTTCGCTTTTTACAACGTGTGCGTTGGCAAGTTCTTCCTTAAGGAAGGATTCCTCAAAGGTGGCGTTTGCGTAGTCCGAATAGGTCCTAAACCTTGCTCGCATAGCGTTTATCTGGTCTATAAGGTCATTGCGTGAATGGGCTACGTAATTTTCACCATCAATATAATAACACATTACGGGATCTATCTGCCCATTTTTATCATAATCATTGGCATAGATGCATAAAGGCTCCTCTGCACTTGCGCTATACCTACTGTTAAGCCCTAAATTTCCTAAAATGTAATCCGTATCGCCATCGTTATCAAAATCCCCGCCGGAAATACTGTTCCACCATCCTTTGGTATGTGCCAATCCCGACTTTTCCGTAACCTCCTCTAATGTTCCGTTGTTGTTCTGAAATATCCTAACGGACATAAATTCGCCCACCACGATCAAGTCTTGCCAAGTATCATCATTAAAGTCTGTCCATAAAGCTGCGGTGACCATTCCCAGTTCCGAAAATAGTTGTTGTGCGGATTGATCGTCCGCTACGAAAGTTATAGTTTCTTTTTCAGTGGTATTCTGGAGCAATACACTTTTTGCGGGTAACGGATATTCCCCAGGGCGTACCCTTCCGCCTATAAACAGGTCCAAATCCCCGTCTTTGTCATAATCCGACGCCGTAACTACGGAACCACTGATGTTGATGGCGGGTAATGCATCGGTCTTTTTGAAATTCCCATTTCCATCATTTTGATATAACCGATCCTGGTATAGCGGACTGTTCGCTTCAAAAGATGAGCCTCCGCTAATGACGTAAAGATCTTGGTCGCCATCATTATCCGCATCAAAGAAGAGGCTTCCCATATCCTCCTGTTTATTCTCGTCACCAAGCAGTATTTTTTTAAAATTTTGATCGGTTTGTTGGAGGAACAAGCTGCCCGCCTGTCCTGTAGCCCCACCTATGTAAAAATCCTCCAGTGAATCCCCGTTTACATCGGCTACGGATAAACCTGGGCCATTACGGGAATGCATGTGCGGTAACAGGGCTTGAATCTTATAGTCTACAAAATCATCCTCAATATGGGTATGGTCTATTCCTACACTATCTATTTTTCTGAACAAGGTTTCGTGCTGCTCATTAGGATATTTAGTTTCAAGGGTTTCACCATCCTTATAGTGTAAGGTAATTTCTTGGTTGGGTTCAATAGTGTGTACTATTTGAGTATTTCCATCGTGCCAAACAACCTGTAAACTGTCTATTGAATTGGTGTTGCCCAACCCAAAATGTAAGGCTTGTTCCACAGTGGACAAATACCCCCTAAATGGGGTAAAATATTGTTTTTGCGATATACCTTCGTAAAAAAGGGTTACTTGACTTCCAATACCTTCCAAATTGGGGGCTTCTCCCTGAAATTTGACTCTCAAAAAACGATTATCTTCCTGTAGAACGGTAGTGTTTTCCAACAGACTTGCCGGGTCGTCTATATTGTTCATGACCAAATCAAGGTCACCGTCATTGTCCAAGTCGGCATAGGCCATTCCGTTGGAGTAAGTAGGTTCTGTAAACCCGGCTTGTTGGGATATATTTTTAAATTGAAGGTTGCCCTCGTTTTTGAAAAGGTAATTTGTTTTCTTGATTCCTTCTAGTCTGTTCAAAGCTGCCAACCGCTCTTTTTTATTCGCTTCTTCCGTGCCCATGGTCAAGGCCTGGTTGCCATAGACCATAAAATCCAGATTGGTAATGTCTTGGCGGTATCCATTGGTAATACAAAGATCTTTAAGTCCGTCATGGTCAAAATCGGCCAAAAGCGCGCTCCAACTCCATTCCGTTGCGGATATTCCGGCCAATTGTCCTATTTCACTGAACGAACCGTTGCCATTATTTAGCTGTAAGGTATTTCTAATGTATTGGGGTTGGTAGCCATAGGAAAGTCCGTTTTGAAACTCGTCATAATTATTGCCCATCATGGTCAACTTCCAACGTTTATTATCCGGTGGTAGCATATCCAAGACCACAACGTCCATTAGGCCGTCGTTGTTAATATCAGCTATATCGTTGCCCATACCATTAAACGTAAGATGTTTAAAATAATCGGAAATCCGGTTTTGGAACGTGCCGTCTTTTTGGTTGATGTATAATAGGTCATCGGTAAGAAAATCGTTGGAAACGTAAATATCCGGCCAACCATCGTTATTCATATCACAGATTTCGACACCCAGACCAAACCCTTCTACCAAGATGCCCGCTTCTTGCGAAACTTCCGTAAATGTTTCATCTCCGTTATTTTTAAAGAATTTATCTACTGAAGGCGCTTTTCCGCTACGGTCTTTTGGACGCGAAGTATTTCTATTAAAATCCACTAGGGCATTACTTAAAAGGTACATATCCAAATCCCCGTCCTTATCATAGTCAAAGAAATTGGCCTGCACGGAATAGCTTATATCCGCCAGACCCCATGCCTCCGCTTTTTCTTCAAATTTCAACTGACCACTAACGATTCCTTGATTAATAAAAAGAAGATTTTTACGATTATTGGTGCTAGAACCACGCGGACCACCGCGGCATACATAAATATCCTTGTACCCATCTTGATTGATATCGACTACCGCAACTCCGTTGGACCAGCCGTCAGAACCTGTAAAGGAGGACGTAGTGATGTCTTTAAATTTCCAATCCCCTAAATTTTTATATAACCGATTGCTGACCATGTTCCCCGTAAAATAGATATCCTGCAAACCATCATTGTCAAAGTCTGCTACCGCTACTCCCGCACCGTTATACATATATTCAAAATCGAGTACAACCAGCTCTCCATTTAAATCCAAAGTGTTGGAAAATGAAATGTTGGTCTCATTAGGATGATGTTGTTGAAATAAAGTATTCTTATTCTCATTGCAGCCATAAAAAAATGGAAATACCATCAGTGTTATGATGCCAAAAATATAGGTTGTTCTAATAGCTCGGTGCATAAATCTAAGATAGCAAGAAGGTATTAAACAAAAGGAATCCAATCTCTTAAAAATGGATTGGATTCCCTTGTTTTTCGCCCTAAAAAGAGGTTTTAAATATTTGGAAGTGTTTAGTATCCAGTGTTTTGGTTTAACAGTCCGCCTGAACGGTCTACCTCTGACTGAGGAAAAGGAAAGACTTCAAACCTTGGGTCCCATTGTCCTCCAAAAATGGTAGGGCCTAAATCCCATCTTACAATATCAAACCATCTGTGGGGTTCCAGTGCCAACTCCACTCTTTTTTCTTGTATCATTGCCGTTAATAAATCACCATCTGCTGCCGTTGTGGGAGCTAGACCGGCTCTGTTTCTAATGTCATCGATTTGGGTTCTTGCAATTCCTAAGTCCCCACTACCTTGAATTAGTGCTTCTGCATATAACAACTTGATTTCGGCCAAACGCATCCATCTTTCATTATTAAAATCTGCTTGTTGGTTTGGTGCATGGTTCCCGGGCACCGTATTGGTTTCCCCGCGATACTTTTTTAACGTGAAATTGGTAGATGACCATTCTGTGTCGTATGGTAATGAAGTAAATGTTGTAAAGTACATGTCACCATCTTCGTAAAGTATCGTTTGTTTTCTAGTGTCACCATCCTCAAATGAATCTACTAAATCTTGTGTGGGTGCCCACCATCCTAATTTACCGCCGGGCGCACCGTTTCCAGCATCCCAATACCAACCTCTACCAGTACCTTGTGATGCTTTAAAATTCTCAGAGTGGGTATCATCAAAAACCCAAAGATTATCATCGGACTGTGGTCCGCCATATTGTACTTCAAAAATGGATTCAGAATTGTTTTCGTTTTCAAAAGAGAAAACATCTTCGTAATTAGGAACTAAACTATATGGCCCGTTGTTAACAACATTTCCTAGATTTGTTATTGCTGATGCAAAATCTTCTTGAAATACATTTACTTTTCCTATAAATGCTCTTGCTGCCCAAGATGTAGCCCTTCCCGTATTGCTAGAGTCCCAAGATTCTGGTAAACCTGTTGCAGCGGTATTGAAATCTGCCAAGATAAATGCATAAAGGTCTTCTTGGGTTGCATTAGGTAACGCTAAATTATTGATGTCCGTCAATACCTCATCGGCAATAGGGGGTGTACCGAACATTTTCAGTGCTTGAAAGTGAAACCAGGCTCTTAAAAATTTTGCCTCCGCTTCCAAAACCGTTTTATCTTCTGCTGTTAGTTCGTTATCCCCATCCAAATTTTCCAATACAAGATTGGCGCGAAAAATACCTTCGTAAATCTGTGTGTAAACTGCAGCGTAAGGTACATCTGCTGCTCTAATTTGTAAATTATCTATGTCAATAGAAATTTGATCGCCAGCAGCTGTAACTGGATCGGCCGCAACATCGTCTGTAATTACCATAGACAATTTCCAGTATTCCCCTCTTTCAGAAAGGGTCTCCGTACTGGTGCCCCAAAAATCCTGAATGGAGGAATACGCTGCAAAAACAGCACCGTCAAAATCACTTCTTGTATTGTAGAAACCATCAATGGTAATACTGTCCAAGGGTTTGAGGTCCAATTCATCACTACACGACCAGAATGTCATGGTGAAGATTCCGATAAGACTTAAAATTTTTGTTTTCATAATCTTCTTTATATTTTAATATAACAATTTTTTTACTTAAAACTTACTGACCACCCTAATTGAATGATACGAGGTAGGGGTGCTTGACCATCATCCTGTCCCGTGGCCAAAGGATTATTTCCTCTTTGGAAACTTTGAGCTCTACCAACTTCTGGATCAAACCCAGTATATCCGGTGAAGGTTGCCAAGTTTTGGGCACTGATATAGAATCTCATATTAGAAACGAAATCATTGGTCCAAGTCCTTAATTTTTCTTGTGGTAGGGTATAGCCCAACTGTACGTTTTGAATCCTCAAATAATCCGCATCTTCAATAAAACGATCAGAAATACGATTGTTTCCATTTGGGTCGCCAGCGGCTAACCTAGGATTAGAACTGGAGTTGGTAGAACCTTCACCGCTCCATCTGTTTAAGACCTGTGTGCTAAAATTATTGGTTCCGGTAAGGCCTTCTAAAGTAATTCTAGATGAATTAAAGATTTGTCTGTCACCAACACCTCTAAACAACATGGAAAAATCAAACCCTTTGTACTTGGCTTGTAAATTGATGCCATAGAAATATCCCGGAAAAGGACTTCCTAAGTTTGTTCTGTCCCTAAAATCTACAACACCATCATTATTTACATCAACAAAACGGATATCTCCTGGTGAGGGTGTTCCATTAGCATCTGGAATGGCTGCTGCAACTTCTGCAGCATTTTGATATAGCCCATCTGTTTTATACCCAAAAAAGTGTCCTAGACTCTGACCTACAATCGTTCTATGGGATTGGGCACCACCTATACCATCAATGATACCATCAACAGGTCCTAAACTTTGAACCGTATTTTTAATCGTTGTGAGATTGGCTCCGATACCATATTCAAAATCCTCTCCAATCTTATTTTTGTAATTTAATGCCAATTCTACCCCTGAGTTGGTGATTTCACCTACATTAGTTCTTGCACGTAAAAAGAAACCACTACTGAAAACCAATGGCAATCTTACTAATGCATTTTCATTAGTTTTTTTAAAATAATCGATTACACCGGTAACTTTTCCTTTCCATAAGCTAAAATCCAAACCTATATCTATCTGTTTTGCGGTTTCCCAACCAATGTTAGCATTTGCGAACGTCGTAGGAGCTGGACCAACAACCGTTCCTTGATCATCCCCCAAAACATAAAATATATTGTTATTTAAGGTGGTTAAGAAAGGGAAAGTATTTGCTGTACCGTCTCCCAAATTCTGGTTCCCCAATTCTCCATACCCAATACGAAGTTTTAAATCGTCAAAGGCTTCAACATTGAAAAAATCTTCCTGTGAAATTCTCCAACCTACTGAAATTGATGGGAAAACCCCGTCTCTTCTGTCTTCTGCAAATTTTGAGGTAGCATCTCTACGTACGTTTACGGTGGCCAGATATTTGCCTTTGTAATTATAGGTCAAACGCCCAATAATACCTTGAAGGGTAAATAGGTCCGCTTCATTGGCACCTGCGACAGCAGTACCACTTGCGGCAAAATTATCATTGAACAAGTTTCTACCTTGCAACCTTACTTTATTAAATCTAAATTTGGTCTGTTCAAAACCCAAAAGGGCACCAAAATTATGATCCCCAAATGTTTTATCATAGGATAGCGTAGCGCCAGAAGTCAATGTCAACTCAATTGGTCTTGATTGTACTAAAAGCGATTGACGATCAGAATTTCCGTCCAGCGTAGTCGCTGCTTGAAAGAAGTCTCCGGAACCAACATTGTAATCAATGCCAAGGGAGGGTCGTAGTTTTAGGTTTTCAATTATTTCCAATTCCGCGAAGAAGTGCCCTAATACCTTTCGGTTTTGTATCGTAGTACTATTTATTCTTTCATCTGTCAAGAGAGCAAAATTAGAACCTGTAGCACCACCAAGTGTGCTTGGGTTGGCCAGACTGTAACCAAGTGGCCCGTCTCCGAAAACTGGAAAGTAAGGCGCATTCAGAGCGGCATTAAAACCAGCATTCAAAGCACCTTCACTTTGTGTTAAACGGTCGCTTTGGCTAATCTGTAATGATTCTCCAAATTTCAAATACTTACCGATTCTGAATTCAGAATTTGCCCTTAGCGAATATCTTTTGAACGACTGTGCCCTTTGAATACCTTCATTGTCCAATATGGATCCAGAAATATAATAAGTTCCATTTTCACCACCACCGCTAACACCAACATTATGATTTTGTACGAAGCCTTGTTGAAATATGGCATCTTGCCAGTCAACATTAGGGCTGCCACTGAATTGGGAGAAATCTCTTCCCAATTCATTTTGTACGGCAATAAACTGCTCAACATTAAGAACATCAAGAGTCTCCCTGGCCGAGGCTACCGAGGCATAACCATCATAAGTAACTTTGGGATCACCGGAACTACCTTTTTTAGTAGTTATGATAATAACGCCATTTGCACCCCTAGCACCATAAATGGCCGCAGAAGCTGCGTCTTTTAGTACATCTATACTTTGAATATCGCTAGGATTAATGCTTGCCAACGGATTTGAATCTGTGGTAGATGATGTATTTACCGTAATATTGTTTGTACCCACCAATGGAACACCATCAATAACATAGAGCGGGTTTGCATCTGCACTTAGCGTACCCACACCACGGATATTAACACTGATTGGTGCACCAGGATCACCACTACGATTGGTGATGTTTACCCCGGAAATTGTCCCGGCCAATACCTGATCAGGACTCACAATAGGCTGTTTTACGATTTCTACAGCATCAATGGAACCTACAGCACCTGTTAAATCGGCTTTTCTTTGAGTACCATAACCTACTACGACAACTTCGCTCAATGCCTGTGCATCTTCTTGCATGGTTACATTGATAGTACTTTGACCGTCTACCGCAATTTCTTGCGTGGCATAACCCACATAGGAAAATACCAATGTGTTTGATCCATCCGGTACTTCAATGACATAATTGCCATCAAAATCGGTAACGGTTCCGGTAGTCGTTCCCTTAACTACAACACTTGCACCTGCAAGCGGTCCAAGTTCATCACTGATAGTACCACTTACCGAAGTTTGCGAAAAAACGGAATGAGTAGCTAGAAATGAGAATAAAACAAAAAAGATAGTCATGAAATTCCATCCATTTTGCCTTTCAAAATCGTGTTTCATAATGAGTTTAATTTAGTTAGTTAATATTTATTGTTTGTTGCCAGTAAATAAATCTAAAAACAGTAATTCTTATACTATGATACTCTATGCTACAATTTGACAACTACTAGCAAATTTATACAAAATTTTGTTAAATACTACTAAAATTATTTATTTGATATTTATTGAACTAAAAAAATGATAGAATCACATTTCAAGTGACCAATTAAGACAACTTTAAAAATGGCATTTATAACTACTATTGTTGGCATGCCTTATAGAATATCGATTTCATAGATTATTGGGTATAAATTTTAATTATATGTAAATTTAATTTACTTTTGACATAATAGCATAGTATATCATAGTATTATGATAATTGAGTTAGTTTGCAGTTTAAGTTGAAAAGCCAAGTAATACATTACTTGGCTTTTGTGAATTAATTGACTATTAAATTTTTATAAATGTTCGGTTTTGGAGCATTTAGAATACTTTTGAAAATTAACATTCATGTCTAAGACCTTGGAAATATATTCTGATTTTAACGTAGAGATTGTATGCGATGATGAAAAAGTCATAACTGAGTTACATGAAATTTACAAAAAGAACGGAGTGTCTATTTTGGAACTGAAAGTGAGTCCCAGTATACACAATTCATTAGTTCCGGTAACCTTAAAATGGAAAATTCCGGCAATCAATGTAAAGGGTATTTGGAAACCTACATCGGACTTTAATAAGAGAATTCAAGCGGATTGGGAATTGGAACATATGGAATCCAGAATTTCTATAGATGCACCGGTCATTAATCTATTTGGGCATAAGGATGAGAATGTAATGACTTTTGCCTGTTCCAATGCTATAGATAAGATAGAAATGAATGCGAGTTTAAGGGAAGAGGACAATCATTATTACTGTCATATTACTTTTTTCTCTGAACAACATTTTGATATTAAAGATTTTAAAGTCCAGCTTCGTTTAGATTCACAAGAAAATCATTTTTCCCAAAGTCTCAAAAATGTGGCAAAATGGTGGGAATCTTTTGAGAACTTAAAACCTGCCCATGTTCCTGCAATCGCAAAAAGGCCCTTCTATTCTACTTGGTATCAATTTCATCAAAATCTAGATCCTGAAATTTTGTTGGAGGAATGCACTATTGCAAAGGAGTTAGGATATGATGCCATAATTATTGACGATGGTTGGCAAACCCATGATACTAATAGGGGATACGACTATACGGGAGATTGGGAGCCAGATCGCATTCCGGATATGGCCGGTTTTATTGAACGAATCCATACCAAAGGTATGAAAGTGGCCCTTTGGTATTCGGTTCCCTTTTGTGGTAAGATGTCCCGGGCCTATAAGAAGTTCAAGGGTAAATTCCTGACGGAAAACCATCGGTGGGCCCCGGTTTTTGACCCAAGATATCCAGAGGTGCGGTCTCATCTCATCAATCTATATACAAAAGGCCTGAAAGAATGGAATTTGGATGGTTTTAAATTGGATTTTATAGACGATTTTAAATGGTATCCGGACACACCTGAATTTAAAGAGGGTATGGATTATGATTCCATCAATTTAGCAGTAGACCGCTTGTTAATGGATGCCCAAAACGCTTTATATAAGATTAATCCAGAAGTGTTCATAGAATTCAGACAGAAATATACCGGTCCGGCCATGCGGAAATACGGTAATATGTTCCGTGCGTTTGATTGCCCTGGTGATGCCACCATGAACAGGGTACGGATTGCCGATATAAAAATGCTCTGTGGTGATAGTGCGCCCCATGCGGATATGGTTACATGGCATCCTGATGAGCCTGTGGAAATCGCTGCGCTCCAGTTGGCCAATATTCTTTTTGGCGTTCCCCAATTATCCGTTGTGCTTAAGGAAACTCCTAAATCATATCTGAAGATGATTCGCTTTTTTACGCAGTATTGGAACAAATATTCCGATATTTTGCTCAGTCAGGATTTTGTTCCGATGAACCCGTTGGCGAACTATCCATTACAGTATGCCACTTTAAATGAAACGCGTATTTATGGTATTCATAGCCCTGTGCTAGTGTCCTTGGAAAAAGCATATTCGGAAATTCATTTTATTAATGCGCAAATAGCGGATGAAATTATTTTAAAATGTAATGAGGATTTTGGGAAATATAGCCTACAGATTTTTAATTGTAAAGGTGAAGAAGTGGATGCCAATGCCGATTTTGAGTTGAAAAAAGATATTGTTCAGATTGCTGTTCCTCCATGTGGAATTATTAAAATGAGGAAAATTTAATCATATTATAAACCCATAACAATTTATAGCACTCCATCCTCTTTATGTGTATTAAAATTCGCATGCTTGTGTTGTTTATATTATATTAGGGCCTTGTCCTTGTTTCTGTCTGCTTTAAATATAGTATTCAGATAAGGCATTTTAATATGATAATCGGCCAAAACACCAATAAACAATGGATTTAGTATCGATCTTATCTTTTGTAGGATTTACATCTCTCGTTGCTATCATTGCCTACTTTGCAACACGATCTACCAATGAAAAATCATCTGATGGTTACTTTTTAGGGGGCAGAAGCCTTACCGCTGGAGTCATTGCCGGATCCTTATTACTGACCAATCTTTCTACGGAACAAATCGTAGGGTTGAACGGTAGTGCCTATAAAGACGGCCTTTCCGTAATGGCATGGGAAACTATAGCGGCAATAACAATGGTTGTTACTGCAATACTTTTGTTGCCAAGATATTTAAAGGGAGGAATAACAACAGTACCACAATTTTTGGCCGATCGCTTTGATGTTGGCACAAAAACGTTAACGTCCGGACTCTTTCTTACAGGATATGTCGTAGTGCTTTTGCCCGTAATTCTATATTCGGGTTCCGTTGCTATTAGCGGTATGTTCGATGTTCCGCAAATGCTAGGTGTTTCGGATAAATCCGCTTTGGTGATATGTATCTGGGGTATCGGAATCATTGGTTCCATATACGCTGTTTTTGGAGGATTAAAAGCGGTTGCCGTATCGGATAGTATCAATGCAATCGGCTTGATCATAGGTGGAATACTGATTCCTGTCTTTGGTCTGATGGCAGTGGGAGATGGCAGCGTTATTAACGGTTTGAATACCTTGATGGAGGCCAATCCAGAACGGTTCGATTCCACTGGAAATCACGGACAGGAAGTGCCTTTTTCTACCTTGTTTACTGGAATGCTATTGATCAATCTTTTCTATTGGGGAACCAATCAACAGATAATACAACGTGCATTGGGGGCTAAAAACTTGGCGGAAGGACAAAAGGGATTACTGTTGGCATCGTTCCTAAAGATTTTAGGCCCGTTGATTTTAGTACTGCCCGGAATGATTGCGTATCATTATTTTGATGGCAACTTGGCTTCGAGTGATGTAGCATATCCTGAACTTGTACGCGCCGTATTGCCTAAATCATTGGTCGGTTTTTTTGCTGCAGTATTGTTCGGCGCTATTTTAAGTTCATTTAATAGTGTATTGAATAGTTCTGTCACTCTTTTCGGAATAGATATTTATAAGCAGCATATTAATAAGGAAGCCTCGGAAACGACCGTTGTAAAATATGGTAAAATATTTGGGATTTGCTTGGCATTGGCAGCAATGTTCATTGCACCCTTGATTGCCAACGCGGGAAGTTTGTTTGCGTACCTACAGGAAATAAACGGTATTTATAGCATTCCGATTCTTACTATTATCGTAGTAGGATATTTGACGAAAAGAGTTCCTGCCATTGCCGCTAAAATAGGATTGTTATCCGGCTCCTTGCTTTATATCTTAAGTCAGTTTATCCTCAAGCCCTATTTTGTGGGCAATGCATTAAAGGATGCAGAAGCTTCTGGAATTACGGATGCTACCGAGTTGGTTCTTGTAGAGGCCGATGCCTATCCACATTTTATACACGTAGTGGCTATTTTATTCGTATTGAATGCATTGATCATGCTGATCATCGGTAAAATAGCACCTAGAAAAGAAGCTTTTGAATTGAAATATACAGAACAGGTAGATATTACGCCATATAAGTACGTAAAGCAGGTAGGACTTATCGTTTGTGTAATAGTCATAGGAATTTACGTGTATTTTGCTAAGTAATGACGTGGCAAAAGTTTCGTTTTGATGAAATAAATACCTATTAAAAATGATATCGTAATGGATTATTTATCGCTTTTTTCCTTTGTGGGCTTCACATTGTTGGTTGCCGTAATTGCTTGGTATGCTACTCGTGGCACCAATGAAAAATCCGCGGACGGGTTTTATTTGGGAGGTAGGAGCTTAGGTGCTATAACCATTGCCGGTTCTTTGCTATTGACCAATCTTTCCGCAGAACAGATCGTAGGCTTAAATGGTCAGGCCTTTTCGGAAGGCATCTTGGTAATGGCATGGGAGACGTTGGCCGCTATTGCCATGATTATAACGGCCATTGTACTCTTGCCAAAGTATATGAAATCTGGAATTACTACTATTCCAAGTTTTATTGAAAATAGATTTGACAAACAGACGAAAGCTATTCTGTCCGTTCTTTTTCTTTTTGCTTATGGATTGGTTTTGCTTCCAACTATTTTGTATTCGGGTTCGCTTGCTTTTAGTTCTATGTTTGATCTACCAAGTGTCTTGGGGATTAGTCAAAACGCCACCATTTGGCTATGTGTGTGGAGCATTGGTGTCATAGGGTCCATTTATGCTCTTTTTGGCGGATTAAAGGCCGTAGCGGTATCCGATTTGATCAACGCGATAGGTCTTTTGATAGGAGGTATATTAATTCCTTATTTTGGTTTAAAACTTATTGGAGATGGCAATCTTTTGGACGGTTTGGGAACGCTTTGGGAAACTAATCCCGAAAAATTCAATCTAAAAGGAGATGTGGATGCCTCTATTCCTTTTGGAACGATATTTACCGGAATGATATTGGCGCAGATGTATTATTGGGGTACAAACCAGTCTATTTTGCAACGGGTGTTTGGCGCAAAGAGCCTTAAAGAAGGACAAAAAGGTGTTATTCTAGCGGCATTGGTCAAGTTCTTGATTCCGGTTATCGTTGTTTTACCTGGAGTTATCTCTTGGCATATTTTTGAAGGAGATTTGGCCACGGCAGATTTGGCTTATCCTGAACTGGTACGTAAAGTATTACCATCTGCATTGCTCGGATTTTTTGCCGCGGTGTTGTTCGGAGCGGTATTGAGCTCTTTCAATAGTTTGTTGAACAGTAGCGCTACCCTTTTCGGATTCGATTTATATAAACAACTTTTCAATAAAAGTGCCACAGAGGAAAAAACGGTGAAGGCGGGAAAGATTTTTGGCTTGGGACTTGCTATAATTTCATTGTTTATAGCACCGTTTATCGCCTCGGCACCGGACGGACTTTTTGCCTATATCCAAGAATCATTGGGTAGCTTAAGTGTGCCAATTTTTGCCGTGGTGGTTGTTGGTATCTGGACAAAGCGAGTCCCGGCATTAGGTGCAAAAATAGTTTTGATTGCCGGTGTTGTTATGTATTTGGTAAGTCAATTTGTATTGAGTCCAATAATGGTAGATAGTGCTTTGGAAGCCGCAGCCGCTAATGGCATCACTGACGCAAAGGAATTAAGTATTATCAAGGCAGAAGCGTACCCACATTTTCTTCATGTAATGGGCATTCTTTTCTTGGTCAATGTGGGTATAATGTTATTGGTAGGTGCAATTAGGCCTAAAACAACTGTATACGAAGAATTTGTTACGGATGAAATAGATACTACTCCTTGGAAATACGCACTATTAGCAGGCGGTATCATAACCATCATGGTGTTGAGCACCTATCTTATTTTCTAGGCAATCCGTTAAAAATTCAAGACAAGACCAACTTGTCCGGGGCCAAAATTTAGGTTCCAACTTAGTTTTTTGTTCTGGTCGTTATATTTTTGGTCGTACTTTTTATCCAGATAACGGTCTATGGATTCCACCGTAAAAATACTGATCGCCATACCTAAAGCTACATCCGAAAGCCAATGTTTACCCTCCCAAAGTCGGGAGATACCGGGAATGGCTCCTAATGTGTAAATTCCTGTTTTCACCCATATGTTCTTAAATTGTTTGGCAATGGCATGTGCATTGGTCATGGCCAAAATAGTATGGCCCGAGGGAAAAGAATGAAACGCTTTATCACCTGACCACAGCGGATTAAAAGTGTTCTTGCTAAGACCACTAGAAGGTCTGGCCCTACCCACGGCAGATTTTAAAATCTGCTGTAACAATCCTGCCGAAGAGGCGGAAGCAATAAGCAATACTCCGGTTCTACGCAATTTTTCGTTTTTTATGGCCAATCCCGTAGCATAGACCGCTCCGGTAATGAGATAGTTGTTTGATGGGCTTCCATAATTAAAACCATAATCTCTCATCACCTTTGGAACATCGTCCTTGATTCCCCTGAAATAGTCGCTCGTAGGCGTATCTATCAAATATAGTATTGCCGTTCCACCCATAGTATAACCTAAATTGGCCCATTGTTTTCCTTGCCAATGCAAAGGTCTGCTGTATGAATATCCTATGCTTTTAAAAACATTCCCCATGTCATAGGTGAACATTTTCCAGCGGGTATTCACGGAATCTTTGACTACGGTCTGGGCATTAATGGAAAACGAGAACAAAAGGAGTAAAAGTAGATATCTCACAATAAAATTTTAAAGCTAAACTATTAGAAAACGACCTATTTTTGGCACTATCATGTAAAAGATATTGACCTATTTCCGCCAAACGGGATGATAAATTATAATTTTTTACCTAAAAAAAGATTTTCTGCGCTTCCCGAAACGTATTGGCGTGGGCTTCTACAATCACTTTTATGTCCGGGGAGTAGCCGCCACCCATACTACATTGTACGGGTATCCGTAGTTTTTTGCATGTTTCCAAAACAAAAATATCACGTTGTTTACAGCCTTCTATGGTCATGCCCAAGGTGCCTAGCTTGTCCGAGGCCACCACATCCACTCCACAGAGGTAGAAAATGAAATCGGGCCGTTGCTCATTGATGAGTTTTGGTAATGTTTCTTTTAATATCGATAAGTAAGAATCATCGTTTGTGCCTTTATCCAAGGGAATATCTAAATCGGATCGTTCTTTTTTGAACGGATAGTTGTTGGCACCATGCATGGAAAATGTAAATACCGAATCATCATCTTGAAAAATTTCAGCTGTACCATTTCCTTGGTGTACATCCAGATCAACCATCAATATCTTTTTGGCCAATCCTTTGGATTGTAGATAACGGGCACCGATGGCTTGGTCGTTCAACATACAGAAAGCTTCGCCTCTATTGGTATACGCATGATGAGTACCACCGGCTATATTCATGGCAATCCCATGATTTAGGGCAAATTCACACCCTTTCATAGTGCCATCGGTAATGATACGTTCCCGTTCTACCAAATCTTCGGTCAACGGGAAACCTATTTTACGGGCTTCTTTAGGGGGTATTTTAATATTGAGGAGGTCATAGTAATACTCCGGATTGTGCACTGCAACGATATGCTTGTCATTAGGCAGTTCCGGCTCAAAAAAGTTGCTGGTCTCACAAGTGCCTTCATGCGTTAATTGTTTTGGAAGCAAATCATATTTCAACATTGGAAATCGATGCCCTTCAGGCAATGGGTGTTGGTAAATAGGATGATAAGCAATCTTGAGCATTCTAAAATGTTGTTCTAAGGATTTTGGAATCCCTTTGAAAGGTTTCGGTAAAAATACCAAAAAGCTATAGTACCTTTGCCGTGAAATGGATACCAGTATAACCAAAGATATTGCCTATTGCCAAAAACTTCTTAGGAACAATGAGTTGGTGGCCATACCTACGGAGACCGTTTATGGTCTTGCCGCCAATATTTTTGAGGCCGATGCGGTACGGGATATTTTTAAGATGAAGGGGAGGCCTTTGTTCAATCCTTTAATTGTTCATATCCATAATGTGAATCAGCTTGAAACATTGGTGGAATATGTTCCCAAAGCGGCCGAGGTGCTAATGCAAAATTTTTGGCCGGGCCCTTTGACACTCATTCTGCCAAAAAAAGAAAATGTAAGCGATTTGATTACCGCCGGAAAATCTACGGTGGGCGTCCGCATGCCCAAACACCCTGTTGCTAGAAAATTATTGGAAGGTCTGGAATTTCCATTGGCTGCCCCAAGCGCCAATCCGTTTACGAAAGTGAGCCCTACTTCGGCGGAACATGTGGCATCCTATTTCGGAACTAAGATACCGGCCATTTTGGATGGCGGCCCTTGTGAAGTAGGGTTGGAATCTACAATAATAGGTTTTGAAGGAGATACACCTGTGGTATACAGAAAAGGGGGAGTTCCTATTGAGGCCATTGAACAGCTCGTGGGCAAGGTAAAACTGTTGACGCAGGACGAGAACGCTCCCGTGGCACCGGGAATGTTATTGAAGCATTATTCACCCAATACTAAATTAATTATCAGTGAAGCTGTTGATGAGGATATTAAAAAACATGCTAATCTTAGCATCGGGGTGATTTCATTTAGCAAGAAGGATTATCAAAACGTTTCAGTGACTAAAACACTTTCCAAAAAAAGGGATATGTCCGAGGCGGCAAAACATCTTTTTTCGGCCCTGCATCAACTAGATCAGATGAATTTGGACCTTATCATTGCCGAAAAATTTCCAGAAGAAGGTCTGGGAATTAGTATTAATGACCGATTGGAAAGAGCAGCCTACTGATTTTTTCTATGCAGTGCCAATTGAACTCTTTTGCGAGCAACATCGACCGAAAGTACTTTTATTATAATTTGTTGATATAGATGTACCTGGGCATTCACATGCTTTAAACTCTTTTTCGTATTGAACAATACTCCCTATTCCTATTCTAAAAACTTGACAGCCTTTGAAGTGGCATTAATTTAGAATTGAATTTATCACATTATTACGTTTGATATTTAGCAAAAGATGAAAACAGCCAAATGATGACTAAAAAAAGCTTTTTTAGGTATCGACTTTAGTTTATCTAGAGCGAAGTCGAAAGACTCGACCTGACATCAATTCAAGCTTTACAAGCTAACTTATCCCTTCTCCATTTCTTACTTCCTCGGAGCCTGTGCTGAGCGGAGACGAAGTATCAGGGTTTACAAAAACCAATTTACCCTCAGTGTTTTCGGTCATTAAAATCATACCCTCGCTTTCTACACCCCGTAAGGCTCTTGGGGCCAAGTTGACCAAGACCGTTACTTTTTTACCTACTATTTCCTCAGGGGTAAAGCTTTCGGCTATTCCAGAGACTATGGTACGCGTATCCAAACCGGTATCTACTTTTAGAACCAACAATTTTTTGGCCTTTGCCATTTTTTCGGCTTCAACGATGGTTCCCACACGCATATCCAATTTGGAAAAATCATCAAAAGTAATGGTGTCTTTCTGTGGGGTTACTTCTTTGTTCATTTGCTCATTTTGTTTCTTGGTAGCTTCCAACTTATCCAATTGTGTCTGTATTTCTTTGTCTTCTATCTTTCTGAAAAGTAGCTCTGCTTTATTGATTTGATGTCCGGCGGACAACAATATTTCCTTTTGTGAAACATCATTCCAAGACATCTCGTCGGAGCTTGTGCCGATCGTAGTCGAGGTGTTCGAAATGACATTGAGGATAGATTTCAGCTTTTTTGAGGTAAAAGGTAAAAAGGGTTCGCTCAAAACCGCTAATCCGGTAGCGATCTGAAGGGCAACGAACATGATGGTTTTTACACGTTCTTCATCTTCCTTGATGACCTTCCAAGGTTCTTCATCGGCCAAGTATTTATTCCCTAACCGTGCCAAGTTCATCAATTCTTGACTGGCTTCCCTAAAACGATAGCGTTCTAATGAGCTTTCTATTACTGCTGGAAATTTGCTCAACTGTTCTAGCGTATCGGTATCAACTTTTAATAAATTCCCTGCAGTCGGTACCTGCCCGTCATAATATTTATTCGTTAATACAACCACCCGGTTTACAAAATTTCCAAAAATGGCTACCAGTTCATTGTTGTTTCTGGCTTGAAAATCTTTCCAGGTGAAATCGTTATCCTTGGTTTCAGGTGCATTAGCGGTCAACGCATAACGCAATACATCTTGCATATTTGGAAATTCCTCCAAGTATTCATGCAACCAAACTGCCCAGTTTTTGGAAGTGGAGAGCTTGTTTCCCTCTAGATTTAGAAACTCGTTGGCCGGAACGTTTTCAGGCAGAATATAATCTCCATGTGCTTTTAATATGGCCGGGAAGATGATACAGTGAAAAACGATATTGTCCTTTCCTATAAAATGGACCATTTTGGTATTTTCGTCTTTCCAATAGGGTTCCCAATCCTTGTTTTCACGAGCCGCCCATTCTTTGGTTGACGATATATAGCCGATGGGCGCATCGAACCAAACGTACAATACTTTTCCTTCTCCGCCTTTTACGGGTACGGGAATTCCCCAGTCCAAATCCCTAGTTACGGCTCTAGGTTCCAGTCCGCCATCTATCCATGATTTGCATTGTCCATAAACATTGGGTTTCCAATCGTTTTTATGGCCTTCCAATATCCACTTTCTTAAAAAATCTTCATATCTGTTTAACGGTAAAAACCAATGCGTGGTTTCTTTGGTGATAGGAACACTGCCCGTGATGGTCGATTTTGGATGGATAAGGTCCGTGGCATTTAAAGAAGAACCACAATTTTCACACTGATCCCCATAGGCTTCCTCGTTTCCACATTTTGGACATGTACCGATGACGAAGCGGTCGGCGAGGAATTGATCTGCTTCCGCGTCATACAATTGCGCCGTGGTCTCCTCTATAAAATCACCCTGATCGTACAACTTCTTAAAAAATTCCGAGGCTGTTTCATGATGAATAGGTGCCGATGTTCTAGAATAATTATCAAAAGAAATCCCAAAATCTGCAAAAGACTGCTTGATAATGCCATGGTATTTATCAATGACGTCCTTTGGTGAAATTCCTTCTTTCTTGGCTTTCATGGAGATGGCCACACCATGTTCGTCACTACCACAAACAAAGAGTACATCTTTTCCAATAATTCTCAAATAGCGCGCGTAAATATCGGCAGGTACGTAAACTCCCGCTAAATGACCAATATGTATAGGGCCGTTGGTGTAGGGAAGTGCTGCTGTTAGCGTGTATCTGGAAGGCGAGATTTTTGCGGACATCAAAATAAATTAAGCCACAAAAATACTGAAATAGTTTATTGCATTGGATATGGATTCTTATAATAAAAAGTTCCTCCTTCTTCGAAAAGTGGGAGATTTAGGTGAGCAACTTAAAAAAGAAAACCTTCGGCATACCAAAAGTATTACCGAAGGTCAAGTTGCATAGTGGGGAAACAGATTAAGCTACCATAACCGACTTACTCATCTTCTGATTCTGTACACTTATACGATAAATGTACTTGCCAGTTGATAGTTGCTTGGGCATGCGCTCTCGTATGTTGATTTCTGTGGAGCCCTCTAGCATCATTTCATTAAAAATGGTGCCTACATTTTGCCCTAAAATATTATACAATTGAATATCTACTTGTGCCGTAAATGGCATTCTCAAGAAAATATGTGGAACTCCTTCCTGCGGATAAAAAGGCCTATGCTCAATGACATTCGCCAATTCTGGATCTTGCATTTCGGGTTCCTCAGCCTCCGGTTGTGTTGGTGGCACAAAGGGATCATCGCTATAAACGATATCCGGGAAATCCGTACCGCTACAGTTAAACCCAAGATTTACAGGGCTATAGGAACCGGGAGCTTGCAACAGGTGTTGTTCTACCAATGGGATGTCTACACAAAGCCATTCTGCCAATACAGTGGCATATAGATTCCTAAAATCCATAGTGTAATCCAAATTGTTCTTTCCTTCCAATTCAGGATGGTCCCCTACAAAGGCACTACCGTTCAGACCGGAGCCAAAGAATAATGTGGGGGCCGCTTTTCCATGATCGGTACCCGAAGAACCATTTTCAAAAACACGTCTTCCAAATTCGGAGAAAGTCATACTCAATACCTGATTGTCTTGGTCGGTACACGCTAAATCCTCATAAAAATTATTTACGGCAACGGATAATGTGGACATCAATCTTTCATGAGCGACGGGTTGATTACCATGTGTGTCAAAACCACCCATAGAGATCATATATACTTTTGTGCCTAAATTTCCTTTTATCAATGCCGAGATTATGGAGAGTTGTCTGGCAAAACCATTGTCCTGGTATTCCACACATTGTAAATCCCTTCCTCTCAAATAGGCTGCGTGGATTTTACCGGCATACTCATTCGTAACATTGGAAACCCCTCTCAAATATTTTATTTGGTCACCGTACATACAGGTGTCATCTACTGGATCTATAGGATATTGTAACCCGGTTTCGGCTATTTGTTCCAATTGATCAATATTATTGGTAACAAAGGCATAATTTGTTTCTTCTCCTTCAAAAACCAAGTTGCCAAAGTTCCCTATCTGTATGGCTGCGGGGCCTTCAGGACGACTTCCCGGAAAATCGGAGAGATAATCAGGATATAGGTTTTCAAAATGTCTTCCCATCCATCCGGTTTGTGTTCCGGAGAAACCTGTAGTATTCAAATCGGTATTGGCAAAAATGTCCGAACCGGTAAAGTGCGAAAGACTTTGGTTTTCATAACCGACACCATGGACCGCCTTAAATTGACCTTCGCCCCACATAGGTTCTAAAGCGCCCATATAGGAGGGAATTCCAAATTCGTCCGTAAGTTTTAAGACCTTACTTTCAGGAATATAGATATTGGGTCTAGCATTGGCATAGGCATCGTATTGCTCAATAGGTATTACAGTACTTAAACCGTCATTACCACCGGAAAGACGTATCAATATTAAAATATTATCTGTTTCTGCGGCCGCAATACCTGCCGTTAATGGCGAGGGTGCGGAAGCGGTCAACATATTTGCTCCCAACATCATTGAACCAGAACCGGCTATTCCCAATGCTTGTAAAAAAGAGCGACGACTCCAAACTTGGTGTTCGTCATTATGGCCATCATGTTCTAGGCCTTTATAAGGAGTATGAGATGTATCGCACATAATAGTAGGTGTTTATTTAAGTTGAAATTCTGGTTGTCTTGTAAGATGTCTTATGAGCAGCATAACCTGCATAGGAGAAGATGGGTACATGCTTAACGACCAAATAGATTCTCCACCGTCAACATAGTCTGGACTGTAGTAGCTTTCAGGAACATCTTCAATCTTAAAGGCGGACATACAGTTTTCAAACTCCTGTTCGTCATACATGCCTTTTGGGGTTATCTTATCCACGATAGCCCTGACCACAATTTCTGGATTACTGGTATTTTCGTTTGCAGGACCAACGGCATCCATGGCAAATCTTCTAAATTGTTCTTCGTCGGCAGCATAAAAACCATCTACTATCGTTTCCATAGTCAACCAACGTCCGATCATAAAGTTGGTATTGACCCACTTTCTATCCCGTTCCCAACCAGCAACGTCTACAGGGTCAAAAAGTTCCTGCCCTAACAATCGGCTATAATTGACTGCGCTGGCAACTTCTGTGTCCGTATATGCAAAATCGGTCTCGTTGATGAAATTATAGTAAACGTCAAATGGACTTTTAATGATTACGCCTATAGCGTCATCATCAAAGAAATGTTGACTCGTGAATAGCTGAGTTAACACGGGAGCTATCTCAAAGTTATTATTGACAAGGGTTGTAGCCAATCCCGGGATTATCGTTGTATTTACAAAGTCCTCCTTAGAATCTGGATGTACAAAGAATTCATATAGTTTACGACAGATAAATTCCGCTACCGCGGTAGTCCTTTCATCGAAAAGAATATCAATCACATCGTCATAGCCCCAATTACCGGTCTGTCCAAAAATAGTTTTGTTATCGGTATTGAAGGTAGTAGCATCAAAAGTTGGTGGTGTACAACCTTCCTCACCCCGTTCCGTGTAACCACTCAAAGCTTTTGCGGTTTCCTGGATATCCTCTTCCGTATATCCATTCCCTTCGCCTAAAGCAAAAAGCTCATATAACTCTCGGGCATAATTTTCGTTAGGATTGTTACCATTGTTACGTACACCATCCAAATAGTATAGCATGGCACTGGTAAGGCCAATCTCGCTCACAAAGGTTTTAAAGTTGCCAATAGCGTTCCTTTGGAGACAATTGATGTAATAATAAAGAAACCCGTTACAATCATAAACATCATATTCCGTAACGAAATGATTGCTCCAAAAGAAACTTAATCTGTCCCTAAGGTTATTTTGTAATAATCCATTGGCGTAATCCAATTGAAACTGTCCGAACTGTTCCCTGCGCAACTGTCTTCTGGCATCATCATCTTCGGGATAATTGGCATTGTTCCAATCTGCCCAAACGGGAGCTGGTAAAACAGGCATGTTGATGGCCTCGGTAATCAAATTACCGACAATAGTAGCCGCGTTACTTCCTACTGCTGAGTTTATGGTAGCAACAGAAGCACTGAATCCCAGTCTTCTGAATAAATGTTCTGCTTTGGGTTTGTCTAAGGCAGTTGTATAAGTCTCAAGAGTAGAAGTATTACAATTGACGAAATATTCCATAGTCTTTTATAGGCGTTAGTAATTACGTTCATAGAGTTGGGGCTTCTAATTAACGTAACGAAATTTTGGTTAGTATATGAATACACCTATTTTCGTTCACTGACAGACTAAATTACGTGCTAAAACCGAAAAAAGACGTTTAACTGGGGTGATTTTCGATGAAATACACTATTTCAACACAATTTTATGGGTAGACATAATGAGTTCGGGAAAGAAGGGGAGCAGATAGCGGTGGACTTTTTGATAAAGAACGGATACAGTATTTCCTATAGAAATTACCGCTACCTTAAAGCGGAAATAGACATTATAGCACAGAAAGATGATGTTCTGGCCATTGTTGAGGTGCGGTCTAGAAGTTCTAACTTTTTGGAAAACATTGCGGATACGGTAACTCCCAAAAAAATCAAATTAATGGTAATGGCAGCCGACCATTATGTTACCGAAGCAAATATTGATGTTGAGGTACGTTTTGATATCATTACTATTTTAAAGAATAAAAGCCGGTTTGAACTGGAACATCTAGAGAATGCATTCTATCACTTTTAATAGCCTAGTGAATAAGTAGATTATTTTAAAAAACATTTTGTTTTATTTGTAACAAGTTGTTATATTTGCAATAACAACCTAATTCCATAATGAAAACAATATCATCTGTTGTAGAGCAGTATATCAAGAAAAAACCATTTCTGCAAAGTGCCTTGGCGCAGGGAATTATTAATCTTACCTCTCTTTCACGAATTGTAAAACCGGAGATTGAAGAAGAGTTGGGAAAGGACATACGTAATGGCGCCATTGTTATGGCACTTAAACGTCTCTCGGACGATTTGGAGTTTAGGGCTACCCACAAAATCATTAAGGTATTAAAAAATATTGGGGAGATAACCGTCCGGTCCTCCTTGACGGATTACACTTTTTTAGCTTCTGATGATATTTTGGTAAAACAAGCCAAATTGCTGGAAGAAATAAATACCAATCAAGATGTGTTTTACACTTCTTCCAGAGGGGTCAACGAAATAAACATTGTAATTAGTGATGTGATGGACAAGACCGTTGAGGAATTGTTCAAAACCGAGAAATGTACTCAAAAAGCCGAAAACCTTTCTTCTATTACCGTAAAGTTACCTGCTGAAAATGTTTCCGTTCCCGGTATCTACTACTTTATTTTCCAACGTTTGGCATGGGAAGGCATCGTGCTTTATGAGGTCATTTCAACTACCAATGAGTTTACTATTTTGGTGAACGATGAGCAAGTGGATGTCGCCTTTAGAACCATTAAAGATTTAAAATCGCTTTAATCAAAATAATTCCCCCGATGGTTTGCCAAGGGGATAATCAGTTTCAAGAAATTTTTTATTCGCTCTTTAGGTATGCTACCATTTCCTTATCGGATTCGGGTTTGGCAATAAAATGTTGGTCCTTGTCCAAAATAAAATAGGTAGGTGTTTTTTGAATATTAAAGGTTTTGGCATACTCGCTTTCCCATTTTCCCAAAGCAATGGCGTGTTGAAAGAAAGGAAATTGGGCAGTTTCTTTTTCCCATGTACTCCTATCTTCTTCCAATCCTACGGCCACCACTTTTATACTATCAAATTTTTGTAATTCTTTGTGTAAGGGAGGTAGCTCCTTTAAGCAATGGGAACAAGTGCTGCTCCAAAAAATAAGTATGTAATTTTTGGCTCCTCTCAAGTCGGAAAGGGTTTTTGTAACATCGCCATCTTTCCAAGTAATATCTGGAGACTTTTCACCTAATCGTAGTCTGTTGGTATTTTCAATCTCTGCAACCATTTCATGTTTTCCCGCTTTTAACGCCAAATTTTTTAAGTGGTTCGTAAATATATAGTCAGAGACATTATTTAGTTTAACACCGTTGGTAGACTTCCATAACTGATAAAAGACATCAATTTTAAATGCTTCCGGCATGGTCTTGATTTTCTCTCCAACCATAGCTATACTCCCATATAGTTCACTCTCCATTTCGGATTGAGAAGTAATGTCAGGGGATAATGTAGAGAATGGATAATTTATGATCTTATCCGATAAATAGGTAGAGCCTTGTAAAAGGGGGTTGTCAAAATCAAGATGGTCAAAATAGGTCTCTCTTTTGTTGGACAGATATTGTTCTACGGGCTCATATGTTTTTGGAATATAGGGTTTGTTAGCGGTTATGAATTGATGCGCTAATGAATTTGTTTGTAAGGCTTCCATCTTTGTCTGTGTCTCTGCCAGCTTTTTGGTAAGTCGCAGAAAATCTGTTTTTGAAGTATTTTCGGTTTGGTAAATAGCCAAAATTTCCTTTTCGATCTCGTTGATTTTAGCAAAGTAATTGTTCAATAGTATATTCTCATCGGATTTGATGAATTGGACTCCTTCTTCCCAGTTAAAGTTGAACTCAATATCTTCCTGACCATTATAAAGCACATCAATAAAATATTCATCCTGTGGTACGGCATAGACCAATCTGTAATTTCCCTTTGTGGTTCCGGCCGGGAGCTCCATCTTAAAATATCCTTCTTTTATCTCGGTATCCGCAACATAACGCTGTTCGCCCGGTGTTAGCTCATAGGCTATTAACCACTTAAAATCTTTGGCAGGGGAAAAATTACCTGAAATAGTATGTTGTGCGGTAAGTCCGTTGAAAAGTATTAGAAAAAGAAAGAGTAATTTTTTCATGTTTTTCAATAATCAAAAATTACTCCAAATATACTGCTGAACCATTAATTAATTCGGTATAGCACTAAAAGAGGCTCCAAAAAGTACACTTTTGCCTATGATTTTAGCATTCCCCTAATTTTAAAGAGGAAAACTACTTCCATAATTACCGCAGGATATTGTACAATGAGACCCATTAACGACAGTATCACCATAAGGAAACATAGAGATGCCATAATTTCCAATCCTCCTGCAGCATAACCAATGGCACCCAGTTTTTTGGCAGATTTAAGGATGGAAATACCAAATAAAATCCCAACAGTACCCAAAATGATAGATTCGGCTACCAAAACAGCTTCTATGGTAATTGTTGCCGCATAGAACAAGGATGCAATGTCATACACGTAAAAAATCCCCAAGGTAATTATCAATAAAACCGAAGCAATTTTCATCAAGTAATTTTTGAGCAGCTTGCCGGAAATCAGAAATCCGTAGATCATTAGAGCGTAACTAATATAGGTGAGAATTTTTATAAAGATATGACCACCTGTACCGAAGATCATCTCATCTTCGGTAAACCGATAATAATCCGCAAAACCCTCAAAAGGGCCGGTGATGAGATAAATAATTCCAAAAATACCGGCTAGGGTCAATAAGGTTTTAATGGATTTTGCCTCGGTATCTGAATCCACCTTAATGATATCATAATCATCCACTGCTTCTGCCCCATAGACTTCTTCAAAATCATGTTCCAGGGCGGACAAAATAGTTCTAACGGTATAGCTTCTTGGCGTTACTTCACCATTTTCTATACGTTGCAAGGTGCGCACATTTATGTTACAGCGTTCTACCAATTCTTCTTGAGTAAAACCCTTTTGTTTTCTCAATGCACTAATTCTATTTCCCAATTCTGGCTGTTTCATTGTATAAGGATTTAAAATTGATGCAACAATGATAAGGGTAAATTAAAATGAAACGGACGAACTATCTGATATTTGACCTGACATTCTCCCGACATTTAAAAATCGATATGGAAAATTAAATTTAATTATTTGATATTCAACAGGTTGAAATGTTCCTGTCTATAACGGGAATTATATCCGGATTTTTAGGAAAAACTAATCAATAGTGCTACCAATATGGATGGAGGCGAAGATCTGAAGCATCAGTTCTTTCTCTTTTCGATGGACAAAACCATCGGATTTGGCCACATCTTCCAGAATTTTGGCCAGTGCTTCCTTTTTATCCAAAGGCATTTTTTTTAAAATGGTCAGTCCTTGGTCTTCAGTAATTTTATGTGCCTCTAGGATTAAATTACTATCAAAACCGATAACGTTCATGAGTTCCGTAACTGCGCTTACTTCTCCTTTGTGCACTACTCCGTCTGCCATGACCACGGAATCGATCACTTTGACAATGGCTAGTTTTTCGGCAAGATCAAAATCCATCTGGTGGTGTTTATAGTATGGGTCTTTGTGCAATGTTAGGAATTAGTTTTCATAAATCCCCGAAAATAGGGAATAAGAGTTACTTGGATTCGTTTATTTTTGGGATATAACCAACGTGAAATTTTATGTTATTCTTTTTTGGAAGTAGGGCCACGAAAATTAAGGAACGTCGTTTAAGAAATACAAAATGTCCTTATTGTGAAACCAAGGATTCTTTCACGGTAGCTACCTTTAGTAAGTATTTCCATTTCTTTTGGATACCTATTATTCCACTGTTCAAAACCCATGTAGCCGAGTGTTCCCATTGTAAAAAGAGTTATGCAAAAGGTCAGTTTACACCGGAAATGCTACGGAGTTTGGAGAACGAAAATAGGGTGAACCCTGCAAAAAAACCTATATGGCAAGGTTGTGGCTGTATTGTCTTGGTTCTGTTTTTTGGAACAATGTTGGCTTTCTCTTTTTATGGCGTGTATATGCGTTCTCAAAATCCCGAAAAATACAAGATAGAACTGGACCCCAGATTGGAGCTTCTCAATGCGGATATGGATAAACTTTCCAGACGGGTACAGCGGGATACCGACAGTCTTACCTTTTCCTTAAAGGAATGCGTGGCCTATGATATCGTTGACGGCATCGATACCGATGAAATTGGCTATTTTACCAAGTGGAACGGAGATAAATTATTGGTGCTTCTAAAGGTGAACGACATCAAAAAGATTGAAGCCAAATACAGAAAGGAACTTTTTGATGTCATTGAAGACTGTATGGACGATATTAATCCAAAAGATAGCATCACCGAATATTATATGGCAGTAGAGGGCAAATGGAATACCGTTTTGGTAAAGACCCCAACCGATGCCGATTTAGGTGGCCGTTTTGCGGATAAAAAGAAGCTCTTGCCTTTTTATGGTGAGAAACCATTACCGATTGAAAAAACAGAAATGGATTCAATTTTGAAATGACTTGGTATTTATTCCTTCAGCAAAACATCACAAAATCCAAACCTAATAGATTTGCTTTTGTCCGAAGGATTATCATAAGTTCTAAAGACATGTTCTCCAATCTCGTAAGCTATCGGAGCTTTAAAAATGGGCCCATCAAAACAAAAGGTATGGAATTCGCCATTTTCACCACAAGGGTCTACCGTATCCGGTAAAGCATCAATAAGTTCTTGAGTTATGGTTTTACCTAAAAATGAAGCGTTGATCTTTGTATTATCAATACAGACAATTACTGCTTTAAAACCCAATTTTAAAAATTCACCAATGAGTTGGCGTGTATCTCTTTTCCAGATAGGGAACACAGCTTTTACATGAAGAGCGGAAAGCATGTTCTCCCTATATTCTTTTAAATCCTCCAAAAAAATATCTCCAAAAGCCGTGTGGGTGTATCCGCTTTCTTTCAATGTTTTGATTTTAGCGGTCATTAAGGAATTATATTCCTCCATTGTTGGATTTTCGGGGACTTCCAAAACATCCAATGAAATAGCAGTGGCAGCTGCCTGCGCTTCTAAAACCTTTCTCGATAAGCCATGCATGGAAACTCGATCATAGTGCGAGTTCACCGTTGTGAGCAAACGGTCTATCTTAAAATTTTGGTCTTGTAGCAAATAATAAAGTGCAATTGCAGAATCTTTACCGGAACTCCAATTAAAATAAGTTTTGAATGCCTTTTTCATTGATCAGGATAAGGGTTGAAGTGCTTTTAACGCTTTTTCCACGGAAGTGATGTTCTCAAAAGTCAATAACAAACGCAGTCCGTTACGGGTGTTTTTCTCCTTCATTTTGCATTTGCCCGGATTTTTCTGTACAAACTGTAACACTTTGGTAAAAGCCGGGCTTTGATAGAAGTCGGACTGTTGGTCGGCAATAAAGTATCCGATGAGTTTCCCCTTTTTCATGATGACTTTTTCCAAGCCAATACCATTGGCAATCCACTTGATACGAACGGAGTTGAACAGGTCTACCGCAGGCGTGGGCAATTCTCCAAAACGGTCAACAAGTTTCGCTTCGAACTGCTGTAGCTCCTCTTCGTTCTTACACTGATTCAAATCGGTATAAAGCGTTAAGCGCTCCGTGATATTGTTGATGTAATCATCAGGAAAAAGCAGCTCAAAATCTGAGTCGATCTGTGTTTCTTTCACAAAGACTTTATCGGTCTTGCCTTCTACTTCTTCATAGAGCTCCTTAAACTCGTTTTCCTTGAGTTCCTCAATGGCTTCGGATAATATTTTCTGATAGGTTTCAAACCCGATTTCATTGATAAACCCACTTTGTTCTCCACCTAATAAATCCCCGGCACCCCTAATTTCCAAATCCTTCATGGCGATGTTAAAACCACTTCCCAGTTCCGTAAACTGTTCCAAGGCTTCAATGCGTTTTCGGGCATCAGTGGTCATGGATTCATAGGGCGGCGTAATGAAATAACAAAAGGCTTTTTTGTTGCTTCGGCCTACCCGGCCCCGCATTTGATGAAGATCGCTTAATCCAAAATTATTGGCATTGTTGATGAAAATGGTATTGGCATTGGTCACGTCAAGACCACTTTCCACAATCGTTGTGGAAACCAATACATCAAAGGAACCATCAATAAAATTCAGCATGAGGTCCTCTAATTTTTTGCCTTCCATTTGTCCGTGGCCAATCCCTACTTTGGCATCAGGGACCAAACGCTGGATCATTCCGGCCACTTCTTTAATATTCTCTATTCTGTTATGAATAAAAAATACCTGTCCGCCACGTTGTATCTCATAGGTAATGGCATCCCTAATCGTTTCTTCGTTAAAACGAATGACCGAACTTTCAATGGGATATCTATTGGGCGGTGGTGTCGTAATAACGGATAAGTCCCGAGCGGCCATCAAACTAAATTGAAGTGTTCTTGGAATGGGTGTGGCCGTAAGCGTAAGCACGTCTACATTTTCTTTAATGGCTTTTAACTTGTCCTTTACCGCCACACCGAATTTCTGTTCCTCATCTACGATGAGCAGGCCCAAATCTTTGAATTTTACATTTTTGTTCACGAGTTGATGCGTGCCAATGATAATGTCCACTTTTCCGGCTTCCAGTTTTTCAAGCGTTTCCCGGCGTTCTTTGGTGGTACGAAATCGGTTGAGGTAATCTACGGTGACGGGCATTTCCTTCAACCGCTCTGAAAAGGTACGATGATGTTGAAAAGCCAGAATGGTGGTAGGGACTAGAATGGCAACTTGTTTGCCATTGTCCACGGCTTTGAATGCGGCGCGGATGGCAACTTCCGTCTTTCCAAAACCTACATCCCCACAAATGAGGCGGTCCATGGGGCGCTCGCTCTCCATATCTTTTTTGATATCCTCGGTAGCCTTGCTTTGGTCTGGCGTATCTTCATAGATAAACGAAGCTTCCAGCTCATTTTGCAGATAGCTGTCCGGGTCATATTGAAATCCTTTTTCCAGTCTACGTTTCGCATAGACTTTTATAAGGTTAAAGGCTATTTTCTTAACACGGGATTTGGTCTTTTCCTTTACCTTTTTCCAAGCTCCCGAACCTAGTTTATATATTTTGGGAGGAGCCCCGTCCTTCCCGTTGAATTTGGATATTTTGTGAAGTGAATGGATACTCACGTAAAGGATGTCCCGTTCGCCATAGGCCAATTTTATCGCTTCTTGTTTTTTACCTTCGACATCAATTTTTTGGAGTCCGCCGAACTTTCCGATACCATGGTCAATATGGGTCACGTAATCCCCAATTTCAAGTTTGTTGAGTTCTTTTAACGTAATGGCCTGTTTTTTGGCATAGCCATTTTTAAGATGGAATTTATGGTACCGCTCAAAAATCTGATGGTCCGTGTAGCAGACCAGTTTTAGGTCATCACTGATAAAACCTTGGTGCAATGGAAGAACAATGGTCTTATAATGCACACTTCGGCTACGCTCAGTGCCTGTCTTTTGGTTGCTGAGCGGAGTCGAAGCAACCTCCTCAAAAATATCATGGAATCTTTTCGCCTGTTGCTCACTGGCACAAAAAATGTAGTTGGTGTAGCCTTGTGCTTTAAACTGGTTGAGGTTTTTAATGAGCAGATTAAATTTTTTATTGAACGAGGGTTGGGGCTTTGTGCGGAATTCTATTTCTACGGAGCCCGATATGACAGAAGAAGAAATTAATCGGAACGTTTCCAGCTGCTTTTCAAAGGCTTTGGAATTCAAGAAAAGTTCTTCCGGCTCGGCATGTTTTATTTCTTTGGATAATTTTTTAAAAGCTTCTTCCGCCTTTCCAAAAAATTCATCCAACCTTCCAAACAGCAGACTTGTATTTTTGGAAAAGACAACGGTTTTGGGAGAAATGTACTTTAGAAAACTTTCGCGCTTTTCTTCCAAAAATTTATTGGCAACATTAGGGATAATGGTAATCTTTTTGACTTTTTCGGTAGAAAGTTGGGTTTCTACATCAAAAGTGCGGATGCTGTCCACTTCGTCCCCAAAAAACTCCAAGCGATACGGTTCGTCGTGCGAAAAAGAAAAGACATCTACGATTCCGCCGCGAACCGAAAACTCTCCGGGCTCCGTGACAAAATCTACACGTTTGAACTTGTATTCAAAAAGGACTTCGTTCAGGAAATCCAACGAAAGCGTATCGTCTAATCTTATTTTTAACGTATTCTTTTCCAGCTCTTTTCGGGTGACCACTTTTTCAAAAAGTGCATCCGGATACGTAACAATGACTGCTGGCCTTTTTCTGGAATTGATTCGGTTCAATACTTCGGCACGTAAAAGCACATTGGCATTGTCCGTTTCTTCGATTTGGTAAGGTCTGCGATAGCTCCCCGGATAAAAAAGCACATCTTTCTCCCCAATGAGCTTTTCCAAATCGTTTAGATAATAAGCTGCTTCTTCTTTATCGTTGAAAACGAGCAGAAAGGGGTCGTCCGCATTCAAAAACGCATTGGCCAATACAAAGGAGAGGGATGAGCCCGCGAGGTTTTTAAGATAGATTCGAGAAGGAGCGGATGCTTCTGAATTGGCAATAGCCTTCCGCAGTTTCCCGGTATTGGGAGACTGTGAAAACAGTTGTTGAATAGAAGAATGCGTCAACCGTAAAATTTTGAGCTGCAAAGATACAGATGCCTAAAAACTTAAAGTGCTATTTAGATAAAATATTTGTCCTTTGCGTCATTTAGAGAAAATCGATTTTTATAACTTCAGTCTCGATTATAATTCAAAATAGATGGAAGAATTTGACGTATTTGTCATCGGTAGCGGTGTAGCGGGCCAAACGGTAGCCAAAGCCTGTGCCGATAAAGGAAAGAAAGTTGCCATTGCAGATAGGCGAGAATTCGGAGGGACTTGTGCCAATAGGGGATGCGACCCTAAAAAAGTGCTGTTGGGTGTTACGGAGATATGGGAAGAAGCCCAGAATTTAAAAGGGAAAGGGATTGAGAAGTTGCCCGAGCTCAATTGGAAAAAACTTCAAAAGTACAAGCGTAGTTTCACAAAGGCCATACCGGCCGCTACGGAGAAAAATTTAAAGAAAAAAGGAATAAGCCTATACCATCAATCACCTGAATTTGTGGACGAGCGTACGTTAAAGGTAGAGGGCAAAACCGCGAAAGCCAAAAATATTGTCATCGCCACGGGCTACGAACCCAGAAAGCTATCTTTTAAAGGAAGCAAACATTTAAGCACGAGCGATGATTTTCTAAACCTCAAAAAATTGCCCAAAAGCATAATTTTCATCGGGGCTGGATATGTAGGGATGGAATTTGCCCATATGGCCGCAAGGTTTGGAGTACGTGTAACGGTTTTGGATTCCGGCAATCGCCCTCTGTCCGCTTTTGATGCTGATTTGGTCGGAACATTGACCGACTATTCCAAAAAATTGGGGATAAAGTTTATTTTTAACTCGGAAGTAAAGGCTGTTGAGAAGCTTCGGAAAAATTTCAGGGTATCCTATAAGAGCGGGAAAAAAATGAAATCGCTTACCTCTAAAATGGTTATCAATACGGCAGGCCGTATACCGGCTATCTCAGCGTTGAATCTTGAAAAAGGGAACGTAGCGTTCAATGAAAATGGAATAGCGACCAATAATTTTCTGCAAAGCGAAACCAATCCCGGGGTATATGCTTGCGGAGATGTTTCGGACAACGGATTGCCGCTCACGCCATTATCCGGTAGGGAAGGTTATGTGGTCTCTGAAAACATATTGAACGGAAACCGCAAAAAGTTGTCTATTCCGGTAATACCATCAGTGGTATTTACCTTGCCCAATATAGCTTCCGTCGGGTATTCCGAAAAAGAAGCAAAGAGTCGTTTTAAAAATATAATCGTAAAACAGGCATCGGCCTTGGATTGGTTCAACGCTAAACGAATCAATGCCCCAGCGTATTCCTATAAAATAATTTTAAATGAGAGAACACAAAAATTGGTTGGGGCTCATATACTTGGACCCAATGCCGGGGAGACCATCAATATTTTCGCTATGGCAATCCATAAAGGAATGAAAGCCGATGAGTTACAGTCTATGTTATTTACCTACCCTTCCTTGGTTAACGATATTAAAAATATGGTTTAATGTAAAATGAAAGGTGCTCATTAATCCGGTTCACTGCGATATCTCTTGCTGTAACTTCATAAACGGATTTGTTTTCCTGTTCTTAAATCCGTGAACAAATATCGCAACCAAAAGAATGATGCTTCCCGTTAGCGCTGTATAGGCAATGTTTTCCGGACCATCCTTATGTCTAATATAAATGGCAAATAATGCCCAAACGCCTACAGCGGCAAACTCGCGCATATTTCGTTTTTGAATCATCAAAAGGTTCAAGAGCGTAGCAATACAGATCATAACAATAGTCCAAGTTATTTCGGAGAGAAAGCTACCTTTCCAACCTATTTTGGTAAGATAAACAGCTACATTGGCAATGGTCGCCACGGAAATCCATCCACTATATAAACAAATGGGCCACCAAACAAAAGCGATGGTTTTAAGGGGAGCGTCCCATCTTTCCATATTCGTGTTCAGGATTATTTTGATAAGTGAAACGAGGATGCCGATCATAATCAATACCGAAAGTCCGGTGTAATCATAAATAAAAGCAAATACCCAAGCTGAGTTCAATACATTGGCAATAACAAACCAAGGTCCCGTCTGCTCAATAAAATCACTTTTTTCATCCGTAAAAAAAGCACGGTAAACTTGAAAAATACTATAGGCCAATAATCCTAAAAATATGAGTCCCCAAATAGCAAAGGCGTAGCCAGCGGGCGTAAACAGATTGTCATATTTGTTGCTTATTTCGCCTATGGTGGTATTGTTGACCCGTAGTGCCTGCGAGACGTAGTTTACCGTAATAACAAGGATTACCGATAAAAGATTCAGAAGCGCCAATGTTTTTTGCATGAGAACTATTTCTACAAAAATAAGACTTACCGGACTTGGTTTTTAACCCTATTACAACAAAGCTTTACTACTTGGAACGCCCACGCTTTTTCTTTTCGGAGATATTTACTTTTAATACGGTATCCCCAAGAATAGCATAGATTTCGGAATCCGTAGTAGGCTCTACGGTAAAAGTTCCGGTGAACTCACCAAAAGCAGGCATGATCAGTTGCTGTTCGGTTTTGTAAAAACAAGGAAGCCGTACCGATTGCCTTCCCAATCCCGTGAGCCGTATGGCAGGGTGAACGTGTCCGGAAAAGTTAAAGAATCCTTCTTTTTCCTCGGGGTGGTGGGTTAGCAAAAAACCGTCCTGCACTATTTCCTGCGTGACCAAAATTCCTAAATCTTCATATTTTAAGGGTGAAATGATATCATGATTTCCGGATACCAAGATGATTTTTGACGAGATGGTCTTGGTCCACTCCGAAAAAATATCCCACTCTAAATTTAGGGAAGAATGAAACAAATCGCCCATAAAGACTACCGTTCCAGGATCAAAATTTTGAATGGCCGAAGTAAGGCTATCAAAGTTTTGCCGCACAGCATTTTGCGGGACGGCAGCTCCAAATTTGCGAAAATGCGAAACTTTGCCCAAATGCACATCACTGATTAAAAGCATACCCGGTTTCACCCAAAATAATGCCCCGCTGCAATGAAGGATAAATTCCTGATTCTTGATGTAAATGGATTCGGTCATAAAGTCTTCACTGCAAAGAAAATATATTTTGCATTTATAATGCTATTTTCGCATGAAACGCCACTCATTTATACACTTATGAAAAATGAAATACTGACCATTGTCGCCAATATCCATGCGAAACCGGAACACGTTGAACGTGTAAAGTCGGAACTTATTAAACTCATTGCCCCAACACGGGCAGAAGAAGGTTGTCTTAATTATGATTTGCATCAGGACAACGTCAATGAAAATCATTTTATGTTTTACGAGAATTGGGCCAGCAGGGCACTTTGGCAAAAGCATATGCAAAGCGAGCATATACTGGAACTACAGAAAATCATAGATGATATTGTTGAAGCTACGGTTATTAACGAAATGATGCCTATAGGGTAGATTTTATTTTTTATAATTTAGAGAAATTTATTTCATCAAAATAGCGGTCATACGTTTTATCCTGTCCGCCAGTTTTTCACTGGATAGTTTTTCGCGCAGTCTATCGGTAATGATAGGGAAGGAGAAGGGCGTGGGTTTGGAACAGGCCTTCCAGACAATTTTTTGGGTAGCGATCCGCTCCAAGGCCATTCGAAGCCTACCTTCTTCCAATTGATGTTCAAAAGTTTCGGTGTACGCCTGTTGGTACAGCAGATTATCGGCCTCAAAATCCTTAAAAACATCGAACAGCAATTGCGAACTGCTTTGCAGATGTTTCATTTTAATTCCTTTATTTGGATAACCGGTAAATACCATGCCACTGATGACGGCTATATCCCTGAATTTTCTGCGCGCCATTTCGTTAGAATTTAAGCTTTTCTGCAAATCGCTCAGCATATATTCCGTAGTGAATAAATCGTTGTCCAAAACATTTTGGATATCAATTTGTTGGTCGGAAAGCAGCTCAAACCCATAATCATTGTACGCTAGCGAGCAGGTTATCGGGGTAAGAAGACTAATTCTGTAGGCCAATAGACTGCTCATGGCCTCATGTACGCCTCGGCCTTCAAACGGATAAAAAATATGGTGATATCCATCCCGCGTTTTAAAGGTCTCGATCAAAAACTCATCAGGTCTCGGAACGATACTTTCCTCTCGCTGTTTGGCGAACATGGGTGCCAAGGATTGTATCTCTTTTGATTGTTTGGAGGCAGGTAATCCTGCAGTATATAACTCCTTACGAAGCAATTCTGACATTTGGGCCGAAAAACTCAGCCTCCCGCCCATCCAACTCGGTACTTTGTTCGTGCGTTTCGTAGAATTTTTTACGTGTGCCTGCATTCCTTTTACACGGATGAATTCCAGATTTCTTCCGGCGAAGGTAAATACATCGCCTGGACTCAGTTTGGAAATAAAATATTCCTCGATAGAGCCAATGTATCCCCCTTTTTGATATTTGACAGCAATGGAGGCATCACCTACGATGGTACCGATTTGAAATCGGTGACGCATAGCTATTCCACGATTATTGACTTTAAACTTCCCATCTTCTTTTACTTCAACTTTTTTATATTCATCATAGGTCTGTAGGCTTTGGCTCCCCATGACCAGAAAATTCAAGAGCCATTGCCAACGTTCTTCGGTCAGGGTTTGGTAACAGAATGTCTGGGCGACTTCCTCATAGATTTCATCAGGATAAAACCCATCGGATACGGCCAAAGTGGTCAAATACTGAAGTAGAACATCATAACTGTTCAAATAGGGAATCCTATCTTCCACGGCTTCTTTTTTTACCGCTTGTTGCATAGCGGAAGCCTCTATCAGCTCCATGGCGTGCGTAGGTAGAAAATGGATAACACTTTCTTTTCCCGGCCGGTGACCACTACGGCCTGCACGCTGTAAAAAGCGGGCTACTCCTTTGGGTCCGCCAATTTGCACTACGGTTTCTACGGGAGCGAAATCTACGCCAAGGTCCAAACTAGAGGTACAGACCACCGCTTTTAAACTCTCGTTGCGGATGGCCTGCTCCACCCATAACCGCGTTTCTTTATTGACACTGCCATGATGCATGGCCAGTTCCCCGGCATACTCCGGATGCTTTTCCAGTATTTTTTGAAACCATATTTCGCATTGGCTCCTTGTGTTCGTAAAAAGTAGCGTGGTTTTGCTATTATTGATAATAGGCACTACGTCTTCCAAAAGTTTTAGGCCCAAATGGCCACGCCATGGAAAAGTTTCCATTTCTTTTGGAATAATACTTTTGACCGATATTTTCTTGTTGAGTTTTGCTTTGATTAAAACGGAATTTTCAAGTGCCTGTGAAGTAGGCCCTAGCAAAACTTCCCTTCCCTGCTCAAGATTTCCGATGGTGGCCAAAATACCCCAAATGCGTAAATTCTTGCAGACTGTCTTTAATCGGGAAAGCCCCAGTTCCATTTGCACGCCACGTTTGGTGCCCAAAAGCTCGTGCCACTCATCCACGACAATAGCGGAGCACTCTTTAAATACGTTGCCATACCCTTTAGAGGACAGCAAAAGCTGAAGGCTCTCCGGGGTCGTAATCAGCAAGTCTGGCATCGTCGTTTTTTGACGGGAGCGCTCTTTGGTCGAAGTATCTCCTGTTCGAATACCTACGGTCATTTGGGTTCCCAGGTCATGGGTGATGCGCTCGGCGGACTGTTTTATTTCATTGGATAGCGCACGAAGCGGTGTAATCCAAATAGCTTTCAATCCTTTTTTATGCTTGGTCTTATATTGCGGATTTTCTTTGATGTAATTTAAAACGATAGGAAACCATAGCGCGTAGGTTTTTCCGCTTCCTGTTGGAGCGTTTAAAAGTCCGTTTTTACCCTGCAAAAAAGCCTTCCAAGTGTCTTTTTGGAATGTAAACGGTTTCCAGCCTTGTTCTTGGAACCAGTTTTGGGCGATGTTGAAAAGTTTTTCTTTGTTCATTATTACGAGCGGAGCGAAATAATCTGTTCAATTGTATTTGAACATTTACTTTTTATTTCTCATTAAAAAATTCTTATCGACCCAATTTAGAGCGAGATCATTCCATTCTGGATTTATTGAATTAATCAATTCCTCTTTTCTTTTTCGATTACCGGCTTTTAATTGTTTTTCTCTTTTGAAAGCATCCTTGACGTTATCGAACTCCTCAAAATAAACCAAAATATCGCAATTGTATCTTTTTGTAAATGCATTAGGATAGATTCGGTGTTTGTGCTCATTCATTCGCCTGTGGATATCATTTGTAGCTCCAATGTAAAGTACTGTCTCATTTTTATTGGTCAATATGTAACAATATCCTTTCATAACTTAATTGCGAGCTTCGCTCACTTCAATACAGTGGCGAAGCAATCTGTTAAATTCACCTTTTTTGGCCAATTAAATAGATGCGTAATACTTCCGTATTGTAAAACAAAACGCATTATTTTATGCTCGTTTTGTTTTGCCCTCTGATTTACCTTCAACAGATTCCTTCGCTACGCTCGGAATTAAAGCCTTAATATCCGAAATACTGTTCGCTTCCTCAATTTTTTTATCCTGTCGCCAACGTAAGATTCTAGGAAATCGTGTAGCTACACCACTTTTGTGCCTTTTGGAAAGTGCTATGCCCTCAAAGGCGATTTCAAAAACGTGATGCGGCGTTACGGAACGGACCGGTCCAAAACGTTCCAAGGTATTTTTCTTTATCCAAGCGTCTACTTTTCTGAACTCGGCATCGGTGAGGCCGGAATAGGCCTTGGCAAAAGTGACAAGTTCTTTTTCTCCATTTTCGTTTTCATCCCATAGCGCGAAAGTATAATCAGTGAATAGATTACTTCTGCGGCCATGTCCTCTCATGGCATATGTGAGTACTGCATCAATGGTCAGCGGGTCCACTTTCCATTTCCACCAATCTCCTTTTTTACGCCCCACCAAATAAGGGGAATCCTTGCGTTTGAGCATTAATCCTTCACTACGTACTTCACGGGAGCGTTCCCGTTCTTGTGCGACTTCTTCCCATGATTCAAAGTGTATGGTTTCGGATAGCTGTAACGGCAGATCGGTAAGAGAAGCCGAAGCGACTCTTTTGTGATTTCGACTACGCTCAATCACCGTTTGTTCACGCTCAATCAAAGAATGATAAAGGATCTCCAGTATTTTCCTTCGTTCTAAAAAAGGCTTGTTCCTAATATCCTTTCCTTCCCATTCCAATACATCATATGCCTTTAAAACAACGGGTACTTTTGCCAAAAGCGCTTTTGAAACGGTTTTACGTCCAATGCGGGTCTGAAGGTCGTTGAAGGTGCCAATTTCATTATTGGGGTAGGGGAGTATTTCCCCATCAATGACGGTTCCGTTAGGAATTATACCTATGAATTTTTCGAATTCCGGATATTTGTCGGTCACCAATTCTTCACCTCTACTCCACACAAAGATTTCATCGTTTCTTAGGATTACCTGTGACCGGATGCCATCCCATTTATGTTCTGCTGACCATTCCGAAACATCACCTAAATCCTCCACTTTATCCTCAATAGCATAGGCCAGATAGAACGGGTAAGGTTTGGATAGGTAATCGCTTTCATTTTCCTCAAGAATCAATTCTTGGAACGAAATTTCGTTAGGATCCCAATTCCCCATCAATTTATAGGCTAAAATATCTTCTTCTATCTCGGTTGCTTTGGATAATGCCCTGGTCATCAGTTTCTGGCTCACACCAATCCGAAAGCCTCCGGTAATCAATTTTGTAAACACAAAACGCTCATAATAATCCAATACTTTCCAATTCTCATAGAGATAGGCTTTTTTCTCTGCGTCTTCCTTCTTTTTAAGCGAAATCATTTCCTCCAAAAATTCGGTTAGGCTTTTTTCGGTAGATTTTGAAGAGGAGGGGATAACGAGCGCGATGGTCTCGGCCAAATCGCCCACGATATGATAACTTTCTTCGAACAGCCATAAGGGAATATTCGCCAAATCCGATGCCCATTCACGCAGCAAAGTAGTGTTCACCGGTCTGGGGGGCCTACGGTGCGAAAGGATGGCAATAGTCCATACTTTATCTTTGTCATTCGCCTTTTGAAAATACTCCGCAAGTGCCTTTACCTTTAAGTTGGTCTTATTGGTGCTGTCCAAGGTTTTGATAAGCGATGCAAAGTTCTTCATGGGTTTGTTATTGCGAGCGGAGCAGTTTTTCTAATTGATTTCGGCAGGTTCTTCTTTAGCGACATTGGTTTCGGTTTCCTCCTCACCGTATTGTGTCTCTTCTGTCCGTGCGTCATAACTTTGTTCTCTCAAGTATCTGGAAAATATTTCGGTATAACCGTGCGTACAGATAATTTTTTTGGCTCCCGTAGCTTCGATACTTTCCAACAGCCCTTGCCAATCGCAATGGTCGCTGAGGACAAAACCTTTGTCAATGGCCCGCCTTCTTCTGGCACCACGGAATGTCATCCATCCGCTGGCAGATGCGGTTACATAAGGCACCATTTTCCTGATCCATGTAGAACCATGTGCACTTGGCGGAGCCAAAACAATGTTGCCCAACAATTCTTCTTTCTTGGTTTCTCTTGTGATAAGCGTCGTTTTGGGAAAATTGACCAAAGGCCTGAGTACTTGGGTCATATTTTCAATGGCACCATGGGTATATATTTTTCCGATATCGGTATTTAGATATTTTAAAAGACGTTGTGCCTTTCCTAGACTGTAACCGAACAGGACAGATGTTTTTTTCTCCGCCTTATTTTCGGCCCACCAGTCATTTATATTTTGAAGAACCTCCTTTTGGGGTGTCCATTTGAATGCCGGAAGTCCAAAAGTACACTCGGTAATAAACGTATGGCATTTTATGGGTTCATACGGAGTTGAAATACCGTCGTTCTCTGTCTTGTAATCTCCGGTAAAAACCCAGACTTCCCCTTTGTGTTCTACCCGTATTTGGGACGAGCCAATAATATGGCCGGCAGGGTGTAAACTAAATTTTACGTTGTTTATAGAAAAGGTCTCCCCCCATTCCTTACCGGACACATTTATTTCCCCTAATCTGTGCGAAATTATCGGAACGTTCCTATGGTGCGTAATGTAGTGCTTGTGTCCCCAGCGGCTATGATCTGCGTGACCATGTGATATGATGGCTTTGTCCACAGGTTTCCAAGGGTCTAGATAAACCTTTGCCATACTACAGTAAATACCCTTCTCCGTAAACGCTAAAAGTGGTTTTTTCATAGCATGTGAAAGTTACAAATTTGGATGTAGAACAAAGTTGTATTCAATTTAAATTTTGACCTCTAAAAAATTTATATTTGCCATTACAAAATTTAAAAGCATGTCGATTTCAGATTTATTTGATAGTGGATTTCAGAAAAGAAACCAAGACCACTTTGCCGCAATTGTTAAGGTTGCCATGAGTGATGGGGTTATAACCAATGACGAAAAAGCCTTTCTCGACAGATTGGCAAGCAGATTGTCTATTTCTGACAATGATTACAAGGAGATATTAAAGGATTACATGACTCATCCGGTAAATCCACCAACAAGTTATGATGAACGTTTGGAAAGGCTGTATGATTTGGCGCGTATGGTATATGCCGATCATCATTTGGGGGAAAGACAGACACCGATGTTGGAACGTTTGGGAATTGGACTCGGGTTTTCTCCAGAAAATGTAAGTTATGTGGTAGATAAAGCTTTAAAATTAGTCAATAGCGGTGTTGATATCGACGGGTTTTCCGAGGAAATAAAAAATATGAACAGATAAGAATTTGATATCATTAATAAAAGAGGGGGAGCAATTTGCTCCCCCTCTTTTATTCGTGGTATTTATTCAAAAACTCCTGTAGTTTTTCTACCATTTTTCGGCTTCCACAGAAGAACGGTACACGTTGATGAAGTTCCGTAGGCTGGATATCCATGATTCTATTTTTTCCGCCAATGGCCATTCCGTTCGCCTGCTCCGCTATAAAGGCCATGGGATTGCATTCATAGAGCAAACGTAATTTTCCACTTTCCGTGACGCTACTTTTCGGGTACATGTAGATACCTCCCTTAATCATATTTCTATGAAAATCCGATACCAAAGAACCTATATATCTTGAAGTATAGGGCCTATCTCCTTCCTCCATTTGGCAGTATTTGATATAATCCTTAACGCCCTGTAAAAAATGCACATAATTACCTTCGTTCACGGAGTATATTTTTCCCGTCTCCGGAAATTGCATGTTTGGATGCGACAAATAGAACGTTCCTAAAGCGGGATTTAAGGTAAAACCGTTTACCCCGTCTCCGGTAGTGTAGACCAACATGGTAGAGGTGCCATAAACCACATAACCTGCCGCCACTTGTTGGTTGCCCGGTTGCAGAAAATCTTCCATGGTCACCGGGGTGCCTACCGGTGTAACCCTTCTATAAATTGAAAAAATAGTCCCGACGGATACGTTCACGTCCACGTTGGAGGAACCGTCCAAAGGATCGATCAATACTACATATTTGTTCTGGTGTTTTTTGTCATTACTATTTATGCTTATAAAACTATCCTCTTCTTCAGAAGCGATACCGCATACAATTTCCCTATTCTTTAAGGTGGATATAAATTTTTCATTGGCGAAAACGTCCAGCTTTTTCTGTTCCTCTCCTTGAATATTCGTGTCTCCAAAATCTCCTAAAATATCTACCAAACCTGCTTTGTTCACCTCATGGTTCACTACTTTGGCGGCAAGTCTAATGGCGTTTATCAATTTGGAAAGTTCTCCTGAGGAATATTGGAAAGAAGATTGGTTTTCAATAATGAACTCCCCAAGAGTCTGATTTTTTTTGATCATCTAGGATAGGTTAGTATTTGACCACAAATATCGGGTATTTTGTGAAACTAAATCGATTTCGTTATATTTTGATTTTTTAAATTTATAACTTTGTGTTTTATTTGTAACAATATGAAATTTACAATACGAAATGCTGTAGCCGCCGATATGCCCAAGGTCCTGGAACTTGTTAATGAGTTGGCCCTTTTTGAAAAGGAACCTGATGCTGTTGAGGTTACCGTTACCGATTTGATTAATAATGGTTTTGGTTCAAACCCATTATTCCACTGTTTTGTAGGAGAACACGAAAATGAAATTGTCGGGATGGCCCTCATATATCCGCGATATTCTACATGGAAAGGACCGGTAATTCATTTGGAGGATCTAATCGTTACCCAAAAAATGAGAGGAAGTGGTTTGGGTACTGCTTTGCTGAACGAAGTTGTAAAATATGGGAATACGTTAGGGGTGAAAAGAATATGTTGGGAAGTTTTGGATTGGAACGATCCTGCCATACATTTTTACGAAAGTAAGGGTGCCAACGTTATGCGGGATTGGGACGTAGTGCAATTGGACGAGTCCGGTATAAAAAAATATTTGGACAATATTTAAATTATTCCTGTTTCCAATGAATTATAACAATAGAAAATTTAGACCCCTAAAAAGTTCTAAAAATGCCGAAACTTCTGAAGAGACTATTTTTTGCTACAAGCAAGAAAATCACATCGTAACATCCGAGTACAGTGGCGGTGCCATCGTAAAAGGACATCTAATGGGTACAATAGATGCTGAGGGAGTAATAGAAATGTGTTACCATCAAATAAATACGGCCGGAGATTTGATGACCGGAAGATGTACCTCTAAACCGGAGTTGATGACTAACGGGAAAATTAAACTTCATGAAACATGGCAGTGGACTTCAGGTGATAAATCAAAAGGCAATTCTGTATTGGTTGAAATATAATATTCATTTCCGGAATATCGGAATATAAAATAAACAAGAGTTTTTATGCGTGTATTTAAATTTGGAGGAGCATCGGTCAAGGATGCCGATGGTGTAAAAAATGTAGTAAAGGTATTGGGAGAAGTGGGTCACGAAAACACCATAGTGGTCGTATCCGCGATGGGAAAAATCACCAATGCCATGGAGGCCATTGTAAACTCTTATTTTCAAAATAAAGCAGACCTGCCGGGCCATATCAATGAGATGGTCGCATATCATGATGATATACTAAAGGATTTGTTCCCCAATATGCAACATGTTGTTTATAGGAAAATCAAGATTTTAGTGGATGAAGTAAACGGATTCTTGGCTTGGAACAAGTCGCCCAACTACAACTTTGTGTACGATCAGGTGGTCGGGTACGGAGAATTGATTTCCACCACGATTATTAGTGCCTATTTGGAAGAAGTGGGAATCAAAAACAATTGGTTGGACGTTCGGGAATATATCAAAACCGATGACAGCTATCGAGACCCCATCGTCAATTGGGAAAAAACACAGGAGAATTGTTCAAAAATCGATAAAAACATACTCAATGTTACCCAAGGTTTTTTAGGGAGTGATGACAACAACTTTACCGTTACCTTGGGCCGTGAAGGGTCAGATTATTCCGCAGCTATTCTGGCCTATTGTCTAAATGCAGAATCCGTAACCATTTGGAAGGATGTTCCCGGCGTGCTCAATGCAGACCCAAGACATTTTAAGGAAACGCAATTGCTGAACAATATTTCTTATCGTGAGGCCATAGAACTTGCCTTTTACGGAGCATCGGTAATTCACCCAAAAACACTGCAACCTTTACAGAGAAAAGAGATACCGTTACGGGTAAAGTCTTTCATCAACCCAAAAAAAGCAGGGACTACCGTTGGTAAAGGCGTTGGGATAGAACCAAAGGTGCCTTGTTTCATCGTAAAAAAGAACCAAGTATTAATGAAATTGTCCTCGCTGGATTTTTCCTTCATTGTAGAAAACAAGATCAGTGAAATTTTTAAGCTGTTTCATGACCATAAAATAAAGGTTGACCTGATCCAGAATTCAGCGATTAGCTTTTCGGTTTGTGTGGATAATAAATTTGGGGGCTTGGAGGCTTTGTTGAACCAATTAAAAAGTAAATTTAAAGTAGTTCATCACGAAAATGTATCGCTCTATACCATTAGGCATTTTGATGATAAATCACTGGAATCAATTCAAAACGGGTATGAAATCCTGTTGGAACAGCGTGGAAAAGAGACCGTTCAATTGGTTGTGAAATAATTATTATCCATTATTTTTTCGAATGTTAAATAGTGAGCTCCACTAGGGTTTTTCCTATATTTACCCCTCTATAACATTTTCTTTCTATGGGTTTAGTAACCGCAAAAGAGGTAGCCAAGGCTATCAATCTATCCAAGTACGGTTATGTGGGTACGTTTATAGGCTGGATCTTGATGAAAATCACAAGAATCTCAGGTATCAATTCCTATTATGATAAGATTTCCCATTTAGAGTGCGATGAATATGCCAACGCAATTTTGGAGCATTTTGAGATTGATTATGATATTCCGGAAGAGGATTTTAAAAGATTGCCCAAGGAGGGTCCTTATATCACCATAAGCAATCATCCCTTGGGTGCTATTGACGGGATTTTATTGATGAAACTGATGCTGTCCGAGCGGAAGGACTACAAAATTATGGCCAATTTTCTCTTAAAACGTATGGTTCCTTTGGCACCTTACATTCTTCCCGTAAACCCTTTTGAAGGACACAAAGATGCAAAGAGCAGTATTGCGGGGTTTAAAAATGCATTGAGTCATCTTCGGGATGGTCACCCGTTAGGTATTTTTCCTGCAGGAGAAGTTTCTACCCATAAAGATGGAAAGCTAATCGTTGACAAACCTTGGGAGGAGGCTGTTTTGAAATTGATCCGTAGGGCGAATGTGCCCGTTGTCCCTATTTATTTCCATGCTAAAAACAGCAAGCTCTTCTACAGGATGTCCAAGTGGAACGATGTTTTTAGAACGACAATGATACCGTCCCAAGTCTATTCCCAACGAAATAGGCCCATAAAAGTGCGCATTGGCCAACCTATTTCGGTCAAAGCGCAGGAAGAGCAGGAGACATTGGAGGATTTTACGGATTTGCTCAGAAAGAAAACCTACATTCTGGCCAATGCCTACCAAAAAGAACGATTGATAGATCAGATACCAACTACCCTAAAAATTCCAAAACCGCCCAAGAAGATAGCTACGGCCATGCGCAAGGAGGTAATGCAAGGTGAAATTGAAAAGCTGCGCGAAAAAGATTGCCGTTTACTGGAAAGCAAGAATTACGAGGTTTTTTTGGCCCAAGAAAAAGATATGCCTTTTATACTAAAGGAAATCGGGAGGCAGCGAGAAGTTACTTTTAGGGCCATTGGGGAAGGAACCAATAACGCCATTGATCTGGATATTTTTGATTCCTATTATTACCACTTGTTTCTTTGGGACAATACGGAACAGTGTATTGTTGGTGCTTACAGGATGGGGATGGGTTCCGAAATTTTTCCGGAATATGGGATTGACGGATTTTACCTTCAGGATTTATTTAGGGTGGAACCCGAACTGTATGGAATGATGCAAAATTCCATCGAAATGGGCAGGGCCTATATTGTTAAGGAATATCAACAAAAACCCATGCCGCTCTTTTTATTATGGAAAGGAATCGTCCATACCACATTAAGACATCCAGAGCATAAATATTTGATTGGTGGCGTAAGCATTAGCAATCAGTTTTCGAACTTTTCGAAATCCTTGATGATCGAGTTTATGAAATCAAACTATTGGGATCCCTATGTAGCACAATACATTAGGCCGAAAAAAGAGTTTAAGGTAAAGCTCAACGATGCCGACAAAGAATTCGTTTTTGATGAAACGCAGGCGGATCTGAACAAATTTGACCGTTTGATAGATGAGGTAGAACCCGGAAATCTTAGATTGCCGGTCCTTATTAAAAAATACATCAAACAAAACGCCAAAGTTGTAGCGTTCAACGTAGATCCGTTGTTCAACAATTCTGTGGACGGCTTAATGTATATTAAAATATCCGACTTGCCGGAGAGTACGGTGAAACCGGTTATGGAAGAATTTCAGGCGGAACTGGAGCGTAAATTGATGGAATCGCAATCCCAAGAAAAAGAAGATTAATCAGTGTATTCCAATTTTGGTGCTTCTTCGTTCAAAAAGTAAATTATCTTTCCAAACACCTGATAATTTCCCCACTTTTTCTCTTTTGCCAATATACCTGAATCCCATATTTTCATGTAGTTTTATACTTCCAATATTTTCGGGAAATATGCCAGACTGTATGGTCCATAGGCCTTCAGCCTCACTTTCTTTTATCAATGCTTGCATCAATAACTTGCCAACACCCTGGCCGCGACTTTTGTTCGAAACGTAAACGCTTACTTCACCGATACCGCCATAAACACATCTGCTTGAGACAGGAGATAATGCTGCCCACCCTAATATGTCATCATTATGGGCAGTAGCAACCAATCTGCATAAATCCATATGTGCACTGTCCCATGATTCATAACTGGGAACGGTGGTCTCAAAAGTAGCAAAGCCTGTTGCGATACCTTCCTCGTAAATCTTAGCTACCGCGTCCCAATCTTCAGCTCTCATGGGTTTTATTGTAATGGGTGTCATCATTTAGAATTTAAGTCCAAAAAATTTATAACGTATTCACTTTTTCAAGAAGAGGTCTCGACTGCGCTCGACCTGACACTATTGAAAATATAAAATAAACTAAAGTTTTTGATCAACAACATCCACTTTCTGGCGCACAGCTGTTTTCTGAAGCTACTGCCATAGGCTCCGGCACACCACAAGTTTCTTTTGCCTTACAATCGGTTTTTGCAACTCCTAATTGGAATACAAGTTTTTCGTGATTGGCCAAGTAATCATTGATGAATAGTTGCGCCGTGTGAAAGTGTTCATTGCTGTATTCAATTTTAACTTCCACCTCTTTTTCCATAGGTTTTATCTTATCTACTTTGTTCAAAATAGAAAGGGCCTTATAAGCGGACATATATTCCCTTTTGTCTTTTTCAGTAGGACTTTCCCATAGTTGGATGATGGTTTCTTTCCAAGAATCTGAATTTCCCCCACAGTCGACACTATCAATGGTTATATTTTTGACTTCGGTGATGTGGTAGTTGGCCGGAACGAATGCTCCAGGTTTGTATTCAAAAAGCAAGCTCTTATTTGGGTTCTCTTTTAGAATGGATAAAAAATCGTTTGTCTTCATGTTGTGCTTTTTAATTTAAATCATTATATGATATTCATGTTTTTATGACTAGTATTATACTCCTTTAAGGGTGGGGCTTTTAACAACAGTTGGTTTTTGTCGTATTAAAGAAGGTGTTCAAAAGATCTTGAATAGCCGACCATTTTTTTAGATTGATACAGTAACAGACCTTTTTCCCTTCTATTTCTCCTTTTATTAAATCGATGCTTTTCAACTCCTTTAAATGTTGCGAAATAGTAGGTTGTGCCAATCCTATTTCGTCTACAATGTCATTGCAGATACAGGCGTCCTGCTTGCTTATATATTGCAGTATGGCTATCCTTGCGGGATTTGACAATACCTTGAAAATAGTAGCAAGTTCATTTTGCTTGGTATTGAATATTTGCGATTTGGTAATACCCATGATATATTTATATATTGCAATATTACGATAATAAAATCAATAAAAAAGACCAAACGTTATATTCGGTCTTTTTTGTTTTATAAACTCTTAAACCAGTCTTGGAAATATTGGCCTACTACAGGTGTAGGAACCATTTTTTCATTTATGGCATTAATGAAACTCATGACTAAAAGTACTACTGCTATAATAGCCGCAAAGCATCCTATAACTGGGATTAGTCCTAAAAGGAAAGCTAAAATAAAGATACCCAAGGTTTGTCTTATATAATAACTGCCCAATGCTGTTTTATTATTGTTGTTCATGATGATGGCGACAATCCACCCTATAAAAGTTAAATGTGCTATAATGGCTACCATTTTACCATTATCGGCATCGTTTTTTATAGTTTCTTTAGTGTCATCTATGGCATCCTTTACCTCATCGGCAGCGTCTTTAGCTGTTTCTTTCGCTTTGTCAAAAGCCTCTTCGGCCTTATCTCCTAAGTCTTTGTTCTCGTCAGACATTTTATTGTTTTTTTGGTGGTTTAACTTAGGCTAAATGTAACAAATAAATAGTTGCTATAAAAATGCTTTGTCCACTGGTTCCCAAAGCTCTAATTTATTGCCTTCAGGGTCCATAATCCAACCAAATTTACCATAGTCATATTCCTCAATTTCACCAACTATGGTAACCCCTTCTTTTTCCAGTTCAATTAAAAGTTCTTTTAAATTCTCGACCCGAAAATTCATCATAAACTGTTTTTTGCTAGGGTTATAATAGTCTGTATCCGCGGCCATGGGGCTCCATTGGGTGGAGCAATCGTTGCCCTCTTTGTCTTTCCACCAAAAGGTACATCCGTATTGGTCCGTATTTAGCCCTAAGTGATTTTTATACCATTCTTTTATCATGTTTGGATCATCGGACTTAAAAAAGAAGCCGCCTAATCCCGTAACTCTATTTTTCATCTATAAGTGTTTTATCGTCATTTTCTCGAAGGAGGAAATCTTGATTTCATTTAAATTCCTTATCGCTTAATATTCTTTTCATACAAGGTTATCCAATCTTTTACCGACATTTTTGTGCAGAGTTCCGCAATCAATTCATAAGGAATATCGTTCATATCTTTAAAACGTATACAGCTTTTGCCCATATCCAATTTACGTTTACAGTGTTTGGGATATACGGCAACAAACCAATCGAATAATTTTTTATCCGCATAAATCCCAGAATGGTACAGGGCGACATAGTTTTTCTGTGATGCAAGATTTATAAAAGGTAACGGAAGTTTGGTATCGCAATGATAACCTGCAGGATAAACGGAATGTGGGACTACAAAACCTAACATGCCATAACTCATTTGTTCTTCAAAGCCTTCAGGAAGATGTTCCCGGATAGTTTCCCTTATTTTAGAAACCACCGGTTTTCGTTCTTCGGGAAGTTGCGCCATATATGCTGCCGGGGTGTCCGCTTTGTAATTCATATTATACGTGTTGGTCCAAAAGGATAGGATTTCCGTCGGGATCTATTAAAGTAAGACTTGCTGGTCCCGAAGTAGTATCGTCCGCTTTTCTGACCAATTCCAAGCCTTTTTCCAGCATATGTTTTTGAATTTCCCGAATGTCGGTAAAAGATTCAAGAGCATTGGCATTACTGTCCCATCCGGGATTGAAGGTTAATATGTTTTTTTCAAACATGCCTTGAAACAAACCTATAACGGCCGTTTCATTTTTCATAATAAGCCATTTTTGTTCAATATCTCCGTGAAAAACGGTAAAGCCTATTTTTTCATAGAATGATTTTGACGCGTGGATGTCCTTAACAGTAAGACTGACCGAAAATGTTCCTAGATTCATTATTTTTGATTTTAGATGAATAAACTCTTATTTATTTTCTTTTAATTTTTTCTTTGAAGTATCAATGCCGAAATCAGGGTGATTATAAAACCTATTAAAAAAACGGTCATGAACATAACCGTGGCATTAAAAGCCGGATTTTTATATTGTTCTATTTGTTCCAATAACTTTTTTCGCTCCACTTCATAAGTAGCCGCAGGGAGTTCGGCTTTCAATTTTTCCAATGAATATGCTAGGTATTGTTCGGCAAAATCAGGATTGATTACAGTTACATAAATGGTATCTGCAATCGCAAAGCCTATTCCGGCAAATACCGATATTGAAATACCTATCAAAAAAGCTTTTTTAAAACTGATGAGACCATGATTTTCTTTTTCCCTTAAGTGTTTAATAGCGAAGAAAATAAATAGCAAGGAAGTAAGAATGGTAAGATATCCCAGCACCTCCTGAATGGAGAAATCCAGGCCCTGTCCAAAATATAGGGCTGCCATGAATAATAGGAAAGCGCACAAAAACGCATATATTCCAAAGTGAACGATAGTTTTTTTCATATTAGGCTGTTTTTAGATGATAGGCCTAAAAGTAACGGTAGGGATAAAAAAACAACTCATACTAAAGTACCAAATTCTATAAACTTGGGTTTTGGAAATCTTTTTTTAGATGATTTGAAAGTCTTTCGCAATCTGTATAGCCTGTGTTCTTCTTTTGGCATTTAACTTTACCAAAAGGTTGGAGACATGGGTTTTAATAGTACTTTCGGAAAGGAAAAGTTTTTCGGCAATTTCTTTATTGGAGAGCCCCAGAGCGACTTCCTTTAACACTTCGTATTCTCTTTTGCTGAGTTCCAGTGCTTCAATTTTATCAAAGTTTACTTCTTGTGCCGGCACGGTTGTTTTGTGAAGACTTTTTTTGTTCAGGTAAATACCGATGAAAAAGAAAATAATAGCCACTGATGCAATGATAAATTCCAACGTGCTATCGCCACTGATTAGCGCGTAGGAACTAATTCTAAATAACAATAATAGCACTAGAACAAGAACACTAAAGATGACTATGGTCTTCTTCATGGCTTTCATTTAGCAAAACTTGGCTTTGATTTTATCTATAACGGTTTGCGCCAATTTTTCTTTGCTTTCCACCGTCCAACCCGCTACATGGGGGGAGAGCAAAACGTTATCTGCTTTTACCAGATACTGGAAGGCTTCGGGGAGTTCATTGGTGAACATATTTTCAAAGGAAGCCTTTTCATATTCCAAAACGTCCAGCCCTGCACCCAAAACTTTATTTGATTTTAGTGCTGCCACCAAGTCATTGGTTTTAATACATTTCCCCCTTGCGGTATTGATGATCCAAATGGGTTTATGGAATTTTTCAAGGAACTCGGTATTCACCATTCCAACGGTCAAATCGGTTTGTGGCACATGAAGACTTATAACATCTGCACGCTGGTGCAGTTCCATAATACCTACCTGTCTGGCATTGTCATCCTCTACACCTCCTTTGATATCATAGCAAATGACTTCATCTATATCAAAGCCCTTTAATTTTTTAGCAAAAGCTTTCCCCATATGTCCGTACCCAATAATACCGACAATTTTTCCTTCCAATTCCCATCCGCGGTTGCCTTCCCTGTCCCATTTTCCATTTCTAACTTCTTTATCGGCTTTATTGAGATTGTTGAAGAGGGAAAGCAACATTCCCAAAGCGTGTTCGCCAACCGCATTTCTATTTCCTTCCGGTGCAGCAGCCAAAAAGATACCTTTGGATTTTGCGTAGCGCACATCTATATTTTCCAGTCCAGCACCCAGTCTTCCAATAAATTTTAGATTTGTGGCCTTGTCCAAAAAAGCTTCGTCAATACGAAACCGACTACGGATAATAAGCCCGTCATACAGATGAATCTTATTTTCAATTTCGGTCTTGGAAGAACTATAATCTTCATCGTTCTGAAAACCCATTTCAGAAAACTGTTCAATAATCAAAGGGTGGTTGGTATCTACATGGAGCACTTTCATAGGACGTAAAATTACGATTTCTAAATCAGGAATATAAATTCAGATTAATCTAATGAAAATTATGAAATAATAGTGTTTTTGTACCCAGACGGTCGATAAGACTATGGATTAAAATTAAATTTATCTTTGATACGGATAAAATGATAAACGATATTGGTCTTATTGATGTGTTATTGCTCATGGGAATCTCCCAAGGTGTTTTTCTTACCGTAACCCTGCCTATTGTCCATCAGAAAAATACCAAGCCGAACAGCATACTTTCCATACAGTTGGCCATGACCAGCATCTTGTTGCTTTCTAAATTTATATTGACAAAAGCAACGGAATCTTGGGTTATACAGTATGCCAGTACATTGGAATTCATCATCTTTCTGTTCGGGCCTTTGGGTTATATGTATATTAGGCGTTTATTGATCAAAGGAGACCAAAACTTCATATTATCATGGTTTCATTACGTTCCGGCCATATTTTACGGTTTATTTTTATTGTATTTGTGCAGTTATTCCCAAGCGGAATATGTAGCATTGTACAGAGGAGGATATTTGAGGGTTATTTTTTCAGCCGTGGAAGCTTTGGCATTGATTTCCAACGTGTATTATCTGTTCCGATGCGGAAAATTGATTTTCAATTTTGAGAAAAACGAAAAAGAACAACTCTCTTTTTCCCAACCCTCCCTTCGGTTTTTGAAAGTTATGTTTGGAGGTATAGCGCTCATCCTAATGCTGTGGGCCTTTAGTTTTATAACATCGATTGCCTTTGGTTTCAACAATGCTTATTTGAATTATAATACTGTTTGGATCGCGTTGCCATTACTCGTTTACGGAATAGGTTTTTACGCCTTAAGGCAGCCTGAAATCTTTAGGGTTCAATTGGCCCAAAAAGAAAATGCAAAACAAAAAAATAGACTGGACGAGACCGAAACTAGAGAATTACAATCATCGCTCCATACACTCATTCATAAAGAACATATCTATTTGGACAATGAGCTGACCCTGGCAGTTTTGGCAGAACAATTGAATACCTCTCCTAATAACCTTTCATGGTTGTTGAACAATGTATATAACTCTAATTTTTATGACTACATCAATCAATTTAGGGTTGCGGCTTTTTTAGAAAAATTGGATAAGAAAGAGCATCAACGCCAAACCTTATTGGCGCTTTCCATGGAGGTAGGGTTCAAGTCCAAATCTACGTTCAACAAAGCTTTTAAGGCCAAACTCCAGGAAACTCCCAGTAATTATATAAAGCGATTGCATGCGCAATCTGTCTAAATGGGTACAAGCGGTCGATTCGCATAAGGGTTAACGGTTAACATTGCCAAAACTTTAAAACTATCCTCATGAAAAATCGAAACAAGCATCTATTAAAACACACGTCGCCATTTTTTGCACTTATTTTAATCATCACTGTATCCTGTAGTAAGTTTCCCTACGGAGGAGGCCCTATTTTAGAGAAGGCCAAGGTAGAAACATTGGTCAATGATTTTCAAGCTACGGACGGATTATCGGTCGATAGCAGGGGAAATATCTATGCAAGCAACTTTGCCAATTTTGGAGGAACGGTAGTACTGAAAACAAATCCATATACCGGTGAAACCTCCGTAGTTGTGGATGGTTTAGTGGCACCGACCGGAAACGTAGTAGATCGCGAAGGGAATATTTATGTAGTGAACAACATCAGGTTTGTATCCGGGACTTCGGGACCCACTCAAGCAGATGTGCTTAAAGTATCGCCGGACGGGAGTAGGGAAGTGCTCGCTACTTTGCCGGGTTTCCCGGCAGGAATAGTATTGGATAGGTATAATAATGCCTACGTTTCCAATTTTAGTTTTCCGGGAGTGCATAAGATTACTCCTGCCGGAGAAATCAGTATATATGTGCAAGACAACAGATTGTTTGGCGGTGTAGGAATAGATTTTGACAATAAAGGCAACCTGTTCGTGGGGAATTTTTCTACAGGGGATATCTTAAAGATAAACCGAAATCTGGAGGTAGAAGTGTTGGCAACTCTTCCCACTGTTACAGAAGGTTTCGTGATAGGGTACATTACCTATTCCGCAGGTTCTGTTTTTGCTACGGCAATAAGTGAACATGTCATTTACAGGGTCAGCATGGATGGCGAGGCAACTATTTTTGCCGGGAATGGAGAAAAGGCCACAAATGATGGGACACTTTTGGAAGCTTCTTTTGACACCCCCAATGGCATTACGGCAGATCGCTTTAGAAAAAGACTATATGTATCCCAAGGTTCTGAACAAGGGGCATTGCGGGTCATTAAATTAAAATGATAATTCTTGGCTAACTCAAAAAAGAAGGAAAAGCAGTTACTGCTTTTCCTTTTACCTATTACGCTAACAATATTCATTTAACCGACTCGTTCTTAAAAAACTAATGAGCAATACCCCATTCTTATGTTAAATACAAGATTTTTACTATTGTTATTTTGTTTCGTGTGCCTCTCTTGCAGTAAAGAGGAATCTCCAAAAACCGGGAGAGAAAACCTGAGCCCTGGAGTAGTATCCATTACTCCGGCAAGTGCCGTTCTAAACGATACCATTCAAATTAAGCTGAAAGATGCTACGGTCTCCAATTTTTCCTCGGTAGACCTTAATGGAGAACCCGCCACTGTGCTGGAGAACATGAGTTCGGGAGATGAACTGTATTTTTTGTCTAGGGAAATTCGTGGAACGGATACCACTTTTGACGTTACGGTAAAGATAGGGTTTGATACGGATTCACTCTTTGTAAAGGATGCTTTTGAGTTAAAGCGAATGGAGATAGATTCTTTAAGTTCCCGAATAATTTTTGGAGATACGGATACCCTTACGGTCTACGGAAAGAATTTCCCTAAGGGGGGACCGGGGAGTATATCCATTTATGGGCGTTCCGTTTCGGAAAACGGAAATGTTTTATTTTCGAAATTTGACGGCAATAAGATTGAAAAGATATATAAGGATAGTTTGATCATGGTGTTGAATCGGTTTTCATTTATTTCCGACGAAAGTGCCAATGTAAATCTTACCACGACCTTGGGAGGGCAATTTCTTGAAGAAAACGAAGTTCTGGAAAGCGATTTTGTAAATCTGGGCAACTTTGATTACAGCAGTTTCTTTGCAATACAGCCTTCAGTAGTCTATACTCCGGAACAACGTTTTTTTATTAGCAACAATAATTTTGAAGATAAGATTTTTGTAAACGGTCTAGAGGCTCCAAGATTATTTAGTGCACCTAAACCGGAGAACGGATTTAATAGGGAATCGGGCTATAAGGTTCCAGCGGGTCTTAGTACAGGGGAATATGAGATTACCGGGACCACAAAAGATGGTGTGCCGCTTAAAAATATTGGAATTAAAACCATAATGGTGAGCGATATCAGTTTTTGTCCGGAAAGTAGAAATGTGGCCATAAACGGTACATTCCGTGTAATTGTTTCCCCAATAGGGGCCATTAACAAATTTTCATGCAATAATTGTCCGGTAACCGCGGCGCTGGTAGATGATTTGAGTGGTATGCGATGGCCTATTGAGGTAGATGCTTTTAATGATATCACCTATGAAAACGATGTTACGATTTTCACTTTGGACGTACCGGATGGTATTGTACCCAATGCTATTTATTCGATTTCATTTGAGACCCAAAACGGTTATACCTATATCGCCGATGCGCAGTGTGCAAGTCCTAAAATATTTATTGAGTAGCCATCACTATAGGCTTAAACATTTATAGAAACTAAAATAACCGTAATGAGATTATGGGGTCTTGACCTTTGGCCGGATTTTAAACTTCAGAATTAAAAGTGTTCATCAATCGAAAGACAAGGTGGAAACCCGTATAAAGTTTCCACCTTTTTTTTCAAATTTTAGGGTATTCCGTTTGCGTCATTTCGTGGTCCACATCACCGGTATGTGCCGTATTTTGTTTTTCGAATAAAAGAAGATGCACCTCTTCATCATCCTTTGTTGAAGGACAATGTTCCACACCTTTTGGTACAATGATGATTTCCCCTTCTTTTACTACCTCTGTTCTATCTCTAAATTTCATATACAGAGTACCTTTTAAAACTTGAAATAGTTCATCTTCGTTTTCATGGGCATGCCAAACAAATTCACCTTGAATTTTGGCGAGTATCACCTGCATATCATCTACGGTAGCTATTTGGTGAGGGTGCCATTGTTTGTTGAACAAACTGTGTTTTTCTTTTAGATTGATGGGTTTCATACTGTTGTTTTTTTGCATTAGGGATTGTAGCGAGCTACCGTGTAGCGCGAAAAGCCCGGCGCAAACACCAAGTTTGCGAAATACCCTTAAATCCCTAAAATGAGTTTTGCGATTAAAAAATAAATTAAGATTCCAAAAATATCGTTGCTGGTGGTGATAAAAGGTCCGGTGGCAATCGCGGGGTCAATTCCTCTTTTGTGCAAGAACAAAGGGGTGAACGTGCCTACAAAGCCTGCCACTACAATAACGGCGATGAGCGAGGCGGATATGGCTATGGCGGTAAGGAAATCTCCTTTCCAGGCCCAAGTGAACAACAATAAAATGGCCGCAAGGATGACGCCGTTCAAAAGCGCCAATAATATTTCCTTGACCAAACGGCTCCCGATACTTCCTTTAAGGTAATCGTTTGCCAGGCCTTGTACAATAATGGCGCTGGACTGTACGCCAACGTTCCCGGCCATCGCCGCAATCAACGGTGTAAACAGGAAAAGTGTGGTGTATTTGCTGAACATTTCCTCAAAGCCGCCCATGATCACCGCTGCACCTGCACCGCCAAAGAGACCGAGAATCAACCATGGCAAGCGAGCGCGCGTTAATTCCCAGATACTGTCATCTGCCTCTACATCTTGCGAAATACCTGCTGCCAATTGGTAATCTTTTTCCGCCTCCTCACGGATGACATCCACAATATCATCAATCGTGATACGGCCTACGAGCCTTCCTATTTCGTCTACCACGGGAATGGCCTCCAAATCATATTTACTCATGATCTTGGCAACTTCTTCCGGTTTCTCGTTTACGTTCACGGAATCTACTTTTGGAATGTATATTTCGCTGATATGCGTTTGGGTAGAAACCGTCAGCAAATCCTTTAAGGACAATCTTCCCTTTAGGACTTCATCCTTATCCACTACGTAAATGGAATGTACCCGGGTTACGTTTTCCGCTTGCGCGCGCATTTCCTTTACGCATTTGGTAACGTTCCAGGTATCCCTTACCCTAACCAATTCCTTTGCCATAAGACCACCTGCGGAATTTTCGTCATACCGCAAAAGGTCCACAATGTCCTTGGCATGCTCTTTATCCTCAATTTCCGAGATGACTTCCTGGACAATTTCCTTGGGAAGTTCCGCGACAATATCCGCGGCATCATCCGTATCCAATTCATCAAGTTCTTCGGCAATTTCCTTGGATGAAAGATTGTTTAGGATGGCCTCCCTGACATCTTCGTCCAGCTCGGTAAGCACATCGGAAGTTTTATCGCTATCCAATAATTTGATAAGATAGGTGGCCTCGTCTTCGTTGAGCTCATTGATGATTTCGGCAACATCGGCATAGTGCACCTCTTCCAAAAGGGCGTTCAATGCTGAATCCTGCTGGTTTTCAATGTATTGCTCTATTTCTGTTAAAAGGTCCTCTGTGAGTTTAAAGGGTGTCATCCGCTATCTTCTTCGTCAATGCTATAAAATCTGACACGGCCAGTTGTTCCGGGCGTTGGTCAAATATAGTATCTTCTTTCAGATTATCGGAGAGTGAAAAGCTTTTTAAACTATTGCGAAGGGTCTTTCTTCTCTGATTAAAGGCCGATTTTACCACTTGGTAAAGTAGTTTCTCATCGCAATCCAATATAAAGTTTTCTTTTCGTGTTAAGCGTAAAACACCGGATTGCACTTTGGGCGGTGGATCAAAAACCTGAGGATGTACAGTGAATAAGTATTCCGCATCATAAAAGGTCTGGACCAAAACGGAAAGTATTCCATAGGTTTTATTGCCTTCTTTGGCACAGATGCGCTGTGCAACTTCTTTTTGGAACATTCCTGAAAACTCGGGGACTTGTTGTCGCATCTCCAACATTTTAAAAACAATTTGGGTAGAGATATTATATGGAAAGTTTCCTGTTATGGCAAAAGGCTCTTCGCCAAATAACAGTCGTAAATCGTATTTTAGAAAATCTGCTTCAACAACCTTGAAAGAACCTTTTCCTTGCAATATTTTAGGATGTTCCAAAGGGAAACTATGGTTCAGATAAACAATGGAATCGGCATCTAGATCCATCGCCACCAAATCGATATCCTGTCTTAAAAGATACTTGGTGAGCACGCCCGTGCCCGGACCAATTTCCAGTACATCGGTATAACCTTCAAGAGATAGGGTTTCCGCTATTTTTTTTGCTATTTCCTCATCTTTTAAAAAGTGTTGGCCAAGGTATTTTTTGGCCTTAACGGGACGCAGTTCCCTTTTGGTTTTTTGCTCATGATTTTTAAATGGTCCTTTCTTCTTCCTCATGCCTTCAATGCTCGCTTATAATCTCCAATTCCGTTCGGAAGGCCACAAATTTATTGGTAAATCGTTGTAAAGCATCGGTTCGTAGCCGCTCCGCATCTTCGGTATAATAACGTTCCAGTGTCTCCTTGTTTACAGTAGTAAATTGAACCGAATAGGTGACGCCGCCCATTTCCTCTTCGACCAAAACACGACATATTTTAGCGTTCGTGAATTTTTTCGTGGCCAACATATCCGGAATATGGATTTCCTTCATCCATTGCAACCATTCGTTCTCAACGGATTCATCAATATTGGTCGTTACGTTGTATATGTACATAAGCCCCTCTCTTATCTCCCAAAGGGGGAGAAGTTTAAACTATTTTCTAAAAGTATCGTATTCTTCATGATAAAAGACTTTTTGGAAAGGTTGTAAACCGGGCCTTCAGTTTATGGCATCGCCCCTTAACATTCTAAAATTCTTTCTCGCCTGCGGAAAATAATAACTGTCCTGATAATTATAGATTATTTTTTCATAATGACCTTTTGCCTGTTCCGGATCGTTGAATATTTTTCTGTATAATTCTCCCAAAGCAAAGTGGGCATCGTCAGCCAAAATTCCATTACCATAGAATTCCACTATTTTTTGATAGTTGAACTGCGCATCCTCATAGCGTTTTTCAGCTTCATAAATTTGCGCCTGTTTCAATAAGGCTTCATCTTCAATTTTCTCGCCTTTGTGGTTTTGAAGAATATCCTCCAAAACGGAAATGGCATCATTGGTTTTATTTTGATAGGCCAAAAAATCGGCACGGGCATATTTTTTAAGTGCCGTTTGGGTAGAGTCTTCCAAAGAATTATCGGAAATTAAGAGGCTCAACTGCATGGCATCGTTCGCTATTAATTGCGAGGTAGAGCTTCTTAATACTTTCAGCTGTGTTAAGGCCCAATCAAAATCACCCTTGTAAAAACTGGTCTGTGCTACTTTGAAACGTGCATTTTGGCCTAGCACATCGTTCTTTAATTTTTGCTGTATCTGCGAAAAATAGATGAGTGCTTCATTGAATTTTTTATGGTACACCAATATATCTCCCAAAGCCAATTTAATATATGCGATTCCCCTTTGGTTGAGCGGCAGCTCTAAACTGTTCTTCAAAAGTTTTTCGGCAGGTTCCGGGTCATCTTTTTTGAATGTTAGAAAATTGGCATACGCTACTTGAAGCTGTAATGTTTGGCTCTTGTAACCGTAAACCGTGATGAGTTCCTCATACTGTTTTTCAATGGTGGCCAAGTCTTTTTCTTTGGCATTGATAAGGGCAATGTCCAATAAATTTAGTTGCGCATTCAGTTTTGTGGTTTCATTGCTGGCACTTTCCGCGATGTACTCAAAAATATCCCGGGCAACTTCATTGTCTTCGGCTTGTAGAGCAATGTTTCCCAGATTCTCCAAACGTTGCGTAGAACTCCCCTCGGTTCTCTTATAAATTGCTTTTTCTTGACGGAATGCACTGCTATACTGCTCCTGTTGTACAAATAGCCAACTTAAAAGCTCGTTCCAAGTCAAGTCCGGATTTTTCTGGGCATTTTCTAAAAGAATTCTTTTAAGTGCTAGATTATTAGGGTCCTGTGGGTCTGACGACACAAAGTCATCAATACTACGAAGGATATTGGATTTGGAGGTTTTTCCCTCGCTGATTAGCTTAAGGTAGGAGCGGTACATTTTATCCACATTGCCCTGCTCGCCATAAATTCTTGCCAACTGATAATCATAGTTTAGGGCCGGGTTGATTTCCATGGCTTTTTGATACGCTGAAATGGCCCTGTCCAACATACTATATCTTTGAAATTGGTTACCTAACGCGTATCCATAATTTGGATTTTTTTCTATGATAGCAATGGCCTTATCATAATATAGATTGGCCTTTGTTACCGAATCCTGTAAGGTATAATTGTAACCTTGTTCAATAAATAGATTAGGGTGCGGATTTCTTTGTTCCAATTGTTTGTCCAAAAATTTTTTAGCGTCCCCATAACGTTTTAATTGTTGGTAACATCCTATCAAACCTTGAACGTAATCAGTTCTTCTAGGGCTTTTTTCTACTAATTTTTCATAAAAGACCACAGCTTTTTCAAAATCCCCATCGGAGAAATATTGCTTTGCCAAAAAATCTTCTTGTGCCCATATGGAAGTAAGAAATACGAAGTACGAAATTAAAAGTAGGGTAAAACGCATGGTCTAAAGATAACACAGAATAATAAGGGTTTATGTTAAGCGAATCAGAAAGGTATTCTAATCAATACTATCAAAACCACAATATGGAACCAATACTTTCGGAATTTTGATACCTTCCGGGGTTTGATAATTTTCTAAAATACCCGCTAAAACTCTTGGTAGAGCCAATGAGCTACCGTTCAAGGTATGGGCCAATTGGTTTTTGCCGCTCTCGTCCTTATATCTTAATTTCAATCGGTTTGCCTGATAGGTTTCAAAATTGGAAACGGAACTAATTTCCAACCAACGGTCCTGGGCGGTAGAGAACACTTCAAAATCAAAAGTCAATGCCGCGGTAAAGCCCAAATCCCCGCCACATAGGCGTAAAATACGGTAGGGTAATTCCAACTCCCTTAAAATACCTTTTACATGTCCTACCATACCATCCAAAGCCTCATATGATTTGGATGGATGTTCAACATGTACAATTTCTACCTTATCAAACTGATGCAATCTGTTCAAACCTCTTACATGCGCACCATAACTGCCCGCTTCTCTTCTAAAGCAAGGCGTATAGCTCGTATATTTTATTGGGAAATCCGATGTGTTTACGATGACATCCCTAAAGATATTGGTAACAGGAACTTCTCCAGTTGGGATAAGATATAGGTCGTCCGTACCCACGTGGTACATCTGTCCTTCCTTGTCCGGCAACTGCCCTGTTCCAATACCCGAAGCTTCATTGACCAAATGGGGCACTTGTATTTCTGCATATCCGGCCGCTGTATTCTTATCCAAGAAATAGGCAATGAGTGCCCGTTGTAACTTTGCACCTTTTCCTTTGTACACAGGAAAACCTGCCCCCGTTATTTTTACGCCGAGCTCAAAATCTATGATGTCATATTTTTTGGCCAATTCCCAGTGGGGAAGTGCCTCCTTTTCCAAAACGGGAACGGTGCCTTCCTTGAATATTTCTTCATTGTCCTCCTCGGAATTTCCAGCAGGCACGGATGCATGTGGTGCATTGGGGATTTGGTATAATAATCCCTGTAAATTTTCAGCGGTAGTATTTAAATCTTCGCCCAATTTTCTGGAATCCTCTTTTAGGCCCGCAGTTTTTTCTTTTAGGGCATTGGCTTCTTTTGCCTTTCCTGCTTTATAAAGTACTCCTATTTCTTTGGAAAGTGTATTGGATTCTGCCAAAACGGTATCCAATTGTGTTTGGGTCGCGCGTCTTTTTTCATCCAATTGTAAGACTTCGTTCAATAAGACATCGGCATCAATATTTCGTTTCTGCAACGCTTTTATGATTTCTTTCTTATTTTCTCGAATAGCTTGTAGTTGTAGCATTTTAATGAGGTTTAAAAGCGAGCAAAGTTAAAATAATCCTCGGGTTTTGAAGGTTTAATATAGATTATAAATAACCTTAATTTTCTTCAATACAAGTAATTTTTATAAGGTCGTTCTGAAAACAGTCCGCAGTTAGGGTACGCTCGGATAGTAATTGAAAAGAAAGCTTAACTTGAACACTATCTTTTCTGAACACTTCATCTAACCCGTCTTGAAAGGTGTATACCCTTTTGTCTTTTTTCAAAACTACGTAGCCATTTATTGTTGCGCAGTCTTCTGTGTAAAACAAAGTGGCAGTTTGCAGATTGTCACAATCATCTTTGTCGCAGCTAACGAAAAATATAAAAACGAAAACTAAAATAAATTGTATAATCTGATTTTTAGCAAATAATCTCATAGTCCGATCATAAAATGATATCCCTATTTCCAGAAAGTAGTTTTACATGACAACAATCCGCCCCGACTTCGAATACGGATGAGATAATTTCTTGGTCATTTTTAATGCCGATGAAATTCAACATAGTACGTTTGTTTTGATAATCTTTGGCGAACCTATCGCTAAATATGACATAAATCCCATTTTCTCCAAAGGAATCATTGTCCATATTGGATAGTTCAGGAGCTATGTTTTGATCTGTATCTTCTAATATGGCCTTGTAGCTGTCTAATTTCACCGGATTTCCCGAGACGTCCATTATGCTAATTGTTATGGATACAAACTCTTCCGTACAGACACCCCCGGTACAGTCCTGTAATGTATTATTTGAGCACCTGAAATTTATCAACAGTAATAAGCTTACTAAAAAAATTTTGAAAATTTTAAGCATTGTTTTGAAACTTTCTTTATATGATAGATGAGAAACCTTCAAAAGGTTGCGCAAACTATTTGTCCAATTGGGAAGGTAATATCCATTCATGGTGTTCCAATGGTTTCCAAGGTGTATCGGCCAAGTTGGTCTTTCCGTCTATAAAGGATTTATAGGGTCTTCCGTTAATACTGATTTTGGAATTTTTTAGGTAGACCGCAACATCCTCGCCTTTTTCGGCGTATTTCTTTTTTAGGTATTGCGCAAATTGCCAAGCAAAATCCGGATAGGAAAAGACTTTGCGCAACTGACCCTTATTAAGATAATCTTTGGGTCTAACCAGTTCTTCTTCCTTGGTTTTTATGTTGATTACTTTAAATGTTCCTTTCCCATAACGGCTACGGAGCATCATTCTCCAGCTCATTCGGTGTCCTTCTTCCGTCCAAAGGACTTCGTCTTTAATAAAATAATGACGTATGGGGAGCAGTAATTGAATCAAAAAATAAATGCCGAACCCGACCAACACCATATTTTTATAAGAAGGAATTACGAGTGCATGCTCCATTTGAGCAGCCCTGTGTTTGAAAAAGATTTTGTTAATGGTTTCCGCGGGAAAGAAAAACACGGTAAATGCCAAGGATAGGTATGGGAAAATACCAATTTGAAATACAATGGAATTAAAGAGATGGAAAAAAATAGAGGCAATAAAAGCAATTTTTCGAGTCGGTTTCCAGAGTAGGGCAGGAACAATGAGCAAATCAAAAAGAATGCCTACCGTGCCGATAACTTTATGGAGCCATGGCTCTTGTAACAAACTTCCAATAAGGTGATAATCCGCTTTGGGACTCATCAGGATTTTTATCATACCAAAATCCAGCCAATCCCCATACAATTTTGCTACAGAAGCATATACATAGACGATAAGAAGCTGAAAAACGATGGTCCATTTCACATAACCGGGCATGGTGTGTATTTCTTTTACATACCCTAGTTTTACATCTAAAGACTTGGCCTTATTAGCAGGAAAAATACACATGAACAAAGAAATCAATACCAATAAATAGTAGTGATTGTTGTATGCCGCTTTTTGCATCAGATAAGCACCTGTCCATAAAACGGTAAACGTAACAATGCTAATGCGGTATCTGTAGCCCAAAGCGATACAAATACCCGTAAGGCCCATCAATCCAAAATAAAAATACATCCCCATACCGGGCAAAGGCTCTAGACGTTCGAAATCTATAAAGGGGAACGTGTATTCGGGATCGACCAAATTTCTTTTTACCCAACCTGTAATGATGGCTCCCCAACACTCCAGGGTGACAAGGATTCCAAAAAAAATCCGAAAAATCAGAAGCGGGCCGTTATCCATTCTTTGAAAAAACAACCGCTGTAGCATTTTATCTGGAAATAAATTGAAGTGATTTCTCCTTGTCTTTTGCCAATTGGTTTTTGAGGTCATCAACAGAATCGAATTTTTTCTCGTCCCGCAACCTCGCTAATAAATCCACTTGGATCTTTTGTCCGTACAAATCTCCCTCATAGTCAAAATAATGGACCTCAATGGTTTTTTCTTGTCCATTAACGGTAGGATTAAAACCAATGTTCATCATCCCATGGACAGTTTTTCCGTTGATACTGCTTTTCACAACGTATGAACCATTTTTTGGAATAAGTTTATACGCTTCCGCAATGATGATATTTGCCGTGGGGAAGTTTATTTGCCTGCCCAATGCTTTCCCTTTTTGAATCGTTCCGTTAAGCATGTAGGCATATCCCAAGTAGTTGTTTGCCGTTTCAATATCGCCGTCTTCCAGTGCTTTTCTAATTTTGGTAGAGCTTACGGATACATCGTCTATTTCTTGCGCGGGGATTTCCTCTACTTCAAAATCAAAAGTATTGCCAAAGGCGATGAGGTCCGTAATATTGGCATTTCTGTTTCTGCCGAACCTGTGATCGTATCCAATGATGATTTTTTTTGATTTTAGTTTATTGACCAAAAGGTCTCTCACGAATTCCGTTGCCGATAAACGTGAAAAGTCTTTTGTAAACGGATGGATTACCAATATATCCAATCCCATTTCCTTTAAAATGGCATTTTTTTCCTCGATCGTATTCAACAATTTAATGTCGGCATCTTTTTGTAGGACCATTCTAGGATGTGGAAAAAAAGTGAGTACGGCAGATTTTAATCCCGACTCTTTGGCATGGTTTATGACCCTTTCCAGTATTTTACGATGCCCTATATGCACCCCATCAAATGTACCGATGGTTATGGCAACGGCATCATTTTGATTGTGTTTATGAATGCTATGAACAGTAATCACTTATGATAGGAATAAAAAGACTTATATTTGAATTTGAGAAAAGCCCCTCAATGATTACAAAATTACGCCTTGTTTTTTCAATTACCATAGTATTTCTCTCCTTTTCCGGAGTAGCCCAGAACAGTCCTTGGAAGACCGTTTCATTATCCAATAAAGAAGAAAGTCTGGAGCTGAAACAGTGGAATGTAGATAACCTAAAGGCATTTCAATTAAACGAACAGGCTTTTAGGGCGCAACTTAAAAGCATAGGAGTACAGCAAACCACCACAAATATTGTTTATTTTCCGGATGAAACCGGACGTCAAATTCCGTTCGAGGTGATAGAGGCACCCGTGTTTTCAAAAGAACTGGCAAAAAAGTACCCCAATATCAAATCGTATAAAGGATTGGCTCTGAACGATAAAAGCAAACGGATTCGTTTCAGTGTTTCGCACAAGGGAATTGAAAGTATGATGACTTTGCCGGGCGAAACAGGAACATTGTTCATGCAGAAAGGAAAGGGAGAACATTATATCCTTTACAATAGAGAGGCCCATACCAAAAAGGAGATGGACTTTTTTTGTGGTACGACCAGTAAAATTTTAGAAACTTCTACAAATTTAACGGCAAGATTGGTAGACGATCAAACCTTGCGAAAATTTAGGGTTGCCATAACGGCTTCAGGGGAATACACTACTTTTCATGGTGGTACCAAAGCAGATGCTTTGGCGGCTATAAACGCTACATTAAACAGGGTCAACGAAATTTTTGAGCGCGATCTGGCGGTCACTTTGGAACTTATAGCCAATACGGATGAGGTTATTTACCTTGATGCTGAAACAGACCCTTACACGGGTAGCCTCAGTACGCAGACACAAAACACACTGAATACGGTTATTGGTAGCGAAAATTATGATATTGGACATTTGTTCAACCAACAGGACGATACCTTGGACGGGAATGCAGGTTTTATTGGAGGTGTTTGTAGTGACAATCAAAAGGGGAGTGCCTATTCAACACTTTCTGCACCTCAGGGAGACGGTTTTGATATTGATTTGGTTGCCCATGAAATGGGACACCAATTCGGCGCGAACCATACTTGGTCCCATCTTTCCGAGGGGACTGTATTTCAGGTAGAACCGGCCAGTGGAACCACTATTATGGGCTATGCGGGTATCACCGGGGTAAACAACGTTGCATCGAACAGCGATGCCTATTTTCACTATACGAGCATCGTTCAAATACAAGATTTTTTGCAAACTATTTCCTGCGGGGAATCCACAAGTTTTACCAATACGCCGCCTACCGTAAATCCCGTTGAAAATTATGTGATACCAAAGTCAACACCTTTTGTATTGACCGGGGATGCTTCGGATGCGGATGCCGCCGATGTTTTGACCTATACATGGGAACAGATTGATAACGGAATCGTAACACAGGCAACTTTTGGCCCTACGAATCCTACTGGAGCTATGTTTCGTTCTTTGCCGCCAGTAACAAGTCCAGAACGTTATTTTCCAAGATTGGAAAGGATTTTATCAGGTAACCTTACACAGTCTGATCCCGCTATCGGAGAGGCTTGGGAAACGCTTTCCGATGTGGAACGTAGCCTAAATTTTGCTTTGACCGTTCGTGATAACGCTTTAAATGGTGGTCAGTCCGCTTCTGATGAGGTATCGGTAGATGTAATCGCCAGTGCGGGACCTTTTGTAGTGAATTCACAAAATACCGCCGTCTCATATGTGGCGGGCGAAGTACAGACGATAACATGGGATGTTTCCGATACCAACTTGGTGCCGATTTCGGCCGAGGATGTTTCTATTTTTCTCTCTTTGGACGGTGGACTTACTTATCCAGTACTATTGGCCGATAATGTGCCGAATGATGGAAGCCATGATGTAATCATACCGGGAACACCGACTACAACGGCTAGGGTTATGGTAAGGCCTACCAATAATATCTTTTTTGCGGTGAATAACACTGATTTTACCATAACGGCATCGGAAGTTGTGTTGAATTTTGAACAGTTGAACTATGAAGTTTGTAAACCGGATGATGTAGTAATCAGTTTTGACTACGAAACGTACCTTGGTTTTGCAGAGGAAAGTACTTTTAGTGTGGAAGGTGCACCAGCAGGGTTGGGAGTAGTGTTTTCTCCAATAGCGACCGATAATACTGTGACCAATCCTACCACAGTGAGCATGACGCTAACGGGTATAGGAGCTTTGGCGGTAGGAACCTACCCGCTTCAAGTTACAGCTACTGCTGCAAGCGTAACAAAACAAGTAACGCTTCAATTGGGCGTATTTGATACGAATTTCTCGGAGGTAAATCTCGTTTCTCCGGCAGATGGTGCTTTGGATACTTCCAAGGATTTGTTATTGGAATGGGAAGAAAATGTACAAGATACTTCATATGATATTGAGATTGCTACGGATGCGGCCTTTTCTAACATTGTTGAAATGACTACGGTGGCTACCAATTCTTACCCTCCGAACAACTTGGATAACGACACGCAATATTTTTGGAGGGTGAAACCCAAGAACAATTGTGGCGAGGGAGTGTTTGGTCCCGCCAACAGTTTTACGACCATACAATTTAATTGTACCACAAAATTGGCAACAGCAGCGCTGCCTCTTGTAATTTCGGCTAGTGGTACACCTACCGTTTCTACCAAAATTGCCTTTTTTGAAGATTTACCGTTGGCGGATATCAATGTAAGTCTGGATATAGACCATACCTTTTTAGGGGATTTGGTCATTAGCCTTACTTCTCCTGCGGGCACGACCGTAGTTTTAACCTCTAGCTCCTGTAACGATGCTCGTAATATAAACGCCACGTTTGATGATGATGCCGCACCGTTTGTATGCGACAATAATCCTGCTATTGGCGGTACGGTAAAGCCGCTAGGTTCTTTGAGCTCTTTTAATGGAGAATCTATTTTAGGGGAATGGGTATTGGAGATAAGCGACAATGCGCCTTCGGATGGAGGCACATTGAATGCCTTTTCCTTGGAGGTTTGCGTGGAAGGTGATTTTAGGCCGGATGAAGATAACGATGGCGTTTTTGATGATGGCGATGACCTTTGTTTGGGAACTCCCGAAGGCCAAGAAGTGGATATTTCCGGATGTCCCGTGTTCCGCTTTCCAAATGAAAATTTTAGTGTTAGTTTAGATAGCGAGTCGTGTATCAACAACAATGACGGCCAAATACAGATAACGCCTAAGATAGCATTGGATTATGAAGCGTCCATAACCGGCCCAGGAACAGATACTACGCTGAGCTTTACGGATGGCCTTACCGTTCCTGACCTAAGTGCAGGTACATATGCCATGTGTATTACGGGAACTGACGGTACTGTCGTATATGAAGAATTCTGTTTGGACGTCGTGATTACAGAACCAGATGCCCTCAGTGTTACTTCGAAAGTTTCTTTGGATGGAAAACAGGTAACTGTAAACATGCTTGGTTCGGAATTGTATAATGTTGCCTTAAATGGAAAATTGATACAGACCGAAGCTGACGAGATTACTTTGGATTTGGAAAAAGGAATTAATTTCTTGAAGGTGACCACCAACAAATCCTGTCAAGGTACTTATGAAGAACAGTTTATATTTTCAAGTACTCCCGTGGTATTTCCAAACCCTTTTGATAACAGCACTAACGTATTTTTCGGAAATATGGACGGAATGTTGAGTGTAACCGTTTTCAGTGCAGATGGCCGATTTATTTCAACCAATTCCTACCAAGTAAACGGAGCACAATTAGAATTGGATCTATCCGCATTGGCAACAGGACTTTATTATATCGAGTTTAAGGGCGATGGAGTACAAGGAACAACTAAAGTTATTAAAAGATGAAACGGGTATTATTAATTTTAGGATTTTTGACCTTGACCTTTTCGGCATGTAAAAAAAAGAGTGCTCCTAAACCGCCGGAAGCCGTTCAATTGATATTTCCGGAAAGGAACTCGGAATGTACCGTAGGCGATAATCTTAGTGCCACAGCGACACAGATTGAGTTCCGTTGGCAAGCAGCCGATAATACGGAAACTTATGATTTGAGAGTGACCAACATTAATACAGGCGTTGTACAGACGCTAAGCAACCTTTCAACTACATCCGGGAGATTGCCCATACAGAGGGGAGAGCCGTTTACATGGCGAGTAACCTCTAAAAACGGTAAGGTTCAAGAAACGGTGTCAAGTGTGGAATGGAGTTTTTATAATCAAGGCTCTACCACAACTTTTGCACCTTTTCCCGCAGAGGCGGTTTTTCCGGAAATGGCTTCCAAGGTTTTTAAGGATGTCAACAATGAAGTGGAATTATCGTGGACGGCTTCCGATTTGGACAATGATATTTCCGAATACGAAGTTTACTTTTCTACGGAGACATCACCGGATACTTTAATTGATACATTGCCTTTGAATACTACTGTCGTAAAAGTTAACGTTGCCGCCGATACTGTTTACTATTGGCGCGTAGTGGTAAAAGACGCCGAGGGGAATGCTACAAACTCCAACATATATAGCTTTAAAGTATCTTAATTGCTTTTTAAGTGTTGTTAAACTGGTTCATGGTTCTTTCGATACCGGCCAATACAAAAGATTTAATTACTTCAGCTGATTTTTTGAGTCGCTCGTCCATATTGGATTTCTCTTCCTCGTTCCATTGCCCCAATACGTATTCTACCTGCCTGCCTTTTCCAAAATCAGCGCCTACCCCAAAGCGAAACCTATTGTATTTTGTAGTTTGAAGAAACTGCTGAATGTCCTTTAATCCGTTATGCCCACCATCACTGCCTTTGGTTTTGATACGTATGGTACCAAAAGGAAGATTAATATCGTCCGTGACGACAAGGATATTTTCCTGTGGTATTTTTTCCTTGTCCATCCAATACTTTACAGCTTTGCCGCTCCTATTCATATAAGTAGAAGGTTTTAGGCACAAAATGCTCCTTCCTTTTATTTTGAAAGTAGCTACATCGCCAAGTTTGGCAGTTTCAAAACTAAAATCCTCGGCTTCGGCTAGTGCGTCCAACACTTTAAAACCAATATTGTGTCGGGTCTCTCTATATTCATCACCTATATTTCCTAGGCCAATGATTAAAAATTTCTTCATGGGATTATCTTCGTCTAAAAAAGTGTTGGAATTGAAAATAGATTTAAGAAATTGAAACATATCATGAATTCATCGAACCTTATAAAAATACAAAAGCATCTTGATAGCGATACCAAGATGCTTCTACGAAATCTATAACTGTTACTGGGCTATTCTTGAGCTGCCTCTTCAGCTGGTGCCTCTGCACCTTCTGCCGTTGCTTCTGCTCCTTCTTCACCTTCACCTTCTTCCTCATCCTCATCTACGGCTATGGCTGCACGGGCTGTCTTAACCTGTACCACAACGGTACTGTCCGGATGTAAGATGGTAAAATCATCATTCAAAAGTGTAGCTACTGAAATGTTTTGACCGATTTTTAACTTCGAGATATCAACATCAAAGAAATCCGGTAATTTGTCCGGTAAGGCCTTGATGGCCAATTTTCTCTTTCTGAACAATAAACGACCACCATTTCTTACCCCCGGGGAATTTCCCTGTAAACGTACCGGAATGTTCATGGTGACTTCCTTATCATCAAATAATTGATAAAAATCAATATGCAGGATTTTATCCGTTACAGGGTGAAACTGAATGTCCTGCATAATAGCCTTTACTTTACCTTCTCCTAAGTCAACCTTTACGGTATGAGCGGCGGCAGTGTACACTAAATCCCTGAACGCTAGTTCAGGTGCTGAAAAATGTAGTGGTTTTTCCCCTCCGTATACTACGCAAGGAACCATTCCAGCATTACGTAGGGCCTTCGTTGCCTTCTTGCCCACGCTTTCTCTTTCTGATCCTTTAATTGTAATTGACTTCATTATATGTATTAAAAATTAATAATTCGACTTTAATCATGACTTCGACTATGCTCGGTCGCCTCCTCGTTTATATTCTTGTACAGCTATCATCCGAAGATAGGTAGCTGAGCGTACCTGCCTGTCGGCAGACAGGGGCCAAGTTACATGAGAAATTTTGAGGAAATAGAATTGTTGTTGTGTACTTTGTCCATGACATCCGCAAAGAGATTGGCACAGCTCAACACTTTAACTTTATCGCTCTTTATTTCAATGGGAATCGAATCTGTAATGATCAATTCCTTCAATTTTGAATTTTCTATTTTTTCATAGGCATCCCCGGACAAAAGGCCGTGAGTTGTTATGGCCCTAACACTTTCCGCACCTCTTTCCATCATTAAATCCGCCGCCTTGGTCAATGTGCCCGCTGTATCTACCAAATCATCTACAAGCACTACGTTCTTACCCTGTACGTCACCGATCAACTCCATATGGGAAATTATATTGGCCTTGGCACGCTGCTTGTAACAGACTACAACATCACTTTCCAAAGCACGGGAATAGGCATAAGCCCTTTTGGAACCTCCCATATCAGGAGATGCGATAGTAAGATTATCCAACCCTAAATTTTTTAGGTAGGGTAAAAACAAAGTAGAGGCAAATAAATGATCCACGGGTTTTTCAAAAAATCCTTGAATTTGGTCCGCATGCAAATCCATGGTAATAATTCTCGTTGCCCCTGCAGCTTCCAACATTTTAGCTACCAGTTTTGCGGCAATAGGAACTCTTGGTTTGTCTTTCCTGTCCTGTCTGGCCCATCCAAAATACGGCATGACAGCGGTGATGTGCCTGGCCGATGCCCTTTTGGCCGCATCGACCATTAATAGCATTTCCATTAAGTTTTCCGGACCGGGATGTGTTGAACCTATGATAAAGATTCTGGTGCCCCTTATTGATTCCTCGTAAGAGGGTTGGAATTCACCATCGCTATAACGTGAAAAAATAACATTGCCCAACTCCATACCGTAAGCTTTGGCAATCTTCTCACCTAATTCCATACTTTGGGTACAGGCAAAAATTTTAGGCTGCGGAACTTGATATGGCATAGCTAGTCTTGTTATGTCTTTAAAGGGAATGTTTAATATACGAAACACCCTGTTTTCTAAGGAGGTGCAAATTTAAAAATTAATTTTTGTTGCTAAAGGATAATTGTTTCTTTTTTTAGGGCTGAAAAGAAAATATTTTTTAATTTTGCACTCCTGTTTTATGTTATGCCGTACCTTTCGGTAGGCAAGCTCGAGTGGCGGAACTGGTAGACCTGTCTGCCGACAGGCAGGCACGCTTTTTGAAATATGGTTTTGTATGATTATGGTTTATGCCTTGTCTAGCTTGCAGCACAACTACATTTATGTAGGGATGACAAAAAACTTGACGAACAGAATAATACGGCATAATTCGGGTAGTGAAAAAACAACCCGTTATTACGCTCCTTTTAAATTGATTTATAAAGAGGAGTGTGCAGATAGAAAATCTGCTCGGATAAGAGAAAAATATTGGAAATCTGGCTGTGGTAAGGAACAGCTAAGAATATTGAGAGACAAAGATAAATAGTACTATGCCTGCCTACGGGCAGACAAGCTCGAGTGGCGGAACTGGTAGACGCGCTGGATTCAAAATCCAGTTCTTCGGAGTGTGGGTTCGATTCCCACCTCGAGTACTCTTCAAAACCTTCCCTAAAACAGGGAAGGTTTTTTTGATAATGGCTTCCTTTTTAAGTGTTGCGGTCACTTGCAGTATGGAAAATCTCTTTAGTGGTGGGATTTTTACTTTTTCACACTAATCATCACTGCCTCGCAACTTTGCAGGTCCGAGTTGAGGACAATATTTTCAGCTTTGTTGCCATCTGTAATTTCTATGGCAACGGTATTTGGCGGAGCGTTCCCTAAGTTATGGGCATAGAGGAACAGGTCGTTGGATTTGTTGGGATTCAATTTTATATTGAATTCCTTTTTTTGGTACGTTAAAAGGTGTTTTGATACTACTGCGGCACCGTTTAGAAAAATAGACACAATATCTCCATCCTGTCGTCCATGATCCCATATTTTTATACTGATTTCCTCACTGTCAAACGCGAACTCTTTAGTATAGGAAATTTTTCGCCCTTGGAACGCTTGACGTGCCGTTGATTTGGAAGCTTGGGTACCGGCACTTTTTTCTTCTTTCTTAGGCAGAACCTTTTTTCTTTTTGAGTTCTTTTTCTCTTTTTTTGGAACTGGTTGTGCCATTGCCAACTCCTTTTTTCTTTTTCGCGCATCGGAAGCTTTATTGACGATGGAGAAAAATGGAGTCACGAACTTGGCTATGCTATATTTATTATCCGGGAACAGTTCAATACCCACTACTTGATACTTATCACCGGAACCTATATTTTTTGCCAAGGCTATACCGTTCGTACTGCCCGTGTTTTTGAACGAACCTAATTCCTGTACGACCATTTCATTGCGTACCAGAAAAAATCGGATGGATTTTTCCGAAGTTATATTTTCTACTGACCATTGTAAAGCTGCAGGTTTTGTAATATCCCAAACGGTTCCATGTGCCGGGTCCGTTATGGTAATGGACGATTTTTCCGATTGAGCGCTTGTAGGGATGGCACCTAATAGGATAATACATCTTAAGAATGAGGTCAAGAATCTCGTTAGACTCATAAAAATACTACTACATCGGTTTGGTGAAAAGGTATCATAGCCAAAGAATTGGATTCTTCGTATTTAAAATAACGCCTTTTCGTCTTAAATGTTGGAAAATTTCTTTATTTTTTAAGTTATGCTCCACAATGAAAAATTCAGTACCTAGGGATACGTTTTAAGTTATACAGCTTTAATCACGTAAGTTACTACGCCCCAAATGAGTAGATTACTTTCTTTTTGAACCCTCATGGGCTCATAAGACTTATTTTCTGGCATAAGGTAAATAGCATCTATAGTTACCTTTAGCCGCTTTACGGTAAACTCACCATCAATGAAACAAACTGCTATTTTACCATTTTCTGCTTCTAAACTACGATCAATAACAAGTAGGTCGCCATGGTCCAGTCCGGCACCTATCATCGATTTTCCTTCTACTCTGGCGTAAAACGTAGCTTCTTTGTTCTTTATCAAGGTCTTATCCAAGCTTATCCGAGTTTCTTTAAAATCCTCGGCCGGGGAGGGAAAACCAGCTGAAATTCCATTTTCTACGAGCGGGATTTTTACTTTTTTGGTGGTATCCGGAATAAAAAAATGTAAGTTTCCTGTATTGAGTTTCTTTTTCAAACTACTTTACTTTTATAATATCCTTTATTTGGGTAGTGTATTTAGGGGACAAATGTTCTTGACGCATTTTCCAAGTACGCTGTAAATCTTGATTGGCTATTTTGAGCTTGTGACCGTTGTACTTATTATTGATTTTGTCCACCACTTTCATAAGTTCATCATGTTTCGGGTTTTCACGCTGAAACAAATCTAGTTGTCGTGTATCCGTAGGCACCAATCCAGTGACAATGACCCCGGCTTTTTTATATTTTATTCCTTTTTTGAATATGGACGTAACGGCCCTCACTGCATAATTACTTATGGTAAGATTGGAATCACTGGCATATGGCAACGTTATATATGTACTACTTCTGTCCTGTATTGTGTTTTTTTTATGTTTATCGCTCCTTAAAAATACCATTACAATGTTACAACTACTTTTTTGAGCTCGAAGTTTTTCGGCACAACTGCTTGCAAAAGTTGATATTCGTTCTTGTATATTTTCAATATCGGAATATGTATTTTCAAAACTGCGGGTAGTCGCAATTGCTTTTTTATCCCTCGTGTCGTCATCTAAATCTAAAGTGGGTTCGCCTTCCAAATCCTTTTTTAAGCGCAAACCTATAATGCCCATTTGTTTTTTTGTCCATTCATCCGAGAGTTGGGTAAAATCATAAGCGGTTTTCACACTTTTGGAACGTACCCTTTTTAAATTACCATGGCCAATGCCCCAAACGGTTTCGATTTTTGTCCATTGCAAAGCCTTTATTCTATCTTCTTCAGAAATGATAACAAATACCCCTCCAGTTTTTGATTTAAATTTTTTTGCAATTTTGTTTGCTACCTTGGATAGGGCCTTAGTGGGAGCCAAGCCTATACTTATAGGGATTCCTGTAGATTTCTCTACCTTATACTGTATTTTTCTCCCATAGGTGTTAAAATCATATCCTTGGAAACCTTCAAATTTCAAAAATGCCTCATCAATACTATAGGTTTCAATGTCCGGAGTGAATTTATTGAGAATGTTCATTACCCTATTGCTCATATCACCGTACAAAGGATAATTGGAGGAAAGGACTTTTATATCGTGTTCCTTACAAAAGCTTTTGTATTTGAACGCTGGTGCGGCCATGGGCAGGCCTAAAGCTTTCGCTTCACTACTTCTAGAAATAAAACACCCATCATTATTCGATAAAATGGCTACAGGTCTATCATTGAGAGAAGGTTGGAAGACCCGCTCGCAAGAAGCATAAAAATTATTGCAATCTACTAAAGCAAACATGACACAAAATTACTGATTTTCAAGCCCGATACAATTTGAACCCAAATATAGACTTTATAAAAGTTCCATTTTGGCTCTGAGGCCAAAATGGAACTGGTGAAACCTGCTGGCCGCAGGCGGGTACTTCTATGGCTTGCCTCGGGGATATTCGGTTTCAAGAAATTCTTTATTGTATTTTTTTGAATACTTGTAGACTATCACTATTGTTCCCCACCAATATCAGTTCTTCTTCCTCACTTCCCAGTTTTAATGTAATCATGTTTTTCGCATTTTTATCTACCAAAAACCCTGAATACGAACCTCTTTTTACATCAAATCCGCCTTTTCCGTTTCCCAACATAACAGCTCCTGTAGACGCATCATAACGACCAATGGTAACCTCGGTGCTGTAGTCGTTTGCGATGGCCAATACATCTAGATGTTCATCATTATCTATTTTTTTTGTTAAAAGCTTATTGATTGGCGCAATCTGTAGTTCATTTGGTAATGGTCGTAAGTTAAACTTGCGGTTTCCTAAGTTTTCAATATAACAACTCTCCAAAATGTAGGTTTCTAGGACTTGTGTATTTTCAAGTTCCTTTTCATTGAAAATGTCCTTAAAAGGAGTACTGGCATATTTATGGTAGGTGGTGAACCTTTTTTTTATTGAGGGAATTTGTTCTATTAATTTATCTCTTGGAGCAATTGTATACTCAATGCCATCATTATACTGGCAAATAATCGGGTCTACGCTGCCATTATTATCAAAGTCATTACTGTAAATTCGTAGAGGTTCTTCTTTACTGGCCCTATAGTCAGTATTCAAACCTAAATTTCCGGCTAAGTAGTCCAAATCTCCATCATTGTCAAAATCACCTTCTGAAACAGTGTTCCACCATCCATTGGAATATGGAATAGTGATAGGAGAAGAATTAATTTGTCCTTGATCATTTTCGAAAATGGTGATGGGCATCCACTCACCAACTAATATCAAATCTTGATCATTATCCATATCATAATCAGTCCAGAGCGCATCGCTGACCATTCCTATTTCCTTCGGGAATTCTGTATGTTTATGAAAGGTTCCCTCTCGATTTTCTAGCAAGAAGCTTTCTGGAAAATTAGGATATTTTCCCGGTGTTATCCTACCGCCGATAAACAGATCTAAATCACCATCTTTATCATAATCGGCAGCTGCTATAGCCTTGGTACTGGAATTTATTTTAGGTAGTGCGGTTTCATCTTTTGTAAAATTACCTTTACCATTGTTCATATAAAGCCTGTCTTGGAATATTGTAGCGTTATTAGTTTGCGTGCCTCCAGAACAAACATATAAGTCCAAATCACCGTCCTTATCTGCATCAAAGAACAGGGCGTTTGTATCTTCATGTTCCATCCCTAACGTCCACTCTTTTATTTCAAATGTCTTATCATCCTTTTGAAGGACTAGAGCGGCAGGATTACCGGCCGACCCTCCGATATATATATCCTCTAAGCCATCACCATTTACATCACCTTTTGTCATTGCTGGGCCTAGCTGTGAATGTTGATGAGGTAAAAGTGATTGCTGATTAAAATCTACTTGTAGATCTTCTTGGTGTGTATAGTGTAAGCCATAGTCATAATTGGCTGTTGAAAAAAGAAATTCGTCTCTTTTTTGTTTCTCCTTAGCAGGAACGGCACCTTTGTTTTCCAACACAAGTAAGGTATCCGCTTTTATTTGTTTTTTAATTATAACCTTCCCATCGGGAAAAATCACTTTTAAACTGTCAATTTTGGAGTTATTGCCAAGACCAAAATGAAGTATGGGATCCATGGTAGATTCATAACCCCGGTAGGTCGTTTGTTCAATAAACTGTACTTTATTATCATAATAAAGCCATATTTTGGCACCAAGAGCACTAAGGTTTTGATTGGCTCCCTTTAACTTTATTTTTAAATAATGATTTGAGTTTAGTTCATTGGCCCTGTTTTCATATATAAATGCCTCTTGGTCTATATTATTGGTAATCAAGTCCAAATCGCCATCGTTATCCAAATCCCCATAGGCTGCCCCATGTGATTGAGAGGGTTCCCCAATTCCCCAAGGGACTGATTTTTTAAGAAATCCCATGCCTGATTGATTTTGAAAAATATAGTTAGGCAATTTTCCACTGGATTGTTTATTGATTGTCTCCAATTGTCTTTTCTTAATCATTTCAGGAGATCCAAAAGGATTCCAGTTTCCATACATCATATAATCTAAATTGCCTAAATCTCTTTTAAATCCGTTCGTTATAAATAAATCCTTATACCCGTCATTGTCATAATCTGCGAATAGGGCGCTCCAGCTCCAATCCGTTTTGTGAACGTTGAATAGCTGACCTACTTCACTAAAAGAACCATCGCCGTTGTTCAATTGTAGTGTATTGCGCGAATATTGGTGTAGATAGCCCATTTTTAGGGTATTTTGAAAGCGGTGATAGTTACCGCCCGCAACAATTGTTTTTTGCCTGTAATTATCTTCAGGCAACATGTCCAAAACGTAAATCTCTGGTTTAGCATCATTGTTTATATCTGCTATATCTATACCCATACTAGCGTAACTGGTATGTTTCAGTATTTGGTTCGCCTTGTTCGTAAAAGTTCCATCTTGATTATTAATATATATGATGTCATCACTTAAAAAGTCATTCGTGATATAAATATCCGGCCAATTATCATCATTGAGGTCGCTTATATTCATACTAAGACTATACCCCTCTGTTAAAATGCCTGCTTCTTTGGAAACATCCGTAAAAAGAGGAAGTTTTTTTATTTTTTCGTTAAAGGATACGTTATTCCCTTGAATAGGATTTTTTGTTATCGTATTGTTTCGATATAATTTATCGGTACTCGGGGATTCGCCTTTTGTTTTTTTCTGACGAATGTCGTTGACGATTTTTAAATTAAAGTCTGGAGGATTGATAATTAAAAATAAATCTAAATCCCCGTCTTTGTCATAATCAAAAAAGTTGGCATGACTACATTGTGATGCATCTGCAATACCGTAATCTTCCGCACTTTCGGTAAAAGAAATCTGTCGGGATGTGTCTCCAAGGCCATTATTGATAAAAAGCAAGTTTTTGGTTTTTTCACTAGGGCCAATACCGGATACACTTAAATAAATATCCTCCCAGCCATCGGCGTTGATATCCACAATAGCAACTCCGGTAATCCAACGGTCGGTAAGTATCCCTGCTTCTTCAGTATTATCCTTAAATTTTAAACCACCTTGGTTAAGGTATAAACGGCTGCTCTGCATACAACCGCCAAAAAAGATATCGGGTAAGCCGTCGTTATTAAAATCTCCTATTCCCACTCCAGAACCTGTATAAATATTGCTAAACTCCAGAAAATTATAGGTTTCGTTTTCCTTGATTTCATTTTTAAAATGAATACCGGTTTTCGATGAATCCAATCTTTTGAAAAGAGATTCGGAACGGGTACTGTCACAAGAAATAATGCAATTAAAACATATTATGAAAGCTAATAGTTCTACGATCTTTTTCTGTCTGGTGTTTTTCAAATAATAATTTTTAAATTTTAAAAAAAGAGAGGTAATATTCTTCGGATATATAATTTGAGATCACACTCTTAAAAGTATAACAATATATTTTTAATAGGATAAAGTAAGTTTCACTTGAAATTAATCTTATACCGTATTACAAAAACAAGTAGCGTGGGTCAGGTTTTAAGGGGGATAAATCGCAATCAAGATTCAAACATAAAAAATAATCACAATTATTTAATTGTAAAATAAGTATTGATTTTCTTAAAAAAAAGAGATTACTTCTAAATTTTAATGAAAAAAACAACAAAACCATATGTTCTCTTTTTAGAATCATTTGGTACACGGTAATCGATTATTCATTCGCATTTTTGGTTTAGACTGTTTAAACTAATTTGAATAATAACCAAAATTGAACGCTTATGAAATTATCAAATCAAGTCTTAAAAACGTCCCAACAGCGGACTATGCTGTTTACTGTTTTTTTGATTTTCACTATTGTAATGGGTCATGCTCAAGACATTACTATCTCAGGTAATGTTACGGATGACCAAAACCAACCTCTTCCGGGTGCCAATGTATTGATAAAGGGTACTACGAACGGAACACAGACCGATTTTGACGGAAACTATACCATCAATGCGCCAAGCGGTGCAACCTTGGTGGTGAGTTATATAGGTTTTACGAACCAAGAAGTAGCTGTGGATGGGAGAACTACAATAAATATCTCATTGACGGAAGATGCAAGTTTGCTGGATGAGGTCGTTGTAGTAGGGTATGGGTCTCAACGAAAAACTGATTTAACGGGTGCCGTAGGCCAAGTTGATGGCGATGAATTGGGCAAGTTTACAACCAATGATGTAACACAGTCCATTCAAGGTAGAGTTGCTGGTGTTCAAATAGATACCGATGGTGGAGGTGCGGGAGCCGGTGCATTCGTGACCATTAGGGGATCGGGTACATTATCCGATGCGCAACCGTTATACGTGGTGGATGGTTTATTCGTAGGGGGTATAGACAACTTAAATCCAGCCGATATCGAAAGCATAAGTGTGTTGAAAGATGCTTCCGCAGCTGCTATTTACGGTCAAAGAGCGGCAAACGGTGTGGTCATTGTAACGACTAAAAAAGGGAAAAAAGGAAAATTGACCATTGATTTTGAAGCAAGTGCCGGCTTTGACCAAATTATCAATCAATTGGAATTTGCGAATGCCCGTCAATATGCGGACATAAGAAATGCCGCCAATGATAACGATGGTCAACCAAGGGCTCCTGCTAACGATACGCAGTTTAATCCAAATATAGATACGGAAATTCAAGATCAAACCTTGCGATCTGGACCTCGAAGTAATTTTAACCTTCGTCTCTCGGGTGGAGGAGAAAATTCGGCATACAGCGTTTCTGCCAATAGATTCGATAGAAAAGGGATTTTGAAAACGGATGAGTTTGAACGTTCTGGCCTAAGGGTCAATAGCTCATTTGAAAAGGGTAGGGTCCGTTTTGAACAAAATTTGAATCTTACACAAACGGTCAACAAGCCCAATCCTTATTTTAATCAAGAACGTGACCATATTCCAACAGCACCAATTTTTACCAGCAATCCAATTTTCGAGGGTGGATTTGCCGGCTCTGCTACTTCTGATGGGAGCTTAGGTTTTCATGGAATAGAAGATGTAATTAATAGTTTGGGACTTGCTGAGTTGGAAGAACGTAGGATTACGACCAATCAATTACAGGCGAATGCTATTATAACGGTAGATATATTGGATGGGTTAAGCTATAAACTCAACGCGGGGATCAATTATTTTAATCGTAATAATTTTGAGTTTACGCCAACGTATTTCTTTGCAGCATCTAATAACGGGCAAAACCCTATCAATGAGCTTGATGAGGAAAATACGAACTTTTTGTCTACCCTAATCGAGAACACATTAAATTATAATAAGGATTTCGGCAAACATACCGTAGGTCTTTTGGCGGGGTTTACGGAACAACGTGATGAATTGCGAAGTTTGGGAGTAGTTGCCCAAAATTTCCCAAGTAATGATATCCGAGTGGCAAGTGCAGCAGAAGATTTGCAACAGGCAACGTCTGAAGAGATACGATCGGCATTACGCTCTTGGATCGGCAGGGTCAATTACTCATATGACAGTAGGTATTCCTTTACGGGAACTATACGTAGGGACGGTTCTTCTTTATTTAGAAGTGATTTAAGGTTTGGTAACTTTGTTTCAGCGGCTGTTGCTTGGAACGTAATTAACGAATCCTTTATGGAAAAACAGGAATTGTTTGATAATCTTAAGTTCCGTCTAAGTTACGGGGAACTGGGGTCAAGTAATGTGGATGCTTATTCTTTTGCACCGATCTTAAATACCAATAGTTCTTTTATAACAGGTAGTGGTTCTGGAAGAGCAACAGGTTTTGCGCAAACAGCCGGGGTAAATTCAGAATTGCAGTGGGAGACTACGACTACGACCAATATTGGTTTGGAAGCTGCTTTTTTGGACAATAAATTGCAAATTACGGCAGACTACTTTACAAAAGAATCTGCGGATATCATTGCGCCATTGCCACCAAGTAATTTTCTGGGCTTTGGCAATGCCGTGCCATCAAACGCTGCTACTATTGAAAATAATGGATTTGAATTTCTGGCAAACTATTTTGCGCAGGCTGGGGAACTGAACCTTAATATAAGCGCTAATTTTTCTACGATTAAAAATGAAGTTACCTCTCTTGGAGAAGGGGTTTCTCCTATAAGAGGAGGTGATTTCACTTCAAATGGAGACAGAAGGATTACCAGAACAGAAGCTGGACATCCTGTAGGCGCTTTTCACGGTTGGAAGGTCATAGGTATATACCAAAGTGATCAAGAGGCTATAGATGACGGTAGAACTGATGCCGTAGCGGGTGATCTCCGCTTTTTGGACGTAGATGATGATGGGGATTTAGATGATGATGATAGAATATTCTTAGGTCAGTCACAACCTAAATTCACGTATGGATTCAATATAGACGCCAATTATAAAAACTGGGATATGACATTATTCTTTAATGGCGTATCAGGAAATACAATTGCCAATGCATCCAAATGGCGGTTTACATTTGACACCACTTCGAATTACCTCCCTGAATTGTTGAACGCCTGGACACCTACCAATACGGATACCAATATTCCTAGGGCCACATTATTGGATACTGGAGTTAATGGTAGACCATCCGATTACTTTTTGGAAGATGGAGATTATTTTAGGTTGAGGAATTTGCAATTAGGATACACTCTGCCCGAAAATACATTATCCTTTTTGGGAGTCTCTAGAGCTCGATTGTTTTTTTCAGCGACCAATCTCTTCACGATTACAGGTTATACGGGTTATTATCCAGAATCTGGAAGGAGCTTTAGGGGGAACAATGTTCAATTGTTCAACGCAGGTGTTGACGACGCTAATGTGCCTATTCCTAGGACTTATAACTGGGGAGTACAAGTGTCATTTTAAAAAATTGCTAACTTTATAATAAAAATTTAATCGATATAATATGAATATAAAATCGAACATAAAAAGAAAAAAGTGGGGCTTTATGAGCTGCCTATTATTAATTGTAATTTTTGGATGTGAAGAAGATCTTTTGAATCAGGTAAATCCAAACTCTATTACTCCGGATACTTTTTGGCAGACTGCTGAAGATGCGGAACGTGGTGTTATCGGAGCCTATAGCCCAATAACCGGTGTACAGTTTTATGGACGGATGTTTGTTTTTGCATCGGATTACAGAGATGATATCATCAACGGTTTTGCAATTTCTGCGAGAACTGCACCAGGAAGGTTCCAAGGTACTTCGGATGTTGCGGCAGTACGTGTAAGCTGGCAAGAAGGTTGGAAAGCCATTGTAAGGGCAAATGAGGTTTTGTTCAATGTTCCCAATATAGAAATGAACGATGCACAGAAAAATGCAATTTTGGGTGAAGCACTATTTATTAGATCATTTATTTACCATGATTTTGTAAATCTTTGGCTCAACGTACCATTGATTACTACTCCATTGACAGTAGAAGAAGCCAACTCGGTATTTCAGGCGACACCTAATGAAGTGTGGGCCCAATTGGTTACAGATTTAGAACAGGCAAGGGATTGGCTGCCACCTACTCGCTCCGAAAACGAGTTGGGGCGTGCTACATGGGGTGCAGCATCCGCATTGTTGGCCAAAGTTTATCTGATTACAGAACAATACGGTCAAGCTGCGACAGTGCTTCGTGAAATTAGGGATAGTGGTCTATATAGTTTGGTTGACGACTACGGCGATAATTTTAGAAGCAGTACGGAGAACAATACGGAATCCGTTTTTGAATTTCAAATGTCTAATGACGGTAATACTGGCTGGGTAGGAGATGCACCTAATACCGGCCGAGCCAATTCTGTAGTACCCGATTTTGCGCCACAAGGTTTTACAAATCAAAATGGTATGCGTATCAATGACTGGGCTTTAGACCTTTTCTTGGATGAACAGACGGTCAATGGAGAAACAGACCCTAGAGCATTCTACACATTATTTTGGGACACGGACGAAACGACCAACTATGAGGGTCAGGTGTTGAGTTCCAGAACGTACAAGAATTTAACGTATCAAGAGGCAAGACCGGGAGATACGAATATTTATGGGAATAAATATGTCTTTGCAGATGCTGAAGATGGTAATGAACAGGCCGTGTTTCATAGAGGGGATATGAACTGGAGAGTTATTCGTTACGCGGATGTATTGCTTTATTTGGCCGAAGCCATTATGGAAGGTGGCAGTTCACCTACAACACAAGAAGCTGTTGATGCTGTTAACCTTGTTCGTGCGCGTGCCGATATGCCCGAATATGATTTAAGCATGACTTGGCAAGATGTTATGGACGAACGCGTAAAGGAATTGGCCTTGGAACATTACAGGTATTATGATTTACTACGTTGGGATATGGTGAAGGAGCGTATCGTTGACATACCCGGTATAAAATCAGAAAGCGGTGGTGTAGGAGCATACCAACCTGGTAGGGAATATATGGATATACCACAAGTGGATTTGGATATTAACCCTAACTTACAGCGGAATCCAGGATATTAATCAGTTTAGTTTAAGTTTATAACTTTTCGGCGACCCAATAATTATTGGGTCGCCGATTAATTTGAAGAATATTTATGTACCGTATTTTTTTGGGTGTATATATTTTATCGGTTTTTTGTTGGTCATGTGAAAATAAAAACAAAACGAACACTTCCAAAGCGGATATGGCCTTTGAGCTATTGGATGCCTCCGTTTCCGGAATTGATTTTACCAATGTTATAATTGAAAATGATACGCTTAACTATTTTACGTTCCCATATCTCTATCTTGGGGGTGGTGTTTCGGTTGGAGATATCAATAATGATGGGTTGACAGATATTTATTTCACCGGTAACCTGGTTTCAAATAAACTCTACCTGAACAAAGGTAATCTAGTATTTGAAGATATTTCGGAAAAAGCAGGGGTCTCTGGCGATAGTAGATGGTATACAGGCACTACAATGGCCGATGTTAACAATGATGGCTTTTTGGACATTTATGTTGGCGTTTCCGAGGTATTCGGAAACAGCTCCAATCAACTTTTCATTAATAATGGTGACAATACATTTACTGAACAAGCAGAAAATTATGGTATAGCTGATAAAAGTACGTCTATTCAATCCACATTCTTTGATTATGATAATGATGGCTTTTTAGACCTTTTTGTAGCTAATTATCCCTTGGTACCGGTAAGTCAGGGCAATTGGTTTTATTATGATTTGATCCAATCCAATCCAATGCATTATTCTGGCCATTTATACCGTAACAATGGCAACAATACTTTTACTGATGTTACCCTAACATCCGGTGTTCAAAATTTTGGACTAACGTTGGGTTTGGTCGCCTCTGACTTTAATAATGACGGCTATAAAGATTTATACCTTTCCAATGATTTTAATGTTCCGGATTACTTTTACCAAAATAATGGAGATGGGACTTTTTCCGAAGTTGTAAAAAATATTACCGAACAAACCTCTATGTTCGGTATGGGTGCCGATGCAGCTGATTTTAACAATGATGGGCTAACGGATATTATCCAAGTTGATATGACGGCAGAGGATTATAAAAGGTCCAAAACCAACATGGCCAGTATGAGTCCTTCTACTTTTTATGAAGCCATTGATTTGGGTTTTGGTTACCAATACATGCAAAATTCATTACAGCTAAATAATGGAATCAATGATGGCCATCCAAATTTTAGTAACGTTGCACGGTTTGCGAGTTTGGCCAATACGGATTGGAGCTGGGGCCCTTTGTTCGCCGATTTTGACAATGACGGGTTAAAGGATGTTTTTATTACCAATGGCGTTAAGCGCGATGTGAACAATAATGATGTCAATAAGGTATATGATGATAGAAATCCCTTTGATAAAGAGGTGAAACCAAATTATAAATTACTTCCCAGTACACCTATTGCAAATTACGCGTACAGAAATAATGGCGATTTGTCTTTTTCCAAGGTAACTGACGAATGGGGGTTGGACGAAAAAGGTTTTTCAAATGGATTTGCATATGCGGATTTTGACAACGACGGCGATTTGGATTTGGTTATCAATAATTTAGATGCAAAGGCTTCTATTTATATTAACAATAACCAACAAAAATCAAATCATTATTTGAAAATTCAACTAAAAGGTGAGAATCATAACCCTTTTGCGCTGGGAGCAAAAGTTTCCATTAAAACCAGTGGATCAAGACAATTTCAAGAACTCACGCTTACGAGAGGTTATCAATCAAGCGTAGAGCCTATATTGCATTTTGGGCTCGGTAAGGAAGATATGGTTGAAGAACTACAAATACTATGGCCTAAGAACGGTCAAAGACAGATTTTAAACAATATTAAGGCAGATCAATTGGTTACAGTTCAATTTGATGAAAACATTTCTGATCCTCTTGTAAAAAAGCCCAATGAAGAGCATCGTTTTGAAGATATCACTATTAATTCTAAAATAGATTTTATCCATAAGGAGGATAAATATGACGATTTTAAATTTGAACCGCTGTTGCCACACCAAAATTCCAAGATGGGCCCAGGATTAGCTGTTGGTGATGTAAACAATGATGGGCTTCAAGATTTTTTTATCGGTAATGCTAAGGGATTTAAGGCTGCGCTATTTGTTCAAAACAATGAGGCAACATTTCAAAAGATCACTGGTCCTTGGGAGTTAGATGCTTCCTATGAGGACACGGGTGCAATTTTTTTTGATGCTGATAACGATGGCGATTCAGATTTGTATGTAGTCAGTGGAGGTAACAATAAATTGATTTCTAAAGAAAATTATAAGGACAGACTTTATCTGAATACGGAGAAAGGTTTCGTGAAAGCAACTTATAGTCTACCTAATAATTATGCCAGTGGACAGGTGGTTCTTCCCCAAGATTTTGACAATGATGGTGATTTGGACCTTTTTGTTGGCGGGAGAATTTCCGTTGGCCATTATCCATATCCGGCTAAAAGTTCCATTTTAAGAAATGATGGCGGTAAGGATACCGAGTTAAGATTTACGGATGTAACCAAAGAAATTGCCCCGAATATTGAGCAGGCCGGTCTTATAACATCGGCGCTTTGGGATGATTTTAATCTAGACGGAAATACAGATTTAATTATTTCGGGAGAATGGATGCCCATACGTTTTTTTAAAAACAATGGCGCATCTTTCACTGAAGTAACGGATAATTATGGGCTGAAGGAAAAAACAGGCTGGTGGTATGGTTTGGAAAAGGCGGATTTGGATGATGATGGAGATATGGATTACGTAGCCGGTAATCTTGGCCTAAACTATAAATATAAAGCTTCTGCAAAAAACCCGTTCGAGGTTTATGCAAATGATTTTGATGAAAATGGAAGTTCGGATATTGTATTGAGTTACAAGAAAAAAAATAGAAATTTACCGTTAAGAGGCAGAGAATGCTCTTCAGAACAGGTTCCGGCGATTAAAAAAAGATTTAAAACATTTGAATCTTTCGCAAACGCTGATTTAAATGATATCTACGGGGAATATATGTTGAAAAATTCCTTACATTATAAGGCCACTACGTTTGCTCATTATTGGCTGGAAAGGATGGATAATGGTTCTTTTGAAATGCATAGATTGCCAAACGAGACTCAATTATCATCAATTAATGCTTTAGAAGTATTTGATTATAATAATGACCGTTTTCCGGATATTATGATGGGTGGCAACCTTTTTAATTCGGAAGTGGAAACACCTCGCAATGATGCTGGTATAGGAACCATTCTACTTGGAGGTTCAAAGGAGATAAGTATAGTTAAACCTGAAGATTCTGGGCTATTTTTGAAAGGCGAAATAAAAGAGATAAAATCCATTAAATTAGGAAATAGTGCAGGAATAGGATTTTTAGTGGCCGCCAATAATTGCCCGCTTAAACTTCTTATTTTAAAGAAGAAATAAATTATTTTAAAATTTATAGCAAAGGATGAGAAATATTATTTATACAAAAGCAATTAAAGCTGGTTTAAGTATTTCAGCCATTGTTTTTCTTATGCAATTCTCATTTTCTCAGAAGAATATCATCTTTGAAAATATCACTACAGATGATGGACTCTCCCAAAGTGATGTAAATAGTATTTATCAGGATCATCTTGGCTTTATGTGGTTTGGGACGCATGATGGGCTCAATAAATATGATGGTTATGCTTTTACGATATACAATCCTGATCCTGAAAAATCAAATGCTATAAATAGTAATCTGATTTTTGCCGTAGAAGGCGATGATGATGGTAATTTGTGGATAGGAACTACGGGAAATGGACTTAATTTTTTTAATTCCGATACGGAAGAATTCGACTATTACAAGAATGATCCCTATGATTCAAAGAGTTTGGATAATAATCATATAAGAGTTCTTTATAAAGACTCTAAAAATAGATTGTGGATAGGGACCGATAGGGGAATAAATATGTTGGACCTTTCAAAAACGAAGGAAGAAAAGGTTTTTCACAGATTTAATCTCGAACAAGAGGTCATGATAGCATCAAATACTATCCAATCTATTGATGCCATTTATGAAGATAGCAAGGGACAATTACTAATTGGTGGGGCCGCAGGGGTGTATAAACTTTCAAGGGATACCGGAGGTAATAACTATTTTCGATTAATAAACAAGGCACTAGGTATTCCAAGGGTCTCCGTTAGGGGTCTTGTGGAAGATGCTTCGGGGAAACTTATTTTGGCAACGGATGATGGCCTTTACATGCAGACACCAAAAAGTCCCGAAAGAATGGTCAAATTAAAAGAAGGGCAGTTCAATTGTCTTTTATTGGACCTTCATAATCATATTTGGGTGGGATCTACCAATGGGTTGTATTATTTTGAGAATTATCCTAATGAAGATGAACCCTTTTTGGTAAATAGGTTCACTTATAACCCTAGAGAGACAAATAGTATCAGCAAAAATGTAATCAGGTCCCTTTATTTGGATAAAACAGGTATCATTTGGATAGGCACTAACGGCGGCGGAGTAAGCAAATTTGATCCTTCTAGAAAACAGTTTGCCCATATAAGAAAGAGTCTGGATTCCGAGAGTCTCAGCTATGATAAGATCAGATCCATTTTTGAGGATAGTAACGGAACCCTATGGATAGGGACAGAAGGCGGTGGACTCAATATGCTTCCAGCAAAAAAAGATAATAATACTTATATAGGTTTTGAGAATTTTCAGAGCATACCCATGCCTTTTGCTATTGCGGAGCTAGAAAATAATGGGAAAAAGACCCTGTTCATTGGAGCTGAAAGTAGTCCCGGTCTTTTTAGTTTGGATATTACCGATCCTGATAACATAAAGGAATCTGATTTAAAAGCACTGCCACTTTCAAGAAGTGTTTTCACAATTTGTGTAGATAGCGATAAAGACCTATGGATCGGAACGTATGGGAATGGATTACATAGGTGGCGTAACGATGATAATAGCGGACACTATATAAAGGATGTTTTTACATATAACCATAATGATCCAAATTCTATATCCAGTGATATCATAAGAAATATTTTTGAGGATAGTGAACATAATATCTGGATTGCGACCGGGGACGGTTTATGTATGTTGTCCAAAAAAGAACGCTATAAAAAACGACCGTCCTTTAAAGTATTTAAGAATGATCCAAAGGATAACAGATCACTTGCCCATAACTATATTTTGGCACTTTATGAAAGCAAGAATAAAGACATGTGGATTGGAACGTTTGGTGGCGGTTTAAATAAATACATTCCCGGAGAAAATGGTGAGGCAGATGAGTTTGTGTCGTATTCCAGCAAGCACGGGTTGCCGAATAATATTATAAAGGGAATTTTAGAGGACGACAGTGAAAATTTGTGGGTTTCCACTAACAAAGGTCTTTCCCGTTTTAATATGAAGACCGAAGAATTTAAGAATTATGATGTTGATGACGGCCTGCAAAGCAACGAGTTTCAGGAATTGGCATGTCTAAAACGTGAAGATGGGCAAATGCTCTTTGGAGGAATCAACGGGTTTAATGCCTTCTATCCGGAGAATATAACGGAAAATAGCTACGAGTCGGAAACTGTTATTACGAATTTTTCAATTTCTAACAAGAGTCTAAGCGTTGGGGACAATATTCAAGGACAGACGATTTTGGACAAGAATATTAGTGAAACGCAGGAAATAGAACTTAGATATCAAGACAATAGTTTTTCATTTGAGTTCGCTTCCTTGCATTATGCCGCCCCTCGAAAGAACAAGTTTGCTTACATGCTAGAGGGTTTTGATTCGGATTGGGTCTCCACAACATTTGACAAGCGTTTTGCTACCTACACTAATATAAGCCCTGGAGATTACACTTTTAAAGTAAAATCCTCCAATAATGATGGGATTTGGGACCAGACCCCTAGTGAGATCAAAATAGCGATAACTCCACCTTTTTGGAGGTCTACACTGGCTTATATTTTCTACAGTTTGTTGGGAATAGGTTTGTTATGGATGTTTTGGCGCTATACGTTCATTACCACTACGGAAAAACATCAATTGGAATTGGAGCATTTGCAGAATGAAAAATCTGAAGAGATGCAACAGATAAAGCTAGAATTCTTCACTAACATTTCCCATGAATTCAGAACCCCTCTTACCCTAATAAAAGGACCGCTGGAATATTTGCAAAAAAAGGGACATAAGCTCGGCCCTGATAAACTGAAAGAACAATACAGCTTAATGCAAAAGAACACGGATTACTTGATGCGTCTTGTGAACCAGTTATTGGACTTTAGAAAGATGGGACAGGGTAAAATGAGTTTGGTCGTCCGTAATACGGATATAACAGAATTCGTCAAAGAGGTGGGAGAGCCTTTTCAGTTCTTGGCGCATAAGCAATCCATTAACTTCACTGTAAATTCAATAAATTCCAAATTATATACATGGTTTGATCATGAAGCCTTGGAAAAAATATTGAATAACCTGTTGTCCAACGCTTTTAAGTTTACTCCAAAATTTGGGCATGTATGTTTAGAAATAACAACAGGGGAGGAATATATGCAGGAATACAACCCAAAATTGGAAAAAGATGTCTCGGGCCATGTAGTACTTCAAGTAAAAGATTCTGGCATCGGTATTCCAAAAAAGAGTATAGGGCAAATTTTCGAAAGGTTTTACATGGAAAAAGACCGTAGCGAACAAAACTTAAATGGTGCTGGTATTGGACTGTCCTTCGTAAAAAATCTTGTGGAATTACATCAAGGGCAAATTGAAGTTGTAAGTGAGCCCGATAAAGAAACCAATTTCATTGTCTCTCTTCCAATAAATAGAGAAGCATACGAGAACATAGAAACAATAACCATTAAAGAAGAGTCCGATGGTGATTTTAAAATGCGCTCTTCTGAGGCCGAATCTTTTGCAATCGGCATAAACGACGAAATCGTAGATGAGAACATTTCTCAAAAACGACCAAAATTACCCGTTCTTTTGATTGTGGACGACAATAAGGATATTCGCTCTTTTATTAAAAATACGCTTGAGGAAAAATACACCATTTATGAGGCGGAAAATGGTCAGGAAGGATATGATTTGGCTTTGAGTATTCTACCAAACGTCATATTGACCGATGTTGTTATGCCCGTAATGGATGGTATGACGTTTTGTGAAAAAATAAAGACAAAATCCACCACAAGTCATATTCCGGTTATGATGATTACGGCAAAATCCTCCCAGGAAAGTGAAATTCAAGGATTGCAGAACGGGGCCGATGATTACATTAGAAAACCATTTGACATGGAATTGCTTGAAATAAAATTGAATAATATCATGAAACAGCGTGACGAGCTTCGTAAACGTTTTAATCGTGAAATAAATTTAAAACCAAAAGAAGTTACGGTTACTTCTACTGATGAGTTATTTTTGCGGCAAGCTATTCGCATTGTAGAAAAACATATGATGAATACGGATTTCAATGTAGAGATGCTAGTAAAGGAAATGGGGCATAGCCGTAGTAATCTATATTTAAAGTTCAAGGAAATAACAGGGCTTTCCTCAAGTGAGTTTATCAGAAACATTAGACTTAAAAGAGCTGTTCAGCTTTTCGACCAAAGTGATTATTCCGTAAAGGAGATTATGTACATGACCGGATTTAATACGGCATCCTACTTTTCAAAATGCTTTAAGAAACAGTTCGGTGTAATTCCGAGCGAGTACGTTGCCAAAATGAAAAACAAGAAAAAAGCCTTCCATATATAAAAGACAAAATGAAAAAAAAATCACTTATCCTTCTAACGGTACTGGCAATTTCCTGTGCTGGAAATAATAAAAAAGAAATAGAGAAAGCCCGCACACAACCTAATATAATTATTATTCTAACGGATGATCAAGGATATGGCGACATAGGTCACCATGGCAACCCAATCATCAAAACACCACATCTGGATGAGTTTGCGAAAAATTCATTAGAACTGACCAATTTTCATGTGGGGACGACCTGTGCGCCAACAAGGGCCGCTATCATGACGGGTAGAAATGCAAATAGAAATAATGCATGGCATACCATAGCCGGCTGCTCTATTCTCTTGGACGATGAGGAAACCATGCCCGAAGTCTTTCAGCGAAACGGATATGCCACAAGTATGCTCGGGAAATGGCACTTAGGGGACAACTATCCTTTTAGACCTCAAGATAGAGGCTTTGAAGAAGCATTTTATCTTGGAGGGGGAGGCGTACAGCAAACACCTGATTATTGGAACAATGATTATTTTGACGACACTTATTTTAGAAACGGAATTCCTGAAAAAACAAACGGTTATTGTACGGATGTTTGGTTCAATGAAGCGATAGCGTATACAAAAACCAGGAAAGACCAACCGTTTTTTATGTATTTGGCATTGAATGCGGCCCATAGTCCTTTCAATGTTCCGGAAGAATATGCTAAAATGTATGCGTCCGCTCCTTTGGATGAGGTTCAGAAGCGTTTTTATGGAATGATTTCCAACATAGATGATAATTTTGGAAAATTGGTGGCGCATCTAAAGGCTACGGATCAGTTTGATAATACTATTATTGTCTTTACTTCGGATAATGGTACCGCCGGAGGATTTAAAACGTCAAAGACAGGAGAAGTTTTGGGATATAATGGCGGCCTAAGAGGCGTAAAGGCCAGTCATTATGAAGGAGGGCACAGAGTGCCTTTTTTTATCAGTTGGCCTGATGGGGACATTCAGCAAGAAACCACTAATAACGATTTAATGGCGCACGTAGATTTACTTCCAACTTTAGCACACCTTGCGGACATCCCCTTTTCAGCGAAAAAAACCTTGGACGGTACAAATATGGCAGCTACGTTAAAAGGCAAAAAAGACGCGGATAGAATGTTGATAATAGATACACAGCGAAATCAATTGCCGGAAAAGTATAGAAACCCTAGCGTCATGGACGGGGAATGGCGTTTGGTCAACAATAAAGAGCTTTACGATTTAAGAGAAGATATCGGCCAACAAAATGATGTAGCCGAGCAATACCCTGAAAGGGTCAAAAAAATGCAGGCTTTCTACGAAAGTTGGTGGAAAAGTATTCAATCGGACATTAAATATGCAGAAATCCCATTGGGATATGCCGAGGCGAATCCGGTAATGGTGACAATACACGACATGCATACCACAAAGGACTATACCATTCCTTGGAATCAGGTGCAGATACGGGAAGGAGAATCTTATCCCGATGGATATTATAGTATAACGGTCAAAGAGGATGGGCGGTATAGATTCAAATTATATAGATACCCACCTGAATCTAAATTGGCCTTGAACGCTACTACGGAGGAAATACCGGCTACAGCTTACACAGATGCCTTGCCCAAAGGAAAAGTATTTGACTTTTCCAGTGCAGAAGTTGTATTAGGAGATGTTGTTCTTAATGGAAAAGTAGATGCTGAGGAGGATTTCGTAATACTTGAGGGAGACCTGCAAAAGGGAAGTTATAAACTCAGAAGTAACTTTAAGACTGCTGATAACAAACTTGTTCCTGCATATTTTACGCAAATTGAAAAATTGTAGGAATGTATAGATGGCCTATAGTTTTTTTAGCCATTGTTCTATTTGGTTGTAAAACTAAAAAGCCACAGGAAAAACCCAATTTTGTCTTTGTCTTTGTAGATGATATGACCCATACAGCTATCAATGCACTTGGCAATACCGAAATCCATACGCCTAATTTGAACAAATTGGTAGCGAATGGAACCACTTTTACCCACGCCTACAACATGGGCGCTTGGAACGGTGCTGTTTGTGCCGCTTCACGTGCCATGATGATATCCGGGCGTAGTGTATGGGAAGCGGACAAATTTCGTCAGAATTGGGTAAACGGACAACGACAAACCGAAAAATCCTGGGGAAAGCTAATGGAACATGCCGGTTATGAAACGTACATGACAGGAAAATGGCATGTTGATGCGAAGGCATCGAATATTTTCCAAAATGTAGCTCACGTAAGGCCAGGAATGCCAGATGATGCTTGGGAACATACAGTACAGGCAGCTAAATTCAAAGCTATCAAAGGTACGGATGTGAATCCGGCAACGTTGATGCCAGTAGGCTATAATAGGCCGTTATCCGAGAATGATACTACATGGTCACCTTCAGACCCGAAATTTGGTGGTTATTGGAAAGGTGGGAAACATTGGAGTGAAATAGTAAAGGATGACGCTTTAGGCTATATTAAAAAAGCCAAAACGAGCAACAAACCCTTTTTTATGTATTTGGCCTTCAATGCACCGCACGATCCAAGGCAGGCTCCTCAAGATTTTTTGGATATGTATCCTTTGGATAAAATTAGCCTTCCAAAGAGCTGGTTGCCCATGTATCCTTTCAAGGATAGCATAGGAAACGGTCAAAATTTGAGAGATGAAGCATTGGCACCGTTTCCAAGGACCGAGTATGCCATAAAAATGCACATTAGAGAATACTACGCACTCATTACACATCTGGACAAGCAAATAGGCGAAATATGGGATAGTCTGGTCGCTACTGGGGAAATGGATAATACCTATGTCATATTTACTTCGGACCATGGTCTTGCTATGGGCAGGCATGGCCTATTGGGAAAGCAGTCCCAGTTTGATCATAGTATTCGCTCACCGTTTATTATAATCGGGCCGGATATTCCAAAAGGCAAAAAGATAGATGCGGATATTTATTTGCAAGATGCCATGGCCACTAGCTTAGAATTGGCTGGGATAGAAAAACCGGATTACGTATTTTTTAATAGTGTACTTGATCTGGCAAATGGAAACCGGACAGAAAGTAATTATAAAGCTATCTATAATGGCTATGTGGATTACCAAAGAATGATTCGCAAGGACGGTTATAAATTATTGGTTTATCCTAAATTGAAAAAATTGTTGCTGTTCGATTTAAAGAATGATCCTGAGGAGATGAACAATTTAGCTGAAAACTCGGCATATAATGAGAAAATCGCCAATCTTTTTAGTGACTTGGTACAGCTTCAAAAAGAACTAGACGACCCTTTGGATATTTCTGATTGTCGGCCAAAATAAAATCGATTTTTCAACATTGAACAACAGTTAGACCGTTAATCTTTCCTTTCTAAAGTTTCCCGGGGTTTTCCCGGTAACTTTTTTAAATGTTCTTGAAAAATAAGAAACCGTACTCATCCCTGTTTTAGAAGCTATTTGGGCTAAGGAATTGTTTGTTGTAAGTAAAAGCAATTGCGCGCGCTCTACTCTTTTAGCCTGTAAATAGGCATTTGGGCGAACACCAAAGGTCTCCTTGAAAATCCGGGAAAAATGATCCGTACTCAAATGGCAAAAAACCGATAACTCCTTGACCGTCAAATTTCTATGAAGGTTTTCGCCTATATAACTTAGGACGTTGGCAAGCCCTTTTTTTATTGGAGCAACATGCTGTTTTCCGTTTTCTATAAACCTGGATAAAAGAATGCCCAGAATACTTTGTGTTTCAATGTATTTTCGGGCCGGAAGGGATTCGTTCTCTTTTACAAAACCCATTAGGGTAGGTCTGTTGTCATATACTTTAGGGTCGCCATGCGTAAGTCCTCTTTTAGGGTTTAACGTTAGAAGTCTTTCAAAATAGTATTGGTCAATTTCTGTCGCTTCAATTTCATATCTAAAATTTTTCAGGTTGTAGATAGAAAGTCCGTTCGCAATTTCTTCCAAGAAGCTAATGTAAAATTGTTCGTGGTAATCGGGGCAGCTATAACGGCTATAGCTATAGCTCGGAATAAGATACATGTGACCTGGTTTTAGTAAAAAAGTTTGATTGCTGTGATGAACGGTTGCGCTTCCTTTTGTAATGTAGTACATCCTTGTGAAAGGGCTTATAACATTGTCATAATTCCATTCTTTCCCTAATTTGGCATAGGCTGTATTCAGAAGGGTAAGCCTTAAAGAGTTTAGTTCATTTTGTATGGGATGCATATTTTTTCCGATATTATAGAAGTAAAAGTAACAAATGACACTATATAGGTTTTATACAATTTTCAATAAAAGCTTCATAAGTGGTTTTATAGCTGTAACACTCCTATTAAAATTAAGTAGTTGTGCTTCCTTTAGAGAAAACAACTTTCAAGAGGATATCGCTTTTGTACAAAAATATCAAAAGCCGATTGTTTTAAAAAACGAAGCTTCGGCCATTATGATTGTACCCGCTTTTGAAGCACGTGTAATGACGAGTACCGCTCAAGAACGCAATGGGCTTAGTCACGGTTATTTGAATTACGATTTTATCGCTAAAAATGAAATAGCGGCAGGAGGAAATCCATATGGGGGAGAGGATAGGCTTTGGTTGGGCCCATTGGGCAGCAAGTATACTTTGTTTTATGACCAAAAGGAGATAAAAGGGGATAATTGGCATGTGCCAAAATCCTTTGATGCATCACCTTATGCACTTGTTGATACTACAGAGAATACTGCTCATTTCAGAAAAAAAGTTAGTGTCAAAAATAACATAGGAACAACCTTTGAGATTGCAATTGACCGTGAAATCACGATTTTTTCAAGAAAAGAGATTGAAGATCAATTGAATACAAAACTGCTAAAAACCGTTTCTTCGGTGGGGTTTCAATCTGAAAATACAATAACGAACTTAGGTGCCGATTGGTTGGAAAAAGATGGACTTATTGCTCCGTGGGTTCTGGGAATGTTTAAAGGGAATGATAAATCTACGGCCGTATTCCCTGTTAAGCTTTCCGAAAAAAATCCATTGGAAATAAGAAAATATCTGAACGATTTTGGGAAGGATAGGGTCATGGTAAAAGATAATATCGTTTTTTTTAAAACCGATGGTAGTTTTAGAAGCAAAATTGGTCTGCCTAAAAATAATACGGTAGCGATAATGGGAAATTATGATGCAAAGAATAAGGTGCTGACCATTATCACTTTTGATTTTGATAAAAGCTCCAATTTTTTGAGCAGTATGGAGAAAGATATAGATGATCTTTATGGCGGAGATGTGGTCAATTCCTATAATAATGCCTCAAATGCATCCGGTCCTACTTTTTTTGAGCTGGAAAGTGCTGCCGGAGCAAAAATATTGAAGCATAATGAACAGAATGTCTATACGCATAAAACTTTTCATTTTAAAGGAAACAGGAAAGACTTGGATACACTGGCCAAACAGCTTTTGGGAATAGATTTAAGAACGATTGAATCTCGGTTTTAGATAAAAAAAATAGTCGTTTTGACAGAAAAAATCGGATTTATACATTACATGGACTGATTTGTATAAAGATTTGAGCATTCAAAAAATTATATTTGTTTTCGTTTAATTGTCAGGTATTTATGCGTTTAGATAGTATTGTTCAAGGTCTTTTGAGTCTTTTCATATTGGCCTCTTGCGGTGGTCCCAGTATGCCGGAAGATGTAAAACTTGCATATGAAAAGCTACCGGAAAATATCGATTTTAATCAACATGTAAAACCCATCCTTTCCGATAAATGTTATTTATGCCATGGTCCGGATGAAGCTAAGATTTCCGGGGGTTTACAATTACACTCTCCGGAGACTGCCTTTTCGGAACTTCCTAATTCACCTGGTAAATATGGCATCTTTCCCGGAAATGCCGGTAAAAGCGAAAGTATTGCCCGGATTTTGAGCGATGACCCTGAACTGGTAATGCCCGTTCCCGAATCATATCTTACGCTTAGCGCCTATGAAAAAGCAATGTTGATCAAATGGATCGAGGATGGTGCGGAGTATAAAGATCACTGGGCATTTCTGCAACCGGAAAACACGGCACCACCTAAAGTAGCGCAGACCGGAAAAACAGAAAATCCCATTGACAATTTCGTACTGGTCAAATTGGCGGTAGAAGGTCTGGAACCGAATGAAAAAGCAGATAGGGAAACTCTTTTAAGAAGATTATCCTTTGATCTGACCGGATTGCCCCCAACACTGGAAGAGTTAAATTCATTTATGAATGATGATTCGCCCAATGCCTATGAAAAACAGGTAGATCGTCTTTTGGCGTCGGAACATTATGGTGAGCAAATGACATTACGCTGGATGGATCTAGCGCGTTACGCGGACACACATGGATATAGCGTGGACCGTTACCGAGACATGTCGCCGTGGAGAGATTGGGTAATCAAGTCCTTTAATGAAAATATGCCCTACGACCAATTCGTGACATGGCAATTGGCAGGTGACCTTATGGAAAACCCTACCCGTGAAATGAAACTTGCTACGGCATTTAATCGTATCCACCCCCAAAATATGGAAGGCGGCATCGTTAACGAAGAGTTTTTGGTAGAATATGCCGTGGACAGGACCAGCACGTTCAGTGAGGCATTTTTAGGGCTTACCGTTGCATGTGCTCGGTGCCATGACCATAAATATGATCCTATTTCCCAAAAGAATTTTTATGAGTTGACCAGTTACTTCAATAACATTAATGAATCCGGGCAAATTTCGTGGAATGATGCTATGCCCGTTCCCACAATGTTACTTACTTCGGAAGAAGAGGATAAGATGATGGCTTACATAGATGGAATTATCAAGGATACGGAAGCCAATATAGAGAAGATTGAAACGCAAGTTGCCGACACGGAATTTGAGGTATGGTTGAACGAAAACAAATATGCCTCCCTTCCCACTTCTAGTCCAAAGGATAAATTAATTGCGCACTACAAACTTGAAAATAAGCATCTTGGGAACGCGTTAAATTCAGGTCAGAAAGGAACCATGAAGCGCGAGTACACTGAGGGGCAAAAGGTAGTATCTGCAGATGGCAAAAAAGGAGATGGTATTCTTTTGGATGGTGATACATGGCTAGATTTAAAACAAGTAGGTGTCTTTGGAAGAAACGATGCCTTTTCCATTGGACTTTGGGCAAAGATTCCGGCAGATATTACAGATGGTAATATTTTTCATAAAGGTGATGGAGCCATTTTGAATAACTGGCGCGGGTATCATTTGCGTATCGTAGAAGATAAATTAGAATTAATGATGGCACATACGGCCCCGGATAATGCCATCACCGAAATTTCCAAAAAAACAATACCCAAGGACAAGTGGATTCATCTTTCCATAACTTATGATGGGTCAAGTATGGCTTCGGGATACAAACTGTTCGTAAACGGGGAAGAGTGGGATACAGAAGTAATATCGGATAATTTGTACAAGGATATCCTCTTTAGGAGAGAAAAGGAACCGGGACTTCAGTTGGGTGCGCGCTTACGGGGCAAAGGGATAAAAGGGAGCATTATAGACGAAATCAAAATCTTTGGTAAAGAACTTTCTGGATTGGAGGTTCAACAATTAGCGGAAAAAGATGGCCTTACATCGCTTTTGGATAAACCAAGCGCAAAATTAACATCAGTGGAAAAATCACTGTTGAAGGATTATTATCATAGTGTCGTCTCCAGTAAAGCGGATAAGGAATATCAACGATTGGCAAAATTGCGAAAAGCGTACGTGGACAGTGTGGAAAAAATACAGGAAGTAATGGTCATGAAAGAAATGCCGGAACCTGTGCAGGCATTTGTCTTGGACCGTGGGGTTTATGATGCGCGTACAGATTCCGTTTTTCCAAATACGCCAGAAGCGGTACTGCCCATGCCGGAGAATTTCGAAAAGAATAGGTTGGGACTGGCCAAATGGTTGTTTCATGATGAAAATCCATTGACCGCTAGAGTGGCCGCCAATAGATTTTGGCAATATTTCTTTGGAAAAGGTATTGTAAAAACTTCGGAAGATTTTGGTAATCAAGGAGAAATGCCAAGTCACCCAGCGCTGTTGGATTGGTTGGCCTTGGAGTTTAAGAATTCTGGTTGGGACATGAAAGCGCTGCAAAAGAGAATCGTAATGTCCAGTACCTATCAACAATCTTCAAAAGCATCTGAAAAACAGATGGAAATGGATAAGGAAAATCGCTTATTGGCAAGGGGACCTGCAAAAAGGTTGACAGGAGAAATGCTCAGGGACAATGCTTTGGTGGCATCTGGTCTACTTCAAAGGCAAATAGGTGGGGAAAGCGTTAAACCATACCAACCGGAAGGGCTGTGGAAGGTAAATGGTATGGCCTATCAAGAGGATACTGGGGATAAATTGTACCGCAGAAGCATGTACACGGTATGGAAACGCTCCGTGCCACATCCTACTTTGGCCACTTTTGATGCGCCGGACAGAGCAATCTGTACCAGCCGTAGGCAAGAAACCAATACGCCGTTACAGGCACTTGTCTTATTGAACGATCCAACCTATATCGAAGCTGCCCGGGTTTTAGGAAAACAGATGATGGATGCGGACGACTTGGAAAAAGGTATTGGCAAGGTTTTCAAAAAACTTACGGGAAGAAGCATTCGTAATGATGAATTACAGATATTGAAGGGGCTCCAAAAGGATGAATATATTGATTTCACCAAAAACCCATCAAAGATGGAAGGTTGGTTGAACACAGGGGAATTTAGGATTTCAAAGAATGAGGATAGGGCTTTGATTGCCGCAAATGCAATTGTTGCTAGTACCATTATGAATTCCGATGCCACGATAACAAAAAGATAAACAATACAATATGTTATGTGTAGTCATGACTATAAAATAATAAAGTCCACTAATAAGGATTTGCAGCAGGTTGAAAGACAAATGGATAGGAGAAATTTCCTCACCAAAAGTTCTCTGGGCTTAGGAGCTCTTGCAATGGGTTCATTGTTAAATGCCGATAAGGTTTTTGGTTCCGTAAAGGGAGATATCAATTCCGGTAATGCGGATGCCTTTCTAAAATCCTATAATAAAAACCGACTGGGATTACCAAATCATTTGCCCAAAGCCAAACGTATCGTATACCTTTTTCAAAGTGGAGGTCCCTCACAGATAGATATGTGGGATTACAAACCGAAATTGAGAGATATGTTCGGTCAAGATTTGCCTCCCTCGGTCAGACAAGGTCAGCGGCTTACCGGCATGAGCGCAGACCAAACGGTGTTTCCGATCGCTCCTTCCATTATGGACTTTAAACAATATGGAGAATCACGTACTTGGGTAAGTGAACTAATGCCTTATACCGCAGAGGTTGTAGATGACCTTTGTTTCATAAAATCCATGCAGACCGATGCCATTAACCACGATCCTGCCATTACGTTCTTGCAGACGGGTAATCAACTGCCAGGTCGCCCCTCAATCGGGGCTTGGTTGAGTTATGGACTAGGGTCCGACAATGACAATTTACCTACTTTCATTACTTTGGTAACCAAAAACATGGGCGGGCAGCCTTTGTACTCCCGTTTATGGGGAAATGGTTTCTTGCCAACGGAACATCAAGGCGTACAGTTTAGGTCGGGAAAAGATCCCGTACTCTATTTAAGTGACCCGGAGAATTATGATGGTCATAACCGTAGGAACATGTTGGACTATCTAGGGAAACTTAATAATGTACAGCATGATGTGTATGGAGATCCGGAAATTAGTGCCCGAATGGCACAATATGAGATGGCTTTTCGCATGCAGACTTCGGTGCCTGAAGTAACGGACACATCTGACGAGCCAGATTATATTTTTGATATGTATGGCGAAGACAGCCGTGATCCGGGCACATATGCCGCCAATTGCTTAATGGCCAGAAAACTATTGGAGAAAGATGTAAAATTCGTGCAATTATACCACCAAGGTTGGGATCAACACGGTAATTGTCCGGGCGGTGTTAGAAATCAATGTAAATTAACGGATCAAGCCAATGCAGCATTGATAAAAGATTTGAAACAACGTGGTATGCTAGAGGATACCTTGGTCGTATGGGGCGGGGAATTTGGCCGTACCGTATATTCACAGGGGCAATTAACACCAGAAAATTATGGTCGTGACCATCATCCCAAAGCATTCACAATGTGGATGGCGGGTGCCGGAGTGAAACCCGGTTTCACCTTTGGGGAAACGGACGATTTTAGCTATAATGTAGTAAAAGACCCGGTACATGTGCATGATTTTCATGCTACGCTCATGCATCTTTTTGGTATTGACCATGAACGTCTTACCTTTAAACATCAAGGACGTCGTTATCGTTTGACCGATGTTCACGGGCACGTCATGAAAGATTTACTAGCCTAATATTTAGAACTATACAAACTTATGAGCAATAGAAGAAATTTTATCAAAAAAACTACGCTTGGTGCTGCAGCACTATCTACAGTACCCTCTTTCGGTTTCAATATCCTCAAGAAAACATCCATGGAAGAGGAGTTGATAGGGCATGGCGACTTTAAATATAGGGTCAAAAAAGATTGGGCAAAAATGACTGTTGGCCATAACCCTATTCTTAACTGTCACGAAATGCAGATGGACAGTAAGGGACGTTTGATAATGCTAGGGGACCATACGGCCAATAACATACTGGTTTTTGATAAATCAGGGAAGTTATTGGATTCATGGGGTACACGTTATCCTGGCGGGCACGGACTTACCTTGCATAGTGAAGGTGGTGATGATATGCTGTATATCGTTGATTGTGGATGGTTTCAAGACCGAACCGGAAAATGGAAAAAACAGGCCGGTGCCGTAAGCAAGACTACCATAGATGGAAGATTGCTTTTTATGCTGCCAGATCCACATACTATTGGCGAGTACACCGCTGATATGGAATATTTGCCTACAGAAACCGCAGTGGGACCCAATGGTGATATCTATGTGGCGGATGGTTACGGTTCCGACTATATTTTACAGTTTTCACCTAAAGGAGAGTTTATCCGAAAATGGGGCGGTCATAACAACACTGATGAAAATTATAATATAAACAATGCCCATGGAGTGGCCGTAGATTATAGGAATAAGGAAAACCCCGTTTTGATCGTAACGTCAAGGGCTACCTGTTCTTTTAAATTCTTTACGTTAGAGGGGAAATATATAAAAACGGTCCCGCTACCGGGAGCTTTTATTTGCCGTCCTGTTTTGGATGATGACAATATTTATGCCGGGGTTTGCTGGTCAACAACTAAAGAGGGCAAGAACTATGTCCGAGATACTGGTTTTACTACGATATTGGACGGAAATAACAAAGTAGTCTCCAATCCGGGAGGGGAAGCGCCCGAGTACAAAAACGGAGAACTTCAACAAATGTTTCAAGCTAAGAATCCAACATTCAACCATGGCCATGATGTCTTTGTGGATGAGGATAAAAACCTATATGTCTGCCAATGGAATGCGCATCATACACCTCCCGTAAAATTAGAGCGTGTCTAAATAATGCCCTATTGCTTTAAAAAGGGTATGCGGTTGTGCTCATCTACTAATGTTTAACGGGAATTTATTGATATCTTATGGGTAAAATTATCTTTCCAAGCCTTTAGAAAATGAAGAAATTATTTGTTTTGGTCATCGTTTTGTTAGTGATACCATTAACTGCACAACAGAATGACTGGGAGAACCCATCCGTACACCAGATCAATAAACTTCCGGCACATGCTACTTTTTATTCTTTCGAGAGTCCAGAGATGGCAAAAGCTAACGATAGGGAAAAATCAAAATACTTTAAATCGTTAAATGGGGAATGGAAATTCAATTGGGTGGCCACCCCAGCGGAATCCCATCAAGAATTTCAAAAGATGGATTTTGATGCTTCTCATTGGGATGATATTAATGTGCCTTCCAACTGGGAAATGCGCGGTTACGGTATACCAATATACACCAATATTACCTATCCGTTCTTTCAGGATTTTCCATACATAAACCCTACGGATAATCCCGTTGGCCACTACATCAAAATATTTAAGATTGATGAAAATTGGAATAACCGTGACATTATTTTGCATTTTGGTGGGGTTTCTTCAGCATTCTATGTTTGGGTGAATGGAAAATTGGTGGGCTATAGTGAGGATACGCGTTTGCCCTCGGAATTTAATATATCCGATTACATAAAAAAAGGAGATAATATGCTTGCCGTAAAAGTATATCGTTGGTCAGATGGGAGTTATTTAGAAGATCAGGATACTTGGCGTATGAGTGGTATAGAACGTGAGGTTTTTCTTGCTGCCGTACCAAAAGTTCGTATTTCGGATTTTACGGTACGTACCGATTTGGACAGTAATTACGAAAACGCATTGCTACAGATACGACCGGAATTTATAGCGAATATTCCAAATAAATATGTAAAGAAGGTCGGTCATTTTGGTACCGCACCTTTGGAAACTACAGTTGATGATTGGATACTTTCTGCGGAGCTAACGGATGCTGATGGAAATCCGGTAGGAAAACCTATGCGTATTCAATTAAAAGATTATTTCGGGGAGGCCTATCCGCAAAGGGATAATGTGTATTTCGGTGCATTAATGGAACAGGAAATCGTCTCGCCAAGAAAATGGTCGGCAGACGATCCGTATCTATACACGTTACAATTCTCTTTAAAAGATGATAAGGGCAATGATATTGAATATATTAATACCAAAGTCGGTTTTCGGGAAGTGAAATTTGACGATAAGGGTAGATTTTTAGTCAATGGAAATCCCGTAAAAATAATTGGCGTAAATCGGCATGATCATGACTATAAAGACGGTAAGGTAGTTTCCCGAGAAGATATGGAAGCGGACGTAAGATTAATGAAGCAGCTTAATTTCAATGCCGTACGTACTTCGCACTATCCAAATGACCCATATTTCTATGATTTATGTGACCAATATGGCCTGTATGTTATGGATGAAGCAAATTTGGAAACCCACGGTTATGGCGGAAAATTGAGCAGCCAGCCTCATTGGGCAAGTGCGTATTTGGAAAGAGGGGTACGAATGGTAGAGCGCGATAAAAACCATCCAAGCATTGTTTTTTGGTCATTGGGAAATGAATCCGGGATGGGTCCCAATCATGCGGCGATGGCGGGATGGATCAAGGATTTTGACCCAACACGTTTTATTCATTATGAAGGAGCAGAGGGCAACCCGGCTGATGAACGTTATCAAAAAGAATATGTCACAAAGGATAAGGGAAATCCTACCGATCCGCTTTATGTTGATATGCTGAGCAGAATGTATCCCCAACCATGGGAATTACAAAGTTTAATTGATGACACCGATTTTGATAAGCGTCCTGTGGTCATGTGCGAATATGCCCATGCCATGGGTAATTCATTAGGGAACATGCAGACCTATTGGGATGTTATTTATAAAAATGATCGTGCGTTGGGAGGATATATTTGGGATTGGATCGATCAAGGCCTCATAAAGAAAGATGAGAACGGGACTGAATATTTTGCTTACGGTGGCGATTTTGACGATACACCCAACGACGGCAATTTTGCCTTGAACGGAATTATTGCTGCCAATCGCACCCTTAAACCGGAAGCTTATGAGGCTAAAAAAGTAAATCAGCCAGTAAAAATAACACCTGTAGACTTGGAACAGGGCAGGTTTGATTTTGAAAATAGACATCACGCAATAGATTTATCCATATATGAAATTGCATGGGAATTATTGGAAAATGGAGAGTCCATAGGAGGTGAACCGATAGCCACTTTGCGTACCAAACCTCGGGAAAAAGAAGCTGTGGATGTTTACTTCAAAAAACCTCGATTAAAGAAGAACAGCATTTATCATCTCAAGTTTACGGGAAAATTGAAAAAAGATATGATATGGGCAAAGAAAGGATATATCGTTTTCGAGGAACAGTTTAAAATGCCTTATCAAGGAGAGGTTTCTAAAATCAATATTAAAAAACAGCCAGAAATCACTACCACGGAAACTGACATCGAAATTACACTTTCAAATGCTAATTTTAAACTCACTGTTGATAAATCAAACGGTTATATTTCTGACTATGCCTACCAGGGAAGAAGTCTTTTAAAGGCACCTTTACAACTTAATTTTTGGAGGCCGGAAACCGATAATACCGCGGCCTATCGTACAACCATGAAGAAGACCAGTGAACGCGATTGGATGGCCGCTGCGGATACATTCAACATAACGGAAATAAAATCAGATACAGCTGAAAAAGGAAAGGTAACCCTTACGGTAGAGGGCGAAGTGACGAAACCGAAAACGGCAGTCACACTTACATACTCCATTTTGGGCAACGGCCAGGTTAAAGTAGATTACACCGTTGTTATTAATGAATCCGTACCAAATGTGCCAAGGTTGGGCATGCAGTTAAAAACGGACAATAGCTATGCCAATATCACTTATTTTGGAAAAGGGCCACATGCCAATTATCCTGATAGAAACACCGCTTCTTTCGTCGGCTTGTACGAGACCAGCGTGGGAACAATGGATTATATTTATGCAAGACCGCAGGAGTACGGAAATAGAATGGGAACGCATTGGTTTAAAGTATCGAATAACACTGGCAACGGGTTCTATGTGATAGGGAAGGAACCATTGAATTTTAGTGTGCAAGAGTACGATACACATAATATTGAAACGGCCAAACATACCAATGAACTTGTCAACAACGGTACGCTTACCGTAAACATAGATGCAAAGCAGATGGGCGTCGGGGGTGATAATTCATGGTCTTACCGAGCTGAGCCTTATAAAGAATTTTTAATACGACCGGGCACCTATTCATATTCCTTTTACATCGCCCCAATTAATAAGAAATTAAGCAATCCTATAGATATCAATTGGTAATCAAATAACCTAGCAGCACATGAACTCTTTTTTTCTAAATCGGAATTTTGGCATCGTTTTAATAATTGTCTTTTTACAGTTTTCTTGTGGGAAAAGTCCAGCGGTGAAAAATAAGAAACCGAACATCATTTACATCATGGCAGATGATCATACTACCCAAGCCTTTGGTATATATGGGAGTAGATTGGCTGATTTGAATCCTACACCAACATTGGATAAACTGGCCAGCGAAGGAATAATTTTTGATAATGCATTTGTTAACAATTCCATTTGCGTGCCCAGTAGAGCGGCCATTATTACAGGACAACGCGCCCAGACCAATGGTGTTATTGATTTGGAAGGAGTTATTTCTCCCGAAAAACAATATCTACCAAAGGAAATGAAAAAATTAGGTTATCAAACGGCCCTTGTTGGAAAGTGGCATTTACATGACGAACCTGCCGAGTTCGACTATTATAAAGTTTTTCCGGCGCAGGGCAAGTATTTTGATCCTGAATTTAGAGTTCAAGGAGAAAAACCATGGCCTCAAAATGTGGTCCAACACGAAGGGCATTCTTCCGATAACGTAACGGACATCGCTTTAGACTGGTTACAGAATAAAAGGGATCCCGGTAAACCTTTCTTTTTGATGCATCACTTTAAAGCTCCCCATGATGATTTTGAATATGCCCCTAGATATGAAGAATATTTAAAAGACACTTTTATTCCCGAACCTGAAAGTCTATATGACAATAAAAATAACGGTTCCGTGGCCACCCGAGGTAAAAACGATTCTTTGACCAGGATTATAGGTTCTTCCGTATCCCATAGGAATTTAATAAGAAATCAGGCCATGAATATCTATTGGAACGATACTACCCTTTATAGAAAGTACAGGAATCAGGCCGATATCAAACCTGAAGAATATGTCAAATGGGAAATGACTCCCGAGGAAAAAGCCTATACAAGTAAGACCTATCAAGATTATTTAAAGAAGTATTTACGGTGTGTAAAAGGGGTGGATGACAATGTTAAAAGATTATTGGATTATCTAGAAAAGGAAAATTTGTTGGACAATACTATCATTGTTTACACAGGCGATCAAGGATTTATGTTGGGTGAGCATGATTATATTGATAAGCGATGGATGTATGACGAATCCATGCGGATGCCATTCTTTGTTCGCTATCCCAACAAAGTAAAAGAAGGAACAAGAACCGATGCTATCATAAATAATACAGACTTTGCACCAACAATGATTGAAATGGCCGGCGGTAGCACTCCAGACTACATGCAAGGTAAAAGCTTTAAAGCAATTTTGGAGACCGGTAATGAACCGGAAGAATGGCAAAAAGCGACCTATTACCGTTATTGGATGCATTTGGCGCATAGGCATCAAAATCCGGCACATTTTGGCATCCGCACCAAAGACTATAAGTTAATTTTTTACTATGGAAAGTATTGGGTAGATACCGATGACCCCAATGCTACTTGGAACAAAGAAAGTTGGGGCAACGATTTTACCAACCATACACCACCCGCTTGGGAGTTCTACGATTTGAAAAAAGACCCCAAGGAAATGAACAATGCATATGGTTCGGAGGAGTATAAAGAAGTGATTTCCGATTTGAAGAACCAACTCATCAAAATGCGGGAAGACCTTAATGAAACAGATGAGAACTATCCCCACATTCAAAAAGTTATTGATGCACATTGGAATGATTGATTACGCTTTGTTCGAAAAATGTTAACACTTAAGACCATTATATAAAAAACTATATTTTGAAGCTAAAAAGCCATCTATTATACTTGTATATTGCTCTGGGGCTTTTTGAGATTGGCTGTAATCCAGTAGCGAATAAAGAACTATCCGAAATTCTCATTTCAAAAAACTATCTGGTTTTTCCAGTAGACAATTCAGCGAAGCCTAGTTCAATTGTAATGCTTCACAAAGGCGACTCCGTTAGTCGTTTAAACGTAGGCCTTTCCGAAGGAAAACCGGACTTTTATAGTTGGATGAACGTCTCGCGGTTCAAGGGTGAAAAGCTTCATATTAGCATCGATTCAATGGCTTACGGTCTAGATGAAAATTTAAGACTCTTTCAAAGTGATACCATTCCCGGAAAATATTATGCAGAACAATACCGTCCTCAATTTCATTATTCTCCCAAAGTAGGCTGGGTAAACGACCCAAATGGAATGTTTTTCTATAATGGAACGTACCATATGTTCTATCAATACAACCCCTATGGGCAAAGTTGGGACAATATGCATTGGGGCTATGCAACAAGTCATGATTTAGTGCATTGGCAGGAGCATGATCCGCTTATAGCACCAAATTCATACGGTTCTGCCTATAGCGGTTCGGCAGTGGTAGATTTTAAAAATACTTCAGGGCTTCAAACGGGAGAAGATCCTCCTTTGTTGTTATTTTATACTGCCGCAGGAGCACACGCTATAACACCAAAAACAGGTGCTTCACAACACTTGGTATATTCCATAGATGGCGGTCAAAACTGGATTTCTTATCAAAAAAATCCAATCATACCCAAGTTTTCCGAACATCAAGACCGTGACCCTAAAGTAGTATGGTATGAAAAAGGACAATGTTGGATAATGATGCTCTTTATTGGAGAACAGACTTTTCGCATCTTAAAATCCGAAAATGCCATTGACTGGGAACCGCTTTCCGATATGAAAGTAGCAAGCCATAATGAATGTCCCGACCTTTTTCAACTGTCTGTAGAAAATAATCCACAAGAAAAGAAATGGGTATTCATATCCGGGGCGGGAAAATTTTGGGAACTCGACAATGCAAAATATGTGGTCGGGACCTTTGATGGAAAAAAATTTATTAAAGAACAGGAAAGCCTGCAGATGGATTCGGGCATTGGAAATTATTCTACACAAACCTTTAGCAATGCACCGGACAACAGGCGTATTTTTATGGGATGGTTCACACGCCAATTTGATTCTAAGGGATATACCAATATGCCTAGTAATGCCCAATTTAGGGTGCCTTGGGAGTTGAAACTGTTCAAAACCGAAAACGGTTATTCGTTGCATAGGTATCCCGTTAAGGAAATCGATACACTTCGGGGAGCCTTGTTGCAGAAGATTGATATTTGGCTAAAAAAGGGGGAATATGATGCATATGATATCTCCCGAAAATCTTTGGATATAGAGCTCCATATGACCTTTACAGAAGCCACAAATTTTACTATGACTTTGGCAGATTTTGAACTCACCTATGAAGGAACTACGTCAGAAATCACAGCTTTTGGCAAAACCATAAGGTTGAGAACGGAGAATGATCATATGAAATTTAGGATGTTGCTTGACCAGAATTCCTTGGAGCTCTTTTTGAATGAAGGAGAAACTGCGATTACGGGACTGATTAACGAGGAATATCTTGAAGGAGATACTTTTAAAATCACTTGTAACGAGGGAGAATTATATATTAAGGATTTAAAAATTTATGATATGCAATCTATTTGGAATACCAAGTAGTAGGTACTTATGAGCATCTCTAAAGCTGAAATACTTTTTCCATTTCAATCCATTTTTCACCTTTTTTAGCCCAAGGTAATTCTTGCTGATATTTCCACATAAGTTGTTCCCATTCTTGTACTTTTGAATTGCGGGCGTCCATTTCTGCCTTTTTGTTAGGATCAAAAGTCTCGTCTACTTCCATGATCATGAACATGCGGTTTCCTGTCAAATAAATTTGCATGTCCACGATACCTGCGTCTTTAATGCTTTTTGTGATTTCCGGCCATGCATTTCCAGCAGCATGGTATTCTTTATATTCCGCAATAAGTTTTGGATCATCTTTTAAATCGCAGGACAGACAATATCTTTTGGTAACCATATTATTGCTTATTGGATTTATAACTGCTATATCCATACCATGCTACAACCGCCAAACAAAGTAAAGGAAGTATAAACGAGAATTTCACCTCTGGAATAAAACCTAGAACTTGTACATCGGCAAAGCCACTACCGCCCCAATCCAAAATGCTTCCCTGCAATACAGGCATTAAGGCGCCTCCAACAATAGCCATTACGAGACCTGCGGAACCTATTTTTGCTTCGTCGCCCATATCTTTTAGAGCGATACCATATATGGTCGGAAACATGATGGACATAAAAATAGATATCCCTACCAATGAAATAAGCCCTATTATTCCGGGGAGTAAAATAGCTCCTGCGGACATCAGCACACCTCCTAGGCCGAATAACATTAAAAGTCTAGATGGGTTTATGGTTTTCATCAATGCCGTACCGATCCATCTTCCGGTTAAAAAAACAATCATAGCAGCTACGTTGAACCACGTTGCCGTTAGTTGTTCCGCTTCGGGAAGACCATCGTTTAGATTATCTACATATTGAAAAATATAGGTCCAACACATAATTTGTGCACCCACGTAAAAAGCTTGTGCTATAACGCCTTTGATATAATTTTTGTTGGAAAATAATTTGTTGAACGATTCCGAAATGGACATTTTGTCCTCATCTGCTGTTTTTGGCATTTTCGTCACTACAATAATCGCCATAATAATCAGCACCAAAATCCCCAAACCTATATAAGGTATGCTGATGATTCCTAAGTCGTTTTCGCGAATACCCGCCAATTCTACCGAAGTCAAAGCGTTATAGGCTTCGGTAGTGTAATCATCCGACCGCAGAGCACCAATAACGAATACTTGGGCTATGACCATACCCATCAAGGAACCGATAGGATTAAAAGCTTGAGCCAGATTAAGCCGTTGTGTTGCCGTTTCCTTATCGCCCAATGCTAAAACCAACGGATTGGAAGTAGTTTCCAAAAAAGCCAAACCACAGGTAATGACCCAAAGGGAAATCAAAAAGAAATTAAATTCTTCAAAGGCCGCTGCGGGATAAAACATAAATGCGCCAATGGCATACAGAATCAGACCCAGAATAATACCTGATTTATAGCTATATTTTCTAATAAAAAGTGCTGCGGGCAACGCCATAAAGAAATAACCGAAATAAAAGGCGAACTGTACCAAAGATGCCTGAACATTGGAAAGTTCCGGCATTACCTTTTTAAAGGCGGATACCATAGGATTGGTCAAATCATTGGCTATTCCCCAAAGGGCAAAAAGCGATGTGATAATGATAAACGGAAACAATAATTCTTTACGGACTACTGGTATTTTTTTTGAATTGCTCATATATGTTCGGTTGTTATGAAAGTCAAATGTTAAGTTGATATATTCCTATTCGGTAAGCAAAGACCTGTCTAAATTTACATATCCCCCATCAACTGTGATAAATTGGCCCGTAGTATGGGAAGATTTATTGGAAATGGTGAAAAGGCATTGGTCCGCAATTTCCTTGGGCGTTGTCATCCGGTTTTCCAATGGAATTTTCTCAACGATAGATTTTAATTTTTCAGCACCATTATCCAATGTCTTAATCCAATTTTCGTAGGCCGGCGTCCAGCTTTCCGCAATGATAATGGCATTACACCGAATTCCATCGGAAATTAAATCTACGGCCCACTCTCTGGTAAGACCTAGAACACCACCTTTGGATGCCGCATAGCCAGAAGTACCTCCCTGACCGGTCAGTCCTACTTTGGAGCCAATATTCAAGATATTTCCTTTTGCTTTTTTGATATAAGGAAGACAATATTTGGTCATGGCAAAAAAGCTGACCAAATTTAATTTTAAGGACCACATGAAATCATCTATAGAGGCATCAAGACCTGCGCCATCGTTTACGCCCACATTATTTATCAACGCGTCAATACGTCCATATTTTTCCCCGATCACTTTTGCAGCTTTTTCTATTTGAACGGGGTCGGCCAAATCGGTCTTTACAAAAATAGAATCAATTCCTTTATCCTGTAGTTCTTGGGCGTAGCCAATACCACGGTCATTGCGACAAACAATAACTGGAACGGCCCCTTCATCGGCGAGTGCCTGAACGATAGTCTCACCTATGCTTCCTTTTAATCCCGCTGCTCCCGTAACTACTACTATTTTGTCTTTTAGTCCTAAATCCATACGAATTTCATCTTTTTATTTTCGGTCAAACCGATGCTGTCATCTGTTTATAAGCTATAAAAATCAATAGCGTTCTGTCCCATTATTTTATTTTGCTCATCCTTACTAAGCTTAGAAATAAAATCGGTTACCAGTGTTTTTACTTCGGCATAATTTCCGGCGACCAAGCACACGGGCCAATCGGAACCGAACATGATTCGGTCAGTTCCAAAACTGTCCAATACCAAATCCATATATGGGTGTATCTGCTCTGGTGTCCAATTATTATAATCTGCTTCAGTAATCATACCGGATAATTTACAGCACACATTTTTTTGCTTTGCTATTTCTTTGAGCAAAGTGGCCCAACCATCAAAAAAACCATCTTTGATATAGGGTTTTGCCATATGGTCTATAACAAATTTTTGGTGGGGGAATTGCTTCACAAACTCCAACGTAGCCCCTAATTGATGTGGGAATATCAAGATGTCATAGGTGTAATCATATTTTTCCAAATAGGAGACACCTTTCAAAAAATCCGGGCGCATTAAAAAATTATGATCAGGTTCGCCCTGAACCACGTGTCGCCAACCTTTCAGTTTTTTCTCCGAATGGTATTTCTCCAAAACGGAATCAATATCATCCGAACGTAAATCGACCCAACCGACAATACCTTTGATAAAATCGTTTTCTTTGGATAGCCGTAATAGAAAGTCGGTTTCTTGCAATGTTTGGTCCGCCTGTACCGCAACGCAACCATCGATACCATTTCCATCGTAGACTTTTTTTAAATCCAATGGTAAAAAATTACGCCGTATCACGGACATATCATCATCTATCCAAGAATGTTTTACGGGCTCATACTGCCAAAAATGTTGATGGGAGTCTATGATCATTTTTGTGTTATTGTAATTTTTATCCTGTCCAAACTTTCCAATTTTTTTATGGAATCACTTTTTGAATTAAAGAAACAAGAATTTTTGTCTTCGGTCTAGATTCTATTGACTCCTTTTTACTGCGATATCGTTACTTTGATTACCGTTCCCATTTCATCGATAACCTTTGACGGAGTTTTTAGGGTAAGGCCTTTTTCTTCGTCATAGTTCCAATCTATTTTTTCATCGCTTCCTAAAAACGAAACGGATTCAATACTTGGTGCATCCAATATTTTTTCTTTGGCAAAAGATTCTAGTACCAATTCCGAATTTGGTTTTGTAGCCCCAAGTACAATACCATAAATATCGTAATCTTTGGTCGTATACCGGATATCCTTGTTGGAATATGTTAATTTCATAAAAGCCTCATGGTTTTCAAAATGTCCTTCGGGTTCTTTGGTCGGTCCTTCGCCAAAGGTGTACCAGGCCTCCGTGCCATAAATGGCTTCCCCGTATTTTTTCAACCAAGTTCCCATTTTCAACAACCCTTCCTTTTGATTTTCTGGAATAGTACCATCTGCTTTGGGTGAAACGTTCAACAACAAGACCCCGTTCTTGCTCACGATATCAATTAGCATGTGCAATACGTCCTGAGCAGGTTTTACGCCCAAATCCTCTGTATAGCACCAGCTACCATCACTTATAGTGGCATCTGTCATCCAAGTCTTTGTGCCGATTTCATTCTTACGGGCCTGCTCTAAATCCTCAACGCTCATATTTAACGGAAGGTCGTGTTGTTTACGTACAATGACCACTTCTTCGTCCCTATTATTGGCATCGTTCAAATAATAGGCGGCAAATTCCTTTCGGTATTTTTCTGGAATATCGCCTAAAACATAATCAAACCACATAATGTCCGGGTGGTATTTGTCTATGACCTCTTTCATCTTTCCGAACCAAACATCTTGATACCATTTTTCAGGCTCTATATTGCCGTACATTAATTGCAGGTCTGGGTCATTGGAACTTGGGGGCATATCTTTAAAATATGGGAAATGGCTATTGTCTACCTGTTCGCCCAAGGTTGTGCTCCTTTGTAAGTTCTTGGCATGATGAAAGGCGGTTATAAACTTCATTCCCTTACCTTTTATAGCTTTTTCCAATTCACCGGTTATATCTCTTTTTGGACCGGTATCCATAGTGTTCCATGGTGTAATATCACTATCCCACATAGAATATCCGTCGTGGTGTTCCGCCACAGGACCCGCAAATTGTGCTCCTGCGTCTTTGAATAATTGCGCCCAAGCATCGGCATTGAATTTCTCCGCTTTGAACATTGGTGCAAAATCGTGATAGCCGAATTCGGACGGGTCGCCATATTTCTCAACATGATGCTTATAAATATCATGGTCCTTAAAGTGCATCCAACGCGGATACCATTCCGTTTTATAAGCAGGTACGGAATACAGCCCCCAATGAAAATAAATACCCAACTTTGAATCCTTAAACCATTCCGGGGACTCATTATGTTTTCCTAAAGATGCCCAATCCTCGGTATATTCAGGAGTTTCTGTTTTTTTGTCTTGTACTTCTTCTTTGGTCGTGTTTTTTTCATTTCCGCAGCTGTAGAAGAAAACGGCACTGGCAAGAAATAATCCGAGATGTTTTGATTTTTTCATTTTTTTTAAGTTATTTTAGTGTTTTGATGGCATTCTTGATTCCATTTTCATGGATAGTTTCTATATTCTCCAAGACGGCTTCGGCGAGCCCGTCCAATTTAGTAAGGTCTTCTTTCCAAATAACAGTATTGGAAAGTACCATTTGGAGCATTTGCTTTAATTGAATTTCATTGGCAATCAATTTTTTATAGGTCGATGAGAAAAAATCCAATACGTTTTGGTCATCTTTTAAATCGATTTTCTCCCCATTGAATTCACCTCTGTAAAAAAGAATAAGTGCCGATAAGCCAAAAACGATACGCTTTGGTAGTTTTCCTTGGGAATTGAGATAATCTTTTAGTGTGGGCAATAAACGCGCTACAAACTTAGAGGTGCTGTTCAAGGATATACTGATCAACTGATGTTTCAGAAGAGGATTGCGGAACCTGTCCAAAACATCCGCTACGAATTGATTTTTTATCTTTTCCGAAAAATCTAAGGTTTTAGCGGTTTCTTCAAGTAAAAGGGATGCTACAAAATTGCTTACGACATCATCTGCCATAGCTTCCTTTACCAAACGGATACCTGCCAAATATGCTACAGGGACCATTGCTGTGTGGGCTCCGTTGAGTACACGAACCTTCATTTCCCTATAAGGTGTCAGATCATCTACAAATTCAACATTTAAATCGGTCCGGGCGAACGGCAGTTCTTTTTGAACCTGGGCATCAGCCTGAATGACCCAACTATGATAGTATTCACCGGCGACCAACAAATCGTCCGTGTAGCCTAAGTTTGACACTATTTCTTCGGCCCTGTCCGTTGGATAGCCCGAGACGATCCGATCTACCAGCGTACTGCAAAAATGATTTGCAGTTTCAATCCATTCCTTAAAAGCTTCGCTGAATCCAAAATGATCTGCATATTTCAGGATATTGTTTTTCAAAACGGAGCCATTGTCCTCAATTAATTCACAGGGCAATACTATACATCCTTTCGCGATAGCTCCCTTAAAATAGTTAAATCTATGATTGAGCCAGATGGTGAGTTTAGCGGGAAATTCCTTTGGTGGATTCGCATCAATACGGTCATTTGGATTAAATTTTATACCTGCCTCCGTAGTATTGGAAACAACAAAACGAACATCCGGATTTTGGGCCAACGCTAAATAACTGTCCCATTCATTATATGCGTGAAATATCTCCTGAACACAGGAGACCAATTTCTTTTCCGCAATGAGCTCTCCCTTTTTTATACCATCCAGAACCACGGTAAAAAGACCGTCCTGATTTTTTAATTCTTTGTAATCTCCTCTTTCAGTAGGTTTAATGATAGCTACACCGGCATTAAAATCGGTTTCTTCGTTCAATACCTGTATCATCCAATCTACGAATGCACGTAAAAAATTGCCTCCACCAAATTGCATGACCCGTATAGGCAATGTTTTGGATTTATTTGCTGTATTTCTATTTAAATTTTTCAACTCTTGAAATTCGGTATTTTATTAAAATTCTTTTAGAAGAAATGGTTTTTTAGAGATAACTAATGGTCTAAAACTATTGGTATTTTTCAATAATGAAAATGGTCAAAGCGATATGCCCCTTTTCCAAGGAATAAAATCCTCTTGCCCTAACCTAACGGCATTGGTGATTTTTTCTCCACTCGCCACTTTGATAATGTATTCCAAAAGTTCTTCTCCTTTACTTTCTATGGTGTCCTCGCCAGTGATAATACTTCCTGTATTAAAATCGATAATATCTTTCATGCGTTCACTAAGGGCATTATTGCTGGATATCTTTATTACAGGTGCAATGGGATTCCCTGTAGGAGTGCCCAAACCAGTAGTAAAACAGATGATATTACAACCGGAGCCTGCCAGACCGGTAGTGCTCTCCACATCGTTGCCCGGAGTGCAGAGGAGGTTCAGCCCTTTTTTTGTGATGGGTTCGGTATAATCCAAAACATCCGTTACAAGTGAACTTCCACCTTTTTTTGCTGCACCGGCGGACTTCATGGCATCTGTGATCAAACCATCTTTTATGTTGCCCGGAGAGGGATTGTTTTCAAAACCTGAACCTACGGAAACGGCCTTGGTCGAATAGGCCTTCATCAAATCAGCGAATTTTTTGGCATTTTCTTTGGAATCACATCTATTGATCAATTCTTGCTCTACACCATTTAACTCCGGGAATTCTGCCAGCACAGTAGTGGCTCCCAAACCTACCAATAAATCCGAAGTGTAGCCTAGCGCAGGATTGGCGGATATGCCCGAAAAACCATCGGAACCACCGCATTCAAGCCCCAATACCAAATTATCCAAAGTTGCCGGCTTTCTTTCAATTTTATTGGCTTCGATCAATCCTAAAAAGGTCTTCTTGACGGCCTCTTCAATAAAGTGTCGTTCGCTTTTGCTTTTTTGTTGCTCGAGTACGTGAATGGGTTTGGAGAAGTCGGGGTCCAATTTTGCAATGGCTTCCTCCAAAATTTTGAACTGCGCATTTTGGCAGCCTAAGCTCAATATAGTTGCTCCTGCGGTATTCGGGTGTGTAATATATCCAGCCAAGAGGTTGCATAAGGTTTCCGAATCTTGGCGAATGCCCCCACAGCCCCCATCATGATTCAAGAATTTAATTCCGTCTACATTAGGGAACGTTCTATTTTGCTTTATGTCTTCAGGCGTACGAATTATGTTGGCGGACAGTAACTCATCAGTTGAAGCACCGTTTTTATAGTGGTGTACCAAAGTTTCCGTGTCCACTATAAAGTCATTGGAAGTGTGGTATCCTAACGATTTTAACAATGCTGATTTTAAAACATCAACATTTCGGTTTTCGCAAAAAACCAAGGGAATCACTAGCCAATGGTTGGCCGTACCTACTTTTCCGTTCGCTCTGTGATACCCCATAAAAGTAGCCTCTTTCCATTTGTCTACATTTGGAGGCACCCAGGTAGATTTTTTATTCCCTACAACATAATCCCTAGAGGCATGTACTACATTTTCTATGGTCAACGCTTCACCTAATTCGATACGCTGGGTAGCTTTTCCGATGAGGTTGCCGTACATATAGATGCTATCGCCCAATGCCAATTGCTTGATGGCGAATTTATGTTTGGCCTTTACCAAATCCGGTAGATCAAACTTTAAGCCGTTAATTGAGATGGCAGTTCCAGCTTTTAAATCTGTTAAAGCGGCCAATACATTGTCCTTTGGATGTATCTGAACAAATGGTTTTTTCATTTTCTACTTTCGTATGGCTTTAATCAAGGCCAGTGTTTCCCGTACTTTTGTTTCGAGTCCTGTATAGTTTTCGTTGGCCAATACTTCTTTACTGATGAGTTTTGAACCCATGCCAACGCAGGTGACTCCAGCATCGAACCAGCCTCTCAAATTACTTTCCTCCGTACTTACCCCACCTGTTGGCATAACGCTCGTCCAAGGTTGTGGTCCTTTGATCGCTTTCACGAATCCGGGCCCGTATGTAGATCCTGGAAAGAGCTTTACGATTTCACAACCCATTTCTTCGGCCTTGTTTATTTCGGTCAAGGAGCCGCAGCCAGGTGACCATAATACTTTTCTGCGGTTGCAAGCAATGGCAATATCTTCCCTAAGTGACGGTGTTACGATAAAATTTGCGCCCATCTGCATGAACATGGAAGCTGCCGCTGCATCCGTGATGGAACCGACGCCCATAATCATTCCCGGAAGCTCGGCAATGGCATATTTGTTAAGTTCTGAAAAAACCTCAAAAGCGAAATCGCCACGAGCGGTGAACTCCATCAATCTGGCACCACCATCATAACACGCCTTTAAGACTTTTTTTCCTAACGCTACGTCCGCATTGTAGAAAAGAGGTACCATACCGGTTTCCTTCATGACGTTAGCGACTTCTATTCTTGAATATTGTGCCATATTTTGGATTGTATTTACTTTCTGGATTCATTTAAAAACAGGAATCCATGAACTTATTTATCTTGCTACTCTTCCCGATGCATCGCCGCCCATCAATTTTTCAACTTCGGAAACAGTGACCAAATTGGCATCCCCTTTTATAGTATGTTTTAAACAGGATGCTGCCACGGCGAAGTCCAGTGCATTTTGGTCATCTTCAGGATATTTAAGGAGGCCATATATTAACCCGCCCATGAAAGAATCACCACCGCCAACACGGTCTACAATATCGGTTATTTGATATTGACGCGTTTCGAACATTTCTTTTCCATCGTACAAAACACCGGCCCAGGTGTTGTGCGATGCGGATATGGATCCTCTTAAGGTCGTAATCACTTTTTTTGCTTTTGGGAACTTTTCCATCATTTGTTTACAGACCGATAGGAACGCTTCCGCTTTTACATCGTGGCCGTCTTTATGAACATCCAACCCTTCAGGGTGTATTCCAAAATGCTTTTCAGCATCCTCTTCATTTCCTAAGATGATATCGCAGTAGGAGGTGAGTTCCGTCATAATGGCTTCGCGGTCACCGCCATAGTTCCAAAGTTTGGCTCTATAGTTAAGGTCCGTAGAAATGGTAATGCCCATTTCACTGGCCACTTTTACGGCTTCAAGGCACGAGTCTGCTGCCCCTTGCGAGATTGCCGGGGTAATTCCTGTCCAATGAAACCAAGCCACATCTTTAAAAACTGTTTTCCAGTCTATCATTCCGGGCTCAATTTCGGCAATAGCGGAATGTGCACGGTCATAGACAACCTTACTGCCCCTAGACACTGCTCCCGTCTCTAAAAAGTAAATCCCCAAACGATCGCCACCATAGATGATCTTATCTACACCAACGCCTCTTTTACGCATTTCCATCATGGCGCATTCCCCAATATCATTTTTTGGCAAGCGCGTCACAAAATCCACCGGGACACCATAATTGGCCAAAGACACGGCCACGTTGGACTCACCGCCACCATAAACAACATCAAAAGAACTGGCTTGCGAAAATCTTAAAAAACCCGTTGGGGCCAAACGCAACATTATCTCTCCAAAGGTCACTACTTTTTTCATACGTTACTTATTTTCATTTTTAACTAAGGAAAATTTATTTTATATCGAAATTAAAAATTCACGGTTGCTTTTATTACTCCTGTTTCTGGTTTTAACCAGTTATCAAAATGGGCTATCATTTCCGTAAAATCTACGTTATGGGTAATAAATGAATCCAGTGGGAACGATTCTTTTTCCAAAACCGAAATAACATGCTCAAAGTCCTCTAAAGTAGCATTTCTACTGCACATAATAGTCGTTTCTTTTGCATGAATGGCCGGATGTGCCCATGTTAATTCGCCTTTGGAGAGTCCAACCAAAATATAACGACCTCCGTGCGACATATAATCCGGACCGGATTCCAAGGCTCCTTTATGACCGGAAGCATCGAATACCGCGGTTGCCATATCACCATTGGTGATGCTTGCAACTTTTTCTACTGCATCGGGTCCGCCTAAGACAATATGGTCCACGCCAATTTTTTCCTTGGCATATTCTAGACGCTGTTGGTTTACATCAATAGCAATTACCTTGGCACCTGCTATCTGGGCCAGTTTCATGATGCCTATGCCAATAGGACCACAACCTACTACTGCAATGGTTTCTCCGGATTTTAATCCCGAACGTCTTATGGCATGTGCACCAATAGCTAACGGTTCTACCACTGCCATTTGATCGTCCGTTAGATTTTTTGCCGGAATCAATATATCTATGGGAACAATTATTTCTTCTTGCATACCACCGTCCGTATGAACGCCCAATACTTGGATATTGGTGCAGCAATTGGTTTTTCCATTTCTACAAGCGATACATTTTTGACAACTTATGTATGGCATGACCACTACATTATCACCCGCTTTAAGACCTTTATCATTGTCATCTATTTCTTTGATAGTGGTTGCCAGTTCGTGACCTAAAATTCTAGGATAAGTGAAAAAGGCTTGATTGCCTGCGTAAGCGTGTAAATCTGTTCCGCAAATACCAACTTTATTGACTTTTAATAATGCTTCTCCGCTATTTCTTATAGGATTTTCTTTTTCCTTCAAGATAAAATTTCCGGGTTTTTCGCAAACTATATATTTCATTTAACTAACATTACTATTCAATATTCATATGTAATCTCAAAATTAGGGGAACAACATACCAATAACTACTATTAAACGGATCAATTACGATACTTTTTTTGCCTATTTAAAGTTTAAAGTTTACATTCTGTCGCTAAAAGTAGTCGTATAAGATGAAACTTCATTTATTAAACAGGGAAAATCCCGAAAAGGGATCTTTTATGGTTACACACCATAAAGAACCCTATTTTCTTAAAATATGGCACTATCATCCAGAATTGGAATTGGTTCTAACCTTACAAAGCATCGGTACTAGATTTGTAGGTGACAGTATAAAAAAGTTTAATCCAGGTGATGTTGTCCTGCTTGGCAAAAACCTACCACATATGTGGCTTAATGACGACGACTATTTTGGTGAAAACTCCAACCTTATTGCTGAGGATATCGTTATACATTTCAAGAAAGAATTTTTAGGTTTTGATTTTATTGAATCAAGGGAAATGGAGCATATTTTCAAACTTTTATACAATGCCAGATATGGTATAAAATTTATAAACCCAAAAGCCAAAACATTAAAGAGAATCCAAAAGTTAGTTGAAATACATGATGCTTTTGAAAGGACGATAACATTTTTAAATATCTTAAATACTTTGGCCAAGCATGAAAAATACGAGCTCTTATGTACCAAGGATTTTGTAGATTCTTTTAAAGAAAATCAAAATGAGACCCTTGATAAAGCATATGAGTACATTTTCAAAAACTTCTCTGGATCTTTACGTTTAGAGGATGTTGCAAAGGAAGTCTGCATGAATCCATCAGCTTTTAGTAGATTTTTTAAACGTGTCAATCAAAAAAGTTTTTCCAAGTACATCAATGAAATACGAATAGGGTATGCATGTAAGCTATTGATTGAACATAAAAACAACATTTCCACAATTTGTTATGAATCGGGTTTTAACAACATCTCTAATTTTAATAGACAGTTTCGTTCTATCATGAACATGTCCCCGAAGGAATACATATCAAAATATAAAAACCCGACAGAAGAAAAAAACTAAGTAGTGTGGCATGCCAAATTATCAAAGAACGTTTATAAAAAACGCACCATTAAATAAATAACGATGCGTCTTTTTGATAAAAAAACTAACTCAAATTAACATTTTTGCAGCATCACATAGTTATTTCCAATACGTGTGCATAATTTCCTATTTGTTTTCCCAAGTTGCTTACCACCAATCCTTCATCGGTTTGGTCGTAGGTTAATTGAGAATCACTTCCTAAAAGCTTAACTCCCTTAATATCCAGACCTTTTGCATGTTCACTGGTCTTGCTCAGGGACTTTATGGTTATTTCGTTATTTTTAGGCCATGCCAACATGATGGCGTATAATTTTCCATCTTTTTGGGTAAAGCGAATGTCATTGGCGGTAAATATTTTATTGTTTTTGTGATCGGCCATATACCCGCCTTCTTCTTCGGTTGGTCCTTCGCCAAAAGTCTTCCAATATTTGGTGTCATAAATGGCATCACCATTCATATCTAGCCATTTTCCTATTTCCATCAGGATTTCTTTTTGCTCCTCGGGAATAGTCCCGTCTGCCTTTGGTCCAATGTTCAATAATAGATTTCCATTTTTTGAAACAATATCGACCAAATCATCAACTAAGCTATTTGGTGTTTTGTATTCTTCATTGGTTACATGTGACCATGAATGCTTTCCTACCGATGTATCCGTTTGCCATGGCAACTTTCTGATCCCTGGAAGTTTCCCACGTTCCAGATCATAAATTACGGTTCCTTCAGGGAAGGCTTCATGAAATAAGTTTTTATCGTTTATCACTACTTCTTTGCCCCACTCCAAGCCTTTGTTATAGTAATAAGCTGCGATTTTAGGACGATACTCATCATAATCCGGGATGTCCAAATAGAAATCGAACCACAAAATATCCGGCTGATAATTATCTATTAAATCCGTGGTTCTTGCGTACCAATTTTCTTTAAACTCTTTGGAGACGGGCTCGTTTAAATCTTTTCCTTTTGGGGAATATAAATCTGAATATTCTGGATCAGTGGTATCAAAATGGTCTTTTTTATTGTAAAAGGACCAATTAAAGGCATAGTGGGACGAAGCTCCCATAATTAACCCTTGCTTACGGCCTTCTTTGAACAATTCTCCCAAAATGTCTTTCTTAGGTCCCATGTTAGCGGCATTCCATCGTGTTGTTTTTGAGTCGTACATGGCAAAACCGTCATGATGGTCCGCGACGGGAACTACATATTTGGCACCTGATTTTTTAAAAAGATCGATCCATTCAGCGGCGTCAAATTTTTCTGCCTTGAACATTGGAATAAAGTCCTTGTATCCAAAATCTTTTTGAGTGCCCCATTTTTCTTTATGATAAGTAAAAGTGGGGTTGGGACCTTCACTTTCTAAGTTCAATTGTGCGCTAAAGGTAGCCGTATCCATATACATTTTTCTTGGGTACCATTCAGAACCGAATGCTGGTACGGAGTAAGCGCCCCAATGGATGAAGATTCCAAACTTACTATCGTTGAACCATTCCGGGTCCTTATAATTCTTTTTTATGGATTCCCAGTTTGATTCAAAAACAGCCAAAGAATCGGGCTGTGCATTTTTTGCGATGTCTTTCTCACTTTTGGTCTTACAGGAAATTTGTACCGTAAGCGTTAAAAGAAGAAATATAGAGAGTATCTTGATTATCGATTTCATTTATTAAAATTGAAATTTACCTTTAAGACGTATAATACTACAGCCTTTGGCTAAATTCTTATTTTTGAATCTATATGGAAACGCCTTATGTCCAAATAAGTGCAACAAATGGTCAACCTCAATAAAGACCCTGTCTAGGGGATTGTAATGTTAATAGAAAACGAGAATTTTTTCCGTTACAACCAAAAACCGATAGTATTACTATTTGAAATATTGTTGAAATTCTTCTTATTTAATGGAGTTCGATATAAAGCCTTAGCGTTTGTACCTGGAATATCAACAAATATGGACACTTTCCCTTCGAGCGTAGTCGAGAAGTCTTTAAAAATATATGCTCCAAGGAGGTCTCGACTGCGCCTGTCTGCCGACTAGGCAGGCTCGACCCGACAGTAAATCATAAATAACTGAAAATCGATTTAATATTGATTAACTTAGGTCGAACTCACGTTATTTAAAAAATTCAAAAGAACTCAATAAGAAACAGATTTGATGTTATGAAAGGAACACTTGCAGGTTTATTTTTTGCTTTTCTAGCCATTAGTTGTAGAGACGAGAAAAAAACTGAGGCAGCTTCGGTTATTAAAAGACCGAATATTGTTGTAATCTATATGGATGATTTGGGTTATGGTGACGTTAGTTTTAATGGCGCCACTGAAATACAAACACCAAATATGGACGCCCTCGCCAATGGAGGTCTCCGTTTTACGAACGGTTATGCCTCTTCTGCCACTTGTACGCCCAGTAGATATGCCTTGTTGACTGGGCAGTATCCATGGCGTAAAAATGCGCAGATTCTTCCGGGAACAGCCCCTTTAATTATAGATACTACTCAAATGACCTTGCCCAGAATGCTAAAGGAGCAAGGTTATTATACGGGGATTGTTGGAAAATGGCATTTGGGTTTAGGAAACGGGTCGGTTAATTGGAATGAAAGAGTATCTCCTGGACCTAATGAAGTGGGGTTTGACGAATCTTATATATTGGCGGCAACCCAAGATAGAGTGCCAACGGTTTATATGGACAACGGCCATGTAGCCAATTTAGACCTGAACGACCCTATTGAGGTTAGTTATGATAAAAATTTTGAAGGAGAACCCACTGGACTGGAAAATCCTGAGCTCACCACTATGAAATGGAAACATGGCCATAACAATAGTATTGTAAATGGTATCCCAAGAATCGGCTTTATGAAAGGTGGAAAGTCCGCTTTGTGGAATGATATAGATATGGCGGATGAGTTTTTGAACAGGGCCAAAAAATTTATAAAAACGAAAAGAGAAAATCCCTTTTTCCTCTATTATGCCTTACAGCAACCCCATGTTCCCAGAACACCACACCCAAGATTTGAAGGGAAATCCGGCATGGGTCCCAGGGGAGATGTCATCTTAGAAGCCGATTGGTGTATCGGGGAGTTCATGAAGACTTTGGAAAAAGAAGGACTTTTGGAAAATACGTTGATTGTTTTTTCTAGCGACAATGGACCAGTACTGAACGATGGCTATTTTGACTTTTCTAGAAGAAAGCTTGGGAAGCACACTCCTGCCGGACCCTTGAGAGGTGGAAAATATAGCCTTTTTGAAGCCGGTGCCAGAGTGCCCTTTGTAACCTATTGGAAAGGGAAAATAAATCCGGGTGTTTCCAATGCATTGGTCTGTCAGGTAGATTTGCTTTCCTCTTTGGCCAATCTTGTAGGAAGCGATGAAAAATCACATGATGGAGAGGACTTGATAGATGTTTTTATGGGAAATAGCGATCAAGGCAGAAAAGAGCTGATTTTGGAAGCGACTACCCGAACAGCTTTGAGAAAAGGCAACTGGGTCATGATTCCTCCGTACGATTTAGCTCCTATAAATAGGGAGGTAAATATTGAGCTTGGAAATGATAAAACATATCAATTATATAATTTGAAAGATGATATTGCTCAGCAAAATAATCTAGCAGCAACTCATCCTGATAAATTGGAGGAAATGAAAACGGCCTTTGAAAGGATAAGGGGCCAATCTCCTAATGAAGTACAACAACTGGAATTGAAGTAAAGAAAAGAGCGTATCTAAAATCTTGTTTTCAACTTTTTGTCCCATCGAGCGCAATCGAGATGTTTCGAACGTCCTTTTTTCAAGATTCTCCTCCGAAATTTAGAGACGCTCGTGACAATTGGATACACATTTTAGACACACTTTTTTTTGATTGATGAGTGTTTTATTCTCAAAAATGAAGGCAGTTCCCTGAGTTCTTTGATCATTATTTTTCTGTAGTAAGCTTCTGCAGCCTCTGACTGTATTTGAATTTTCCCTCTCGTAACACGTTCATAACCTACTTCCGTACGTCTTTCCGCATTGGTCAATACATTTACTATTTTGCCGTTTACGATATGATAGGAGGTTCCGTCAAAACAAATCAGCTCCAACGTATTCCACTCACCATTAGGTTTTTCATAATTTCCATTACGAACGCCTCTGTACTTGTATTTTCCTTTAATAACAGTGCCCAATCTCATTTCAATCCCGTTTTCGTCATACTCATAAAAATTATCTTTGTTCTTTGAAACTTTAATGGTGTTTACACCGCCGGCCAAACCAAAATAATCGCCCATATCACCTTCTTGCACCTGAAATTCTTGAGACTCCATCCAAACATTCCAAAAAGCACCGTGTTCGCCGTTACAGTGGTACAATACTCCGTTGTCCCTTTTATCCTTTAATCTAGGCTCCCATTTTTTCTCGCCCCATTTAAAATCGAATTTCAAATGGTAATTTTCATAAATTTCTTTGGACGTTAGTCCACCATATATTTCACCGGTAATGTACAATACCTGCTCACCATTTTCTTTTTTTATACTAAATACGTTCAACGGGTCCACGTTCAAACCCAAGGCCGTTCCTTCTACACCGTTACCCTTTGGAGCCCAATCTATTCCTTTCACGCTAGTATGCGGAACGCCAATGTATTTATCCCACTTGCTAAGTTGTTTGTCCAATAAAGGTGTCCAATCCTTATCTTGGGCATATGTGCTGATGGCACATAATAAGATGAGTGCAATCGATGTGTTTTTTTTCATTTTTAAAAATATTTAGGATTGATTGTTATTCAGCGCTACTGATTTTAAGAACAAATGCGTGTTTTCCAATTGGCTTTTTAGGAAAAGTAATGTGAAGCGCATCCTCCTTTCTTTCAAAGGTGATGTTTTCTTCCGAACCTATCAATTGAATGGATTTGATTTCGCCAGTATAATAGTCGCTGTTCTTTTTCAAGGATTTAATGGTAACCGTTTCATTGGGCCAATCCAAAACGGTAGCATATAAAATATCGTTTTTGGTTGTAAACCGAATATCCTTTGCAGTGTTGTCTGGGTTTTTGTCTTCACTTAAGTGCCCTTCAATGACTTTGGCATCGCCTTCTCCATAAATTTTCCAAGGCCTAGTGCCGTAAATGGCCTCTCCGTTGTGTTTTAACCACTCTCCAATTTCCAAAAGACGTTCTTGTACGGGTCCGGGAATTTCCCCGTTCGCCTTTGGCGTAATATTGAGTAAAAGACATCCATTCTTGCTTACTACATCCACTAGAAAATCAATGATTCTGTTAGTGCTTTTATATTTTGGATTATCAATATGGCTCCATGCTTTCCAATCAATAGAATCGTCCGTAAGCCAAGGAAAATCTTTCATTTCACTCATTCGGGAGCGTTCTACGTCCAGTACCGCGGTTCCTTTGGCTAAATCATAGAATTTGTATGTAGTTACAACTTCTTGTTCCTTTTTTTTGGATTCGGTATAATAGTAATCAAGGAATTCTTTTCGATATTTTTCGCCAATAACATCCATCTTATTGTCGAACCAAACCAAATCAGGATCGTAATTATCCACTATTTCCTTTAAACGGGCCAACCATTCCTTATTGAATTCTTCTTCTGCAAGTGGATAATATTTTTTTATTCCTGCATCAATTTCATGGGGAGTAGGAGGATATTGAAAATCTCCCTTTTTCATTTTGGGCCCGTACAGGTCGCTCAACTCAGGATTCGAGGCATCTGTTGTGGTGTCCCAAGTGGGGTACCATCCCAAAAGCCAGTGTCTGTGATAGGTGGCAATGAACTTCATGTTTCTTTTACGGATTTCTTTGGACAGTTCGCCCATGATATCCCGCTTAGGGCCCATTCTTTTTGAATTCCAACGTGTCAACTTACTGTCCCACATTGCAAATCCGTCTGCATGCTCAGAAACCGGACCGGCAAATTTTGCACCCGCTTTTTCGAATAAGTCGGCCCATGCTGCCGCGTCGAATTTTTCCGCAGTGAACATGGGAACAAAATCCTTATATCCAAATTCATTTAAAGGGCCGTATGTCCTAATATGATGCTCATAGAACTTTTTTCCTTGAGGATATTCCGGGTTATCGGGATTTACGTACATCCAATGCGAATACCATTCATTCTCATAGGCGGGAACGGAATAGGGCCCCCAATGACAATAAATACCAAATTTTGCATCCTTGAACCATTCCGGTGTCTCATGCTTTTTGAGAGTGTCCCAATCCAATTTAAAATTCTTTTCCATTTTTTGGCCATAACCAGTAATTGACCACATAAGAAGGATTAAATGGAATAACTTGAAGTTGTGGGGCATCTAATGAATATTTAGTTTGATAAACTTGAGGTAATTTACCAAACCTAAATCCAAGGTTATATGACATATGTTTTTGATTGTTGTTGGGATGGGTTTATTTTATGCCATATCTAAATTGTTTTCTTCAGCATAATGTAGTATTGCGTTAATTTTATACTGTTAACCCTCTCGCACAATGGGCCTAACCTTTTTGAGTTTAGTTTTTGAACCGGAATGATGGATTTTTTATATATTGATGTCTTTTCGGTCATTTTTTGGAATAGCGTAATGCAATTCCAAGGCAAATACTATCTAGATGCTTAATCCATGCTGACTAAAGACATTTGTGGTACTTATAAGTACATATAGGTTTAGTTAGTCAAAAATTAATCTCCAATTTTATGAGTGGATATAAAAGGTAGGGGCTATAATCTTGCCATTACTCCAAGTTCAAAACAAAGGAATGAGAAAATATATTGGTCTAGTAGTAGTATTCCTACTTTTTAACTGCACTTCAAAAAATGATGAAGTAAGCATTTTTGTAGAAGAAGCCGTTAAAACCAATTTGCAATATGGATTACAAAAGTTGGAAAACGAACTCTCAGCAAAAAAAATCAATACGGTTTATGTTGCGGATTCTACCAAAGCAGATTTTAGAATTGTTCTAATAGAAAGTCTAACCGAAGAAAAGAACGAAGGTTTTGCAATATCTCGAAAAGATGGGTCGGTACAGCTAACATCGGAAAGTTCCAGAGGTTTACTTTATGGTATTTTGGACATTGCCGAGCAACTTAAAAAAGATGCTACTTGGAAAACGTTGAAAACGAAAGACATAACGTCACACTATTCCTTCAGGGCCATAAAATTCAATCTACCTTGGTTTCCATATCGGGGTGGCGAAAACTTATCACTTCACTATGAAACCTGTAAAGACTTGAAGTTTTGGGAAGCGTATTTGGATATGATGGTGGAAAATAAGTTCAATGTACTTTCTCTCTGGAATTTACATCCGTACATGTATATGGTGCAATCCGAAAAGTTTCCGAAGGCATCCCCTTTTACAAAGGAAGAAATGGCAGAGTGGAAAACATTCTGGAAAACACTCTTCAAAATGGCCAAGGATAGAGGTATAGATCCCTATATCTTTAACTGGAATATATTCGTGTCCGAAGAATTCAGTAAAGCTTACAATGTTGCCGGGTATTCCAAAGAGGGTGGTTATTGGGGAGATGGTGAAACCAATGAACTTATTGAAGAATATACCAGAGAAATGGTGGCCAAGACCATAAACGAGTATAAAGATATCGTCGGAATTGGAATTACCTTGGGAGAACGTATGGGCGGTATGACTTCGGAAATGCGCAAGGATTGGATAGATAGGACCTTGGTGCAGGGCGTAAAAGAAGCGGATAGAAAGGTTAAATTTTTTTATCGGGCACCGCTTTCCGCAGGATTGACCAGTCATGGTACGGTAAGCAAAGCTACCGAAGTCATTACACGAGAAGCCATAGAAAACATTGGTTTTGAGGATAATGTATTATTGGGTTTCAAGTTTAACTGGTCCCACGGCCATTCTTCGCCCAAACTGTCCGTAGTACATGGGGGAATTTTAACGGATACCTATTGGAATCCCAAACCCAAAAATTACAAAGGAGTCTATACCATAAGAAACGAGGATTTTTTCGTGCTTCGTTGGGGCCAACCGGATTTTATACGTGAGTATATGAAGTACAATAGTCAAGATTATATGGCCGGAGCCATCATAGGTTCGGAAACGTATATTCCTGCCAAGGACTATATCACTAGAGAAAAAAATAAATTATGGGACTATGCTTTTCAACGGCAATGGCTCTTTTACAAAACATGGGGAAACCTTTTATATAACGACCAAACATCGGATGCCTATTTTGCCGAAGCGCTCACAGAAAAATATAGAATCGAAGATGGCGAAAAACTTATTGAAGCTTGGAAACTAGCTTCCCAGAATGCAAACGGTTGGGCAAGTTTTTATCGTGGGGAATGGGACGGCACTTTATACACGGAGGGCATGACACGGGAAAGAGGTCAATTTATTACCGTTGAAAAGATGATGACACATCGTGTATTGGATGCTGCTTATGTAAATATTGCAGACTTTGTAAACGGAAAATTTGAGCAAAATCAGATTACACCGGTGCAATTTGCAGAAACCATGGAAGAAAACAGCAAAAAGGCCCAACAGATTGCTTTGGAAGCTATAGCTGACCATCCCGAGAACGATTTGCTGAAAATAGAATTGAACGATATTGATGCTTGGGGGCATTTTGGACTTTACATAGCCGATAAAATACGAGGGGGAGTAGCGCTACAAAACTACAGATCTAACGGAAAGCCCGTAGTACAAAAAAAGGCGGTATCACATTTAACGGATGCATTGAAACATTGGAAAGATTACGTAAAGGCTGTTGAAAAATATAATGTTGTCGTAATGCCTCATCAATTCGATGAAGAATTTTCTTTCCGAAAACATATCAAAAATGTGGAAGCGGATATAAAAATTGCAGAAAAGGGATAGTATGGAGAAGCATATAAGTTTGATTCTAATTTTACTGAGTTTTGTTGGATGCAAAGAGGAGATAATAAAGCAGCCTAGAAATCTTACGGTAGATGAAATTACGGATGATGAGGAGATAAAGAGTTTTATGAATTCTTTTAATAGTATGGGAATTCAAACGGATGGGTCTTTGAATATGCCTGCTGAAGAATCTTTGAAAAAATTTAAGATTGAAGAAGATTTGGCTATTGATCTTGTACTTTCCGAACCAATAATACATCAGCCGGTAGATATAAGTTTTGATCACAGAGGACGTCTTTGGGTAGTGCAATATAACCAATACCCGTATCCGGAGGGAGTCAAGGTCGTAGATCTTGATAGGCATAATAGAGCCATTTTTGATAAGGAGCTCAAGCCGCCCACGGAAGGAGAATTGGGAGCGGATAAAATTACTTTTTTTGAAGATACTAATGGAGACGGTACTTTTGATAAATCCACAGATGCCATAACAGGTCTCAACATTACTACTGGGGTCGTTTTGGGACGGAACAAGATATGGGTATTAACACCACCATATTTAGTAGCTTACCCAGACCCGGACGGCGATGGCTTGCCAAATGGAAAACCTGAAGTTCATTTAGAAGGTTTTGGCCTGGAAGATACGCACGCGGTGGCAAATAATCTGAGATGGGGTCCGGATGGTTGGTTGTATGGTGCTCAGGGAAGTACCTGTATCGCCAATGTAAGTTCCAAGAACAGTAAAAATGTGTACCTCAGTGGTCAGGGGATTTGGAGATATCATCCTGCGCACAAAATATTCGAAATATTTGCTGAAGGTGGTGGTAATACCTTTGACGTAGAATTTGATAAAAAAGGACGTGTCTATTCGGGAGATAACGGAACATCCAGAGGACTCTATTATAAACAAGGGGGTTATTATATAAAGAACTGGGGAAAACATGGCCCCCTAAGAAATCCGTACGCATTCGGTTTTCTACCGGGTATGGAACTGGTGGGGGAGAAATTCAGATTTACACATGCGTGGATCAAATACGAAGAAGAAAATTTACCGGAAAGATATCAAGGTAAAATTTTGGCGTTAAACCCGCTTCATAATTTTGTTCGTTTAACAAGAGTAGTCCCCAAAGGTTCTACGTTTTTATGTATTGATGAAGAAAAAGTACTGCAATCCGAGGATCATTGGTTCAGGCCGGTCGATATTAAATCCGGTCCGGATGGTGCCGTGTATCTTGCAGATTGGAACGATAGTAGAATGTCTCATGTAGACCCCCGTGATACATGGAGCAAGACTACTGGGCGTATTTATAGAATACGAAATAAGGAAGGCTTGCCAACGAAGTCATTTGATTTGAGCAAGCTAAATGATGATGAGCTCATTACATTATTACGGGATAAGAACAAATGGTTTCGTCAAGAGGCCTTGCGTCAATTTGGAGATAAAAAAAATACATCTATAGTACCTAAACTGGTAAAATTATTAGAGCAAACTACAAATGGTCAATTGGCCTTAGAAGCACTTTGGGCCATTAATCTAAGTGGAGGCTTTACGGATGAAATCGCGATCATGGCCTTGGAACATACAGACCCGTATGTTAGATCTTGGGGAATACGCTTGGTCGGGGATACCAATGAATCATCAAAAAAAGTGGCATTAAAATTGATTGATCGTGCTGGCAATGAAAAACATTTAGAAGTTTTGGGGCAACTAGCATCGACCGCAAAGAGACTTCCGGCCGCTACAGGAATTCCTATCATCAAAAACTTGCTAAAAAACACATCCAATCAAGAAGATATAGAAAACCAATTGTTTACTTGGTGGGCTATTGAAGCGCACGTGGAAAAAGGAAGAGAAGAGCTGTTGGCTCTTTTCAAGGACAAGGATTTATGGAATACCAAACTGGTCAAAGAGGTTATTTTGAGTAGGTTGGTGCAGCGCTATGCTATAAAAGGGACTTTTGAGGATTATAAGTCTTGTTTGAAATTATTGCAAATGACGCCTTCGGATATGCATTCAAAAATTGCGCTCACGGGTTTGCAAGAAGGTTTAAGGGGAAGGAATCTTTTAGAAGTACCTACGGACATTGTAAAAGTAATGGAAGAATTGCAATCTAAGTTTGGTGCGGGAAGATTAACCTCGGCATTGCGCAAGAATGAATCCGAAGCGGTAAAGGAGGTACTTGATTTATTGCCGAATACAAATGTGGACAAACTGGAACGGTTATCATATATCAAAGTATTTGGAGAGATAGATCAACCGCAAGCTATTCCTGTTTTGTTGAAAATTGCAAAAGACCATAAATATTCCACCGCTCTTCGTGAAGCTAGTTTAAAAGCCCTGAACCATTATGACAATGATGAAATTGGAGCGGAATTAGCAGAATCATATCCCTTTAAGTTAAGGGCGGATTTAGGATTGAGGAATGCGTCTTTTAGATTATTTGCAAGTAGGGCTACTTGGGCCCACGATTTTTTATATCGCATTACAGAGACAAGACAAGTAAAAAAAGAGGAAGTTCCTTTAGATATTGTACGGCAGTTCAAACTTTTGGGAGATAGCACATTAACAAAAAAAGTAGAAACTATATGGCCCGATGTAAAACTGGTTACATCAGAAGAAAAACAGATAGAGATTCAACGTATTGCCAATGCACTTTCTAACGGTAAAGGAGATATAGCAAACGGTAAAACCGTTTATAAGAATTTTTGTGCCAGCTGTCATGTTTTTAAGGAACAAGGAGGTGATATTGGTCCGGATTTGACAGGGTATGATAGGAGCAATCTAACTTATATGGTGCTCAATATTGTGAATCCTAATGCAGATATCCGTGAAGGATACGTGAATTACAAGATTGAAAAAAATGATGGACAAATTTTTGTCGGGATATTGAGAAACCGCACTGCAGAGAGTATTGCGATACAGCCTTTGGGAAGTGATGAAATTATCTTGGCTACAAGTGAAATTAAAAATATAGCTGCACAATCCAACTCGATCATGCCCGAACGTTTGTCAGAGGATTGGAGCGAACAAGAAATACGTGATTTATTTGCATACATCCAAAGCTGAATACATGAAGAAAAAAATAACAAGACGTAATTTTATAGGTAAAACCGCATTGGTTACGGCGGGAGCAGGTCTCGGAATTTCAAATGAGCTTTTTTCGAAAACATCAAAACCTTTAGGAGATGAGTTAAATATTCATGTGTTCTCAAAACACTTACAGTTCTTAAATTACAACGAACTGGCCCAAGCAGCGGCAGAGATTGGTTTTCAAGGAGTAGATTTGTCAGTTCGTCCAAAGGGGCACGTACTTCCTCAAAATGTTGCACAAGATTTACCGTTGGCAGTTCAAAGTCTTAAAAAAGTAGGGTTTGATCCTGTGATGATGACTTCCGGTATAACGGACGTAGATGACGTACATACTAGAAACGTGCTAAAAATAGCGGCTGATCAAGGGATTCGGTTTTATCGTTTGGGATACTATCATTGGACGGAGAATGGTTCTATCCTTGAAGATTTACGACTGATTAAGAGAAAAGTTGAGGAGCTGGCCAAACTCAATGAATTATATAGGATTAAAGGAGCATTTCAGAATCACGCAGGTTCTTTTGTAGGTGCATCTATCTATGAAGTACACAATCTTTTAGAAGGTTTGGACAATAAATTCATGGGATGTCAATATGATATTAGACATGCCAGTGTAGAAGGAGCACAGGCATGGCCAACACAATTAAGATTAATTGCGCCCAAAATAAATACCATTGTTATAAAGGACTATAAATGGTCAAGAGAAGGTAATCAATGGAAATTAATGAATGTTCCTATAGGTGAGGGGATGGTAAATTTTCATGAATATTTTAAAATGCTGAAAAAACACAAAATCAATGTTCCTGTTTCCATGCATTTTGAATACGATTTGGGAGGAGCTGAACATGGCATGACAAAAATTAATATTGATCAAAAGGAAGTATTCAAGGCAATGAGGAGAGATTTGAAAAAAGTTCAAGACTTGTGGAAAATGGCCTAAAAATCACAGAACAACTTCAAATGCAAAAATGAAAAAATACCGGCCCCTACTTTTTCTCTTTTTAGTATTATCTACCTTTTTAATTTTTGGTCAGGATGGAATCAATTTAGAATTTCCCAAAAAGCAAATTGAAAATGCACTAAAGGAAAACAGATCGGCTCCAATTATTATCAATTTTAAAATAGATGAAAAATTAGGCTCAGAAAGCTATCGCATCAAACCTTCTAAAAACAAGATGACCATTAATGGCGGTGACGGTAAAGGGTTGGACGTGTTGATTCCTAACCGGCCAATTTTTGAAAGGGAGAACTTTTCCGGTACTATGGTAGGTTTTTTTTTGTCCTGAATTTATTGGTGACATTAATGCGTCCGGTCATCATTTACATTTTGTTTCGGATGATGAGACCTTCGCAGGTCATGTGATGGAGTTTGAATCTAAAAATCTTAAAGTAGAGATTGACGAAATTCATGAATATAATTTTGTATTGCCACAAACCGAAGCTTTTCGCAATGTAGGTTTTGATAAAGAGTTTCAATACAAGAAAAACTAAAAATGATATTTTGGTTTCAGAACGCTTTTGAAAAAGAGTACATTTATTCCATTCTCTAGAATTGATACCAATGAAATAAGTATTAAGGCAATTAATTACTTTGATTTTTAAAAAACTTCTACCTAAAACTAAAAGTTGGATTTTTATAAATCGAAGTACGAAAGAAATAACTATTAAAATCACTGATAGACTAAACTATGAATCTAAATTGATGAATACCGCCAAACCAAAAACTAAAAAACGGTACAATATCTTGGCGATGATATTTTTTACTGTGGTAATCAACTATCTAGATAGGACAAACATGTCCGTTGCCGCTGCCGCTTTAAAAGAAGAGCTTGGATTGAATGCAATACAAATGGGCTATATTTTTTCGGCCTTTGGATGGACCTATTCGCTCCTGCAAATCCCGGGTGGAATCGTTGCCGATAAGGTTCGCTCTAGAATTCTATATCCTATCATCATGGCCTTATGGTCAATTGTAACACTGCTCCAAGGCGTGGTGAATTCTTTTATCGCATTAATCGGTCTAAGGGCCAGTATAGGCTTTTTTGAGTCACCTTCCTATCCGATCAATAATTTGATAGTTACGCGCTGGTTTCCCGAAAATGAAAGGGCATCGGCAATTGCGACTTACACTTCAGGACAGTTTTTGGGTCTGGCGGCACTTTTGCCTATATTAACGTTTATCCAAGATTCCTTGGGATGGCGCGGACTGTTTATCGTATCCGGTATTATTGGCTTGGTCTGGGCCGGGGTGTGGTACATATTTTATAGGGACCCGCAGAACCATAGATCTATGGACAAATCTGAGTTGGACTATATAGAAAAAGGAGGAGGTATTATTGATAAGGAGGGAGTGGTTCAAGAAAAAAAGAAATTTCAATGGTCGGATTTAAAGCAAGCCTTCATTTACAGAAAATTATGGGGCCTATATATAGGGCAGTTCTGTTTGGGAGCAACGACAGCTTTCTTTTTGACCTGGTTCCCGACCTATTTGGTAGAATACCGTGGACTGGATTTTATAAAATCGGGCTTCTATGCTTCGGTTCCTTACATCGCAGCTTTCTTTGGAGTGCTGTTGGCCGGGTTCGCTTCCGACTTTCTGATTAAAAAAGGATATACACCCGAAATTGCTAGAAAAGCACCTATCATTACGGGAATGCTTTTGTCAATAGCTATTATTGGGGCCAATTACACGGACGATACCTTTTATATTATCTTGTTCTTGTCCATTGCTTTTTTTGGCAACGGATTGGCGAGTATAGCATGGATTTTCATATCGCTCATAGCACCAAAAAATAATATGGGGCTCATAGGCGGGGCTTTTAATTTCATCGGCGGTTTGGCTTTTGTAATTGTTCCGGTAATCATCGGCTATTTGGTACAAGGAGGTGATTTTAGTCCGGCACTTTTTTTTATAGGCGCGGTGGCATTGATGGGCTTTTTTGCTTACACGCTTATCGTCGGGAAAGTTGAACGTATTTCACCGAAAGAAAATAGGGTTGTATAATAATTTTGAAGGATTAAAGATTCCATTTTTAGGAACAACATCAATTAACAATGAAAATAACCGATATAAAATCGTATCCTATTAACATAAAAGGGGGTGGGGTACAATTAGTAGTGAAAGTAGAAACAGATTCCAGTCTTTACGGATGGGGCTGTTCGGGGCTTTCAGGAAGGGAGCTGGCCGTTGTAGGTCTTATAAAACATTTTAGAAACCTTTTAATAGGTAGGGACCCGGGGCAAATTGGGGCCATATGGCAAACTTTGTATCGAGGGCAATATTTTGAAGGTGGACGCGTATTCACGGCGGCTATTTCGGCCATCGATATTGCTTTGCATGATATTAAGGGAAAGGCATTGGAAGTTCCCGTTTATGAATTATTGGGAGGTAAACAACGCGATTTTGTGGAGTGTTTTGCTTCGGTTAGGTTCACTACCAGAGATGAATTGTTGGAATATTCCAAGATTTGTGTGAAAGAAGGATGGACGGTTTTACGATTGGCCCCCGCGGAATTTGAATCGCAAGAAGACAAAAATAGGTTTGAACCTAGGAAATCCATCAACAAATTATCCAAATGGATCGTTGAACTCAGAAAAGAGGTAGGACCTGATATTGTCATAGGGCTAGACTATCATACTAGGCTAAATGCTGCGGAAACCTATTCCTTTATGAAGCGAATGCCGGAAGGCACTATTGATTTTCTGGAAGAACCTATAAGAGATGAGAATCCGGGAGCTTATCAAGCTTTACGAAATATGATCAATGTTCCTTTTGCCATTGGTGAGGAATTTTCCAGTAAATGGCAATTCATGCCTTTTTTGGAAAATGACATTGCTCAATATGCCCGTATAGATGTATGTAACGTCGGCGGAATTACAGAAGCTATGAAAGTGGCTTCCATGGCAGAAACCCATTATGTGGATTTAATGCCGCACAATCCGTTAGGTCCTATTTGTACGGCGGCCAGTATCCATGTGGCGGCGGCCTGCCCAAACTTTAGTTATTTGGAGGAGGTAAATACCCCGGCACAATATATGGGTACGAACGCACCTGATTTTTATCCCGTTCAACCTAAATTGGAAGGTGCTCGTTATAAAGTTCTGGATACTCCCGGATTGGGAGTGGAATTCAATGAGGAATTGGCGATGGCACAGGAATTTAAATTGGTGGATATTCCAAGATTATATAGAAATGATGGTTCTTTAACTAACTGGTAGTATTATGGGTTTTACAACTTTTGGGGAAATTATGCTTAGGCTTACACCGAGCAATCATGCGGGGAAAATCAATACCGCCCAATCTTTTGGGGTACATTATGCAGGTTCGGAGTCCAATGTTGCGAGTTCCTTGGCCATATTGGGAAATACCGTTCAATTCGTCACCAAAATTCCTTTGAACGGAGTGGGGGATGGGTGCATGATGTCACTACAGAACTTCGGAATATCAACAAAAAATATTTTGAGGGGAGGAGCAAGAATAGGAACTTATTTCGTTGAAATAGGATTGTCCATAAGACCTTCAAGTGTTATTTATGACCGTGCTGACTCAGCCATTAGCGCAATTCATCCAAATGAATTCGATTGGGAAACAATACTTAAAGGACAACAGTGGTTGTTCATTTCCGGAATTACACCGGCACTATCCAAAAACTGTGCGGAGGAAACCATAAAAGTAGCCAAGATAGCAAAACAAATGGGTGTTAAAGTGAGCTTTGATATGAACTTTAGACGAACCTTATGGAAGGATAAAAGTGATGCCAGAACTAAATTTGATGCGATTCTGGAGCATACGGATTTACTTTTTGGAAATGCAGGAGTCCTAAAGGATGTTTATGATATTGAGGCAAAAGGGAACAATACATTGGATACGACCTTGGATGCTTTGGAAACGGCGAAGAAGCAATTTGGACTTGAACAATTGGCATTTACCGTGAGGAATCATAATTCTGCAAGCGAAAATATACTTTCCGGTGTGTGTTCCATGAACGGAAAAACCATGGTTTCGAATAAGTATAGAGTCGAGATTATGGATCGTTTTGGTACAGGCGATGCTTTTGCAGCTGGATTTTTACATGGGCTAGGAAAGGAATGGGACGTAGATAAAACACTTGGTTTTGCAACTGCAGCCTTTGCCTTAAAACATACTATAAAGGGAGACCAGCATACCAGTTCGGAAAAAGAGATTATATCCATAATGGAAGGTAACACATCAGGACACGTAATAAGATGAAGAAAGAAACGATTTTAGATAAAATAGGAAAAGAAAAACTGGTCGTAGTCATTAGGCTATCTGAGCAAAAATATATTCCCGAAGTAATCAAAGCTTTGGTTACCGGCGGTGTAAAAGTTTTGGAAATCACCTCGAACACGCCCGGTTTTCTTGAGGAAATAAAAAATGCGAGAATTGCTTATCCTGATATTTTGGTGGGTGCCGGAACCGTTATCAATGCAAAAATAGCTAAAGATGCTATCGAGGCAGGAGCTCAATTTATAGTGACCCCCAATACAAATCCGGAAGTTGTAAAAGTATCGCACGATAATAATGTCCCGGTATTAATGGGCGCGCTAACCCCCACGGAAGTTTGTAATGCCGTAGCTGCCGGTGCGGATGTCGTAAAACTATTTCCCATAGCCAATATGGGGGTGAAATATTTCAAGGCCATAAAAGGACCATTGAGCAATGTAGCTTTCTTTGCCGTTGGGGGGATATCGCTGGAGAATATCCAAGAATGGAAAGAGGCCGGTGTTTCCGGTTTTGGTCTCGGCGGAAATTTAGTAAAACCGATTCATAATCAGCAGAACTTTGAGAGTATTGTATCACTTGCCAAAGAAGTTATAAAAACCATACACAAATGAGCAATTCCTTGTTAATTGAAAGAATAGAACTTTTTAAAGTACCACCAAGATGGTTGTTCCTCAAAATCACTACCAAAGAAGGCATCATAGGTTGGGGGGAACCTGTAGTTGAAGGTAAGGCTTCTACTGTGGAGGCCTGTGTAAAAGAGATGGAAAAATACATAATAGGAAAATCCGCTAAAAGTATTGAAGATATATGGCAGGTATTGTACCGTGGAGGATTTTACCGAGGCGGTCCTGTTATCATGAGTGCCATTTCGGGCATAGACCAAGCACTTTGGGACATTAAAGGTAAGGCTTTGGGTGTTCCCGTCCATGAGTTATTGGGAGGTGCCGTTCGTCATAAAATGAAAATGTATTGTTGGATAGGTGGCGATAACCCCGATGTGGTATTGGAGCAAGCCCATGAAAAAGTGAAAATGGGCTTTAAAGCCGTAAAAATGAATGCTACCGGAGGTATGGATTGGATAGCCGCTATGAAAGATGTGAAAACAGTTTCAAACAACATCAAATTGTTGAGGCAAGAATTCGGATACGATTTGGACATCGGTTTGGATTTCCATGGACGTGTGCATAAAGGCATGGTAAAACGGCTCATAGATGAGTTGGCTCCTTATGAACCGTTATTTATAGAGGAACCGGTTCTGAGCGAGAATAATGAAGCTCTTAAACATATCTATGATTACACCAGCATACCTATTGCTACTGGGGAACGAATGTTTTCGAGGTGGGATTTTAAACCCCTGTTGGAACAAGGCACGGTAGATATTATTCAACCGGATTTGAGTCACGCAGGCGGAATATCGGAAGTTAGAAAAATTGCAACTATGGCCGAAGCATATGATGTTACATTGGCACCCCATTGTCCATTAGGACCCGTTTCGCTGGCCTCTGCCTTACATGTGGATTTTGTGTCTGCAAACGCCATTATCCAAGAAAATAGTATAGGTATACATTACAATCAAGGTTTTGATTTATTGGATTATGTAGTCAATCCCGAGGTTTTTGACTTGCAAGACGGCTATGTGAAGCTCTTTGAAAAACCGGGACTTGGAGTAGAGATAAATGAAGAAAAGCTTAAAGAAGGCGTAAAAATAGGTCATGATTGGAGCAATCCCATATGGCGTGGAAAGGATGGAAATTTTAACGAATGGTAAATTCATATTTTAATAGCATGAAAAGAATCATAAGTCTGATAGTTTTATCCTTAGCTCTCGTAAGTTCTTGTAAAAACGAATCTAAAAAGGAACTGAGAAAAGCTATGAACAAGGAGGTGGTCTATTCCATATCGGAATTAAAGAATCAGCGGAACAACTGGCAAAAAAGGACAAAGTCGGAAATGGAAGCGATGTTCAAAATTGAAATTTTGGACAATGAAGCCTTGAATATTATTGACCCTAACACTAAAATAAATATTCTGGCAGACGGATTTACATGGACGGAAGGACCTGTTTATATAAAAAATGGAGATTATTTGCTGTTTTCGGATATACCCAATAACAAAGTATATAAGTTGAATAAAAAGTTGGATACTGTCACCTATTTGTATCCTTCCGGTTTATCCGGAACCGATTTCACAGGATCGGAACCGGGTTCCAATGGATTGTTGGTCAATACGGAAGGGCAACTGATATTGATGCAACACGGAAATCGTGCCGTTGCTAAAATGAATGCATCTATGTCCATTCCAAAGGCCGATTATGAGTTTTTAGTGGATAACTATCAGGGAAAAAAACTGAACAGCCCTAATGATGGCAATTTTGATGGCCAAGGCAATCTGTATTTTACAGATCCTCCTTATGGTTTGCCAAATGGATTGGAAGATGAAGGAAAAGAGTTGGATTTTCAAGGAGTGTATTGCCTGTTAAGGACAGGAGAATTAATGCTATTGGACAAGGATTTGAAATATCCTAACGGACTATGTCTCTCTCCCGATGGCAAAAAACTTTTTGTGGCAGTTTCCGATGTAGAAAATGCGGCCTACTATGTGTACGATATAGAAAGTCCGGGTAAAGTGAAAAACAAAAAAGTTTTTTATAATGTAGATTATATATTGGCCAAAGAAGGATACCATGGACTGCCAGACGGACTAAAGATCACTAAATCTGGATATGTATTGGCTACTGGACCAAAGGGATTGTTAATCTTTAATATGGAAGGAAAGTTGTTAGCGCGAGTTCATACAGGACAATTGACCGCCAATTGTGCGTTAGGAAAGGATGAGAAAACCCTTTATATGACCGCACACGGTTTTATTCTTTCTATGGATTTAATATAAACATGCGCCCATAATATTATAAAACCAAAGGCCAGACTTGTAAAGTCTGGCCTTTGATTTTAGTATGGTTTTATTTCAATACTTTCTTAAAATGCTTTTTTATATACATTACAATTGTAGTTCAATAAAAGAACCTGTCCAAGAGGAAGATGTCATTTTTGTGATTAATAAAAGAACAACAGCAACGAATATACAGCAAGCAATAGTAAACACTTTCTCATAATTTAACTTTAATTCCATTATTAAATTTCTTAAGCAATAACAAATCCTGTAAACAATCTATAGGCAAATGCGTAGAGCACAACGCTGAACATCGCAAGGGTAAACCAAGCAAAAGCTTTAAAATAGTTTCGGACTACATAGTTTCCTATGTTTCGGAAACCGTCGCTATAAATTTCTTTAAGTAGTAATACTGTTTTCATAAATAGGTCTTTATAATTTGTTCGACAAAGATTCTACTTGTTTTTAAAACTTATGATGTAATTCGAAAAACGACAAGAATTCATCGGTTAACGAACCATTTTGAACACTTAGTCAGAAATATTGACCGCTTGTAGAAAGTGTATACTTTCCTTGGAAAGGACAAAACGAAAAAAATATGGGATTAAAGCACTTGGATGTTCTTCGTAGAATATCGGAATTGGAAAACATTTAAACATTAACCAAAAAAACCTTCAACTAAAGTTGGATGTTTTAAGCAATCTGGACAGCCCAGAATTTTCGGGAGTACTGTTCCTGAAACGCTTTTTATCTAGGACCTGCGAAAGGGTCTTTTTTAAGCGAACTTTTGCTTAGGTTTAGCATTCAATGAAGTTCTGGATGCCAATTATTATAAAATTGTTTGAAATGATTTTTTAATTATACCTATCGTTTAAAAAACCTTTCATGTATAAATTAACATCCCATTGAGAGGTAATTGGCAGGCCTGTAAACGGCATCATAGTCATGTATGGAAAAGGACCAAATTCGGGGGAAATGGTAAATTCAGTGTTATCTTGGGATTTTTTTAATTCGATAATGGCATCCCACCAAGTTAAATGTGCCTCCAGGGCATATTTCCATTCAGGAGTACGAGGGTCGGGAATTTGCGGTCCTTCAGAAAAACCTACTCGAGCGTGCAAGTGATCGGTTCTAGTTATTGCTAATGCCACATGGTGCTGCTGGTCTTCGAGAAGCGATTCAGAAACATTACACCAATGCGAAAAATCGGCAGTAATTCTTAAATCTTTATTTTTTTCTAAATACTCTCGTATGATATGCGCGGCAAAGCTAAATTTTCCCCTGTGTGTTTCATGAATTACCTTAACATTTGTTTCTTCACTTATAGCTTTAGCCAAATTTAGAAACGCCATATTTTCTTCAAAAGTATAATGGTCTTTACCTGTTTGAATATTTACAAATTTCGGATTTATAGAGCACGCATTTCGCAGGTGGGCTTCATAAGTTTGTATACTTTGGTCAAAATCTCCTACTATGACACCGCCCCATAAAGCAATGATTTCCAAGCCTAATTTTTCAGCTTCGTTTACTATGATTTCTTTTTGATTTTCGTCGTATGGAAGAATAATTTCTGTACCGTCGTAACCTGCTTCCTTAATTTTTTCCAGAAAAACTTTATAATCCAAATGTTCGTTCCCCCAATAGGGACAGAAAAATTTCACCCTCATAGTTTTTATTTTGAAATAAGATTTAAATGTTAGCCTTCTCTCTGTAGTCTTTTACGTGAGGCTTCTGTATTAAAATCCATCACGTCGGGGCGCACAAATGGCTTGGATAAATCTACTGTTCCCTTATGTGCATAAGGATCTTTACCTGCAACCATAAAAATATCTCTGTTGTCGTGTGTAAAGTCTAATCTTCCATCCTGGTCCCAAGGCAACATCGTTTCTGCACTACTATAATGCCCTACTAATGCTCTACGAAAGCGACTATTGGACCTATTGGCCAAAGACATATGTAACAAATACCCGTGAAAAAAGATAACACTACCTTCAGTAACCTCTACTTTAATCATATCTTTTTCGGTATATGGCTTAATATCGGCCCTATCAACATCGGCAAAATTTGGATTCTCGTTCGGGATACGCTTTCTGATATAGCCTTCTTTATGCGATTTAGGAATTACCCAAAGACAGCCATTTTCTTCATCTGCATCTTCTAAGGCTATCCACGCGCCTATAAGTGATTTATCTCGGGTAGGTATAAAGTATTCGTCCTGATGCCATGATTGCCCTTTTTTACCGGGTGCTTTCATAAAAAGCATTGTTTGTAGGCATTTTACATTAGGACTGACAATTTTTGAGAGTACCTCAGCAATTTCATCACAGCTGGCATGTTTTTTCATTACATCGGAAACTTTATGCGGAAAATGTATGGCTGCATAACGTTTAAGTGTGTCTTCTATTGTATCATTTACTTCGACCGGTAAAACACCTTCGATTTCTCCAGATTTCCCCGTCACAATTTTAACGGCATCATCGTTGAGTTCATCAATACTCTTTTTATTCAATAGATTTGGTGCTACCAAAAAGCCGTATTCATTGTAGAATAGTATGTTTTCTTGTGTAACTTTTCCATTGATTATTGAATTAATTTGCCTCATCTCCTCTTGGTTTTAGAATGAATTCCGTTTTATTAATCTTGCACCGCTATGTATTATCTGTATGTTTTCAGTAGCGTAAATCATAGATGCCAAATGTCTCCCCATTTCATGAAAATCGGCAGAAATAGTAGTAATTCCATTAGCGATCAAAGCTTTTAAACGTGTTTCATTATAAGAAATTAGTCCAATGTCTTTACCTAGTGTTAAATGCTTTTCTTTTGCTTTTTCTACAATTAAAGCAAGGTCTTCATCTTCTATGACCAAGTAAGCATCACCTTTTTTTAAATTTTTAAATTCAGAATGAATTTTGAAAGAAATTGCTTTACCCTTGCAAAAATCTGAAAAGCCTTCTTTCAATTCTATAGGGTGGAATGAATTTCTTGGAAAAATAAATTGAAAATCCTGATACTTTTTTATGTTCTCTCCCAGATCGTTAAGACATCTTACAATATCTTCTTTATACTCTTGACCAACAAACTTATAACTGTCCTCTTGTTGGTCGTGCCTATCTATAAGTATGAGTTGATTTTTCGGAATTAAATGCAGCATTTCACTAACCGTTTTAGAATTTGGAAATGGACTTATTACATAGTTGGTATAATTTCCTATAGCTGCTTGTATTTGATTTTTAAAAACCACTTCATTATAATGATGAAAAAAAATATGGCAATTGGCTTTACCTCCTAAATTAGCTTCAATAGACTTTACAAGTGAGTTTTTGTATTCTGAAAGTTCATCAAGAAACAAAAAAACATTTTTCTTAATCGTCCAATTTTCTTCAGATACAAAATACCCTTTACCTGGTTTTGCAGTCAAAATTCCTCTGTGAACCAAATTTTTATAAGCGCGAACAACAGTATCTCGTGAAACTTTATTTTTTGTTTTTATAAAGTTTAAAGAAGGTATTTGGTCTCCTTTGGAAAGCGATCCCGATAGGATTTGATTTTCCAAATTACCTTCTATTTTTTCAACTTTTGTTTTCATAAAACATACTGGTTCGTACCAGTACGAAAATAATTGCTTACATTCACGATTCCAAATATTATTGATAATTTATCATTTTTGGAATGCCAAAAAGTACACTTCGTTGATGTTACGATCATTTATTAATACATATGAATTTTAGATTTTTAACACTTATAAGTTTTGCTACCGCACTTGGTGGTTTTTTATTTGGTTTTGATACTGCTGTAATTTCTGGAGCAAACCTTTACATACAGCCCTATTTTGAATTAAACGAATGGGCATTTGGCTTTACCGTTAGTAGTATGTTGATTGGATGCGCGCTAGGGGGCATATTTTTTGGAGCACCTAGCGATAGATACGGACGAAAACCTATGTTAATAATTACTGCCATACTATTTTTAATCTCTGCAGTAGGAAGCGCCTTAGCCACTTCGCTTTCTTCTTTCATAATTTTTCGATTAATAGGAGGTTTAGGGGTTGGCGGCGCGTCAATGTTATCGCCAAATTATATTGCAGAAGTTAGTCCTGCGAAAGTCAGGGGCAAAATGGTTTCCCTTAACCAACTCACCATTGTTTTAGGAATTACGGTGGCGTTTTTTTCAAATTACTTTTTAGACAACCTTCCTGAAACTATTAATTGGCGTTGGATGCTGGGAGTAGAAGCTATACCAGCATTCTTATTCTTAATTTTTATGTTTTTTGTTCCCGAAAGTCCACGCTGGCTTATAGTACATAAAAAAAACGCAAAGGCATTAAAAGTATTAGAAAAAATTAATGGTAAAGAAAATGCTCAACAAATACAGAACGAAATTGAAAGCGACATTAATAACGAAGCTGATGAGAAATTGTCGTTTGTAGATGGTGTGAAAAAACTATTCGGCAACCGATATAAAAAGTTCACTTTTATTGCCATAGTGTTAGCGGTGCTTCAGCAAGTTTCAGGGATAAATATTGTAATGTATTACGCTCCAAATATATTTAAAAGCATAGGTTTAGGATCGTCTGGGGCTATTTTTCAATCCTTGAGCATAGGTGTCATTATGTCTTTATTTACAATAATTGCCATGTTTTTAGTAGATAAAGTGGGGCGAAAAAAATTACTGACTTACGGTGCTATTGGTATGGCTTTTTCGCTCTGTGCTTTGGGAGTTTCATTTTCTATGGATGTTAAAAACCCAATTGTAATTCTTCTATTGATTTTATCGTACATCGCTTTTTTCTCTATTTCAGCCGGACCTATTGTTTGGGTCATCATAAGTGAAATTCTTCCGAATGAAGTAAGAAGTTTAGGGATTGGAGTCGCAACTTTTTTCCTTTGGTTGGCAAATTATATTGTTACATTAACTTTCCCTGTTTTGCTTAATACATTTACAGGAAGCATGAGTGGATTTGCCTTTGTACTTTACGGGGTTTTAAGCTTCCTTTTATTTTTGTTTGTCAAGTATAAAGTACCTGAAACCAAAGGGAAATCTTTGGAAGAGATTCGGGATTTGGTATAATTAAAACATTAATATTTAACTAACAACTAACTCTACAGTAGTTTTTGAACGGTATCTGATAATAATCTAAAACAATACATAAAACAATCAATTCCAAAACAACAACGCTATCAATAAATTTAAGGAAGAAGTCATCTTGTCTTTTAAATTTGAATTGAAAGATAGGGCTACCGATATTTGTATAACCGCATACAAATCCCATTGTCTATTTATAAAGTACTTGACAAAGATGCCATAGCAATGGAAATAGTTCCGGACATACCGTTGTCCAATCGCGAATTTCCCCCATCAGTTTCCCTGTGCAGAAAAAGAGGCATCGAAATAGGTACTTTTTTTATGGTTTTAAATGTTATTTTTTGGCATCAAATAAATTAAAAAGCCTGTAAATCATTGATTTACAGGCTTTTTTTTTTGAAATTTTGAACAATTTTTAGCGGTCTGGACGGGACTCGAACTTTTCTTGAAAACACCTTGTTTCAAAGGCTTGCCAAAGGGTCGTTTTCTGGGCGCACCGCAAGGCTCACCTTTTAACAAAGTTTAACATAATTTGATTGATTCAGGTCACCGAAAAAGTCAGTTTGTCAATAGTGACTTCCATTCTTTTCCAAAATTCTGCAATTAGTCTTGGAAGCAATTCATTTAATTTTGTGTCCTGTCCAAAAAATCTTTTTCTGTTCTTGTAGGTGTCGAAATTTCCATTTGTAGTATCTGGTATAAGTATAAATTTTTCAATCATTCTATTTTTTTCAAATACTTGGTAGACTTTAGGTATATTTTCTAATGAAGCGTTATGCACTATTTCATTCCTAATGTTTAAGATTAACTGAATGTCCTTTGTTTTTTCAAAGACTGTGTCTTTAAAATCAATTGAGCTAATTTTTTTTGCATCTCCATAGAGTACCTTGCTAGACTTCAGTTTGGGATATCCAGTAAAATCAAGTTGCATATTTTCAAACTCAAAAGTAATCTTAGTAATAATGTCAAGTTGACTAACAAGATTAATGAAAAGATGATTTATCTTAGAAAATGGCTCTATAATGTGTTGCCCAGCGGCATAAAATATTCCGTTTGGTTGAATCGGCTTTTCAATAAGTAGAAAGGAGTTTTCATTAAATGTTTTATAAAAATCACAAAAAAGAAACTTTGATTCTTGAACTAAGTTCTGCAAAAATCCAATTATATTTTGCATATCATAATAGTAAAGGACTTGATATGTTTCTTTTGAAGCTTCCTGATTAATCCATTTCTCAAAATCTTTCTTCGATAACTTTATTTCTGCGTCAATACCTCCAAATGGGTATATAGATGAAAAAAAAGGAAGCTTACTGTAAAAATTTTGAGTGCCTCCAAATATAGTTTTGATAACAATGTCTGAAAGCTGAATAAGCTTAGAATCAATGTCATAAGTATTATCTTCTTTACTTATAGAAAAACTGTTCTGCCACTGAGAAATCCAAAATTCACCTTTAGGTTCTTCCGATGGAATTCCATTTACATTAAAGTATTTTATCATTTACGACTATATTAGGCAAACTATTGTGATGATGTAAAATAGCTACTGCTCAAAAGGGATGTTAGTCTGCCCATCTGGGAGACCTTCTGAATAGAGACCAACCACTCTTTTAAAAGCTTCCCTATGAATCTTCAAATAATCATTTCCGAGTTGTTCAGACTCTTTACGCTTTTCTTCTGTCCATTTGCTTTTTTTCGCAACCCTTATGTTCAACATTATAACGAATAGTGTTCCTGAAATAGCTGATAGAAAGTTGCTTATTGCAACTCCTGCGTCACCTCTAGTTGCTTTATATCCATTATCAAAAATTGCAATTGCATACTCCATTAACTTAAAGCACATTTTACAAAGTTCAATTGGTATTTCTGTTGCTTTCCGAAGTTGTTCAGCAGCTTCCCTTCCTAACTTTTCTTTTTTTGATTTATCCACTTCCTTATCTCGCAAAACTCTTAAATCCGATACTTTACCGAATTCAATTGAATCGTTATAAAAGATCTGAATCACTTGTGGTTTATACTTTGACTCTAACTCTTCTTCTATAAACTTCATTTGTGCATGAACATCAGAATATTGGGGCTTTTTTCGAGTAAGTTTACAAACTGTTCTTACTAACTCTAATCCAACTAAGGCTGACAACGCAGCAGCACTGCCTGATCCGGGAATATGGCCACCTTTGCCAAATTCGTTTAAAAGCTTATTGGCGGGTAAATCAAGTAATCTCAATATTTCTTTTTCATCACTCATTTTTTTAGCTTAAAATTTATTATATAAGCTCAATCCAGAAATGGAATAAACTTATAAAGTCGTTTTCATCATTTAATTCTGTCCTAAAATTTTTGGAAATAAATTTCCTGAGATTACCTGAAGGATTCTCCTTTTCAATTAGTTTATCATCCATATTCCAAAAATCTGGCGTAGATAAAATAAGCTCATCAATCCACTCATTGATTTTTAAATACCAATGATTTCCATCTTTTTCCTGAATATAACCAATGATTGCGGCATATTTTAGGTCTTTGCCATGAATTCGTTTTTTGAATCTTTCCATTCCACCACTCGGTCTATCATGTCCAATTACATATTCTTTTTCACGGTTTTGTCCAGGAGTCGGGAGTCTTTTTGCTTCCATTGAGAAGAAAGAATCCCATTCATTGTAACTTCTATCTCCAATTGTTATCTGCTCGCTTCGTGAAACTGTACCAATATCAACTTGAGGGCTTTTACCAGTCGTATAATCTTCAACATTTTCATGATGAAAATAAAATGGAAAATTTCCCGCATTGCGATTAAAGTATTTACAAAGTCTGTCAGTCAATGATTTTTCACTAGCAGTGACTTCTCCATCTACCTTTTCTCGAAATTGCGGAAAGTGGACTTCTATAAATTCAATGACAGAAGTAATTGATGAATCCAATTCGACTCCATGCGTTAGCTGACCGCTACTTATATTTTGAGAAGCATCTGCTAACATTAAAACCCTTGTTTTCTTAAGTCTGAAAATGTTTCATCTGCATCCCGAAGAGCTATAGATTTTAGCCAATAACGGAGCTTTTTCGGTTTGATTAGATAAATAACATTTCCTTCATATAGTCTTACAATTCTGGTTAACCTCAAGCTTGTTCCTGAATTTTTATGTACAAGACTTTCTATATATTGTTCAGCTTGCTCGGCATCACTGAAATCAATATCAGGTTTCTCTCCAAAATAGAAAGGAAAGCAGATATAAGAATCGGTTTCAAAAGGTTTAAAAGCTTTTATTGATTTATATACGGATTTTAATACATCACAAAATGTATCTCCAAAGTCTGAAAGGTGTTGCTCAGATGCATCCAATAAAGCAATTTTCGATTTTTCTCCATTCCGTCTAAATTCAATGAGATATTGAACGAAGTCCTTCACCACAATATTTTCTGAATCATTTAATTCAATTTCTTTATGGTCTTCAGGATAAGGAAGGTTCTTAATATCGGTAGCCAATAAAGATGAAGATTTATTAACCATAAATCTGCCGCTAATTCCAGCTAAATAATATGGAAATAATTGATTGTTCGAAAATCGATTTTTAACCTCAAGTAGAGCTTCCTCTGTATGAGCATGAATACCGTAAATTGAATTTTTAAAAACTAAGTCATCATTTCGATACACAACTGGAATAGAAAAAGAAGAACTTTCTATTATTTCCTTAATTAATAAATGTGGAGCGTCATATACTTTAGGGTCACCTTTACTATGAAAGTATTGTATATTCAATGACTCTTCAATTAGGGATTCATCAACCCCCGTGGAGCTAAGTGCCTCGACGGGTAGATGTTTCTTTCCAGTTAAAAAAGTAGCTTTCAGTTTACTTAATTCCTTTTGATATGATTCTTCTGAATCATATGAATTGAATCTTTCCGATTCTAGTTTGTCCAACTTTTTTATGTCGGATTTTATGGCAGCGGTGAAACCTTCTGAATATGCCCATCCGTTTTCATGTTTTTGTTTAATCAGGAAATCTCCGAAGGTTGGTAACTTAGAAAGTCTCTGAATTATTTGATGATGTCTATGACCTCCTAAAAAGTTTGATTTCCAGATTAAGGAATCGCTATAAGCCATATTAAATGGAACATGATGAAAATCATAGGTATCTAGCTCAAAGTACAATTTCTCCTTATGAGGCTTTGTTCTTCTCACCGTTAGATGAAGTAACCCATTCTCTTTGGAACTTTCATTCTTAATGAAAATAGCAGCAGTCGCTACATCACCATTTTTGCCAAAAAGAATTCTACTGATATGCGTAAAATCTATTATCTGTGGAACGTTATACTTCTTTAGCAATACCTGCCTGAACCGGAAGGAAGAATTGTTGTAGAGTAAAGGTCCAGAAGGTTGAATTAGACATACAAGTCCTTTCTCTTTACAAAGTTCAATTGATTGTTCAAGAAAAAGTAAAGCGATTTGATTATCAGGAAGTTTTACTGGTAGTTCTTTTGTCTTGTTATCATCTGAGAGAATGGAGATTTTCCGTTCTCGACCTTTGACAATTTCAATTCTTTTAGCTGCCTCTGTCAGTTTTGCTTCAAATGGAGGATTTCCTATAATTAAGTCAAATTGCTTTTGTAGTTTCTTATCAGAAATAACATTGAAAAAGTCATCATGAAGAATATTCTCTTTGTGAAGATCATCAAATCGAAGATCTTTCCAAATTTGCAATGGAGTGAGTTCATCGCACAAAGCCAAACTCAAACTGAAAACTGTCAGGTCAGCGGCTTCTTTTTTAAGTTCAACGCCATAAATATTCTCTAGCAATAACTTCTTTAAGGTTTTTAAATCAGGATAATTCCAGTTATTCTTTTTTCTCCACCTATGAATTAATCTACGATACGCTCCAACGAGAAAAACTCCAGAGCCACAAGCAGGATCAAGTATTTTAAAATCTGTTTCTTCATTGCTTAAAGGCATAGCTTCATCAAGCAAGAAATTTACAAGGTATGGAGGGGTGTAAACAACCCCAGGTTGCTTACCTAAAAATTCTTCATAGATATTGCTGATTAATTCAACAGGCAAATCATTGAATGAATAAAGTCTCCAGAATACAAGTTGGATTCCTTCTGTCTCTCCATCTAAAAACTGACCAAATCTTGATAAATCTCGATTAGTTATAAATTCACGCTCGTTATTTTCAAGTTGAAAAATACCTCCGTTAAAGTGCTTCGCCAGATAGTCGAGCAATTCCAAATAGCCCCCCGTTTTGTTAAAAACTTCAGTGAACTTTGAAGCATTTTTCGCAAAACGAGAAAAGAAACCTTCTGGGAAGACTTTATTTCCATGTTCATCCTCACGTTCTTCTAGGTACTTAATGAGGATGGAAATAACCATAATTTTACGAGCAAAATTATCCGGTAAAATTTCTTGGTCAATTATATCTTTTAACGCTTGTTTAAGTTCGGTCAGCAATTTTTCATAGGCGCTATTACTAAACTTAAACCGTGCGCTGTATTTTGAATTTTCCCAAAACGTTCCATTGTCAAACGACTTCCCTGAAAACGCTTTGAATTCCTCTTGGGACTTACTATCAATCGTTTCCGATAAATTTGAAGCAAGTTTTATAACTGTTAGAGGGGTATATTTAAGATTCTTTCCCTCAGCAGGACGGTCGAAACAATTGAATATCCGAACATCTTGTTTAGTAAAAATGAAGAACATTGGCACTAAACCTGAACTATACAACTTCTTATGTAGGTTTGTTAGTTCTTTTTCATCTATGTCCAATTGATCTGTATAGTCATAGAGGTATACTTGAGGTACTGAAGGTCGGTTTTCAAACCTTCTAAAGTAGACATATTGGGCTTTGTATTTATCTGCGTTTTCTAATGCAATGAATTCTTCAGGAGGTAAGTTTTTATTTGATTTAATTTCGTTAATGAGAACCAATCCAGAACTTTGGTTGGTGCTGTCAAGCATTTCCAATTTTTCTAGACTATATTTTAACTCCCTATTCATTTTAAATCATAAAAACATCTATAAATGATGGTTTTACGTTGTATTTTTTAAGTAAATTTTTGTTCGAAAAGTGTAGAAAAAGTTCTTTCTCTTGAGCTATTTCAAAAGTAGCACAAATTTGTGAGCCAAATAATTCTTTTATTCAACTCATATTTTTATTATTTTTGAGCCGAATAATACTTCTAATCGGCTCATGAAATACAATTGGCAACTAAAGGACTGGCCCAATTTTCAATATGAAACTGATGGTATTGAAGACTTACTCTATGATTTTGCGCAACGCACAGGTCGTATCAGTGGAGTTTTGGATGGTTTTTCAGAATCAGAGAAATCAGATGCCATGATAAACTTAATGGTTTCTGAAGCTATCAAAACCTCTGAGATTGAAGGCGAGTACTTGAGCCGAAAAGATGTAATGTCTTCTATCAGAAGAAATTTGGGGTTAAACCCTCAGCTTCCCGTATCCAAAGATAAAAGAGTGGAAGGGGTAGCTGAGTTAATGCTTGCCATCCGTAAACATTTTAAAGCTCCGCTTACCAAAAAGATTTTATTTGATTGGCATATAATGCTCATGAAAGGTAGTAAAGGAATACAAATTGGCCAATGGCGTTCGCATGAAGAACCTATGCAAATAGTTTCTGGGGCAATCGGAAGAGAAATAGTTCATTTTGAGGCTCCCCCTTCAAATAGTGTTTCTTCTGAAATGGGCAAGTTCATCGCATGGTTCAATGAATCCCAAAATAGCATCAAAAAACCAATCATAAGGTCGGCTATCGCACATCTTTATTTTGAAACCATACACCCCTTTGAAGATGGTAATGGTAGAATAGGTAGAGCTATTGCAGAAAAAGCCTTATCGCAAAGTATGGGTCGTACCGTGCTGTTCAGTCTTTCCAAATCCATCGAAAGCAATAAAAACAAGTATTATGATGCTTTGAAAGTCGCGCAACGCTCAAATGAAATCACTGATTGGATAAACTACTTTGTTAAAACAGTTTTAGATGCCCAAATTGATGCTGAACAGGAAATTGAATTCACTTTAAAGAAAACAAAGTTCTTTGACAAGCATAAAAATGAACTTAATGAAAGACAACAAAAAGTTGTCCGTAGAATGTTGGATGAAGGACATCAAGGTTTTGAAGGTGGTATGAATGCTCGAAAGTATGTTTCCATTGCTAGTACATCAAAAGCAACCGCTACGAGAGATTTAAAGGACTTGGTTGCAAATCGTGTTTTTAAATCTATTGGTGGGGGTCGGAGTACGCGATATGAAATAGACTTATAACATTAAATGAAATTTTAATTTCGTTTAATTCAAGATGTGTCATTGTCATGACAATCTTGCTTTTTCTCCCGAAGGTCGCAAAAGGGAAAATACATAGTTACCAAGAACAGGGCGAGCGAAACGAAGTTTCGTGCTGCAAGTCCCAAATCCTTACCAAGCTTCATCCTTTCTTTTTGCGAGGTATAAAAATTTTTATTGGTAATTTTAAAGTTTTACAGTAAACTTTTTCCATGTTTACTGGGGTTTTCAGCGTTTTTACAGTAAAATTTCAATATTAGAAATATTACCAATTTCCGTAAAACCCCTGTAAAAATAAGGTCTAAGTGGAGAAATCAACCTTCACAACATCGCTTTAGCGTGTTGTCCTCTTGCTATTCAAACTTTATCCGCTTCGCTACTAAACTTAGAATACTCTCAAAATGTAATAAACAAGAAAAAAGTAGGTTGCGCCCTATTGGATTTTTGTTTTACGCTTACCTATCGGGACGCTACAAAAACCCAACAGGAACCATGCGCAAAAGTTAGCGGTAAGAATTTGGGACTCTAAAAAATTAGAAGTATTGTTTCGTAACGCGTCCTTAAAAACCTTCGTTTTAGAAGACTATGAAATATAACATAAAACCAGCATGTGAATTGAGTTGTCACCAACTTAAAAATCCGCAAGTTAAAGTATAATGATTTTTAGCTGTCATTAACAGACCAAACGGATGCACTAACAGAATAAAATTCCCAGTAACCCAATAAACTAACACATTTGCTGGAAAGTAAAGGTAAATGCGTTTATTAACTCTATGGCTGTTTTTTGGTTTAACTAGTTCTTTCGTAAAGGCTCAAAATGACAATTACCTAGGTGTAGTAATAGATGCTAATTCTAGTGAGACCATACCTTTCGCGACTGTTGCCATCTATAACAACAATGTTCTGGTGAATGGAACTACGACTAACGAGAATGGACAATTCAAACTAAAAATAAAAGAAGATTTCACTCATTTTGAGGTAAGTTTTATCGGGTATGAAAATACCATAGTTCAATTTTCAGAAATAGAAAACCCCAAGAATATTAGGTTTATCCTTAAACCATCCGTTACAGCTCTGGACGAAGTAGTTGTGCAAGGGGAGCAAACTACTTCGCAACTAAAAATTGACCGGAAAATCATCAATCTCGGCGCGGACTTGCAACAAGCCGGAGCAACCACATTGGAAGCTTTTGACCAAATCACGGAAATACAGACCGATTTGGGTACAGGAAGTCTATCCCTTCGGGGAAGCGGTAATGTACGACTTTTAGTAAATGGTAAACCATCCAGTATGAATCCCACCGAACTCCTGGAGCAACTGCCTGCTTCTTCCGTACAACGTGTAGAAATAATTACTTCACCATCGGCTAAAAATCAAGCCGATGGACTTTCAGGTATCATCAATGTAATACTCAAAAAGAATAGCGCCCAAGGTTTAAACACAAACTTAAATGCGGGGGTCGGCACCATGCGCTATAATTACGGAATCGACGGCAACTACAATCTTTCTTGGATAAATTTTAGGTGGAACCTTTCACAAACCGGCAGGGGCATGAACAGTAAACAGAACATTTCTCAACTGTATGAAAATGGGAATAGCAGAGACTTTTTTGCGCCTCATGATTTTTATGGGTTATCAAGAAGATTAGATACAGGATTGGATTTTTTCATTAATGAGAATAATGAACTCTCCATCGGATTGGATTACACTAAGGACTTTCATGGATTTTTTAACGATACCTTTTATAGCAATATGACCGATAGAGAAGATTATGTATATACCCGTAATTCTTCACATGACCATAAAACCAGCAATTTTAATGTCAATTATAGGACAAAGTTTACAGGAGAGAATCACTTTTTAGAATTTGATTATCAGTTTTCCAATAACGATAATCTTTTACCCGCAATTGATTTTGAAGAAGATGTCTTCCTTTTCAACGAAGAACGCAGAAACGATAATATTCTTAATGCTATTGCATTAGACTATTCCTTACCGCTAACAGAAAAAATTTTAGTAGAAGCAGGAGGTTCTTGGAACAGTAGAAACTTAACCAGCTCTCTTTTTACCAACCTGGCCAGAGCTTCAGAATCGTTTGATGTTTTTAAGTACGATGAATCATTGTTGGGATTGTACGGACTTACAAACGTTACCTCGGGAAAAGTAACTTATCAGGTGGGGCTTAGATATGAAAACCTCGTATCTAATTCTATTAATCTTTCCAATAGCCAAACCACAGATTTAAAGTTTTCCAACTTGTTCCCCTCCCTTCATATATCCTATACAATCAATGAGATGAACACATTAAGTTTGGGGTACAGTAGAAGGGTTACTCGTCCCAATTTCAGAAACATCAATCCTTTTCAAGCTAGAAATCAATATTTTGAATGGGTCGCCAACCCAGGTCTACGGCCAGAATTCAGTAACAATATTGAAGCCAATTACCAATATAGCGGAAACAAATTAAGTGCTTCTGCCGCTCTCTTTTATAGATACAGAACTGACGTCATAGAGCGTTTGCAGGATATTGATGCCGAAGGAGTTCTGCGCAACGTTTTTGACAACATAGGTGAAAAACACTCCTATGGTGTGGAGGTAAATATGAGTTATAAGCTAACAAATTTTTGGAACAGTCAACTCTCCGCCAACTACTATCACACTACCATAAACCAAGACATTTTTCTGAGTTGGGACGAGTTATATTCTTCTAATCTGATTTTTAAAAACACCTTTAAGATAAACAAGGCCTTAAGTGCTGACATTTCCTATCGACAGAATTTTAAAACACAAAACGCCTTCGATTTTATTGAACCCAGAAATCGAATAGACGTCGCGATTAGGCTAAAGCTCCTGGAAAATAGGCTGGCTATGAACTTGCGTATTGTTGACCTGCTGGATAATAATTTAATGTATAGAACCGCTGTTACCCAAAACGCAAAACAGAATGAAGTATGGCGTTTTCAATCACAAACCTTTGGCTTTCTTTTAAGCGCGAGCTACAAGCTATTCCAAAATAAAGGAAAAACAAGAAACAGAAAGAACAGAAACTACCAATACGGTGGTACAACGGACTAACTTCTAAATCACTATTTATGAAAACAAGAATACAGATAGCGCTTATTACCATGTTAAGCAGCATGGTTTTTAGCTGTGGACAAAACAATAAAGAAGAAATAACACCTGAAGAATTGGCTACATGGCAAACTTTTGATAAAGGTAAAACTACCGCACAGGATGATATGCTAATTGTTGAGGAAACCGAAGGCTCAGATGGGTATTTTTTAATAAGCCCTAAAGAATATGAGACTGATTTTACACTTACGTATAAAGTAAAGGCACTATCGGAATCAACCGTGTTGATTACCTTATTTTCGGTCTTGCAAGAAGGTGATGAAGGCACTTTTTCAGTCCCTCCAATTTCAGCTACCCCGCGAGAAGTATGGGACTGGCGAAGTAATATGAAACATTACAACTTGACTATAAATAATCGCTCGCACGGTATCACACCTTTCTTTTTCAAGAATATACCGCCCAGTTCCAGAGGTTTTAATGAAAGACTGGAGGAAAATATAATGGAAGTCGGTCAATGGTACGATATCGAAATTGGAAAAAAAGAAAACCGATTATGGTTCAAGCTGAATGGAAAAACTTTTTTTGATGAAGAAGATACTGACCCCTATCAAAAAGGCAGATTGATTTTTAGGATAAGCGGTACTACTGGAGAAAAAGTCATTTTTGCCAAGGCCGCTTTTAAAGATATTGTGATTTCATACGAATAGGGCGTAATTTGTAACTCTTGGAAAACCAAAATACCTATCAGAAGTTCATTAAAATGGAACCCTATTTTCATGGGCTTCTCTGGTGCGTGGTATTGTTTTATCCTTATATGAAGTATATGGGGAGAGAAGGTGGATACCCCATGTCATTTTTGCATGAGCTAAATTCGCTGTTCTTTAAGATGACAATATCATATTTTTTATATGCATGGTATTTCCCTAAGAAGCAGCAACTAAAATATCTGCCAGTTGTACTTGTTGTCTTCGCACTTAATGTCTTGGGATATGGGCATACCGACAATTATTTTCACTCTAATTCACATGATTTTTGGATAAATTTTGTTTCCCAATCATTAACTTATATTGCATTCGGCTTTGTCTTTTTCACCATTTTCATCATTAAAAAAAGTTATAAAAGACAGCTGGAAATACATCAACTTACGCAAGAAAAACAACAAGCCGAAATACGAGCGCTTAAGGCGCAGGTGAATCCGCATTTTTTGTTCAATACGCTAAACACCATCTATGCGAATGCGCTTAGAAAAGATGATAAAACACCTGAATTGATTTTAAAGCTTTCTGATGGATTTAGATATATGCTGCATGAGGGCCAAAAGGAGTTTGTTACTATTGAACAGGAGATACAACACTTAAAGGATTATGTGCATCTACAAAAAGAACGATTGTCGAAGAAAGTGATTGTAAATTTTTCCACCAACATAGATGATGAAACACAGCAAATTGCACCTTTGTTATGTATCGGTTTTGTAGAAAATGCCTTCAAATACACAAGTATCTTAAAAGGAGAAGGGCACAAAATTGATATTAACATAAAGCTGCAAAACAAAAAGCTAAGCTTTCTCTGCAAGAATCCATTTAATGATAAAGCAGTTGAAGAAATTAATGTGGATTGGAAGGAAAGTGGTGTCGGGATAAAGAACACCGAGAATAGATTACAGCTATTATATCCTGAAAATCACACATTGGAAGTAAGAGAAGAAAAACAGGTATTTAATGTGAAATTAGAAATGCAGTTATGATTCAATGTGTGATTTTAGAGGACGAGCAATCTGCGGTAGAAATACTAGAGGCTTACATTGTAAAGACTCCTTTTCTAAAATGCCTGGGTTCTTATGAAAGCGGATTGGATGTTCCTCCAAAACAATTGCAAGAAGCAGACATCTTATTTTTGGATATTCAGTTGCCCGAGTTAAGCGGACTATCCTTTTTAAAAACCTTGCAAAATCCACCACTGGTTATCGTAACAACCGCCTATCCTAATTATGCTATTGAAGCTTTTGAAGAAGCGGTAACGGATTATCTGGTAAAGCCTTTTTCGTATGAACGCTTTTATAAATCACTTGCTAGGGCGCGTTCTCTGTTGGAACAACACGAAAAAGACAAGAAAAATCAGGTGTTTCTCTATGCTGATAAAACCATATACAAAACTGCCATTGAAGATATTCTTTATTTGAAAGCCGAGATAGACTACGTTAACGTTGTGACGCAAGAAAAAGAAGTGTTAGTTTTAGATAGCTTGAATAATTGGACGGAGAAATTGAATCCGTTTAGTTTTAAAAGAATACATCGTTCCTATATGGTTAACCTAAATCAGATAGAAAAAGTGTTTGGAAATCAAGTTTTCGTAAAAGGTAATATCCTTCCAATCGGTAGAACTTATAAACAAGATTTTTTAGAGGCTTTACGGAAAACGGGTCTTTTTTAAGTTCGTCTACACTTGTCAACTTTCTAGCTACACTTATGCAGTGCATAGCCACTCCAACAAAACCGAGAACTGAATTGTTCTATTTTTCGGCTTCAAAACAATCTGTAATCAATGACACAGCGAAAGTCCTTTTTGATAGCTTTACTAATTTCAACGACCCTAATCGGATGTAAACAAGCTGATAAGCAAGTGGTGGCGGAAAAGCAAGTTGAGAATTCTAAGATTGACTTTACAAACCCTAAAGATATACTCGCCGCTGTGGAAGCTGCTCATGGTGGATGGAATCATCTGCGCAGTAAAAATGATGTGGAATACCATTATGAATATACCGTTCCGCAAGGTAAAGCTGATATCTCTACAGAACGTTACCTATTTGATGCTGAAATCTCATTTGGCCACTATACCCGGCACGAAATAAATACCATGCCAAATGATGGAGGGATTGTGACACATCTTTTTGATGGTGAAAAAACAACCCTTACGCTTAATGGGAAAACTGTTGTCAATGAACAAACTATTTCAGTTGGTCAATTCGTGAGACGTGCCAATTACTTTTGGTTTGTTATGCCTTACAAATTAAATGACCCTGGTACAATTACAAAATATTTAGGCAAAGAAGCTTATAATGGTATTGACTACAAAAAGCTAGAAATCACCTATGATGCTAAAGTAACCGAAAAAGAAAAGAATGATATTTATATCCTTTACATAAATCAGGAAACACAGCTAATAGACCGGTTTTATTTCTCACTTCCTTTTCTGGGTATTAACGCACCTGTAATTTTGGCTGAATATGAATATGAGGCTATAGAAGGTCAAAAAATAGCAGTAAACCGAAACTACTTTTTGCCTGATGCAAAAGGTGCCTATGTTCAATCACCGAGCATAACACAAACGCTAACCCACATTAAGTTCAATAATGGGTTTACTAAAGAAAATATTCTTTCAATAAACAAATAGAAATCAATCTTCAGAAGAACTAAGTAAGTACTGGATATATATTAATTAGCAACCCAATACATTAAAATGACATTTACAGATATTTTGAAATTTAAGAATATGATAGTAGTAACAGTTATTACGTTAATACTAATAAGTTGTTCATCAACAAAAAAATTGAACAACACCCCTATTGCTCTAATAAATAATGTTTCTTATCAGGATTCGTCTTTTGACAATTCAAATGCATCGAACAGTTTCTTGGTTGCGCATGAGGGGAATACTTATGCTATCACCGCAAAGCATATTTTAATGATAGCTAAAACCGACGCTATGAAATTTGTTGATTTTGAAGGAGGTTTAAAACAATGGAAAATGCACCCGAAGAATGATAGCACAAAATTTATAGTTGCCGACAAACTATTGAATGCCAATAGAAAAGATTCTCTTACCTGGGATTATATGGATACTAACTGGGATACTTATGAAGATTGGTTGGTTTTCTCGGTGAAAGAAAACAAAACAGATTATACTCCTTTATCCTTTAGAAAAAAACCGCTAAAAAAAGGAGAACACCTGTACGCAATAGGCTGGACGTATAAAGATACGGTTGGTTCGCAGCGCATGTATGAATACAAATTCGATACCACGAAAGGAAATTTCCATAGTTTGATACAAATAAATGGTCCAAATAGTATGGGAGGCTTAAGCGGAGCACCCGTAGTGGACAACAAAGGAAAAATTGTCGGGTTGGTATCCTCTGGTGGAGAGGATGAAAACACAAAAGAAGTGTTGCTTCAAGCTACCGATATAAAAAACGCTTTTGAATTTATTTCCAACATGAAATAGAAGCAATCGTAAAATAACATAGAATTCGCAGGAAGCTTACAAGGTATCAGTGTGCTATAGTCCCTTAAAATTTAATTACAAAAGCTATTACATCTGTATATTTTACCAATATAACTTACTACAAAACAGTTTAGAATTAATAACATAGGAGCATGAAAGATTGTATAATATTATTACTTACGCTTTCCACCTTTGGGATGGTAGCTCAAACAGAATTCCCATCACTAAGTCCGTTGGGAAGTATTGAACAAAAAGTTGGGATTACCGAAATTTCAATAGCTTACGAGCGACCCATAGCAAGGGGCCGTACCATTTTTGGAGAACTTGTACCCTTTGGAACACTATGGCGAACAGGAGCTGGGAATGGCACAAAAATCAAATTTGATGATGCTGTAGTAATAGATGATACTGTAATACCGGCGGGACAGTATTCATTGTTCACCATTCCAAATAGACAAGAGTGGACCATAATTCTGAATAACGATGCAACTATTTATGGATTGGAAGGTTATGACGAAACCAAAAATGTAATTCGTTTTAAAACAAAAGCCAACATATCTAACAGGTATTATGAGTCATTTACCCTTGATATTGATTTAGTAGCCGCCAATGCAGAATTGAATATTTCTTGGGAAAATACCCGCGTGACTTTCCAAATCAAGACACAAACCGATAAGCGTCTGATGCAAATGGTCAAAGAAGAATACTTATCAGGTAAAGTCACGGATTCAGATTTACTTGCAACAGGAGCTGACTATTACTACTTCCTAAATACAGAATTGGAAACTGCCCTAAAGTTGATTAACAGAGCAATCGATTTAAGAAAAGTATCGTGGTATTACGACCTCAAAATCGATTTATTAACAAAGAGAAAACAGTACAAAGGAGCTTTGCAAACCCTTAAAACAGCAATAGATTATGTAAAGACTAATCCTGAAAATTGGACCGATGAACGGCAACTAAGGGTCTCAGAGGCTCATGCAATAAAAATGAAGGACTTATTGAGTAAAATTAAAAACTAAAATGTTAGATATGAGAAGTAAAAAGTATATGGTTGTATTGTTAGCAGCAGCCAATTTATTAAGTTGTCAAACCCAGAAAACAGATCGAGAAATTGAAGACGAGTTTGTTGAAAAATACGCTCCAAAAGATTTGAATACGCATGGGTTCACCCTCGCTGTAGATTCAAAAGTTCCCGAAGTACATCAACTTTTTAATGATCTGTCAGCAAACTTCTATTTCTATGGAGATAAGGACGAGTTTGAAAGGAAAGCTGCAAAAGTTCAGGAGTTAGATCCCAATTATCCAAGTGGATTTTTAATGGGAGGGTTTTATGAACAAGACCCAGAAAAATATAAAGAAAAAGTAACCAAAGCGTTTGAACTATCTAAAAAATCGAATCTAAAATCAGAACGAGATATCATGCAAGCGGAGTATTCTCTTTTAGTTGAAGAAGATTATGATAAAGCAAAAAAGTATTTTCAGAAAGTGGTAGATATGTATCCTGATAGCGCTGCTGCTATTTGGTCTTTAGGTATGGCATACTATTATAATGATGAATTGGATGAGGCATTTGAATGCTATAAAAAAAGTACCGAATTGATTCCCAATCTTCCTAAAGGGTATGAATTTATGTCTGCAGTACTTGCCTGGAAAGGAGATAAAGAAGGAGCATTAGAGTATTTGGAAAAGGCCAAAAAATATGGTGCAAATACTAAAAATGACATCTATTTTGCCGAGTTTGAACATATTGTTTATTACAACAATAAACTTTATGACAAAACAGTAAAGTCTATTGAAAAAGCTTTTACTTATGGGGAATATTTTAGGAATAGCGAAAGTCTAAAAAAAACCTACGAACTTTCAAAAAAGAAGCTAGATTCCCTACAGGCACTATAGCCTCAGAAATTGGTATAACAAGTTAAAAGAACATCTAAGCTATTTGGATGGTCTTTGTGTTTATTTTAAACTGAAAATAGGTGTAATTCTGATACTGATATTACTAATAGCCAGTTGTGTATCTTATCGAAACAGTTTTGGACGCAAGCGATTTATTTGCTGTAAGTTCACAATGAAACGAAATTCCAACAATGAGGTCTATAAATTCATTAACACGCCAAAAAATATATGAGCGAGTTTCTGTTTTAAGTATAAAGGTCAAGGACAGCACCTATTTAGAAACTGTTCAAGGCGGTGGGTTTATAAAAAATAGATTAAAGAAAAGTACTGATGAGTATTTAGAATTTTTGGAGATGAAGATAACAATGTGAAGTATGAGAAAGCGGATATACCTGTAGAATTTTTAATTTATACACCAGATTGGTAGCGCTTTTGAGCCACCTAATCAAAAAATCTAATTACATAAAAACTCCCTGCCCAAGGCATAATGCGATGAACAAGGAGCATCTTAAAAACACTAATCCAAATTCTTAAGAAGATATTCTCTACAAAAGTTTATCCGCCTTCTCATTTTTATCTCTTTTTTTACGCTTTATACTTTTATTTTTTCCACTACCTAAACGGTATGCCAAACCTAAATACACGGAACGGGAATCTGTTTTAAACTGTCCCTCCTGAATGATGGTTCTAAAGGTTTCAAAGGCAAAGCGCTGCGTTCTGAATATATCGTTGAAATTTAGACTTAGTGTTCCTTTACCTTTGGCAAAATTGTAGCGTGCACCGGCATTCATAAAGAAATTATCCTTTAAATCATATTGTAAAACACTTTGCCTTCCACTGTAAAACGTAAATAATTGAAAGGTGAGGTCCTTTGTGGCTTTAAAACTGTTATTCAGCTTAGTATTCATAAGCGTATTTTTCACTTCTACGCTTTCTCCCTCGATAAAACCTTTTTGGGTTCTAGAATACACATCAAAACTTCCGTTAAGGCTCCACCAATTGGTAGGCCGGTAACTTGCGGATAACTCCAAGCCATAGGCATCATTACTGTCAAAGTTATCGTAGTCAACAATCAAGACCGTAGGGTTGTCTTCATCAAAAAACCCTCGTCTGTTGATTTCGTCATTGATTCTTCTATAAAAACCGCCAAATGTGAAATTGCCTTTTTCGAGTTTTCTACTATAGTTGAGTTCTATGGAATTGGTAAATTGAGGCACCAAACTTGGGTTTCCCGAAAGAATGAGTTGAGGTGTGCTTAACTGCCGTATGGGGTTAATCTGATTTAAAGAAGGGCGGTCAATCCTTCGGCTAAAACTTACCTGATACGAGTTTTTACTTTCCTCACTAGGGCTATATTTTAAAAAGCCCGAAGGATAAATATTAAAAAGCTTATCGGTAAAATTAAATGGCGCCTCTGAAACTTCGTTGAATTGTGTATCTACATTATAATCTTCTAAGCGTATTCCGAGATTGTATTGCCATTTACCTAAACTTTGGCTAAAAGTGGTGTAAAAAGAATGGATATCACGGTCATATCTAAAATCTGAATTACTAAAATCAATCCGGTCAGTAGTATATGTGTTTTCTGTACGTCTCAAACGGGTTTCCAAGCCAATTTCTAAAGTTGCATTATCCGAAAGTGGATTCACATAATCCAGATTTATTGTGGTGTTGGTTCGGGTATCATCAATAAACTCATCATAGTTTGCCAAGGGTGTATTTTCAGTGAAATCAAAATCGTTATTGGTATCGCTTTTTAAGGTGTTATAATCAACTTCCAGTTCAATGGAATGGCCTTCTTTTGAAAAATCATGCTTAAAATCTACATTATAAGATGCATTTGTATTATCCCTATCGGTCAAATCAAATTGATTGAAATTGGCATCCGGAGTGTTTAAAAATGAAATGTTTCGCTCAGCATCTAAAATTGCATCAAAAAAATTCTGGTTGGTGTAGACAGATAAAGTGTTCTTATCATTGATATAATAATCAACTCCAAATTTGAACAAGTGCGATGTACGGTCCGCAACACTTAAAATATCTTGCCCTGTACGTTCTACGGTTCTGTTAATGAATCCGTTGGTCACTCCCTCTCCAAATCTGTTTCCATAGCTCCCGTAAAAATTCGCTTTTCCATTTCTATAGTTTAGGCTAAGGGAATTATTATATCGCGCACGTTCTCCATAGGTAAATCCAGTGTTTACAGAACCATTGAACCCTAAATTGGTATTCTTTTTTAGCGTGATATTAATGATTCCACTCATTCCCTCAGGATTATATTTTGCTGATGGATTGGTAATCAGTTCGATGGTTTTTATAGAGGTAGAAGGTATTTGTTGCAAAAGCTCACGAGAACTAATGTTAGTGGGTTTGCCATCTACGAGTACACGTACATTTTCATTACCCCGTAAAGACAAATCTCCATCTTGGGTAATACTGACCGATGGTATGTTCCCCATAATATCACTGGCAGATGCTCCAGCTGTAGTGAGGTCTTTACCAACATTGATAACTTTTCTATCAATTTTTTGTTCTATGGTAGAGCGTTCCGCCGTTACTTCGACAGCTTCCAATGCCACCGCATCTTCTTCAATACCTATAGCTCCTAAGCTTAGTTTTTTATGGTCTTTGTCTAGGGTTAGTGTTTGGGTCTCAGTCTTGTAGCCAATAAACTGGACTTCAAAATTATAGGTTCCAAATATGACATCTTCGATACTGAAACTACCATTTTCAGTAGTGATTCCGCCTGTAACGATGTTATTGCCCGATTTCAGAATAACATTGGCATATGGAATAGGTTCTTGTGTAGTTTTATCCAATACAGAACCTGAAATGGCTCCTTTTTGGGCAAAACTAGAAAAGGAGAACAATATGAAAATCGATATAAAAAGGAACTTTGAACTCTTTTTAGGGACTACTGAAAAATAAGAATTTGGAAAATGCTTCATCATGAAAAATTAAATTTTAGACGAAGCTAGAAGTAGAAATGGCACCTTTTTACCTGTGAGGTTACATTGCCAGTTAAGGATGTTAAATACCACACAAATGGGGCTGAATATTTTGGTCTACAAAAAGGAAGTTTTTAGCATCGCTTAAGTGCTATTCGTCGGTTATTTAAAAGAGCCCCTGAATAGATTTGTATCTTTAAATATTTAGAAGTAATAACCCATGTGGCAACGAGTGCAACATTTTTTGGAAATTTCAAAGTACAAGTACTTGGTATTTGCGATTTTGATTTTTGCTTTCTCCGCATCAACTTCAAGTTGGTATTACACAAGTACTTATGAATTGTCCGTAACTTTTAGTATCAGGGTAGCACTTCAAATTGCAATGGCTTTTGTTATTGTTGAGTTTTTAATCCCCAAACTTTTGAATAAAGGGAAAACAATCGCTTTTGTAGCAGGCGTTACATTGGTGCTCTTTTCATTCTATGCGATTTGTAACCTCATTTTTATTTACTTTTTTGAACCATCATTCCCGGCAACGTATGCGAATTATATCAAACGTTTTGAAGACCCTTCGTTTTTCGGTCGCTTTTTAAATTTCGGTGAATTTGTTTCCAAATCATTGTACCTGCTCTATCCTACTTTTCTGATTTTAGTATTAAAACTATATACGGAAAAGCAACAATTGCTAAAGTTGAACGAACAGAAGAAAACCGCAGAGCTTGCTGCATTAAAAAATCAATTGAATCCGCATTTTTTGTTCAATACGTTGAACAATTTATACGCGTTGGCCTTGAAGAAATCAGAGGATACTCCAAAAGTAATCCGAAAGCTGTCAGAAATTTTAGACTACATTTTATATCGCTGTAACGAATCTTATGTTTCTTTAGAAAAGGAAATTGAGCTCATTGAAAACTATTTGTCCTTAGAAAAAATGCGCTATGCGGATAGGGTAAAAATTGAATTCAGTAAAAATGTAACAGGTCAAGAAAGAATTGCCCCGCTGCTTTTGCTCACTTTTGTGGAAAATGCCTTCAAACATGGTGTTGCCAATGAGATACATCAGGCGCGTATAAATATCACCATTTCTAAAGAAGGAGAAGAGCTTCTTTTCAAAGTTGAAAATAGTAAGCCTACTGTTACCACGGAATCGGACAACAAAGAATCCATAGGGCTTCAAAATATAAAAAAGCAACTGGAACTTTTATATCCAAAAGCCTACGACCTCATTATTGAGAATGGGAAAAGCACGTTTTCGGCCAATCTTAAACTAGCAGTGGCATGAGTTACCGGTGTGTAATCATAGATGATGAACCATTGGCGAGGGAGTTACTTGAAGGCTACCTCGAGAAGATTCCAGATTTTGAACTCGTTGCTTCTTGCCCAAGCGCTATAGATGCAAGTGGAATTTTAAGCAAAAACAAGGTTGACCTTTTGTTTCTTGATATTGAAATGCCAGTACTAAAGGGTACAGATTTTTTTAAAAATCTGGTTCAAAAACCCGAAGTAATTTTTACCACCGCTTATCGAGATTATGCAATAGATGGTTTTGAATTGAACGCGCTGGATTATCTATTAAAGCCGATTTTCTTTGAACGCTTCTTTCAGGCAATTCAGAAATTTTTAAAACAGGTAGAAAAGACTGAATTGAGTAACTCCAATGATACTACCATAAATAAAAGCGACTACCTCTTTGTAAACAAAGCCAAAAAACAGATCAAGGTTGTTTTTGATACTATTTTGTATGCCGAAAGTTTAAAAGATTACATTAAAATACACTTTCAAGAAGAAGCGCCCTTAACCGTAAAAGAAAGTATCTCCGCTTTTGAAAAGCGATTGGATAATCGGTTTATTCGTTTGCACCGTTCCTATATTGTGAACAGCAAAAAAATTACCGCCTACACCAAAAATGATGTTGAAATCGGAAGAATGGAAATCCCGATTGGAAACAATTACAAAGACAATCTACTCCCCTTTTTAAATTCGATTTAATCTCAAAATCACACTTGATTATTCTTTGGTGAACGTGATTTTACATTCATGCTAACATGTACATATTTGGTCGAGAATCGCTGAAACACCCTTAAAATAAGAACGTATACCGTATGCGCACCTATACCAACTCGTTTTCTTTTGTGGGTTATGGAACGCATTCTACATTAGCCACATGAATTTTAAACTTAAAATTATTTAGTATGAAAAAATTAAAATGTACAGTAGTATTAGCAATCCTTTTTTGTGGTGGATTAATAGTAAACGCTCAAGAAAAAACGAAGAGATTGGAATTTAAAAAAGGTGAGGTGTTAGACATCCTTTTATTTACCGGAAAACCAGATTTTTCCAAATTATTCCCCAGATATAAAGAAACAGCATTTACATTCGCCCTTAAAACGGGATACCAACCGCAGCCTATCCTTTCCATTGTAGAAACTACACAAGGGGGCATACAACCAGGTTCCTTCGTTTTTGGTAAATGGACCGATTTGGCGAGCAGAAAAAAGTTCCTAAATGAAATAACTACTGTAGTACCAGATTTTCACGAACAAAGAAGAGCTATGTGGTCATCGTTCTACCTCGCCTATTACGAGATAAAAGAGGATACTTTTTTTGATTTAAATCCTGAAAAGGTACTTGTGGCGACCGCCTATTGGAAAGAGGATACTGGCACTTTTATGGACTTCAAAAAAAAATGGCTCAAAAAAGCTAAAAGCAAAGGCGGAAAAGTATTGTTGGAATTGAATGATTCAATGTCCTCTGTAGGTTACATGTATAAACCAGATTATATGGTATTGACAGAGTGGAATGATAGAGCGTCTTTTGATGCGTTCGCCAAAGAAAGTATGAAAATGGGCGACAAGGGAATCCGGAACGTAAACCAATTTATAATCAAATAAGCAGTAAAGCTGGTAAGTTAACTATGCTTGCCAGTTTATTTTAAAATATGCAAACACTTTTAAATCAGTTGGTCTACTTCGGCTTTTTTCAAAGCCTATTCTTATTAGGGGTTTATCTGTTTTCGGCAAAGAATCGAAAAAATGTAAATGGGTATATAGCGTTTTTGATTTTAGTTCTTTTTATAGGGTTGTTAGGTCGAGTATTATATATATCGAAGTTGTTTGGAGATAATTTCAGGTTAATCACTGTCTCTGAATTTGCTATTCTACTTTTTGGGTCAACCGTATTTCTTTTTACCAAATCATCACTTACCAATCAGCGTTTTAACGTTAAAGATTTAGTGCATTATATTCCTGCTATTGGCTACATTTTATTTGTGGTATTTTATTTTATGATACCCTCAGATGAAGTTATTGTTGCCAGAATACAACGAGGAGAATTATACGTCGTAGTTGATGTTTTAGTAGGGATTGGGCTTACGTTTAATTGTACCTATTGGTTTTTAAGTTTAAGACAGTTTTTAAAGTTTAGGAACAGCCTTAAAAATGAACTAAGCTATACGATAAAAACACAATTCTTTTTGAATTTTTTGATTGCCATCGGAATCTGTCTTTTGGTTTGGACAAGTATGTATTTCATCAGTCTTTTTGGGCCGGAAACCATAGAAAGAGAAGCGCGAAAATTCATTTGGTTAGGAATCGCTTTTATTATTCTTTTTATAGCCTATTATGGCATGATTGCACCAGAACTATATCGAATAGAATCATTGAATCTCCCACAGAAGTATAGCAAGTCTAAATTGAGCCATAAAGATTTAAATCAGTTGAAAACACAGCTAGAGCAAATGATGATGGCAAAAAAACCCTACTTGAACACCAAATTAATGAAGGCCGAACTCGCCACAATGCTAGGCATTAGCAACCCTGAATTAGCACGCCTTTTGAACGAACGCATTGGTATGAATTTCTTCGATTTTGTCAACTATTACAGGATAAAGGAGTTTATAGACTTGGCTAAAACCGATAAGGCAAAAGAACTAACATTTTTCGGATTGGCACAAGAAGCGGGTTTTAATTCTAAAACCACATTTAATAAGGCGTTTAGGAGTTTAATGGGTACTTCACCTTCTGGCTATTTCAACAAAGAACTATAGTTAATCATGTGTGACTTTCTATAAAAATTGATAGTTATTTTTTGTTAAATAAAACGGCGATTTCAAAGGACTGTATTGAAAGATTATGAAGCTTTTTTGTAGAAAGCCTCATTCGTGGTCTCTTTTAGTAGTTTCGTTAATTGACCTTTTATGGGACAACTTTAGTTATCAATGGTGCTTTCATTATTCGAAGCTGAAATCTCGTTCGTTTTTATCTTTTCTTTTAGTCGCCCCATTTCTTCTGCAATTTTGCTATCAAGAACCTTTGCATATATCTGAGTAGTCTTTAACGAACGATGGCCTAACATTTTACTAACTGTCGAAATTGATACTCCATTTGACAATGTCACTGTAGTTGCAAATGTATGGCGCGCTAAATGCGTAGTAAGATTTTTATTGATTCCACAGACATCCGCAATCTCTTTTAGATAGGCATTGGATTTCTGATTGGTCAATACTGGCAAAACGCCTTTTCCATCTAATACGTAAGGATGGTTACGATACTTAAGAATAATTTCTTCAGCTGGAGCCAATAATGGTATACTACTTATAGCCTTGGTTTTTTTTCTAGGCATTTTAATCCATCTATCCTCATTGACCCCTATTATAATATGCTCTTCTTTTAGTTGTTGCACATCCGAATAGGCTAGACCTGTGTAACAGCAGAAAACAAAAACATCCCTGACCAAATCAAGACGGGGCAAAAATGACTTCTTATCCCGTAGCGCATCCAATTCGGCTTGGGTCAGATATTGCTTTTCCTTTGTTTTCCAAGAAGCTTTCCAATGAAAGAAGGGGTCTTTGGTAATCCATTCGTTGGCCAAGGCAATACGCATAATCTTTTTAAAATTCACCACATATTTGATGGCCGTGTTGTGTTCGCAGTTTCTTTGCGACTTCAAAAAGAATTCCAATCCCGTAATAAACTTATGGTCGACCCTACGCACGGGAATATCGTTTCTATGGTAGTTTTGTATGATGTAAGCCGAGACGTGCTTATAAGCTGCCTTATAGCGTTGTAAAGTCCCTTTGGTAAAACCTTTACCCAACAGACTTTCAATCTCATCATTATGCTCTTGAAAGATTTCAAGAAGCATATACTCTTTGCCCTGTTTTCCCAGATAGATATTCTTTACGATGGTTGCTGAAATATCTTCTCGTTCTTTTAGCAACGAATCATAAATGTCGTAAAGCCTATTCTTGACATTATCCAGAAATCGATTGAAATTGGATACCTCTGTAGTTGTTCCTCTCAGCTTTCCGCCACGTGAATCCCACCGTTGTTCATCTATGCGACGACCTAAACTGAACTCACCACGCTTACCATTTATGGTTATACGTGCATATAGCATGACCATTCCGTCATCATTTCTTTCAGATTTTTTCGGGTAAAAAAGGATGCTCATCTTTCCATACATAGGTGCGGGTTTTAAATCCTCACCAGAAGGTACGAAAAACAAATGTTAAAATTTCGCTGTAAAGTTTTCTTTAACAGTCAATTACAGCGATTTAGGTGCGGGTTTTTGGAGGGGTAAAATACGCGCCGATTTCCGCACTTTTTATATGATATCATATGGTGACTTTTGATATTATTTAAAATTAAAAAGCCCGTAAATCATTGATTTACAGGCTTTTTGTTAAATTTTGAACAATTTTTAGCGGTCTGGACGGGACTCGAACCCGCGACCCCCTGCGTGACAGGCAGGTATTCTAACCAACTGAACTACCAGACCGTGGCGTTTAGCGTGTGCAAATATACGTTGCTATTCCAATTACGCAAACAATTTTCGTAAAATATCTTTGAACCTAAATGAATTTTTGCCGTTCTACCAGAAATGTATTTAGAATGATAGAAAAATCAGTGTGTATGTCCACATCAACATATTTAATGCGGTATTGCGCACATTTTAATTTTATAGCGTTAAGATATTCGGAAACACTCTTTTCATAGGCTTGCTTTATATTATCGGCATACAAATCTAAATGTTCCCCAGTTTCTACATCCAAGTAACGCTTAGGGGTATTTTCAAAGTTAAAATTCAATTCTTTCTCTTTGTCCAGTAAATGGAAAAGCACTACTTCGTGCTTATTATATTTTAAATGTCGGAGGGCCTCAAAAAGTTCTTCATCAGTTTTTTCGGTTTGAAACATATCGGTAAATAAAAAAATGAGACTGCGTCTTTTTATTTTTTCCGCGATCAGATGTAAATAGGTATAGGTCTCCGTTTTTTTTGTCGGATTCATTTCCAAACTTATTTCGGAAAGTTTGGCCAAAAGCATTTGAAAATGGCGTTCACTCCCTTTTTCAGGAGAATAATAGTTATAATTGTCGGAATACACGCTGAGCCCCACAGCATCCCTTTGTTTTTTTAATACGTTCATTAAAGCGGCGATAGCCAATACGGAAAATCCTATCTTATTTAGGTTGTTGAGGTTTAAATGTTCCACTTTCGGATAGTACATAGAGGCGGAATTGTCTAAGATCATATGACATCTCAGATTGGTCTCCTCCTCATATCTCTTAGTATATAATTTGTCCGTTTTGGCAAAAAGTTTCCAGTCTATGTGTTTGGTGCTTTCTCCGGTATTGTAGATTTTGTGCTCGGCAAACTCGGCGGAAAAACCATGGAACGGGCTTTTGTGGATTCCGCTAATAAATCCTTCAACAACTTGATTGGCCAAAAGTTCTAGATTTTGGAAAAGCGATGCTTTATTTAATTCCGATTGTAAATTCATTTGGTTTCAAAGGTAAAATAAAAAAAGCCCGGCATATGCCGAGCTTTTTTAAAATTGTATTAAAATGCATGCTTATAGCACGGCATCAATAGCATCCGTGTATACTTTTTTTGGAGAAACCCCTACTTGTCTATTTACAATTTCTCCACCTTTAAAAACCAATACGGTCGGGATATTGCGCACGCCATACTTAGCTGCAAATTCTTGATTGGCATCAACATCGACCTTACCAACAACGGCCTTGCCTTCATATTCGGAACTTACTTCGTCTATGATTGGACCGACCATTCTACAAGGACCGCACCATGCTGCCCAAAAATCAACTACTACAGGTTTATCGCTCTTTAAAACTACTTCGTCAAAAGTAGCATCCGTTATTTCTAATGCCATTATATTTACTTTAAATGATTATGCAAACTTAGTCAAATATTTCTCACGTTCCTTACTATTGCCATATTCATAATACCTATAACGGTATTGGGCATACTTATACTATTTTACTCGGTCTCCCAGATTTTTCGGCGTATACTTTTAAAGTGTGTCCGTACTTTTACGGGTATGTCTTTCTCGCCCAGTTTCACTTTTGTAGACTTAGAAAATCGCATCAATTCAATTTGAAATGAACTTGATCTTCCTCCAATTGCAGTAGAAGTTCACTGGATATTTGGACCTTTTGCTTTCGGCTCGTTAAATTTACTTTTATTTCCTCCTGCATTTCGTACACCACAAAATTTAGGGTATGATTGCCTTTGTGGCTCACCAAAGTATCCTTTAATTGATATACGTTCTCTTCTTTAAGCTCATCAATGTTAAGTTTTATGGTCAGTTTTTTGGCATAGGTTTCCATGACTTCCTGTAACAACATAAAGCTATTGAACTGAATTCTGGGATCTCCTTTTTTGCCTGTTTCCCGGTTCGTCCAACCTTCACGTACAAAAGCTTTTACATAAACAAAGGAATTTATCATCAAGAAATGCCGAAATTTTAGATATTCTTCCCCAAAAATTCTAAACTCAAAGGAATCCGTATAATCTTCCATGGTAAAAGCGGCCCAGCCTTTCCCATTTTTGGAAATACGGTGTTGCACATCGGTAATTACCCCGGCGAAGGAGAGTTCTCGGTTTACGCAGCTTTCCAAATCATTGGCATGCGCGAGTCCTGCATTGCAAAATGCATTTATTTCCGTTTTAAAATCATCCAACGGATGCCCGGAAATATAGATGCCTACAACCTCCTTTTCCCGCCTTAATTTTTCCATGGTACCCCATTCTTCACAGGGAGGGACGATAGGTTCTGGAATCTGTGCCTCGCTCATTCCTCCGAACATATCCATCTGGGAAGAATTTTTGTTTTCCTGATATTTTGCAGCGGATTTAATCACTTTTTCCAAAAACGTAATACCATCGCCTTCATCGTGAAAATATTGTGCCCTATGAGTAGTTCCGAAAGAATCGAATCCTCCTGCAACGGCCAAATTTTCGAAAGCTTTTTTATTAGCAGAGCGTAAATCGATACGTTTTGCCAAATCGAATACAGAGGTGAAATTGCCGTCTTTTTTACGGTGTTCGACTATGGTCTCGACCGCCGAACGACCTACCCCTTTAATGGCACCCATCCCAAAACGTACGGCACCTTTTTTATTTACCGCAAATTTATAGTAGGATTCGTTGACATCAGGTCCCAGCACTTCTAGACCCATACGTTTACATTCTTCCATAAAGAAGGTCACTTGCTTAATGTCGTTCATATTGTTGCTCAATACCGCGGCCATATATTCGGCAGGGTAGTGGGCTTTTAGATAAGCGGTCTGGTAGGCAATGTACGCATAGCATGTAGAATGGCTTTTATTAAAAGCATAGGCTGCAAAAGCTTCCCAGTCTTTCCATATTTTTTCGAGGACATCTCGTGGGTGACCGTTCTTTTCCCCACCGTCCAGAAATTGGGGTTTTAACTTTTGTAGTAGGGCAAAAATCTTTTTTCCCATGGCTTTACGGAGTACATCGGCATCGCCCTTGGAAAAGCCCGCCAATTTTTGGGATAAGAGCATCACTTGCTCTTGGTACACCGTAATCCCATAGGTCTCTTTGAGATATTCTTCCATAACGGGAAGGTCATAGGCAATCTCTTCCCTCCCATGTTTTCTGGCAATAAAACTGGGAATGTATTCCATCGGCCCCGGTCGGTATAGGGCATTCATGGCGATGAGATCATCAAACACCGTAGGTTTTAAATCCTTCATGTGTTTTTGCATTCCGGGCGATTCATATTGAAACACCCCTACCGTTTCTCCTTTTTGGAAAAGCTCATAGGTCTTTTCATCGTCCAATGGAAAATCATCCGGTACCAAATCAATATCATGTTTGGCTTTTACGATTTTTACGGTGTCCTTGATTAGCGTTAAGGTCTTCAATCCGAGGAAATCCATCTTCAACAATCCGGCACTTTCCACAACGGAGTTATCAAACTGCGTGACGTACAAATCTGAATCCTTGGCTGTAGCTACCGGAACAAAATTGGTGATATCATCGGGCGTAATGATCACGCCACAGGCATGAATCCCCGTGTTTCTTACGGAACCTTCCAATGTTCTGGCCATTTTCAAGGTCTGGCCTTCCAAATCGTCCCCTTCCGAAATGTTCAATAGCTGATGCACTTTCTCCAGATCATCCGCCCTGAACTTTTTCTTTAGGTCGGCATCGGACTGACCAAAAATCTTCCCGAGCTTGGACATGGTTGGGATAAGCTTGGCGATCCGATCTGCGTCGCCCAAAGGCAGATCCAACACGCGTGCCGTATCCCTAATGGAAGATTTTGCCGCCATGGTGCCATAAGTGATAATCTGTGCTACTTGATTTGAACCATATTTATCGATTACGTAGTCCATGACGCGACCACGGCCTTCATCATCAAAATCAATATCAATATCCGGCATGGAAACCCTATCCGGGTTTAGGAATCGCTCAAAAAGCAAATCGTATTTTAAGGGGTCAATATTGGTGATGGTCAGACAATAGGCTACCACGGAACCAGCTGCGGAGCCACGTCCCGGGCCAACGGAAACGCCCATGTTACGGGCTTCCCTGATGAAATCCTCCGTGATCAAAAAATATCCGGGATATCCGGAGTTTTTAATCGTGTTCAACTCAAAATCGATTCGCTCTTTAATTTCATCCGTTATTTCGGCATACCTTTTTTTCGCCCCTTCATAAGTAATGTGCCGTAAATAGGCATTTTCACCGCGGTTGCCACCATCCATAGCATCTTCTTCTACCTTAAAGCTATCGGGAATGTCAAATTTGGGCAAAAGTACATCCCTAGCCAGTTCAAAAGGTTCTATTTTGTTGACAATTTCTTGGGCGTTCAAAATGGCTTCGGGAACATCCTTAAAGAGTTCCTTCATCTCCTCCTGAGATTTGAAATAGTACTCTTGGTTGGGTAGTCCGTAACGATACCCGCGACCGCGACCTATAGGCGTAGATTGTTTTTCGCCATCCTTTACACAAAGTAAAATATCATGGGCCTCCGCATCTTCCTTATCACAATAATAGGTGTTATTTGAGGCGACCACTTTTACTTGGTGTTTTTTTGCGAATTCTACCAATACCTGATTAACCCGGTCCTCATCTTCTTGGCCGTGGCGCATCAATTCTATATACAGATTATCTCCAAATTCGACCTTCCACCAAAGCAAGGCTTCTTCGGCTTGGTTTTCACCAACGTTCAGCACTTTTCCCGGGACTTCCCCATAAAGGTTTCCGGTCAGTACGATAATATCCTCCTTGTACCGTTGAATCACTTTTTTATCGATTCGTGGAACGTAATAAAAACCATCGGTATAGGCTATGGATGACATTTTGGCCAAGTTATGGTACCCGTTCTTATTCTTGGCCAATAGTACAATTTGATAACCGTAATCTTTTACGCTTTTATTGGTATGGTCCTCGCAAACAAAGAACTCGCATCCTATAATCGGGGTAATTTCCTTTTCTGTCGGAATCTCCCCTTTTTCTATTAATTCCGCATTTTTTTCTTTTACGGATTTATTATGCGCTCCTACTTCCTTTACAAAATGAAAGGCCCCCATCATATTCGCATGGTCCGTTAAAGCAACCGCCGGCATCTTATTTTGCGCAGCCGATTTCACCAAGGATCTTATGTCGATGGTGGATTGTAATACCGAAAATTGGGAGTGGTTATGAAGATGTACGAACGTGGCATCTTCCAAGGTTTTAATATTCTGGTTGATTTCTTCCTCGGAAACACCACCGGTATCCTTATCCCAAAGAGCGTCCGCTATTTTTTGGGAAGCTTTTTTAAGATTGATGTGCTTTAGACCGATTAATTCGATTGGCTTTGGATTAGCCTCCGAGAAATTCTGGAAATAATCGGGCTGTACATCCAACTGTTCGACCGTATATTGTTTCTTGCGAACCAATTCCAGAAAGCAACGCGTCGTTGCCTCTACATCTGCGGTAGCATTGTGGGCCTCTCCAAAAGGTTCACCAAACAGGTATTCATGCAGTTCTGTAAGCGTGGGCAGCTTGAATTTTCCCCCACGACCTCCGGGAATTTGACAAAGTTGTGCGGTATGCTCCGTACAGGTATCCAAAACGGGCAATTCCTGTAACGGATTTTCAACGCCCATTCTATGGAATTCCGCACCCATAATGTTTAAGTCAAAACCAACATTTTGCCCTACGATAAATTTGGTCTTGGACATGGCGATATTGAACTTTTCCAAGACCTCGGAAAGAGACACTCCGTCCTGTTCCGCCAGAGCCGTAGATATACCATGTATTTTTTCAGCATCGTACGGAATGTTGAATCCATCCGGTCTTACCAAATAATCTTGATGTTCTACCAAATTCCCCATGGCATCATGCAACTGCCATGCAATTTGAATACATCGCGGCCAGTTGTCCGTATCGGTTATGGGAGCGTTCCAGTTTTTGGGAAGGCCTGTGGTTTCGGTATCAAAAATCAAGTACATATATAAGATTCTATCTATTTGAGTTATATTCCATGAATAGTCAGGGGACCAGTACTCATTAACGAGTAATGAATAAAAATACCTAAAATGTCCAGTTGGAAAAAATGTAGTTTTTAGGAGTTATCAACCATAAAAAAGACCGGATTAATTCCGGTCTTAACTCTAATTGATATGATACTATCGTATTAGGATACGAGTTCATCGTACATTTTATTGGTGTTCAATGCTGCTTGTATCGCATTTCTATGTTTTCTCAGCATATTTTCAGTAGATGGTGCCAACACTATATCCGAATCGTTCAAGATTTCATTGTACTCCTCTAAGCTCGCTTTCTCTCCACGTTCTACCTCTTCCAAGATTTTTTCGGTTTCGTCACTTGACAAGGTTGCAGTTAAATTCATCCAAGTTCTGTGTACATCTCCCTTAAAACTTCCGCCTTTATCGGGTAATTGTCCAAAACTGGAAATTTCATTTTTAAGTTCATGCCCAAAGTTATATCGCTGTTGCACTTTATCTCCCAGAAATTTTTTGATGGAAGGATTATCTACTTTATCCTGTGCCAGTTTGTATCCTTTTTCGGCATCGTATGTACGGGTTAATAAATCGTTTAATCTGTTTGAAATTTTTTCTGAATACTTCATTTTATCTCTTATCATTTTAAATTCATGTGCTATTGTCTATCAATAACCTCATATATAAGATAACAGAAATCTTCGTAATTGCAAGTATTCACAGGGGTTTAGCATCACTTTAACGATAAAAGACGTTAATGTTAAAGGCATTTAACACTAAAAGTGAATTTAATCCTTTTATAGTCGTGTTGTATATTATAGAAATTTATATATTTGCAGCCCTTTTAAGGGAAAAATAGAATTAATAACCAGGGTCGGGCACCCTACAAATTAATGTGATATGCCAGTAAAAATTAGATTGCAAAGACACGGAAAAAAAGGTAAACCTTTTTATTGGATCGTAGCTGCGGATTCTCGCGCTAAGAGAGATGGTAAGTTCTTGGAAAAATTAGGAATTTACAATCCAAATACGAATCCTGCTACTATTGAGTTGAACGTTGACAAATCTGTTACATGGTTACAAAACGGAGCGCAACCTACGGATACCGCTAGAAACATTCTTTCTTACAGAGGGGTTATGTTAAAGCACCATCTTTTGGGAGGAGTTCGTAAAGGAGCCTTGACGGAAGAGCAGGCAGAAGAGAAATTCAAGGCTTGGGTGGAAGAGAAAGATGCTGCTATCGCCGCTAAAGTGGGCGGCTTGGATAAAGCCAAAGCGGATGCCAAGGCAAAAGCGCTTGCTGCCGAAAAAGAAGTGAACGAAAAGAGAGCATCCGAAGCAGCAGCAGCTGCTTTACCTGAGACTCCAGAAGGAGAAGATGCCACTGAAGAAGTAGAGGCCGTGGAAGCTGCCGGGGAGCCGGAAGCCGCTGTCGAAACTGCTCCAGAAGTCAAAGAAGAAGCTACTTCAGAAGAAGAATAGATACGTTACGATATGCGCAAGGAAGATTGTTTCTACCTCGGCAAAATCGTTTCAAAATATAGTTTTAAGGGTGAAGTACTTGTCAAACTAGATACGGACGACCCTGAGATTTACGAAAAAATGGAATCGGTATTTGTTTCTTTGGGAAACAATCTGGTTCCATTTTTTATTGACCGCTGTCGGTTACATAAATCCAATTTACTTCGCATCGATTTTGAAGAAGTAAAAACGGAGTCCGATGCGGATCGCATTATGGGTTCGTTATTATACTTGCCTTTGACCTTGTTGCCCAAACTCACTGGGAACAAATTTTATTTTCATGAAATAATAGGTTTTACTATTATCGACTCCGAACATGGGAATGTAGGCGTTGTTAAAAGTGTGAACGATACTACCGCACAGGCATTGTTCGAAGTGCTTAAAAACGATAAGGAACTTTTAATTCCTATCAACGATGATATTATCACGAAGGTAGATAGGGAAAACAAGGAAATTCATGTGATTACTCCAGATGGCTTGGTGGATTTATACCTTGGCTAATACTCTTTATTTAGATTACTTTTTGTTTATCAAAAATGATTGAAGCTTGGCATTATTGTTTCCCACGAATATCATCCGCTCATTTTTTGTGTTTATAAAAATTATTTTCTTCGCATCTTTCGGGGCATTAAAACCACTCTCCAATAAGGATATAGGGGAGAAATTCCCTTTTCCGTTTCCTGCAAGGAAAACTCCCTTCCCGGCATCGTTTCTTGGCGTCTCTATTTCGGAAACAAATAAGTTCCCGACCATAAGCACATCCAAATTGCCGTCATTATTAAAGTCTTCTATAAGCATATCGTTAATATTGGAAATTTGGGTTTCCATCGGTAATCGGGATATTTTGAAACGCCCGTCCCCAAGATTTTCAACATAGGATGAGGCGAACGTATTGGTCTCATAACGAAGAGCATTCTGTAGGTTTGCCCTGCCATAAATTTCTTCTAATTCCAAAGCGGCAAATGTGTCGTATTTCTTGAATGTTTTTTTAAGACCGGGTATTTGTTCGGAGGAACAGGAAAAACCACGTAAAGGGTAATGAACATTATTATTGTAGTATCCCAATACGATATCATTGCTGCCATTTTCATCAAAGTCATCATAATATATATCAAATGGATTCTTTACGGATGTTTTGTATTTATAATTTAGCCCTAAGTTGCCCGCAATAAAATCAATATCGCCATCATGATCAAAATCTCCTTTATCAATACTGAACCACAACCCGGAAGTTTTTTCTAAATCTTGAACGGTCTCTTTGGTCAGAATGTCCCCTTCGTTTTTAAAAATGGTTAATGGCATCCATTCTCCTACTAAAGTTAGGTCTATATCCCCGTCATTATCATAATCTGCCCAAACCGCATCGGTGACCATTCCAATATTCTTAAGTTCCGGTGCCAAAGCTTCGGTCTTGTTTATCAGCTGCCCATTATTGTTCTGTAACAACATGCTGGACGTTGGCAAAGGATATTGTTGGGGCGTATGCCTTCCTCCAACGAACAGATCAACATCACCATCTTTGTCATAATCCGAAGCTATAACTTTGGAACCACTTACACGATTCACATTAAGAATAGCGCCTTTGGTAAAAGTTCCTCCGCCATTGTTCATGTATAGACGATCAATGTAATGAGGATCATTTTTCGGATATTCATTTCCCCCACTGACCACATATAAATCTTGATGTCCATCTCCGTTAACATCAACAAAAATAGCATCTACATCTTCGTAATCATCTTCCTTTTTCCATAGTTCCTCGTTACTTTTTGAAAAGCTTCCATCCGTATTTTGAATATATAATGCTGCACTATAACCCGTTGCTGCCCCTACGAAAAAATCATCCAGGCCATCATTGTTCACATCGCCTTTTGCTAAAGCCGGTCCAAATTGGGACATCTTATGGGGAAGCAATACTTGGTATTCAAAATCATCAAAATTATTTTCTTGATGTGTAAAATCGATTCCGGATGTAGAAGTGTTATCTACGAAAAGCTGTTTTTTGGTGGTGGCGGAAGATTTTGGTACCTCCGTACCTTCGTCCATAGTCAAATGTAGGATTTGGTTGGCTTCAAGATTATATTTAATTGTTCTTGTGTTGTTGGGCCAAATCACCTCCACGCTATCTATTTTGTTAATATTGCCCAAACCAAAATGTACACGAGCTTCACTTGTGGAGTAGATTCCCCTTACATTGGTGGTTTCCTGTACTTGTACCGTATCTCCCGTATATATTTTTATCCTACTGCCAAAAACCGGTCTGTTGGATGCGTCTTCTAGTTTAAAACGAAGGAAATTCATATTGGTATTGGTTTCGGAATTATTCCGATATAAAAAGGCTTCCGAATTAATATTGTTGACGACAATATCCAAATCGCCATCATTGTCAAAATCTGCATAAGCTGCACCATTGGAAAAGGACTCCTGGTCCAGGCCCCAATCTTCCATAGTTTTGTCAAATGCTAGATTGCCCTTATTTTTAAATGCATAATTTTTGAGTGGTTGAGAAGGCAGTATGTTTATGGTCTTGTCCAAATCTAGAATGTCCCATATACTAATATCACCCGCGTTTGGATTTTCCTGTATCCAATTCTTTGCTGTTTCCTGTACAAATTCGCCTACTTTTTTGTCGGCATCGGTATTTCGTATGTCGTAAAGTAAGCCGTTGGTTATATACACGTCTTTTAATCCATCATTATCAAAATCTGCAATTAGGTTTGCCCAACTCCAATCTGTGGCGGCCATTCCCGTTAATTGGGCTACATCACTGAACGTGGTGTTCCCATTGTTCAGTTGCACCGTGTTGAACATGTATTGATAATGGCCACCGTTATTGACTACATTCCAAAAAGCATCAATGTTCATACCGCTCATGTTGGATTTGGCCCTAAAATTATCCTCCGCCACCATGTCCAGTACAAAAATGTCCAAAAGCTCGTCATTGTTTATGTCGGCTACATCAACGCCCATACTATAATATGAGATGTGATTTAAAGCCTCGTCGGCATTATTGGTAAATGTACCGTCTTGGTTGTTGATGAACAAAAAATCCGGTGCGTAGAAATCATTGGCTACATAAAGGTCTGTCCATCCATCATTATTGATATCACTTGCCGATACGCCATTGGGAAATCCAGTTTTATCCAGACCTGCATCTTTAGTGACGTCTTTGAAACCATCTCCGGTATTTTTGTATAAGGTTAGGGAATATTCCGGCCGGAGCAAAACAGTTCCTTTATATTCAGAAAAATTACCGGGATTGGGAGGCTGTGTCAATAAAAAAAGATCAAGCAAGCCATCTTTATCATAATCCAAAAATGTAGAATGCCGCGTTCTTTGATCGTTGGCTATGCCATATTTTTCTGCCTGCTCTATGAAAGTGCCATTTCCTTTGTTGATATACAATAAATTTGTACGCCACTCAGGTCTATCATCGTAAAGTTCACGACTTACGTAAATATCCAAATGCCCATCATTGTTAACATCGGCCACGGTTACCCCGGTAGACCAACCTCCGTCATTTTGTATTCCTGATACGGCAGTAGCGTCCTTAAAAGTTAAATCACCCTGATTTATATAGAGTTTATCCGGAACTAGATTCCCAGCAAAATAAATGTCCTCAAGCCCGTCTTTGTTAAAATCTCCCACGCCTACACCAGCACCACCATAAAAATTGGCATACAGCAGGATATTACATTCACGGGTGTCTTTTATCGTGTTGGAAAATGTAATGCCCGTATGTTGTGAGTTCAATAAAGTAAACTGTTTAATATTTTCAACAGTATCTTTTTCAGTCTTACCACAGGCTAAAAAAAGGATAGAAATGCAGTAAAATACGTAACGAAATTTCATGAGATTAAGATACGGATTATACAAAAAAGAAAGGAGGGGAAACCCTCCTTTATCAAACTAAACTTACTCAAACTAAACTAATATTTGTATTAAAATTATTCAGCGTCCCACCAAATACGCGTAAAAAATTCATCTCTACCCTGGCGTGCTACCGCAGCTTGATAATTAGTTGCATTTGCGGTCATTTCTCTTTCAAAATAGCGTAATCTTCTAGGTATTTGACCCATGGACACGTTACCAGGAAAATTTACTGGCGTTAATACGGGGAACCCTGTTCTTCTCCAGTTTGCATAGGACTCAATGTGGTTTAAATACGTAGCAATCCAATATTGTGTGTTAATTTGGTTTAAAGCATCACCGGTATCAAAAGGGTTTGCAACTAAATAATCTGCTATTTCACTATCGGTTACACTTTCATCGCCAATATCATACAAGTCCAATTGGCGCATTGCTGCTTCAACACCGTTTGCATAATTTGTAGCTGGGTCACCTCCAATACCCCATCTAACACCGGCTTCTGCAAGCATAAAGGCTACTTCGGCATAACTCTGAAAAAAGTAGGGATCCGCCTCACCTGTAATCAAATTTCGATTGGGTTCGGAAAAATTATTTATATCATCACCATCTGGAATATCCAGAACAGTAGTAGGGTCCAGACCATTTGGAAGGCCTTGTTGAACCGCAGGATCGTTACTACCGCTTAAATCGAATTCATCTCCCGCATTAGGGTCTGGCAAAGCTGCAAAAATTCTAAGCCTTGGATCCCCATTCAGTGCATCTACAAAAGTATTGCTTAAACGTAATCCACGGCTATCACCTGTTTGAAAAACTTGGCCATTCCCATTTCTATTGATACCTGCCGGACCATCTGTATGTTCGATATAGGCAATATCGGCGTTGGACAGCATAACACCCCCATCTATGGCCCGTTGAGCCCACATCTGAGCTGCCGCAGGATCTACTTTTACCAAGCGCAACCCTAAACGAAGCATCATGGAATAGCCAAAACGCCTCCATTTTCCCAAATCCCCATCAAACAGGATATCAGAACTTCCAAATTGCGAAGTTCCAGAACCTAATTGTGCGGTAGCTTCTGCAAGTTCATTCAGCATATCCGGATATATTTCGCTCTGTGGATCGTAGACCGGTCTTAAAATAGCTTCATTAAAACCTTGACCAGCTTCAAAGTAGGGGACATCTCCATAAAGATCTGTAATCTTATGGTAAATGAAGACCCTTAAAATTCGGGTTATCCCTATCATTTCTTCTGGAAAATCTTCGGTTTCCACTTGATTGAGCAAATCTTCTATGTTCTTTACCTGATCATTATAGCCTCTTTCAAACCAAGCCCCGGACCATTGAGAATTATAAAAGTATTTATCCCCTGCCCAAACACCTCCCAAAGCGGCATGATGCTGTATAAAAAGGGAGGAGTAAATTAAGTTGCCGCGCCAGTTCTCAAAACGATCCCCCGAAGTACGTAATAAGGTATTTACCAATTTTGGCTGCGGCGCTAGAGAGGTGCTCGCGTTTGGGTTTTCGTTAATATCCTCGAAGCCGTCGTCACAGGAGGTAACCATCACGAAAAATATTGTAAATAAAATTGAAAATCTTTTCATCGCGTATATTTTAAAACTTTAAATTAAGACTAAAGCCGTAACTGGCCACTGTTGGTAGACTAAAAAACTCGACCCCTTGGGCATTACTTCCATTAAAGGACGATTCCGGATCAATATTATCTGTAGCCCTGTACAGAAAGAATAAGTTTCTACCAATGACAGATACAGAAACGGAATTCAAAAAGGTTTTATCCAAAATAGAGCTTGGCAAGGAATATCCTAAGCTAAACTGTCTTAATTTGATAAAGTCCGCATCTTGGGTCACTTCTTCCGCAATAGAGCTTATCCTTCCATAATACGCTTGTAAAGTAGTATCGTCATGTGTGAACGTAAACGGTTCTCCATTTGGGTTCTCATCTGTTACGTTGGTAACCCCTGTAACTGTAAGACCTGTTTCCCTTCCTTCTAAAGTTCTCTTATCCAATCCATTACTAATTGCAAGTGCATCTGTTCCAGAGTAAATCTGGCCACCAAATTTACCATCCAACAAGAAACTCATGTTCCAGTTTTTATAACGGAATGAATTGTTGAATCCAATGGCCCATGGTGGAACACCATCCCCTAATATACGTTGGGCGGCCGCTTCAACTGGCAATCCATCCGCATCATATACAATTTGACCTTGTGGATTTCTTTCATAAGCAGTACCGAATATGACGCCAAAGCGATTGCCAGGAACCTGTTGAATAGAAGCATCAAAAGTCCTAACATTACCAACATTAATATTGTTATCGTTTTCATCGGTAGAAACTACCAAACTTTCATTGAAGGTTACGTTTGTATTAATATTCCATTGAAAATCATTGCTCTGCACAGGCACAATACGCAATGCGGCTTCAACTCCTTCATTCTCCAATACCCCAATATTAACAAACGCTCTTCCAAAACCTGATGTATTGGAGATATCAACGGGTAGAATATCATTGGTAGTTTCGGAGCTATAGTAAGCCAAGTCCAAGCCAAGTCTATTATTAAAAAAACTAAGGTCTAAACCTATTTCAATATCTTGTTTGTCAAACGGAGTCAGAGTGGGATTAGGAAGATCTCCCGTAGAAATACCTCCTAAAGGTTGTCCCAAATGGCCTTGGTCAAAAATTTGAAAAGGTAAGTTGAGACCAAAAGGTTGTATTCCTCCTTGTCCAGCCAATTCTGCATAACTTGCGCGTATTTTGGCAAAGCTGACCCATGATGGCATTTCCAAAGCATCGGACAGCACAAAGCTACCACTGATAGATGGATAGAAATCATCGTTTGGCGTTTCTTTACCCGGAGCCGACAATGTCGAAAACCAGTCGTTTCTGCCCGTCACCGTCAAGAAGAGATAGTTTTTATAGGATAATTCCACGGAACCATACAGACTACCTAGTGCCTGACGTTGCAGATCCCTTCTACGACTTGCATTCTCCGTATTCCCTAAAATCTCTAGAAAAGGTATGATAAAGCGTTCTCCCCTTAAAAATAAGAAATCACTTCGTTGAATGTTTCTGTTGCCCCCAAAAAGCGCGTTTATCCTAAAATCATCCTTAAATGTTTTATCTATACCTATAATTAAGTCAGAATCAACTTGAGATATACTGCTTTGGTTTTCATCTATACTACCTAACGGAGTAAATGCAGTCCCAAAACCTTCGATCCGGTCTGCGCGCGTAGAAGCAAAATCTATACCGGCCCTCGCCGTGATGTTCAACCAATCCAGAATATCATATCGTAATGTGGCCGAACCCAAAAACCTATTTCGTCGATCAAAACTCGTAAAATTATTGGCAGCCCAGTAAGGGTTGGTCACAAAGGCATTGGGACCTGCTTGCAATTCACTACCGTCGGCTCTTGCACCTCCAGTATCCGCTCCTAGATTTTCTATGTTCACATTGGCAGGTAAGGACACCGCGGAAAAATTTGCGTTACCGGGCGTATCGGACACCCTCGGCCTGTTTGTTACCTTTTCTACATTATATCTTGCACTAAGATTAAGCGACAACTTTTCCGCAAACGTAGAATTTAGGTTTAGTGAAAATATTTTTCTGTTCAAGGAACTATTCGGCAAAATATCATTATTATCAAAATTGGTAACCCCAAATCTGTAATTGTATTCTTCACCTCCTTTTGAAAGTGCCAACGTATTGATTAGTGTAGTTCCTGTTCGATAAAAACGGCTTTCATTATTGCCAGTATTGGCATAAGGCCTGGATACACCATCGAATTGAATAGATTCACCAGACCCCAATCGTTCCCCCCATGAAGAAAAAGCGGTATTCAAACCTTCCTCGGCATTGGCTGGCCGGCGGCCTTGGGTACCTTGTCCAAATTCTCGTTGAAAATCCCGAATGTTACTATTCAATGCATCAAAAGTTATTTGGCTGTTGTACTCCACACCAAGTCCTTGTTGGTTTTTACCGCTCTTTGTGGTGATAAGAATAACACCACCTGAGGCCCTGGATCCATACAAGGCGCCCGCGGCTCCACTTTTTAATACACTAACGGATTCTATATCGTCCGGATTTAAGCTGGATATACCATCACCTGAATCGGCCCCGCCCCATTCGCTCGCGGCTCCTAATTGAGTGTTATCAATAGTTACTCCATCTACCACGTATAAAGGTTGGTTATTTCCACTTAAAGTTGTCGCTCCACGTATGATAACACGGGTTGAGCCTGCCGCTCCAGTAGCCGGAGGAGTAATATTAACGCCTGCTACTTTGCCCTGCAACGCGTTTAATGCACTTGAGGTCTTTACTTCTGTCAAGGCCTCACTTTCCAGTTGTGTCACGGCATAGCCCAGAGAGCGCCTGTCTCTTTCTATACCCAATGCCGTTACAATTACCTCGTCCAAACTTTCGGCATCCTCATCCAAAAATTCATTAATAGTGCTTTGACCGTTAACCGCTACTTCTTTTGTGGCGTATCCTAAAGAGGATATTACCAATACCGCGGATGGAGAAGATACCGTAATGGAATAGTTCCCATCAAAATCCGTAGCGGTACCGTTAGACGTTCCTTTTTCCACGACGTTTGCTCCCGGAAGTGGGGCACCGCTATCATCGGAAATAGTTCCTGAAACTGTCGTGCTCTGTGCCATTATACTCTGTAAACAGAGTAGGGCCGCAAACGTAAAAAAATATCTAATTTTTTTGTTCATACTTAAAGCGTTTGTTAGTTAGTTTAAATCTTGATTAAATAATGGTTAAACAATTAAAAATTTCGTTATTGTTAAATATTGTTAATATTGATTTATAATGAGAACCTTTTCGACTAATAACAAAGTTGAAAAGCTAAAGAGCAATTTTTAAAAAGGTATTGGTAGTTTGCTAATCGATAATTTTATAGTAATAAAATTGGATAGTCTATTATAAACATGGTAATTTCTTGATCAATTCCTAATGGATTTTTCAAGTTTGTTTTCCCCGATTTTCCATACATATTTGATAATAGTAAAAATCAAATCTTGATAGTTCCTCCTTTTTCTCAAATACTATTTTCTTTGGTGAAGGCAATAATTTCAGAAAGTCGCCCAAAGGCCATACCAACTACAGTATCAGCAGCACCGTAGTAAATTACTACTTTGTCTTCCTTTTTGGAATGTAGGGCAGCACAGGGGAAAACTACATTGGGTACATCTCCTACGCATTCATAGAGGGTCTGCGGAGATAATAGATAGGGCCGGGTTCTATATTTGACCTGATCGGGATGGTCCTGGTCTAGAATGGCAGCACCCATGGAGTATCTAAAACCGTTGCAGGTATTGATTACACCATGATAGAACATAAGCCAACCCTCATCTGTTAGGATAGGAATAGGGCCTGCACCAATTTTGGTGCATTGCCACGCACTATCCATAAACGGGGTTACTTTTAATACACACCTATGCTCTCCCCAATACTTCATATCCGGGCTATAGCTGATGTAAATATCTCCAAAAGGGGTATGTCCATTATCACTAGGCCTGCTTAGCATGGCATATTTGCCATCAATTTTTTGAGGAAATAATACTCCATTCCTATTGAAGGGTAAAAAAGCGTTTTCACATTGAAAAAACTCGGAGAAATCATACGTATAACCAACTCCTATAGTGGGTCCATGGTAGCCGTTGCACCAAGTAATCCAGTACCGGTCCTCTATAAAAACAACACGAGGATCATATTTATAGTCCGAGCTTATCATTTTTGTGTTTCCTTCCTTAAAATGTATAGGCTCATGGTCAATGTCCCAATGAATACCATCTTTGCTGAAGCCAGCAAAGATGTTCATTTGCACGGCTTTGTTATCACAACGGAAAACACCCGCATAGCCATCTTTAAAAGGGGTGACGGCACTATTGAATATACTGTTGGATGTGGGGATGGCATCCCTCTTTATAATGGGATTTTTAGTATAGCGCCAAACAACATCCGTACAACCCTTAGGTCTTTCTTGCCAAGGAATTTTACTCATTATCATTTCAAATTAAGTCTTACATTTTTTTGATTCTGTCCAACCACGTATATTTTAAAATTAGGGAAGTTGCTACAAATACCGTCAACGTAATCAAGGCTTTGGGATAGTCGCGAATCATAAAATAGATAGGCAACAGAATCATGCTGGATTGCCACAATATGCCAATGATACAGTTCATCATGTCCAACCAAAAATCATTGTTTTTCTTAAAAGCGGCATCATCGGATTTTATGAGATTGTAAATTGGTCTCCAAAACCCCCAAGGCTTAACTTCTCCATAAAAAGACTTTAATACTTTTAGATCTGTGGGTTGTGTTAGGTAAGTTCCTAAAAAAGAACCCAATAACGAGAATCCAAATATGATAGGGAATAGATAAATGGCATGTATATGGGATAGTTCATACAACCAGGAACCTATATCAAAGCTTTCCTTATTTTGATCTAATAAAAATTGTAAAGTAGCAATGATGAGTCCTGCCAGCATACCCCAAAAGTAGCCCCAACCATTAAACCGCCACCAAATCCATTTTAAGAAATTAGAAGCCACATAACCTCCGTAAAGGGAACTTGTAATCCATAGGGTCAAGGAATTTATGGAATCCGCGAAAAATCCCATAAATACCCCGAGAACTACTACAGAAAAGGAAGCAATGTGGCTGACCTTAATATAGTGGGCATTGGTTGCAGTTGGTTTTATATATTTTTTGTAAATATCATTGACGATATATGCAGGTCCCGCATTAACGAACGCGGAAAATGTGGACATGAAGGCGGCAAGAAGCCCTGCCAATAATAATCCTTTTATACCAATAGGAATATGTTCATTGATTACCTTGGGGAGAATAATTTCCAAGTCCCCTCCGTTCAAAGCCGGATCTGCCGCCATTTGTGGACCAAGTACCACTAAACCTATGACCACTATACCGGAGATTAATAAATACCTTGGCGTAAAAAGCACTAAATTGGTGAACCCGCTCATGTAGGCCGCTTCCTTGACGGATTTGGTAGATAGTATCCTTTGCAAATCGTAGCTGGGCGTGGGGCCCGCCACACTTGCAAAAAAGCCTTTGAATAGGGACATCCCTATCAATGCACCGAACATTTTATATCCTTCGGAATCTATTAGGTCGTTAAAGACTTGAAACTTTTCGCTCCAATGCATATCCAATTGCGGACTAAAGAAGACGTTCTTCCATTCTGTGGATATGATAGCATTAATCTCAATATCCGTGTAGGTAAAAAAGGCATAACCCGCTACAAGTAAGCCAGCCAATACCATAATGCCATATTGTAATACTTCTGTAGCCACCACGGAGTACATACCTCCTTTTATCGTATATAATGTGGTAAGGAATATGATAATCAACGCGTAGGATTGTTCCGAGGTGAATAAAAGTATGTCTCCAAATTCCAAGGGAATCTGCCATGGTAAAATAATGGCCATGAACTTTCCAACACCTTCAAAAAAATAAGCAATGAATCCTACCGCGGCTATTACGGCAAAAATAGCAACGATGCTATGGGATGCCCTGCCTGCCTTACCATCCCCAAAGCGGGTCAAAATCCATTCGGAGCCTGTCATGATATTGGAGCGCCTGATCCATACAGCAAGGAACATCATTATGAAAATCTGGTTCCACACTGGCCAAAGCCACATAAACATAAAACTTTTGGCACCATATAAAAAAAGGAGCCCAACCATCCATGCCGTTCCTGAAACATCGAACATGCCCGAACTATTGCTGAGCCCTAGATAGTACCATTTAATGCTGTTGCCCCCAAGAAAGTAGGATGCTAACCCTTTAGAAGCTTTTTTGGAAACCCATATACCAACCAATAGGGTGAGTAGCACATAGAGTACGATTATACTTACGTCAATTACATTCATTCTTTATGTGCTTATCTATTACTTTTACTTACTTTAGGTTTTGGTAATGGTAATAGGTATTGAAAAAGGTCGTCTGTCTTCTTTGTTAAAAGTTGTTAATTTTAAACTGAGGTAGAATATAATTTAGACTAACGACTCTACAGTGGAGCTAAACGTCAAAAAAAGAAATCTAAATCGTTGAATTACCCATGCTACAGAAGAACCAACTTGATGATTTTTTTAAAAAAAACTCCTCAAAATATTATAAGGTAGACTACAGGCACCATATTATTTTTTGGACCATTTATTTTATGTTCAACGTATTGCGTTGGGGCAGTTTACATAACGATTTTATTTACTCTTTGAAAACCAATCTAATCGGTTTTCCCATTCATATGACTTTGGCATATTTCAATGTCTATTATTTAATGCCCAAATTTGTCTATGCAAGGAAATATTTTACTTATGCCATAATGGTATTGCTATGCCTTTTCGTTATGCTTTTGGTAAAATATAACTTGACCTATTATCTCGTAAGCACCAATGTAATGCCAGAATCTGCCGAGACTGTTGATAGCATAACCCTAAATTATGCCATTGTGACCATGTTGGGGGAATTTTATGTCGTTTCTTTTGTGACGGCCATAAAAGTAACCGTAGATTGGCTGCGGGAAAACAGCAAGCTACACGATTTGGAAAAAAGACAGTTAACGACCGAATTAAAATTCCTAAGATCACAGGTCTCTCCACACTTTTTCTTTAATACGCTGAACAATATCTATTCCTTGACCTTGGAAAAATCGGAGAAAGCTCCAGAGGTCATTCTAAAATTATCGGAATTAATGCGATATCTGCTGTATGCCACTAAAAAAAGAAGGCAGGACCTTACGAACGAAATTGAGTGTATACGCAACTATATTGATCTAGAACGCATTCGTTTTGACAATACTTTAAAAATAGATATGAATATTTCCGGTAACCTAGATAACCATACCATTGCGCCTATGCTATTGGTTCCCATTATAGAAAATTGTTTTAAACACGGTGCCAGTAAGAATATTGGTGAAATGTTGATCAATATAGATTTGGAAGTAGTAGATAGTATTATGCATTTTAATGTATCCAACACCATACCGGAAGAAAATAAAAAAAGTGAAGTGCCCACTAGGGCCGGAGGAATTGGACTTTCCAATGTCAAAAAACGGTTGGAGTTGGGCTATGATAAAGATGATTATGAGTTGACCATCTTTGAAAAGGAAAAGATGTTCAATGTGATTTTAAACCTTAAAGTATGATTTGCCTTAAAGTAATTATTGTAGATGACGAACCTTTGGCCATCAACGTGCTAAAAAACTATGTTTCACAGGTACAGGAATTATGTTTGGAAGCTACTTTCTCCAATGCGGTGGAAGCTTCCTCTTATTTACAGAACAATGAAATAGACCTTATCTTCTTGGATATCAATATGCCTATATTGGATGGACTGGATTTTCTACAAACGTTCAGAGTAACTCCATTTGTTATCATCACTACCGCACATGAGGAATATGCATTAAAAAGTTTTGAACTGCAGGCATTGGATTACTTGGTGAAACCCATTCCCTTGCCCAGGTTCCTAAAATCTGTACAGCGGGTCATTGCTCTCAAACAAAATGCTGTTGTACCGGGCAACAATAGCAAATATGAAAAGGAGAGTATTTTTGTGAAGGTGGATAAGAAAAAGCTTCAAAAGGTTTATCTTGATGATATTATGGTCGTGGAAAGTTTAAAGGATTACATACGCATATTAACGCTCACGAACAAATACATCATCCATCAGACATTGAGCAGCTTTACGGATGAACTTCCTTCCAATCGTTTTTTAAGGATACATCGTTCTTATACGATAGCGATAGACAAAGTAAATGTTGTAGAAGGCAATAGCTTGGAAATAGGGGGTATTAGGTATACGATTGGCCGCAGTTATATAGAAGAGGTCAAAAAGGCCATTCTTCAAGGCTGATTACAATATTTTAGCGAATAATTCCTTTATATAACGACATAGGGAAGTTGTTAGTCGAATTTAATGCCGATTAAAACTTTTTTTTCTAGATTTTAAGGTCTAAAATTAATTTCCTTATGGATAGGTGTTCAAACATATTTAAAAATAATATGCCTATTGTTTCGTATCGAAACCTATTCTGTACTGTTTTTGAGGTGGCACTAATGTCAATTTTTTTAAACTGTTCCCCCAATGAATCCAATTCCAAAAAAATTGCCTCAGTAGAGGGAGATAGAAGAATACCTGAAAAAGTGGACTTTACTTTTGATGTAAAGCCAATATTGTCCGATCGTTGCTTTAAATGCCATGGACCCGACAAAAACGCCATAGAAGGGGAGCTTTCATTAAGTACCCCTGAAAATGCATTCAAAGCGCTTGGCGAAAATCAAGATCACTTTGCCATAGTTCCTAATGATATCCAGAAGAGTACGTTGGTAGAAAGAATCTATTCTGAAGACCCAAACTTAAAAATGCCACCACAGGAATCTAATCTAGAGCTGACGGATTACGAAAAAGCAATACTAAAAAAATGGATAGAGCAAGGTGCGGAGTACAAGGCACATTGGTCATTTGACAAACCTGTTTTACCAGAAATACCACAGGTTAAGAAAGTGTGGGGCTTTAATAAGATCGATGCTTTCATCGCCGCAAAACTTGACCAAAATGGAATGGTTCCCAATAAAAAAGCATCTCGGGAAAAAATTATAAGGCGTATTTCTTTTGATCTAACGGGTTTGCCGCCTTCTGTTGACCTAATTCAAGATTTTTTGACGGATACCTCCGAAAAAGCTTATGAAAATTTAATCGATTCTCTACTCGTCACTACCGATTATGCAGAGCATATGGCAGCTGAATGGATGGATATTTCCCGCTATGCCGACACACATGGCTATCAAGATGATTTTGAAAGAACCATGTGGCCATGGCGTGATTGGGTAATTCATGCATTCAAGGAAAATATGCCCTACGACCAATTCGTCACCTATCAACTGGCAGGAGACTTATTACCAAATCCAAATCTGGAACAAATTCTTGCGACGGGATTTAATAGAAACCATAAGATAACGGCCGAAGGAGGTGCAATCCCTGAAGAATATCGTATTGAATATGTGGAGGATAGAACCACCACATTGGGAATAGCTTTTTTAGGACTTACTCTGGAATGCGCCAGATGCCATGACCATAAATACGACCCCATAAGTCAGGAAGAGCATTTTCAATTGTTTAGCTTTTTCAATTCGATTCCCGAAAAAGGCTTACTTGCAGGAGCTAGCGATTTTGGCGAGCCCTACATTAATATCTCGGAGAGAGAGGTCAGAGGTGTTCTGGACTTCATTAATATGGATAAAAGTCCTAAAAAAGAAGTTGCGGTAATGGTCATGAAAGAAATGAACGAACCAAGACCATCATATATATTGAACCGGGGTGTATATGACCAACCTACGACTGAAGTTTTCCCGAACACCCCCATGTCTATTCTAGCATATCCCGAAGATTATCCCAAAAATAGATTGGGTCTTTCCAAATGGTTGTTCAACGACGAAAATCCATTAACGGCTAGAGTAGCGGTAAACCGATTATGGCAGCGTATGTTCGGTAACGGAATTGTAAGTACTTCATATGATTTTGGAAATCAGGGCGCATTGCCAACACATCCGGAGTTATTGGATTTTTTGGCCGTAAAATTTAGGGAAGAGGGTTGGAACATTCGAAAAATGCTGAAGTATATCGCGCTATCCGAAACGTATCAACAAAGTACCGATGTTACCCCTGAATTATTGGAGAAAGATCCTGAAAATCTACTTTTGGCCAGAGCACCACGATTACGGCTTTCTGCCGAGATGATCCGCGATCAGGCTTTGGCCATAAGCGGACTTTTGAACAAAGAAGTGGGCGGACCAAGTGTGAAACCATATCAACCTGATGGCATCTGGGAAGAAACTACAGGCGGTGGAGGTGGAAGTACGGCCTCATATATACCAAGTACAGGGAAAGATTTATATCGTAAAAGTCTGTACACTTTCTGGAAGCGCACCGTACCACCACCAAGCATGATGACTTTTGATGCTTCTTCCCGGGATATCTGTACCGTAAAAAGGCAAGAGACCAATACACCATTACAGGCATTGGTGCTTTTAAATGACCCTCAGGTAATAGAGGCTTCTAGGGCTTTGGCCTTACATGCGCTATCAGCGGAAAAAGAATCCGTTGAAAATCAAATCAAATATATATTTCGGCGCGCTACCAGCAGATTGCCTAACGAATCGGAACTTATTAGTTTAACCGGCTATTATAAAGAAATGCTCAAACAGATAAAGGAAGAAGGGGTAAAAACCGAAACGTATCTGACTATTGGGGCATATGAAATACCGGCAACTGTAGATAAAGAGAAGCTGGCGGCTTTGTCACTTACTTCACATACTATATTAAATTTGGATGAAACCATCTCAAGAGGATAAGCAATGAGCGAAAAGAAAATTATTAATGAACGGTCCTTGATCTTAAACCGGAGAACCTTTTTGGGAAAATCCGCATTGGGTATTGGCGGGGTTGCATTATCATCTTTACTTGGGGTAAATTGTTTTCGAAAAGATAAAAACGGGCTGCTTACCACCGATTCAGGTGCTGGCAGTGTTAAGGGTGTTCTGGATTCATTACATCATCCTGCAAAAGTCAAAAGAGTCATCTATCTTTTTCAAAGCGGAGGGCCTTCACAATTGGAGCTTTTTGACTATAAACCTACACTCAACAAAAGAAGGGGAGAAGATTTACCTGAATCCATTCGTAACGGTCAGCGATTGACCGGTATGACTTCTGGCCAAGATAGCTTTCCATTAGTGGGTTCCCAATTTGGTTTTAAACAGTATGGGAAAAACGGGACTTGGATAAGCGATTTACTACCATATATAGGTAAAATGGCCGATGATATCTGTATTATAAAGTCCATGTATACCGAAGCCATAAATCACGATCCTGCGGTTACTTTTTTTCAAACGGGATCACAACAACCGGGCAGACCCAGTATTGGCTCATGGTTAAGTTATGGACTCGGCAGCGAGAATGAGAACCTGCCCGCTTTCACCGTACTACTCTCAAGAGGTTCCGGAAGACCTAATGGTCAGCCTTTGTACACGCGTCTGTGGGGAAACGGTTTCTTACACTCCCTTCATCAAGGAGTGCAATTTCGCGCAGCGAAAGACCCTGTATTGTATTTGAACGATCCGGAAGGAACCACCAAAAAAACGAAACGGGCCATGCTTGACCAATTGGCCGAGCTAAATGACCAACATTACCAAACATCTGGCGACCCGGAAATACAAAGTAGAATAGCTCAATATGAAATGGCCTACCGTATGCAGACTTCGGTCCCCGAAGTAATGAATACCGATAAGGAACCCGATTACATTTACAAAATGTACGGAGCGGATGCCAAAATACCGGGTACTTTTGCGGCCAATTGCTTGTTGGCCAGAAGATTGGCCGAACAGGATGTGCGTTTTATCCAATTGTACCATATGGGTTGGGACCAACATGACAACCTGCCCAATGCGATTGAGAAACAGGCAAAAGATGTTGATCAAGCATCCGCTGCACTTATTGCAGACCTTAAGCAACGTGGTATGCTAGAGGATACATTAGTAGTTTGGGGCGGTGAATTTGGAAGAACTAACTATTCACAAGGGCTACTGACCGATACCAATTACGGAAGGGACCATCACCCAAGATGTTTTAGTATGTTCATGGCGGGCGGCGGTATAAAACCAGGAATAGTCTATGGGGAAACCGATGAATTTGGTTATAATATTGTCCAGAACCCCGTTCACGTCCATGATTTTCAAGCAACTATGCTACATCAATTGGGCATAGATCATGAAAAACTTGTCTACAAATATCAAGGAAGACGTTTCCGATTGACCGATGTTGAGGGCCATCTTGTTAAAGATATTTTGATTTAATGAGCGAAGTTTCCCTAGCAATACAAATTGGTCACTTTCATCCGTTATTGGTACACTTGCCCATTGGTATTATCCTGCTGGCATTTGCTTTGGAAATGTACAATCGTTTTCGTCCAAAAACCGCTGGAGATGAAATGATTCTTTTCTCTTTGGGTTTTGCTGGTGTCACGGCATTGATATCTTTGGGCACGGGATGGCTTTTAGGGGAAGAAGGAGGTTTTGATGAAGATCTACTCTTTTTGCACCGTTGGATGGCGGTAGCCTTTACGGCGACAACTATTTTATTGTTCTTCTTAAAACGCTCAAAATCCGCAAGCGTCAACAAACTGTATCTACCGGTGTTCGTTGTTGTTTTGATACTGGTTTCCATTACGGGACATTATGGAGGAAACATGACCCATGGCGAAGATTACTTGTTTAGGGACACAAGTTCCAATAATATTGTCATTACGGATATTGCAGAAGCAAATGCACATACGGATATCATCCAACCCATTTTAAATTCCAAATGTGTGAGCTGCCATAATCAAGGAAAAGTAAAGGGCGGACTTCTGATGACCACTGCCGCTGACTTATTAAAAGGTGGTGATTCCGGTAGCGTTTTTGATTCCATAGACGGAAAACCATTACTGATTCACCGTATGCATTTGCCAATGGAAGATGAAGAGCATATGCCCCCAAAAGGTAAGGTACAATTAACTCCTGACGAGATTGCCTTGATGGAATGGTGGGTGAACAATGACCATTGTCTTGATTGTAAGGTAAAAAGTCTAAAAACCTCCGAAAGACTGGAGATTGTATTGGCGAGTCTTGAGGAAGACGATTCCCCGCACGCGATTATTGCAAAAGAACTTGAACAGGTGCCTACCCATTGGCTTGAAGAAATGAATGCTTCGGGTATTACTGTTTACCCACTTTCAGAAGACAATCCCTTGCTAATAGCTAATCTTTTTGGGGCGCAAAAACAATTAAAGCAAAAGCTTATTGCTTTGGATAAGTTTGCAGAAAACATAGTAGAATTGAACTTGGCCAATTCCCGATTCAACGATACCATTGCTGATTTGATCGCCCCGTTCAAACATTTGACAAAACTGCAATTGCAGAATACCGGTATTACGGACAGGTCAATCCCTATCTTTGAAAACTTTGAATTCTTGGAATCGCTAAACCTTTACGGAACCAACATTGGCAACTTAATTTTTGAGACGGCTCAAAACATACCTGGCCTAAAAGCACTATATCTTTTTGAAACACAGGTTACGGAAGTTGAAAAAGAAAAATTCCAAGAAAAATTTCCGAATATAAACGTCCAACATATTCCAAAAGATGCGTTTAAGGCTGCTTCATTGTCCGCACCTGTTATAGTTGCCGAAACCGCATTTTTTAAGGATACCCTAGAAATAGCTTTGGAAAATACGTTCGAGGACTCCAAAATATACTATACCTTGGACGGAACTCTACCGGATAGCACATCAACCCTATATACAGCACCTTTTCAGATTACGGACTCAAGACTACTTCAGGCCGTAGTGCTAAAGGAAGGTTGGCAACCAAGTAAGATAAGTACTCAAAAATTTAAGACTACTTCAGTGGATTATATTGACGTTGCTTTAAATAAACTGCCTAACGAAAAATATAAAGCTCAAGAAGGTAAAACCCTAATAGATTTAAAGCGGGGTTCCACTAATTTTGTGGATGGTGCTTGGCTCGGTTATGAAGGGAGTCATTTTAGTACTACCTTGACTCTTAAAGAGAACAAGGAGATTTCATCGGTCTCTGTCGGAGCCCTTTCAGCACCGGCTAGCTGGATTTTCTACCCTGTTGGATTAACAGTCTATACCTCTGAAAATGGAAAAAGGTTTAAACGGATAAAGAGTATAAAATTGCCAAAAGAAGAGCCTAGTAATGATGTTACTACTACTTTTTTTGATATGGAAATTCCCCCTACCAAAGCAAAGTACGTAAAGGTGGAAATTAAGAGTCCGCTTAAAAATCCTTCATGGCACACAAACCCTGGGGGAAATAGTTGGATATTCATAGATGAAATCATATTGAACTAATATTTCCTTCATGGGAAAATCCGATATCGGATTTTACTCTTATTGTTAGGTGCTGGAAACCTAAAAATCAGGCTAGAATGTATTCTAATTAGGACATTAATGCTTATTGGTCAACAAAAGTACCTGTGAAAAAGAAGTAACCCCTGTGACTTTGCTTACACGTACCAGCTCGTTCAGATCGTACAAAAAAGCACCTAATACTACATCATCAAAACCATCTTTATCAAAGTCAAGTATTTCCATGGATAGCCAATTGCCATGTATGGGATTCGCCATGTAAGAAGGAGTAAAATCCAGATTGCCATTGTTCTCTAAATACACAACGGCTTTATCTTTGGTCCTTTCAGCAGTATAATCGGAATATAGCGAAGCCGCTATGATATCCAAGTCTCCGTCATTATCAAAATCACTTGCCATTGCCTTATGGCAGTCATACATAGGGAAAAAAAACACTTCTTCAAACCTATTTTCCTTCTTGTTCAAATAGACACGCACACCATGATATGGCTTGTCAATGGGTGAAAAGTCCCTATTATCGCCATTGCTTATCAAAAAATCTTGTAAACCGTCACCATTAAAATCTGCCAATTCAAAATAACCAAGGCCATAGACTGGCGAAAACTCCAAAACTCTCTTTTTTTCAAAAATGTTGTTTCCATTATTGTAGTAAATATCAACTCCTTCGTAGGCTTGCCCCATTAAGGCCACAATATCCGGTTTGCCATCGTTGTTCATGTCCTTTACCTCAACTTTTCTGGTGCCGGGGTTAAGGTTTAAAATGTACTCTTTTGAAAAATCCATTGCATCGTACCAGGCCAATTTCCCAATAGAATGTCCAAAATTACAAACTATCAAATCTTGATTTCCGTCTTGATTAAGATCATGCTTTGTCATTTGTACCGGCCTCCGTAATTCAGAAAAACCAGTTACCAAACTTCTGCCATTATTTGCCTTGTCCAAATGAGTCAGTTTGCCCAACTTCTTATTGGAAGGAGCAATTTTACCAATTTCCATTAGAATAGGGGGCGATGTTGATGAAAATTCCAAATCTACCGCATAATCGTCCAAATTCCATTCGTTCAAAATTTCTCCTGAGGCATTCAAGGAAAATAGTTTCTTGAAATCACCAATATAAAGTGCTGAGTTCAAGGTGTCATATTCCAACAGAGTTACCTGGGGTAAGGTAGAATTGTCAATGGTCACCGTTTGCTCAATAAATGGGAATACGCCTTTTTTATCATTTGAAAAAAATGGTTTTGGCATAGATTTAGGAGCGTTTGATGAATAATACGCTGCGATTAGGTTCCAATCCTCTTTGGAAATAAGCGGTATATCCGGATAAACGTTCAAACTATCCAATAAAATCCTTTCTTCTTCATCGTTTTCCGCTTGCAAGGTTTTGCCCGCCATTTTCAGGCCCAAGCGTAAAGCCATATTCGGGAGCACCGATTTTTCCCATGTTTCTTGATCCAGTAATTCCGGCCCGGTATACTTGTGGCACATTGCGCAATAAATTGAAGATAACTGTTTGCCGTTTTTAGAGCTTTCAGATATCGATTGTGCATTTGCGAGTATCGCTTTTATATTACATGCTATAAAAAAAAGAAATATTCTCCTGTAAAACATATGGGTCAAAGATATTTTACACTGATAGTTATAGTGCTAACAAATTAATATTCCGTAAAACCGATTTATTATTAGAAAAATCCATTTAATGATGGAGTTGGCATCTACGCAAAAATAACCAGTACTTTTTTAACCGGGATAGGAAATGAACAATCTATAAATAAAGAGGAAATCATTTTTTGGAATTCAAATGATAATATCGACCTTTTTAATAGAGACTATTATCGTCTCTTGAGCAATATTTTCGACCTAAAACATGCTACTTAAAATGATTTACCTATAAAATCTATAGATTAAAAATAAAATATGAATTCCTAATAGATTTCAACTATTCGCATTTTGAATCGTGAAAATTATGATATGTTCATTTAAAAAAGGGTTTAAGTTACAATATGTAAGTAATTATCATTTTAACATAGTTATTGATTTTCATTTTATAACTTTATACGCTTCTTTTATATAAAAGTGTTAGCATATAAAAAATTCATTGATCTAACTAACTAAATAATCAAAGTCATGAAACTTGTACGTATTTTGATGCTGATATCATTATCGATAATTTGCATCATACCATCTTATGGACATTTCGAAAGAAGTGATTGCCACAACGAAATCTTATTTAAAACAATTACTGGTCAAGTCGTTGATGAGGTAGGTGTTCCGGTACCCGGGGCAACAGTCATTCTAAAGGGTACAACAATAGGCACTGTCACAGATTTTGACGGTAATTATTCTTTGGAGGTACCTGATGAGGACAGCGTTTTGGTTTTTTCTTATACCGGCTTTCGGACAGAAGAAGTAACCGTTGGTGATGAAACAACGGTAAATGTAACAATGGTTCCCGAGCAAACCCAACTTGATGAGGTAGTCGTGACCGGCTTCAAAACCGAGAACAGATCTACATATTCGGGTTCCGCCTCGATCGTTAGTGCGGAAGAAGTAGCGAATGTTCCCGCTCAAACACTGGACCGGGCCTTACAAGGTAGGTCTTCAGGCGTGTTGATCAATGGTAACTCCGGTATACCCGGTGCCAGTATTTCTGTAACTGTTCGCGGTTCCGGTACAATTACGGGTAATTCACAACCTTTATATATTGTGGATGGTGTGCAGATCAATGCTGGTGATAATAGCAATCTATTACAGACTTCAAATGGATTGGGAGGTGTTAATCCAAATGATATTGAGACAATAACAATATTGAAAGATGCGGTATCAACTTCTCTCTATGGTGCGCAAGGTGGTAACGGCGTTGTCGTAATTACTACTAAATCAGGTAATAAGGGAAAATCAAAAATTACACTGAATACCAGTTTTGGTACTACTGAGGTCATTAGAAAACTAGATGTATTGAGTAGACAGGAATATCTTGATATTTCTTTTGAAGCTCTAGCCAATGCAGGTTTTTCTGAGGGCTCCCCACAATTTGATGGTTTTGTAAGTACAATCAATGAAGATGGGATTGACTACGTTTGGAATGATTTCATATTTAAGAAAGGAAATATAAAAACATATGAACTAGCAGTCCAAGGAGGAGGCGAAAAAGGGTCTCATTATATCTCTGTAGCGCATAGTGATACAGAAGGTCATGTCATAGGCACCAATTTTAAACGGTATACGCTCAAAGGAAATATTAATCACAAAGTAAATGACAAGCTTTCTGTTAATTTACGTACCAATTTAGCTTTAATTGAATCAAAGGTACCACCTGGAGGAGGGGCTTTTGCAAATCCTATTTTTTCGGCTTATGTGGTTCCGCCCACACAAAACCCTTTTAATCCGGATGGTACATTCCGTTTGGCGGAAGATGGTTTTTTCGCTCCAAACTCTCCTTATAACGCATTATCGGTTGTTGCTAATGATTTTGATACAGGGCAAACATTTTCCGGTCAAGCAAGTCTAGATATTATCTATAATATATTGCCCAACCTCGTTTCCACAACGCGTTTTGCCGGAGATCTTCAAGACATCAGGGAATCTGCTTATGATAGCCCTTTAAACGGAGATGGGGAAGATTTTGATGGGCGTAGATTTGAATCGGATACCAGGATCTACTCTTATCAATTGGAACAGTTATTGAATTATTCGTATGACTTTAAAGAGCATAGTTTTAATGCTTTGCTAGGTTTGCAATACAAACAAGAGAACTTCAATTTCTTTGATGTACAGGCAGTAGGTTTTCCAAATGAATTTGTGACCAATGTTGGCAGCGGTTCGGCCTTTAACGGGTTGCCTGATGGTGATAGTAATGAGGTTAAACTTTTTGGGCTCTTTTTTAATGGAACCTATAAATATGATAACAAATATATTTTGGATTTTGCTTTTAGAAGAGATGGTAGTTCTAGATTTGGAAGCAGTACACAATATGGTCTTTTTCCCAGCATGGCGATCGCTTGGCGAATCTCTCAAGAGGATTTCATGTCCAACCTAAGCTTTGTAAATGATTTAAAACTTCGTTTTAGTCGCGGTTCGGCAGGTAGTCAACAAGGTATCGGGCCTTTTGCCGCTCAAGCTGCATTCGGTAGTTTTGGTAGTTTTAACAACCAACCCGCGGTTGCCGCGCAACGCCTGGCGAACCCTACGCTAACATGGGAGGAATCAACGACCACGAATATTGGATTGGATTATGGATTGTTTAAAAATAGAATATCCGGTTCTGTGGATGTATATCGAAAAATTACGGATAGCGGTCTCCTAGATGCTTCTCTACCCAATACCACCGGGTTTGCATCTATTGCAAGTAATTTGGGCGAAATAGAGAACAGAGGTGTAGACGTAGAGGTAACTACCAATAATGTAAGCACCAAAAATTTCAAATGGCGTACTGATTTCAATATTTCGTTTCAAGATAGCGAGGTGCTTTCAACCGGAGAGAGGGATACATTGTTTTTAAATAGAAGAGACGGTACTTTTATAGTAGGAGAAGAACCAAACGGTTACTTCCTTCCTCGTTTTGCAGGCGTAAATACGGCTGATGGGCGACCTTTGTGGTTTGATGAAAATGGTGATGTAACTTATAATTCCAACTTTCAAGAAAATGTTGGCAACTCCAACATCAACTTTTATGGAGGCTTAAATAATTCGTTCAGTTATAAAGGACTCAGTCTCGATTTTTTCTTTCAATACCAATCGGGAGGATTTAGGCAATTGGATTTTTTGGCGTTTACTGCAAACACGGGCAATGTAGGTCAACAGCACCTAGGTTTTACACGAAATAGATGGCAGTCGCCCGGTGACTTGACCGATGTGCCGATTGCGGTAATCAACAATAATTATCCTAATGGTGGAAACAGCATTTTAAACCGATCGACCTGGTTTTTGGATCGTCAAGACTATATCCGTTTAAAACGGGTATCACTATCATATAATTTACCCGATAAATGGTCTTCATTATTAGGGCTATCCAATGCGAAAGTGTATGGAGAAGGCTATAATCTTTGGACATGGACAGATTATCGTGGCTTTGATCCGGAATCCGCTGGATCTGATTTTGGAGATTATCCGCAGGCAAAAAGCATCATTTTCGGCGTCAATCTAGAATTTTAAAAAATTGTATCATGAAATACACATATAAACTTATAAAGATTTTTATAGTAACATTGACCATATTTATGATTGGTTCATGTGAGGATATATTAGACACTTCTAGTTCTAGAATTGGAGAATTATCAGAAGATCAGGCATTCCAGAATGAACAGGGGTTTACCTCCGTTATGGCTGCTGCATACACAGAACTGGAACAGCTTGATTACTATGCCCGTGACTTTGTGCTTATACCTGAACTCTTGGCCGATAATTATACGTTGACGGTAGCCAATCGGGGATTTTTGAACGCTCCTCCAAACAACAATGGCCATGTAAACATTTGGCGTGAAATCTATCGCGGAATGTTGAGCATTAACCAAATCCTTTCAAGAGTGGATAATTTGGAAAATAGGGAATTTGCCACAAGAGTTGAAGGTGAGGCCAAATTTCTTAGGGCACTATATTATCATGATCTCGTGAAGTCCTATGGTAGAAACCCAAGATTTCTGGATTCGAATATAGACGCAGCCCAAAATGGAGTCCCTTTAGTGTTGACTCCTACAGATTTGGAACAGGCCTTAGAATTGCCCCGAAATTCGGTACAACAGGTATATGCTCAGATAGAGGCTGATCTTAACGATGCCATAAATTTTTTGGATGACAGTACTTCTGTTCTTTCCAATGGTTCCAATGATGTCTTTTTAGCATCATCGGTAGCTGCTAAGGCATTGCTTTCAAGAGTATTTTTGTATCAAGGTAAATGGGAGCAGGCTGCCCAAATGGCAAACGAGGCTATCAATGATTCTGGTCTAGAATTACAAGACGGTACAGATTTAGTAGGGATTTATCGTGACAATTCAGAATCGATATTCGTTTTACAACCGGACGTGGCCAATGCGTTTTTCTCCTTGGCCCCTTTTACCACAGGCGATAATGTAGAAATTGTTTTACGTCAAGACATGATTAATGCTTATGAGGTGGGCGATATGCGCAAAACACAATTGACTACGGAAGGCAATAAGTCCGGTGAAAATGTCACCTTTTCTTTAAAGTATAACAATTATGTATCATCTCAGGGAATAACGAATATTCCTATCATTAGATTGGCAGAACTCATATTGATTAGGGCAGAAGCAAATTTAGAGAATGCTTCTAGCATAGGGAATTCTCCTTTGAACGACATTAACAGTATAAGAACGAGAGCGGGACTTTCAGAACTAGTATCGGTAACTATGAATGATATTTTAAACGAGCGTAGGGTTGAACTCGCTTTCGAGGGCCACCGCTTTTGGGATTTAAAAAGACGTGGACTTAACATTCCCAAAGGCGTTCAAGGTGTGGATTGCCAAGCGGAATGCACCGTGCAGAGCAATGACTTTAGGATAGTTGCTCCAATACTTAATCGAGAACTGGTCATTAATCCTAGTCTAATACAAAACCCTGGCTATAACTAAAATTATAAAATGATGAAGAACATTAAAAATATTAAATACATATTCATGTTATGCGCAGTGGTACTGAGCATGGGGTGTGAGGAAGAATTCAATAGAACATTGGACTTTCAATTTGTAGAATTTGCGAGGTCCTTTACCGGATCGTCTACAAATGTTACAGTACCTAACTTAGGACAAACTATACGTGATAGCGTACTTATTCAGGTGGTTGGGCCTAGCAATGATCCAGTAACCATAAATTGGGATATAGACATTGATAACACTAACGCAGTTGAAGGAGTCCATTACCAATTGGTTACGGAAAATCCAATAACCGTTCCAGCTGGGGAAAGTTTTACTTCCATCTATTTCGATATTATTTTAGATGGTTTTGGGACAACACAGATACCGGACGAAATAGATATGCCCAGAAACATAACATTTCGAATTTCAGATTCCAGTGTAGGTGTACAACCTAACGTAAATACGATAAATCACCTAATTACGCCAATTTGTCCGTCATGTTTAACGATTTGGACAGGTCCGGACATCACATTCACAAAAGCGGATATGGCAGATTGGACCTTACCCGAAAATCAAGATCGTATTACCGATAATGTGTGGATTACGAGACAGAACCAATGGAGTATTTTTAATATAGCCCAAGGTGATATCTCTGCTTTTACACCATGTGATAATAACGACCCTGGAGGAGGTCAACCCGTTGGTACCCTATGGGCTTTAGGAAGTACTGATGATGTCGCCTCATTGACCTTTGATTCGTTCTTGGGTACTTTTTGTCAACCGGGTAGAAATCTTCCGCTCAATACACCTATTGTACTCTTCTTGGTCGATGAAGAAATATATATAGATATTCAATTCCTATCATGGACATCTGGTGGTAACGCTGGTGGTTTCAGCTACATAAGATCTACAGAAAACTAATAAGTCAGAATTATTTTGAGTTAGTGATTTTTTGCGTTAGTAAGGGTTTTTTGATAATAAAATATTAAACAAATCCTTGCTTTCGCAGAAATTTTAAGGCCATAAAACTATTTTTTAATTTCTTTAAGTTTGCCATAGTAGCAATATGATATAAGAAGATTAGCTACAGTAAAGTTTTACAATTGGCAAAACCTTTCAAATTCAAACAATTTACAATCCATCAGGACCGTTGCGCTATGAAAGTGGGAACGGATGCAGTCTTACTGGGCGCATGGACGACCTTGGAGCATCTTCCACAAACCATTTTGGATATTGGTACGGGTACAGGACTTCTTAGTTTGATGCTTGCGCAACGAAGTAATGCAGAAATCATTGATGCAATAGAGATTGATGAGCGTGCGTATGAACAGTGCGTGGAGAATTTTGAGACTTCCGTTTGGGCAGATAAGCTGTTCTGCTACCATGCAGGTTTGGATGAGTTTCTTGACGAAGTAGACCAAACCTATGATTTGATCATCTCCAATCCTCCTTTTTATACAGAAGAAGTAGCTAGCGGCAACGTTTCAAGGGATAAAGCCAGACAAACGATTTCACTTCCCTTTGATGAATTGTTGGAAAGCGTTTCCAAATTACTTTCCGATGATGGAATATTCTCCGTAGTTGTTCCAAGTAAAGAGGAATTCATGTTCGTTGATTTGGCAAAAAGTTTTAATCTTTTCCCAAAAAGAATGACTAGGGTAAAAGGAAATAATAAAACTCCAGTGAAACGTGTGTTGATGGAGTTTGGCTTTGAGGATAAACCAACTAAAATCGATGAATTGGTTATTGAAGTTGAACGACATCAATACACACGGGATTACATCGATTTAACGAAAGCATTTTATTTAAAAATGTAACATTTGAAGAGTTAATTGTTATATTTCTTTAATTATCTTTGACAAAAATTTGTGCTATGCGACCAGATCTATTCGAGGCTCCCGATTACTACCTTCTTGATGATTTACTTTCTGAAGAACATAAACTAGTGCGCGATGCCGCACGGCAATGGGTGAAAAGAGATGTATCGCCTATTATAGAAGAATATGCGCAAAAAGCGGAATTTCCAAATCAAATCCTATCTGGATTAGCTGAAATAGGTGCTTTTGGACCATATATTCCAGAGGAATATGGCGGAGCGGGATTAGATCAGATCAGCTATGGTTTGATCATGCAAGAAATAGAGAGAGGTGACAGTGGAGTGCGTTCTACGGCCTCGGTCCAATCTTCGCTGGTAATGTATCCCATTTTCGCTTATGGAACAGAGGAGCAACGAAAAAAATACCTGCCTAAACTAGCTACCGGGGAATGGATGGGTTGTTTTGGTCTTACCGAACCGAATCATGGTTCCAACCCTGGAGGGATGGAAACCAAATATAAGGATATGGGCGACCACTATCTCTTAAATGGTGCTAAGCTTTGGATATCCAATTCTCCATTTGCGGACATTGCCGTGGTGTGGGCCAAAAATGAAGAAGGACGCATTCATGGACTTATCGTAGAACGTGGCATGGAAGGTTTTTCCACCCCGGAAACACATAATAAGTGGTCCCTAAGGGCATCGGCCACAGGTGAGTTGATATTTGATAATGTGAAAGTTCCCAAAGAAAACTTGCTTCCCAATAAATCGGGTTTGGGAGCACCTTTGGGTTGTTTGGATTCCGCACGTTACGGAATAGCTTGGGGGGCTATCGGTGCCGCAATGGATTGTTATGATACGGCACTGCGTTATGCAAAGGAGCGGGTACAATTTGGAAAACCTATCGCGGCCACGCAACTGCAACAAAAAAAACTGGCCGAGATGATTACTGAAATCACCAAGGCGCAGTTGTTGGCCTTCCGCTTGGGACAATTAAAAAATGAAGGCAAGGCCACTACGGCACAAATCTCCATGGCCAAACGCAACAATGTGGAGATGGCGATAAAAATTGCCAGGGAAGCAAGACAGGTGCTGGGCGGCATGGGAATTACCGGAGAATATAGTATTATGAGACATATGATGAACTTGGAAAGTGTCATCACATACGAAGGCACACATGATATTCATCTTCTGATTACCGGTGCCGACATTACAGGGCACCAAGCTTTTAAATAAGATAACCTACTCCTTAGATTGGCTTAACATTAGCTGTAAATAGTTGATCTACATTTGCACTGTTCTTTTCAGGGCATACGTTCATTATTTGAGTTAGTTTAGTCAAAGCCGATATTTCTATCGGCTTTTTTTTATCCATTTTATCTGCTTACTTCCCTTTAGATATTAGTTAATTTTTTTACTTTAGGTCGATTCAAAAACGAACCATTATGAAACACTATTTCCTTATTTTTTTGCTGATATTCCTTTCTTGTAAGGGGGATGTTAAAAAAGAGATATCATCTTCGGATGCTTCAATAACAATCCAGGAGTCGGAAACCTTGAATATTGTTCCGATAGATGAAGCATTGGGAGAATTATTCGTGGCCGTCCAATTAGGGGAGGTGTTTCCGGATAGTAAAACCTTTGTGGACTGCACGGCTAAATATCCCTATGCCGAAATTCTCTCAGAATATAAGGACCAAAAGAACACGTCTGATTTCGATTTAAAAAAGTTTGTACTCGAGCATTTTGAAGTTCCCATGTCCATCAGTTCCAATTTTAAATCGGACCCCGACAAAACGGCAGCAGAACATGTTATTTCACTTTGGCCAGTGCTCAAAAGGGAATCTGACGGCAAGGTAGAAGGCAGTACTTTATTACCGCTTCCTGAGCCCTATATCGTTCCCGGCGGACGTTTTAGGGAGGTGTATTATTGGGACAGTTATTTTACCATGTTAGGATTGGTAGAGAGCAAGGAGTACGAGCTTATCGAAAATATGTTGGACAACTTTTCCCATCTTATTCTGACCATTGGTCATATTCCAAACGGAAACAGAAGTTATTACGTGACAAGGTCGCAACCACCATTTTTCTCGCAAATGGTAAAGCTTTTGGCTCAGGAAAAGGGCAATGACATATATCAAAAATATAAAGAAGCATTACGCAAGGAATATGAATTTTGGATGGATGGAAGCACCGTACAAAATGGAGCTAAAAATCATTGCGTTGCCACACCGCAAGGGATTGTAAACAGATACTATGATAAAGGGGATACTCCAAGGCAAGAATCCTACAAGGAAGATTTTAATCAAGTTCAAGAAGTAAACGGAGGTGAAAAAATGTACAGGGACCTCAGGTCCGGGGCAGAATCCGGATGGGATTATTCTTCCCGTTGGTTTGCAGATAGTGAAAATATTGAGACGATAGAAACTACGGATATTGTTCCAGTAGATTTAAATGCGCTATTGTACGGTTTGGAAGAAGTGCTCATGCTGTGTTATACCGATGACGTGAAATTTAAGGAACGTTTAAAAACCAGTATGAACGATAGAATCAAATTCTTGGATGCCAATTCATGGAACCCTGTAGAGGGTGTCTATGAAGATTACAACTGGGTAAAAAAAGAAAAGACCGGGATTAAATCCTTGGCCATGGTTTATCCATTGTTCTTCAAAATGGCAAGTGAAGAACAGGCTAATAGTGTTGCGAATATTATTGAGGTGCACTTCTTAAAGTCTGGAGGAGTGGTCACTACATTGAATTACACCGGCGAGCAATGGGACGCTCCAAACGGTTGGGCGCCGCTTCAATGGATGACGATTGTGGGATTACAAAATTATGGGCACACGGAATTGGCCAAAACAATTGCCCAGAGATGGGTGACCATCAATGAAAAAGTATATCGGAATACCGGAAAATTTGTGGAGAAATACAACGTAGAAGATATGGGATTGGAAGGTGGTGGCGGAGAATACCCTGTTCAAGATGGTTTTGGTTGGAGTAATGGAGTGTATTTGGCTTTAAAATCTTACTTGGAATAAGTTCATAAACGCCTAATATCATTTTTAGGACATTTCACCACAATTATTGAATGGTTCACAACAAAGCTTTCCGCTTACGTGATAACTAAGCTACATTTACAGTGTTACAAAAGCAAAGTAAAATTTTTTCATTTTCATATAGTGTTCTCGTAAAAGAGTCCGGTTTATATAAATCGGACTCTTTTTAGTTTAAATGCTTTTGTACACTTAAGCCGATTTAGGATTGGGGTAATTATCGGATTGGTCTTCCACGCGTTCATCCATACAGACAAAATCCTTTTCCAGAAGCAGGGAGAGCGTACTCCCATCTTCATTTTTTTGAATTGTATTAAATCCTACGACCGCATTCGTTGGCCAACCTTGGCTTTTTGATTTTGAAAGAAACAATGAAATCGTATCTTCCTCAAAACTGGCATCTAACACAACAGTATGATCGACCAATTTTACCCTGTAACCAAACCTTTTGTTTTTGATTTGTGTAGTTTCTTCTATTTCTCCCGTTTTAAAAAGTGTTTCTACCTCGGTTTTTGTTAACCGAAAACGTATGGAATTTCCCCTGATTCTAATTTTCATCCTGTCCTTTTTTACTGACCAGCCCTTTGGTGAACTCATTTAGGGTCTCTACCTTTTCTTCAAAATCGCCTTTTATCGTTTTTCGGTATTCATTGAGGTTCTTTACCAAATCGTCTACATTTTCCGGGATTACATCCTCAAAAAATTGCCGTAAGCGTTTGGCGGTCGTGGGAGACTTTCCGTTAGTAGATATCGCAACTTTTACATTTCCCTTGGTCACGATTCCGCCCATGTAGAAATCACAAAATGGTGGGTTGTCGGCCACGTTCACCAAGATGGATCGTTTTCTGCAATCCGCATATACCTTTTCGTTCACTTTGGGAACATCCGTAGTGGCCACAACAATATGTTTTCCTTTTAGATACTTCGTCCTGTATTTGCCATCATGTATTTTCACCCCGTGCTTTTGTGCCAATTTCACGGTACCTTCCCTGTACATAGGGGAAATCATTTCAACTTGTGCATTGGGGCTCGATTTTAACAAAAAGGTCAGTTTTTCTTCGGCCACGTTACCTCCGCCAACAATCAAGACCTTTAAATTGTTTACTTTAAGAAATATGGGATACAGTTCATTTCTTTCCATCTTCAAAGGTATTGTTAATCTTATAATTTATGGTAACCCGTGTGCCCTTTCCCAATATAGAATTTATGAACAAACGACCATTAATATAACTAATACGTTCTTTCATGGATAATACGCCCATACCACCTTCGCTATTATGTTTTGGGGCATCGTTCAGTGTGCTGGTATCAAAGCCTTTTCCATCATCATCGATCACTACACTTAAGATTCCATCCTTATGGTTTATGGTAACTAAAATATAGTTGGATGCCGCATACTTTATGGCATTGTTGACCGCTTCTTGTGCGACCCTATAAATATTGGTCTCGGCCAGGGCGTTAAACCTAATGTTGCTTTCCGCTTTATTGTCGAACAATATGTTTTTGCCCGTAAGTCTGCTAAGCTCCGTTGTCATTTTCTGTAACGCTGGGAAGATTCCATGGTCCTCCAGCTCAGGTGGCGTAAGGTTAAACGTTGCGGTACGTACCCCTTTTATAAGATCGGAACATAATTCTTTGAGGTAGGCAATTTTTTCCTCGGTCTTTTTCTGTTCGCTTAAATCAATGGATTCTATATTGAATTTTAGGGCCGTTAGCATCTGTCCAATACCGTCATGAATGTCCTTCGCAATCCGTTTTCGTTCTTCTTCTTGCCCTTCGACTATTAAACTGGCCTGTTGTTGTTTTTGGCGGATGTTCTCTTCATAGTTCTGCTTGGTGAGTTCCTCGATCTTTAGTTGATTGTTCTTGCGTTCGGTAATATCGGAGCATAAAATGAGAATACTTTGGTTTAAGCTAGATTGATGCATCGGTATGATGGACATATCCAACCAAACGGAAACACCTTTTTTGGTTTCTATTTTCAATTCTTCGGACCGTATGACATTTTTTCGATTGGAACGAAGCACTTCTTTTAAATAAGTTTGCTGCCCTTCATCGGTTGTCAGGACCTCTGATAAGGGTAGCTTTAAATCTTTTGAGGAATGCCCCAATAGTTCCAAAAACTTTTTGCTGATGAACACAATGCTACCATCTTTTCTTGCACTTGCAAAAAGAGCGGCATTGTCAATAACAAAATTTAGTTCTTGTAGTTCCTTTAAAGATTTTTCCTTTTCTAAAAAGAGTGTCTTAATTTCTTGTGTTGCCTTGTCCGACTCGTTTTGACTCTGTATCAATTTAGAAATGGTTTCCTTTATCTGTATGGAAAGCGGTCTAAAAAGAAAGATGATCTCGAGCAGGAGAATAAAGAGCGAAAAACCTAAAAGTAGGTATTCCTTGAACTTTAATGCTTGTAACTGCTTTTTACTTTGGGCGTCGTATTCATTTACAATGGCATCCATCTTCGATAGGAAAAGCTGCTCATTTTCCAATAGAATTTTCAGTTGGGGATTAAAGAATTCTTTTTTTGTAGAAACTACGTCTTTTTTTAATAATTCCTCAGTGGCCTTGACCATGGCTTGGTGATACGGGTCCAATTCTTCAAACAACTTTAGGACAATCTTATTTCGCTCTTTTGATAGGCCCATACTATCATTGCCGTATTGTAAGGCCTTGTGCGATATCTGCCAGGTCCGTAAAGTTGTTTTGAGACGTTTCAGGTTGCTTTCTTGGGCTATTGAACCGGAAGTTCTATTGACAATTAACAAGGCTTCTTTGGTCAGTTTTTGACTTAATGCTCGTTGTCGTCCCGCTACGTTAATGACCCTGGAATCATCTAACTGATTGTTGAGGTGTTGTTGAATAAGTACTTGTGCCAAGATAACGGTCAGTGCAATGGCCGCAATAGCGAACAAATAACGGCGGCGAACTTTAAAAAAAGTTACCGTATCTAGTTGGTGTTGTGGATTTTTGTTTTGCACGCCGTAAAAATAGGATTATGGGAATAATACATCAACCCTCCAGTGCTTTCTTGATCAAGGCTTGTGATTTCTCCGAGAAAGGGAGCTTTAAAGCTGCACCGTGTCCTTTCTCGGACATTTTTCGCCAAGTCTTTTGTAAGATAGCTATGATTTTCCCTTCATCATGCTTTTCGGCGAAAGGTTCAAAATAGTATTTCAAAAATACCAAACAGATGACATCTTCGAGGGTTTGGGTCTCCTCACTCTTTTTAAGTTGTTTTTTCATCAGCAAAAAAACCACTTGTTCTATTATTTGGGTCTCATAACCTATTGTTTTAAGAATTTCGCTGGCTTTTTCCGCGTGGAATTTTTTTAATTCTTGACGCCATTTCAAATATCCGGCGCGATTCATTTCATAACGATCTCTGGGGATTTCCCATCTACAAATATGTTGGCAGCGTGCGGTAAGCCGTAACGCTTCGGAAGCATTGGGCATGAAACTGTTTAAGGTTTCGGTCATCCGAAGCCCATAAAGCACTTCTTTTGGGTATGATTTCCCTTTGAAAACCTCGGTGTTGGGATCTTTACTATTGGCTTCGTCAAAAAGTTGAAAAGCTTTCTCTAATTTTTGGGAATCGGGCATATATGGCACATTGCTTATTCGGAAAAGCCAATATACACAAAGTCGTTCTCAATCTTTACAGGATATGTGGCGATTCCTTCTAAAGTACCATTTAAATTTTCGCCGGTCTTTAAGGAAAAAATATTCTTGTGCAACGGGCAGGCAACTTTGGCATGGCCTTCTTCTTCCCCTATCATTCCCCTAGATAGGACCATTTCCATTTTGTGGGGGCATAAATTTTGACAGGCATACCATTCGCCTTTTCTGGTAAAATTAAAAACGGCAATTTGTTTGTCTTTGTATTTTACACAGGCTCCACCATCTTTTGGGAATTTGGAGACCGGTGCAGCCTTGAACCAAAACGTTGCTTCATTTTCCGTTGTTGCTATATATGTATTCAGTCCCGGTATCATATTTCACTTTTTAATATGGTCATAATTTGTATTCCTGACTTTATTAAACCCATTCTTTTGGCATCTTTTGTGCCCTTAGCGCTACAAATTCAATATTGTTGTCCTTTTCTTCGGAATTTACAAAGTGAGTATAGCGCTCCCGTATTTCTGGGGTTTCCACGGCTTCTTTCCATTCGCATTTGTATGAATCTACCAAATGTTGCATCTCATTGTCCAAATCCTCCGCAATGCCCAAAGAGTCATTGATAACAATATTTTGTAAATAGGTGATGCCGCCTTCCAACTTTTCCAACCAAGCGGCCGTACGCGTTAAGGGAGGGGCGGTTTTGATATAGTACATGATAAAACGGTCTACGTATTTTATAGCGGTTTCCTTATCCACTTTTTCGGCCAATAATTCAGCATGTTTGGGATTTGCCCCTCCATTGCCGGCCACGTAAACGTTCCAGCCACCTTCTACTGCAATGAAACCAAAATCTTTGCAGCGTGCTTCTGCGCATTCACGGATACAACCGGAAACCCCTCCTTTAAATTTATGTGGGGAACGGATGCCTTTGTACCGGTTTTCAATTTCAATGGCGAAGCTTACGCTTTCATCCATTCCGTAGCGGCACCAAGTAGAACCTACACAGCTTTTTACGGTACGTAGCGATTTTCCATAGGCTTGGCCGGTTTCAAATCCTTCTGCAATCAGTTCTTCCCATATCAAAGGGAGTTCGTGCAATTGTGCACCGAACATATCAATGCGCTGGCCACCCGTGATTTTGGTATACAAGTCATATTTCTGCGCTATTCTTCCAATGGCCATTAATTGTTTAGGGGTGATTTCGCCCCCGGCAACTCTTGGCACTACGGAGTATGTTCCGTTTCGCTGAATATTTGCGAGGTAACGGTCATTACTATCCTGAATGGTATCCTGCTTGTTCGCCGTTTCATTGTAAATGCTTGCAAAAATAGACGCCGCTACCGGTTTGCAAATTTCACAACCGTGCCCTGTGCCTACCTCGTCCAATAGGATATTATAATCTTGGATGCCTTTTAGTCTCACCAAATCGAACAACTCTTGTCGGGAATAATCAAAGTGTTCGCAAACACGTTCTTTTACTGTTTTTCCAATGGTTTTCAAGCTTTCTTTGATTAAATCGGCCACCATTGGCTTGCATCCACCACAACCTGTAGCCGCTTTGGTCGCTTTGGCAACCGCTTTAAGGGTCTCGTTACCCTCTTCCAATACGGAACAGCAAATACCTCCTTTGGTCACTGCTTCACAAGAGCATACGACAGCGGTATCCGGTAAATCCATAGCACTGCCAAACGCCGAGCCGCCTTCACCTCGGGCACCAACGATAAGTTCCTCGGCATTTTCGGGCAAGGGCATATTGTTAAGATGCATTTGGTGCAGAATATTGTAATCTTCCGCATCGCCTACCAAAATACCTCCCAATAAGGTCTTACCATCGTGGCTTACGTTGATGCGTTTGTATAGGCCCTTGGTCTTGTTCTCGTAGATAATGGAGAGTCCTTTTTCAGGGGACATATAGGGTACCCCGAAACTCGCGACGTCAACGCCAATAAGTTTTAGTTTGGTGGACATATCAATTTCTTTTCGCATCGTTATTTCTTCCCCTAAAATCTGATTTACGGCAACCTCGGCCATTTCATATCCCGGAGCGACCAACCCAAAAATCATTTGATTGTACAGTGCTACTTCTCCGATAGCGTAGATATTAGGATCTGAAGTTTGCATTTTCTCGTTTACGACGATACCTCCACGGATGCCCGTTTCCAAGTCGCACAATTTTCCCAGTTCATCCCTGGGGCGAATACCGGCCGAAATTATCAACATGTCCACATCCAAGGAGTCATCTTCACCAAAGTCCATACCGGTGACGACACCGTTCCCTAGAATTTTGTTCGTTGCTTTCCCGGTATGAATGGTGATGCCCATATTTTCTAGAGTCAACTGTAATACATTACTACTTCTTGCATCCAATTGCCTTGGCATCAACTTGGGGGCAAATTCTACTACATGAGGCTCAAGTCCCATATCCATAACCGCTTTGCCCGCTTCAAGACCCAAAAGTCCTCCGCCCAAAATAGCGGCTTTTCCGTTTTGTTTTTCCTGCTTTATTTTATCTGCATAGGCAAGCATATCCTCTAAATCTTCAATGGTCCTGTATACAAATACTCCCTTTTTTTCAACCCCTTGAATAGGTGGTACAAATGGGGAAGAGCCTGTGGCGAGCACCAAATAGTCATATGTGAATTCCTTATCGCTTGCGGTAGCAATGCTTTTTTTGACTCTATCAATATCAACTACGCGTTCATTGGTCACCAGTTTTATATTGTTATCGGAATACCAATTTTCAGGGGCAAGTTCCAACGCTTTCGCGTCCTGATTTTCAAAATATTCGCTCAAGTGCACTCGGTCATAAGCAGCTCTAGGTTCTTCACCAAAAACAATAAGTCCGTAATTTTTGCTTTCTTCCCTCGCTACGAACTTTTCACAAAATTTATAGCCCACCATTCCATTTCCTACAACGATTATGGTTTTCATATGCTTCGATTTAAAATAACAAAGCAATATTACGTATTAATACTTATTTTTTAAATGATAATTTGAAAAAAATTACGTATTCTTGTTGTGAAATTGATAATCAACCACTGAAAGTTAAAATGATGCATATTCCCGAAAAAGAGCCCAAAGTGACACTGGTCGGTGCAGGACCAGGCAGTAAAGACCTCATAACCGTTAAGGGCTTAACGGTTTTGCAGCAGGCCGATGTAATCCTATACGATGCGCTAGTGAGTAAAGAGCTACTTATGGGGATTGATGCTACTGTTCCAAAGATATACGTAGGAAAAAGATGCAGTGAGCATTCTTTTACCCAAGATGATATTAATATGCTTTTGGTAGAAAAAGCATTTGAGTATGGTCATGCGGTCCGATTGAAAGGAGGGGATCCTTTTGTCTTTGGAAGGGCTTCGGAGGAAATTGAATATGTGGAATCTTTTGGTATTCCGGTAACAGTAGTACCTGGGATTACAAGTGCTATATCTGTTCCAGCAAGCCAAGGAATCCCTGTGACGAAACGTGGAATAAGCAGTAGTTTTTGGGTGATGACCGCCACAAAACACGATGGTTCTTTTTCGGAGGATTTAAAGTATGCCTCGCAATCCTCGGCAACCATGGTTATCTTGATGGGAGTTCGAAAATTATGGGAAATAACGAATGAAGTCAGTAAATATAGAGGTTCATTGATGCCAATCGCTTTAATCCAAAATGGAACTTTGGATAGTGAATCCTGTACCATAGCAACACTTGGGACTATGGAAAATCACATTTCCTCTATTGATATAAGAAAACCAGGTATTATTATAATCGGTAACGTAGTAGCGGAGCATCCTTCCTTTTTTGAAGAAGAAGTGCTACGGGTTTTACACTCCAATATATAATGAATGTAGGATTATAACATTCCCTATTTAAGTTCGAAAGTCAGCTTTTAAAGTTTTTTGTTTTTTCAATTATTAAGCATTCCTCAAATTTCAGGGATGCTTTTTTTATTGTTATCAATTTTGGTATGGATGAATTCGGATTCAAATAAAAATACGTATTTAAGTATGTTAAAACTTTCAAATAAGTATAAATACGTATATAAGTACGTATGTTTGTTTTATTGAAAGCGAATAAATCAATAAATATCAAATTATGAAAACCACATTAAAGAAGTACTTAGGATTTTTACTCATGGCAATGGCTGTAGTTGCTTGTGGGGAAAAAACCAACAAGAAAGCAAAAGAGACTGCTGAAGCGGACATACCGTCAAATAATCTTGAGATAGAAAAGCCACAATTGACTTTTGGTTTTATTAAGCTAACGGATATGGCACCCTTGGCCATTGCGAAAGAAAAAGGATTTTTTGAAGATGAAGGCCTATTCGTTTCCGTTGAAGCGCAATCCAATTGGAAAAATGTTTTGGACCGTGTAATAGATGGTCAGTTAGATGGATCACATATGCTCGCAGGCCAGCCTATTGCCGCCGGTGCAGGTTTTGGTCGCCAAGCAGAATTGGTAACACCTTTTTCCATGGATTTAAATGGTAACGGTATTACCGTTTCCAACGATGTATGGTCAAAAATGAAACCAAATGTACCTAAAGGCGCTGATGGTAAACCTGTACACCCTATTAAGGCAGACGCTTTAAAACCGGTGATTTCCGAATATAAGAATAGTGGAAAACCATTTAAAATGGGAATGGTTTTCCCAGTTTCCACCCATAATTATGAAATACGATATTGGTTGGCAGCAGCAGGAATTCACCCGGGAATGTACACTGCGGATAACGTTCAAGGACAGATAGATGCTGAAGTCTTACTCTCCGTAACACCACCTCCACAAATGCCTGCGACATTGGAGTCGGGAACTATCTACGGCTATTGTGTAGGTGAACCATGGAACCAGCAAGCCGTTTTTAAAGGGATAGGGGTTCCGGTTACTACAAACTATGATATTTGGAAAAACAATCCGGAGAAAGTTTTTGTGATGACAAAGAAATTTGTGGAGGAAAACCCCAATACTGCGGTGGCCGTGACCAAAGCACTGATTCGTGCTGGAAAATGGTTGGATGAGCCAGAAAACAGACCGGAAGCGGTCAAGATTCTTTCCATGCCCCAATACGTGGGTGCAGACGAAGTGGTATTGGCAAACTCCATGACGGGAACGTTCGAATTTGAAAAAGGCGATAAAAGAGAAATGCCCGATTTTAATGTATTCTATAAGTACAACGCCACCTACCCTTTCTATTCCGATGGTGTTTGGTTTTTGACGCAGATGAGAAGATGGGGGCAAATTCCCGAAGCAAAACCAGCGGACTGGTACGATACCACTATCAAGGATATCTATAGACCGGATATCTGGAAAAAGGCAGCCGAGTTTTTAGTGACCGAGGGTCATATACCGGCAACGGATATTCCTACAACGGATGGGTATAAGCCTGCAACATCCGATTTTATTGATGGTACTATGTATGATGCCAAAGACCCTATTGGCTATATCAACAGTTTTGACATCGGTAATAAGGACGAATCCTCTTTGTAACGCTAATCTTTTAATCTTTCCAATGATGAAACAAAGTGTAACCGTAACGAAAACGAACGATTTAAAATTAGGAGGAGTCCTGAAAGCAACCCTCTATAAATTCAAACTAAAGACGCCAAAGTTTGATATTAAGACTATTTTAAAAAAAGTATTGATACCTACGCTTTCTATTTTAGTGTTTATTGGACTATGGTATGCTGGTTCCAAGGCCCTGTTCAATACGGAGGCCAATTACAAAATAGAAAAAGCCCTGGCGGACCAAGGAAAGGAAGCGGCAGATGCTATGGCGACCTGTATTGCTTCGGGCGATGTGAGTTGCCAGCCCAATACCTTGCCCTCTCCGGCGCAGGTTTGGGAATCGTTTAAGACCTTGATAAAAGATCATCAGGTCATCAGTGCCGACAAATTGGCTTTTAAAGAGAAAACGGCGGTATTGAACGAGAAACGTATAGCGCAAGGAAAGGACCCGATAACCTATACCGGAAGACCTTCTTTTGTAGATCAAATTTTTACGAGTTTAAAGACAGTTTTTGCAGGTTTCTTGTTGGCCTTGCTCATAGCGGTGCCTATTGGAATAATCATTGGACTAAGCGAAACCCTTAGGAACTCCTTTAACTGGTTGATCCAGATTTTTAAACCCGTTTCTCCTGTGGTTTGGTTGTTATTGGTTTTTATGATCGTAAAAACGATGACTAAGGATTCCAATCAGGACAGTGCGTTTATCATTTCCTTCATCAGTGTGGGGCTATGTTCCATGTGGGCTACATTGGTCAATACGGCCATGGGTGTTTCCTCGGTAGATAAAGATTATATCAATGTGGCTAAAGTATTAAAGTTGGGCCCCTTGCAAAAGGTGTTCAAAGTGATTTTACCTTCATCCTTACCCTTGATATTTACGGGACTTCGTATTACACTTTCCGTGGCCTGGATGGTATTGATAGCAATAGAACTATTGGCACAAAGCCCCGGGTTGGGATCTTTCGTATGGGAAGAATTCCAAAATGGTGCTATTGATTCCAACTCCAAGATTATTGTAGCGATGTTCATTATTGGGATTATCGGATTCCTATTGGATAGGATTATGTTGACCATTCAGAATATGGTGTCCTTTAACAAAAATGAAATCGCATAAAATAAAAAGCTATGGCGTATTTAGAACTGAACAACATCAATAAAACCTATGGGGAAGGCAACAATGCCACTGAGGTTTTAACGGATATTAATTTAAATATCAAAGAGGGGGAGTTTGTAGCGATCGTAGGCTTTACCGGAAGCGGGAAAACTACCTTGGTCAACCTCATCAACGGACTTTTAAAACCTACAAGCGGGGAAGTGCTTTTTAAGGGGAATCCCGTAGTGGATACCAGTCATGAACGCGGTGTAATTTTTCAAAATTACTCGCTTTTACCTTGGTTGACGGTAGGTCAGAATATTTCCATGGCCGTAAAGGAGGCTTTCCCTAAAAGTAGCAAAACTGAAATAAATGAGCGTGTTGCGGAATATGTGGAAATGGTGAGTCTTACACCGGCCATAAATAAAAGGCCTAAGGAGTTGTCCGGGGGTATGCGCCAACGTGTGGCTGTAGCAAGAGCTTTGGCCATGAATCCTGAGATGATCATTATGGATGAGCCATTAGGAGCCTTGGATGCCCTTACCCGAGGCAATTTACAGGATGAAATCTTAAATATCTGGAGCAAGGATAAACGTACAGCGCTATTAATCACGAATGATGTGGATGAGGGTATCTATATGGCAGATAGGATTATTCCACTACGTCCAGGGCCAAAAGCCACTTTGGGACCGGAATTTAAAATAAATATAGACCGTCCTCGAAATAAAACCGCACTGAACGATAACCCGGAATACAAGAAAACCCGAAATGCCATCATTGAATATTTAATGGATATCGGGGAAGAAAGAAAAACTAAATCTACCGAGACCTATATTTTACCGGATATAAGTCCAAAGAGTTTTGTAGCCTAACCTTAAACCCGAGAAGATGACCAATACTATAGCAGTAGATAAAAATATGACCGTAGAAAATGGAATCGTTTATCCATCTAAAGTCATGTTGAATTTAAAAGACCTCAAAAAAATATATCCCACGCCCAAGGGAGATTATGTAGTCCTTGAAGATTTGAACCTTCAGATTATGAAGGAGGAATTTGTAACTATCATAGGACATTCCGGTTGTGGAAAGACTACTATGCTTAGTATGATTGCCGGTCTCAATGAGATTTCGGGTGGGAATATTTCAGTATTGGGCAATCCTGTAAAAGGTCCCGGCCCTGATAGAGGCGTAATTTTTCAAGCCCCTAGTTTAATGCCATGGATGACGGCTTTGCAGAACGTGTTGCTCGGGGTGAACCGTGTTTTTCCCCATGCTACCAAAGCGCAGCGAACGGATATTGCCAAATACTACTTGCATAAAGTGGGGTTGGAAAATGCCTTTAACAAAAAGGCAAGTGAATTGTCCCAAGGAATGCAGCAACGCGTAGGAATAGCCCGTGCCTTTGCCATAAAGCCCAAAGTACTGCTATTGGACGAACCTTTTGGAATGTTGGATTCGCTAACGCGCGGAGAGCTACAGGACATCCTCATAGAAATTTGGAACAAGGAAAAAATTACGGCGGTCATGATTACACATGATGTGGATGAAGCTATTTTTCTGGCAGACCGCGTGGTTATGATGACAAGCGGTCCACGTGCCAAGATAGGGGATATCTTAGAAGTGGATTTTGAGCGACCCAGAACAAGAAAATCTGTCTTGGAACATGATGATTACTATGAATATAGAAAACACCTAATTGACTTTTTAGAACATTAAATAACTAATTCCAACCTTTAAAATTAACAATATGAAAAAAGGATGCATTATTGCCCTAATGGTACTGCTTACGCTACAATTTGGCTATTCACAATTTACCATAGACGGTCAGTTTAGGCCTAGAACGGAATACAGAAACGGATTCCAAACCCTAATTCCCGATGGTGCGGATGCCGGTTTTGCCATTAATACCCGTGCACGGTTAAATGCAGGTTTTACGGCAGAATCCTTCAAAGTGTACATAAGCCTTCAAGATGTGTTGGTCTGGGGAGAAAATCCGCAGATTATCCCTGTAGATGAAAACAATTCGTTTTCGCTCTTTGAGGCTTGGGCTTCCCTAAAATTAGGGGACAAATGGTCCACAAAATTGGGGAGACAGGTTATCTCCTATGATGATCAACGCTTTTTTGGAGGACTCGATTGGGCGCAACAGGGCCGTAATCATGATTTAGCATTGATTACATATCAAGGAGATACATTTATGCTAGATTTTGGGTTGGCATTTAATCAAGATTTAGATGGAAATGGAGGGCCGCTTTTTGGATTTCAAAATGAAGGAACGGCTTATCCCGCCAACAATCCCTTTCAGTACAAAACCATGCAGTACGTATATACCAAACAAAAATGGGACAGCTTTTCGGCAAGCCTTTTGGCCGTAAATTATGCGCATCAAAATTTTGATGATGCCGGAAATGCGGATGGCGTCAATAGTCTCATTACTCTGGGAACGCACTTGAATTATAAAAAGGGAAGTTTTGGTGCTGCCGCAAATGCATTTATCCAAAACGGGGAATTCTTTAATGGGGCTACAGATGTAAAAGGGGCTTATTTGTTAGGCTTGGATGTAACATATAAAGCATCTGGTAAGGTAGGTTTGGGAGTAGGTGTAGAATTGATTAGTGGGAATGATGTAAATACCACCGACAGAACGGAAGCTTTCCTGCCCACTTTTGGAACCAATCATAAGTTCAACGGATTCATGGATTATTTTTATGTAGGAAATCATGTGAATACGATCGGTCTGTTTGATGTTCACGCAAGTGCCAATTTAACCTTGGGAAAAAGCACAAGTTTGTTGGCCAAAATATTGAATTTCTCCGGTGACCAAGAGCTGCCAAGTGGCGAGAAATCCCTAGGTACCGAAGTGGATTTTGTACTTACCCAGAAATTTAAGGGCTATGCGCTCAAAATAGGATACTCCCATCTTTTTCCTGCCGATGGTATGTATGAGCTAAAAGGAATTACCGAAGATGCTGCCAAAAGCACACAAAATTGGGCTTGGGCCATGCTGATTTTAAAACCAAAATTTTTAAATACGGCCAAAGAATAAAAGATGGTATAAAGTTGAATCATTGGAAGGATGCTTCGATAAGTCATCATGGCGCTTTAGGGTGTTGTGGTGGCTTTTTTTCAGATAATAGCTCAATTATAATTAAGTATTTAAGTTTTTTGTTCCTTCACAAACCACAAACCACAAACCACAAACCACAAACCACAAACCACAAACCACTAATAACTAATAACTATTTCATTACATTTGTCCGTATAACTACGCATGTTTTGGATACGATAAAGATTGTTCTGGCCGATGATCATTTGCTCGTGCGCAATGGTATCAGGGCCTTATTGGAAAGTGAAACGGATTTGGATGTCATTGGTGAGGCCGATAATGGCAAAAAAGCATTGGAGATGGTAGCTGAAAAAAATCCCGATATTTTGATCATTGACATTCGTATGCCGGAAATGGGTGGGATAGAAGCCGTGGAAGAACTCAATAGCAGTCCAACTAATGTCAAGTGTATAATTCTTTCCATGCATGACTCGGAGGAATATATTTTAAATTCTGTTAAGGCAGGTGCCAGTGGTTATTTGTTGAAGGATACGGATAAAACGGAATTTATAAAAGCCATACATACCGTGAATGGTGGGGGCAAATATTTTAGCGGTGATATTTCCAATGTGTTGGTGAATAATTTATTGAATCCGGAAAAGGCGACTTCCGTTTTGCCTGAAGTCTCCAAAAAAGCGAAAAGCAATCCTTTTGATTTGACCAATAAGGAACTTAAAGTATTGGAATTGGTCCTGGCCGGTTTTACCAATAAGGAAATCTCCGAAAAACTACAGAATAGCAAACGTACTATTGAAACACATCGTTTTAATTTGATGCGTAAAATGGAAGTAAAAAATCTTATTGAGCTTTCTACAAAAGCTAGGGAGTTTGAGCTGGTATGATTTTGAATTACCAAAACCCCAACACTTTCCATCAATTATTATCAATCCTCAAAAATACCCCCTAACTATTATCATATCTTCACTACGTATTAGTACGTAATTTTTTAATTTTCTGCTTTATAAAAGTGCTGTTATGTCGCAGAAAAGGAATACCTACAATACTATTTGCTCTTATTGCGGAGTGGGCTGCGGCATTACGGTTCATAAAGATGCTCGGGGAACACTTTCGGTCACAGGTGACGAAGACTATCCAGTGAACAAAGGGATGTTATGTTCCAAAGGAAAGAATTTGAATTATGTTGCACAGGATATAAGCGACCGTATCCTGTATCCTGAAATGAGGTGGAGCAGAAATCACCCAATGCAACAGGTCAATTGGGATACGGCGTTTAAAAGGGCAGCGGCAGTTTTCAAGAGTATTATAGAAAAACACGGTCCCGATAGTGTTGGGTTTTATGTTTCAGGACAATGTCTTACGGAAGAATATTATCTGGCCAATAAGATTACCAAAGGTTTCATAGGGACCAATAATATTGATACCAATTCTAGGCTCTGTATGAGTTCTGCCGTAGTGGGCTATAAAAAAACGGTTGGGGAAGATGCCGTGCCCATAGCCTATGCGGATATTGAGTTGGCCGATTGTTTTTTGATAGCAGGTGCCAATCCGGCTTGGTGCCATCCTATTTTATTTAGAAGACTGGAAAAGCACAAGGAGGAAAACCCGAATGTGAAGATTATTGTGGTAGACCCAAGAAAAACACAGACCTGTGCCTTGGCGGATGTTCATTTACAGATTCTGCCGGGTACGGATGTCATTCTTTTTAATGCCATTGCCCGTTGGCTGATTGAAAAGAAGAAAATAGACCTGCCTTTCATCAAAAGATACACGGCCAATTTTGAGGCCTGTAAGCAAAGTGCCTTTCAGTTGACCTTAAAAGAAGCGGCAAAGAAATGTGGCATCTCGCTGGATAGTTTAAAACTGGCGGCGAAGCATATCGGCACGGCTAAAGGCTTTATCAGCATGTGGACTATGGGGCTCAATCAAAGTGTAATTGGTGTCTCCAAGAATGTAGCGCTATTTAATATTTCATTGCTTACCGGACAGATCGGTAAACCCGGTTCCGGTCCTTTTTCATTAACAGGTCAGCCTAACGCCATGGGCGGTCGTGAAGTAGGGGGAATGGCCAATCTTTTGGCAGTTCATAAGGATTTGAACAATGCCGAACATCGTAGGGAAGTACAAGAATTTTGGGGTGGAAAACCTATAAAACAACAAGCGGGACTAACCGCAACGGAAATGTTCGATGCCCTTGAAAAAGGAACTTTAAAGGCCATCTGGGTCATTTGTACCAATCCTGTGGTGAGTATGCCCAATGCACATAAAATAGAAAGAGCACTTGAAAAAGCCAATTTTGTAGTCGTTCAGGACATATCCCATAATTCGGAAACCACCAAATATGCGGATTTATTACTGCCTGCTGCAGGTTGGTTGGAAAAAGAGGGCACCATGACCAATTCCGAACGCCGCATCAGCTATTTGCCCAGAGCTATCGATGCACCGGGGGAAGCACTGCCCGATGCCGAAATTTTATGGCGATTTGCCCAAGAAATGGGATTTTCGGGCTTTGATTATGCTTCCACAAGTGAGGTTTATGACGAATACTGTCTTATGACCAAAGGGACGAATATCGATATTTCGGGCTTGTCATACGAGCGATTAAAGAATGAAGGGAGTTTTCAATGGCCGGTTCCACATAAAACCCATAAAGGAACTGCCCGACTTTTTGAAGAAAAACAATATTATACAGCGGATAAAAAAGCGCACTTTAATGCACCCGCCAAAATTTACAATCAGTCGGAAGAAACGAACGAAGAGTATCCCCTAATCTTAAATACGGGAAGGGTACGTGACCAATGGCATACACGGACCAAAACCGGAAAAGTAAAGCGATTGCTAACACATATTCCTACGCCCTTTCTGGAAATGAATATGGTAGATGCCTACTTGGCCAATTTAAAAGAAGGTGATATCGCCATAGTTAAAAGCAGAAGGGGCAGCGTTCAGGTAAAAGTGAAGATAAGCCCGGATATTCGTGAGAAAGTGGTATTTCTTCCCATGCACTGGGGAAAAATATTGAACAACAGTTTCAGTAGGGCGAACAATATTACGAACGATTTGGTGGATCCCATTTCCAAGGAGCCAGATTTTAAGTACTGCGCGGTAAGTGTCGAGAAGTATGAAAAGGCGTTTCGAAAAATCGTAATCGTAGGAGCAGGTGCAGCGGCATACCGATTTATACAATCATACCGGGAGAAAAACGAAACAGACGAGCTACATGTATTTTCCAAAGAACCGCATCCGTTTTACAATCGGGTATTGCTTCCGGAATATGTCAACGAGGAATTGCCTTGGGAATCGCTTCAAAAGATAAAACAGGGAGAGCTGGAAAAGCTCCAAATTAAATTATATGCCAGTAACGGTATTGCTGAGGTGGACGAGAAATCAAAAACCGTAACGGACGATAAGGGAGAAAAACACAAGTATGACCTGTTGGTGATGGCGACCGGTAGCCGGGCTTTCGTGCCCAGTGAGGTTCGTATGGATTTGCCGGGCCGTTTCACCATGCGGGAACGTAACGATGCCGACCGACTGAAACGGTATTTAGATGAAACGGGACTTCCTACGGAAGAACAGCATGTTGTAATCGTAGGTGGTGGATTGTTGGGTCTTGAACTGGCGGCATCCCTGAAAAAAATAAATATCAACATCAGCATCATACAGCGTGCCCCACGGCTCATGGAGCGCCAGTTAGACCCGGTGGCAAGCAGATTACTCGGGGAAGATGTAGCGGAAAGGGGAATTCAGGTCTATTTTGATAATGAGGTGAGTACAGTCTTTGAGGAAGAGGGAAACAGGAATTCCATTTTGGTCAACCTGAAAACGGGCCGTACCATAAAGTGCAATGCCATTGTCTATGCAATAGGCACACGACCGAATATCGCTTTGGCTAAACAGGCAAATTTAAAAGTCCAAAGGGGTGTTGAAGTAAATTCTTATCTCCAAACCAGCAATCCTGATATTTTTGCGCTAGGAGAAATTGCCGAGTTCAAAAACAACTTGTTCGGAATAACATCCGCTGCAGAACAACAGGCAGATATTGCTGCAAACTATATTCTGGGAGATTTGAGCAGTATCTATTCAGGCTCGGTTTTAATGAACATTTTAAAATTTGAAAATTTGGATTTGTGCAGTATCGGAATGGTCAATGCACCGGCCAATGACGATACTTATGAGGAAATTATTTTGATGGATGTTCGCAAGCGATTTTATAAAAAATGCATCGTAAAGGATGATACGCTCAAAGGTGCTATTCTCATGGGTGATAAAAATGAATTTGCCGAATTCAAAAGACTCATTGAAGAAGAAATAGAATTGTCCGAAAAACGGGATGAACTACTTCGCGGAGCCAATAATACCGAACCTTTAAAGGGAAAGCTGCTGTGTTCCTGTAGTCAAGTTGGTGAAGGGAATATTAGGGACACCATAGCGACGGGCTGCACAAATTTCAATGAAATATGTAAGCAGACCGGAGCAGGATTGGGTTGTGGCAGTTGTAAGCCCGAAATAAAGGCGATACTGGATAAGGAACTGAAAATGGTTACCGCATAAATATGGCTATGAATGACGATTTACATAGAATAATGCTCAAAGGCGGAGTAACCTCCCCGGGCGAATTAAAGGATATCATTACCATGCTGGAAGCTGCTGGGCTCAATGAGGTTTATTTTGGTTCTCGGCAAGATTTATTGTTCCCGCTAAAAGGACAGGAAGAGAAAACACTTGAAAGTATTTCTCAATACAACACGGATATCATCTCGGAAAGGAGTTATCAAAATATTGTTTCTTCCTATGTTTCGGCAGATGTTTTTGAGATGACCTATTGGCTTAAAGGGTCAACCTATCTTTATATTTTGGAGCGTTTTGATTATTTGCCCAAGCTTAAAATCAACATCACGGACCCTAAACAACGTTTGGTTCCCATTTTTAATGGTAATCTTAATTTTATAGCTTCGGAACAGGAAGATTATTGGTATTTGCACATTAACCTGCCCCATTATGAGTCCGTTACATTTTACCCTGTTTTGGTCTATAGTTGGGACATTGTCACCATCTCCAAAGCTATTGAGGAATATTATGAGACTACGAAGGATGTTGCTTCACTTTTTGATGTGGTAAACCAAGTAGTAGATACCAACAGCAGGACCATAGACAAAGATTTGCAAACCCCATATTTGACCTTCCCCTATTACGAGGGTATGAACCGCATGGGGCTGGACCAATATTGGTTGGGGCTGTACTGGAGAAACAATAAATATGATCTAAAATTTTTAAAGGATTTCTGTGGTTTCTGCTTGGATAACAGCATTGGTAAAATAAGCATTACCCCATGGAAATCGTTCATTGTAAAAAATATAAAACAGTCCGCCAGACAGGAATTGGAACGTTTTCTAGGCCGATGGGGAATCAATGTGAGGCATTCCCAATTGGAGATGAACTGGCACGTGCCCGTAGACGATCAGGATGCCTTGGAACTGAAGAAGTTTTTGGTGCGGAGTTTTGACCAGAATGATATCAGTACCTATGGCTTGACCTTTGGTATCAGCAACGATGTTGGAAAACGTTCTCATTTTTCATCGGTAATTATAGAGAAAAATCAGGCACCCGCCATTGTCAAGGATTTTGAGGTAAGGCCTACCTATAACGTACTGCATTTCATGAACTTTGACCCGAATACGCAATCCTATATTTCCTATGCGCAAGATGTGGATAAAATTGAGCTTCCGGGCTTGTTGATGGAATTAAGCAAAAAATATTTTGATCAATTGGGAACAGTAAATATAAAACGGGAAGAACCCATAAAGCACAAAGCCAATTTTACCAAAGTGTATCAGTGTAAGTCTTGTCTCACTATTTATGATGAGGGTTATGGCGACGAAAAGGGTGGTATAGCCCCTGGAACCTCCTTTCTAAAATTACCGGAATCCTATCAATGTCCTATGTGTGAGGGATTGAAATCAGATTATGAAGCGTTGGAAATTAGTTACAATACGACGATTTAAGTATTTAGATTTTCTAAGATCTGGCGGGTCATAAATTCTTTTTGTTCCGATGCTTTTTTTGCAAAACAAAACAGGCTTAAAGCCCTGTCCAGATTCTGATTTTCATAGGATACTTTGTAGTACTTGTTATGATTAAGATAATCTGTCAAAGCCCGAAGGCCATGAATGAAGGACATGAATATAGGCCCCAACGACAGTGAACTTAATTCTTCCTCGGAAAGAAAGGGTTTATGTAACACAATACCTTTTACGAAAGATGTAAATAAGTTTTGGTCAAAAGTAATTTTACCCAGGTCTTTCTCATCTTCGGGAGCAGTATTGACAATGGTTCTGACGGCATCTCCAAAATCATAAAAAAAATAGCCGGACATTATCGTATCCAGATCAATTAAACATAACGCCTCTTTGGAAGTTTTTGAAAATAAAATATTGTTTAGTTTGGTATCGTTATGACAGACCCTGAGCGGTAAATTTTTCAAATCGACTTTACCTAATTCTTGAAAGAACCCTTGCGCAAAAGTTATGGCTTCTTGTGCTGTTTTTAATTTTTCTTTCTGTGCCGATTGCAGCGCATCTTGAAATTGTGCTTTACGGAGTTCCAAATCATGAAACTGTGGAATCGTGTCAACAAATTCTTTTGGATTTTCCGCCTGTAGCAAAGAATGGAATCTTCCTATGATTTTACCAGCTTCAAAAGCGATTTTAGGGTTCTCGGTAGTGTCAAAGGTTGTGCTGTTAGGAATGTAATTCATTAACCGCCAGTAACCCTTTTTGTGTTTTAAAAAGGACACTTTCTTATTTGTTTGGAATAGTGTCAAGGTAACGTAGTCATCAGCTTTAAGAAGGCCAAGTGCTTTTTTTACGTTGTGCATTAATCCGTGTATGTCCTCAAAAACGGAATCATTTATGCGCTGCAAGACATATAAGGGATTGCCCTGGGCCGAGACCAAAAAAGTATTGTTGATGAATCCCGCTGTTAAGGGTCGATACGTAAAAAGGTATTGGGGAATAGAAAAACACCCTAGAATTTCTCGAAGTTCATCTAGGGTGTATGTGCTGTTTTCTAATTCCATAAAGGGGAAACGTACTGACCTTCCCTTGTTTTGTTTTGAAGGCTTTCCATCGCTTTTTCTTTATCGCTGGCATAGGTAACCCCAAACCAATCTCCACCTGAAGGAATACACTTTACCTCCACTTCATTGGCCTGAAGCATTTCCTGAATGGTAATGGGCAGATACAGTTCACTGTTCGCAATACGTTCATCATCGTTCAAAAAGATTCTGAACTCGGATTCAATTTTATCAAAAATAGAAGGTCTGCAAACCCAAAAGTTCATGCTGGCCTGTTCCTCTCCAGTAAATTCCAGACCAGTGTCTTCATCTATGATGACATCGTTTTTCTGTATCAATTTCAATCGTTCTTCAACAGAGAGCAAATCATCGCCCTGTACTTTACAAACCCCTCTGGAAACGGAGCCGTGTTCTGACAACGTATTTTTTAAGGTATATCCCAACAAGGCATAAGCGTTAGTATTGGCAGACATGAAATCTGCCGCTTTTTGATATGCCGATTGTCCATAAAAATCATCGGCATTGATGACAACGAAAGGACCTGAAATAACGTTCCTTGCGGTCCAAACGGCATGCGCCGTACCCCATGGTTTTTTACGCTCTGCCCTTGTTCCGGTAAATTCCACCCCATCCGGTAAATCCGTTAATTCTTGGGCCAGGACATTTAATTGAACATGTTTCGGAAGTCTAGTGCTCAAATGCTCCTCCAAGAAAGTAACATTTTCTGCTTTGGTAATCACGACAATTTGTTCAAAGTTATTCTTGATGGCATCATACATGGCAAATTCCATCAAGAACTCCCCCTTGGGTCCCAAATCATCAAACTGTTTTAGTTTTCCGTATCTACTACCGCTTCCAGCGGCCATTAAAAGTAATGTCATGGTTGACTTTGTTTATGTTGCAAAAATAGGCATTGTCCCTAAACACATGAAATATTTGAAGATGTGTATATTAAGTTGAGGTTATTTTATCCATTCTATTAACTTTTTCATAATTTATAACGAAATATAACGGGGCACTTATGACTACGAGAAGAGACTTCATCAAAAATACAAGTTTGGCAGGAGCGGGATTATTTGCGATTCCGTCATTCGCTACCAAAAGATTTCATGAGAACGATAAATTAAATGTAGGCCTTATAGGGGTTGGTCTTCGTGGGACCAATCACTTATCCAACCTATTATTGCGAAAAGATGTGAACATCACCGCAATATGTGATGTAGACCCTACAAGGGTAGCATTGGCGAAAAATTTGATTTCGGAAGCAGGTTTTAAGAAGCCTATGACTTTTGGAAAGAACAATGATGATTATAAAAATCTCTTAATGCTTAAAGGGGTAGACGCGGTCATCATTTCTACGCCTTGGTTGTGGCATACAAGAATGACGGTAGATGCCATGGAGGCCGGAAAATATGCCGGGGTAGAGGTGTCTGCCTCAAATACCTTGGAAGAATGTTGGGATTTGGTGAATACGCATGAAGCTACCGGTACGCATATGATGATTCTAGAAAACGTGAATTATCGCAGGGATATCATGGCCGTACTAAAAATGGTGAAAGAAAATATTCTTGGAGAGTTGGTACATTTTAGATGTGGATACCAACATGATTTAAGACACGTGAAATTCAATGATGGTAAAACGGCTTATGGAAAAGGGGCGGAGTTTGGCGAAAAAGGAATTTCGGAAGCCAAATGGCGTACCGCGCATTCGGTCAAAAGAAATGCGGATGTGTATCCTACGCACGGATTGGGACCTATTGCGGTGATGGCCGATGTGAACCGTGGAAATCGCTTTGTTTCTTTGACTTCCCATGCCACAAAGGCCATTGGTCTTCATAATTATATCGTTGACGTTGGAGGAAAGGACCATCCGAATACCAAAGTGAAATTTAAACAGGGAGATGTTATCACCACAACCATAGATACGGCCAATGGTGAAACAATTATCATTACCCATGACTGTAATTTGCCAAGACCTTATTCCTTGGGTTTTCGGGTACAAGGTGCAAAGGGATTATGGGAGGTAGATGGGAATAGGATTTATATTGAAGGCCAGTCAGAACCCCATGAATGGGACGAAGCTACTGCTTGGCTAGAAAAATACGACCATCCTTTATGGAAGAAATATGGGGAATATGCATCGGGAGCCGGGCATGGTGGGATGGATTTTTTTGTGCTGAATTCTTTTATAGAGTCTGCCAAGGCGAATATGGCCCCGCCCTTGGATGCCTATGATGCCGCAGCATGGAGTGCCGTGACCCCTTTATCTGAAGTTTCTATTGCCAACAACGGCGAACCTCAGGATTTTCCTGACTTTACCAGAGGACTTTGGATGAAAAGGAATCCCTATAATTGGATGAAAGCTACCTTTTAAAAAATCATAACCTGATAATTATCATATTTTATGGAAGCATAAGGCAATAGGTTTGTAAAAAACCTTAACAGCCTATGTGTAGTCTTGTTCAAAAGTATAATGTTCCCGGCCCTAGATATACCAGTTATCCAACGGTTCCTTACTGGGATATCCACTCGTTTTCAGGAAAAAAATGGGAAGCTTCAGTTCAAAAAAGTTTTATAGAATCCAATAATCAGGAGGGTATCAGCTTGTACATACATCTACCATTCTGCGAAAGTATGTGTACATTTTGTGGTTGTCACAAACGCATTACAAAAAGGCATGATGTGGAGCTACCTTACATATATTCCGTGTTAAAGGAATGGTCCTTATACTGTAATTTATTTTCAGGACGCCCCACGGTGAAGGAATTGCATTTGGGTGGCGGTACACCTACTTTTTTCAGTCCGGAAAACCTAAAAGTATTGATCAATGGTATTTTTAAGAGAGCGGATAAAGCAACAGCCTATGAGTTTAGTTTTGAAGGGCATCCCAATAATACCACAAAAGAACATTTACAAGCTTTATATAATGTTGGGTTTAGAAGGGTCAGTTACGGGGTTCAGGATTATAATGAGACGGTTCAAAAAGCAATACACCGCGTGCAACCTTTTGGGAACGTAGAAAGGGTTACCAATTGGGCTCGGGAAATAGGCTATATCTCAGTTGGGCACGATATTATTTTTGGGTTGCCGCATCAGACATTGGAACATGTGATGACGACCATTCAAAAAACAAAAGAATTGATGCCGGACCGTTTGGCTTATTACAGTTACGCGCATGTGCCCTGGTTAAAAGGAAACGGACAAAGAGGCTATCGGGATTCGGATTTGCCGACCGCAGAACAAAAACGCAGGCAATACGAAAAAGGAAAAGGTTTATTGCAAGCGTTGGGCTACACAGAAATAGGGATGGATCATTTTGCCCTTAAAACGGATGCGCTTTACAACGCAGTGGAAAAAAACGAACTGCATCGTAACTTTATGGGATATACCGCTTCCAAGACCCAGCTAATGGTCGGTTTGGGTGCGTCAAGCATAAGCGATAGTTGGTATGGATTTGCGCAAAATGTCAAGAACGTAGAAGAATATCAACATTTGGTAGAAAGTGATATCATTCCCATTTTCCGCGGACATATTTTAACCTCCGAAGATGAAAAAGTAAGAAAGCATATTTTAAACCTTATGTGTAGGTTAGAAACCTCTTGGTCCGATAAGGAGCTATATTTTGATGATTTGTCACAGGTCCTGCATAGGCTTGTTGAAATGCTAAACGATGGTTTGTTGGAAATGAGTGAACATCGACTTAAAATAACGGAAAAAGGGAGGCCCTTTGTCCGCAATATAGCTATGGCCTTTGATTTAAGATTGCACGAAAAGGAAATGGAAACACGTCTGTTTTCAATGACGGTCTAGTGAATTAAAAGTATATATCTACTTTGTTTAAATCCTCTAAAATAGAATTGTTATGAAGAATATAATTGTCCCAATAGATTTTTCCGGTCAATCGGAATACGCGCTAGAAGTAGCCGCTACCATGGCAAAGAAAAATAAGGCTACCATCTATGCGATTCATATGTTGGAGCTGAACGAAGCCATAATCTCTTCAGGAGAAAGTGTTCACCCACAACATACCGTATTCTTGATCAAATTGGCGGAAAAAAGATTTACAGAGTTTTTGGAGAAGCCTTTTCTAAAGGATATTGAAGTGGTACCTATAATTAAACATTTTAAGGTATTCAAGGAAGTAGGGGAAGTTGCGGAAGAATGTAATGCGGACCTTATAGTTATGGGGAGTCATGGTACGGAAGGCCTTAAAGAAATTTTCGTTGGCTCCAATACGGAGAAAGTAGTACGCAATTCAGATGTCCCCGTTTTGGTTATTAAATCGAAATTTGAAAACTTCGACCCCCAGCAGATGATTTTTGCCTGTGATTTAAAAGAAGAAAATATTCATGCTTTTCAAAGGGCTATGGCCATAGCAGAGTTCATGTCATGTGAACTAAAACTTGTCTATGTAAATACTCCCGGAGATGATTTTTTAAGTACTACCGAAATCCAGGAAAAGATAGAGACTTTTTGTAAGATTACTGGTCATGATGTACTCATCGCTATCCATAATGATTATTCCGTAGAGAACGGGGTACTCAATTTTGCCAAGGAAGTGGATGCGGATATCATTGGAATCCCCACACATGGGCGTAAGGGTCTGTCACATTTCTTTATGGGGAGTATTGGGGAAGATGTAGCCAATCATGCGGTATTGCCCGTGCTCACCTTTAAAATTTAAGATAGTAGTTCTACTATTTTATACATTGGTTTTAAAAGAGGGTGAAAGGCCCTCTTTTTTTGGTCGATAGTTTCATTTTAGCGATTATTTATGATTTAAAAAGGGGGAATACTTCTTTTGGGACGTAGCTTTGCAAATTATTAAAGCCCAAATCTGGATGAAGGATTTAATCATAGCTATGTTATGGAGTATATCACCTTTCGGAGAGGCCAAAGTGGGTATTCCTTATGGATTGGCTCAGGGTGTGAATAGTTATTTGGTGCTTTTGGCCTGTTTTATAGCAAACGTTCTGGTATTCCCGATCATGTATTTTTTTCTAAGGCACATCAATAAATATCTCCTTAAATGGAATTTTTACAAGAAGTCGGCTATATATGTTGCGCGTAAGGCCAAAGTAGGGTCTGGGGATAAAATCAAAAAGTACGGTTTTTATGGTCTCATTTTTTTTGTAATGCTTCCCGTTCCCGGAACTGGCGTCTATGCCGGTAGTATTGCAAGCTATCTTTTTAATATCGAAAAGAAACGGGCTTTCGTGGCCAATACCATAGGCATATTTTTATCTTCGCTCATTGTTTGGACCGCTACTTTACTGACAATGAAAGGAATGGCTTAAGGTTTATTGTTTTGTAAGTTGTGAATTCTAATTTTGCCAATCGATTTCTAACTTTATGAATATCATTATTGATTTCACTAATGTTAATTATCCGCAGTTTTGAAATTTCCAAAAATTAATGACATAAATAATAATCCAATTCCAATACCTACAAAAGAACCTTTTGCTAAATCAGACACTTCATAGTATTGAGAAAATACTCGTGAAGCAGCAATGACAAACATTCCAATAGATAATAGAATTAATGTTTTTCTTTTAGTTATTTTTTTCATTTTACTCAGATTTAAATAGTTTGTATTTCAATTTAGATATTCGTTACAGATTTTTTGTCGAATGATTGTCAATGGAATCTGTATATGGCCTGTGGGGGCAGCCCCACGGGTAGGTCATCGTTGCGCTCATGGGTTACATGAAAAGTTGGAGGCTGTGCTTTTTGGCTATTGAGCATTGCTTGTAAGATAGGAAAACCTGTATCATGGGGGGCGACGTACAGATTCCATTGGGAGACATAGAGCGAAAAAGGCGCGTCCCGTACGCCTAACTTTTTTTTGCGTACCGGTAGGTCTTGATCCCTAACGGTTTTAAATTAGAGTAGCAGTGTGTATAAGCCCTAGTTCAGCAAGTAAAGATTGAATAGAAAACGCGTAAGGATTTTGCAAGTATGCTTGCACCAACAATTGATTTATTAGTGTTGTAGCCAGTTGTATTTTATAAAATTTCTTTTGTTAAATTATGTATATCATTTATTAATCGTTCAATTTCTTTATTGTTCGTTCCATCATAAATTCCACGTATTTGTTTTTTCTTATCCACGAGTATAAAATTCGGTGTATGAATAAAATCTTGAAGTCCTCCATCGCCTTGTTCTACAACAGCAAAGTAGCTTTTTCTGGCTAATTCGTAAATGTGTTTTTTATTTCCGGTAGTTATATTCCATTTGGAGTCTATCACACCTTTTTCGGTTGCATATTTTCGTAATACAGGAATACTATCAATAGTTGGAGTTACAGATATGGACAAGAACATAATATCTTCATTTTTTAAAAATTGATTTTGTAGTTCAGCTATATTAGTCGTCATTATTGGGCAGATGGTGGGGCAACTTGTGAAAAAGAAATCGACCACATATATTTTATCCTTATAATGGTTTTGAGTTATCGTATCTCCATTCTGATTTATTAATTTAAAATCCGCAACGGTATGATTTTTACTTGTGTTTTGTAGACCTGCATCAACCAATTCTGGATTAAAATCTGATGGATTATAAACTGGCAATTCTTTTGTTTGATTACAAGAGATTGCGAAGCATGTTATAAAGGCCATAGACATTAGATATGATATTTTAAATCTCATATTAAATAATATTCTTCTTAAGAAAATCATTTGCTTCTTTAATTTCTGGTCTATCGCTATTTACCTTCTTGGTTTGCTTAAGTAAGCTTTCAAAATACAGTGTTGCTTTTTCCATATCACCAGATTGTTTCGCAGCCAGTGCTGCACCATAAATACCATTGAACCTGTTTGGACGCCTATCTAAATTTATTTCATAAGCCGTTAAAGCATCTTGTGGTTTATTCAATTCTAATAACATATCTGCTAAAAGTTCATCAGCTGGTAAGATTTCACCTGGGGTTACGGGATGTTTGGATGTTTTACTTTCCATATCTGCAGCAATGGTCATAAGAGATAACGCTATATCATGATTACCCTTTTTCAATTCCATCCACGCTTCAATGGTTTTTATTTGGATAGCGACTTGGTTCGCTTTATAGGCATCTTCCAATGTTATCAATTCTTGTTCAAAAGAACGTAATAAGTCAAGCTCATTTTGAGCAGATTCTAAATTATTGATATGAATATTTCCCAAAGCTCTTGCAAAATGTAACAATGATTTTTGCCAAGGGAATTTCTGCCACTCTAATCCCGCAATTTGAGGTAACTCAATACTTGCAGCTTCTTTCCAATTTTTGTTTTCCACAGCTAAACGTGCAGGAATAGCAGCGGCCGTATATGCGATTTTAAAGTTTGGCGGAAATATTTCGCTAAAAGATTTAAGATACTCGTATTGTTCATTAGCAAGTTTATTGTTTCCTACCTGCAAATAGGCATAAACCAAATAGCCCATGGCATGTACTTCTTCATCCCAATGCGCTCCAGGTAAAATGCTTTCTGCATAACAAATTGCTGATTCAGCAGAACTAAGATTAGTGTCAATTGATTCATTCCAAAGACCCAGACGTGTAAATATATGTGATGGCATATGTTGGGCATGTGCAGAATTTGGTGCGATATCTGCATAGCGCCTTGCTGTGCTCAGTCCTAGTTTGGCCAATTCCGGATAATCATAAGAATGAATAATATAATGTGCTATTCCTGGGTGATTCGGTTCTGTTATAAATAATTTTTCCAGTATTTTCCCAGCTTCTTGTTGTTTTGAATAGGTTTTATCAGAAGGAACAGCTGAAGCTCGAAGTGCCAAAGCATAAAAAATGGCGATTTCTGTATCGCCTTTATCTTCTTCATACATATCTTGCATCTTTTTTGCATAGATTTCTTTTCTGGATTGATTGTCAACGGTCTCCCAATCTTTATAGAACGCGCCAATAGCTTCTAAATACTGTTCTGCTTTTTTGGATTTGGGCAATTGTTTAGCTACGGCAAGCAGTTTTGTCCCTTTTTCTAAAACTGATTGTTCTGGCGGTGCCCATAATCCGTGATAAATACTCATGGCAACTCCCCAATATGCCATAGCACATGTAGGGTCTTTGTCTATAACTTTCACAAATGCTTTTTCTGCTTCAATATATTCAAAGGAATGAAGCAAAGAAATAGCAAGGTTGAAAGTTTCTCTTGTTTCATAACTACAGGGCTCAGAAAAATTGACGTTTCCAAACTCACCATTACCACACAGCTGTAGTTCACCTCTCAGTAGATTTAACGATGATAAATTTGCATTTGGCGTGTTGTTTTTACAGGAAGAAACTAGAAAAAAGAGAATAGCCCCTAGACTTAGTAAAGTACTTTTAGAATATTTCATTTCATAAGGTACTGAATTAATTTTTAAGGGTTTGGGGCTATTGGGGATATGTAGCGAAAAAAGGGAGGCGTACGGGGTACACTGTCTTTTGCGTACCGATAGGTCCATTATCCCCCAACGGTAATGTTTATAATTGGTTGTGGATTTTTCCAACGGAAAATATCCACTTTTTTCGTTAAAAACAAAGTCTCCGTTTATTCTATTTGGAAAATCTATACTTTAATCTGAAAAAAGGATTTGCTAATAGAAACAGTATATAAAACCTATATCTGTTGTTTATTAAACGTATTAAGAAACGGTGATAAGTTTGATTAAAATCATGCCCTAAAAAATGAGTAATTGGATAGGATTTTATATCTGAAATTTCCTTTACTATTAATTTTACTTCATTGAACCTGATAGTTGATTTAATCATTCTCATCATGGCTAAAAAAACAAATGATTGTTGTTTGGTTTTTATCTGTTCTATGGTGTTCGGATTTGTTTCTCTGGTCTTCAGATCATTTATTATATTATTGAAATAGATAGCTGCGTTTTTAAAATCCCTGGTCAATTTAAGATAGTGAGCCGGTTCTTTACTTGTCATGGCAGAGCCAGGAGCAATTCTATAGTTATGTGCCATCAAGTTATAGTGGGCTATTCTTTTAGCTTTCAGAAAGAGGTGTAACATAAAAATAGCATCTTCCATCCATTGTCCCTCAAGGAACTTCAAATTTGTGGCAACCAGGAATTCTCGTTTTATAAAAAACCACCAGACCGCACTACTATGGGCCATAGATGCGATATAGTCCTCTCCACTGATTATTTTTGACAGGGTAGCAGATTCCTTGGTTTTAGAAGAAGAATTACTGGGACCGGATTTGATGGTTTTAAAAGTTGTTGAATTGAATGTCATAACATCTAAATTGTTTGTTTCAATGACATTAACAAGTTGGGATAATACATTGGTTGTCAAAAAATCATCAGGGTCTAAAAAATAGATATATTCTCCCTTTGCTTTTTCCAGTCCATAATTTCTGGCGCTGCCCACTCCGGCATTTTTTTGAACATATAAATGGACGTTGAAATAGTTTTTACAATATGATTTTGCTATATCCTCACTTTTGTCTTCCGATCCATCATTAACTAATATGATTTCATAATCTTCTTGATTTAAATCTTGATCAATAAGACTGTCGATACATTGAGAAATGTATTTTTCAACGTTGTAAATAGGCAATATAATACTAAGTCTCATTTAGTAGTTAATCTATGTATTCGAGCTTGAAATTATTTGAGAATAGGTATATCGTCCCAATTCTTTCGAAGGATGGCGTACGAAAATACAAATGTTTTGAAAGTATATTTTATTTTTACTTTGAATTTGTGAACAATTAAAATACATAAGGTTTTAGAAATAGGACAAAGCGTTTAGTTTTGCATTTTTTTAGTCATGGAGAAATTGATAGTGGGCGATAAAATGTACAATGTGGAACAACAGGGCTTTGATGATTTTGCCCGATATACATTTTTGGAGGTGGTACGCCTTACGGAGACGTTGGCAATTTTAAAGAACGGCGTGCGCTTGGTGAACAGGGCCAAGCCTTCCTATATTATGGAAGATGTGGGTTATTCCGTATCCCGAAAAAAAGGCTCGCATTGGCATAAGGTTTCGCTAAACGCCATCCGAAAAGCACAACTGGAAAACGAGAAGATAAAAGTGCATGATTGGTTTGCGGCCAAGGAATTCACATTAGCTGAAAAACAACTCATTTACGAACAATTTGCTAAAACCAAAACACTGGTTCAATCTTGATTTTTCCGATGTTGATAGATTTGTAGGTATAGCATGGTACTCATTTTTTGAGCCCTGTTTTTAGCAATCCATGCGGTTTCGCCCTCAAAAAGCGTATCAATGGTCTCAAACCAGATGTTCAGCCACAGGCCAAAATGTTCTGAAGAGATAGAGTGGTGCATTTTCTCGTCCATTTCTTGGTGGGCGGTTACTGGATTGCCGTGGTATTTTCGCTTTAGAAAAAGTTGGGTCTCCCAAAAATCCGTCAACAACTCCAAGTGCGCTTCCCAATCAACAATAATGTTATTAAAAATTGGCCCCAACGTGTCGTCCTTTCTAATTTTTGAATAAAAGGTTCTGACCAAGGTTTGTACATCGTCCCTATCGGTTATTGCTTTTTTTGCATTGGTATTATCCATTTTTGAATCGCTTATGGGCATCGCGTTCCAATTGTTCCCTATAATCTGGATGGGCTATGGAAATTAAAGCTTTGGCCCGCTGTTTTAAATTTTTTCCAAAAAGATCTACAATTCCATATTCCGTGGCAACATAATGTACATGTGCTCTGGTAGTAGTGACCCCGGCACCTTGTTTCAGGTAGGGCGTAATCTTGGAAACACCTTTGGCCGTAACGGAAGGCATGGCAAAAATAGGTTTTCCGCCAGGGGACAAAGAGGCTCCGCGAATAAAATCCATCTGTCCGCCAACACCGGAGTATTGTCTGCTTCCAATGGTGTCTGCACAGATCTGTCCTGTAAGATCTATTTCAATGGCACTGTTTATAGCAGTGACCTTGGGGTTTTTTCTAATAATGGCGGTATCGTTTGTATAACCGGCTTCCTTGAAATGTACTAGTGGATTGTCATCTACAAAATCATATAGCTTTTGGGAACCCACGGCAAAACAGGTCACTATCTTTCCGGTTTTCACCTCTTTGTCCTCACCTGTGACCACTCCCTTTTCAATAAGTGGGAGCACCCCGTCCGAAAACATTTCGGTGTGAACGCCCAAGCGTTTGTGATGCTGAAGGTTATTGAGTACTGCGTTCGGAATGTTCCCGATGCCCATTTGTAGGGTAGCCCCATCTTCGATAAGCTCGGCTACATTTTTTCCAATACTGCGCTCCACTTCGGAAATTTCCGTGATGCCATGGGTATGGATAGGGGCATTTACGGTAACGGCACAATCAATATTTTTTATATGGATGATGCCGTCCCCATGGGTGCGCGGCACAAAAGGATTTATCTGTGCAATTACTTTTTTTGCGGTCTGTATGGCCGGTAGGGCAATATCTACGGATACGCCCAAGGAGCAAAAGCCATGCTTGTCCGGTGGGGAAACTTGCACCATGGCCACATCCAAGGGTAGAATCCGCTTGCGGAACAATAAATGTATTTCACTTAGAAAAATAGGAATATAATCTCCTTGCGTACTGTTCACTATATTGCGGACGTTGCCACCTACAAAGCAGCTGTTCATTCTAAAACTATTGCTATAGGGTTTCCGTGCGTATTTGGCATCGCCCTCGGTGTGTATGGAAATGATTTCTACGTTCTCCAGTTCGTGATATCGCTCACAAAGGGCATCGACCAAAGTATTGGGTGTCATGGCAGCTCCTTGTATAAATACGCGATTGCCTGATTCTATAAGGGAAGCAGCCTCCGCTACTGATACTGTTCTCATAATTTTTTCAATTTAAAAATGCAAATATCAGCAGCAAAAGAATACTAGAACATGATAATATTCATAGTAATGGGATAATTTATTTTCCGAGATGTTTGTTGTAGAATTTCCAACTTTCAGCAGCTACGTCCCGTCCCAATTCCAGTCCAGCTATATTGTCGGATTGTATATGGTATCCCCCCATAACGCGGGATATTCCCGCCATATTCGCTGCTTCCGTAAAAGTAGGGAATTTGATGGTGACGGGTTTTCCAAAATTAGAGGAGTCCGTTTCCGTTAAGGAACCGGGAATGAGCGTTACTTCCTCTCCAAAATAATCATCTCCCGTAAAAAGGCGTAACACTTCTCCGCAGGCACCACTTATGGTACTGTGACCGGAAGTATAACTGGGAAAAGGAGGACAAAGGAAAACATCGGGAGAATAGGGTCTCCATTCTTCCCCTTTCATTTTTACGACACCCTTTCCGGGTCCGCCCCAAGCCTTGATAATCTGGTCTTGGTAATAATCGTGTACCAGCGCATAGGGCCTTGCATAATCATAGAACATTTTAGAATCCCAACTAGCTATAAAGGCATCCATGGCGGTAATTTCCGTTAGAAAGTACATTTTAACATCGTCATCCAAAGTGTGGTTGTCCCTCCGGGAAACATCCTGTGCAAATTTTAGCCAATGTCCCGCTTGTTGAACGGACTGCGGCCCATCTCTCATGAATTCTACGAGCGCCTTGTCTTCATCCGTAAGGTTGGCCTGTAAATCTATGACTTCCCTGACCTCTTTCTCCAATTGTTTGGAACCTACCATAGGTGGTGGACCGGGACGGAACTGTGCCGCGGATTGTAAGGTAATCGGTTTTACCAATTGCCAATAAGGCGTTAGGCATCCCGGGGCGTATTGGCCACCTTTACCATCCGAGAAATATTTTGGTTGCCAACGGTTAATGTCCGTATTCTCATCTGCGGAATTTACCGGTTGATAGTTCGTGTAGTCAAAATAGGGTTCTCCGTTGGAACCTTCAACTTCCCCATATTGATTGCTACCATCATTTTTCCGAGCTTCTATTACTGCTTTGGCGGCCAAGTTCCCAATGCCTACAGGTGTGTTCGGGTCCAAGGATACATCGTCCGGATCCAACCCAAGTTCTTCCATTAAACCACGGAACATTTCAGTATCGGAATAATAATATTCCATCATGGCTCCAAAGGCGGCGTAACTAATTGCGATTTCCTTGTTTTTCAACGTCCGTTCTTCAGAGGGTCTACGCGCAACATCAGCTAAATAAACCGGAAGTGCACTTTTGTCATAGCGGGACCACGCATCAAAAATAGAGGTAAAAATCAATCCTAAATATCTGGACGTTATCGTAGGTCTGGGTTTAAAACGTTCCGTATCCGAGGCCGTGGCATCCAATGCCATTTTGCCCCATTTGTAGGCCACGTTTTCAGTACCCGTTGGTTCTTGGTTATTACTTTCCTGTGACGATAAAGGTCGGACAGTCGCTAAAACAAATAAAATTAATATTGCTCTTATAAATTGTTTCATAATTGGTTCGTTTATAATCAATCAAATATATAAATCGGTCAAGTTTTCTCAAAAAGATGGATTCAAAACTTCCATCATAAATGTATAAAGCTCGTGCATTTGTGGTTTCCCCTTTTTTTTGCCCGCTCTGCCAAAGGCATAAAGGATAAACCAAAGGATAATCATAAAAACCATAAGCCCCACCTGCAGACCATAAGGTTTCCCCAAAGAAGCACTGGAATAGGCCCATATTCCCAAGATAATGAACAAAGTGGCCACCCCAAAATGCAAGAACATAAAGAAGGTCCACAAAGTAGGATTGGGACCAAAAAGCCCATAGACCTTACTATTTTTTAAATCGATTTCAATAATTTCCAGTTGAAGCTGGGGCGACCAAAAATGGATTTCCTTGGAATTGAACTTAATGAACACATGGTCGTCCAACCGCTTAATAACAAATGGATGTTTCTTGATGGTCTCAAAAGCGGTCAGTACAGTTTCTTTTTCTCCAAGGAGCTCAAATTGAAACCGGGGCCTGAGTACAATATCATTTGGGATTACTTTCATGGGAATCAGGGATGACATTCCATTTGCGCAGTAACCAGCTCCGTAACAGGTTTAGGGGACACATAAGGAATGCCGAGTCCTAAACCTCTTAAGATAAATAACGCCCCCATCACAACCACAAAAACAGGGACTAATTTTTTTATCCGCTTTTTGGTATTTTGTTTAAGGATACCGCTAAAATAGATAGCAGAGGTCATTAACGGAACGGTCCCTGCCCCGAATAAAATCATATACAGACTTCCTTCCCACACATTGCCCATAGCTATGGCACCGAACAGGGCCATATACACCAGGCCACAAGGAAGAAAACCGTTTAAAAAACCAATGGTGAAGAAGGTGTCCGCCGTTTTCTTCTTTAATTCTTGTCCCAATCTATTTTTAAGGTTGGAAACAATCTTATAAAACGGTTTGGACAGGTTGTATTTGCTAAAAATGCGATGCGGTAACAATATGATAAGAATCATAAGTACACCAATGCCGATGGAAAGATGCTGTTGGATGCCAAATACGTAAAGCCCTTTTCCTAGCAACCCAAAAATCAATCCGATAATACCATAGGCCATCAAGCGACCCAAATGGTATAGAAAGGTCTGTCCGAATTTCCTGTAGGAATCGGTTCTGTCTACCGGCAGCATAAAGGCAATAGGGCCACACATACCAATACAGTGTAGACTTCCCATAAAACCTAATATGATAGCGGACAACAACATTAATAGGTTATTTTTTCTTTATGTAAATACTGTTCTTCATTGTATTCCCAAGCTACAGCAATGTCCCAGCGGCCATCCAACAAGCGTTTGTCAGGTATGAGCAAATATGAATTGGACAAACTTACGGGTAAGTCAAAATCCAAGTGCTTATTAGATGGCCTATAGAAGGACACTGTTCCTTGTATATTTTCGGGGTTCATATCTTTTGGGAATACTATTTTTAGACCATCCGTAACCTTGGTCACCCATAGCTCCGCATTTTTTTCGGAAGCATTGTTCTGAGCATTTATTTCCGTTTGATATTCCAATTCTTTCTTGTAATAGTCTGCCGTTACCAACTCGTGATTGGAATGTGTTTCAATGGACATTCTAACCACAAAAAATAGAATAAACCCAATGAACCCAATAAATGCCAATACGATTCCCGTTCCCCAATGTAGTTTCATAACCTATACTTATTTTAGTTAATGATGCTAAGGCAAGACAAAATGCTTTACCTATAACTCCTCGGTGCCATAAATGCGGTGAGGGTGGTCTCGATCAATTCCCCATCACTATAGACCCCGATTTTTATTTTTTCTTTATCGCTTTTAACAGCGGCATTGTTTATCTCTACGAACAGTGTACCTTCCGCCAAATCTTGAGCGGGAACGGTAAAAAGTTCGTTTCTTACTAGTTTTATAGCTCCTTTATGTGACAAAAGTTGAAAGCTCACACCTTCTACATCATCAGAAGTTTTATTTACCAATTTATAGGTGTACACATTACTGATAATATTTCCTTCTTTGTGTTCATACAGCTGCCCCGGTAATCTGAGGATATTGGCTTCCAGGTCGTTCCTTAAAAAAAGCATTCCTGCCAAAACCCCGATCAGAATGGTCAACACCGCAGTGTAACCTTTTAATCTTGGAGTAAACTTGAACTTCTCTTTTTTTACGATTTCGTCCTCACTGGCATACCTGATTAATCCTTTAGGAAGATTTACCTTTTCCATAATGGTATCGCACTCATCAATACAAGCGGTACAGTTCACGCATTCCAACTGGGTTCCGTTTCTAATATCGATTCCCGTAGGGCATACGTTTACGCATTGAAAGCAATCAATACAATCGCCGTGTCCCAACGCATTTCGATCCTCATTTTTACGCCATTTTTTTCTACCGTTCTCCGCTTCTCCTCTTTTATGGTCATAAGCCACTACAACGGACTTGTTGTCCAACAATACACCTTGCATTCTCCCGTAGGGGCAGGCAATGATGCAGACTTGTTCCCGGAACCAGGCAAAGACAAAATAGAATACCGCCGTAAAAATCAAGAGCGATATCAAAGTGCTCAAATGTTGAAAAGGTCCATCGATCACATAACGTACCAACCGGTCACTTCCTATTAAATAGGCCAAAAACACATTGGCGATAAGGAATGAAATGATGAAAAAAATCGTCCATTTTAAGATGCGTTTCCTAATCTTTTTTCCATCCCATGGTTGCCTGTCCAATTTGATTTGTGCGCCGCGGTCCCCATCTATCCAATATTCTATTCTTCGGAAGACCATTTCCATAAAAATAGTCTGTGGGCACATCCAACCGCAAAAAATACGGCCATAGGCTACGGTGAACAGCGCAATAAAAATGACCCCTATAATCATGGATATGACAAAAAGGTGAAAATCCTGTGGCCAAAACGGGAAACCAAAAATATTGAATCGGCGTTCCAACACGTTGAACATCAAAAACTGGTTCCCGTTTATTTTAATAAAGGGCGATGCAAAAAGAAAGGCCAATAAAAAGTAGCTTACGTATTTACGGTATTCGTAAAACTTGCCACTGGGCTTTTTAGGAAATACCCAAGCGCGTTTGCCTTCCTCATTGATCGTTCCTATGGAATCCCTAAAATTATCTTGCTCTTGTGACATTAATTATGACCCAATTTTTCATTCCCGTGAAGGTGGGAATCTGTTTAATGTTAGTTCCATGTTTGCTGCGACTTAGGCTTTCAACCCCTCCGCTTTTTCTATCCGCCTTATGGCGGAGAAAACCACCTCCCCTCGTCTGAGGGGAGGTGCCATTTACTTTTGGTTTACCGCAACCGTCGTTGAATCGGTTACTATTACCGTGGAATCTTTTTCTTGCTCAGGGGCCTCTCCTTTTACAGGGGCATCAGGGTCCGCCCAAATCTCACCCTCTGCCGCTTTTGGATTGGCTGGCATGGTTCCTTGAAATTGCAATACATAACTTGCTACCTGTGCTATTTCAGCTGGTTTTAGTATTTGTTTCCAGGCTACCATTCCCTTACCGTCACGCCCTCCTTCCGAAACTGTATTGAAAACGTTCTTAATGCCGCCCCCTAAAATCCAATATTCGTCGGTTAGGTTAGGTCCGATACCGCCACCACCGTCTGCCATATGACAGGCCACACAGTTAGTCTCGAAAATAGTTTTACCGGTAGCAATATCGGAAGCATCTGTCAGCAGCGTAACTGTGCTGGCATCCACCAAACCCTTAGCGGTTAATTTATAAGCTTCTACCTCCAACTTTGCTGCGGCCATTTCCTGCTCAAATTCCAGTTCTTGATCATAATCATTGAAAATATGAAACCGTACCAAGTATATTAATCCAAAAACAATAGTAGCATAAAACATATACACCCACCATGGTGGTAATTTGTTGTCCAACTCTTTTATGCCGTCATAATTATGGTCCAAAATGATTTCGCCCTCTTCCTCAATAGGTTTGGAACCGAGCAATTTCACATACATTTTTTTACCCCAGGCCCATTCCCATTTTTGGGATTTGGATTTTAAATACCGTTCCTTGGCTTCTTCGGATAGTGTATGGAACATCACATTTTCTATAGAGGCCAAAATGAGTTCAATGCCTATTAATAGCAATAATACAAAGCCCAAGAACAGGCCTGCCATAGGAAATGCCAAGAATGCGGGTTGTTCTCCGGAATCGATGAAATACTCCATCAATCCGAAGACTATAAAAAATAGTACAATGACTCTTAGCCATGAAATGGAACTGCTTCTCATATCTCTGTATTTTGTTGGTTGTTGTTGTCTAACGGTAATTCGCTCACCTCTTTGATATAGCTTTTGGAGGCGGTAAAGACCCACCAAAAAAGCACTACGAAAAAGACGAAGAAAATTAATAACGATAGCATCGGGTAGGTGGCTACACCTTCTATGCTTTCCATATATCCTTTTACAAATTTTAGCATGGCCTATTTATTTTGCGATAGTAATTTTTCTGTATCCTTAATTTTAATGTCCGTACCCAGACGTTGTAGGTAGGCAATCATCGCTACAATTTCGCGATCCCTCATTTGAACGAATTCTTCCCCGTTCTCAACGGCATATTTTTTATCGGCATCATAGGATGCTGCAAAATCCGGATCGGTGTATAAATTCTTTTCAATCTGGAGTGCCTGTGCAGCCATATTATCCTGCGCATTGGCAATATCATCTTCGGTATACGGTACGCCAAGGCTTACCATGGCTTTCATTTTGGCCTCCGTATCACTGCGGTCATGTTCATTTCTTACGAGCCAAGCATATGAAGGCATAATAGAACCGGAAGAGGTAGATTGTGGGTCGTACATATGGTTTAAATGCCAATTGTCCGAATATTTTTTACCGACTCTTAGCAAGTCGGGTCCGGTACGCTTGCTCCCCCAAAGAAACGGATGGTCATACACGAACTCTCCTGCCTTGGCGTACTCGCCATATCGTTCCACCTCGCTACGGAAAGGTCTTACCATCTGGGAGTGGCAACCCACACAGCCCTCACGGATGTATAAATCCCTGCCCTCCAATTCCAACGGGGTATAAGGTGTAACACTAGTAATTGTGGGTATATTCGATTTTACCAAAATGGTGGGTACGATCTGGATGATTCCTCCAATAAGGATGGCAATCGTTGCTAAAACGGTTAACTGTACAGGCTTACGCTCCAACCAGGTATGGAAGGTTTCCCCGGCAATCCTTCTTTTGGAAACCCTTGTGAGCGCAGCAGCTTCTGCCAGTTCATCCTCAACCTTGGCACCGGAGCGTATTGTAACAATAATATTGTAGACCATTACCAGCGCCCCTAAAATATACATGCTTCCCCCAATGGCACGCATCCAGTACATGGGCATGATTTCATTTACGGTTTCCAAGAAGTTTCCGTACACCAGTGTTCCATCCGGATTAAAATCTTTCCACATTAAAGCTTGAGTGAATCCGGCAACATACATAGGTAGGGCGTATAGAATTATGCCCAATGTGCCTATCCAAAAATGGAAATTGGCAAGGCCCGTGGAGGCCAATCTGGTTTTGAACATTTTTGGCACGAGCCAATAAATCATCCCGAAGGTCAAGAACCCGTTCCATGCCAAGGCACCAACGTGTACGTGCGCTATGATCCAATCGCTAAAATGCGCAATGGCGTTTACGTTTTTAAGGGACAACATAGGGCCTTCAAAAGTGGCCATACCGTAACCCGTTATCGCCACGACCATAAATTTTAAGGTCGGGTCCGTTCGTACTTTGTCCCAAGCACCGCGCAAGGTCAATAATCCATTGATCATACCGCCCCAAGAGGGAGCGATCAGCATTACCGAAAAGGCAACACCCAAATTTTGTGCCCAATCCGGTAAGGAGGAGTACAACAAGTGATGGGGTCCCGCCCAGATGTAGATGAAAATCAAGGACCAGAAATGCACTATGGATAACCGATAGGAATATACCGGTCTATTCGCTGCCTTTGGAACAAAATAATACATCAACCCTAAGAAAGGTGTGGTCAGGAAAAATGCCACTGCATTATGCCCGTACCACCATTGTACCAAAGCATCTTGAACGCCCGCATAAACGGAGTAACTTTTTAAGGCCCCAACAGGAAGTTCCAAACTGTTGAAAATATGTAATACCGCAACGGTAACAAAGGTGCCCAAGTAGAACCAAATGGCCACATACATATGCCGTTGTCTTCTTTTGATGATCGTTCCGATGAGGTTTACCCCAAAAGCGACCCAAACCAGTGCAATGGCAATATCTATGGGCCATTCCAACTCGGCATATTCCTTGGAGGTAGTATAACCCAAAGGAAGGGTGATGGCCGCGGCCACAATAATAAGCTGCCATCCCCAAAAATTGAAATTGCTCAGAAAATCACTGAACATCCTCGCCTTCAACAAACGTTGGGTGGAATAATAGACCCCGGCAAAAATGGCGTTTCCTACAAAGGCAAAAATAACCGCATTGGTGTGCAATGGGCGCAAACGCCCAAAACTTAACCAAGAAATACCATCGGTCAAGTTGGGAAACATAAACATAAAGGCCAATAATAGTCCCACCGACATCCCTACGATACCCCAGAGCATGGTGGCGTAGATGAACTTTTTTACGATTTTATTATCGTAATAAAACTGCTGTACTTCCATAGTTGATTAGTTATTTGATTCTATTGATTTATCCAATTCTGATTCTTCGCCCAACTTTTCGGTGTTTACCAATTCATCTTCAAAAAGCATTCTTACGGAAGGTGTATATGAATCATCATACTGTCCATTCTTGACCGAAAAAATAAATGCTGCAAAAAAGATGACCGCAACAACAATGCTGATGGCCAACAATACATATATAACACTCATACCTACCTGAATTCTGGTGTAAAACTACGCTCCAAGGATTTCAAAAAACATGACATATATCAGGTTTTGGCTTAAAAATGCTGAACAGAGCATGTTAGGTATTTAAGTAATTGATTTATAGTGATTTAATATTAATATCGTTCTAGCTAAAACTCCTTTTTTCGAACTTGAAAATAGAGAGCAGAACGGCCACCAATACTAAATTCTTTATGATATATTGTCCTACCAAGGTCAACGCTATAGGACTGCCGTTAAAGGATATTTCGCTAAAAAAGAAGAGCGGCGTAAAAGTGCAGACCAAGTGTGCCAAGGCCACTAAAATCATTTGTTTTCTATAAATATTGAACAAAAAAGAAATACCGATAAGCACCTCTACCAATGCCAATAAAATGATGGACAAACCTTGTGGAACAACACCGAAAGTAAGTTCATGGATAGTATCTATCGCCAGCCCTTCCGCCGGACTTAACTCAGGAAAAAATTTAAGGGTGCCAAACCATAGATAGACAATTCCTAAAGAAAGGGACAGTAATTGAACGGGCTTTAAATTTTTGAACATTATTATTTGATTTTAATGAAGTTTTCTCCCTAAAAGATTCGTCATTACCGTGGCGAAGGCCACAACGCTGATAGAGCTCAAAGGCATTAGAATTGCCGCGATGACCGGTTGCAACTGTCCCGTAACGGCAAAATAAAGACCAATAAGATTATAGCAGAGCGATAGGACAAAACTCAACTTGATAATTTTCATCGCTTTTTTGGAGGCTAAAATGTATTTGTGGATATTTTTAAATCGTGAAGCATCCAAGATGCCATCACAGGCAGGGGAAAAAACATTTACGTTTTCTGATATGGCAATGCCTACTTCCGCTTGTGCCAAGGCTCCGGCATCGTTAAGCCCGTCCCCGACCATAAGCACCTTTTTTCCACTTTGCTGTAGGGATTGGATAAATTCAAGTTTGTCCTCGGGTTTTTGGTTAAAATAGAGTGGAGTAAGTTTGGGCAACAACTCCTGAAGTCTTTGTTTTTCACCTTCGTTATCCCCGGATAAGATGGCCAAGTGAATATCGGAAGACATGGTTTTGAATAATTCGGAAACGCCCTCACGATATTCATTATGAAAAATATAGCGTCCCAAATAAGCGTTGTTATTGCTTATGTGTACCGAAGTATTCAATTCATTTGAAAGTTCTTCTTGCCCCACAAAAGCTGCCGAACCAATTTTCATGTGTTCTTCTCCAACGCTTCCGGTTACGCCCTTGCCCAAATATTCTTGATAATCATCTAAAGTGATGATATTCTGTTCTGCCAACATGTTATAAAGACTTCTGCTCAAAGGGTGGTTGGAAGCACGTATCGTATTTTTTAATAGTGACGCTTCGGCTGCCGTAAGGGGCATGCCTTCATAGGTAGCCGTATTTTTTAGCGCAGTGGTAATCGTACCGGTTTTGTCAAAGACAGCGGTGTTGATGTGTGCCAACTGTTCAATGGTCTGTGTGTCCTTTAGATAGAATTTGTTTCTACCAAAGATTCGTAACATGTTTCCTAAAGTAAAAGGCGATGCCAGCGCAATGGCGCAGGGACAGGCGATAATCAGTACGGCCGTGAAAACGTTCATGGCTTTGTTCGGGTCCAAGAACAACCAAAAGGAAGTAGCCACCAGGGCAATGGTCAATACGGTAATTGTAAATCGTTTTCCGATACGGTCCGTGATGGTCTGGAACGCACTGGATTTATCTTTCTGAAAAACCGAATTGCTCCATAACTGTGTGAGGTAACTTTGGGAAACGGATTTTAAGGCTCTCATTTCAATGGCACCTTGCAGTTGTTTGCCTCCGGCAAAGACTTTATCGCCAGATATCTTTTGTACAGGTTCGGATTCTCCGGTCACAAAACTGTAGTCGATACGGGCATTACCGCCCATCAAAACCCCATCTACCGGAATCAATTCTTCGTTTCTGATCAACAATCGGTCGCCTTTTTGAATGTTGTGTACCTGTGTTATTTCTTCTCTTCCATGGGTAGTAATTCTCGTTACGGCTATGGGGAAATAGGATTTGTAATCGCGTTCAAAAGATAAAAAAGAGTAAGTTTTCTGTTGGAAAAACTTACCCAATAAAAGAAAGAATAGGAGTCCGGTGAGGCTGTCAAAAAAACCAGGTCCCCATCCAAAACTAATTTCTAAAGTACTCCTCAGAAAAAGGACTAAAATCCCCAGTGCTATCGGTACATCTATATTCAATAATCTGGAACGCAACCCTTTAAAGGCCGAAATAAAATAATCCCTTCCCGAATAAAAAACAACGGGCAATGAGAAAATAAACATCAACCAACGGAAGACATCTTGGTATTGATTGAGCCAAAACTCCCCGCCGTTGGACTGGCTTGTTTGCAAATCAAAATAATCCGGAAAGGAGAGGAACATTACATTCCCGAACGCAAAACCTGCTACACCCAATTTGTAAATAAGGCTGCGGTCCGTTTTCTTTTTGGTGTTGTCATAATCATCTAACGAGATATAGGGTTCATAACCGATCTTGGATAACAATAAAACCAGTTCCTTTAGCGAAATGCTATTGCTTTTATAGGTAATGCGAACTGTTTTCTTTGGAAAATCTACTTGTGAGCCACTAATGGCAAGATTAAGTTTGTTTAGGTTTTCAAGTACCCAGATACAGGAGCTGCAGTGGATATGCGGAATATAAAGATTGATGATCTGAACGGTACCATCATTGAATTCCGTTAGTTTTTCAACAATAGCAGGAGTATCGAGAAAATCGTATTTTCCTTCAATTTTGCTTGGAGTTGCCCCAGCGTTAGACTGTAGATCATAATAATAGGATAGATCATTGGAAGCAAAAATCTCGTAGACCGTTTTACATCCATTACAGCAGAAGTTCTTCTCATCAAAAATAAGTTGTGTGCGGCCACAATCGTCACCACAGTGATAACAGTTTGGTTTGTCCGTATTTTTGCTCATACCTAACACAAAGGTCAATTGCATTCTCTTTTTAAAACATGATAATTGTCAGGTTTTGATTATCTTTTGCAAAGTACTTTTGTAATTCAGGTATAAAGTCAAGTAAAATGGAAAGCAGATGTGAAAATTGTATCATAAGGCAGTTCAACGCCTTAAGGGCAATGAGCAAGGAAGAATTAAAACAGGTTTCCGATTCCAAAAGCACCCGTAAAATCAAAAAGGGCGAAGCGTTATTTGAAGAGGGTGAAAAACTGGACGGTGTTTTCTGTGTACGTAGCGGGGTATCAAAATTATCTAAATTAAGTGAGAACGGTAAAGACCAGATCGTTAAGTTGGCAGCTAAAGGTGAGGTGATCGGGCAGCGTTCTGTCGTTGCCGAAGAAAGTGTCAATCTAAGTGCCAAGGCGGTCAGTGATATGGAAGTTTGTTTTATTCCAAAAGAAGGTATCGTAAAGGCTTTGCATACCAATCCAAATTTCACGTTAGAAGTGTTGCGCCATATGGCCCATGACCTTAAAGAAGCGGATGACGTCATCGTGAACATGAGCCAAAAATCCGTAAAGCAACGTATAGCGGAGGCTTTTTTGTATCTGAACACTAATTTTGGGAGCGATGGGGAAGGTTTCCTAAACCTCACCCTTTCAAGGGAGGATATTTCAAACGTGGTGGGTACGGCCACAGAGTCTTGCATTCGTATCATATCCGAATTAAAAAAAGCGGGACTTCTAAAAACCTCCGGTAAAAAAATCGGAATTGTTGATGAAAAATCCTTGAAAAAGCTAGCGGAAGGCTACTAGCACAAAGATTTCATTTCAAAACCTGACAATTATCATAGTTTTCGTTTGTATGCGGTTCTAATTTTACATTATAAATAAAATGTAGGATTAGATGAAACAGGTTTTAATTCCAACGGATTTTTCTGAGAATGCTTGGAACGCAATTGAATATGCACTGTCTTTATTTGAGAAAGAAGCATGTACTTTTTATATATTGAACACCTATACCCCGGCTATTACCAGTAGTAGATTTATGGCCGCATCTATGGAAGGTGGTTTGTTGAACAATGCTGCACACAGATTTTCTGAAGATGGCCTCAAGACTATCTTGGAACGAATAGAAAAGGAACACCCAAATAACAAACATGGGTTTAAAATTATTTCTTCCTTCAATCTATTGACGGATAAAATCCTGGAGACCATCTCCGATTTCAAAATAGATTTAGTGATTACAGGTACCAAGGGCGCTAGTGGTATTGAAGAAGTCTTTATGGGCAGCAATACGGTAAGAATCATTAAATCGGTCAAGGATTGCCCCGTACTGGTGATACCTCAAAATTTCACCTATCAAAAACCGACCGAGATTGCTTTTGCCACGGATTTTAATCGTTTTTACACCCTCTCCGAACTGCAGCCTTTACTGGAAATGGCCAAGGCTTTTGGCGCGGTAGTACGCATTGTTAACGTACAGTATGAAATAAAAAAATTAACGGAACTTCAACTGTTCAATCTAAGTATGCTCCGAAAATATCTGAAAGATGTGGAGCATTATGTGCATACCGTTTCAGAACTCAATTCGGTTTCAAAAACATTGGAACTGTTTTCAGAAGAATTGGGGATACACTTGCTGGCTATGCTCAATTACCAACATAGCTATATGGAGCGACTTACGAGAGAACCCATCGTTAAAAGAATGGCATTCCACACGCAGAACCCATTATTGGTGATTCCAGAATTGAGCATGACCTTTTCCAATAAAGCCACCAAATCAGAAGGGGCAATATCCTTTACGGGTTGACCCGGTCTTTAATGGGAGCGTCCTCGTAGAAATCTTCAAAAGTTTTATTGGTACTATAATTGTCAGTTAAAACCTTGTAAACCATATATACAACGGATAGTTGACCTAATACCGTAATATAGAAAACCCAGTTAAACGGAAAATTCATGGTGGCCATTATTGTCACGGTGATTAAAAGTAGGGTGACCATCGTTACCCAAAACATAGCATTGCGTATCATTTTTCCATTAAAGATAGGTCATCCTTAAAACGAGAGGTGTTAAAGCCATTTTAAAATTTGCTACAATTTTTTTTGCATCAATAGATTGAATTTTTAAGGACAAAATCGATTTATAGAAAACCTTTGCTATCTTTACGGCGTTGTGTTGTGCTCCGAACAACGTTTGGAGCATTTTGTGTTTATCGGATTAATTCGATAATATCAATGAAAGGCTTTCCATTTGGGAGGCTTTTTTTGTTATATTTCCATTCTTAACGTAATTCATAAATGAACGGGAAAAGCCGTTTTAATTTAAATATGTTCCAATGAAAAAAATATTTCTCCTCATTTTTGTCATCGTTCTTACTTCTTTCAATGAAAAAGAAAAACAAAATACGTTTTCAAAATTCGAGGTCCATAGAGGAACCAATATAGCGCACTGGCTGTCCCAGACAAAGACAAAAGGCGCAGAACGCGAGGCATTTTTTACGAAAAGCGATGTTGCCGAAATCGCCAAAATGGGTTTTGACCACCTTAGGGTTCCCATAGACGAGGAAAACATGTGGGATGATAACGGCAAACCTTACGAAGATGCTTTTCAGTTGTTGGAGAATTGCATCAATTGGGCTGCGGAATACAAATTACGGGTTATCGTAGACATGCATATTTTGCGTTCCCATTATTTTAATGCCGAGGTCAAACCCTTATGGACGGAACCTGCGGAGCAAGAAAAATTCTTTGATCTTTGGCGACAACTTTCCAAGCGTTTAGGGAAATTCCCGAACGGACAAGTAGCTTATGAATTGATGAACGAGGCCGTTGCCGATGATAATGAAACCTGGAACAAGCTTTTGGTGAAGGCTTTTGAGGCTATCCGTGAGCTGGAACCGGAACGTACTATCGTAATTGGGTCCAATAGATGGCAATCTGTTAATACTTTTGATGAGCTTAAAGTACCTGCCAATGATAAAAACATTCTTTTAAGCTTTCATTTTTACGAGCCCTTTTTGTTGAGCCATTACAGCGCCGGATGGACTAAATTGAAAGATTATGAAGGTCCCGTGCATTACCCTGGAGTGATTTTGACAGATGAGGAATTCATGCGTTTATCGGACGAGGACAAAATGGTTACGGAAGAATGGAAAGGGAAAACATTCAACAAAGAAGTTATGTTGGCCATGTGGAAAAAACCTTTGGTAAAGGCAAAAGAATTGGGTCTGCCCCTCTATTGTGGAGAATTCGGAATCATGGCCACTGCCCCTGAAAAAGACCGTTTGCTTTGGTATAAAGATATGGTCGCTCTTTTTGAGGAAACGGGCATAGGATATGCAAACTGGAATTACAAAAGTGATAATTTCGGATTGATCGACGGTAACAAGAGAAACGAGGACTTAATAAAGATTATGACTTCAAAAAAGTAATGAATGGAGAAAGAAAACTAATTTTGTTCACATATTTTTTCATTTATAATATTCATTACTTTTTTCGCTAAATCCAAGATTATATCCTTTCAAAGAAAATTGTTTGGATTTACTTTTAGATAGAACTTGAACCAGATTATAAAAAGCGATTATGATTTTTGATTTGATAAAGAAGAGACGTTCCGTTTTTCCTGTGCAGTACAATGATAAACCTATAGCAAAAAGGGATATTGAAAAAATACTTGAAGCGGCCAACTGGGCACCCAACCACAGGAAGACCGAACCATGGCGATTTAAGGTAATGACGGGGGATAAAAAGGCAAAACTAGGGGAATTTTTATCGAACACTTATATTGATGTTACGGTAAAACCCAAGCAAATGAAATCTAAAAAACTTATTGAAAACCCGAAAAAAGCAGGTGCCATTATCGCTATCTGTATGCAACGAGATTTTAGCGAAAGTATTCCGGAATGGGAGGAGATTGCCGCAACGGCAATGGCCGTGCAAAATATGTGGTTATACTGTACGGAAATGGGGATCGGTAGTTACTGGAGTTCGCCCGGACTCATAAAATACATGGATGATTTTCTGCCAATGGAAGAGGGAGAAAAATGTTTGGGATTTTTTTATATAGGGTATACGGATATAGAAATCCCGGAACAAACAAGAGGACCTATAGCGGATAAGGTTATTTGGATGGATTAAATAGTTCCATCTTTGACTATGAGCGTGCTGAGCTTAGTGAAAAATATATTTTTGTCATCTACATGCACTAATAATACATTACATTTTTCTTTTTTTCCATAAGCTTTATGAATAGTCTGTTCTTGCTTAAAATAAATGGCAATATTGTGATTGCTAGTGTTTTTATGTAGTCCAAGATTACCTACTTTTAAAACTTTGGTTGATGGTATTTCTTTGTTGCATAGCCTCACTTCTTCAATATTTTTCAAGGCTATTTTGGTTCTAGATATCAGACCATTTTTTAAAATGAGCTGCTTTGCTGTAAGCAAAGAGGGATTCAATATAAGGGCTTTTATATGGGCAAAAATCATTAAAACGGTATAAATGCTTGTAGCGGTAAGTATCCACGCCAAAATATTGCTCCATTGAACTAATACCATATGAAAAGAAATGGTCTCGATGAGGATAATCAATATAAAAGCTATGGATAAGGCTATAGCGGCATTTTCCTTATAATTGGTAAAGGTGGTGCAGGAAAATTTCTTCTTTCGCCATGTTAAAAAAGCATAATACAGCATGGTGATTTCTGACGTAAATAGAGAAGTAAATTTTGAGTTTCCCAATGATTCCTCTACACTTTCAGCACATATTTCTTGAAAATCCATTTCCGAACGAGTATTGGATTTAAAAACTTTTACACCTTTATGGATTTTGAAAACCAAGGTGCAAAATATCGTTAATTCTAACAGTGGAAACAAATACGTTTTGATATAATTTAGATGTTCATGTTGGCTTTTGGGCAGTAAAAAAGAAGATAATACAATACCGATCATAAAAAATGGCACTACTTGTAATTTGGAACGCCTGCTTTTTCTAGAAAGGTAAAGAAATAGCAAGGGAGCCGTTAATATAAGGTCATAGGTAATTCCTATAGCAATATCTGGATAATAGTCAAGTAATGGGCTAATGGCAATACTTAAGGAAGAAATTATTACCACTAATGGTAGGCCATAAATTATAAAATTACTGGTGCCGAGTTTTGATATATCCATATTGTTTTTTTAATTAAAATAAGGAAATAACGCAGCTTTATAATCCCATGCTTTAGAAATAAATAATCCCAAGAAAATAATTGCCACAACGAACTTCATAAAAGTACCCGTTAAGAATCCGAGAAAAGAACCAAAGGCCGCTTTTAATGCAGTTTTATTGTCCGCTTTCGCAGAGAGTTCTCCTAAAAACGCCCCTATGAAAGGGCCAATAATAATACCACCCGGGATAGGGGCCAAGAGCCCAACGATCAATCCGATAGTAGTTCCGATCATTCCTGCCCTTGTTCCTCCAAATTTTTTGGTGCCAATGGCCGGAATAATATAATCCAAGGCGAAAATGACAAGGGCTACGGTCAACGTGATGCCCAAAAACCACCAATTCATAGAGACGGCATTGGTAAGGTGTAACAATAATAGCCCTATCCAACTTACCGGAGGTCCGGGTAAAATAGGTAAAAAACTACCTAAAATGCCTATGAGCATAAAAATAAATCCTACGATTAGCAGAGCAATGTCCATGATTCAATTTTCATTTCAATAATAAGACTAAAAGTAATCTCTTTTGTTACAAGAAAAGAGGGATGAATCAAATTTGTCAACTAAAATATTAGTTTAAACTAAATAATTAGTTATATTTGAACTTCAGTCGAACTAAAAACTTAGTTAAATGAAACAATTAACAAAAGCGGAGGAAGAGGTAATGCAGCTTCTGTGGGAGCTTAAAAAGTGTAATGTGGCCGCTATTATAGAAAAACTTCCATCGCCAAAACCCGCATATAATACGGTTTCTACCATCGTGCGTATTCTGGAGAGCAAAGGGTTTGTGGACCACGAACAAGAAGGGAAAGGGTATCTGTATTTTCCGGTGGTTCAAAAAGCGGATTATAGTAACCAGTCTATCAATAAGTTGGTTGATGGATATTTTCAAGGCTCCTTTAAAAGTATGGTTTCTTTCTTCATGAAAAAGAACGATGTCAGCCTTGCGGAATTGGAATCGATTATGAAGGAAATCAAAAAAGACGAAAAATGATCCAATATATTTTAGAAAGCATCGCTTTTCAGTTGCTGTTCCTCATCATTTACGATCTGTTCTTGAAAAGAGAAACCTTCTTTCAATGGAATCGCGCTTATTTGATAGGAACCTATGTCCTTTCCATGTTATTGCCTTGGGCGAAAATAGAAGCGATGAAAACTACCATCCCCGAAACGTTTATAACCTATCCAGCGTTCTTGTGGAGTAAAAATAACGCTACAGTAGTGCTTTCAAATATAAAGGATACACCTTTTTATATTTCATGGGAATATGTGGTACTATTGGGTGGAATGCTTTTGGCTACTTTATTTTTCGGTCATAAGTTGTATCAGATTTATAGATTGCGGCAAAAAGGGGAAATCCAATATTTTAAGGATTTCACGCAAGTAATTATTAGAAACAGTTCCATTGCTTTTTCTTTTTTTAAATCGATATTCCTTGGAGACAAAGTAATCGAAAAAGAACATCGGAATATTGTACAACATGAGTTGGTGCATATTCGGCAAAAGCACTCTTATGACCTATTATTTTTTGAATTGATGCGTATTGTAGCGTGGTTCAATCCTTTGGTATATGTCTATCAAAATCGTATTTCAGAATTGCACGAGTTCATCGCGGATGCCTATGTAGCAAAAAACAATAAAAAGGAGCAATATGAATTTTTATTGTCCCAAGTTTTTCAGACACAAAATATCTCATTTGTCAATCAATTTGCGGTAAAATCATTAATCAAAAAACGAATAGTTATGTTACAAAAATCAAGATCAAGAAAAATCTGGCGGTTCAAATATTTGGCCATCCTGCCATTGGTGGTCGGTATGCTGTTTTATACTTCCTGTGAACTGGATGAAAAGACAGCTCCAGAGGACAAGGGACAAACCATTAAAGTGATGGACATGAACCAATTGACCACAGCCGAAGAGCTTAAAATTAATGAAACTTTAAAAACCTTGTCTTCTGGTCAGCAAGAGTGGGAACTGCGTGTTGTTGATAAAGCTGGTGACGAAGTAAAATTTGTCAATGATAATACACCTGGGAATTATATTTCAGGTTTTTTTGGAGAACGCATAAAAGCGAAAATGGTCATTAATTCGAAAATATCCGCCGAGGATTTTTTTGGAGCCAATGCCATGGTAGTTCCTTTTTCAGTTGTAGAGCATGTACCCGTATTTCCGGGTTGCGAAAATGTTGAAGATAAAAGGTCATGTTTTCAGAAAATGATGCAAAAGCACATTAGTAAAAACTTTCGATATCCAGAAGAAGCCCAAAAACTAGGTATTGAAGGTCGTGTAAGCGTTATGTTTATAGTTGCCAAAGATGGTTCTATACAAGGTTTACGCAAGAGAGGCCCGGATAAATTATTGGAAGATGAAGCGGAACGTATTATCAGGAAATTGCCTAAAATGGTGCCTGGACAAAAAGAGGGTAAGAATGTTAGTGTCGCGTATTCCATACCTATCTCTTTTAAATTGAACTAGTATTGAGAAAAGCGTTCATTTTATTTTTAGTAGTCAGTCTAGAAGCCGGGGCGCAAACCTCGGCTTTGTCCGTTGCGGATAGTCTTTATGCAACTAAACCTATCTTCCCAAATAGTTCGTAAAAGGATTAAGGAATTGAAAATTCAAATGCACCTAGATACCGATTAAAGTGCCTAAAAAATCGTAATTTCCGCTACACTTTAGCAGGATGAAAAGGGTTTTCTTCTTATTGGTTTTTTGTAGTTTGGTCTCTTGTCAGTTCTTTGAATCTAAGGAGAAAAGAACACAGGAAATTATTAATGCGAAACTGCAACAAATAGATTGGAACACGGTGGATTCTTATCCGTTGTTTGCCGATTGTGATGAAACAGTTTCTAAAACTAACCAGCGCATTTGTTTTGAAGATAAACTGACCTCTCATTTTGAGAGCGCCCTGAACGAGTTCGAATTCACTGTGAAAGAAGATACCGACCCTTTGGTGATGGTAATTTTCGTGGTGAATGCAGAAGGAAAGATCATTATCAAAAATATTGAAAAAGACCCCGCAATTACAAAGCAAATGCCGGAGTTCGATGGCATTATTTCACAGAGTTTGAAAAACTTGCCTACTATTGCACCTGCCCTAAAAAGGGGTATTCCCGTAAGTACAAAATTTAGGATCCCCATCCATTTAAATACAAAATCATAGTTTGGCAAAGGAGAAAATCATTCTAGGAATTGACCCAGGAACTACCGTCATGGGCTTTGGCATCATAAAGGTGGTCAATAAAAAAATGGAATTCATTCAAATGAATGAACTGCTCCTAAAGAAATACGCGGATCCCTACGTGAAGTTAAAACTGATTTTTGAACGCACCATAGAACTCATAGATACCTTTCACCCGGATGAGATTGCCATAGAGGCTCCCTTTTTCGGGAAAAATGTCCAATCCATGCTCAAACTGGGTAGGGCCCAAGGGGTAGCCATGGCCGCAGGGTTGTCCCGTCAAATACCCATCACCGAATACCTGCCTAAAAAGATTAAAATGGCCATCACCGGAAATGGGAATGCCACGAAAGAACAAGTCGCCAAAATGCTTCAGGGCATGTTAGGTTTAAAAACACTGCCAAAAAACCTAGATAGTACTGATGGTTTGGCCGCCGCCGTTTGCCATTTTTATAATGAAGGCCGTGTTGAGGTGGGGAAAAACTACACGGGATGGAGTGCTTTCGTGAAACAGAATAGCCCCCCGACCCCCAAAGGGGGAGTTAAGAACGCTACTATTGTTAATTTGCGTGGGCAAAAAAAGAAACTTTAGCAAGTTTTGGTTAAAACAATTAACAATTAACAATTAACAATGTCTTTAAATAAGAACCCTTTAGCTCATAAATCTTATGATTTTGCATTGAAAATTGTGTTGTTATATAAAGAGCTTATTTCAATTAATAAAGAATATGTGTTATCCAAACAACTGCTGCGTTCAGGAACTTCGATCGGCGCAAATATCTCAGAGGCAAATGGGGCAATATCAAAAGCGGATTTTTCTGCGAAAATATCAATCGCTTACAAAGAAAGTTTAGAAACCAAATATTGGCTTTCATTGCTTAAAGATTCAGATTATTTAGATAAGGTAAAAGCAGATTCGCTTATTGAGAGTGCAGATGAATTATCAAAAATCATGTTTTCAATTTTGAAAACAACGAGAATATCGAAATAATTGATTATTGTTACCTGCTAATTGAATATTGTTTTGCCAGGAATTTACATCCACATCCCTTTTTGCAAGCAGGCCTGTCACTACTGTGATTTTCACTTTTCAACCGTAATGGACAAAAAAGAGGTGATGATCAAGGCATTGTGTGAAGAATTGAAACTGAGGAAAAAGGAGTTTGAAAACGAGAAAGTGGCAACCATTTATTTTGGTGGCGGTACACCTTCGGTTATGGAAACGCACGAGATTGAAGAAATAATAGCATCGGTGTATTCAAATTATGAGGTGATCAAAAACCCTGAGATTACTTTGGAAGCCAATCCGGATGATTTGTCCGAAGAAAAAATCATTCAATTATCCAATAGTCCTATCAATCGGTTGAGCATTGGCATACAATCCTTTTTTGAAGAAGATTTAAAATTGATGAATCGGGCGCATTCGGCCACTGAAGCAATAGTGTCCTTGTCTTTGGCGACTCAATATTTTGATAATATCTCCATCGATTTAATATATGGTATGCCCAATATGACACATGCTAGATGGGAGGAGAATATTGATAAAGCACTTTCTTTTAATGTTCCCCATATTTCCAGCTATGCTTTAACTGTAGAACCCAGAACGGCTTTGGCCAAGTTTGTAGAAAAGGGTATCGTAACCCCGGTTGACGATGAAGTGGCGCAGGAACATTTCAACATCCTTTTGGATAAAATGAAAGGTGCGGGTTATGAGAGTTATGAAATTTCCAACTTTGGGAAACCTGGGTATTTTTCCAAGAACAATACGGCCTATTGGCAACAGAAAAAGTATTTGGGAATAGGCCCATCCGCACATTCTTTTGATGGGGAACAGAGGGGTTGGAACATCAATAACAATACAAAATACATCAAAGCGATAACGAAAGGTAATCTGCCCATAGAAATAGAACAACTAACCACAAGGGACAAGTATAATGAATATGTAATGACAGGTCTACGCACCATTTGGGGCGTTTCTATAAAAAAGATTACAGCTGAATTTGGTGAAAAATATGCGGAGTATCTCCATAATCAATCTGAAAAATACGTGGAAGAACATCTCTTGTATTGGGATGGAGATATACTACTCGCCACAAAAAAAGGGAGATTTTTAGCGGATGGCATTGCTGCCGATTTGTTTATGGTAAAAATGAAGTAAATTTGAATAATGTCAAGGGGTATGTTCTGTCTGTTCGAGCGCAGTCGAGAACTATCAAATTACTAACCTTTAAAAAACGTCTTGACGCCGCTTGAAGAGACCCTAAGTTTTGAAAGCCAAAATCACACATAAAAAAAAAGAATACCAAATAGATCTGTCGGCACCGTTGGATATTTCTATGCCGTTACAGGGCAATGCTTCCAGTGTGAACGCATGGTACGTGAATCCTCCTGAGATAAAACCCCATACGGAGAATGATTTTATAGGGAGTGTTTCTGCAGGTGCTTCCACCAATTTTAACAACGTACAATTTAACCCACATGCACATGGTACGCATACGGAATGTGTGGGGCATATTACGGAGGACTTTCACTCCATAAATCAAAATTTGGATACATTTTTCTTTTTTGCCAAAGTGATAACGATTGCTCCGGGCAAATGGGAAAATGATTTTGTCATTAGTAAAAAACAGTTGGAAAATGCCATTGGAGATACGATATGCGAGGCGCTTGTCATAAGAACGTTGCCCAATACGGATGCCAAATTAAGCCGACAGTATTCATATACGAATCCGCCATATCTTTTAGAGGAAGCGGCAATTTATCTTAGAGAAAACGGAGTGGGGCATCTTTTAATAGATCTGCCTTCGGTGGACAAGGAACAGGATGAAGGTGCGTTATTGGCGCATAAGGCCTTCTGGAATTTTAATGGAGATATCCGTTACGGGGCCACTATTACGGAATTAATCTATGTTTCCAACGCTATAACGGACGGTCTGTATTTTCTGAACTTGCAAGTAGCCCCTTTTGAAAACGATGCCAGCCCTAGTAGGCCAGTACTTTATAAAATAGAATAATATGAAAAATCTTATTAGACTAGAGGAATTGGCCATGTTGGTACTTGGTATTTTTATGTTCGGGCTTTTGGGATACCAGTGGTGGTGGTTTTTGGTACTGATTCTGGCTCCGGATATCGGTATGTTGGGCTATTTAGTAAACCAGAGGGTCGGGGCCATAGCCTATAATCTGTTTCATCATAAGGGCTTGGCCATACTCATCTATTTTTTAGGGATGTATCTTTCCTTACCCATTATACAATTAACTGGAGTTATATTATTTTCGCATGCCTCCATGGACCGCGTCTTTGGCTACGGACTAAAATATAATAGCGGTTTTAACCATACCCATTTGGGCGAAATAGGAAAGAAAAATAGATGATATGTTAGAAGCTTTTTTAGGTCTTATTTTAGGTGGAATCATCATGTACTGGCTTTTTTCGTTCTTTAAAAAGAAGGAGAGTAAAGAGCTTACTAGCCACCAATCTACCGTTTTGCTGGAAAAAATAAGGTCGGTCTGTAAGTTAATGACGGTCGAAGGCGATTTTGCCGAAATCTACAAGTACGAGAACACGCGAGAGCGTTTTATGAGCTTGGTAAGCAGTAAGAAAAAAGCATTGATCGTTATTAAGGCGAAAGCTCAAATAGGATATGACCTAAAGAAAATATTGATGGATGCCGATGAAAACAACAAACGTATCATCCTTAAAAATTTTCCGCAGCCAGAAGTATTGTCCATAGAACCGGAACTCGATTTTTACGATATAAAAAACGGAATGTTCAATTCCTTTACACCTGAGGATCTGACCAGCCTTAATTTGGAGGCCAAAAAGCATATCAAAGAGAAAATTCCTGAAAGTGGATTGATGCAGACGGCAAAAAAGGAAGCTTGGGAAACCGTATTGCTCATAGAGAAGATTGTAGGTACCATTGGTTGGAAATTGGATTATTCCGCTTTGGAGATTCCTGAAAAACAATTAGAGCGGTTAAGGGAATAATCGTTTGCAAATGCTAACTTTAGCAAATAAAATTACCACGATACGACTATGAAAAAATTAGCAACTATAGTATTTTTGGCCCTATCATTCACAACATACGCCCAAAGCAATAAAGACATGAAAAGTTTTGATTCCAATTTTGCCCATACTGTTTATTTTTGGTTGGCAAACCCGGATAGTACAGCAGATTGTGAGGCCTTTGAAACTTCGCTTCAGAAGTTTTTGGACAACTCGGCCTATGCCAAGACAAAATTTATCGGGAAACCGCCAAAAGCCAGCAGGGATGTGGTAGACGGTTCTTTTACATATTCCTTGATCGTCACTTTTGAGTCGGCCGAAGCCCAACAGAACTATCAGGACGAAGCCCCTCACAAATTGTTCATAGCGGAATCTAGCAAACTATGGACCAAAGTAATCGTCTATGATTCCAAGGGTATAAACTAAATCCATGCATGTAGAGGAATTCAGGGAGTATTGTTTGGGGAAAAAAGGAGTAACGGAAAGTTTTCCTTTTGACGAACAGACCCTTGTCTTTAAGGTAATGGGAAAAATGTTTGCTCTGTGCGGTCTAGAGCGTATACCCGATCAAGTAAATTTAAAGTGTGATCCAGAGCGGGCCATTGCATTGCGCGAAGCGTATGACGGCGGCGTTATAGCGGGTTGGCACATGAGCAAAGTGCATTGGAATACGGTGATGTTGGAAATGGTGCCGCCAAAACTCATTGTTGAACTCATTGACCATTCCTACGATTTGGTGGTTTCTAAATTCACCAAAAAATTAAAATCGGAGCTAGATGCTCTTTCCTAAAAAATGAGATGCATTAGAATACCTTGGATACGTCAAGAATTGGCCAAATAAAAACATAAAGGTATTATTTTAAAAAGCGTTTGAATGCAGGAATTACTTTCCTTTTACCAAAATCGGATAAAAAAAAATAGCGCACTGTTAGGCGATGTAAAGAAGAAACTTTTTGCCTCTAGCATGATAAGGCTCACTGTTTTTCTTCTTTCTGTTGTGGGGCTATATTTCTTTTTTGACCAGATTAAAATCGTAACCGGTATTGTAATCGTTACGATCATACTTTTTCTTTTTCTGGTTTCTAGGCATTCGGACTTACAGTACCAAAAAGCAAAGCTACGATCATTGGTAAAAATAAATGAACAAGAGATTGCCGTATTGCAAAGAAAATATTTTGATTTGCCCGAAGGCAATGAGTACAAAGATCCGTCACATCATTTTGCCCAGGATATTGATCTGTTCGGGAGAGGTTCGTTTTATCAATATATAAACAGGACCGTATTGCCGGCCGGTAGCGAGAGATTGGCTTCTGTTCTAAAGGAAAATGTCATAACGGATGTTGTTGAAAAGCAGAACGCCGTTCAGGAATTGGGAAACATGCCTGAGTGGAGACAGGAATTTTTGGCCATAGGAGGATTGACACAATCTGAAACGGAATTGAATGCCCTTATTTCTTGGTTGAAAAATTACAAATCTTTTGTTCCCAAAACGATGCGTTATATTCCTTTGGTTTTTTCTTTGGCTTCCATTGGGGCGTTGGCACTGTTTTTTCTAGATCAAATTCCAGAATCGTTCTTGATTTACTGGGTACTATTCGGATTGATGGTTACCGGGATTTTTACTCGAAAAATCACCAAACTAGGAAATGATGCCGGTAAGTTGCAATCAACCTTTCAACAATATGGAAAGCTGGTGGCCATTTTGGAGGAAACGTCGTTTAAAAGTACATTGTTACATCACCAAAAAGAACGGTTAAAGGCAGAAAATAAAAATGCCTCAGCGGTACTGGAGCAATTTTCCAAACTTTTGGCAAACTTGGACCAGAACAATAATTTTATCTATTTGATATTTGGCAATGGGCTATTCCTTAGGGGATTGACTACATGTTTCAACATTGAAAAGTGGATTAGCGCCAATAAGGATTTTGTGAAGGATTGGTTTGATGTTATTTCCTTTTTTGATGCACAGATCACCTTGGGAAACTTTGCTTTTAATCATCCTGATTATACATTTCCAAAGATTAACAAAGATGGGAATATTAAAACAGAAGGTGCGGGCCATCCCTTATTGCATCCCCAAAAAAGTGTATTGAACGATTATGAAATCAAAAAAGAGGAATTCTTCATCATAACCGGGGCCAATATGGCGGGTAAAAGTACATTTTTACGAACGGTATCGTTACAAATCGTCATGGCAAATATTGGGCTGCCGGTCTGTGCTAAAAATGTTGCATATACCCCGATAAAGTTGATTACCAGCATGCGGACCACGGATTCCTTGACCGACGATGAATCCTATTTCTTTTCGGAATTAAAGCGACTCAAATTTTTGGTAGACGAGATACAGGAAGACCGTTATTTTATTGTTTTGGATGAAATCCTGAAAGGAACCAATAGTACGGATAAAGCTGAGGGCTCGCGTAAATTTGTAGAACGTTTGGTGGCATCCAAGGCTACGGGAATCATCGCCACACATGATTTGAGCCTATGCGAGATTGCAGAAGAACTCCCACAGGTGAAAAACCACTATTTTGATGCAGAAATTATAGCTGATGAACTTCATTTTGACTACAAGTTCAAAAAAGGCATTTGCCAAAATATGAACGCCTCTTTTCTTTTAAAGAAGATGGAGATTGTCGATTAAGGAAAATAACAATATAATTTCCCCCTTTGGGGGTCAAGGGGCTTATGGATTCGTTAACACAAATAGTTTTAGGTGCTGCGGTAGGGGAAGCCGTTCTAGGTAAAAAAGTGGGCAATAAGGCCATGTTGTACGGTGCTGTTGCGGGCACTATTCCCGATTTGGATGTCATGGCACGTTATTTTACCGATACGGTCACCGCTACGGAATGGCATAGGGGTTTTAGTCACTCCATTCTTTTTTCGGTTTTGTTCGCTCCTATTTTTGGTTGGTTGGTATGGAAACTGAACCCCAAGAGCAAAGCGGTGTGGAAAGATTGGTCTTGGCTCATGTTCTGGGGATTGTTTACCCATCCTATTTTGGATGCATTCACCACTTGGGGAACACAATTGTTTTGGCCTTTTGATTTGCGTTTGGCCTTTCAGAATATATTCGTAATCGACCCGCTGTATACGGTCCCTTTTTTGATTTTTGTCATTTTGGCCCTATTTCAGAAAAGAACGTCTCCTAAAAGACGAAAATACAATTGGCTGGGAATAGGAATTAGCTCAGGCTATCTCATACTAACATTGATTGCAAAAGGTTTCGTTTTCAAGAAATTTGAGCATAGCCTAACAGTACAGGGAATTGTTTATACCGATATGGATATAAGGCCAACTCCATTTAATACCATCCTTTGGACGGCCAATATTGATACGGAAGATGCCTACCTCATTGGGAATTATTCTTTTTTTGATACCAAACCGATAACCTTTACAAAGTATCCCAAAAACCGAGACCTCTCAGGTGATTTACAATCATATGATAAGGTAGAGCGACTTATCGCCATTGCTGAAGGTTGGTACACCATCACTCAAAAAGAGAAAGAATTATTCTTCAATGATTTGCGTTTTGGACTTATAAGTGTATCGCCGGACGAGAAAAAATTCGCTTTTTCATACCGATTAATTCCTAACGGCGATGATATTTTAGTAGAAGAGCGGCCAAAGTTCCAACGAGATGCCAAACGACTTTTTAAGGAACTCTGGAAACGTATCTGGGGCAATTGATATTATAAGTTTTTCACCTGTACCTCATGAAATTTATCGGCTTGGATACGTAGTAATTCCTCCGCTTTTTTCTTTTTATACCCATATAGTTCTTCTTCGCCTTTTAAGTCCTCATATATCTTTTGGTTAATGTCTCCATCTGTAGTAACAATAAGTTTGCGCTGTGCTACTTTCTGTGTTACCCAAGAGCCAAGAATACTTTCTTCTTCTTCCAATTTCACATCATATTCCCCTTTTGGTGCCAAAAGCTTGGCGATTATTGGAGATGTTTCAATAGCAAGAAACAATAGAAAAATAAAGAAAGAAGGAAACCAAGGTAATTCATCTAACGCCGTAATGCGCGCCATAAGTCCGTCAAAACCGTCAATAATAGGTTGGGAATTTTTTACAACGTCGGTGTATTCTGTGTTCAATACTGCAATCTGCGTTTCTATTCCTGCTATTTTTTCAGCGTTGGTCGTCTTCAATGTTTTAAGCTCCGCTAAGGCGGTATCATGTTTTTCGCGCTTCTCCGCATAAACGGGCCCCTTGCCCAATAATTTTGTGCCGGCAGTACCTTCCGCCTCTGAAATATAAATATCGTACAAGGCATTGGTTTCTGCCTCTTTTGTGGCGATTTCATTTTTGAGCGAAGCAATGTCCTGGTTCAACTGGGTTACCTTGGGTGTGTACTGTAATGCCAATTGTTCCTTGTTGGCCAAGGTCATTTCATTTTTCTGTTCCAACAAAACCTGATTGATTTCCTTTTCAAAAATCTTCATTTCCAACGGTTTGGAAATAACGATAGCGATGATAATGGCCAGAAGAATTCTTGGAGTGGCCTGCAACACTTCTTTTCCAAAATTATCCCTCTTTTTGATAGTGGAAACGATGAAACGGTCTAAATTAAAAATGAGAAGTCCCCAAATAAACCCAAAAAATACAGCTGTATAAACGGAATCGAAAACAGTATAAAGGGCATAACTGCTTGCAATGAAGGCCATGACCGCAGTAAAGAAAACAGTTGCTCCTATTCCTGCATATTTGTTCTGTTCTCCTTGGGAACATGTTTTTAAGATGTTGGAATCCGCTCCTGAGCAGCCAATAAAAAAGTTTTGTAACATAGGATATTGTTTTTTGATTGATGATGGTCTTACCTGTTAGAACGTCATTTCCTCAAATTTGTTACACAAAAAACCTCCGAAAAGGAGGCTTTAACTCATATTTGTGATTTTGGATTATTTTACGGGAATAGGTTGCTTTGACAATTTTACGATAGGCCTTTTTCCTTTGGAATTTCTCACATCCATATTGATGCTTTTATTTTTCTTTAAAAGGGCTATGGCCTCGTCAGAAGTTATTTTTTTGCCTTCATAATAGAACGTAGCATCTTTTTTCGCCAGTTGAATAGCAAAGTCCAAAGGTGACTTGGGTTCCGGTGGAGTAGGGGGTGTTGAAACGTAAGTTACACTATTGTTCAATTTAATAGGACCTCCGACAACATCATAAGGATCTTGTTCTTCTATTATTTTTTGAATGGTGTTCAGTGCTTCCTCTTTTTCATTTGGCGCACTAGGAGGCATAGGAGGTTTTGGCGGTTCTGGAAAATGGGGAAATGGTTCGGCATCTGCTTTTTGCTTATCGGACATTAATCCATAGATATATTCCAAACGGTCTACCTCATCTATTAAAATACGCATATGGTTTTTATCCATTTCATTATATTTTTTGGCAAGGGCATTGTATTCGGCCATTTGCTTTCTGGACGCCCCGTCCTGATCCGTTTTGGGTAGGCATTCTGGAAAGGGTTGTGCATCTTCTTTTTGGTACACGTTCATTTTTCGATATATCGTTTCCAATACCTCTACTTCTGCTAACGGAATATTTCGTTCTTCTATGGCAACCGTATTATATTTTTTGGCCAGTTCATTGTATTTAGCTATTTCCGCTAAAGTAGCTGTTTTCTGAATTTCTCTGTTATCCGGTGAATTCACTGCTACTAATTTGGTTTCGCTAAACCCTAAAAGGAGTATTGCCAGCAAAGGCAACAGTAGCAAGCTTCTAAGTAATACTGCTTTTTTTGATGTGTGTGTTTTCATGACTGTAAATCGTTTTTTGATTGATGAATAATTAATGGCGTTGGCCATCTTTGACTGATACTTGTTCTGACTATCGAGTGATATGTATGATAGCAATGTATTTTGATAGGTGGTCTTATCTATATTTTTATTGAGCACAGATTGGTCGGCGAGGAACTCATGGTTTAGCTTGATGGCCTTTTTGAATAGCTGAATAAGTGGATTGAACCAAAAGAAGACTTGAAGCAGTTCAATACATATTACATCACAACTATGCATTTGTTTTGCATGGGTTTCTTCATGTAGCATGACTTCTTTTGGAATTTCGTTTAACGCTAGCTTTTGTCTGTTCAGAAAAATATAATTGAAGAAAGTATGTGGTGGAAAGTTCTCTCTCAATAAAACCCGAATGAAGCTTGTAGATTTTTGTTTGGGGTTACTACGAATTCGTCCAATAATCTGGCCAAGGTTTTTAATAAATCTAAGTCCGAAGAAAATAAATCCGAAGACATAAAAAGCCCACAGAGTTGGTTCAACATCCAAAACATCATTTTCTAGCGTTGGCGGTACACCTATATAATCATAGTCAGAGACCATAGATTGTTGCGATGCAGTAGGTTCAACCATTACAAATTCCGTAAAAACGAGTGCAGGAATCAAGAGCGATGTTCCTATGGCCAAAAGAAGATAAAAGCGCTTAAAAACGTGCATGTTTTCCTTCTCCAAAAGAAGTTTATAGAAGATAAAGAAAATGGCCATGCAGGCTGTAGATTTTAAAATGTATACGAACATGATTACTTCTTTTTGATTTCGCTATCGATCAATGCCTTTAATTCCTCAAGTTCCTTTTTACTTAAGTCTGTTTCTTTTGCAAAAAAAGATGCAAACTGACCGGGACTGTCATTAAAAAAGTTTTTGATAAGCCCGTTAACATGTTTTGAAAAATAATCTTTCTTTTTCACGAGGGGATAGTATTCCCGCGACCGACCAAAACTCTTGTAGGCCACAAAACCCTTGTCCGCCATCCGCTTTAAAAGTGTAGCAACCGTAGTGGTTGCAGGTTTTGGTTCTGGATAGGCATCCAACAGATCTTTCATAAAAGCTTTTTTTTGCTTCCAAATGATGTTCATTAGTTCTTCTTCCGTTTTCGATAATTGCATTTCTACGTTCTTAGAATTAACTCTACAAACATAGAATAAATATTTTAATTCTACAAATGTAGAGTATGAATAATTTTGTAATGCGTAAGATGTAATCTGTGAAATACTGTTAAGTTGTCGTCTGTACTAAGTATTTAGTACTAAGTAAATAGTAACAAGTTTATTTGTGCTTATGGTATGAAATAGATTCTTAACCATCAACCATCAACCATCAACCATCAACCATCAACCATCAACCATCAACCATCAGCATTCATTTCCGTAAAATACTGATAGAAATAAGGAATCGTTTCTATACCTTTTAAGTAGTTCCAAACCCCAAAATGTTCGTTAGGGGAGTGGATAGCATCACTATCCAGTCCAAAGCCCATCAAAATCGTTTTACTTCCAAGTTCTTGTTCAAAAAGTGAAACGATTGGAATACTGCCGCCACTACGTTGAGGTACAGGTTTTTTACCAAAAGTAGTCTCATACGCCTTGGATGCAGCTTTATAACCTATGGTGTCAATCGGAGTTACATAACCTTGGCCACCGTGGTGTGGGATAACTTTGACTTTTACGCCTTTTGGGGCAATACTTTCAAAATGTGTTTTAAAGAGCTCCGTAACTTCTTCCCAGTCTTGATCGGGAACCAGTCGCATGGATATTTTGGCATAGGCTTTACTGGCAATAACGGTTTTGGCGCCTTCCCCGGTATAACCGCCCCAAATTCCGTTTACATCTAAAGTAGGTCTGATGGAATTCCGTTCGTTGGTGGTATAGCCCTTTTCACCGTAAACGGCATCAATCTCCAATGCTTTTTGATAGGCATCTAGGCTAAAAGGTGCTTTGGCCATTTCGGCACGCTCTTCTTTTGACAACTCTTCTACCTTATCATAAAATCCGGGAATCGTAATATGGTTATTTTCATCGTGAAGATTGGCAATCATCTTCGCCAGAATATTAATGGGGTTGGCCACGGCACCTCCATATAAACCAGAATGTAAATCCCGGTTAGGTCCGGTAACTTCAACTTCTACATAGCTCAATCCTCGGAGTCCAGTAGTGATAGAAGGGATATTGTTGGCAATCATCCCGGTATCCGAAATGAGGATAATATCGTTCTTTAATTTCCCTTTATTCTCAGCTACATAAATTCCCAAGTTATCACTGCCCACTTCCTCTTCGCCTTCGATCATAAATTTGACATTACAAGGAAGCTGATCGGTTTTCACCATAAGTTCCAAGGCTTTCACATGCATATACATTTGCCCTTTATCGTCGCATGAACCACGTGCAAAGATGGCCCCTTCAGGATGTAGTTCCGTTTTTTTGATTACGGGTTCAAAAGGTGGGGAATCCCAAAGTTCTACTGGGTCAGGGGGTTGTACATCGTAGTGACCGTACACAAGGATTGTAGGTAAGTCGGCATTCACGATTTTCTCTCCGTAAACAATCGGAAAACCAGCGGTTTTGTGAATTTCAACTGTATCACAACCGGCCTCTTCCAATGACGTTTTTACCATATCCGCGGTTTTAAGCACATGGTTTGAATAAGCTGAATCCGCACTGATGGAGGGTATTTTAAGTAATTCTATTATTTCGTTCAGAAATCGGTCTTTATTGTCCGAAATGTATGTTTTTATGTTTTTCATCAATCTAATTTGATATGGATTTTAAAAGTACAAAAAGGAGGAATTTAAAGAGTGAAAATTTAGAGAATTGATTTTTTACTTTATATTTACATCCCATTTTAGGATGGATATGCAGGCGTGGTGGAATTGGTAGACACGCTAGACTTAGGATCTAGTGCCGCAAGGTGTGAGAGTTCGAGTCTCTCCGCCTGTACATGTTTAGAAAGCCTCTCTTTGTGAGAGGTTTTTTCGTTTGTAGCGTATTCAAAACTGTTAGGAGAGACGAGAAGTTTATCCCGAGCGCAGTCGAGGGGAGTCTCTCCGCCTGTACATTTCAGCTCCGCTCAATGCGGGCAATGGAAAGTCGACTCTTAAAAGTCGGCTTTTTTAATTGTACAGTTTGATATTAGATTTTTGAACTCTTTATTTATAATGAGCAAATTTGATTTCATTCAATACTAATTCATATTTATCAGGACTTTTTAGTGCAATGAAATACAATCTGATCTAAGCAATATTTATTTCAATTCTTATACACAATCAGTATAGTTGAATAATTAGAATTATTTTCTTACAATCCAAACTCGTTAATCTTCCTGTACACCGTAGTCCGCGAAACCTCTAAAAGTTTTGCCGCTTTAGATTTGTTCCACTTTACTTTTTGTAACGCTAATTCCAATACTTCTTTGGTCAATTCATCTGAAGATTCATCAGAATTTTTAGTATTGAATAGCACAGCATCAGAATGTAACTCACGAGGTAAATCTTCTGCTTTTATAATCGTATCACCTCTAAACTGGGCGTTAAAAGCCGTTTTCAAACAGTTGTTTTTTAGCTCACGTACATTTCCCGGCCAATCGTACACTTGTAATAAGCTAAGTGTTTCTTTTTCTACACCAGAAATGAAAGATGCTTTATCTTTTATAAAATGATTAAATAAAAAGGTAATATCACCTTTACGACTTCGTAAAGGTGGAATATTGAGTTCCATTATTTTAAGACGGTACAATAAGTCAGATCTGAAAGTTTTATGTTTTACCGCCAGCGATAAATCTCTGTTGGTAGCTGCTACAATACGTACATTGATTGGAACTCCTTTTTCTGAACCTAATGGATACACCATTTGCTCTTCTAAAATCCGTAACAAGTAGGTCTGCGATGCTATAGGTAATTCGCCAATTTCGTCTAAGAATAAAGTACCTTTGTTGGCTTGTTCGAACTTTCCTTTTTTACCGCTCGCATTCGCATTCGTAAATGCACCTTTCACATATCCAAAAAGTTCGCTCGCAATTAAATCTTTTGGTAGTGCGCCACAGTTTACGGTTACAAAAGCTTCGTGAGACCTGTTGGAATGTAAGTGTATCGCTTTCGCGAAAAGCTCCTTACCTGTTCCCGTTTCGCCATAAATCAACACCGAATGGTCATTTTTGGCAATCTGTTCCGCTTTGCGTTTAAGGTTTTGTATTTGGGTGTTTTGAGTAATTACAGCACTTAGACCAGACGGAATGGCTTTCTTTGGAAGATCCATAACCGGACTTTCAGTTATTTTCTCAAAACTGGCAAGTCTACCCATCATTCTGCCCATTACTATATAAGGAGTAGTATTTACGTTCCATTTGCGACCACGACTATCTTCAAACTGACTTTGAATAGGATGGTGCGAAAAACTAGATAGTTCATTTGGAGGAAACAATTGTAAACGCTCGCCGGAAACAAACCCAAGTTCGCGCATTGCATATTTGTTAACGTGCTTAATTACATAATTAGGATTAAAAAGCACTACCGGGCTTTTACCATTTAAAAGCTCGCGATAACCGCTACTTTCATCGAACATCAAATGCTCGTACATAGTAGTTTCAATAAGATTGCCTACCATTTTAATTAATGCGGTATTGTGAAGAAATACGCTTCGTTTATCTCCCGAAACATTAATAACCCCTAACTGATTCCCCATTAAAGGATCGTTAAGAGGCACTGCGGTACATATTAAATTGTGCCAGTTTTCGCAAAAATGTTCATACCCGAAAACAGAAATACTTTTATTTTCAACCAGCGCGGTACCAATACCGTTTGTGCCACAATAAGATTCTTCCCAGGACGCACCGGGTAAGAGGTTTATTTGATCAGCGACTTTAGAATTTTTAGGTTGCAATAATTTTAGAACCGTTCCTTTATGGTCAGAAAGGGTCACAAAAGGATTGATCCCATCTAAAGTTTGGTATAGGTTCTTTAAATGTGGCATTGCCATATCAATTAAAAATTGATTTTTGACTTGATGTTCTTTAATCTGAGCATCTGTATACAGCGTTGGGGCATAGGCAGATTTCAATTTTGTATTGAGTGATTTGCATCGTTTCCACGAATCTATAATAAAATCATTGCCACCATCTGTAACCAAAGATTTCCCTTCATTAAAAGAAGTCCATTTTTTATGCAATAGCGCATCTGTTTTAGAGTATTCCCCAAATGATTGTACCATAACATCCAAATTTTAAGTGTTTGTAATTCTGTAACAGAGACTGTAACAAAGGTGTTTTAAAGTGTTACAAAATGTAACAATAACACATAATAAATAAACGACCAGTCTATTCAAAAATAACTATAATTTATTATATATCTGCTGTTTATATCTAAATATTTGCTAATCTCTTAAAAATGGCATGACTTTTTTATCTATATGTTAAAGTGATAAAATAATTATACAGCGTTACACTTTTTAAAAGAATTAGTAATCTTAAAAAGCAATAAGTATGGAAATAAATAAGAAAGACCTCCTGTGGATGTATGAGAAAATGAAAACTTCGCGCTATTTCGAAGAACAAATGGAGAAAGCCTATTTAGAAGGCAAACAGCCTGTTTTTAATATTGGTGCAGGTGCTGTTCCTGGAGAAATGCACCTCTCAAACGGACAAGAACCTGCTGCTGTGGGTATTTGTGTTCACTTAACTGATAATGATACGGTAACGGCACCACACAGACCACATCACAATGCCATTGCAAAAGGGGTGGATTTAAAACCGATGACCGCAGAAATATTCGGGAAAGTTACAGGTTCGGGTAAAGGTAAAGGCGGGCATATGCACCTGTTTGACCTTAAAGCAAAATTTTCTTGTGGTGGAATTGTAGCTGCGGGGATGCCCCACGCTGTTGGTGCTGCTTTGGCAAATAAAAAGAGAGGAACAGATTGGGTCGCGGTAGCTTTTATAGGTGAAGGAGCTGCAAATGCAGGCGCTTTTCACGAAAGTTTAAACCTAGCTGCGCTTTGGAAACTTCCGGTAATTGTTGTCGTAGAAGATAATGCCTGGGGAATTTCGGTGGCAAAATCTGCCTCAACTTCGGTAGCAAGCAATGATGTAAGAGGTGCTGCTTATGGAATTCCAGGGCACTCAGTTAAAAATAATGATCCTTTTGAAATGTATCGTGTTTCTAAACTTGCTGTAGACCGTGCCAGAAAGGGTGAAGGCCCTACTATTATTGAGATTGAAACCTATCGTTATTTAGGGCATTTTCAGGGTGATCCGGAAACATACAGAGACCCCGAAGAGACAAGCGGATTGAGAGCAAAAGACCCGATTGAACGTGTAAAAGCACATCTCCTTGATCATAAACTGGCTACTGAAAAAGACTTTGACGCCTTAGATAAAAAGATTTTTAAAGAAGTAGATGAGGCGTATGAATTTGCTATGAATAGCGATTTACCAAAGCCCGAAGATGCATTAGAAGATGTATTCTGCTAGGGTTCTTTATCAGTTCATATTAAAAAGTTCAATCTTAAAAATATTCTTAAAATGAGTACAAAAACAAAAGTTAGAAAACTTACAGGAAGTAAGGCAATGGCAGAGGCCATTGATATAGCAATGCAAGAAGATAAAGAGGTCTTTGTAATGGGCGAAGATGTTGCAAAATATGGCGGAATTTTCGGTTCAACTACAGGTCTGCACGAAAAATATGGAGACGAGCGCATTATGGATACTCCTATTTCAGAAACAGGGTTTATCGGTGCTGCCGTAGGTGCCGCCGGAGAGGGAATGCGACCTATCGTAGAATTAATGTTCGTTGATTTTATGGGCGTTGTTCTGGACCAGATTTACAATCATATTGCGAAAATCCCGTATATGTCCGGACAAGCCGTAAAAATGCCTATCACCCTTATTACAGCAGTTGGCGGTGGTTATAGCGATGCCGCGCAACATTCGCAATGTTTGTACGCTACGTTTGGTCATTTGCCCGGTATGAAAGTAGTTGCACCCACAACACCGCACGATTTAAAAGGAATGTTATTAGCTGCCATTCGTGACGATAATCCGGTAGTTTTTATGTTTCATAAAACATTGCAAGGTTTAGGATGGATGGACCAGATTGATGCTTCCATAGGCGAAGTGCCTGAAGGAGATTACACTGTGCCTTTAGATAAAGCAAAAGTGGCTCGTGAAGGAACAGATATTACCATTGTAGGCGTACAAATGATGACCGTTGAAGCACTAAAAGCCGCAAAAATATTGGAGAAAGAAGGCATTAGTTGTGAGGTAATTGACTTACGCTCTATTAAGCCTATTGATAAAGAAACTATCCTTACTTCTATCGGAAAAACACATCGTTTGCTTATAGTAGATGAAGATTATTCTGCTTATGGGATAACTTCTGAAATAGCTGCGTTAGCCGCTCAAGAAGCATTATATGATTTGGAAGCACCCGTAAAAACGTTAGCAGTTCCTGATGTGCCGATACCTTATAGCCGCGTCCTTGAAAAATTTGTTATTCCGGATGAAAATAATATTGTTACTGCGGTAAAAGAAGTAATGGAATCCTAAAACTTAAGCAGTAGGTTTCATTTTATAGAGGCCTGCTGTTTTTTAAAATTAATCCAATAAACAGATAAAAAAGTATGTCAAATAGCATAGATGTCATATTGCCCAAAGAAGTTGGCGAAGAGGTAGAAAGTTTGGTAGTAATGTGGTATAAAGAAGAAGGCGATGACGTTGAAAAAGACGAAATTCTTGTCGAAGTACAAACAGACAAAGCCATTTACGAATTACCGGCACCGGAAGATGGTGTGCTTACTGAGATTTTAGTTAAGCGTGGTGAGGTAGCTGCTGTAGGCCAGATTATGGCAAAAATGAACGTTGGTGGCGAAGCTGAAGTCAATGAAACCTCTAAAAAAACAACTACTGCCGAGACTAAATCTAAAGAAAAAGCAATAGAAAATACTACTGTAAACAAAACCATAAAAGCCTCGCCTTTAGTCAAGAAAATGGCTAAAGAAAAGGGGATTGACCTTACTACGATTACAGGTTCAGGACCGGGAGGAAAAATTGTGGAGGCAGATTTAGAAAAAGCCCAAACGTTGGATGCTGACCCGGATTTTGATGTGGTTGAAAATTCACCAATTCGTAAGGCAACGGCCAAAAATATGCTGGCAAGTCTACAAAATACCGCTCAGCTTACCTTACAACGGTGGATAGATGTTTCAGAATTACAGAAGAGAAGAAAAAAATTATCGGCAGATGCCAGTTGGAATGATTGGGTATTGCGTGCGGTAGTGGTCGCCTTAAAAGAGCATCCGGATATGAATGCACATTGGGTAGATGATGAAAAGCGCAAACTTGCCAAAGTAGTGCATCTTGGTTTTGCGGTCGATACTGAAAAAGGCCTGATGGTACCTGTGATAAAAAATGCAGATAAACTTTCTCTCACTGAACTTTCTAGCGCATCTGATGAATTGCAATCTAAGGCAAAAGATATGAAGTTAAAATCTGATGAGTTAAACGGTGGCACATTTACTGTTACTAACCTCGGCGGGTTGGGGATTACCTATTTCACCCCAGTTCTTGATCCGCCACAAGTGGGGATTTTGGGCGTAGGAAGACTTCAAAAGAAAGTTACATTTAAAGGAGAAAACAATCAAACAATGGGGCAGAGCACCCAATTGCCGCTAAGTATCACTTTTGACCACAGAGCCGTTGATGGTGCGCCAGCTGCTCGATTCCTTCAAACCATCGAAACACATTTACAAACACCAGAAAATTTAATTTAAAAAAAATACAATGAGTAAAACAACAGAACAGGTTTTAAACCATCATTTAGAATCCTTTGGAGGCGCTAATATAGAAGAAATTTTGAGTGACTATACCCAAGATTCGATTTTAGTAGACCAGAAGAAAACGTATAAAGGGATTGAAGAAATTCGTGTTTTCTTTGAGTGGCTTTTAGAGCTATTACCGCCAGGTTCAGATTTTGAAATGGAAAAACTTGAGGTAATTAACGAGTATGCGTATATTGCCTGGAACGCCTCTTCTAAAAAGGCAAATTTTTTATTGGGTACAGATACGTTTCACATCGTGAATGGTAAAATTAAATATCAGTCCGTTGCAGCTAGAATGACTGAAAAGTAACAACTTTAACCCATAGAATGGGTTTAATACTATAGTTAATGATAAAAGCCTGCGTATTTGATGCCTTCGGAACATTGTTTCAATTGGATTTACCACCTGATGTAATAACCAATAAAAGAGCAGTAGAGGCGCTTCAAATATGCAGGCAAAAACAATTGGAGTATTCCTGGTTGTACAATCAAATGGGAAACTATTTACCATTTGAAAAAATTACGGAAATAGCACTCAAGTACGCCGTAGAAAAGGTTGATTTGGAGGATATAGCGCTGGAGCCTGCACTGAGCGAAGTCGAAGTGCGAAAGCTGAAAACCATTTTCTTTACACCTAATTATTACGGGGATGTTTTGGAAACTATTTCAACCTTAAAAAAAGAGAAGATTACGTGCGGTATTTTGTCTAACGGTTCTGTTAAAATGCTCTCCGAAGTACTAAAGCATACACAATTAGAAAATACTTTTGATTTTGTGCTTTCAGCAGATGCGGCAAAAACATTTAAACCGAATCCGAAAGTATATGCAATTGCATTACATCATTTAAGGATTCCTAAAGAAGAGATTCTGTTTGTTTCTTCCAATCAATGGGATGTTTCCGGAGCAAATGCTTTTGGTTTTAAAACTGCCTGGGTAAATAGAAATGAACATTTAAAAGAACCTATCTTAGCTAATGATAGCACGCTATTGTTAAAAACTCTTAGCGATATTCCTTTACTAATAGATGAACTGGGTATCGGAACATCTTGAAAATAAACCATTATGGATTGGAAATCCATAATGGTTTATTTTTTATGATCAACTTCTCGTTTTTTTAAATGCATTGCATTAAAGGCTTAAAAATGGCAAAGTTCCAAAAACCCCATCCATTTTTGATAATTAAGCCTAATAGGGTAACTTATATGGACGTTATTTTGAATGTTTCTTTCTAAAGATTTTCAGATGCTCAATCTGTTAATCGTTTAACGAACAATTCTCTGTTCGTACTATTAAAACCTAACTTTTTATATAATCGATTTGCATTGTTATGTTTTTCCACTTCTAAATGTATAGCGTTGATATGCAATCGTTTTGCTTCGGTCAATATAAATTCCATTGTCTTTGTGCCGATACCTTTCCCCCTAAACCGCTCTTTAATGAATAACTCATCAATAAATGCATCACGTCCACCGTATTCAAAACTAAAGCCAAAGGTCAAGACAACATATCCAATGGGCTTATCCTCAACTGATATCAGCCAAAGCCTTCCCAAAGATTCATTACTCAAAAAGTCCGTTAGGTTTTGTTCCGTGATTTTGGGATTGAAACTATAGTTGTCAACAGCATTAAATCCACGCATCATTTCCAAAAGCTTGGGAATATATTCTATGGTCGCTATTTCAAATTCTACTTTCATGAGTCCCTTTCTTTTGTTATTTCCACGAATTTAAAGCGTTGTTTTCAGAATCTATTTGCACAAACGGTTTATGTAAGCAATGTTTCAATAACCAAATTTGTTTTGAGACTGGAAGCGGCATTTCCTCTCACTGTACCCGAGACGGGCATGGTATTAACATAGTGACTGCTCGAAGCAACGGCAATATGGGCATGACCGGTCATAATCCCATTACTGGGGTCAAAACCGATCCAGCCGGCACCGGGTAAAAAGACTTCTGTCCACGCATGTAGTTCATACCGTGGATTTTCAACATCAACATAGTAATATCCGCTGACGAATCTTGCGGCAATCCCCAATTGGCGTAGTAATTGAATCTGCATCCAGACCAGGTCACGACAGGAACCTTTTTTTAAGTGAAATGTTTTGTCAGGTTCAAAAGGAACTCCTTCTTCTCTTGATGCTACGGTGAAATCAGCGTGGATGGCCATGGTAAGTTCCGTCAAAAAAGGTAACGTCTGCCTATTTTTTGAAGTCAGAATGGACTTGCCATAATTTAATAATGCATGGCCCACCTTTTCAGTATTTAGATAGTTTTGAAGCAAAGCGTTCAAATCTTCCGAATAGGAAAAAGGAACAGTATTGAAGTCAGGCGGATGAATCAAAAAATGAAACGGGTTGTATTCGTTGCTGATCACTACAGCTTCGGATACGATATTGATTTTTTCGTGCATTCCGTTAAACCAACAAAAATGGACAAAATTATTTTCTGCATCTAACTGTCCAGAACTACCGGAGGGTTCCGGAAAGAGCGAAAGAGCATGAGATTCCACATCAAGGTGAGGAGTATTCTTTGGTTTGAAAAGAAGATAATGTGGCTCCAAAAAAACGGGCTCGCTAAATGTATATTCCGTTTCATGGATGATTTTGAATTTCATGGGCAAGTAAGACTATTATTCATGTTATGGATTAGGTAAGTGCTACCCCCTGCTAAGGTGTGTCAATGAATTCCCATTGGAATAATCGCTCATTGCTGTATTTGCACTTGCGCGGGAACACCAAAAAAGGAATCATAAAAGCTAACCGAGACAGCATTTAGTTTTTGCTGAAATTCATCAAGATATTCATGCAATCCTTTTGAAAATACATCATTGATATCAATAAATTCGAGTTCCGACTTCAACTTTCCCAAATATTTTTCGGCATCACAACTAAATCCGGTTTTACTTCCCGTTATCTCCTGTAACGACTTTTCTGCATGAATAAGGCAACAAAGCATGGATCGCGGAAATTTTTTATCCAATATCAAAAACTCCGAGATATTCAGGGCGTTAAGTTTACCGTACTTTTTACGGTACATGTCATAAGCACTGACCGACTTTAATAAAGCGGCCCATTGCATTAAATCCAAAGGCCCCCCAACTTGTTGATGGGTGTTCAATAAGATATGGTACTTTACATCCATCACACGAGATGTTTTATCCGCGCGCTCTATGAGTTGTCCTATTTTACCAAAATGCCATCCATCACTTCTGGTAATCGTGGCATCAAAAATTCCGTAAAGCATCTGGCAATCTTCTTTTATTTTTTTGAAAAATGCCCTCGGATCATTACGCTTCCATTGCTTTTTTTCATGACCATCTTTTACGAAGAAATAAATGGCATTGATCTGTTCCCAGACTTCTTTGGTAATTTCCTGTCGTATAGATCTTGCATTCTCCCTTGCCTGTGTGATACAACTGTAGATGGAGTTTAAATTTTGGGGATCAAAGCCCAAGAAAAAAAGAACTTTGTCCTTGTCTACGGTTTTAAATCGCGATTCGTAAATGGGCCAATCTCCTGTGATGACCACCAAAGGTTTCCATTGTTCCTCCGCATCCGGGGGAGACTCTAACGAAAGGTTGAAATTAACGTCCATAAATCGGGCATAGTTTTCGGTTCGTTCAATGTATCGGTTCATCCAATACATGGTATTTGCAACTCTGCTTAGCATATTTTATTTTTTAATTCTAATCGAGTACCCAAGTGTCTTTACTCCCCCCACCTTGAGAGGAATTTACGACCAATGACCCTTTGGTCAATGCCACCCTGGTTAATGCTCCCGGGACTATTTTTATATCTTTCCCATAGAGGCAATAAGGTCTTAGATCTACATGCCTTCCTTCAATAGTATCATCGGTCAACGTAGGGACCCTAGAAAGGTTTATCATAGGTTGGGCAATATAATTTCTTGGATTTTTCTTTATTTTGACCAAAAAATCCTCGCACTCCTTTTTGGTCGATTTTGGACCTATAAGCATTCCGTATCCACCGGAACCATCGGTCTGTTTCACAACTAATTCTTGAATATTTTCCAGCACGTAGTTACAATCGTCTTTCTCGGCGCAGATGTAAGTTTTAATGTTGGGCAAAAGTACCTCTTCATCCAAGTAATATTTTATTAATCTGGGGATATAGGCATAAATGGCCTTATCGTCGGCGACCCCTGCCCCCGGGGCATTGACCAAAACTACATTGCCTTTGCGGTAGGCTTCAAAAATTCCGGGCGTGCCCAATAAGGAATTTTTATTAAAAATCAATGGATCCATAAACTCGTCGTCTACCCTGCGATAGATAACATGAACACGTTGTAGGCCATTTGTGGTGTTCATGTAGACGAAATCATTTTTAACGAGCAAATCCCTCCCTTCGACTAACTCGGCACCCATTTGTTGTGCCAGATAGGCATGTTCAAAATATGCGGAATTATAAATGCCCGGTGTCAATACAGCTATCGATGCCGGGGATTCTTTGGACAAGGATTCCAGCATATCCCGTAAATGATGTGTGTAATCATGGACAGGTCTAACATGAAGTTTTTGGAAAACCTCGGGAAAGGTACGTTTTAGAATCTCCCTGTTCTCCAACATATAGGATACTCCCGAAGGACATCTGAGGTTATCCTCCAAAACATAAAAATTACCATCGTCGCCCCTTATGAGGTCCGTCCCGGAAATGTGGCTCCATACATTTTCCGGAGGTCTTAGGCCAACACATTCTTTAAGATATCCGGCACTGGAGAGTACGAGTTCTTTTGGAATGATACCATCCTTTAAAACTTTTTGTTCATTGTAAATATCATTAATGAAAAGGTTTAATGCAACGATACGTTGTTCAAGACCTTTTGCGAGCCTATCCCAATCCGTGCCACTTATGATCCGTGGAATAATATCTAAATGTAGAATACGTTCCACGCCTTGATTGTCACTGTACACGTTAAAGGTCATGCCAAGAGACAGTTGGGCCCTGTCCGTTGCGTGCTGTAAATATTTGAGCTTATTTTTATTAAGTTTTTCCAAACGTTGTTTGAACTGTTCATAAGTAGGTCTCACAGAATTTGCTTCATTGAACATTTCATCATAAAACCCTGTAGTTTCATAATTGGTAAAATCTACTTTGGCCATAAAGGGATTTTGTTTTGGTTATGCTTTGTTTAAAAGGATAATAAATTTTGTATAGGGTCGCAAATAGAACCCATAATGTGAATTATTATAATATACTACAAATTATTGACCTATGGAAAAGCGGAAGAACGGTTTATGGATAATTTATGGGATTCAGATTTTTTGAAGAAGAATTTGTCCAAATCCTTAACAAAGAAGTATAATTGAACTAAAAGCGATACAAAAATTATGACACGTTCAAATTATTTATCATGATCTTTGCTTTTAAAATGGAACGCTCTTGAACTACAATGCTATTATCGGAAAAGTCTACGAGGAAACCAAGGGACTTCCGAATAAAGGAAAAATAGCCACTTATATCCCGGAATTGGCGAATGTAGACCCAAATAGGTTTGGGGTACATATGACCAACTTGAACGGTAAAGGCTTTGGGGTGGGCGACCATCTTAAGAAATTCTCGATACAGAGCATTGCGAAGGTATTATCGTTGACCTTGGCCTATAAAATAGTAGGCGAAAAAATATGGAAACGGGTAGATGTAGAACCCTCGGGAACCAAGTTTGATTCATTATTGCTACTGGAAGTGAATAACGGCATTCCCCGTAACCCGTTCGTGAATTCCGGTGCTATTGTAATTTGCGACATCTTAATTTCACATTTAGGAAATGCCAAAGTGGATTTCCTCGCTTTTGTAAGGGAGTTGAGCAATCTACCGGACCTTGTATATTCCGATAAAATTGCAGACTCTGAAAAGGCAAACGGTTACCGGAACGTGGCTCTGTGCAATTTTATAAAATCTCTGGACAATATTGAGAATGACCCGGCCGTGGTACTCGATTTTTATTTTGATATGTGTTCCTTGGAGATGAACTGCCAACAAGTATCAAATATGATGACCTATTTGGCCAATGGAGGGCATAAAGTTTCCGATGGTTCGGAGATTATCACAAAATCACAATCAAAACGGATCAATGCGTTAATGCTTACTTGCGGTTTTTATGATGAATCCGGAGAGTTTGCTTTTAAAGTTGGCCTGCCCGGCAAGAGTGGTGTAGGAGGCGGTATTGTTGCCGTATATCCGCAGCATTATGTTATTACCGTATGGAGCCCTCCACTCAATCCTCACGGGAACTCTTTTTTGGGGATGAAATTTTTAGAGGAGTTTACCACACATTCGGATTTTACTATTTTTTAGGACGATATGCTAGCTATTTTAATGTTACAACTTTCGCTTAGGTAAGAGGAGTTGATGAATGAATTTCATCTTGTTCACAACGGCAGGTGTTATTACAAACGGATACACGTCTGGTATACCCATTGCCCTATTGATACTATTTACGGCAAAGGACAAGGGCACGCATGTTTGGACAATGGTCTCAAAATCTTCAATGGTATAGGGGTCAAAAGAGGATGCTATCTTCATATTTTCCAAAATATCCTTATGATTTACTTCCAAGCCAAAAAAGTGTGCTGTTTCTACCATATCCATGATATGGAGATAATGCGCCCAGGTTTCTGCCCAATCCTCCCAAGGGTGGGACGTAGCATATTTGCTTATATATGAGTCCCGCCAATTTTCGGGCGCCCCGTTTTTATAATATGCTTTTAGTGCATCACCATAGTTGGCTTCCTCATTCCCAAAAAAATCCCTGAATGACCGTAACGCACTTTGATCTTTAGCGATTAACTGCTCCCAGAAATAATGACCGACCTCGTGTCTCAGGTGTCCAATAAGCGTACGGTAGCGTTCCTCCATTTCCTGTTTTGCCTGTTCCCTCAGCACATCGTCCGCTTCCCTAAGCAGTATGGTTATAACACCACTGGCATGCCCTGTCATGATATCGGCGTTGTCATTTTTAGCGATAAAATCAAAACACAGCCCGTCTGGATGGGTCATTCTGCTCCGCAGATCAAGCCCTATTTTTTGGAGTTGATAAATAAGGCGGTGTTTGGCAACTTCGAGGCTCTTCCATCTTTGAAGATTTATTTTATTGGAAAGATCAGGTATGGTCCGGTTGAGTTGACAGGCCCTGCAAAAAACCTCTTCAGCATTCTCTGGTATGAGCCAGTTACATATGCCATGTTCTCGGTTCTTACAATATTTGTACACTATTTTTTCCCTATCGGAAAGTAATGATGTACGTGTTGGGTCAAAGGTGAGCATTTGACGGTCATCGTCCCGGTAACCTGACAAGTGACCACAATTACCACAGTCGATGTTTTCAAAAAATAGCGGGTGATCACAATGACCGCATTTAAAAATTTTCATAGGTTGTTCAACTTCTAAAACACTTTAATCAGTGAATGTAGTCAATAAGAAGTTTAAATACTCAGTGCCATATTAATTTTGTCCTTTATCAATATCAAATCAAACAAATACAACTTTAATACAGATAGCCAGCAAAAGGGACAGACAAATTCCTATGGTCATAGCTATTACTGAATAGCGCAAGAATTTCCGCTTACGTTCCAATATTTTACCAACATGGTACATGTCTTTTAGCATAGCACGATGGGCGAAGTCGGTATCCGCTCTCATTTCAATCATAGTATCTTCAAATGAAGTGTAGGGCATGTTCAAATAATTCCCAAAAAATAATGGATTCATTTCATTGGACTTCATTTTTTCCGCAGTAAGCATATTTTTATCCTTTTCCGGAAGGATGGCCAATACGGAGAAAATAATTGAAAGGACGCAAAAAATACTTCCGCCAAAAAGAACAATAATAACGGAATTGAATTCTAATGTACTCTTTAAGATATTCCCTATTATCAAAGACAGTATAACCACGTTCAGCGATAAAATAATTCTAGCCTTTCTGTCTACCATTTGGTTCAACATGTAGTGATTTCTCAATGTAGTGTTCAACATACTGGTGAAAGTCCTTGAAGATGGTTTACTTGTTTTTTCCGCTATCATATAAACTTAAATGAAGTTGGTTCTTCTTTAGTATCCTGTCAAAAGTACTACTTTTAAAAAATGATTTTATATTTCCGATAATACAGACAGTAGAATTTAAGATGAACGACAAATCGAACTTTATGACAAAAAAGAGCCATTTATTGCATGGTTTCCTGCTTATATCGTTTTTTCTCAACGGAATCTGTAGTGCCCAAAGTATAAAGGCAGATGAGGGTAGTTATGGTATTGATGCGGAAAGGAAGTTAATAATTTGGCAAGCAAATGATCTAGATTCCATAGTTTCCAATAATCGTGAAATTAATACTATTGTTTTTGAAAAGGAATATAAGATTTCAAGCAATGTGGAAACTTTATCGAATCACAGTGAAAAACAATTAAAGTATGGCGATGAGAACTATGCGTTGTTCATCACACAGTGGCCCATAGTTCATATTGTTGTAGATACGAATACAATCAACGATAAAAATAAAATACCCGGTTATTTCACTTACTACAATGATGGGGAGTACATGAAAAATACTATGGGAATTCGGCATAGGGGCAATCTTTCCTTGACTTTTCCAAAAAAATCCTATGACATTGAATTTCGCGTTGATAGTGTTTCAAAAGAGTCCAAGGATTTACAATTTAAAGGGCTGCGATCAGATGATGATTGGATCCTTGATGGTCTTTACAATGAACCTTTACGCTTGCGTTCTACTTTGGCGATACGGCTTTGGAACAACATCCATAAGCCTCATTATCTAGATAAGGAGCCTAAAGCAAAAAGTGGTTTTGACTCAAAATTCGTAGAAGTATTTAAAAATCAGAAATATATTGGTCTCTATGCGCTATCCGAATCTGTTGACCGCAAACAATTGGCGTTGAAAAAGCACGTAGGCGATACAGTTCTTGGAGAACTGTTTAAGGCGGAGTCCTACCAAGGGGCAACCAATTTTACCAAGGCACCTGATTTCAATAATTTATTTCCCCACTGGGCCGGATTTTATATGGAATACCCATTGATTGATTACCGTGCACATTGGAACGATTTGTCCAAATTTGTTACTTTGGCCGTGTCCGCACCGGATGAAGAATTTGTCCAAAAAATCGAAAAAAATTTAAGGATTAATAATGCCATTGATTATTACCTCTTTGTAAATCTGGTACGTGCCACGGACAACTTGGGCAAGAATTATTATTTAGGAAGATTTGATGCCGATGAACCCTACTTTTTTATTCCCTGGGATGTAGATGGGGTTTTTGGGACTATACAGGACGGGAAACGCATCCCGACCACCAATGACATCTTGAGCAACCAACTGTTTGACCGTTTATTAAAGACAAATCCAAATGGATATAAGGAGAAAGTTAAATCCCGATGGAAAATGCTGAGGGAAAATGAATGGAGCGATGCTACATTATACGATATGGTAGATCGGTACTATCATGCTTTTCTTGATCAAGGACTTTATGAAAGGGAAGCTATGGTATGGCCGGATAATACCACTCTAGAGGACCATTACAACTATTTAAAAAAATGGATAAATGAAAGAACTCTTTTTCTTGATGCCCATTTTAAGGAGTTATAGGAATTACCGTAAAAGCATTTTTTTGCCTTTGTCATCAATGATATAAGTTACTCCATCTTTTATGAGCAATCCTTTTGTTTTTCCCGAGAATTTTTTAATGCCATGGGCAACATCTGTCCGGATGACCTTGCCCTCATAATCAGTTGATATTGTCCTGACCGGCGTATGGCCGATTATGATTTTATCGGCATCATAATATGTCAGAATTTTTTCCAATTCGGAAAATTCTATTTTAGAATAATTGGGTCGGGATAGCACTAAACCCCTATACCAAAATGGTCCTTTGGAGCTGTATAGAAAAGCTAACGTTGAATTATCATAATCCTCAGAATTATGGAATTGTTGGCGTACGGTATGGTTTATATCCTCCAAGCTCAATTTAAAATCCAATAATTCTGGACTTAGGCCAGCATGGACAAACAGATACTCTCCAATTTTTTCAATTACATTTTTAGTCGCTAACCACTCCCCAAGAACAGCACGATTTGAATATAGATACTTAAGCGCCTCACTTTTATCGGTCAATCCACTGATTTCTCGGGCAACATTGATGTATTTTTCTCGATTATAGCGATAATCCCCCTTAAAATTTAGGACTTCGTGGTTTCCCAGTATAAAATGTACCTGTCCGCCAGATGCCAATGCTTCTTGCTCAAGTTTATAAATTAACCATAACACTTGGGTTACATTCTTGCCTCTATCCACAAAATCACCTACCAGGATCAAATGCCCTTTACCGAATATCCAATCGTGATTTTCATCTATGACCTTATTGGAATATAAAAAACAGGCAAATGCATCATATTTACCTTCGATATCAGAAATAACCACTAATTTATTGGGCATTTCATATTCACTGGGAGGGATATGATAATTCTCTTTAAGCGATACATAAAATGTATTGGAATCCTCGTTATCGGCAATTACACCTATAGAATCGGATTCAAACCTAACATTTTTGAGCAATTGATTTTTGGAATTGACCCTATACAAGGTATCGTTGATAATGTAGGGACCGTCCCTCCCATTTAATCCTATTTTTTTGACGGTATTTTGTGCGTGCTCTGCCTCTTTTTTAGAACTGTTTTCTTGTTGGGCATTAATAGTGTTCATAAATAAAAACAAAAGGAAACTACACAACAGAAAATGGGTAGTCCTTCCAAGCATATATTTTGTTTTAATGACCAAGTAGTGTATAATAATTTCCTTTAAAATTAGTCAAATTAAAGTACTGTTCCTTTCTTGGTTGTAATAGATTGGTATTGGCTTTTAAATATTACATCTTGATCGTCTTTGACTTTTCCGTGAGTCCTTTAATTTCTACGTTCAATTCTACGTATATATGAATATTGCTCCACATAAACATAGACTTCTATATCTTATTGACATTCAAGTGAATATATGTCGCATTAGAGATTTATAAATTAATAATATTTATACGCATTTTCCGGAACATTGAATTTTGATGATTTTTTCATTTTCCCAAATGTTATGGAAATATTGATATTTTAAATAACGTCGACTCATAATAGTACATTTTTTCTTTAAGAAACAGATATACGTACCGTAAAACATAAAAAGCATTTGACACGGAGCCTATGGCCAATAAATTATATAGAGAAAGACTTTATTTCTTCTGTAAAAAAATCTCGGCCATCATACATCTCGCACTACCGCCCCCACAAGTTTCTATGGTGCCGAGCTCACTGTGTATGATGTCACAGTGTTTTTGGATGTTGATTATCTGACGTGGCGAAAGGCTTCTGGCAGCGGTACTGCTCATGACCAAATATTCGTAATCTAGGGTGTTTTTGACCTGTAGCATATTCCCCGCAAAATGACCGACCTGCTCTTCAGAAATGGGAATGATATGTTTACCAGTCTTTCGCAATTGGTCCACCACATGTTCCCTTTCCTCACGATCATCGATGGATTCCAGACAGATGATAGCAAAGGTGGTAGCAATACACATCATGACGTTGGTATGGTAAATGGGCATCCGTTTTTTGCCGACGGTTTGATTGGCCACGAACGAAACGGGCATATAGCCAAAATCATGGCAGAATTTCTCAAAAAGCTCGCGGTCGGCCCTATCGGACAGGGCACAATAGGCCCGTTTGTTTTCCCTGTCCAATACCATACTTCCGGTACCTTCCAAAAATTGACCCGTATTTTCGGCTTGGGAATAGTCCTTAATATCATCGATTTGAAAATCAGCGTCCTTTAGGGATTTCCAAATATCAAGTTTTCGTTCAACCCTTCGGTTTTCAGCATACATGGGATACAATGCGACCGTACCGTTCTCGTGAAAGGATACCCAATTATTGGGAAAAATGGAATCAGGCGTATTTTGTTCGCTTGTGTCCTCGACCACGATAACTTGAATGTTACGCTCCCTGAGAACGGAGACAAACCCGTCAAATTCCCTTTGAGCACTGGCGTTTATCTTATCTTTCCCAACATGTGTGTTTTTTTGGAAATAATTGTTTACCGCTGTCTCACTGTTCATATAAAACCGGTTCGGGCGAACCATCAACAGGGTATCGGTAACTTGCATTTTTTTACGTAAAATTGTATTTCTCATTATATAAATCTAGGAGACTGCTTCCATAATTGATTCATTGAACCAGTCCTTTACTGCTATCTTAATTTCTTTTTCAGGATTTTTATGCACATAGCCATGAGGCGTAAATCGATATTCTTTTTTCCAATCTTTAGCGTTTTCAGCCACTTGTTGCACGGCATCACAGACAAATTCTATTTCGGTATCGGTCATGGTAGGGTGAAAAGAAATACGCACCCAACCTGGCTTGTTGATGACACAACCATTTTCACTGTCCTTCATAATCTGCTGTGATTGTATCTCGTTTATATTCATCAGATAATGTCCATAGGTACCTGCACACGAGCAACCGCCCCGTGTTTGTATACCGAACTTGTCGTTCAGCAATTTCACCACAAGGTCGTAGTTCAATCCATCTAGATAAAAAGAGAAAATCGATAGCCGCTTTTTGTGTTGTGCCGCTAGGAGGTGTATGCCTTCTATTCTTTCTAACCTCTGGAATACCAAGGTGTTTATCTCTTCCTCGCGGGCCATTATGGCCTCTACGCCCATTTTTTCCTTTAATCGTATGGCCAAGGCAGTGCGTATGGTCTGTAGAAATCCAGGCGTACCGCCATCTTCTCGCTCCTCTATATTTTTTTTGTAGCGATGATTCCCCCAAGGGTCTGTGAATACCACGGTACCACCACCGGGATTATCGGGTACGTTCAATTTATAGAGACTCTTATTGAATATGAGAACACCACTACTGCCGGGACCTCCCAAGAACTTGTGCGGAGAGAATGTAATAGCATCCAGGTATTCCGTATCGTTAGGGTGCATATCTATATTGACATAGGGAGCGTTGCACGCAAAATCAACAAAGCAGAGCGCATTGTTCTGGTGCGCTAGACCTGCAATTTTATGATATGGAAGTGCTATGCCCGTAACATTGGAACAAGCGGTAATGGACACGATTTTTTCACGCCTGGGAAACTTCATCAACAGTTTTTCCAAAACCTTTAGGTCTATTAATCCTTCATTTGTATGGGGAATCAATTGTACCTTGGCCAAGGTTTCAAGCCAAGGGGTATGATTGGAATGGTGTTCCATATGGGAGAGGAACACCACAGGACGATTCTCTTCGGGTATATTCAAATGGGGTTTTAATTGTTCGGGAACACGAAGTCCCAAAATACGGAGCAACTTGTTCATGGCCCCGGTCATTCCGGTTCCACAACTTATTAAAACGTCATCATTGCTTGCATTTACATGGCTCTTTATAATCTGTCTGGCCTCTTGATAGGCTTTTGTCATGGTTGCACCGGTGAGTGATGTTTCCGTGTGGGTATTGGCTACCCAGGGAGCAACTTTATGAACCATTGTTTCCTCGATGGGCCAATATAAGCGACCGCTCGCTGTCCAATCGGCATAGATCATTCGTTCTTGCTTGCCATTGATCTCTAAAACCTGATCTTGTCCTATAATACCTTTTCGGAAAAATTCGAAATGTCTTTCCGTCCAGCTTTTTTTAGTCATGGTTATATATTTTTAATTTTTATAGCTGTTTTCAAGTTCTCCAATAACTAATTATGGTAGTAATTTCTAGGTGGAAGTATTACACACGTTGTGCGAGATGCCAAGTTTTTCCCACGGCACTTCTTTACGATGTAAAAAAACTGTGTATTTGTTCCACAATAAATTGTTGGGTTTCTGTTCTTGTTGAAACGAAGTTGTTTAAAAGGGGCCATTTAAATAATGGCCCCTACTGCATTCTCGGATTGCTAATTTTGACTAATTCGCAACTAAACTCGGGAATATACTTTCCTTAAGAATGCATTATTGTTACAACGGATTGCCATTTTTATCTAAAGAGCCTGACTTGACTACAATAAGCCGTTTCACATCAATATACTTTTTAATGGCATTATTTACTTGATCAAGCGTTATGGCCTGGATATCTTTTGAGAATTGGTCAATGTAGTTTGGGTCTTGCCCTCTTTCCACCAAGGCCAAAATGGTACCGGACAGCCCGCCTGTATTGGCCAAACCTACCTTAAAACCTCCCAAGAGGTTCGATTTGCTGTCCTCCAACTCTTGCTTGGTTATCCCTTTGGTCGCCCATTTGTCCAATTGTTCCATAGTGGCATCAAAACCTTGCTGGAACAGTTCAGGACTAAAGGAGGCGCCCACGGACCAATCCCCACCGGTATTCGTATGTCCCGAATGGCCAGAGCCTATGCTATAGGTAAGACCTGCCTCATCGCGCACGGTCTGCATTAAACGCCCTGAAAAACCGGCCCCGAAGGCATGGTTGCCAATATAAAAGGGAAGGAAATCGGCGTCCAATCGCTTTAGACCCGTATAAATACCTATGAACATCTCGGCATTGGGTTTTTCTGGAATGGTGATGACCTCTATTTTTGCCTTTGTTTTTTCGGGTTCTTGGTAATCTACCATGGTCTTGATACCCCCGTTCCATCCCTGAAAGGATTTGGCCAAGGCATTATGTAATATTTGTGCATCCACATCCCCAACAGCGACCAAATGCATGCCAGCAGGACCAAAATAGGTTTTGTGGAAGGCCTTTATCTGATTAAGAGTCGTTGATTTCACATCTTTCAATCGGGTTTCTATGTCATCTGCATAGTTGGGATGCCCTTTGGGATAAAGTGCTTGTGACAAGGCAATACTGCCCATCGTAGAGGGGTCAGTGACCGCATTTTCCAGTCCGCCAATGGTCTGTTCTTTTAAAAGGTCAAGCTCTTTTTTATCGAACAGGGGGTAGCGCAATTCTTCGGCCAATAGCGCGACCACTTTTGGTAGATCATCCGATAAACACTGAAAGGACATTGAAATGAAATGTGTACCTGCACTAATGAAAATATCCACACCCAACTGCTCCAATTTTTGGGAAAAGACGAATTTATCGTTTTTGGTAGTACCCTTTGACAGCATACTCGTAGTCAATGAAGGTATCAGATTGTTGCCCTTGGTATTCATATAAGCACTTATGGGAAAGCTCGCCGAAACGGTTACAAAACCTTTTGCGGCCGTTTTAGCGGAAATGACATCGATGCCCGCAACTTTTTTACGCAGGTATTTTTCTTTGGATGTTTTGGTGGCATGCTCACCGGGGTGAGTTGAACCCACACTTTTTTCTTTTGTAAAAGGAGGTATTTTTACAAACGCATTGTCGTATTTTGGATTTCTATAATATGCCTTGGTATCGCCAGTTTCCTGAAAATTGCTAGGCGCTCCGGTCTGACCGGACGCATCACCATCAAATGTTTCGGGAATAAAATAGCCCGTTGTACTTTGATCTTCTACCAAATAGGTGTTTGCTACTCTTTTAACGTCATCGGCGGTTACTTTTCCCAACCTTTCGTTTTCAGTGATGTAGATTGTCCAATCTCCTGAGGCAATAGCCTCTGTAAGCCCACCTGAAATAGCATCAGAGCCGTCACGGGACAATAAGGTCTGAGCTCTCTTTTTCGCTACTACCCGATTTATATCCTCTTGTTTTACGCCATTCTTCTTGATACTATCAAGGGTGCGTATTAGCTTTTTGTTAATGTCTTCATGGTCGGTTTCGGCATCAAAGCCTGCGCCTACGGTAAAAAGATTCACCTCTTTATAATTGGTTACGTCGGTATAGGCGTAGTAGGTGAGTCCCGTATCCATATATTCTTTTTGTAGTATCGATGAAGGACCTGAGCCCAAAATTTCTCCTAAAACGTTCAAGGCGGGAATATCGTCATGAAAAATACCGGGGATCTTATAGGCGATATTAATAATACCGCTTTCACCCGGTTTTTTGACCGTTACCCTTCTAGGGCCATATTGTTTTGGTTCTTCGGTATAGGGCTGCTCAATTGGTTTTGGAGCCTTGGTTATTTTACCGAAATGCTTGTCTACTAACTTGAAAAGATTCTCTTTCTCAAAATCACCAACAATGGTCAAGGTGGCATTATTGGGCCAATAGTATCGGTTATAAAAATCTTGGAATACGCTAATGGGCATATTCTCTATGTCGGATTTCCAGCCAATGGTAGAGTGATGGTACGGATGTGCCATATACGCCGTTGCCCACATTTCTTTAAGTAAAACGCTGCCCGAGTCGTTCTCACCACGTTCAAACTCGTTGCGAACGACCGTCATTTCAGCTTCCTTATCTTCTTTCAACAACAAAGAATTTCGCATTCTGTCAGCTTCAATATCCAAGGCCAGTTCAATCTTATCGCTGGGGATGGTCTCAAAATAATTGGTACGCTCATACCATGTAGTGGCGTTCATCTGTGCCCCGATTTTGTTGAGTTCGCTGTCAATGGAGGTGCCTTTGCGCTTATTATACCTTTCCGTACCCTTAAACATTAAATGTTCCAACAAATGCGCAGAACCGGTGCTTCCGGGTACCTCGTGTTTTGAACCCACGTGATATACTACCTGTACAGTGACCACGGGAGCGGAATTATCTTGTAGCAATAGTAATGACAGGCCGTTAGGGACGTAGGTATATTCTTCGATGCCCTCGAGCTCTTTTACTTTTTTGAATTTTGAAGTCGAACTTTGACCGTATGCCGATGGAAGCGTATATGCTAAGGCTACTAGTAAAAGTAAACAGGATTTTAGATTCTTTCTCTTTCTCATTGTGTTCAAATTTTGTTTCTAAACGGATAAAATATTAATAGTTATTCATTAACTCATCTTGATTTTTTATATCAAACAAGTACTAAAGACCCACTTCATCGAATAATAATCTTAATTCGGGATCTGAAGGTCTGGGTGCCGTGGCATCAACGATACGTCCGTCAGGACCTATCAGGATAAATCTAGGTATACCGTCCACTTTATAGTCAAGCAAAAATTGTGAATCCCAATTTTTGTCGGCAAGCAATTGAACTCCGCCCAATGCCTTCTTGGACACGATATTCTTCCAGCGATTATAGGCCTTATCGGTATCTATAGAAATACTTACAAATTCGATATTCTTATTTCTGTATGCTTCTTCTATTTTTTTTAGAAACGGAATTTCTGCAATACAGGGCATACACCAAGTCGCCCATAGATCTATGTAGACATATTTTCCCTTAAAATCATCAAGGGATGCGGTACCGCCCTTGACATTTTCATAATCGGTAAACTTAGGAGAAGGTTCTCCCTTGGCAATCGTCAAAAAGTTGTTATAGATTTCTGTGGCCTGCTCTTTGTCTGTCTCTTCAGTGGTCATGGCCATATAGGCATTATAGTATTCCGTGAGATTTTCTACTTGGTCAACATTCATTTGAAAATTATTGAAAATCACCCTATTTCGAATTTTCTCGTTCGGTATACCTTTCGCAATTTCAAGCTCGGCCAATTCGATTGCCATTCCTTCTCTTTCTGCCAGTTCTAGGGCCGCGTCATAATTTCGGGCATCCATAAAGTTGTTGTAGTTGAAAGAATATTCGTAGAGTTCAAAATCGTCGTATGCCACAGCAGCCATCTGATCAAGATACTTTCTAGGAAAGTTTATAAAAACCTTGGAAAATTCAGCGAAGGCATCGGTACCTAAATTATCCTTGACCATCTTATATCCGTACAGCGCGTCCAAAACATAGAATTCCAGGTCTTGGCGCTCCATTTTCTTCACGACTTCCGGTATTTCCGTATTTGTATTCAACAAGTTGGACAAAGAGTCTTCAACGGCTTTATATTCCGATACAAATTCTTCCAAATCAATGCGGTAACGCTCCTCTTTGTCGTATTGCCTATTGACCTTGTCCATCAGTTTTTCCTTGGTCAGAAAATAATTGTTGATGGTTACATCGGTAGGTAAACCTGACACCGACATGCTTTCAACAATGTTGGCAACATCGGCATTAATCTCAATTTCGGTTCCTGGCCTCAAATACAATTTCATGAAATAATCATCTACCCAAAAATCTACCACTTTGCCTTGTTCAATATCAAGGATAGTATCATTAAAGCTTCCGTTTTCGTTCAGGGAAAGTGGATAGTCTTTCCTATCCACGATGATACTTGCACGGTCTTCGATATTATCGAGCTTTCCTTTTATGACGATATAATCGGCCTTTTCCCTTACTGTTTGTTTTGTTTTTTGTTCGCAAGAGCTGATACCTGCTACTAAGCAAAAAATCGGTATGATATATTTGTGTGGTTGCATGCTCAGTTTTTTCTACGTTTCATCAATATTAAAATCCCCATGACTAAAACTATACCTGGAACAATGCCCATCAAAATAATCTTTGAAAATAGTTTCCCTTTACTATCAAGGGTGATAGAAAGGTCATTTACCGCGGGTCTATTGGTGTCAATCGGGTAATTATTATTTACCAGCCATCCGAACAACTCGGTGGCCATTATATTGTTTAGCAGACTTGGTACGTACTGCCTATTATATTCCATGTTGCTCAACCAGTCTGCATCACCGGAGAAAATAATGCGTTGTTGTTTTTTGCCGGAACTTTCTTTGGTCATCAAAAGCGCGGTTGCCGTGGCAATCGGCCTTTCGGGAATACTATCGCCCATGGTTTTCGTATTTGTAGCATCGGTAACAAAAATCGGGGAGGCCTTAAAGGCAGATTGCGAATCGGCTTCCAAGCCCATGACCGTAGGTTGCGAGATTTTGTTGATTCCGATTATTTCCGTTAATTCTTTCGAGAGCTCACCGACCTTTGGACTCAAATCGGTAAGCACGAACTCAGGTTCAAAATCGGGCAGGTCCTGTTGCAATTGCCCGTCGACAAAAGTCACGCCCAGGTGATCGGCTAATGGTAACAGAACTTCACGATGTTGCGGTTCGGCCAAAACCAGAGCATTACCGCCCTTTCCCAAATACATTTTAATTTTGAACAGTTCTTCCTCGGTAAAAGCTGTGGTGGGATCTGCAATAACCAGTACATCGGTTTCGCCGGGAATTTCATCTTGCGACAGGTCGACTTGACTGAAATTAAATCCGTTGTGAATCAACGCATACCGGTAATCCGCTTTCGTCATCGATTGGCCGTAACTACGATCGGATGCCGCGTTAGGGTTGCGTTCCCCATGGCCCTTGGTAAATACTACTTCGGACGGTTTTTCAAGGAGTAATTTCATGGCCGCCGATGTTTGTTGCTCGTCGGGATAGGATTTCATATCATTGAACATGCTCAGATAAGACACCTTATCCTTGTATGACAATTGGCGCACAAATCTATTCCCGTATTTTGATAGATCCACACGTTCCTTGATTTCTTCCGGAGTCAATACGGTCAAATCGCCCTCAACTCCATAACCATCTAAAGCCTTTAGGCTGAGTTCACCTAAATCACCTCCAGGATTATCCTCTATCAAATAACTTCCGCCCCCGACAATCGTATCGTAGAAATACACATATTCAAATTGCATTTGGGGGATGTATCGTTGGAAGTTTTCAAAACGTTTTTTGTCATTGTTCAACCCTTCAGGCATTGCAAAGGAAGCTAGGCCATCAAGAACATTGACATAGGAAGTTATTTTCAAATCGCCTTCGATCTGTTTCACGATTTCCTCACTATTTTTGGTCAGGGTATTGTATTGGGTTTTGGAAGTATCAATGTACCCTACCAAAGACGGTAGTGAACTTATGTAGGCCACTAAAGCCACTGCACCGAACAATAGTACATATTGCATAGCCTTGTACAATTTGGAGGTAACCTTCCGGCCAGAGGCGATCTTAAACGTTGCAAACGCCAGAAACATACAAATGATGATGATAAAGTACAATACATCCGCGGACGAAATCAGCCCTTCTACCATGACTCCGGCCCGGCCCGAGATCGAAAGCCAATAAGTGAGGTCTTCAATTATGGGAATGCCCTGACCTAAAGTGCCTACGAAACTGAGCACGCCCAAAAGAAATAGCGTACCAATGGCCGCAATAACCTGATAGGAGGTCAAACATGAAATAAACAGACCTATGGCCGCATATGTAGACGCCAATAGGAAAAATGCAATTATGGCCGAGGTTATCAGTCCATAGTCGGCATTTTCTATACTAAAGCCGGCCGCCACCAGATACAGTAAGAGGGCTATCACCATAATCAGAATGTAAGCAACAATGGCAAAATATTTTCCCAGCACCAATTCTACCGCCTTTACGGGCGAGGAGAGCACCAGTTTAATGGAACCGCTCGAAATTTCCTTGCTGATGAGCCCCATCGTAAGCAAGGGAATGTATAAAAAGGTATTTCTCAGCACGCCGTCAAAAAAACCTGTATTGGGATCGGAGAACACACCAAAGGTAAATCCTTTGGGCATCGGAAAATCGAACTTGAAGAAACTGATTACCGTATCGATAGAACTATGATACTCAAACGAGGACTGTACGATAAAAATAACAAGTACCAACCACGCAATAGGGGAATAGAACAAAGTGCTCAGTTCAAATCTGGCAATTCTTAAAATAGTTTTCATATTAGGCAACCTTTTCTTTTTTTTCTAAATCACTTGTAATCTTGGCAAAAACATCTTCCAACGAACTCCGTTCTACAGTAATCTCTCGGAGTCGCCAACTTTTCCGTACACTTGTTTCCACAATACGTTCCGCAATCTCTTGAGAGGTGTTGAAAGTAATGCGCACTTTTTCATTGGTAAGTGCCTCAGCAAGGCTTATGCCGTCGATGGCCTCCAATTCCGTTAAGGGCGGACAGTTTTTAAAGGTTAGGAGAATTGTGTTCGGTTCTATGTATTCATTGAATTGCTTTACCGAACCGGAAAAGACCAGATTGCCATGATCGATCATTTTAAGATCGGTACAGAGCGCCTGTACTTCTGACATTACATGAGAAGAAAATATCACGGCCCTGTTTTTGCCGATTCCTTCAATAATCTTCCGAACCTCGACAACCTGTATAGGATCCAGACCTACTGTAGGTTCATCCAAAATCACGATTTTTGGGTCGTGTATAATAGCCCCTGCAATACCGGTGCGCTGTTTATAGCCCCCGGACAAATTTTTGATCAACCTTTTGCTAAAATGGCCCAGGCCGCACTTTTCTTTTACAGTGGTCATTGCACCGGGAATATTCTTTGGGTTCATCTGTCGCAAATAGGCGCAGTGTTCCAAATATTCATCTATGGTATTATCAAGATATAAGGGTGCCTTTTGCGGTAGAAAACCAATTCTCTTTTTGGCTTCTACGGGATTTTCGCGAAGGTTTATACCATCAACGAGCACATTGCCCTCTGTCTGGTTCAACACACCGCACAGAATGTTCATAATGGTAGATTTGCCCGCACCGTTCGATCCGAGCAATCCTAAAATACCTTTGGTATCAATATCAAAATTGATATTTCTTACTGCCCAATCATTGGAGTATTTATGTGATAGGTTTTGAATACTTACAATTTTATCTTCCATAGGTATCTCCCGATATTTTAATTTATTTATTTGCCATTTTTTGTAGGCTTTTCCTTTTTTTACTATTTGTCAAGGCAGAGCAATCTCATTGCCTATCGATATTATATAGACATTCATAAAAAATTCTGATCTTGTTTTTTAGGTTTACTCTCTCGGGTTCTGAACAATCTGGCCGTTACTGCTATTGATGACATTCGTAGCAATAGGAGCTGCCCAATTAATACTGTTCGGGGCAAAGGTCACACCATCACGTACCAAAGAGATATTGGCATTTTCAATGGCATTTAAACGTTTGATATCAAAGAAACGTCTTCCCCATACGTTGAACTCGCGCCTTCTTTCATTAATGATCTGTTCTAAGGCGTTTTCTTGATTAGATACGGTCAAAAGATGCCCGCCTTCAGCGACAAAATCAGCGTCAAACCGATTAGCCCTCAATTCATTGACCACATCTATGGCCGCTGTAATATCTCCTGTTCTGGCCAAGCATTCCGCTTGGATCAAGAGAAGATTGGGCACGGTAACCCCAATTTGAAGTGGTGTAAAATTAGGCAGCTGAAGATTATCCGATATAAAATCCCTTTCAAGAAGAAGACTAACGCGCAGATCATTATCAACATCGCTAATGGCCAACAATTCTTCCGAATACGTGCCGAATACCACCGTATTGAATGTCGAGGAGTTGAAGAAAGATTCTACAACGGTCTCCTTTAAAAAAATACTTTCTTTGTTTTCTATGTTTTCCGGGAGTCCTGCCAGTAGTTCCGTATTATAATTTAAAAGGTCGCTTTTAAATGATAAAGCTATCTCGGCATTTAAGAGGGCGTTTTCATAATCGCCTGTATGTAACAAGACTTCTGCCAAAAGGCCATAGCCCGCAGCTTTGTTGGGCCTGGATGGTGTAGGGCTGTTCTGTGGAAGCAACGGTATGGCCGTGTTGATATCATTTAATATAAATTCGTACACCTCATTTACCGTATTACGGGGAACCTGCACTGTAATATCGCCAAAAACGGTAATCAATGGAACACCGGAGTTTGCATTATCTGCCTCTGGTAATCCAAAATGAGGCCCATAGATATTGACCAACTTGAAGTATGACAATGCGCGATGAATCAGTGCGTCACCGGTCAATTCATTCTTCTTTTGACTATTCTCCAATGGTTCCAATACTTGGAGGGCATAGTTGACCACACCGATCTGGTTATAATAGGTCTGCCAAACCAGGTCATTTTGGGACGAATTATAAAACAGCGTTTCCAGTTCATAAATCTGTGCAAAGGGTAGTCCTGATTGATCGGATTTCAGCACATCAACTTCATTAGAAGTTATCCGGATATTATCATTGATCAAAGCGGGTATGGAATTGGCACCCAATCCCAATGTATTCAAATCCGCACCATTGTTGAGCAACAAATCAACATCTTCCAGCGATTCGGCTAGAGCATTGGCCCTTGGGTCAATATCAACATAATTATCACATGCAAAAAGTCCCAAAAAAAGGGTAACCATAAATAAGGATATATATTTTTTCATAATCTGCTTTTTTTTAAAAATTTAACGTAGCTCCAAGAACAAAGGATACCGGTATTCTTATACCCGGGCGGAACGCCCCTGGGAACACTTCTGTGTCCAACGTACTGGCTTCTCCTGAAAACGGAACCGATTCCGGATCTAGGTCAACATCATTGGCCTTCCATAATAAGCCAAGGTTTCTCACTTGAAAGGTGAAATTCGCATTGGTCATTCCTAAACGGTCCACAATCGCTTTGTCTAGCCCGTATTCCAAGGTGATATCCCTCAAACGTATATGTGACGCATCATGTATTCCGTAGTTGGACAACGTAAAAAACTGTTGCCGGGTGAGGGATTGAAATTCTTCTTCGTTTCTCGCCAGTACCGGAATGTCCGTGAAATTTTCATCACCTGGTCTTTGCCAAGCCCTTGCAATATCTTCTTGAAAAACCTTTGAAAAGCCGGACAGGTATTTATTATCCAGATTTTCTTGAAAAACATGCCCGAACTTGAAGGTGGCCAATGCGGACAAGGTGAAATTTTTATAGGTAAAACTGTTTCTTAATCCCCCAAAACCGGGAGCATTAAAAGGTTTTGTCGTAACCAATCCGGCAGCGGTAGGAGCTTCTCCCAAATCATCAAAACCAACGGTATCGCCATTGTCGTTAAAGACCTGCGGATTTCCGTTGGGATCCAACCCTGCCCAATCATACCGTAACCTGACGCTTGAATCTTCACCTATAACCTCTCGAATACCGTTCTCCACTTCAAGAATGAAGAAATCGGTGAAATCCTGTGGAGCATTAAAACCATGCTGTAGCACCTTGTTTTCATTATAGCTGATGTTCAGATTGGTATTCCATTTAAATGCCTCGCCTTTAATAAAATCGATATTCAGGTTCAATTCTATACCTCTGTTCGAGATGGCTCCATTGTTGGCCAGTGTCTGAAATGTGGATTGGCCAAAGGTGGGGTTCACGATATCTTGGGTCAGTAAATTTCTTGACTGCCTGTCGTACACATCCAAGGTACCTATGATGCGATTGAAAAATCCAAAGTCAAGACCAAGGTTCGTTGTAATCGTATTTTCAAAACTTAGGTTGGGATTTCCGGGACTCGCAATACGTGCAAAAGGAGTGTTATTTACCGTATCAGGGTTATCGAATTCAATACTCACAACGGTAGTCAGTCCCCTTCTAAGGTTCCCGTTTTTACCATAGGATGCCCTCAATTTAAGATTATCGATCCATTCCGATTTAAAAAATTCCTCTTTGTTGAGGTTCCAAGATGCACCTACGGACCATAGTAAAGGTTTGCTCAAGCGTTCGTTGATTCCAAAAGCCGATGCTTGATCAATCTTTCCCGAAAAATTAGCATTGTAACGGTTCTTGTAACTGTATGCAACGTTGGTGAAGGTCGATACCGCCCGATTGGTGATCTCGGGCAAGAAATTGTTCAGGGAACGTGCTTCGAATCCATCAAAAGGCGAGCCATCGGGCACAAGGTAGGAAGCAACACCGCTGTTGACCGGGGGAGGACTGAAAAAACGATCGGAAAGTCCCGTTCTATCATCGTAAGCGAAAAGCACGCGGCGGTTCAAATCGTTAATACTTTCAGAAAATTCCATTCCCAACAGTGCGGATACCGAATGCCCGCCCTCAAAACTTTTGTCGTAGTTCAAGAATCCTCTAAGTACAGTATTGGTCAGTGTGGTCTTTTCGTTTTCCAAGGTACCACCATAGGGAACCAATCTTTGTACGAAAGGGTTTTCTGGACTTACCACTTCTGAAATAAAAAGATTGTTCTGCGTACGTATCTCAAAAAGATCTTGAGGTTTTACATTATTTACTTCTGTGGTGATTTGATTGAACTGGTACTTGAGGTCTGCACTCAATCCATCGGCAATCTTATAATTAAGACCGGCCGCCAAACGAAGGTTAAAGGTCCTAGTTTCATTATCTCGCAATCTTTGATCTAGTACAGGACTAAATGAAGGGTCGTCAAATCCCAATCCTAAAAACTCTTCGCGATTTCCAGAATAGATGTCCAAGGTATTCAACGGGTTACCGGCATCATCGACCAAACGATCAAAAATATTGATCGATGGTGTGATCGATGTAAGCGAGTTGCCGAACAATTCTCCAACACCGATACCGTTGTCGTTTGTTTTAGATGAGGCGAGCGAAACATCCAAAACAGCCTTGAGTTTTTCGGATAAATTAATATCGTTGTTTAAACTTAGGTTAATACGACTAAATTCATCGCCAACATCTGGCCTTTTTTCATCAATAAGAGTTGAGGTAAAACTATAACTATTGAAAGAGTTGCCCCCAGAAATACTTAGGGAATTCTGTGTTATAAAACCGGGACTCACCAACAATCGCTCAAAATCGTTCAAAACATTGTTTTTGGCCAATTCCGCAAGGCGGGCATCTCTTTCGGCAATACTGCTCGGGGAAAACACTGCATCAGGATTTCCGGGATCATCAATAAACTCGGGATTGGCAGCATAGAAGTCGGCCCATATATTGTCAAACGCGGAAATTCTGGCATAACGCGCCAACCTTCCGAAGGCACCTTCGTTGAATGCGTTCAATGCAACCGTACTGAAAGGTGAAACTTGCTGACGCCTGTTGTAGACTTCTATAGTGGTCGCGGCATCTGCAATACCAAGATTTGACAAATCTTGTTTGGTACCTATGGTCGTATTGGATGTAAAGGTTATTCGGGTTTTTGAGCCAACGGTACTTCCTCTTTTCGTGGTGATGACAATGACCCCGTTAGAAGCGCGCAAACCCCAAATAGCGGTGGCGGAGGCATCTCGTAATACATCTATGGTCTCAACGGTCTGGGGGTCTATATCGTTGAACGGCCCTTCGTACGGAAAACCGTCCAATACGATCAAAGGTTGTCTGTTCAATGAATTTTGTTGATTGACAGCTCTACTTGCACTGGAGTTTGGCGTATCAAAGGTACTAATGCCCCTTAGAACGAGTTCCAATCCTGTTCTGCCTCCATCCTGTGGCACCTGATTAATGTTGAGACCAGGCGAAAGACCCTGCAATTGATCATCAAGATTTACCACTTTTTGACGGGCCAGATCACGTTTAACGATTTTTGATGCTGCAACAACGGACTTTTCTATATCAGTTTTGGTATAACCCGTCAAAACAACCTCGTCCAATTCATTGACGGATTCTTTTAATACTATGGTATATTGTCTCTGTTCCGTAGTGATTTTTTGCTCGTAATCTTCAAAACCTATACTGGAGACCGTTAAAAATTGATTTAATGAAACCTCTAAGGTGAACTTACCATCAAAGTCGGTCTGCGTTCCCTTAATAATAAAATCATTGTTCGCGCTATTGGAGCCAAAGTTGTCCGTGGCCACAAATACACTTGCTCCAGGTAAAGGCACTCCCGCTTCGTCGCTTACCGTTCCCTCTATCACAAAGGTCTGCTGGTCCAACGGCGTACTAGTGTCGCTTTTTGAACGACGTAGCTTTATAACATTTTTCCTTGAAATTGTGTACTCGAAATTGCCGGAAGCTAAACTCTTGTCCAGCAACTCACTTACCTTAAAAATCCCTTTTTCGAGTGTTACCTGTGGTACATCCGCAAAAAGATTTGAGGGGTACATGAATTTGAAGTCCGTTTGCTTTTTGATAATGTTAAATACCTCATCAACATTCACAGTCTGTGTTGTGTTGATTTCAACTTTGGAATTTTGCGAAAAAACAGATTTGGACGATAATGCGAATGATACGGTACAGAAAAAAAATACAAATGTTCGCATAATGATTCTAGTAAGTCTTCCTATGGTATAGGCAAGACTGTTAATTGATCCTATTTTCATATATTTATAGTGTTAGTTGATATTTACGTATCAGTGAACAATCAAAAAGGAATGAAGCGAGTAATTGTGAGAGATTCAACTTCGTTCCTTTTCTCGTTATTTCAATTTAAGGAGACCTTTCCCTTTGTTATTTCATAAGATATGTTATTGGTATATTCCAATATTTCAAGAATATTTTCCAGTTCGTTGTCTTTTCTGAATACCCCGTTGAATTCTATTTTCTTGATTTTTTCGTTGGTAATCACAATTTCGGTATCGTACCATCTAGAAAGCACGATGATGATTTCCTCTAAAGGCTTATCCTCAAAACTGAAAACACCCTCTTTCCATGAGACTTCATTGAATACATCTACGGTAGTGACATTAATTACTTCCAAATCACTGCTGACCCGAGATTGTTGCGAGGGTTCCAGAACTGTTTTAGCACCTTTGTCTTTGCGCACGGTTACTTTGCCCTCTACCAAGGTCGTGTAAACGGTGTCATCGTCATTGTAGGCCTTTACGTTAAATTCAGTGCCCAACACTTCCAATTCTTGAAAAGCGGTGATTACCTTAAATGTGGCTCCATTATGCTCGGTACTCGGTGACACATCAAAATACGCTTCACCGTACACTATTTCTACCGTTCTAGTCTCGCCCAATGAAAAGTTCGCGGGATATTTTAGTTTGGAAGCACTGTTCAGCCAGACCATAGTACCATCTGCCAAACGTAAAGAATATTGTCCGCCTTTTGGTACCGTCAGGTAGTTGTAAGCAGGTACTACAGAAGATTCGTTTGTATTTTTATAGACCAGTTGCTTACCGTTGCTTTGAACATAATCGCTTTCATAAGGATTTTTTTTGTCCAGGACCACATCGGTACCATTTTCTAAAGTAAGGATTGCCTTGTCTGTTCCAATAGGAATTTTGAGTTCGGTGTCGGTCACTATATTTTCTTCGGAATCCCTATTTTGAAAAGTAAGTATTATGGATAGCGATACAACTACAAGTATGGAAGCTGCGGCAGCATATTTCCAAAAGTTTCTTCTTTTTCCTTTTTGTTTTACACGCTTATTTATTTCTTTCCAAATTTCTTCACGCTCTTTGAACTCGAACACTTTTTCTTCTTGTACATCAAAATTCAGTTGAACATACTGCTTGAAAAAACTCCGATTCTTCTTGATTTCCAACCAATCAATCAAGATACCAGCTTCTTGCTCCGTTAATTGATTGTTGCAATATTTGGCAATTAATATTTTTAAATCTTTCTTATTCATTTTTTACCAATTCTTATATAATACACTTGTCAAATCAAATACCCTTATTTTTATGTCATTTTTTTTTGACTTAGTTTTGTTTTTTGTGAAAGAAAAGTTACTAAAACATTAAATGGAATTAGATTATGATAACAATATTCTATTAAAGTCTGCCCTGAAAAATGGTGATGAAAAGGCTTTCAGGGTATTCTACGATAAATACTTTGATAGTCTTAGTAACTACTTAAACAGCCTTACCAATGATAAAGCCGCTACCAAGGATATCTTACAAGAGGCTTTCATTACGTTTTGGAACAAAAGGGATGAACTTCTACTTGACAGATCTTTCCAAAGCTATCTTTTCAAAATAGCGCATAATATTTTCATAAATCAATATAGGAAGAACACTAGAAAATTAAAACTGTTAGATGAAATAGCTTATTCCGTTAAAATAGCTACTTTAGAAAATGATCAGGATCTAGTTGAAAGAAAAATAACCTTCTTAAGGGAAACCATATCCCAACTTCCGACGAGATGCCGTCAAATTTTTGAAATGGGAAAATACCAGGGATATACCTATAAAGAAATTGCTGAGAAATTGAATATTTCCGTAAAAACCGTAGAAGTTCAAATGGGAAAAGCTTTTTCTATTTTACGGGATAAAATTAGTTCCAATCCCAACCTCTTTAATTTTATTTGCTTTTACAAGCTATTTGTTAAAAAAATGAAAGTATCAACTAATGCTAATTCTTTGGAAAAATAAAAGGTGTTTTTGTCATAAAAATTTGACAAAAACACCTTATTATTATTGAAATAAGTAAAACGTTATTAATTATCCGGTGTAATGGTGAAAGTAATATCGTCACCAAAAAAGTCAATGGTAATGACCATGGTGGCCGTAATTTCGTCATACGTCCCACTTCCCGATAATCTATCCGGAGTATCACCAAAACACTCATAATCTTGCTCCGCGATTTCAACGGTGCCGTTGGTTGCTCCGCCAAATTCCGGTGTAAATACGATCATGGCAGAGGGTTCTATATCACAACCGAAATCAAATATGTCCCCATTGATCGTGAGTTCCCCGCAACCCGGCACCCCTACGCCGCTAGTTTCGAATCCTTCTGCTAGGCCATTTAGAGCACCTGACCATACCTCTGTGTTTACAGGGCTTAAGCAATCGGATCCGTCAGAATCAAATTTATAAGGGTCGGTGCCTGCCAATAATTCATCGCCATTGTTTACGGAGTCTCCATCACAATTTGCAGCAGACCATGTATCGTTATCGGAATCAAAACCATTATAACCTTCCTCTTGGCCTGGTACACAGGCATTGAAGTCATCATCATCTATGGAGAAAAGGACGCCATCGCCGTCATTGTCAACTTCTTCCGTTGATGTACTGTCATATGGATCAGAACCTTGATTTACCTCTTCACCATTGCTTAGACCATCACTATCACAATCCGCATTGGCCCAAATCGTGTTCTCGGAATCGAAGAGGTCATAACCAATTCCTTGAGCAGGCAAGCAAGGGTCGTTGTCATCAACATCTTCCGAAGCTTCCACACCATCACCGTCCTCGTCAATTGGTGCATCCGATACGTATGGGTCGGTTCCGATCTCAACTTCCAATGCATTGGTAATATCATCATCGTCACAATCGGCTTCTGCCCATGCTTCGTTAGTTACATCAAAACCATCGTAACCTGCTTCCTGTGCGGGTATACAAGGGTCGTTATCATCTTCATCTACATCAGCTCCTATGCCGTCACCGTCATTGTCTTCTGGAACATAAGGGTCCGTACCGTTACTATCTTCCTCTCCATTGCTTATACCGTCATTATCACAATCAGCCATCGCCCAAACATCATTTGTGGCGAAATATTCATCGTATCCGGCATTTTGCGCCGGTATGCAAGGATTTTCCTCATCAGGGTCAACATCGGACAGTACTCCGTCACCATCATTATCAATTGGTCTAAGGGTTCTGTTGTCATCACTTTTGTTACAGGACAAAACCAAGAAGCCCAAAATTAAAAACGTGTAAAATGTTCTTTTCATAATATTCTTGAGTTAGTTATTAGTATTCTCGAAAAACTATATTAAAGAGGATATTTGCCAAATCACAGTATGTCAACTGCTGATTGTCCCCTGTCCATACAGCCTTTACAAATAGTAATACGCTTGGGAAATTCAAAACCCTTATTTGAGCAGTGCAGTTATTTTCAATTCTAGGTTTAAGGAGTACGTTTTGTAACGTTGGATATAATTAATGGATACTCATAAATATTAGTATTCGCTACGCAAGCATCACCAAAATAATACCCATAAAATATTTAATATACTTTGGAATTTATAGCGGAAGATAGTGGGCCGTAATGATGGAATAGTGGAGAAATATCATCAATAGCACTTTATGATGATTTTTAAGTTATCGTTTATTCCATATTCCCTTTAATTTCCTTCAGTTTCAAAAAGATAAATCAACCCACCCAACAAAAATGAATCAACGAAATAGGCATGGGTCAACTGAAATACTTCCAAATAGGTGAATATTGTGATGACGGAACTGATGATTCAACTGATCAAGGCGGCGGGCTCCCACTCTTGAATCTCGTCCAATTCATAGCGTTGTTTTTTGACCCAGAAAAAATGGATAATATAGATGGCGGAAATCGAGGGTGCCAGAACCCCAAGAAAGTTAAGAAAATCAAAAAGGTATTTTGAGAATCCGAATAATGCCAGGCCTATACCGCCGATGCTCGCCAAAATCACGATACGTTTAAATGACCATTCGGTTTTTATAGTGGAAAAAGTCAAGACCTTTGAGACGCTAAAGAAGTAAACAAAGCCTTGGGAGTTCTCATTCCGCCATCTCCCCGATACATATTGATTTCACTTTATCTATTTCCATTTTAAAAACAATACCTCCATAAATAGATCGGACCACAATAATGGAATCATTTAAGGAATACCCCTCATCAATCATACCGGCATAGGCAGTTTCAACCTCTTTTCTTACGGACCCGATACCTATGTTTTTGGATGTCTTAAGTTCGGACGGTTTTATGATTTCTATCTTGTATATCTTCATTGGGTCATCGTGGTTTTCATAATTCATCGTCAGTTTTATCCCTTTAGAAACATAATGCCAAGGCCTTGTAAAAACGTCCTCCGCATCCGTCCAATCTTCCTTTGATCCTATCTTTTCAGGTTCTCCCAATTTTTCTAACAATTCTTGCGGTTGAGTAGTCAAGGTCAGCCACCCATCCAAGGTTTCGTATGGATATTTTAAATCAGGTAGTAAAACGTGTTTTTTTTCAATTAATTGATAGTCGTCTATCCTCCAACCCCTATTGTTTCGAATGAAATTACCGACTACCATAACGCCCTCGATATCGTACATCAAGCCAAATTCTACGGTATCTTTTTTAATTTCAAACTCCTCTACCAAGAAATAGTGGCCAACTTGTTCCGAGGGTTCAATAAACTCCACCCGTTCTCCGAATTTTAATAAATTCACCTTGTACGGAAAAACATCATTTCGCATAAAAACCACGGGCAATCTATTTGGTTTATCGGGATGGTAAAAAGGTTGTAATTCGGGCAAGTCGATGATCTCCTGCATGATGGCCTCAATCTCCTTTGCATCAGGCAGCCGAGGTATTTCTAAAGGATTCTCGCTGCTTTCTTCGGATATATTATGCTTTACAGTCTGTACATTTTTACAAGAAGGAAATAGAAAAAAAATACTAAAAAATGGGAATAGGAATCTCATTTATTCATGATTTTGAAATACGTATAATGCTACCTATATCGGTCGAATCTGTTGAGATATGTCTATGTCCATAATACCCTGAAACAGAAATAGCGAAAGGTTCCAAAAAAATGATTTTGGCTATTTGATATTCCACCGTCTTGGTCAACTATTTGATGGTCATTAAACCATTCGAACACCGCCCTTGAATCATAGTGGAGGTATTCAAGAGTAAAGGTATCAAAGAGTTTATGAAATGAAGTCTCATCCGCTAGGTTGAGACCAAAAACAATTTTGCATGAATTAAATTAGCCTAAAATAATTCAAGAGATTATATTTAAACAAGCTCAATACCGATGAAAGCCGTAAGGAAATGATGGATGCCACCATAGCATATGTTCAATTTTCGATGGAGTTTACAAAAGAACCCCAACTAAAATCGGTTGATACGATACTGAAAAACAGTACTACAATCAATGAGGCCAATGAAAAATTGGAACCCGACTTTTCATTTCTAGGCACTTCTTTTGAAAAGGAAAAAAAACTATATGACGCTATGGAGAAACAGGTGTTCAAATTGTAGGAATGGGATACGCTCAAAACGAGTTTGGCCATAAGAAATACGTCTCAGCCTATTAGCTGGCACTGGATTTAAGCAATTAAATATTACTTTTATTGTTGAATATAAAAACTAAACAAATGAAAATAATTTTGACCACTCTTTTTTTGACACTATGCTCTTTATCGTTCTCGCAATCAAACGAAAAAAATAAGGTACTCCTTCAAGACCAACGTATTCAAAAAACGCTCGAAGAACTACTTTTAAAAGAAACCCCGAACGCCGCGGTAATCTTTGAAGAGCCTTCGACTCAAAAATTCATTCAATTCGCTGGCAGTAAAACCGAGGAACTGCTATTTGATTTTCCATCATCCCAGCTTAGTGCTGCCGAGTTTGAAAAAGCGACTACAATTTTAAAAGAGTATCAAATTGAGCATCACGCCGGGACATTTAGCACTTTTAGCAAGCCGATCGAGAAGAATATTGATTTGGCCATCGAGTTGATTTCAAAAATTATGATAGAGGTTCTCGGAACTGACGAGGATGTCAAGCTCACTATTCAAACCATTGATTAAATCGCTAGGCTATACCTTTTGAGCTGATTATTCAAGAGCCAAATTCCTTGGTCCATCATCGCTACCTTGTCCGAAAGTTGTAAACTTTCAGGTGGAATACTTTTACGATAATTCTGTGCATTACCCTGCTGGTCCCACGACATAGGCAGAGAACCATCCCCCTCAATGTGAGACAACCGAATTTTTCCTAAAAACGACCGCATTTACAGAGTTTTTGGACCAACCATAGCCCAATTGCTCTGACTGCGCACAAATATTACCAAACGATACAACAAAGACGGTGGTAAGAATGACTTTTATAACAACTAAGTTCTTCAGCATTTTTATAACTCTGGAGTGGTTTTTAAGTAAAGTTATTACAACTTCTTAAGTTATCGTTCATTCCATATTCTTTTTAAGCTCCTTCCTTTTAAAAAAAAGATAAATCAACCCGCCCAACAAGAAAGAATCGATAAAATAGGCATGGGTCAACTGAAATACTTCCAAATAGGTGAATACCGTGATTATGGAACTGATGACCCAACTGATTAAGGCGGCGGGTTCCCATTCTTGAATCTCGTCCAATTCATAGCGTTGCTTTTTGACCCAGAAAAAGTGGATGATATAGATTGCGGAAATCGAAGGGGCTAGAACGCCGAGAAAGTTTAGAAAATCAAAAAGGTATTTTGAGAATCCGAATAGCGCCAGGCCAATACCGATTATGCTTGCCAAAATCACTATGCGTTTAAATGACCATTCCGTTTTTATGGTCGAAAACGTCAAGACCGTCGAATAGAGATTACTTGCATTGCCCACCCAAGTGGACACCAATAACAGAACAAATGCCGGTATGACCAGACCAAATTCCTGCATGACTTTTATGATGTCGACTTCGCCCGTCTGTATCGAGGGAATGGCGCTAAATAGCAAAGCAACAGGAAAGCCTATCGTAATGCCCAATACGGCAATCATACTCTGTCTATCGTTATATATGAATCTTGAAAAATCGGCCATCATGACCGGGAAAAGTACCGATGAACCTACCAAAATGGAAGTAGCCTCGAACAGTGTCATGGTGGGATTTTCTGGAACGAAATTTATCAGTTCTTGAAGTGACATTCCCTTTTCAAACGAAACGTAAATAACATAGCACAAAAAGAGGGTCAAAATAGGAACCGCAATATTGGCCAATCTTTCGAGACTTTTGATGCCGAAAAAAGTTGTTGCCGTAATCAAGCTTCCCATAATGATGATGATAGGCCATTGTAATAGGGAGACGGACAAGGTATTGAATGCCGTATCGAGCACTGCGACGGACAATAGCTCCAAGGCCACCGAAAACCAACCTAGCAAGGTAATCCCGAAAATAAAGTTCATGATTTTAGCACCTTGCCTGCCAAAACTGAAATGAAGTATCATATAGGTGGAAAGGCGGGAACGGTTGCCGATTTTAGTGGTCGCCATACACATGAGGGTCAACACCAAGGTAGAAATACCGAAGGCCCAAAGTGCGGTCTTAAAACCTACGCTCAAGGCGATTTCAGAACCCAAATAAAGAATGGGCAGGGTAAGACCGGTACCTGCGATGATAACCGCGATAAGCCAACCCGAAGTGAAATCCTTGGGTTGTACTTTGGTGTTTGTATACTGGTCGGCCATTTTTTAGCTTATTCTATGGAGTGCAATATTTCAATCAACAATTTCCAGAATTTTTGAACCGAACTTATCTGTACCCGCTCTTCCGGGGAATGGGCCCCGAGAATATTCGGGCCAAAGGAAATCATCTGCATATGTGGAAAAGTTCCCGATAGGATGCCGCATTCCAAACCCGCATGAATCGATTTAATCGCGGGGAATTCTCCGTTCAGCTTTTTGTAACAAGCTTTTGCCAAGGACAGTAATTCGCTATCTGGTCGGGGTGCCCAACCAGGATAAGGCCCTACCTCGGTAACCGTGGCAAATGAAAAATACTTTTTGACCTGATCCGTCAATTCATCACGTTCGGCATCTACCGAACTACGGGTATGACAGGCCATAAAAAATGCACTTTCGGCAATATTGGCAATGGCAATATTATTGGAAGTCTGCACCAGACCAGGGATTTCTTTGGTCATTGCATGCACCCCGTTGGGCATTTTCATTAGAGCCGAGATCAGGTTTTTTTGCGTTTGAATATCCAAAACACCCATGGCATTCTCGGAAATTTCCGAGGCAATGTTCAATTCTGGGTCTGTGTCTTTATATTTTTTTTGAAGTTTGCTTTGGATGGATTCCAATTCCTCTGGAAACAATGCTGTTTTGTCCTCGCGGATGGCAATGATCGCGGATCCGTTTCTGGGAATCACATTGGTCAACGTTCCTACCTGTATCGAATGTATCCTACAATCCAGTGTTGAAATCAACTCTTGAAGGCATTCGGTTAGCACCTGTATCGCATTGGCACGGTTTAGATGAATATCTACTCCTGAGTGTCCTCCGGTTAATCCATTTACGGTTATTTCATAAAGTTCGTATTCTTTGGCATCCAGTATTTTTATATTGTATTTACCCTTAATTTCAACATCGACCCCTCCGGCACATCCTATGGTGATCTCATCATCCTCTTCGGAATCTAGATTTAATAAAATATTCCCTCTTAGCTGATCTTCGGTCAGTGCCATGGCACCGGTCATTCCTTTTTCTTCATCAATGGTAAACAAAGCCTCAATAGGCGGATGTGCTATATCTTTAGATGATAAAATGGCCATAATAGTCGCTACCCCTATACCGTTATCGGCACCAAGTGTTGTACCCTTTGCTTTGACCCAATCCCCGTCTACATACATTTGAATTCCTTGGGTGTCAAAATCGAAATTGGAATCGGCTTCCTTTTGGTGTACCATATCCAAATGCCCTTGCAACACAACACTCTTATGATGTTCCCTGCTCTTGGTGGCCGGTTTTTTGATAATGACGTTCCCAACGGTATCGACCGAAGTTTGCAGACCCAATGATTTTCCAAAGGCCACCATGAACTCTATAATTTGCTCTTCTTTATTGGATGCTCTAGGGATGGCATTGATGGCCTCAAAATGTTGCCAAATACTATTTGGCTCTAATGCGGTAATTGACATTTATTTCAGTATTTTTTTTAGGATAAGATACAGGATAAAAGCGACCAAGAACGAATCAAAAAAGGAAATCGAGGTCAAGGTCAGATAATCGTAAGCCCCCAAATAGGCGATGATACATGATACGCCCCAACTAAGCATGGCCGCCAAATCAAATGTGGGGAGTCTATCAAAATCGGCTAAATCATATCGTTGTTTTTTCACGAAGAAAAAATCGGCAATAAAGATTGCGGATACCGGTGGTATGAAAATGCTGGAAATGTTCAGAAAGTCTATAAAGTAGCCTGTTACGCCAGCAACTGCCAAAGCTGTCCCGATAATACTGGCCACGATACCGATACGCCAATTACCCTGTTTGGTAAAAATGGTCGAAAAAGTCAATACGGTAGAATAGAGATTGGCCGAATTGGTCGTCCATGTGGAAAATATCAATATCAGCAGGGCCGGTAGCGTAAGGCTCAAACCGATCATGATTTTCATGATATCAATTTCGCCCGTGGTCAAACTGGGAATTCCGCCCGCCAAAAGTACGAGGGGAAAACCAATGGTCAAACCTAATACGGCCAGCAGACTATCTTTATCGGTTCTTGCGAACCGGGAATAGTCGGGCATTAAAACCGGGGTCAATATCGCCATACCGACAACAGCGGAAATCGCTTCTCGAATACCGATACCTCCTGAACCCTCTATTGAAACAATGATATTCCACTCGCTTCCGCCAAGCGAAGCAAACAATACAAAAACCATGAAAAGGAGTAAGAGGGGTACGGAAACATTCGATAGCTTTTCCATCGCCTTGATACCGAAAAGTGCGGTCAATGTCATTAGCAAGCTTCCGATCACGATACTGATCCAAGCAGGAATATTCCAGCCCAATAATTGTGCGAACGCATCATTTAATGAGGTTCCAAAAATTTCTATTGTAACGGCAAACCACCCCAATAACGTAATGCCTACGATAAGATTTATGAGTTTTGCTCCGAGTCTTCCGAAAGGGAAATGTAGCAGCATATAGGTAGAAAGACGCGTTCGATTACCGATGATCGCCGTAATGCCGCACAATAGACTTAGCACCAGACAGACTCCTAGAAATATCCAGAAAGCGGTAGAAATACCTACGGATTGGGTCACTTCCGCACCCAGAAACAGGACGGGAAGTGTAATACCTATGCCAACGATGATACCCGCAATACGAATACCATGAACCGTTTTGTTCTCCGGAACTTTCGTTCTGGAATAATCATCGGCTATGTGTTTATCCTTGTCGGCCATCCATCAATGATCACCGATCAGTTTCGCCGCCAAAGGTTTTAATTCGGGATGGATATATACCCCATCTTCCGCAATCTGAACATCATCCAAATAGATACTGACCTTGCCCACGACCCCGTCAAAATGTGATTTTGCCACTTGCCCATCGGGTGGCATATCCATGGGACTGGTATGACCGAATCCGAAATCGACCCCGCCCCAAACACGTTCGTCCTCAACGATCTCGCCGCGCATTTGACGCACGCTTGGGTTTAACCCGAACATATTATGGGATATTTTGTACATATTCGGATCATCAAAGGAAGCGAGATATTTCTTGAATTTTTCCACCTCTGCAGGTGTACCCTTGACGTCGGCGATCTTACCATTCCTCATTTCAAACTCAATACGGTTGTCGGTGCCATAAACATTGGCGTTCATCAACAAGTCAAAGACAATAGTACCGTTCATGCTGCCAAGTTTGGGAACCATGTTGACATAGCCGGGTGCGGTTCCGAACTTTGGTTTGGAATAGTCGCCATCATCGATATCAAAAGCATAATTCAAATCGATATCATAGGAAACATCGGTGCCATTGGTACTGGTAATCCGGATTGTTTTACACTTCAATACCATATCACGCACTTTCTTTAGCATGCTGCCCAAATCGGGTATATTGTAGCCCGTGAAAGTGCGTACCAATGATTGTACCGACGAATCGGCTATAATCAGATATCGAAGTTTTTTATTGTTCTTGAAGGCGTTCTCCCAAATATCGGAATAGAGCAAAATGGTGGAGTTACATTCTAACCAAACATCTACATTGCTCAATGTAGCGGTCAAGGCTTTGGCGGGCCAATCGTTCATTCCTGCCTGGCCATCTTCCTTCGCTTTGGGTGTCCAAATCAACAACGGCTTTCCACCGACCGCACTAGCGGCATCCGCGAAAGCCTGCATCAATTCAGGATCGGAACCTGAGTCGGCGGTAATGGCCACGGACTCTCCCGATCTAACTTTAAACATATCCTCCATAATTACCTGTGCCACTTGGGAACGTTCATTGACATATTCGGTCTTGCTCATATTCTTTGTGAAATTTAGTGCTAAATGCGTTCTTAAAAAAGGGGAAACTAATAAGAGCTTCCCCATTTTTACTTAAACTAACTCAAAAATGCTAAAAATCGATGGAAACAGCAGCCCCATAAGTGGCAGGGCGACCTCTCCATCCGAAGTCATCGAATCCGCCGAATAAAGAGCCGGGTACAAATTCCGTGTAATATTGTTGATCTAGAATGTTGTTGCCCCAAATCGTGAATTTTATATTGTCAAAAGATAGTGAGGCGCGGGCATCCAATAATTGGTAAGCGCTTGTCGTAAAAGCATCTTGGTTCAACTCGTCCCAATAGGTTTTCCCCGTGCTGTTCAAATTGACATTGGCATTGAAATCGACGGTTTCAGATAATGCCACATTCGATTCAAGACCAATATTGAAGTTATTCACGGGTACAAAGGGCGTTTTCTTTCCGTTAAATGCGTTCAGGTCGGTCGTGGTGCCATTGGCTCCACCGGTGGTACCTCCTTCGGTAATTTCGGAATCTACATAACCGTAATTTGCGAGAAGATCAAGAAACTTGGAAAGCCGGACTTTGGCGTCGATTTCGAAACCGATGATCTTGCTTTTGTCATAGTTATAATTACCGGCAAAGAAGGTGTCCAGGTCAAAAATATACTGCTGTTGATTTGTAAAATCGGTGTAAAAAGCAGAGCCGTTTAAAATGAACCGGTTGTTCCACATCGATGTTTTAAAACCCAATTCAAAGTTATCGGTCAGTTCATCCTCGAAATCCCTATTGAAACGATCCGTTACAGCAGGATTGAACCCTCCCGTTCGATAGCCCCTCCCGTAGTTGGCATAAATCAAGGCGTTTTCAGAAGCTTGGTAGGACAAGGAAGCCTTAGGCTGAAAGATATTATTGGAACGTTCGGAAGTTACCTCGAACAGATTGTCTTGTTGCTTAAAGGTATCGTTGTCATATCGGAATCCGGCCGATGCCGTTAGCTTATCCGTAAGCTTATAGTCAATAAATCCGAACAGGGCGTATGTGGTCGTTGTATTGATGACATCCGCAGCTACCCCATAAAAGAGCTGGTTCAAATCAAAATCACGGCTTAGGCCATCTTGAAAAAATGGTTTTTCTATATCTTGATAAAAGCCACCTGCGCTCCAGTTTATTTTTCCCTCCGAGGCAACATTGTTCAAGCGCAATTCTTGGTTGAACGTTTTTGTCTCTGCGGTTTCTCCTTGTGTGAAGTCATCAAAGGGAGTGAAATCCAAATCCCCACTGAGAGATCTGTCTACATAATTGTAGGACGTGATACTTTGTATTTTCACTTTACCGGCGGTGTACTCGAGATTTAAGTTGGCAAAAGCATTACTGACATCCGATTTGCCCGGTTCATCGTGATTTACCACGTTGTTACCTTCCTCGGGGTCGGGATTTAACGTACCGCCCGGTGCTCCCTCGACAAAGATGTTGCCTGTCGGGTTTACGGAGTATCGTGCCGCACTCGCAGCGATATCGATAAATTGGAGCGTAGCACTGGCTTTAAAATTGTCGGTTATCCTTGCGATTAGTTGTCCCCTGATATTGAAATTTCGTTCGAAATCGACTTTTTCATTATTGAATTCGTTGGTCAATAGTCCGTCAAAATTCCTGAACTGGGTCGATAATCGATAGAATAACTTATCTTTTTTAATGGCCCCGGTAGAAACGAATTGGGTCAGTAAGGCATTGGCATTTCCGTAGCCCAGCGTCAAATTGTTCTTGGTCGTGTTTGTCGGTTCCTTTGAATAAATATTGATTGCGCCCCCGATAGCATTCTTTCCGTAAAGTGCTCCCTGCGGGCCTTTGACCACTTCGATCAAGGCCAAATCAAACAGTTCTTGGTTCAACAGACTAGGGTCGGGGATGGTAACCCCGTCAATAACGAAAGCCACCGGTGCATCGGCATTCCTGATTTGGGGAATACCCCTTACGGTCAAAAAGTTGATTCCTGCCGACTGTGAGCTATTCAATTTCAGGTTCGGTACCAATTTGGCAAAATTGGTCACATTGTTGATACCATTGTTCTCGATGCCTTCGGCATTCAAAGCCGTAACCGATTCAGGAATGGTCTGCACCGATTCGGTTCGTTTACGCGCTCTACCTACAACACCGGCAAAACCCTGCACGACTACTCCTTCCAATTGTTGCGCATCTTCTTCCATGGAAATATTCAGGGTGGTTTGGTCTGCTACCGTCACTTCTTGGGTTTTGAATCCTAAATATGAAAACACCAACACAGCGTCGGAGGCGACCGAAATTTCATAATTTCCATTAAAATCGGTAGTAACACCATTAGTAGTTCCTTTTTCGAGGATATTGACTCCCGGTAGGGGTTCAACACCATCAGTTACAACGCCTCGAACAGTTTTTTCCTGCCCCCAGCTTGCTAAGGGAATCAGAATAAGAATAAGTAGTAATTTTTTCATTGGTTCCGGTTTTAGATGATTGTTCCTTTAGTTTAAGTGATTCTAAAAGTAACTTTTGTTCATTATTTATGATTATTTATAATTACTAAATAATTATTTCATAATTTTCAAAATAAAATAGGAATTTGTGAAAACAAGTGAGATTGATTCGTTCCCGTTAACTTCGGAATATTTTGGTCTTTTATTGGAAGATTTACAGGCGACTTTCCAAAAAAAACATGGTTTGACGGAATTGCCGAAATCAATGCAATTCTTCGGCTATGGTAATTTTGATCCTGAAAAACCGAATCTCAAAAACGACCTTGAGCGTATTGGGAGTGACTTCATCAATGGAAAATATCTTTATGATAAGGCAAGGGACTTTCATAAGGGAAAACCCATCATAAAGTTGAATCGGTATTACAAGTCCATAGTCTTGCTGTACTTGGGTTATGATTCCGTATCCTCTTTTCTCGATGAAAATCGTTTGGAAGAATTCAAAGAAAAGAAACAGTTCGCCCTACTATATGATGAAAATGCCAGTAAGACCTATTATTATCTTAATTATTATTTTGGAGAAGACGATGTAATTTTAAAGGGAGAAACCATAATCTCTAACAATTGGAAGAAAATCAAGCACACCTATGTCTATCCGCAAGAAGATGGGAGTTATAAGGAGTTTTACAATTTTGGAAACATTGTAAGAAGGGAAGATACCATACATATCGATACCAAAACCCTGCTGGATGGTAAGTTGGTGGAAGGAGCTAGTGAAATTTACTACATAGGCCACAAAGACCCATCAAATGTCAAATTCTTATTGGGTACTTACTGTACTTTTGATATATATACCAATACCGTTGCCGGACAGTCGATATTGGAGCGATGCGACTCAAAGGAAGACATGGAACAACGTTCTAAAAGCGCTAATATCCCAGCATATATCGCTATGGAGATACGCAACAAAAGAGTGGTCAACAAAAGTATCGTTCCCAATCATTTCTTGGAAATCTCAGAGGCGAGTCCCTATTCCTCGATTTATGAAAGCTTGGCAGGAACGTATAATTTGACGTTCAATTTTTCCGATGGTTTTGAGGAAACGCTCCAATTCAAAATACTTTCTTCGAACTATAAAATTGTCCCCCTGAACGACCATGTTTATTTTGAAAAAGATAGCTTTGAGCTTATCAATAAAGGTTCTGTAATCCATTTTAGTTTTGAATTTGCGGGCATCATCGCCTTTGATCAAGTTGAAATCTATATTAAAACTTATTATTTAAAAGAGGATGCCGAGGCACAAAATGGTGTTTTTAGTGGTATTGATAATGAAAATCGGTTGGTGAGTGGGGTACTGTCAATAGCATTTGAAAATATCGGTAAAGCATAATCGTTTTGACCATCATTTATTTGATATTTTTAGTACTTGAATAATTTATGAATTTGTTTCTATGCGATTGAATATCTTTTTTTATCTATTGTGTATCAGTAGCCTAAGCGTTGCACAAACCTATGATGTACGCGACTACGGTGCCGTGAACGATGCAAAGACTCTGAATACCAAGGCTATTCAAAAGGCTATTGATGAATGTAGCCAGGCAGGAGGCGGAAAGGTTTTGCTCGCCGGGGGCGGAAAATTTATGACGGGTACTTTGTACTTGAAAGACAATATTACGCTTCACGTGGCGAACGGTACGACCCTTTTGGGAAGTCCACGTTACGAGGATTATACCACCGATACCCATAAGAATATGTACAAAAACGAGCCGCACATGAACCGCTGCCTGATTTTTGCCGATGGGGTAAAATCTATCGCTATAGAAGGTTACGGCACAATAGACGGTAATGGCCATCAAGAAAATTTTAAGGAGGGTCGGCCCATGTTGATTCGCATAATGAACAGTTCTGATATTCATCTTAACAATATTTCATTGATCAATCCCGCTGCTTGGACTTCTGCGTGGTTGTACTGCGATAATATTAGCGTCAACGGTATCAAAATAATCAGTCGTGTAAACAACAACGGAGACGGACTAGATTTTGACGGATGCACCAACGTAAGCGTGACCAACAGCATTTTTGACAATAGCGACGATAGTATCTGCCTACAGGCTTCCCGACCAGACCGACCCTGCAAGAATATCAGCGTGAGCAATTGCCATTTTACTACGCAATGGGGCGGCATGCGAATCGGATTATTGTCCCGCGGCAACATTGAATCGGTTACTGTAACCAATTGCACGTTTCGGAATATTAAGGATTCGGGACTCAAAATTCAGCAAAACGAAGGGGGCGAAATGCGTAACATGGTCTTCAGCAATCTCGTAATGGAAAACGTGCCGCGACCCATTTTCATGACCTTTACGCAACAACGCGCTTCGGTCGATACGCCAGAGGGCGAATATGAACCCTTAAAAAGGATGCATAATTTTATGTTCAACAACATCGTGGTCGATAATTCGATGGGCGATGTGAACTCCGCTTTTTTCCTAACCGGAATGCCCAATCACCGCATTGAAGATGTGAGCCTTAAGGATGTACAATTTATTGTCGCCGGTGGCGGAACACAGGCACAGGCCGATAAAACCGATCTGAAAGAATATACTTTAGAAACTCTCAAAGGCTGGTGGCCAGAATTCAGCAAAGTAGGAACGCTACCAGCATCGGGAATTTTCGCTAGGCATATTAATGGGCTGCATCTGGAAAATATCAGCATCACAACCGTGAACGACGACCTTCGAAAGCCTGTGGTCTTTCAAGATGTCATCAATGACAGCCACGATAATTTGCGTGTGAACGGTGAAACCATCCAAGAAATTAAGGTGATTAACGATTGAGGCGATTCGTTCCATAGGAATCTTCCCTTTTTTTGATGCACTATTTATAGTATTGCTTCCTTGATTCACATAAGCTGATTTGGACCTCCAAATCCTGAGATTTAGGTTACGCCCAAAACCATTAAACCTCTGCCTTAAGGTGTTGCTGCCGTAACCAATCGGTCGCTTCTTTACTTACGGCCCATTTGATGGAATTTACGATGAGCGAGCGGTACTGTTTGTCATAATACACCTGAGGCCCATGCCCGAACATGATGTAGGCGATGGGGGAATTTCCGTAGGTTTTTGTCCAACCAACCAAATTACTGCCGCCCGGGTGTTCTTTAAAACCGTCACCGCCACTGCGGAAATTTTCAGGAGTAAATTCGAAATTGGTATTCCGCAATAAAGGCGTTATATCATCTTCGAAAACGGTGTACATATATACCTCATCTTGAATTTTAAAGTTCGCATCAAAACCAGTAACGATGGGATGTTCGGTATCTAAAACTTTGATTTCTTGAGGGACGTTGAACCTGTAGCCAGAACCGGGTACTATTTTTCCACGGAGTTTTGCTGGCACGAACTGAAAACTTCCCCCTACAATTTCGGCATATTCGGGCCAAGAAGGCCAACTGGCGATAGCGTGATGCAGAAAAACGAAAGGTTTGCCTGCGTTCAACAGGTTTAAAAAATCCGTTTTATGCGCTTCAGGCGGGTCGGTAAGTTTAAACCGCGGTAAGCCGCCCGTATAAGTTACACCGGGCATATCGTAGCAGACGAACACGTCGAACTCGGCAGCTTTTTCTGGAGTAAAAAAAGCTTGCGCCTCGGGCTGTGCGGCATGAGTCCAGTCGATTTCGACGTCATCGTCCCACAGTTGCAGGGCTGAAATCATTTCAAAAAAAGGTTCTTCTTCGAACCAATGCCCTCCTGTGATCAACAGGGCTTTTATTCTATTATGCATTTTTTTGCTATTTAATTATATCAAAAAAACATCCCGAAAAACATATCAAATAATCGAATGGTTTTTCGGGAGGTTTTATCTTCTTCATCATGCGTTTGTTTTCAAAAACTCTTTAGCGCAGAGGTTATACATTTTATATTACTTCGCCATCGCGGGCTTCTCGAACATGCCCTTATCGGCCTCCGCGCCAAATTTGATGTTCGTCCAGTTCGTGATGGTGTATCCATCTCCTTTTACGTTCCCGTCCCAATCTGCTTGTACGTACTTGCGTTTTGCGGGAATTTTAATACCACCAACCGTTTGATATTTATAGGTCATTAAACTTGGCTCCGTAATTCCGAAACCTACGACCGTAAATAAAAACTGATCGATCAATTTTGTTTTTTTATTGATATAGAGTACGTATGTATCTTGAGCATCACCTACATTGTCGCCAAAAGTGATTTTGACCCGGTTATAGTCCTTTCCAGTCACTTTTTGATCTTCTAAAAGTTCATGGTTTACGCCCTCGTCGAGCAATTTAAAGAACATGCTAAACCAATAATAGTTCGTTTTTCTTAAAAAACGGGCAACCCCGTTGGCTTGTTCGTCGCTAGAAAGCTTTCCATCAAAAGTAACCCAGGCATTGGTACCATCGTAACCCTCAACTACTTTCCCGTTCGCGCCGGTAAGGCTGTGTTCGGTATAGGTAGCATACGAACGTTCGCCGTTGAAGAGGTATGTTTCGTTGGCCAACAAAGTGATGGCATTCTCGCCTTTGGGCGTGCGATATTCCAAGTCATAATTTACGGAACCTTTACTGTAAAAATTCTTTTTTCCGCCGGTCGCTTCGATGGCATCGGCCACAAGTTGTTTGGCGTCTTGGGCGTTCGTAAATGCGAAAACGCCCGCTACTAAAAATATGAGAATTGTTTTTTTCATGGTGTATTTAAATTTAGATGTGTTTATTTTTAATGGGATGTATTACTTCCATTTGATACTGCATCCGATACTAGGATGTTGTTGATCGTTTACGGACGCTCCGGCAACCAAGGCATCGAGGGCAGCGGATAGTTCTCTGCCCGTAGGCCTTCCCATTCCCGGTCGGGTCTCGTCGAAACGCCCCCTATAGGCCAGTTCCAGATTTCCGTCGAAGACGAAGAAATCAGGCGTGCACTCCGCTTGATAGTCTCGCGCCGCCTTTTGGCTCTCGTCGTAGAGATAAGGAAACGGATAGCCCAAAGAATCGGCTACCCGGCCCATCATTTGCGGCCCGTCTTGCGGATAAAAATCCACATCGTTGCTGCTGATGGCGATAAACTGCACGCCCTTGGCCTGATAGTCGTTTGCCACCTCGACCAAGCTTTCGTTGATGTGGTGTACAAACGGACAGTGGTTGCAGATAAAGGCGATGACAGTAGCTGTATCTGATTTTAAATCTGATAAAGACAGCGTTTTGCCAGATACAGTATCAGGAAGGTTGAAAGAGGGCGCCTTAGTGCCTAAAGCCAGCATATTGGATTGTACTAATGACATAATATTTGGTTTTTAAAACCACAGAACCTTTAAAAAATCCTGTGGTTTGGATGTTATCAAAATTATTTAGTAGCCCAAGTATTTGGCTCAAAAGCGGCATCGACCGGAGTCTGGGCCACGTAGTTGATGTAGTTCGTCATCACTTTAAGGCTCACGATAGTGATTACCTCAAGGATATTCTCCTGAGTATAGCCTGCCTCCAAGAAAGCGTCGATATCGTCTTGCGAAACGCGACCTCTTTTCACGGTAGTAGCCTTTACATACTGGCTCAAAGCCTCTAACTTTGTATCGGCTATGGGTTCACCGGCACGAAGGGCATCAAGGATGCTTTGGTCAATCTTGTGCATTTGACCGATAGTAGTATGTGCTGCCATACAGTAGTGGCAGTTGTTCTCGTAGCTGGCGGACAAAAAGGCCACTTGCTGCTCAACGCCAGTTAAAGTACTGTTTGCATCTAAATTGGCGCTACCTTCCCAGTAATTTTTTAAAAGCGCAGGGTGGTTCGCCATTGTGCCTAAAAGGTTGGGCGAAAAACCGTAGGCTTTCTTAGCCGCTTCCAAAGCTGGTCTTGAGTTTTCAGGTGCATTCTCGATGGTTCTTACATCGTAATCTAATTTTTCAATTGTTGCCATTTTAATGGATTTTGAGGATTAATATTAAATTTTAATTATTTGTGACCGTTCTTGATTTAGGGCATATAGGCGGCCATTCTACATGCTTGTTTATTTTCTTTTTCAAATTATCATATAAAATAATAGACCGTTCGTTTATTTTTAAAGTAAAAAAATAATAATTCTAACTTGCTATTCTTTCCTTTTTTCTTGTGAATTCCAAATTAATGTCCATAAAATGTTCCAAGGGTCCGCCGCTTCGTTCCACTTTCATACGGCCCAAGGCACCGTTAAAGCTGTCAAAAAGATAGTTCGCCAGATTAATGGCCGATATATCATCCCTGATTTCACCAGCTTGCTGACCTTTTTCTATAAAGGTGGCCAGACCCTTGCTCCATTCATGATAAACCTTGGAAATCTTATTGGAAACGGAATCAATGGTTCCAGCAACTTCAGTACTTAAGTTCCCCAAAAGACAACCTACTTTGTAATCGTTTTTGGTATACCAATGGATATGAATTCGGAAATGATTTTTGATACGATCAAAGTACGACAGGCTTTCATCAGACAGGTTCTTTTGAAAATCCTTACTGATAAGTTCGTCAAAATGGTCGATTGCTTTGATGGCGAAATCCTCTTTACTTTCAAAAAAATGATAAAATGAACCTTTGGGCATATCACAGGCTTTAAGGATATCGCGGATTCCCGTTTTGTGGAATCCATTCAATCGAAAAAGCTCTATGCCCTTATCAAGTATATTATTTATATCATGCTTTGCCATAACGGATTACTCTAAATACAATGCAAATGTATAATAATAGACCAGTCGTTTCAAAATTAAAAATGTTAAATTTTTCAAAACAGTACGTTGTCATTGTTTGATAAATCGATTTAATGTTTCAGATTGGCACTTATTTTGGTCGTCTGATAGTTCTAATAACAATATTTTCATCCTAATAAAGACTTTAAAACAGTGCTACTCTCAAAACAGAAGGAAATTTGTCAAAACACCATAGTTTGGGTATTTAGGGTTATATACCAAATTTTCATTTGTACAAAAACCAAAGGATAATCATTTTTCATATCCCTATTTTTCATTGATTTACAACTAATTTTAGAGTTGTTAACCTTATATTCTAGTCATCACTCAAGTATAATTGTACATAAAATATCACTAAGGGTTTTTTTCTATCCATACAAATAAATTGTACTTAGCGGACAACTTGAAAAGTGGTTGCGTGAATAAGGCGATTGAACCGAAGAGGTTACCACGCTTTTTTAGTAGATTTGATTCAGTAAGAAATTTTACCGAATCAAGTATAGTTATCAATCATATTCCCGATGAATTTAAAATAAAATATGAAGTATATATCGAATAGGTCACCGAACAATCATAGTAACATATAAATAATTAAAAGAAGAGAATATAGAATGAGCGATTTATTTTCATTAAAAAATAAAGTGTTTGCCTTATCCGGAGGTACTGGTACACTGGGAGGTTTCATAGCCGAATATTTGGTACAACAGGATGCCAAGATTATTTTGTTGGGGCGTTCACCAAATAAATTACTCACCAAAAAAAAGGCCTTAAATGCCATTAGTCCAGAAAGTACATATACTTATGAGGTGGATGTTTTGAACGAAGGGGCACTCAATGAGGTGAGGGATGAAATTTCGAACAATTTCGAGCATTTGGACGGTCTCATCAATTTGGCCGGAGGAAATATACCGGGCGCGACCCTAAATTCCGAGCAGCGCATCTATGACATTGCTATTGACGATACGCAAAAAGTACTGGATATTAATCTGTTCGGGACAGTAGTCCCTACCATCGTCTTAAGTCAAATTATGGCTGCCCAAGGACATGGTGCAATCATAAACATCTCATCCATGGCTTCTAAACAGGCCATTTCCCGAGTTTTGGGATACTCCATGGCAAAAGCGGGCGTAGACACCTTTACCAAATGGATGGCGAATGAACTGGCCTCTAAGTTCACGGATAAAATTCGTGTAAATGCCATTGCTCCGGGTTTTTTTATTGGAAATCAGAATAGAAGGTTGCTCACCAATGAAGATGGCTCCCATACCGAAAGGGGAAATAAAATACTTGCCAATACGCCCATGGCACGTTTTGGTGATGCTTCCGAACTTAACGGAATGGTACATTACCTTTTGAGCGATGCATCCAGTTTTGTGACCGGCAGTATATTTGATGTGGATGGGGGTTTTAGTTCATTTTCAGGAGTATAGATGAAGAATTTAAAAAAGACTTTTCGTTGGTTCGGTCCTGATTTTGGTGTCGCTTTGAGCGATATCAAACAATTGGGTGTAGAAGGTATTGTTGCCGCTTGTCAAGAAATTCCATTGGGAGAAGTATGGCCGTTGGAAACCATAGCTTCATTGAAAAAAGAAATAGAGGACCATGGAATGGAATGGGCCGTTGTGGAAAGCGTAAATGTTCATACGGCCATTAAATATGGTTTGCCGGAAAGAGATGCTTATATAGCCAATTATAAACAGACCTTAAAAAACTTGGCCGCAAATGGCATCTATGTGGTATGTTACAATTTTATGCAACTCATAGATTGGACACGTACAAACTTGGACTATGAGCTGCCTAACGGTGCCTCCGCATTGCATTATGATCCTATAGCTGCTGCGGCATTTGACCTTTTTATATTAAAGCGTGAACATGCCAGGGATAGTTATGATGAGGTTGTCCTCAAAAAGGCCCAGGATTATTTTGAAGCATTGGATGATGCGGCACGCCAAAGGTTGGAGAAAGCTATTTTGGCCGGTATGCCCGGTTCAAGAAAATTGATCGACTTGGACGAGTTCAAAAAGAATCATTCCCTTGTTTTGGAAATAGATAAAGAACAGCTTCAAGATAACTTGGCCTATTTTTTAAAAGCAATAATTCCAGAAGCGGAAAAATTGGGCGTGAGAATGGCAATACATCCGGATGATCCTCCATTTTCGGTCTTTGGGGTGCCTAGAATAGCTTCGAATTATGAGGAGTTAAAGTTTGTTTTGGAGGCTTGCCCTTCGGCAAGTAATGGTTTAACGTTCTGTTCAGGTTCCCTAGGGGCTTCGGCCGATAACGATTTGGTAAAAATAGTACAGGATTTTGGGGATAAAATCCATTTTGTTCACTTGCGAAACGTAACAAGACTTCCCGATGGTAGTTTTTATGAAGCGGAACACCTAAACGGTTCCGTTTCCATGGAAAAAGTGATGAAAGCTATTGTACAGGAACAAAGAAAAAGACATTTGAACGGTAAAGGGGAGATTCGTATTCCCATACGACCTGACCACGGCCATGTGCTGTTGGACGATAAGAAAAGAATGAACGATTTTTACTCAGGATACTCCTTGATAGGTCGGGCCATGGGATTGGCACAACTTTCAGGCCTGGAAAAAGGAATCCGGGAAGGACTTAAAATAGGAGGAACGGCATAAGTGATTTCAACATGATAAAATATAACCAATTGCATAAGTTCGGGAAATTAAGCTGTGTATGTCTCGTAACAATTATGCTATTGATTTCCTGTTCAGGGGTAAAGGACGGAAAAGTACTTTATTTTGCCCACTCGCTTCCAATGTCCCATCCGGTACATAAAGGTATCGTTGCGATGAAGGAATCCCTCGAAAAAAAATCCGAAGGCAAATTGCAGATCAAGATATTTCCCGATGGTCAACTAGGTACGGAACGTGAGGTCTTGGAATTGCTTCAGATAGGTAGTATTGCCATGACCAAAGTGAGCGCGGCCTCTATGTCCAACTTTGCTCCGGAGTATCAAGTTACGAACATACCGTACCTGTTTCGGGACAGAGCGCACTTGTTTCGTGTCTTGGAAGGTGACGTAGGAAAAAAGCTTTTGGAAAGCGGATCGGAATATCTATTAAGAGGGTTGTGCTTTTACGATGCAGGTGCCAGGAGTTTTTATACCAAGAAAGAACCTGTTCGCACGCCGGCCGATTTGGACAAAATGAAAATCAGGACCATGAACGATGAAATGTCCGTAAACATGGTAAATGCTCTGGGAGGTTCCGCCACGCCAATGGCCTATGGGGAATTATACACTGCCTTGCAGCAAAATGTCGTGGATGGCGCTGAGAACAACATACCTTCCTTTGTGACATCCAATCACTACGAGGTTTGCAAGTATTATACTTTTGACGAGCATACCATGGTACCGGACGTGGTGGTCATAGGAACAAAATTTTGGAACCGGTTGAATTCTGAGGAAAAAGAATGGTTGCGATATGCTGCCAAAGAAAGTGTTGCGAAACAAAAAGCGTATTGGGAAGAAACTGTTGCGGAAAATATGAAAGTTTTAAAAAAAGCCAATGTTAAATTTTTCTATCCCGATAAAAACGAATTTTCTGAAAAATCAAAACCGGTTTTGGAAAAAATGATGGGCAATGCCGAGATGAAGAAAGTGATTGAACAAATCTTGGCAAACTGATGGAAAAAATATATCAAATATTGAACAAAACGGTGGAGACCTTACTTGTTGTTATATTTGGGTTATTGGTTATAGATGTAGTCTGGCAGGTAATCTCAAGATATGTGGTAGGGCGATCCAGTTCTTTTACAGAGGAATTTGCACGCTTTTCGTTGATTTGGTTGACCGTTATCGGCGCGACCTATATCAACGGCCAAAAGGAAGGACATCTTTCTATGGATTTTTTGCTATCCAAACTTTCTGAAGATAAAAAGCGCAAAAGACAAAAAATGATTCAAGTGCTAATGGCGTTGTTCGCATTGGTCGTGATGGTTGTTGGCGGGGGCAATTTGGTATATACTACTTTACGTCTCGGTCAGACTTCACCTGCGCTACAGTTGCCTTTGGGATATGTGTATGCTATTGTGCCGTTCTGCGGTCTACTGATTATTTTCTTTTCAATCTACAATATTAGAAAACTAAATTTTGAATAGATGAGTATTGAAACAATTAGTATTCTGGTTCTATTCATTAGTTTTTTTGGGCTTTTAATCTATGGTGTTCCCGTGGCCTATTCCATAGGGATTTCCACAACATTGGTATTGGTGATCAATATACCGTTTTTACCTTCGGTGACCACTGCGAGCCAGCGGATGACTACTGGGATCGATAATTTTGCCTTATTGGCCATCCCCTTCTTTATTTTGGCCGGTGAGCTAATGAACAGGGGCGGAGTGGCAAAACGATTAATAGATTTTGCAAAATCGCTTATCGGGAGTTTGCCCGGAGGACTGGCCTATGTGAATATCATCTCGGCAATGCTTTTTGGTGCTATTTCCGGTTCGGCCATAGCGGCTGCATCGGCTATTGGAAGCGCATTGACGGATAAGATGGAAAAAGAAGGCTATCCCAGGGAATTTAGTGCTGCCGTAAACATAAGTTCTTCAACAACGGGACTATTGATTCCACCTAGTAATGTGCTTATCATTTTCGCTTTGGCCAGTGGTGGTACAGCTTCCGTAGCAGCATTGTTCATAGCGGGCTATATACCTGGAATTTTAGTGGGTCTGTCCGTTATGCTGATGGTCTATGTATATGCCAGAAGAAAAGGACTTCCTAAAGCGGATAGGGTAAGTTTTAAAAGATTGCTGATCGATTTTAAGAATGCGTTCATGAGCCTTACACTTTTGTTCATTGTTGTTGGCGGTATTGTTGCGGGAATTTTTACGGCCACTGAGGCAGCTGCCATTGCAGTGGTTTATGCAGCGATACTTGGCTTTATCAATAAAGAATTGAATGTAAAGGATTTCAGGTCTATCTTATTGAAAAGTGCCAAAACAACGGCGGTAGTCATGTTTTTGATAGCGACCTCTATGGTCATGTCTTGGCTTTTTTCCTTTGAGGGTATTCCACAAATGCTTACCAGTACTTTGGTAGATTCCGTAAGTAACCCCATAGTAGTATTTTTAATCATTAATTTAATATTGCTGATTGTGGGAACTTTTATGGATATGACACCGGCAGTACTCATATTTACGCCCATTTTTCTCCCCGTTGCAATGGCATTGGGAATGCACCCCGTTCAATTTGGTATGATCATCGTATTGAATCTTTGCATCGGTGTTTGTACACCTCCCGTAGGAACGTTGCTATTTGTGGGCAGTGGAGTGGCCAAAGTTCCGGTCACAAAGGTTATCAAACCCTTATTGTCACTTTTGGCGGCAATGACCGTAGTTTTGATTTTAATCACTTTTTTCTCGGAAATATCACTTTGGTTGCCCCGTTTTTTTGGGTTGATCGATTAGGAAATCGATTTTGATAAAAGAAATATAATATAGAACAACACATATGAGCACCTTTATCCATGATGATTTTCTGTTGCAGAATGATTTTGCCAAAAAATTATTTCACGGTTACGCGAAGAATCTTCCCATAATCGACTATCACAATCACCTTTCGCCTAGAGATATCGCAGATGACAGGACCTTTGAAAACTGCACCCAAATCTGGTTGGCCGGAGATCATTATAAATGGCGGGCAATGCGTACTTGCGGCGTTAATGAGAAATATATTACCGGTAAAGCTTCGGATGTTGATAAATTCATTAAATGGGGAGAAACCGTTCCTTATACCATGCGTAATCCCCTTTATCATTGGACGCATTTGGAGTTAAAACGTTATTTTGGAATAGATTCGCTACTTTCAGGAAGCAATGCAAAAGAAGTCTATAGTCAGACTTCGGACATGTTGCAAAGCGCGTCCCATAGTACACTTGGACTGTTAAAACAGTCCAACGTGGAGCTTCTTTGTACTACGGATGACCCAAAAGATGATTTAAGGTACCATCGATCTATAAAAAAACAGAATATCCCCATAAAAGTGTGCCCCACATTTAGGCCCGATAAAGCTTTTGGAGTAGAGAATACTAAAGCATATGTTGATTATTTGGAGGCGTTAGAATCGGTCATTGGAACGTCTATAGAAACGTACGATGACCTGCTAAGTGCGCTGGAAAATAGGATAGCTTTTTTTCATGAAAACGGATGCCGTTTGGCGGATCATGGATTGGATTGCATAATGCACCAAGATGTCACGGGCTTTTCTATAGACACTCTTTTTGTGAAAGCGAAAAAGGGAGCGGTTTTGCACGATAGCGAAGTTACATTCTTTAAATACCACACCTTATTGGCTTTATGTAGAATTTACCATGAAAAGGGATGGGTACAGCAGTTTCATTTGGGTGCGGTAAGAAATACCAATACCCGTTTGTTAAAAAAGTTAGGGCCTGATACCGGTTTTGATTCTATTGGAGATTACCCACAGGCCTATGGATTGAACAGGTTTTTGAATGATCTGGACGGTACCGATCAGTTGACCAAAACCATTCTGTACAATCTAAACCCTTCGGATAATGAAGTCATTGCCTCTACTGTTGGTAATTTTAATGACGGAAGTATAAAAGGTAAAATTCAATTTGGCTCTGCTTGGTGGTTTTTAGACCAAAAAGATGGTATGGAAAAACAAATAAATGCATTATCCAATATTGGAATTTTGAGTTGTTTTATTGGAATGCTTACAGATTCCCGTAGTTTTCTTTCTTTTCCAAGACATGAATATTTTAGAAGAATACTGTGCAATCTTATTGGTAAGGATGTTGTTAATGGAGAGTTGCCTTCGGATGAAAAGTGGTTGGGTAAAATAGTATCCGATATCAGTTATTATAATAGTAAGGAATACTTTGATTTCACCGATTGATACTTAGGTCTTTCCGATGTTTTACTAATACTTTAGGAATACGTCTATAATATTTATATTCATTCTAGGGACAAATTAATTTCAAATAAAAAACCCCTCATATGAGGGGTTTTCGTGTTTAAGGTAATGTTTTACATATAAGCATTTAGTTAAATGATTAAATAACTCCCACAAGTGAGAGAATAGTTCCGACTGCGACTACGGCCAAAACGGCTTGCATCGCAACGATAAGCACTGATAGATAAGAATCTACCCCAGTTTTAAATGATAAATGATTCATAACATACCTACTTTTAAGTTATAATCTTTCAAGTTAGTTTTGTTACAATGCCTAGCATGAAAAATGTTGTATATTCTTACATTTTTGTTGTGAAACCATTTCAAGCTGTGGTTTGTATTTTTGGAATAACGCGTTTCATCGGTAAAACTTAAAACTTCGCCGAATTTTTGAATTACCCCATTTTAATGAAAAGAGACAAAAAACACCCTTGCTTATTTAGGGTGTTTACATTTTAATCTATGTGATGATTTACTGCTAATCTATTATTCCAACAAGGTCTAAAATTAGTGCAACCGGTATAGCTATAAGAATTCCGATCAAGCAAAAAATCATTATCCGAAGAAACCCATTGAGCATTTTAGTGCCCGGAGAAAGTTCATGTTCCATAATCATAGTGTGTTGTTTCTTCTAAGATATGGAGTTATGTCATAAGACGCTGTAAAATAGATAGATAAATCGATTAACGTTTAAAAATAGACTATGAAATTATTTTAAAGCATTATTTTTTGATGGAATAGAAAGATTAAAGGAAACGAAGACTATTTTAGATTTATTCCTTTAAGTCCCGAATATGTGCCATTCTTGGTTTCAAAGTATCCTGCGGTCTACTTTTTTTGAATTTTTTCAATGGCTTTTTATTTTTATGGAGGATGCTGTCTTTTTCCTTGGGCAAACCTTCCGGTGGTCTTTGCCAATTTTTGTCGTTTGCATCAATAGGATTTCCTTCTTTGGATTTTACAAAAAAGTCCTTACAGGAAAGCCCGGTCACAAGGATTGAAATTACAATGAAGGCTTGGGGCCATTTCATATTGTAACGAGTTATAGTTATAATAATCTACGGATATGGTCCATAATTTGGACGCTTGCCCCTTTGTTATTTGTAATATAGTTAACATTTATAGCCCCCGTTGTTTCCCTTCGCGATTCATGATTTATGAGTCCGTCCAACGTTTTATCTAAACCTTCCTGATTGTCTATGGATAGAACACCACCAAGCTTTACAAGATTTTCCGCCTCCATAAAACCGGTATAGTTAGGTCCTATGATGACAGGAATTCCAAATACCGCGGGTTCCAAGGTATTGTGCAGACCTGTGGCAAAAGCTCCGCCCACATAGGCTACGTCCGCATAACTGTACACTTTTGTCAATAGTCCAATGGTGTCCAATATTAATACATCAAAATCCTGTATGATTTGGGAGGCTAAATCTGAGTACAGAACAGTTGGTTTTTTTAATACTTTCAATAATGACTTGCTGTGTGCCTCGTTAATATTATGGGGAGCAATAACGTATTTTAAGTCATTTTCCGTGTTGTTGATATACTGTACCAATAGCTTTTCATCTTCTGACCATGTACTACCGGCCACAAAACATATTTTTCCTTTGTTGAAATCATCCATAAAAGCTATGGAATTATCACGACTCAATATTTCAAAGACCCTATCCAGACGAGTGTCCCCAGCAATAGTGACATTGTCAAAACCTATGGAATGTAGTAAGGCTTTAGCATTTTCATTTTGTACATAAAAATGGGTGAAATACCTCAATGCCTTTCGCATGAAACTGCCATACCATTTAAAATAAGCTTGATTTCTTTTGAAAAGCGATGAAATCAAAAGTGTAGGAATGTTCTTTGCTCCCAATGCCTTCAGGTAATTGGGCCAAATCTCATACTTGATAAAAATGGCCAATACCGGATGTGCCAGCGTTAAAAACCGTTCAACTTTGTTTTTGCTGTCCATGGGCAGATAGGTGACCACATCTGCGGCAGGGGTATTTTTTTTGATTTCGAATCCGGAAGGGGAAAAGAAGGTAAGCAATATTTTATGGGAGGGGTACTCCGTTTTTAAGCGTTCCATAATGGGAAGACCTTGTTCGTACTCTCCCAAGGAAGCTGCATGAATCCAAATAACCTTATCGGTTTTCGCTATGTTTTTCTCAAGAGTTTTGAATGTATTGCTCCTCCCGGTAACGAACAGTTTAATTTTTGGGTTCACCAAGGCAATGAGTCTAAGGAATAGTGAAACCAATGAAATTAATAGCTGATAAAGAATGTACAAACCGGTAGATTTGCAGCTAAATTACATTTCTTTCTAGAAAACAATAGCGCATGGTTTCGTATTTTTGTGAAGCATAAGAAAATCGTGCGGCATGAGAAAAATACAAATGGTAGACCTTGGTGGTCAATATCAAGAAATAAAGGAACAGATAAATACTTCTATAACAGAAATTCTTGAAACATCATCATTTATAAACGGTCCCGCGGTACATGCTTTTCAAAAGGATTTAGAGGACTATCTTGGGGTTAAGCACGTAATTCCTTGCGCCAATGGTACGGATGCGCTTCAAATAGCAATGATGGGCCTTGGTCTACAACCGGGAGATGAGGTGATTACCGCAGATTTTACCTTTGCGGCAACTGTTGAGGTCATTGCCTTATTAAGATTGACCCCTGTTTTGGTAGATGTTGATGCCGAAACGTTCAATATTGATATTGAAGCTGTAAAAAAAGCGATTACGCCAAAAACGAAAGCGATCGTACCTGTACATTTGTTTGGACAGTGTGCGGATATGGATGCCATTCTAACGCTTGCCGAAGAACACAATTTATATGTAATAGAGGATAATGCACAAGCTATTGGAGCTAAATATTTATCCAAAAACGGCAATAAATCGATGGCGGGTAGCATGGGTCATGTTGGTGCAACTTCCTTTTTCCCCTCTAAAAACTTAGGGGCTTATGGGGATGGAGGTGCAATATTTACCAATGACGATGATTTAGCGCATACGCTGAGAGGCATGGTCAACCACGGGATGTACGAGCGGTATCATCATGATGTAGTAGGTGTAAATTCTAGATTGGACTCCATACAGGCTGCGGTCTTAAGGGTAAAATTGCCAAAATTGGACCAATATTGTGATGCACGCAGAGCATCCGCCAGAAAATATTCCAGAGCTCTTGCCAATCAACCGAATATAATTGTACCAAAAACGGTCAATGGGTGTGAGGGGATTTGCGATACTTGTGACTGTCATGTTTTTCATCAATATACCTTACGGATCACCAATGGAAAACGGGACGGTTTGGTGAAACACTTGCAGGAGAAGGACATTCCATGCGGGGTGTATTATCCTATTCCATTGCATAAACAAAAGGCATACTTGGATGAAAGATATAAGGAAGAGGATTTTTCAGTGACGAATCAATTAGTGAAAGAGGTGGTTTCCCTGCCCATGCATACGGAGCTGGATGATGAGCAGATAAGCTATATAACCGAAACGGTTATCGGTTTTGTAAACGGATAAACACTTTAAATACCTAGTTTTAGGCGATAAATTTGAATAAATGAAAGTATTGGTAACGGGAGGTCTCGGTTTTATAGGTTCGCACACCGTAGTGGAACTCCAGCATAAAGGTTTTGAAGTTGTTGTTATTGACGATTGTTCCAACGCCAAGGAAGATGTACTTGATGGAATAGAAAAGATAACGGGTAAAAGACCCCTTTTTGAGAAAATCGATTTAAAGGAGAAAGACAAGGTCGAAGACTTTTTTGACCGATATGAAGATGTGGAAGGTGTAATTCATTTTGCAGCTTCAAAAGCGGTAGGCGAAAGTGTTGAAAAGCCCTTGTTGTACTACGAGAACAATATTGGGACTTTAGTATATGTTTTAAAGGAGCTTTGCAAAAAGAATAGGGCCAGTTTTATTTTTAGTTCATCGTGTACGGTTTATGGCCAGGCAGATAAAATGCCCATTACCGAAGATGCTCCGGTAAAAGCGGCGGAATCTCCGTATGGCAATACAAAACAGATGGGGGAAGAGATTATACGGGATACTTGTAAAGTAGTACCTAGCTTAAATGCGATAGCTTTACGATATTTTAATCCGATGGGCGCCCATCCCAGTGCCGAGATAGGGGAACTTCCTATTGGAGTGCCACAGAATTTGGTACCGTTCATCACCCAGACCGGCATCGGTCTTAGAGACGAATTGTCCGTCTATGGGGATGATTATCCTACGCCGGACGGAACCTGCATACGGGATTATATCTACGTGGTAGATTTGGCCAGGGCCCATGTAGTGGCTCTTGAGCGCTTATTGAACGGTAAGAACAAAGAAAACTATGAAGTCTTTAATGTGGGTACTGGAAAAGGAAGTTCGGTATTGGAGGTCATACAAAGTTTTGAAAAAGTTTCGGGAAGAAAATTGAACTACAAAATCGTGGGGAGAAGACCGGGAGATATAACCACCGCCTATGCCGATACTACAAAGGCCAATGAGGAATTGGGCTGGAAATCAAAATATACTTTGGACGAAGCCATGAAATCCGCTTGGGTCTGGGAACAGAAAATTCGGGATTAATAAAATTTATATCTGAATAAGTAAGGGGAAATATGAGTATATTTCCCCTTATTATTTTTAATACTTTAAGAAATGAAAAGAATATCCTTCCTTGTTATTTTTCTAACGATTTTCGCTCTGAACGCTCAGGAAACGTATCTGCACTGCGGAAAAGTATTGGATGTGTCTTCGGGAAAAATACGTTCCGAAAAAACCATTGTGATATCGGGGAACAAAATAAAGTCGGTTTTAGATGGATATCAAACAGGTTCTGAAAACGATAAATCCATCGATTTAAAGAATAAAACAGTGCTTCCGGGTTTAATTGATTTGCATGTGCATATTGAAAGTGAGTCGAACTCACGAAGCTATATTGCAAAATACACCGACAATGAAGCGGATGTTGCTTTTCAATCTACGGTGTATGCCAAACGGACTTTGATGGCCGGTTTTACCACCGTTAGAGATCTTGGTGGAACAGGAGTAAACATTTCTTTGAGGAAAGCCATTGATGGCGGTAAGGTAGACGGTCCTAGAATTTTTACGGCGGGCAAAATTATTTCCTCTACGGGCGGTCATGGAGACCCGACAAATGGTGGCCGAGCCGATTTAATTGGGGATCCCGGCCCAAAGGAAGGTGTAGTGAATTCGCCCGAAGAAGCCAGAAAAGCGGTAAGACAACGTTATAAAAATGGTGCGGATGTCATCAAGATTACAGCTACGGGAGGTGTTTTGAGCGTGGCCAAAAACGGTAGCAATTCTCAATTCACAACACAGGAAATTGAAGCCGTAGTTTCTACGGCCAAAGACTATGGAATGCTCACTGCTGCCCATGCGCACGGTGATGAAGGAATGCAGAGAGCTGTAAAAGCGGGAATAAAAACCATTGAACATGGTACTTTCATGAGCGAGCAGACAATGGATTTGATGAAGCAATATAAATCTTATATGGTTCCGACCATCAGTGCCGGAAAATATGTGGCCGAAAAAGCGAAAATAAAAGGCTTCTATCCAGAGATAATAGTTCCAAAAGCACTTGAAGTAGGCCCTCAGCTTCAAGGAACTTTTCAAAAAGCCTATAAGAGAGGTGTTCCCATAGCCTTTGGTACGGATGCGGGTGTTTTTCCGCACGGCGAGAACGGAAAGGAGTTTGGTTATATGGTAGAGGCGGGTATGCCCGCTATAGAGGCTATACAATCGGCGACGCTGACCAATGCCGATTTGCTGAATGTTTCGGAGGAATTGGGACAGTTGAAAGAAGGTTTTTTGGCCGATATCATTGCGGTAGAGGATAACCCCTTGCAAAACATAAAGACCTTGGAAAAAGTTGTTTTTGTGATGAAGGATGGTTTGGTCTATAAAGAATAGACGTTGAACAGAGGTTATTTTGTCTTAATAATTCCTCGACGGCCCTGCCTCGGGGTTTCCGATATACCTCTCCTTTGGAGAGGTCGGAACTGCCGTTCCGGGTGAGGCAAAATATAAAATTTTGGTTTTTGGTTTTTTCAGCGAAAATGAAACTGGCGAAACCTGCCGGCCGCAGGCGGGTATCGCTACAGCTTGCCTCGGGGATAGTCAGTTTTAAGAAATTTTTTATTTTCAAATTTGAACTAAAATGACCCTTAGGCCGTACATAAGTTATGGCTCTGGATTTTACGGATAGTTTGGATGTATTGATGAAAGCGGAGCAAATGCAGCTTTCCAATAAATTGATACTGCAATTAAAGAAGGACTTTGCCCGTGCCAACGTTCAAATCGAAATTTCTATCAAAGATGGTTTTCAACTCATTCGCGATAGTGTTCGTGAGAAAGTCTATTTCTTGCTCATGGAACGTTTTGATAGTTATTTGAACCTGCTCTATGCTATAGATGTATCCGAGCATTTATTTAAAAATATACAAGTTACGGATGCCGTTGAGGTTTCGGAACAGGTTTCTTTTTTGATTTTAAAAAGGGAATTTCAAAAAGTTTGGTTCAAAGAGAAATATTCCTAAAAAAATACCCGTACAAAAGGCAGCCAAGCATCTAGATAAATACTTCGATTTTCATCATAGAGCACATCATATCGTATCCCTATCGTAAAGTTTTGATTGGTATAGCCAACACCCAAAAAAAGACCGGGTGCCCAAAAATCATTTTCAAAGGTAGTGGCACCTACTTGCTGGCTAAGGTTTACGCGTAACTGCTCATATTCAGCGGATAATTGAAGGAACGGCAAAGGATTGTACAAAGTCAGTGCACTTGCGCCATAAGCTACTCTTTTGTCATTGTCAAACTTCGCGTAATTAAAATTTAAAGCTGTTCCTGCGGCTAATTGGTCATTAAATTGGTAAATGGCACTTGGCGAAACGGAGGCATTGAATCCGCCGTTGTTCAGACCAAAGCCAAGCCCGCCGCCAAAACGTACATTGCTCCAAAAATCACTTCTGGGAATACCGTTTTGAGCCGAGACAAGATTGATTGAAAGCATCAAAAAGAGAAGAAAAAAGAGCTTTTTTAAGACCATTTTAAGAGAATTTGTTTGAAACGTTCATTTTTTGCAATAATACCTTTTGGCTTTCCGTTAGATGCCGTAAATGTCGTATTTTTGTTTGAGTTTATTCTAAAGATACAGAAAGTAATTCATGGATAAATATTCCTTTTTGAATGCCGTACATACTTCCTTCTTTTCCGAGATGTATGACAAATATTTAGTGAGTCCTGATAGTATTGAGCCCAGTTGGAGGGCTTTTTTTCAAGGTTTTGATTTTGGTGTAGAAAATGCTGAAGGTGAGTTAGCCCTGAACGACGAGCGCATTACCTCTATGGTAAATGGCGCTCAGGTTGAGTTGCCGGAATCACTTCAGAAAGAATTTCAGGTGATTCGTTTGATCGATGGTTACAGAAGCCGTGGTCATTTGTTCACGAAGACCAATCCCGTTCGCGAGCGTAGAAAGTATGTTCCTTCGTTGGAAATAGAAAACTTTGGACTGGAACAATCGGATATGGACACGGTTTTCAATGCCGGCGATATCATTGGTATTGGGCCAAGCAGCCTCAGAAACATTGTCAACCACTTGACAAGTATCTATTGCGATGCTATCGGCGTAGAATATATGTATATCCGAAAACCGGAGCGTGTAAAATGGATTCAGGACTGGATAAACGTCAATGACAACCATCCCAATTTTGATGCTGACCGCAAGAAGCATATCTTAAAAAAATTGAACCAAGCGGTATCTTTTGAGAGCTTCCTGCATACTAAATATGTAGGTCAAAAACGATTCTCTTTAGAAGGTAACGAATCCCTAATTCCCGGATTGGACGCTATCGTGGAACGGGCTGCGGAAATGGGGGTAAAGCAATTTGTGATGGGAATGGCCCATAGGGGCCGTTTGAACGTATTGACGAATATTTTTGGGAAGTCTGCCAAAGATATTTTCAGCGAGTTTGATGGAAAGGATTATGAGCAGGAAATATTTGATGGCGACGTAAAGTACCATTTGGGCTGGACATCGGACCGCATGTCCGATAATGGAAACAAAATAAAAATGAATATTGCGCCCAACCCTTCCCATTTGGAAACGGTAGGTGCCGTGGTGGAAGGTATTGCAAGAGCAAAACAAGATGCAAATTACGAGGATGACTTTTCCAAAGTATTGCCAATCGTAGTGCATGGCGATGCAGCCATTGCGGGCCAAGGATTGGTATATGAGGTAGTGCAAATGGCAAGTTTGGACGGTTACAGAACCGGAGGTACCATCCATATCGTGGTAAACAATCAAATAGGATTTACGACCAACTATTTGGATGCCAGGTCCTCTACGTATTGTACCGATGTAGGCAAAGTGACCCTGAGTCCTGTTTTACACGTAAATGCCGATGATGCCGAAGCGGTAGTACATGCTTCGCTTTTTGCATTGGAATATCGGATGCAGTTTGCCAGGGATGTGTTTATTGACTTGTTGGGATACCGAAAGTATGGTCATAATGAGGGCGATGAACCTCGTTTTACACAGCCTAAACTTTATAAAGCCATTGCAAAGCATATGAACCCGAGGGATATTTATGCAGACCGATTGATAAAAGAGGGAATCATTGACGAAGGTTATGTGAAAGAATTGGAAAATCAATATAAGGAAGCTTTAGAGGAAAAATTAGAGGATTCTCGAAAAGAGGACAAGACTATTATTACCCCTTTCATGGCAGACGAATGGAAAGGTTTTGAAAATGCTCGTGAGTGGGAAATGATGGATACTGTAGATACCACTTATAAAACATCCAAACTAACGGATATCGCCAAAGTAATTACGCAATTACCTAAGGACAAAAAGTTTCTTAGAAAGGTAGAGAAGTTGATTAAGGACCGTCATAACATGTTTTTTGAGAAAGACAGTTTGGATTGGGCAATGGGCGAATTATTGGCCTATGGTTCTTTGTTGGAAGAAGGCTTTGATGTGCGCATGTCCGGTCAGGACGTGGAAAGAGGCACATTTTCCCACCGTCATGCGGTAATGAAAGTAGAGGAGAGCGAGGAAGAAGTATTGTTGTTGAACCATATTGCGGAAAAACAAGGAAAATTCCAGATTTATAATTCGCTTTTATCAGAATATGGCGTGGTAGGGTTTGATTATGGATACGCTATGGCAAGCCCAAATACGCTGACCATTTGGGAAGCCCAATTTGGGGATTTTAGCAATGGTGCGCAAATAATGATCGATCAATATATTTCCGCGGCGGAAGATAAATGGAAACTCCAGAACGGATTGGTAATGTTTTTGCCCCATGGCTATGAAGGTCAGGGTGCCGAGCATTCATCAGCCAGAATGGAGCGTTACTTGCAATTGTGCGCACGCGACAACATGTACATTGCCGATGTGACGACACCTGCACAGATGTTTCATATTCTGAGAAGACAGTTGAAGGCAAACTTTAGAAAGCCATTGATTATTTTCACTCCAAAAAGTTTATTGAGACATCCTAAAGCGGTATCCAAAATTGCGGATTTAGCGGAAGGAAGCTTCAAAGAAGTAATAGACGATGCTGCGGCAAATGTGAAAAAGGTAAAAAGTTTGGTCTTCTGTACCGGTAAGTTCTACTATGATCTGTTATCCGTAAAGGAAGAGCTGAAACGTGATGATGTAGCATTAGTGCGAGTGGAACAATTATTTCCGTTGCCGCAAAAACAAATGCAAGAATTGATCGGTAAATATAAAAATGCCGATGATGTTGTTTGGGCACAGGAAGAACCCAGAAATATGGGGGCTTGGAGCCATATGATGATGCATTTTGAGGACGCCCATAAGTTTAGGGTGGCTTCCAGACGTTTTTATGCCGCACCTGCGGCAGGTAGTGCGGTCAGGTCCAAAATGAGACATCAACAGGTCATTGATTATGTTTTCGATAAAACAAAGGATAACATGAGCAAGCCCAGCAATGTGTAATAAAATATAATTAAGTAATACATCAAAATCATATAGAATGATTCTAGAAATGAAAGTTCCCTCGCCAGGGGAGTCCATTACAGAAGTAGAGATAGCGGAATGGTTGGTATCGGACGGAGATTATGTGGAAAAAGACCAGGCCATCGCCGAGGTAGATTCAGATAAGGCAACATTGGAGCTTCCTGCGGAAGCCAGTGGAACCATTACCTTAAAAGCGGAAGTTGGGGATGCTGTGGAAGTGGGTGCTGTAGTTTGTTTGATCGATACAAGTGCTGCGAAACCAGAAGGTGCTAGTAAAGCGATGGATGCTGTTGCTGGCGGAGACGAAGGTTCTGGAAGTGATGCTGAAAAAGATTTGGCTAAGCAGAAAGAAAAAACGCCGAATAAAGTCGATAGCGAGAAAGCCCCGCAGCCTAAGCAAGCAAAAGAAACATACGCTTCTGGAGTGGCATCTCCTGCGGCCAAAAAAATATTGGATGAAAAAGGTATAGTGGCTTCTTCCGTTTCAGGAACGGGCCGTGATGGTAGAATCACGAAAAATGACGCAGTGAAGGCCGTACCTTCTATGGGCACGCCAACGGGTGGTAATCGTGGAGAAACACGCTCCAAATTATCCATGCTCCGTAGAAAGGTTGCGGAACGCTTGGTTTCGGCTAAAAACGAGACGGCAATGCTTACTACGTTCAATGAGGTGGATATGTCGCCAATATTTGAGCTGCGGAAACAATACAAAGAAGATTTTAAATCCAAGCATGGTGTAAGTCTTGGTTTTATGTCCTTCTTTACTAAAGCGGTGGTAAGAGCCTTGGAAATGTACCCTGCAGTAAATTCCATGATAGATGGTAAGGAGATGATTTCCTATGATTTTTGCGATATCAGTATTGCTGTATCTGGTCCAAAAGGACTCATGGTACCGGTAATCAGAAATGCGGAAAACCTAACGTTTAGGGGTGTGGAAGCAGAAGTAAAACGCTTGGCGATAAGAGCGCGTGAAGGAGAAATTACGGTCGATGAAATGACAGGCGGAACATTTACCATTACCAATGGAGGTGTTTTTGGGTCTATGTTGTCCACCCCAATTATTAATCCACCTCAAAGTGCCATTTTGGGCATGCACAATATTGTCGAACGTCCAATAGCGAGAGACGGAGCCATTGCTATTGCACCTATCATGTACGTAGCACTGTCCTACGACCACAGGATTATAGATGGTAAAGAATCTGTTGGATTTCTGGTAGCGGTTAAAGAAGCATTGGAAAACCCAGAAGAGTTATTGATGCAAAACGATGTGAAAAAAGCATTGGAAATGTAATTGACGGAACTATAAATAAACAAAAAATGGGAGCAAAAGTTGCTCCCGTTTTTATTTTAGTATATCACCTTACTTTTTTAAATAAAGCAACTCTTTTTTATAATCGATTATGGCTTTTGCTTTTTTCAGTACATCGGCCCCGATAATACCATCTACAGGAAGTGCCTGATGGGAAGTTAATGCTTCGTTTACATGCACCAAGTCAAAAAGAACGATTTTCAACTTGTTTTTTTTCCATTTGCCTATGGCAATATTATTCTTTTTAGAGACCAGTGTTTCCATGTTGGTAGCACCTGCACCAGCAGCCTTGATTTTAGAGGTTTTGGATATTAAATGAAAGTGGTCAATCTTGTCAAAACCTATGCATGTATTACTGGCCCCTGTATCTACAATAAACCTTCCTGTGACACCATTGATTTTGGCCGTGATCTCAAAATGATTTGTGGCCGTAAGGTTAAGAGGGACTGCCAGATATTTTTTTCGTTTTAAAAATTTTTTAAGGGATGACATTTCAATTTTTTGTTAAAGATAAACCTATTTTTGCCATATGATTATTACAGATACCCATACGCATTTGTATAGTGAGGCATTTGATGAAGACAGGGGTGCGACCATTGAAAGAGCCATGGATTCAGGTGTGAGACGTTTTTTTGTTCCTGCGATTGATTCCACATATACAGATCGAATGTTACAACTAAAAAACAAATACCCAGAGCATATTTTTCTGATGATGGGGCTACACCCAACTCACGTAAAGGAGGATTTTAAGAGGGAACTTTTACACGTAGAAGAAATGTTGGAAAAGCACCAGTTTTATGCTATTGGGGAAATAGGGATAGATTTATATTGGGATAAAAGTTTTTTAAAACAACAACAAGAAGCTTTTCGATTTCAAATTAAGCTTGCAAAAAAGAATAAGTTGCCCATCGTAATACATTGTAGAGAGGCATTTGATGAGATTTTTGAAATTTTAGAGGCGGAAAAAGGGATTGGTTTACGAGGTATTTTTCATTGTTTTACTGGGAATTTAGAACAAGCGCAACGGGCAATCGGTTATAATATGAAGTTGGGAATTGGCGGTGTGGTTACTTTCAAAAATGGTAAAATTGATAAATTCCTTAATGAAATAGCGTTGGAAAATATCGTTTTGGAAACGGATGCCCCATATTTAGCTCCCGTTCCCTATCGCGGTCAGCGAAATGAAAGTGCCTATATTGTCAACGTTTTGGATAAATTAGCGGAAGTTTATGCTATGGAAAAAATAAAAATTGCCGAAGCAACCACTCGAAATGCAAAGGAAGTATTTGGAATTTAAGAAAAAGGAAAAAAATTTGAGCAGCACTAAAAGTAAAATATTATTGGTTTACACCGGAGGAACCATTGGCATGGTAAAGGATTATAATTCCGGTGCCTTGAAGGCTTTTAATTTTAAAAAACTCTTGAAAAATATTCCGGAGCTCAATCAGTTGGATTGTGATGTAAAATCAATTTCCTTTAAAGAACCCATTGATTCTTCTGATATAAATACCGCTCATTGGATTCATATTGCCGAAATTATTGAGAAGTACTATAGAGTTTATGACGGTTTTGTAATATTACATGGTAGCGATACCATGAGCTATACTGCTTCCGCGCTCAGTTTTTTGCTGGAAAATCTGAACAAGCCCGTTATTTTGACAGGTTCTCAGTTGCCCATCGGAGACTTGAGAACAGATGCTAAAGAGAATTTAATCACGGCTATACAGATAGCATCTTTAAAAGAAAGGGACCGATCGGTTGTTAGGGAAGTAGGGCTTTATTTTGAGTATAAACTGTATCGGGGCAACAGGACTACCAAAATAAATGCAGAGCATTTTCAGGCTTTCGCTTCCCGAAATTACCCTCATATGATGGAATCTGGGGTGCATCTTAATGTGCAAAAAGAGTATTTGCTAAAACCAAACAATCGTAAAAAATGCATCGTTCATAAACAATTGGATACCAATGTGGCAATTTTAAAACTTTTTCCGGGTATCACCGAGAATGTTTTGGAAAGCGTCCTAAATACAAAAGAACTTAAAGTCCTGGTTTTGGAAACATACGGTTCTGGCAATGCACCTACAGAGGCTTGGTTCCTTAATGCCTTAAAAAATGCAGTAAAAAAAGGCATGCATATTATTAATGTAACGCAGTGCTCTGGAGGTGGTGTTATCATGGGGCAATATGAAACCAGTGAGCAATTGAAAAAGCTACAAATAATTAATGGTAAGGACATTACAACGGAAGCAGCCATAACCAAAGCTATGTACATGTTAGGGACGGGTATATCCGATAAGTTGTTCAAAACGATTTTCGAGACATCGCTTAGAGGAGAAATGTCCTAAAATTAACCACTTTAATTTTCCTAACTAATATTTTTTTTGTTATTTGCCCACCCTTAAAAAAGTAGAACTAGAGAGGTGGCCGAGTGGTCGAAGGCGCACGCCTGGAAAGTGTGTATACCCCAAAAGGGTATCGAGGGTTCGAATCCCTTCCTCTCTGCAAAAGTTTTGATAGGTTAGTAGGAATGTTATTGGCTTATTTCAAAACTTTGAAGCCCAATAAATTTGAGCTATTTAAAACTTTTCATTACTATTGTGGATGCGTTGGGAGTTGTAAGGTTAATGCCCACCGCTCTAGACAGAAGTTTTACTTTTTTTATATTGATTTTTTTTTATCTTTAACCCTATTAACTAACTAATTTAAGTTTGAAAAAATGAAAAAATTATTCCCAAGCCTAGCAGTAGCTGGGGCATTTGTAGCAGGTACAAATATGGTAAGTGCAAAGGCGGCGGCAGTAACTATGCTATTGCAAGATGCGGCTCCAGAAGCTGAAAAAGGATTTACACAGGTCCTAAAGGAAATGTTCATAACAGGTGGTGCCGGTTTTATGGGTATCGTTCTTTTATGTTTAATTCTAGGTTTGGCAGTAGCTATAGAGCGTATTATATATTTGAATATGGCTAGTACTAATAGTACAAAATTGAAACAACAAGTAGAAGATGCGTTGGCTTCCGGTGGTGTTGAAGCTGCTAAGGAAGTTTGTAGAAATACAAAAGGGCCGGTTGCTTCTATCTATTATCAAGGTTTGGACAGAGCAGGTGAAAGTATAGAATCTGCCGAAAAAGCTGTGGTTTCCTATGGTGGAGTTCAAATGGGACAATTGGAGAAAAACGTTTCATGGCTTTCATTGTTTATCGCAATTGCACCGATGCTTGGTTTCATGGGAACTGTAATTGGTATGATTCAAGCCTTCCAAAAAATTGCAGCAGTAGGTAATTTAAGTGCTTCACTTATTGCAGGTGATATTCAAGTGGCGCTTTTGACAACGGTATTTGGTTTGATTACGGCCATTATTCTTCAAATTTTCTATAACTATATCATAGCGAAGATTGATAGTATTGTTAACGATATGGAAGATTCATCGATTGTTTTGATCGATATGTTGGTAGACCACAAAAAATAAGTTTCACTCCTTTAATAACAAAGAATTATGCAAAAAATTGTAAAAATAGCATTAGTTGTTCTAGGTCTATTAAGTGCCGTACTTTGGTATTTGTTGCCAAGCTCGGATATGCCGGTAGCAGAAGCCGCCGAGAGTGGAGCTATGAATGCGATGTTCATCATAACTTATTTGTTGCTGGGAATAGCGGTGGTAGTAAGTTTGGTATTTACGCTAAAGAACTTATTTTCCAATCCGCAAGGACTCAAGAAGACGTTATTTGTGGTTGGTGGATTTTTATTAGTGGTAGGTATATCCTATGTTCTCGCAAGTGGAACGGATGTAGATCCACAATTTATGGAAATGTCAGACGAGAGTACAATAAAGAAAATTGGTATGGGATTAAACGTATTTTTTATCCTTACCATTATAGCTGTGGCTTCTTTGATTATCCCAGGAATTAAAAATATGTTTAGTAAATAAAAATTTAAAAGACTATGGCTAGAAGAGCAGGAGCACCGGAAGTTAGTGCAGGTTCTATGGCAGACATAGCGTTCCTTTTGCTTATCTTTTTCTTGGTAACTACTACTATTGAAACAGATGCAGGATTGGATCGTATGTTACCGCCAATTGAACCGCCAGAGGATAATGTTGTCATAAAGCAGAAAAACATCTTTACCGTTACGATTAACAAAAACGGTCAGTTGCTTGTTGAGGATGAATTGACAGAGCTTAGTAAGCTTAGGGAAAAGGCAATGGCCTTTTTGGATAATGGTGGCGCACCCTCGGGAGATCCTTTATATTGTAATTATTGCAAAGGTGATAGGGATGCCAGTTCATCGGATAATCCGGACAAAGCCATTATTTCTCTTAAAAATGATCGTGAAACAAAGTATAGCACATACATAACGGTTCAAAATGAATTGGTAGGAGCTTACAACGAATTACGGAATAGAGAAGCCCAAAGACTTTATAAAAGAGATTTTACCGACATGGAGGCGGAATACTTAAACCCAGAAACTTCTGATGAACGAAAAGAGGTGCTGAAAGAAAGGGTCAAGAAGGTACAGGCCTTATTCCCAATGAAACTTTCAGAAGCTGAAACATCTGCCAATTAACAAATCATAAATAGAACAGATTATGTCAAAATTTGCAAAGAAAAAAGATGGAGATGTACCCGCGGTATCAACTGCGTCATTACCGGATATTGTATTTATGCTTTTGTTCTTCTTTATGACGGTTACAGTGATGAAGGATAGTTCTTTGAAAGTTGAAAATGTTTTACCGAACGCCAGCGAGATAAAGAAACTCGAAAAGAAAGATAGGGTAATCTATATATATGTAGGTAAACCTACTAAGGAATATGAAAAAGTCTTTGGTACAGAATCTAAAATCCAGTTAAACGATAAGTTTGCCAGCCCATCCGAGGTAGGTGACTATATCTTGGCCGAGAGAGCTAAAAAGGCCCAAGAATTACAAAATGTATTGACTACTGCCTTAAAGGTCGATAAGAATGCCAACATGGGTCTTATTTCTGATATAAAGCAAGAACTGAGAAAGGTAAATGCCTTAAAAGTGAACTACACTACATATGAAGGGGATGCATTTAAGAACCTTCAATAAGATATAATATTTTTCAAACTTATTAAAGAGCGCTCCAATATATTTGGAGCGTTTTTATTTGGTTAACTTTATAAACATGAAAGGATATCTTTTGTTCTTGATTCCAATGCTGTTTTCTTCTATCAATGCACAGCAGATTTCGGATAAAGAACGCTATTTTGAAGATCAGTTTTATATGGGTGTTACCTATAATTTCGTTAGGAACAAACCGGAAGGTTTTTCACAGCGAAGTCTATCTTACGGACTACAAGGCGGTTTTATAAAAGATGTGCCCCTCAACGCATCGAGAACTAGGGCCATAGGCATAGGCATTGGTCTTGCGCTCAATAGTTATTATTCCAACTTGGCGGTTAGGGAGTCCAATTCTGGTTTTACTTATGTTTTTGAGGAAGATATTGTCGATTTTAGGCGGTCTAAGGTAGAAGAACACTTAGTAGAGTTTCCATTGGAATTTAGATGGAGAAACTCTACGGCTGATGACCACCGTTTTTGGCGAATCTATACAGGCCTTAAAGCTGCTTATGTAATTAATGCGAGATCAAAACTTGTGACAGAAGATTTTAAGGATGGCTTTTTTAATACTGATGTCACTAATTTTCAATACGGTCTAACCTTTAATGCGGGCTATAACACCTTCAATATTCATATTTACTATGCCTTAAGCGATTTGTTCAATGAAGAAGTTTCCATAAACGGGGAAGCTTTAGGATTTAGACCTTTACGTGTAGGACTGATTTTTTATATTTTATAGTAGCGATAGACTTTTTTTAGTGTTAATATTATCACTTGTTGTTTTCTTAACATTGTTTTAAGTAATTGGCATGCTTCTTGGTGTTGATAGATGAAAGCGTTATTATCCTTTCTTATCTAGTATTGCCCCTTTCTCTTACTTAGTTTACTTATGTTGGCAATTAAAAATTGTACAATATTTAAAAATAGTAGTATGTCTAAAAGAGAAGAAGCACCAAAAGTAAATGCCGGTTCAATGGCAGATATTGCATTTCTATTACTCATTTTTTTCTTGTTACCACTAGTATCGAGGCAGATTCTGGTCTTGATCGAATGTTGCCGGGAGAAGATGATAATGCCGTTCCAATACCGAAAAGAAATATATTGCCCATTCTAATTAATAGTCATGATGAACTAATGGTTGATGGTGAACTGATTGAAATCTCAAATTTAAAAGGGCTCACTATTGCCTTTTTGGATAATGGTGGTGACCAATTAGAATGTGATTATTGTCAGGGCGAAGGAAATCCTGAATCTTCTGATAATCCCGATAAAGCAATTGTTTCGCTAATGAACAATAGGGAAACTAGCTACGGAATGTATGTAACCGTTCAGAATGAGCTTGTAGCTGCATACAACTTTTTGAGAAATCGTGAATCACAACGCCTTTACAAGACAGATTTTCACGCTATGCAAAAGCTTTATAAAAATCCAAGTACATCACAAGTAATTAAAAAAGAATTAAAAGATAGGATACGAACTATTCAAAAATTGTTCCCTATGAAATTATCGGAAGCTGAACGTAACTAAAATTGTATAATCATGTCAAAATTTAAATTAAAACAAAACACAAGCAGACCAGAAGTATCTACCGCTTCATTACCAGATATCGTTTTTATATTGTTGTTTTTCTTCATGACCGTTACGGTGATGAAGGATAATACTTTAAAAGTAGCTAACGAATTACCTAATGCCAGTGAGATAGAGCATCTGGACAAAAAAGATAGGATAGTTACGATTTACATCGGTAATCCAAAAAAACCTTTTAATAAATTATTAGGGTCTGAAGCTAAAATTCAGATTGATAATAACTTCGTCGATTTTGAGAATTTTGAGTCGGTGATACTGGAGAAGATTAACGAGAAACCAGAGCATCTTCAGGCTTTTGTGACAATTTCCCTAAAGATAGATAAAAAGGCATCAATGGGATTGGTGATGGATGTAAAACAAAAACTAAGGGCGATTAATGCTTTAAAAATCAATTATACAACTAACGAAGGGGACGCTTTCCTCAATATGGAATAGCCATATATTTTAAATAGTTATAACCAAAACTTCACGGTAAGAAGTTGAGAAAGTATTCCTATACATAAACCAATGAATAATTCAGGTTTTGAATGCGCCTTTAAATAGAGCCTTGAAGAAGCAACGACGCCAACTGCCAAACTAAAAAGGCTTATTGCAATAATCACATTGATTTCAAAATGTATACTTAGATTGATAAGGTACATGAACAAACCTCCAATACCGGCCATGTGCAGACTTGCTTTGTAATTGGTAAACACCAACAACAGATTGGCGCAGGCTGAACCAATCAAACCTACGAAATAAAAATAAAGCTCCCCGATATAATTATTGGGAAGCACCTTGTATAAAATCATCAACAGCAATACAATATGAATAAAAAGCGGGTATTTCCTTTCGGAAATACTTGCCATATGAACCGAAGTTACGATACCTAGATTTTTTAGTATAAAAAAAGCTATAATCGGGATGATGACCGTTAGGATAAAAATAGGAAGTACGTTGCCGCTTTGAATTTCCAAAGGACTATATTTTGGAGTGATGAGGAAATAGGCTAACGTACCAGCTATGGGTATGAATAAGGGATGAAAAATGTAGGAGATAGCATTCGCGAAAGTTTTCATTAAATCTGTTTTCGTAATCGCGCGACCGGAATTCCTAGTTGTTCTCGGTACTTGGCAACGGTCCTACGTGCTATGGGATATCCCTTTTCCTTTAAGATTGTAGCCAGTTTATCATCGGTCAGTGGTTTCTTTTTTTCCTCGTCCTTAATAACTGTTTCCAAAATCTTTTTTATTTCTTTTGTGGAAACATCTTCTCCCTGCTCATTTTTCATGGACTCGGAAAAATATTCCTTAATAAGTTTAGTGCCGTAAGGCGTATCTACATATTTGCTATTGGCAACCCTGGAAACCGTTGAAACATCCATTTCTATTTCATCTGCAATGTCCTTTAGGATCATGGGTCTAAGATTGCGCTCGTCACCTGTTAAAAAGTATTCTTTTTGATAGTGCATGATGGCGTTCATGGTAACAAAAAGGGTTTGTTGCCTTTGTCTAATGGCATCTATGAACCATTTTGCGGCATCTAATTTTTGCTTTATGAAGAGTACCGTGTCTTTTTGCGATTTTGATTTTTCCTTAGATTCTTTATAACCTTTGAGCATATTGTTGTACTCTCTGGAAACATGTAGTTCTGGAGCATTTCTACCGTTTAAGGTAAGCTCCAGTTCGCCTTCCACTATTTTAATTGAAAAGTCCGGGACTACATGTTCTATGATTCTGTTGTTTCCTGCATAGGAACCGCCCGGTTTGGGGTTTAATTTTTCAATCTCGTTAATGGCCTCCTTTAATTCTTCTTCTGAGACATCATGCTTTTGAATGAGCTTTTGATAGTGCTTTTTGGTAAATTGTTCAAAGGATTTTTTAAGTATGGCAATGGCCAATTCAATACTTGGAGTCAGTTCTTTTCGCTCTAATTGAATAATCAGGCATTCCTCCAAAGAACGCGCTCCTACACCGGGAGGGTCTAATTCCTGGACAATGTTCAAGACTTTTTTTATGGTTTCCTCATCGGTATATACATTTTGGGTAAAAGCCAAATCGTCCATGATATCCGCAATTGGCCTCCTTATGTAACCGCTTTCATCTACGCTCCCGACCAAAAATTCGGCAATGGCCCATTCCTGGTCATCCAAATACACTGTATTCAGCTGATTTAATAAGTGTTGGTTGAAAGATATACCTGCTGCGTAAGGAACGCTTTTTTCGTCATCGTCCGCACTATAGTTATTGGTATGCGTTCGGTACTCGGGAATCTCATCATCACTTAGATAATCATCAATATTGATGTCCTCTGCGTTAATAGTCTCCCCTTCAGATTCATCTTCATAAACTTCTGCAAATTCATCCTTAGGATTATCCAAATCTTCCTTACCGCTCTCCAATGCAGGATTCTCCTCCAATTCTTGTTTTAGGCGCTGCTCAAAAGCCTGAGTAGGTAATTGAATCAGCTTCATCAACTGAATCTGTTGAGGAGATAGTTTTTGGGATAATTTAAACTGTAGGTGTTGTTTTAGCATAGTTTATCTAGATGCATTATAAAAATAAGGAAATACCCTTAAAATTCTGCATTTTGGGGAGTTCTTGGGAAAGGTATAACATCTCTGATATTCCCCATCCCAGTTGCGAACAATACGAGTCTTTCAAAACCTAGACCAAAGCCGCTGTGCTCTGCAGTACCAAATCTTCGTAAATCCAGATACCACCAGAGTTCTTTTTCATCGATACCTAAATCGGCTATTTTTTGTTTCAAGACATCCAAACGTTCCTCACGCTGTGATCCCCCCACAATTTCACCAATTCCAGGAAAAAGGATATCCATGGCCCTTACGGTTTTGCCATCCTCGTTCAAACGCATATAAAAGGCCTTTATTTTCGCCGGATAGTCAAAAAGAATGACCGGGCAGTTAAAATGTTTTTCGACCAAATAACGCTCGTGTTCACTTTGTAGATCCACGCCCCATTCATCAATAGGGTATTGGAATTTTTTCTTCTTGTTGGGTTTGGAGTTTCTTAGAATATCAAAAGCTTCGGTATAACTTACTCTTTTAAAGTTGTTATCTACCACAAACTTCAATTTTTCTAGAAGTGGCATCGGACTTCTTTCCGCTTGCGGTTTGGATTTTTCTTCATCTAAGAGACGCTTTTCCAAAAATGCCAAATCCTCTTGACAATGTTCCAACACATAGGAAATCACATCTTTTATGAAATCTTCGGCCAAATCCATATTGTCATGCAGATCAAAGAAGGCCATTTCTGGCTCTATCATCCAAAATTCTGCCAAGTGTCTTGAAGTATTTGAATTTTCGGCTCTAAAAGTTGGTCCAAACGTATAAACTTTTCCGAGACCCATGGCGTATGCTTCGGCCTCTAATTGTCCCGATACCGTTAAATTTGTTTCTTTTCCGAAAAAATCGGCCTTATAATCAACCGTACCATCTTCCGTAAGTGGAGGGTTCTTTTCATCTAAGGTAGTTACGCGAAACATTTCTCCCGCTCCCTCCGCATCCGAACCTGTAATAATAGGTGCGTGAAAATAATGAAATCCATTGTTTCTGAAGTAATTATGAATGGCAAAGGAAAGTGCCGAACGTACCCGCATTATAGCGGAAAACGTATTGGTTCTAACCCTTAAATGCGCCTTTTCCCTAAGAAATTCCAATGAATGTTTTTTGGGTTGAATAGGGTAGGTGTCCGGGTCTGCATTACCGTGTACAAAGATATCGTTCACTTGAATTTCAAAAGATTGTCCTTTTCCTTGGCTTTTCACCAAGGTGCCACCGATACGAAGCGCCGAACCTGTATTGATTTGTTTTAAAACCGTTTCGTCAAAGTTTTCAAAATCTACAACACATTGAATGTTATTTATAGTAGAACCATCATTTAGTGCTATGAAACGATTGCTCCTGAACGTCCTCACCCAACCATTAATGGTTACCTCTTGCTGCAATTGTTTACCTGAAAGTAGTTCTTTAACTGATACTGTCTGCATTGTAAAGCTCTTGAAAAATTAAAAAATCAAAGATAGCTTTTTGATAAAAAAGAATAGGGAATACTGGTCTTAAAAAGGTACCGGAGCAATAAAAACTTTAATCGTTATCCTCTCCTTTCGGTAGGATATCAATTTGTGGTTTTTTAAGAACCTTTTTGTTGGCAATACTTTTTTCCAACGATAAGAGGAGAGACGGCAACAGAATTAGATTGGCCAACATGGCAAAGAGTAGGGTAGCGGAAACCAATGAACCAAGTGCAACGGTACCCCCAAAGTTGGAGATGACAAAAACCGAAAAACCAAAGAATAATACAATGGAAGTGTAGAACATGCTTACTCCTGTTTCCCTGAGGGCCGCATAAACGGATTTTTCTATTTTCCACTTGCTAGCGGTAAGTTCCTGTCTATATTTGGCCAAGAAGTGTATGGTATCATCTACTGAAATACCAAAGGCAATACTAAATACCAAAATGGTAGAAGGCTTTATAGGTACGCCTATAAAGCCCATGATTCCGGCCGTAACGAGCAAAGGCAGTAGGTTTGGTATCAGGGAAATAATGATCATCTTGAACGAACGGAACAAATAGGCCATAAACAAAGCTATCAACCCTATTGCCAGGGCCAATGATAGTATCAAGTTCTTGACCAAGTATTTTGTTCCTTTTAGAAACAACAAGGCACTTCCGGTCATGTACACTTTAAAACGCTCCTCGGGAAAAATTTTGGCGATGTTTTCCAAAAGGCGTTCTTCAATTTCCTCCATACGGTCTGTTTTTACATCGCGCATAAAAGTGGTCATACGTGCCACTTGTCCCGTACTGTCCACAAAACTTTTTAAGAGGTTGCCGTTGTCAGAAGATTTTCGGGCAACATCCATAATGAAGTTGTTTTCTTGGCTTGTAGGTAATTGATAATATTTGGGGATACCATTATAAAAGGCCTGCTTGGAATATTTCACCAGATTGACTATCGAAACCGGTTTGGACAGTTCAGGAATTTCATCGACCAGAGTTCCCAAACGGTCCATTCTTTTTAGATTGGCAGGCTTCAGTACTCCTTTCGGATTTTTAGTATCAATAACAATTTCTACGGGCATAATACCGTCAAACTCCTGTTCAAAAAATCGTATATCTTCAAAGAATTCGGCCTTTTTGGGCATATCTTCAATAGGACTTCCTGAAATATTTATTTGATAGATTCCTATAATACTTAAAACGAGCAACGCTATGGAAACGATGTAAACTGTTATTCTTCGATCCCTAACAATACGCTCCATCCAATTTGCGAAAGCATCTATCCACCGTTTGTTCAAGTGTTTTAAATGTCTGGATTTTGGTAGCGATAAAAAGCTATATACAATAGGAATAATCAAGAGCGATAATAAAAAAATACCAATGATATTGATAGAAGCAACAACGCCAAATTCCTTTAATAATTTGCTGTCCGTAATGATAAATGTGGCAAAGCCGGAAGCAGTTGTCATATTGGTCATTAAAGTAGCATTCCCTATTTTGGAAATCACACGTTGTAATGATAAGGCCTGATTACCATGTTTCTTGACTTCTTGTTGGTATTTATTGATGAGGAATATGCAATTAGGTATACCGATGACTATGATCAGTGGCGGAATCAATGCCGTTAATACCGTGATTTCATATTGCAGCAAGCCAAGGATTCCAAAAGCCCACATCACTCCAACAATCACTACGCACATAGAAATGAAAGTTGCCCGAACACTTCTGAAAAAGAAAAAGAAAATAACTGAGGTAACCCCTAAGGCGGCAAGAATGAATTTTCCAATTTCATCAATGATGTTTTGGGAATTCATGGTTCGTACATATGGCATCCCGGATATGCGGACATCCAAACCGGTTTCTTCTTCGAAATTCTTCACAAGGTTTGTCATGTCCTTTAGGATAAAGTCTTTCCTTACGGAAGTATTTACAATATCCTTGTCTAAATACATTGCGGTACGAACGGTACCGCTTTCTTTGTTGTAGATTAGATTGTCATAAAAGGGCAGTTCATTAAAAAGGTGGTTTTTAATACTATCTATTTCCTTTCTAGTATCCAGTTTTCCTTGTATCAGGGGTCTAAGGAAAAACTCTTGGTTTTCCTTATCCTTTATCAATTCCTGAAGATTATCCGTAGATAATACAAAATCAACTTCTGGAAAAGCACCAAGTTGTTTGCTAAGCTTGTTCCAACGATTAAAATTTGAGGGACTGAAAAGTGCACTGTCCCTTATGGCGAACACAACTACATTGCCTTCTTCCCCAAACTGTTTTAGGAATTCTTTATACTCTAAATTTACGGGGTGGTCATCTGGTAGTAAATTGGCTTGGGAACTGGAGAAGCGCATATTTTTCCACTGTAATCCCAAGAAAACCGTAAAAGCAATCACAAGTGCCAGTATTAGAATCCTATTTCTAAGAATGATTCTTGCGGTAGCAGACCAAAATCCTGTTGTGAGTTTTTTTACCATGGGTTCTTTAAGCCGGGTGCAAAGGTAACCAATGCCACTTATTGTTCCTAAGCAGATGATTTAAAAGTAAAATGAAAACCGATAAAAAAAGCGGCTGAATGCCGCTTTTTTTATTTTGAAAGACGCTTTTAAACCGTCATGATTTCAACTTCCTTTTTCTCCAAGAAAGCATCAATTTTTTTACTGTAGGTATCGGTCAATTCTTGGACATCCACCATGGCATTTTTTTCCAGATCTTCGGAAATATCCAAATCCTTGATTTCTTTATTGGCATCTTGTCGTGCACTTCTAACACCAACTTTAGCGTGTTCGGCTTCTGCTTTTGCCTGTTTTGTGAGCTGAATTCTACGTTCCTCGGTAAGTGGCGGAACATTAATGATGACCATATCTCCATTATTCATAGGGTTGAAACCAAGGTTGGAGTTCATGATTGCTTTTTCAATTTCCGGTAACATCGCCTTTTCCCATGGCTGAACTGAAATAGTGCGACCATCTGGAGTGTTCACATTGGCTACTTGGGATAAAGGTGTCTGAGAACCATAATATTCTACCATTACGGAAGATAGCATAGCGGGACTGGCTTTGCCCGCTCTGATCTTGACAAATTCTCGTTCTAAATGCGCTATGGCAGCGTCCATGCTCTCTTTTGTGGAATCTAAAATAAATTGTATCTCTTCATTCATAATCAAAATTTTCTGCGGTACTTACACAAATTATACCAATCTAAACATTAACAGTGGTCCCTATTGCTTCGCCATCTACAAGTCTAAGTAGGTTTCCTTTGGTGTTCATGTCAAAAACTACAATGGGCAATTCATTTTCTTGACTAAGGGTAAAAGCTGTGGTGTCCATAACTTTTAATCCTTTTGTAAGGACATCTTTAAACGAAATCGTATCAAACTTGGTGGCATTTTTATCTTTTTCCGGATCCGAAGTATAAATACCGTCTACGCGCGTTCCCTTAAGAATAACATCGGCCTCTATTTCAATGGCACGTAGCACAGCAGCAGAATCGGTCGTGAAATATGGGTTACCAGTTCCTCCACCAAAAATAACGACCCTCCCTTTTTCTAAATGGCGTATTGCCCTTCTTCGAATAAAAGGTTCAGCTACTTCATTTATTTTTATGGCAGATTGTAATCGCGTTTCCACATGTTGCATTTCCAACGCACTTTGTAATGCCAAACCATTAATAATCGTCGCCAGCATGCCCATATGGTCTCCTTGTACACGATCCATTCCTGTGGCAGCGCCCGAAAGACCACGGAAAATATTTCCGCCTCCTATCACTATTGCTACTTGGATACCTTTGTCAATAACTTTTTTAATTTCTTCCGCATATTCATTCAACCTATTGGAATCGATACCATATTGTTTCTCTCCCATCAATGCTTCTCCACTTAGTTTTAAAAGTATCCTCTTGTATCGCATGTTTATTTTATTTCGGAACAAAAATAATGAAAAAAAATGATGGCTTTAAAAGGTAATTTTTTGATTCAGCGCAGTCAATCTCCAATATGCCCAGTTTATCATTTTACATCATAATAATTACCTCGGTTTCGTAATGCTTTAATAAAAAAAGCCGCCAAGTTTGTGCTTGGCGGCCTTTTAATTTGAGTTAGTTTGCTTTTAATTATCCTACTGTTGCACGTTTAAAACCTGTAACGGTTACATCTCCATAAGATGCTACGTATTCTGCAACATTTATTTTTTCATCCTTAATGAAATTCTGATCTAATAAACACTGCTCTTGGTCCAGTGTTGTATTGTCAGAAATAAACCTTTCCATTTTTCCAGGAAGAATTTTGTCCCAAATTTGTTCTGGCTTGCCTTCCGCTTTCAATTGTGCTTTGGCATCTTCTTTGGCTTTTGCGAGAACTTCATCGGTCAATTGCGCCATAGAAATATATTGGGGTACGTTTTTAAGTGTTTTTCCTAAACGTTCCAATTCTTCATTTTCCTTTTCTATAACTGCAATTCTAGCCTCAGTCTCGGCAGCGATAAAGTCCGCATCAAAATCTTTGTAAGATAATGTCGTCGCTCCCATAGATGCTACTTGCATTGCCACGTCTTTCACAAGAACATCGGCTTTGTCTACTTTAGCGGAAAGACCGACCAATGCGGCTATTTTATTAATGTGAACATAAGAACCTACATATGGTGCCTCAATTCTTTCAAAAGCTGTAATTTCTAATTTTTCACCGATAACGCCAGTTTGTTCCGTTAGCTTTTCAGCAACCGTTATGCCGTTAAAATCGGAAGCTAAGAACTCTTCTTTCGTATTATAGTTCAATGCTTGTTCTGCAAGGTCGTTTGCCAAGGCCACGAACTTTTCGTTTTTACCAACAAAATCGGTCTCACATCCTAAGACGATTGCCACTCCAGCAGTATTGTCCGCATTCACTTTGGCAATAGCGGCACCTTCCGAGGAATCTCTATCCGCTCTCTTTGCGGCTACTTTCTGTCCTTTTTTACGAAGCACATCAATTGCCTTGTCAAAATCGCCTTCTGCTTCTACCAATGCATTTTTGCAATCCATCATTCCTGCTCCGGTAGCTTTTCTTAATTTATTTACTTCTGCGGCTGTAATCTTTGCCATAACTTTAAAATTATTTATGTATTCCCATGCCTACGGGAATGTGATAATTAGTAATTCTGAATTAAAGATGTTTATTCTACGCCTCCTTTAGCGTTGTCCTGCCATTCTTTGAGCTCATCCCATTTACCATCAGCGGCCATCTTTGCTTGTTTTGGCCAAGAAGTTGGGTCTAAATGAGCCATTCTTGAACTGGCTTCCGTTAAAATTTCTTTTATTTTTTCAGCGTCTCCTTTGGATAGATCAGCGAAAGTTGCCATACCTGCATTTGTCAATGCTTCCGCAGCTTTTGGACCAACACCTTCAATCTTGGTAAGATCATCTCCTTTTTCAGCTTTAGCCTTAGCTGCTTTTTTAGGAGCAGCTTTTTCTTCTTTCTTTTCTTCTACGATCGGTGCTTCCTCCTTTTTTACTTCTTCCTTTACTGTCTCTTTTGGAGCGGCAGCTTTCTTTTCCGTTTTTGGTGCCTCTTCTGTTTTAGCTTCAGTCTTTGGTTTAGCTTCTTTTTCTCCTTTTTCGGCCTTACGTTCCGCCAGACCTTCAGCGACGGCATTGGTTACCTGCGTCATGATGATATCAATTGATTTTGATGCATCGTCATTAGAGGGTATCAAATAATCAACATCTCTAGGGTCGGAATTGGTATCGACCATTGCGAAAATTGGAATGTTCAATTTCTGTGCTTCTTTGACCGCTATGTGCTCACGCATGGTATCAACGATGAAAAGTGCACCGGGAAGACGTGTCATTTCAGAAATAGACCCTAAGTTTTTCTCCAATTTAGCACGCAAACGGTCTACTTGAAGACGTTCTTTTTTAGAAAGTGTCAAGAACGTTCCGTCTTTTTTCATTCTATCAATAGAGGCCATTTTCTTAACAGCCTTACGGATGGTTACAAAATTGGTCAACATACCCCCTGGCCATCTTTCCGTGATGTAGGGCATATTTACGTTTGCCGCTTTTTCGGCAACGATGTCCTTTGCTTGTTTTTTAGTGGCTACAAAAAGAATTTTTCTTCCTGAAGCTGCAATTTTGGCCAAGGCTTCGTTGGCCTCGTCCATTTTTGCAACGGTTTTGTAAAGATTGATAACGTGAATTCCGTTACGCTCCATGTAGATATAAGGAGCCATGTTCGGATTCCATTTTCTGGTAAGGTGTCCAAAGTGTACACCAGCTTCTAATAATTGTTTTACTTCGACTTTCGCCATTTTAAATTTAGTTTACGTTCTTTTGAATTAGCAATGGTAAAGTGGTATCCAAAAAAATCGGAAGCCTTCACCATTTAGATGCTAAACTAATCTTACCTTTTTCCATATAGAAAATGGGAAAAGGATTTTTAATTGTTCCTCTTGGAAGAACTTTCAATGAACTGGTTAAAAATATAATAAAGGTGCCCTTTTGAAAGAGCACCCAATAATTCTGTGATTAACGCTTGGAGAACTGGAATTTCTTACGGGCTTTTTTCTGTCCGAATTTCTTACGTTCCACCATTCTTGGGTCTCTGGTCAATAAACCTTCTGGTTTAAGCGTAGTCCTATGCTCGGCATCTACCTCGCAAAGCGCTCTGGAAATGGCCAATCTGATAGCCTCTGCTTGACCTGTAATTCCACCACCGTATACATTTACCTTAACGTCGTAATTGTCTTCGTTTCCGGTAAGCGAAAAAGGTTGGTTTACTTTGTATTGTAGTGTAGCAGTCGGGAAATAAACTTTTAAATCTTTATTGTTGATGGTAATGTTTCCTTTTCCTTGGGAAACATAAACACGTGCTACAGCTGTTTTTCTTCTACCTATTTTATGAATAATTTCCATATTATTTAAGGTCTTTTAAATTTACTACAGTTGGTTTTTGAGCTTCTTGTTCGTGCGCCTCACCAGCGTAAACTTTAAGATTTCTGAACAATTCCGCACCTAATCTATTTTTTGGCAACATTCCTTTCACAGCTCTCTCTACAATGCTCGCAGGATTTTTTTGAAGTAATTCCGTTGCGGTAGTAGAACGCTGACCACCTGGGTAACCTGTATACCTCAAGTAGGTTTTGTCGGACCATTTATTTCCGGAAAGCGTTACTTTCTCTGCATTGATAATTACCACATTATCCCCACAATCTACGTGTGGCGTAAAACTTGGTTTATGCTTGCCTCTCAATAAATTGGCAACTTTAGAAGCCAAACGGCCCAAAGCTTCTCCTTCTGCATTTACCAATAGCCACTCCTTTGTAACCGTAGCTTTATTGGCCGAAACAGTCTTATAACTTAATGTATCCACTACTGCTTATTTTACTTGTTAAATACTATAATCCCGTCAAACGGGCTGCAAATGTACAATTATTAAGTTGAATTACAAATGGTTGTTTTTAAATATTTGTCTGATTTTTTCTCATCAATATTTTCATCTTTATTGGGTTGATACCGGATAAGATATTTTCTGATAAAAATCAAAAATTTTAAGTTGTTGTTTTTTCGTTTACGTATTATTTAAAACTCAAGCACTGACCAGTATGATTTAAAGCACTTGAAATATTCATTATATTTATTCGTTTGTAATTTTGTAAACTCAATTAAGAATTATGATGAAAAAGAATATTTTACTAATACTTGCCTTCAGTTTGTTTCTGGCGTCCTGTAGCTCCGATAAAGGTGAGGCTGCTGAAAACCCTGCCGACGCCATAATAGGAACATGGGATGCGACCGAATTCAGAATCGATGATAATACGGCAAGCGATGATGCAATATTAGGTCGAGAGATTCTTGAATTTTTAGCAAATAAGAATTGTGTGATTATCTCGCTTCAATTTAATGCAGATTTAACAGCTACGGCTACAAATTCATCCAATTATGTGGGAGATTTTCAGACAACCGAAACAGGGTTTGATATTCTATGTCCCACAGAATCAGATATAGAATCAAGTACGTATACATATGATGGTTCCGTGGTTGTATTTTTAACTCCCGATGGAGAAACGGAAACGGTAAACGTTACCATAGACGGAGAAACAATGATAGTGAATGCTGCGGATTTGGATATCCCTGATTTTGATGAAAGTGGCGAACTAATTTTTACTAAAAGATAATTTCCTTTCTATTTTGAAATTTAAAAAGCCCTCATGAGGGCTTTTATTGTTTATAAAATTTCGTTTGTATTGTTTGCTCTTCAGATTGAATTGAAATCATATAGATTCCTTTAGAAAGGGCCGCTACAGGGATATTCAACGCCCTATTTTTTATTTGCCATTGATGTTGTAGCACTGTATTGCCATAGATATCGGAAATTAAGATGGTCGCGTTATCTGAATTTTGCAATCCGAGTATATTTAAAATATTACTCGCAGGATTTGGAAATACTTTTACTTTTTCGGGTTTGGCAATTATTTCGTTAGAGTCAATTTGCGCATGCATACCGACCGAAAACAATAAAAAACTTAAAATTAAAATCGCTTTCCCCATAATTTTGATGTGCTACTTAAACAAACCAACTCTAAAGCTAAGAATGCTCTAGGTAGAGAGCAATTAAATGTTGTGTAAATGACCTTATAATGTGGTCAATGTAAGGAATTAACCTTTATTAACAATTAAAAGCCCTCCATGTAGTGAACATGAAAGGCTTTTAGGAACTAACTCAAAAAAATCTTTTTATAAAGGATTTTGTACCAGTAAGGGGTTTGCATTTAATGCATCTTGTGGAATTAACCATTGCCATCTTGAATCTCCAGCTGGTACGTCAAATACGTCAGAAATCAGGTCTGCACTGTGATTGGCTCCGTTTCTGTTTAAAGGAAGATCTAATCGTTTTAAGTCATAGAACCTAAAGCCTTCGCCCCAAAGTTCTACACGTCTTTGAACGTAAATTTCTTCTTTCAGGGCTTGCCCAGAATTCGTAGATAATATATAATTGGGATCTCTATTGGAAGCCAATTCAAATAGTACTTGTCTAGCTGCGGTCTCGTCTGAATAAGATAAGGCTTCTGCTTCAATAAGGTACATCTCAGCTGCCCTCATATAAGGAACATCCATTCTACTATCGCCTGTACCTGCAGCTATAAATTTTTGGTTTGTGTAAGGTTGTCTGCTATGTCTGGAGCTAATTTCAATTCCAGGCGGTAAAATGGGATGTTCTCCTGTTGGATCCCATAATCTCTTGCGAATATCGGTATCCGATATTTCATCATATAAAAGACTGCTTATGGCCTTAGGATTTCCTCGAATATTGGAAGAACTGAAATTTCTAGAAATATAGGCTCCGTAGTTTCCAAAAACATCGGTTTGGTCTTCTTGTATAAAGCTGCCCCACATCCATTCAACATTACTATAATCACTAAAATTGTTGAAATAGGTATCGTTGTCCATTAATTCGTAACCTTCTTTCGCTTGAGAAGCAAAATCTGCCGCAATGCCATAGTTGCCCTGTACAAGTGCTACACGTGCTTTTAACCCTCTAGCCACACTTATATCCAAATGTGATTTGTTTGGCCTGTTATAATCACTTAGTACGGCTATTGCATCATCCAAATCTTGGTTTACTTGAGCATACACTTCTTCCACGGTGTTTCTAGCTAAAGGCTCGTTATCAGGGGTCAAACGAATGGGTATTCCAAGCTGTGAATTGCCTCCTCCGGGCATATAACGTTGTCCATATAGCTGCACCATTTGAAAATGGGCCCATGCCCTGTATGTTAATGCTTGGCCCAAGGCTGCATCTCTTTCTGCTTCTTCCCCTGTCGCATTTTCCGCACCATTGATAATAACATTAGCGTTCCTAATTATCCTGTAGTATGTCCTATACGGGAACAGGTTGTTGGCAGAAGTTACATTGGTATGATCTTGCCATCCGCTCGTAGAAATAAACCAGTTATTGGCCCTAGCAGTATTTACATAATCTTCGCCGAGGTTCTCGTTTTGAAGCATTAATGCACTAATACCGGTCCTGCCTTGTGCTCCATATCTTATGTAAAGAGATCTATGTATACCGTTAACAATTAAGAATAGGTTGCCAGTAGTTTCTGTAGATGTGGTAGAGGCGACATTTTCAGTCGGTACCTGTTCTAGTAAATCTTTATCGCAAGAACTAATTATAGTTGTTAGAAGAATAAAGACTATTAATAAATTAAACTTTTTCATCTGTATATTTTTAAAATGTAACATTAAGCCCCAATGTAATAACTCTTGAAGGAGTGAACCTATTACTAGTGGTTCCCTGAAAATTTTGTACAACGTCCAGTCCCGTTCTTTTGTTAAACAGTACAAGGTTTTCGCCTGAGGCAAATACCCTTAATCCACTTAAGCCTATACCTTCAATAATCCTTCTATCAAAACTATAAGCAATGTTTGCCTGCCTAAGTGACAAGAAATCAGAATCTATTAAAAACCGGTCAGATCCAGCTCCAAACTGGTTTATCTGATTGGAATCCAATCTGGGTACATCTGTAATATCTCCAGGTTGTTGCCATCTCCGTAAAATATCAACGCTCAACGCATCACCTGCACTACCTGAATCCATTAAATTCCCCCAAGTTGTGTCATAAGTTTCTCCTCCTAATTGATAGGTAAACGTAAACCCTAGTTCAAAATTCTTATAGTTGAAAGTATTTGTGAAAGCACCAAATAAATCAGGTGTTGCATTGCCTACAAAATCAAAATTCGCCTTATTTTGATTTGTGGTCACTGTTGTACCATTGATTTGTCTAACGTCGCTATCTCCTACCGCGCCCAATTCGGGATCTAAAATATATAATGCAGAACCGTCCGCTGGATCTACACCGAACCAGTCTCTTAGCCAAAAATCATACTGATCACCACCTACTACCAATTTTTTTGAACCGTTTATCAGTTCTTCTTGTGGTAATCTTAATATTTCATTTTTTAAGGTAGAGGCATTAACGTTAGAGTTCCAAGAAAAATCCTCTGTTCTTATAAAAGCTAAATTTAAATCTATTTCAATTCCAGAATTTACCCATGCACCTATGTTTGAAGGTACTTCGTCTAAACCAGCACTCGTTGGAAGTGGAACATTGAACAGTAAATCTGTAGATTCCCTTTCATAATATTCTATAGTTCCAGAAACTCTATTGTCAAATAATCCAAATTCTAATGCCACATCCTTTTGAATATTGGTTTCCCATTTTATATCTGGATTACCGGCTGCACTCGCTAAAATTCCTCCTTCAGCTGCATTATTGTTACCTAGTGCGAATAATGCTTGACTTGGAAAAAAATTAGCTACACCATTATCAAATTCTATTTCGTCATTTCCAGTCTCACCATATGAAGCCCTTAATTTTAATGAATTCACCCAAGTCACACTATTCATAAAATTTTCAGTATCTATCCTCCAAGATGCTCCAACAGAAAAGAAATCTCCCCAGCGTACATTTTCAGCAAATCTAGAGGACGCATCTCTTCTGTACGAAGCGGAAACGTAGTATCTATCATCAAAATCATAATTTAAGCGAGAGAAATAACCTTCTCTAGTGAGATTTCTTCTAAAGGATTCTAAATCGGTTGTGGTAGTGAAATTTATAAGTTCGGTATTGCCATCAGCAATAATTTCCTGTCTAGTACCAGTCAATAACTCTAATTTAAAATCATAATTTTCATGGCCCAAAAGAGCACCTATGGAATGCTTTCCAAAATCTCTGTTGTAGTTTAAAAGTTGATTGTAATTTACTGTAGTTTGTATAGAAGAAGTTTTTAAGGATCTTCCAGCTGGATTTCCATCCCCCACTACGGGTGTTTGAAACCGTTCCCTGTAAAAAAACCTCTTATCTAAAGTTGCGTTGAAGGTGAAGGTAAAATCCTTTAAAAACTTGACTTCGGCGAAAGTTCTGCCCGATACATTATCTGTTTGACGAATATCGGTATTTAGTATAGTCTCTAATACAACATGTCTTCCTGAAGTGTTACCAATTCTACTATCGTCTCTAAAATCATATATCCGCTCTCCATTTTCATCTAGTATAAATTCTCCAGTAACTGGATCATGCTCGAAAACAGGATAAATTGGTGCAATAAATCTTGTTGTGAAAAATGGATTTACAAAAGAGTTTGATGTCCCGTCCGAAGCATTGTTGGATACTGCAGTAGATGCGGAAATATTTACCCCTGTTTTTAACCAATTTGTAACTTGAGAATTTACATTAACACGACCAGTAATTCTTTCAAAACCGGAATTTATAATAAACCCTTCATCATCTAGATACCCTATCGAAGCAAAAAAATCAGATTTTTCTGTACCTCCTGAATAAGAAAAATCAATATTTTTTCTATTACCTGCTCTTACTAATGGTTCTTGCCAATCCAAATCATCTGGATACAATAAAGAAGCAGCGGGATTTAACTGTCCGTTAGGTAAAACGATTTGATTATTTGGTACGTTAAATGGATTTACACCTAGAATACTAAAAATCTCATCAGATGCTTGTTGGTTCGCGTCGGCTACAGGAGTTGTACCCGAGATAGATAATGCATTTCTTCTAGCTTCCCACAGCAAAGGATAGTATTGCTCGGCATTTACTCTTTCGTATTCCGGTATGGCTCTTGAAGTTATTCCCTGACTAATAGTCAAATTGGCTGTACTTTTTCCTTGTCGGCCTTTTTTAGTGGTAATTAACACCACTCCATTTGCAGCTCTGGAACCATATAAAGAAGTAGAAGCGGCATCCTTAAGAACGGTAAGACTTTCAATGTCATTTGAGTTCAGACTAGAAAGATCACCTCCAAATTGTACACCATCTACTACATATAATGGTTCACTAGAAGAGCTGAAAGAACCATTACCTCTAATTTGAATATTTGGAGTTGAACCAGGTTGACCACTAGCTGCAGAAACATTTACTCCAGGCGCGGCACCCTGTAATGCCTGGACCACATTGGAAATAGGCCTGTCCTTGATTTTTTCAGCACTGATTTGAACAGCTGAGCCAGTAAAGTCGGATTTCTTTGACGTACCGTAAGCAACTACTATTACTTCTTCCAATGCTTGTGCATCTTCTTCGAGCGTTACATTTATCGTAGATTTTGATCCCACTTGAATTTCTTTGGTAGCATAACCAATATATGAAAAAACCAAAGTTTCACTTGATTCTGCTTGGATAGCAAAGTTGCCATCAAAGTCCGTTTGGACTCCTCTAGTGGTTCCTTTTATGAGAACGGTAGCCCCAGGTAGCGGTAATCCATTTTGGTCCAGAACAGTACCTGTTATGGGGTCTTGGATAATTTCGGACACTAATTGTGTGAAATTACTGGATGTTTCGGATTCTGAATCTTCATCATCATTTTGACGAGTTTCAAATTCGTCCATAATGGCTAGAACGGATGAATCATCTTTAGGAAATAAGACGATTTGATTCTTAAAAATTTTAAAATCAACGTTCTTATCCGAAAAAATTTGCTCTAGCAACAATGTTATATCAACATTGTCTGCGTTCACGGTAGCTTTTTTAGAAACGTCCACTAGACTATTATTATAAAAAAAGTTATAGTCTGTTTTCTTTTCTATTTCCGATAAAATGGTTTTTAATTCTAGGTTTTTGACATTTAGAGTGACCGCTTGGGCAAAAACTCTTTCTGCTCCAAATAGTTTTACGATTGTCATTAAGAACAGAATAGAATAAATTTTCATAACTCTAAGGAATAGTAGTCTAGTGGATTTTCCACTTTTTGAGTTTTCTTTCATAATTTAGTAGTATATAAGTATTAGTCAATTTTCAATAAATTGGTTGATTAGCTAAGAGAGTGTTCCAGCACTCTCTTTTTTTGTGGTTTTTATTTCATACTCAGTATAATTTTTTGGTTAATTTTTTCATATTTAATGTCCGATGAGATTATCAATAGTTTTAACACTTCGTCAGAGGTCAAATTATCAAAGGTTCCGGTATACTTATAGTCCAAAAGCTCCGGGGAATCTATTTTTATATCAATATTGTATTTGCGTTCAAGGTCTATTACTACCTGGTGTAGAGGCGTATCGTTAAATATAAGTTTGCCGGACGTCCATCCTAGGGCATTTTCAACCTTGACCTTTTCGATTTCAATCTTTTTCTCTTTTCTGTGAAAAATAGCTTTTTGTGAAGGAGCCAAAATAATTGGTGTTTCTTTCTCACGGGAAAGCTCAACTTTACCGGAAATTAAAGTTGTTTCGGTAAGTTTATCATCTGGATACGATTTTACGTTGAAAGTAGTTCCTAAAACGCGTATATCGTATTCTTCGGTCTTCACTATAAATGGCTTGTCTTTATTATGGGTGATATCAAAAAAAGCTTCACCCTTTAAAACAACTTCCCTAATACTATCATTGAACACTTTTGGATATTTTATAAAGCTATTGGCATTCAACGAAACTATACTGCCATCAGGTAGTTTGATTTCTTCTCTTAAATTGCTTCTAGTAATAATTTCTGTTGTCTCTGAAAGATCTGATTCTACAACTAGTGGGGTTATTTTTTCTTCATTATCAACATTGTAATAGAATGAGAGTCCCACAATCAAAGCTAAGGATGCTGCTATTGAAAAAACGGTTACTAGCTTTTTTCTATTTCTATTGTATGGTAGATCAACAATATCTTGGGGCTCTTCCGCTCTGAAATTTTTAAGGGTACGTGCTACATAATCCGCTTTTAGAAGATTATATTTTTTTTGGTTTTCAGGATTTTTTTCAATCCATGAAATTACCTCTTCTCTTTCTTGGGAATTGGTATTGTTTTTAATGAATTTCAGAAGAAGATTTTCTGTCATAAATAATGATTTCTCATATATATGACGTAATAAAATAGAAGTACCCCTAGTCGGTAACCGATATTTTTTAAAATAATGCTATAAATTCCCTGAGATGGAGACGCATATGCTTGAGGGCTTTGTTCATATGGTTCTCAATCGTTTTGACCGAAATATCCATTTCATCCGATATTTCTTTGTGTTTTAACCCTTGAATTCGACTTTTGATAAAAACCTTTTTACATTTTTCAGGCAACAAAGAGATAGCATGTTGAATTTCTTTTTCCAATTCTTTCTCAATTACTTCGGAAGACGCATCATCCTGTAGCGAGGATAGGTGAATATTATTTTCCCTAAATTCTAAATTCAATGATTCGGTAATCCTATTTTCTTTTTTCCGTAAATAATCTATACAGGTGTTTTTGGTCATTTGGTATAGATATGAATTGAGATTGGTATGAATGTTTAGTTGAGATTTTTTGTTCCATAACTTTACAAAAACATCTTGCACGATATCCTTTGCATCTTCCTTGTTCGTAAGATAACTTGAGGAAACGTGAAGTAGTCTAGAACAGTAAAGTTCGGATAAAAGTTGAAAGGCAAAGGCATCCCCCTTTTTTAGACTCTTTTTAAAAACAACACTATTAATATTAGTGGGCTCCAAATTTGAAATTAAAAATTAGTCAACATAAAAGTAACCAAAATTTAATGTTACGAAATTTTAACGACAAGTTTAACAATGTTTTTTTGAATGTGCTCCGGAATCGGACAATGCTTTGTTTTATATGCAATATTGATGTTGTGGAATCATATTTCCATAAATATCGGATATAAGAACGATTACTTTCTTGTAATTCAATGGTCAGAGTTTCTTATTTGCGAGCATAAGCGAAAATAATTTAAAAAAAGTTGATTCGGTTCAATCGATTTTGACATATTTTTCCTGGCTTCGTTTATAGCCAAGTCTATGGGCAATGGCCTGAATCATATCTCCTTGATGAATTTTAATTGGTTTATGATAAACTTTCCAACTTGGATTTTTTTCATCATCTGTTATAAATCGATATCCGATAGAAGCACCTTCCGTAGTACAATCAATTTTTAAGGCATCCTTTATAATTATAAACGTAGGATTTGCCGTTTTTGGCGGTTGTTCATTGGGCCAGAATGATTCAATAAGTTCTTTTTCCGGTCGTAATCCTTTATCATTTATGCGCGTGACCCAATTTTTACAGGCCTTTCTAAGTCTTTCTAATTGTTGTTTGTATTTTGGATTATCAGCTAAATTATTCAGTTCGTAAGGGTCTATGGTCAGATCGTAAAGTTCTTCATTTGGCTTTGAAGGATTGAACCACAAAGCCTGTTCTTTGGTTAATTGGTTCTTTTCCTTTAGCGCTAACAATTCCTGCATAATGGGCATTTGTTTACGATAGGCCATATCCGCGTAAAGTGGCTTTTGAGGCTCAAAGTTTTTAATGTATTTAAACTGTTTGTCGCGTACAGAACGGATTCTATCAGTAAGTTCGTCAAATCGGTCAGCCGCTCCGAATACATATTCAGGCTCATTATCACGTATGTATTTTCCCAAAAAAGCGGAACCTTGTATATGGTCAAGAGGCTTAATTCCTGCCAAAGAAAGCATTGTAGGTGCCAAATCAATAAAACTGATCATCCGGTTATCGCGTTGCCCGGCGAATTGCTTTTTGGGAAATCTGATAATTAACGGAACTTTGATTCCGCTATCATAAAGTAATCTTTTTTGCCTGGGCAATGGTCCACCATGGTCCGTATACCAAAATATGATGGTGTTTTCCAATAACCCATCTTCCTCAAGTTCCTTAAGAATTTTACCAACTTCAGCATCCATCTCCAAAATGTTGGAATACATTCTGCGAATATCCCTTCTTCCAACTTCGGTATCTGGTAAATATGGCGGTACTGGAACCTTTAAATCATTAGCAGTCCAAAGTGAGTCCTCCTGTTTTCTCCATATTTGGGATTCATGGGTTACACCAATATTAAAAACCGAGAAGAAAGGTTTGTTTTTGGGCCGGTTGCGCCAATGGGCTGTTTTACTACTTTCGTCCCAAGAGGTCATTGTGCGTATAAATTGGTAATCTTCCTTATCGTTGTTGGTGCAATAATAACCGGCAGCCCTTAAATATTCGGTAAACATCTTCACTTCTTTTGCCGGTACGGCTTGGTAGGCAATATTTTCTTCTGGTAGAGCTTTATAGCTATCTATTTTTCCTTGTGTGATAGTATCATTGAACCATGGGCCCGTACGCATGTGGCTGGCACCAATACTACTGGCATACATACCGGTTATGATTGCTGCTCTGGCCGGCCCGCAAACAGGATGTGGCGTGAAAAAATTATCGTAACAGACACCTTGTGAAGCTAGTTTGTCCAAATTAGGGGTGACTACGGTACTGTCTCCAAAAGCTGGAATATTGGGACTTTGGTCTTCGGCAACAATCCAAACAATATTAGGTTGAGCATTAATTTTTGGATTTATGACCTCACTTTTCCCATTATCCGAAATATCTTTTTTTTCCGTAGTACAGCCCGAAAGTAAAAAAACAGACCACAGAAAATACGACCAGTAAAATTTCATGCCGTACTTGAATTTAATGCGCCTCCAGCCAATTATTGCCTAAACCTATTTCCACATCCAATGGAACGGCGAGTTTATGCGCATTTTCCATTTCGGTTTTGATCAAGGTCTTCATTTCTTCCAGCTCAGATTTATAGCAGTCGAACACCAGTTCATCATGTACTTGAAGTAACATTTTGGTCTTGTAATTGCCTTCGGATAACTTTTTATGGATATTGATCATGGCAATTTTAATGATATCGGCTGCACTTCCTTGAATCGGGGCATTCACGGCGTTGCGTTCCGCTGCACCGCGGACCACCGCGTTACTGCCATTGATGTCCTTTAAATACCTTCGTCGTCCTAAAACCGTTTGTACATATCCATTATCGCGCGCAAAATCTACCAATTCGCTCATATAGTTTCTAAGCTTAGGATAGGTTTTGTAGTATGTATCTATAAGCTCTTTTGATTCTGCTCGGGTCAAATCGGTTTGATTGCTTAATCCGAAGGCCGAAACACCATAAATAATCCCAAAGTTGACCGTTTTTGCATTGCTACGTTGCTCACGGGTGACTTCCTCTATGGGTACATTAAAGACTTTTGATGCGGTGGAAGCATGAATGTCCTCACCATTTTTAAACGCTTCGATCATCGTATCCTCTTCACTTAAAGCAGCAATGATACGCAGTTCTATTTGGGAATAATCCGCAGCTAGAAGTATATAATTCTCGTCTCTAGGTACAAAAGCTTTTCGTACTTGCCTTCCCCGTTCCGTTCTAATAGGAATATTTTGCAGATTTGGGTTATTACTGCTTAAACGACCCGTGGCGGCGACTGTTTGCATATAATCTGTATGCACGCGCCCGGTAGTAGGTTCTACCTGTTCCGGTAGCGCATCCACATAGGTACTTTTTAGTTTTGATAAGCCACGGTAGTCCAAGACATCCTTAATAATTTCATGGTCCTTGGCCAAATAGGAAAGCACGTCTTCCGCCGTAGAATACTGACCTGTTTTGGTTTTTTTGGGCTTATCTACCAGTTTCATTTTATCAAAAAGGATTTCGCCCAATTGTTTTGGCGATCCAATATTGAATTCAACTCCGGCGGCTTTATAAATTTTTTGTTCAAGCGTAGCGATATCATTGTTTAAATCCTCGGAAAGTGAATTTAAAAAGGCCTTATCCAGATTGATGCCTTCCAGTTCCATATCCGCAAGGACTTTGAGCAACGGAATTTCTATAGTATTGAACAGCTCGTCCGTTTTTGCTTCGGCCAGTTCCGGTCTAAAATGTTGCGCCAATTGAAAGGTGATATCCGCATCTTCAACGGCATATTCGGTTTGTTTTACCAGTGGCACGTCTCGCATGGAAAGCTGGTTTTTTCCCTTTTTTCCAATGAGTTCCGTGATGGAAACAGGTGTGTAATTCAGATAAGTTTCCGATAATACGTCCATATTATGGCGCATATCCGGATTTATAAGATAATGGGCCAACATGGTATCAAAGAATTTTCCCTTTACCTGAATACCATACTTATCCAAAACTTTGATATCGTATTTGAGATTCTGACCAATTTTTTCGATTTCCTCAGATTCAAAGAAAGGTCGTAACAGTTCTACAATCTCTTGTGCTTCTTCTTTGGCTTCGGGAATAGTAACGTAGAATCCTTTTGTGGGTTCCCAAGAAAAAGCGATACCCACCAATTCTGCGGTCAGAGGATTTAATCCTGTTGTTTCCGTATCAAAACAGACCGAAGTTTGCTTCATCAAATTCTGCAAAAAAAGCTTCATGGCCATTCCCGGAGCAACACTTTGATATACATGGGAGATGTCCTTAATGGTATTTCTACTGTTCGTATCCTTGATGGTGGCCGGAGAGGCACCATCGCCCCCAAAAAGTGAAAATTGTCCGCTACCGGCGGATGCGGATACTTTTTTGGCAGTTTCTGTACTTGTAACCTGAGTTGGGGCAGTGTCTTCCTCCCCGGAAAATATTTTAAGAAACTGGTCCTTTAATCTTCTAAACTCTAACTCCTCAAAAATTTCCTGTACTTTTTCGGCATCAGGTTCACACATTTCATAGTCATTGGCATTGAACGTTACGTCACAATCAGTCTTGATTTTGGCCAATTTTCTTGAAAGTCGTCCTAGTTCGGCATTTTCTTCCACCTTTTCTTTCATCTTGCCTTTCAGCTGGTGGGTATTGGCCAAAAGGCCTTCCATGTCACCAAATTGTTCCAAGAATTTTTTGGCGGTTTTATCCCCTACACCGGGAAGGCCAGGAATATTATCGCTGGCATCGCCCATCATTCCCAAATAGTCGATGACCTGTTCCGGTCTTTCCACTCCAAAACGTTTTTGTACCTCGGGAATTCCCCAAATCTCAATACCGTTCCCCATTCGAGCAGGCCGGTACATAAAAATGTTTTTGGAAACCAATTGCCCAAAATCCTTGTCCGGTGTCACCATAAATACTTTATAATCCTCTTTTTCGGCTTGTTTGGCAAGCGTTCCTATGAGGTCATCCGCTTCATATCCCGCTACTTCTACAAAAGGAATTTTCATCGCTTTCAAAATATTCTGGATGTAAGGCACGGCAATTTTAATGGCGTCCGGTGTTTCGTCTCTATTTGCCTTATAGTCCTCAAACATTTCGGTTCGTTCTACGCTTCCTTCTTTATCAAAAGCAACGGCCAAATGGTCTGGTTTTTCCCTTTTGATAACATCGAACAAAGAATTCATAAATCCCATAATGGCAGAGGTATCCATGCCTTTGGAATTTATTCTGGGATTTTTTATCAGGGCATAGTACCCACGAAAGATCAGTGCATATGCATCAAGTAAAAAAAGTCGTTTTTGTTCTGCCATTTGTAGAAAATTAGAAATACGAAGTTAGCGGTACGAGTTTAAAATCGCTAACATTTTTAAAAGTACGATTTGAATAACATAAAGAAATGATAAATATTCAGATTGTCCTGTAACCTAAAGAAAGCTTTGCGATGGATTATTTATATGACCTTCTTCGGAATACGTGCGATAGCTAAATCCTGGTTGAATGCAATAACCACCCGTTTCCCCTTTTTTGTTGATAGCAATAAAACCGATTTGAAAATCGTTCCTGCCTTCATTTTTTGCCATAATCCGCTTAACGCCTTCCTCACAGGCTTCTTGAGGCGATTTTCCTTGTCGCATCAATTCCACGATTAAAAAACTGCCAACAGTGCGCACCACCTCTTCACCGACACCCGTTGCCGTGGCACCGCCCACCTCGTTATCCACAAAGAGACCTGCCCCAATGATGGGTGAGTCCCCAACGCGTCCTGCCATTTTATAGGCCATTCCGCTGGTGGTACATCCTCCCGCAATATCACCGTTCTTGTCAATGGCCAGCATACCGATAGTATCATGGTTTTCAATATTGATGATAGGTTTGTATTGCGAGGTCTTCTTCCATTCCAGCCATTCTTTTTTGGATTGTTCCGTCAACAAATCGGTCTTTTTAAAACCCTTTTCATAAGCAAACTGTTCCGCACCTTTTCCTGCCAACATAACATGAGGGGTATCTTCCATTACTTTGCGAGCAACGGAAATAGGATTGGCAATGTTCTGCATAGCTAGTACTGCTCCACAATTCCCGTCTTTGTCCATAATGCAGGCATCCAAGGTCACCTTTCCATCTCGGTCCGGTCTGCCTCCTGTTCCCACGGTTTGATTGCTGGCATCGTCCTCTTCAACTTTTACGCCCTGTTCAATGGCATCCAATGCATCTCCGCCATTGCTCAAAACTTTCCAAGCCTTAGCGGAGGCATTGAAAAAATTCCACGTGCAGATAACGATAGGGTTTATATTTTTTTCATTGCTACTGGATATTTTCTTTTCATTTTCGGTCTTACAAGATATCATCAAAGGAGCGGATAGCATACCCGCAGTGGCTGCAGTTGAATTTTTAAGAAAGTTTCTTCTTTTCATCGGAACGGTCTATTTTTAAGGGATTAAATATAATCAATATGATAGTTGAAGTCTGTGCTAATTCTTTGGAATCTGCTTTAAATGCCGAAAAGGGAGGAGCAGACCGTATTGAACTGTGCTCGGAGTTGGGAGTTGGGGGAATTACCCCATCCCACGGTCTGATTCAATTGGTAGTAGAGCGACTTTCCATCCCCGTACACGTGTTGGTACGACCAAGAAGTGGTCATTTTACCTATTCGGAACCGGAAATGGAAGTTCTTCTAAAGGATATTGAAAACTGCAACAATATTGGTGTATCTGGTATCGTCACCGGTGTTTTAAACAAAGATGCCACTATCAATGAGCAACAAATGCGGACTTTGGTGAAAGCGGTAAAACCGCTACATTTTACATTCCATAGGGCTTTTGATTGGGTGCCGAATCCAAAAGCAGCACTTGCGCAGCTCGAGGATATTGGAGTGGATACAATTCTCACTTCGGGGCAAAGCAGTAATGCGGAAAAAGGAATTACACTTTTAAAGGAGCTTGGAAATCATTCGGAAAAAATAACGATTATGGCCGGAGCCGGAATTAATGCGACCAATGTGCATTGGTTTAAAGAACTGGGAATGAAAGCTATACATCTTTCGGGAACTCAATTCGGAAATAGTATTTCCATCAATGATAAGGTGTCCATGAATTCCAGTAATCATTTGGCGGAGCATCATATTGCGGTAACGCAGACGGAAGCAATACGTAAAGTAGTGCAAAGCGTTAAATAAAAATCAAAAATTAGGCGGCCCACTTTAAAAAAATAACTTTGTAAAAAAAGCATATGCTTCGTTGGATACTATTTGTCATCATTTATATTGGTTTGAGTATTTATGTGCTGCAGGCGCTCAAAACGGTGGTGAAACAACCGTGGCCGTATTACTTGTACATTAGTATAGCAGCCTTCGTTTTAGTTAATTTTATATATCAATTTACAGCAGGTGAAGAAGTCGGGAGGGTTTTAAGCAGGCCTAAAAGCTATGCTTTCGGCTTTTTATTGACGATATTGACCTTTAAGGTCATCACGATCGTTTTCTTATTTTCCGAAGATATTTTTAGAATTCTTACTGGTGTCTACCAAAAGATTTTTGGTACCGCACGAGAATTTAGTCTGCCGCAAAGAAGGCGTTTTTTAAGCCTTATGGCGATGGGGATTGCCGCGATACCATTTGGAGCTTTGCTTTATGGGATGTTCAAGGGCAAATATAATTTCAAGGTACTGAAGTATGAGTTGGAGTTTGAAGACCTTCCCGATGGATTCAACGGTTATCAAATCACCCAAATTTCGGATGTGCATAGCGGAAGTTTTGATAATCGAAAAAAAATAGAGTACGCCATCAACCTTATCAACGAGCAGCAAAGCGATGCCATTCTTTTTACAGGGGATATGGTCAATAATAAGACAGAGGAAATGTTGCCATGGGCCGATTTGTTTTCGACCCTCAAAGCTAAGGACGGTAAGTTTTCCGTTTTGGGAAATCATGATTATGGGGATTATATTCCTTGGGAGACCGAAGAATTGAAAAGACAAAACCTTCAAGATTTAAAAGATTTGCAAAAGGAAATGGGTTTTGACCTATTATTGAACGAGCACCGATATCTAGAAAAAAATGGGGACAAAATAGCGCTCATTGGAGTTGAAAATTGGGGAAAGGGTGGTTTTAAAAAAGCGGGGGACCTTAAAAAAGCAACATCCAATATCAACACCAACGATTTTAAAATATTGATGAGTCACGATCCCTCACATTGGGCGGAAGAAGTTATCAGCGATGAGAAACACTTCCATTTAACGTTGAGCGGACATACGCACGGAATGCAGTTTGGGATTGAAATTCCAGGTTGGATTAAATGGAGCCCCGTAAAATGGCGTTATAAACATTGGGCCGGTATCTACAAGGAAATGGGGCAATACATTAATGTAAACAGAGGTTTTGGATTTTTGGGTTATCCGGGTAGGGTAGGTATTTGGCCGGAAATAACGGTCATTACTTTGAGAAAACGACAATTAACATGATTTTAACCTAGCCTTTTGCCCTCAGCAATCTTGGTAACACTAGTATTTTAACATTTTTTACTACATTTGGCGAAGATAGCAAAGCAGTTGATATGTCTAAATTTGGCGAACTTATTGATTTAAATGTTCCTGTACTTCTGGATTTTTATGCAGAATGGAATGAGCAGTCTACTTCCATGCACCCTGTTCTAAGGGACGTTGCCGCTGCACTTGGCGATAAAGGAAAAGTAATTAAAATAGACGTTGACAAAAACAAAGAACTTTCTCAAGCCCTTAGGGTAAAAGGCCTACCCACTTTAATGATTTACAAGAAAGGGGAAATGGTATGGAGACAAAGCGGAGAACAAGATGCCAATACGCTTATAGGCATTTTGAACGAATACGTGTAGATATCCCTATATTCTACCAAATTTATTATCTGGTTAAAGTTTAAAATCCTGTTCCCGATAACAATCAAGAGAAAATCGGGAGGGGGAAAATCTTAAAAAAAGAGATTCCTCTTCGTATCTCATTCGGAATGACAAACCGTTTAATTTTTCACCTATTTAATCCTGGGGTACGAGCCCAGATGTATCCTGTACTGCATCGGTAGCGGTATTGTCATTTCTTATGGTATCCGATATAGGCAAAGTGTCTGACATATCAGGGTCAGTGCCCGAGTCTATAGGAGCAATTTCAGTGTCATCCGTGTCTTTGTAGAAATGCTCGAACTTGTCAATATATTCATTGAAAATCAAGGTTTCCTTTTCCGCAATTTCTCTATCGTCATTAGCTATTAAGGTATCTATATTTCTACGATATGCTTCCATATCAGCAATAATATCATCGATATTGCTATACTGTTCATCAAGATTTGTACTGGCATAGTATTCCAATCTTTCTTGATACTTTGTTTTTAGTTTGTTGAACAATTCCCTTGCTTTTTGTGTTTCGCCTACCTTGTAATATCCATCTACGAAGGGTTCTACCAAAGCATAATATCCGAACAGGTCTACCGGCATGTTGTTCAAGGATATTTCTATGATTTTTTTGGCCTTGTCCATTTTGTTCTCCTGAATAAGCTTTTCCATAAGTCGTGCTAGATTACCACGGTAGGACACACTCTGTATTCTGGTTTGGGTGTCATGGTAAATGTCTTCGCTCCCTGAATTTCCCCAATCCCAATGGGTCAAGATATCATACATTAAATCGGAATCAATTCTGCCCATTTCAAAAGAATTGGGCCTTTCTGTACGGATGGGGACCAACTTGTAGGCCAAACCATCCAATTGTAGATAATCTTTCATCCAAAGGTATTCGGCATTGTCAAAACTACCTCCGGAAAAATATATGGGTCTTTTCCAGTCGTTATTTGCCAAAATATCCAGCATCATCATGCTTTTTTTGGTGATGACTCCTGGTAAATCAATATCAATATAATCTACAATTTCCGCTGAATCTTTTTCTTTGACCAATCCACTGGCCAAGGCATTTGCCTTGTTTACGGGAACCCTTATCTTATTGGTAGGGTAGAACACCATATTCTGTGTTTCTTCGGAATAGTTGCTGAGGTCCGCACCATTTTGCTCAAAAAGATATTTCAACTTGGTTCTTGGCTTGTCACTATCGATCCAATTGATAAAATCTTTGATATCCCATCTTTTTTCTGTAATTCCTTGATGGTAAAGTACATCTCTATTCCCTGTTCTATACTTTTCATGTGTTATTTGTGAGGGTATGGGGTCGCTTTCATATGCTTTCTTTTTCATTTGGTCTACATACCAATCCGTTTCAAAAAGACTGGTACAGACAATGCGCACGTCTGTACGGTATCCTTCGATTTCTTGTGCATACCATAACGGAAACGTATCATTATCACCAATTGTAAAGAGTATGGCTCCTGCGTCTTTTTGGCAGGAATCCAGATAAGCTTTTGCCGATGCATTTGCGGTGAACCTATTGGAGCGGTCATGATCGTCCCAATTCTGCACAGCCATCACAGTAGGTACCGCCAAGAGGCATATAACGACCACTACCGGTGCCAGAATTTTAGGAGTAAGCCAATCTTTAAAACCATCATAGAGCCCGTAAACACCTATTCCTATCCAAATAGCAAAAATATAGAAGGAACCGACCAACGAGTAATCACGTTCACGGGGCTGAAATATATACGGATTTGTGTAAAATTGAATAGCAAGTCCTGTGAACAGAAAAAATATCATTAATACCCAAAACTGTTTCACGTCTTTGGAAAATTGAAATACAATACCGATAATCCCTAAAAGCAAGGGCAAAAAGAAATAGGTATTCCTGCCTTTATTGTTTTCAATATCGCTTGGTAAATTATACTGACTGCCCAAACGCCAACTGTCAAAGAATTTTATGCCGCTCAACCAATTTCCGTTGTCATTGTATCTGCCTTGAACATCATTTTGCTTCCCGACAAAGTTCCACATAAAGTAACGCAAGTACATGTAATTGAATTGAAACTCTAACATGTACTTGATATTGTCCCAAACGGATGGGGGCTCCACTTCTATATAATCGCTAAATCGTTTTAAGAAGCTGATGTACTGTTCCGCATCGATTTCACCATTGGCAAAACCTTCTTTTACCTGCTTCACGGCTTGGCGCAATTCTTCGTTGGATTGTGTCATCCTAAATTCCAACGGCCCAAAATACTGCATGTAATTTTCGGCATGTTGGGAACTCCATAACCTCGGTAAGATACCTTGATGCTTTGGGTTTGGGCCTTGAATAGCATTCTTGTATTTATTTACTACGATATATTTGCCCAAAGTATAATCTTTTTCGTATTTGGGCTTACCATCTTCATCTTCCCCTGGAGGCGCAAACATATCGGAATAGTAGGTCCCATAGATTGGGCTGTCCACACCGGGGTATTGTTCTCGATTATAATAGGCCAAAAGTGCTCTGGCATCCTCTGGATTATTTTCATTGATGACCACATTGGCATTGGCCCGTATGGGAAGCATCAGCCAAGAGGAAAAACCAAGAAATAGAAACATGAGGCACAATACTATGGTGTTTCCGGTCCTGTAATTATTTTTCCTGGTATAATTGAGACCGAAATAAAATGCAGCGATAAACAAAAGTCCTATGATTATGGAACCTGAATTAAAGGGAAGCCCAATGCTGTTGATGAAGAATACTTCTCCCCATCCGAACAATTTTAAAACATAGGTTAACGAAAATTTGTAGACCAACATTAGAATGGCTATAACCGCAATATTGGCCAATAGGAAATTTTTGACCGTAGTCTTCTTATATGTTTTGAAGTAGTATAGCAAACCTATGGAAGGGATGGCCAAGAAGCCCATGAACTGAATTCCAAAAGTGAGTCCTATGACGAAAGAGATAAGAATGATCCACCGGTTGCCTCTGGGGTCGTCCAAATTGTCCGTCCACTTAAGGCCCAACCATAACAAAAGTGCCATGATAAAACTGGCCATGGCATACACCTCTGTCTCTACGGCATTGAACCAGAAACTGTCCGAATAGGTGAAAGCCAAAGCACCTACTAAACCACTGCCCAGAATGGCAATTGCCCTGCTATTGGTGAGTTTTTCATCTTTGTCCAATAATTTTCCGGTAATATTGGTAATGGTCCAGAACATGAACAAAATGGTGAAAGCACTGGACACGCCGGAAACCAAATTCACCATCATGGCCACTTGGTTATTTTCAAGGGCGAACATGGAGAAAAATGCCCCGATCATCTGTAACAAGGGCGCACCAGGCGGATGGCCTACTTGAAGCTTGGCGGCCGTGGCAATATATTCCCCGGCATCCCAAAAACTATTGGTCGGCTCTACGGTAATGAAATAAGTTATAAGTGCTATAAAAAAAACGGCCCAACCCAGTAGGGTATCCCATTTTCGGAAGTTCTTTGAAAACATGTAACCTTGGTTAAAGCTATTGGGCGAATTTACTAATTAAAACAGAGAACAGGCTATAATTTTCATAAACCTTTAACAGGCTTTTTGATAGTAATTTTTGGATTATTGTATTGAAAAATGTTTGCGCATACCAAACTTTGTTTTAAATTTGCACGCTCGAATGTGAAACTTATTGTTCCACATTTAGAGATTGGCCCATGGTGTAATTGGCAACACTCCGGTTTTTGGTACCGTCATTCAAGGTTCGAGTCCTTGTGGGCCAACAGAAATTTAGAAAATCCCACTGCATTACTGCTGTGGGATTTTTTATGTGATGATTTCTCATCATCAATTTCTTTCAAAAAATATAGCATGTTATTTATCGATAAAAAATAGCATATTATACATCTTTTTGTAATCGATTTCTGATAATTTGTATCTTGCTTCTCGATTTGAGTTAAGATAGCTTTTGATAAAGAACCTATTTTGTTCAATGCATATTTAGTTTTACCCCACCTTAAAACTATTAGTTTATGAATTTGACCGCTAAAAACTTAAAGATAATTTTAGTACTCGTAGTTGTAAGCTTTGGTGTGGGTATCTATTTGCAGCATTTACAGCACGAAAAGAGTACTGCCCACGCTTGGAAAGCCAATAGGTACAATCTTTCCCGTTTCAACAAAATTACCGAATTCAACAAAAAAATGAATGCGGGTAATTGGCGTGCGATGCAGGATAGTATTAAGGGTGAGTTGGACACGCTTATGATTCTTCGGTTTAGAAAAGAAATGGACAGCCTAAACGATGTTGCGCTACCAGAAAAAAAGCAAAGCGCCTCCTTATTGAACACAACTTTTTCGGAATAATGATTTTGCTAAGGGTTGAGCTTATTCGTTAAGATTACCAAGTGAATCATCAATTTCTGGAAAATCTTTTTTTGTTTCCTTCTCCATCGAATTTTCCTCAAGGGCTTCAGAATCCGTTCGTTCTCTCAATAGGTCTTCGGCTTTATTTCTTTCTATATATTCTTCATCAATTTCATCGAGTAACGTATTCATCTTGCGTTTATCCTTGATCATGGCCCAGGTCATAATGAGACTTGTTGCGATGATGACAAAAAGCAAAATTCCTGATTCGAAATTGGCAACCTGTGCTTGCGCGGGAATCGCATAGAACAGGAGTACGGTAATCAATCCTCTTGGTGCCACGAAAAGCTGTGGTAGAGTATCCTTTCCTATGAATACCCTTAAGATTAAAAATCGGATTCCGTAAATCGATATTGCTATCAAAATACTGATCAATGCCACATTAAAGTTAAATAAAGAGCCAATGGCAATGCTCAATCCAAAAACAACAAAGAAAAAGGTACGTACGACAAAAGCCGTTTCCAATGTTATGATATGGAGTTCATGGTAAATTTGATTGAGTTTGTCATTTTCTAAAAACACGGCCATTTTTCCCGGAAAAAATAATTTTACATTGGCAATGACCAAGCCAAAAATGAGAATAATGATCAGTGAGGATAAATGTAATTTTTTACCAATGGCGTAAAGTAACAGAAGTACCGCTATCAACAAAAAAAGCTTTGCCTGGCTCTTGATTTGTTGAAATATTAGAATAATGGCATAACTAGCTGCCAGTCCAATAACGATCGTTAAAATTAAATTTCCTGCAAAACCGACTACTCCTGCGTCTTCTGCCGGGTTTAATCCACCTATAAGGTAATAGAACATCATAATGCCCATAATGTCGGAAAAGGTGCTTTCATAAATATGAAATTCTTTTTTGTCCTCTGAAAGTCCGCTTACGCTAGGTATGATAATGGCGCTTGAAAGAATGGATAATGGTGTGGCATAAATAAGTGCGGACTGCATGGACATATCCGGGATGAATTGATATAAAATAAGCGCCGCAACGTATGCTGAGCCTACCAGCCCTATTAGGGCAATGGCCATTGATTTTAGAATAGGCACCAATTTTTCTCGCTTTAGTTCCAATTCCAGTGCCGCTTCCAAGACGATCATGATGAGCCCTACGATGCCAAGAATTTCTAGTCCGCCCGAAAAATCCAGTGCTTCCGGAACAAAATATTTTAGGACATACTGTAAAATAATGCCAAGAACAATGAGCATTAATACGGATGGAATATTGGTTTTTTTGGAAATACCGTTAAACCAAAAAGATAAAATTATAATAACGGAAGCCTCTATAATAAGGTTGTAGGAAGATAAAATATCCATGGTTAGTCTGTTTTATAGTCTAAAAATAGACTTTTCCTTTTTAGGTAACGCTTCAAGTTACTTTTAAAGTGTTTTAGAGCCTATAAAAATAGCTGCAATTTGTATGTTGGAAAGCTATTGTTTAAAAACAGAATTATTGTATCTTTGCAGCACTGAAAGAATAGCAGTTGTATTCATGAGGGGACATTTTGTCCCCTCTTTTATTACTTGATTTTATGTTAAAGGAAAACGTAAAAAAGCTTTTGGAGGCAGGATTGGCAGCAGATGAGTCGCTTTTTTTGATTGATTTTTCAGTAACTGCGGACAATATGATAAAAGTGGTCATAGATGGTGACCATGGCGTTACCGTAGAAGATTGTATAAAAATAAGCAGGGCCATAGAGCATAACTTGGACAGGGAAGAAGAAGATTTTTCTTTGGAGGTCGCTTCGGCAGGAGCAGCGGCACCCATGACGATGCCTAGGCAATATAAAAAGAACATAGGAAGAAAATTGGAGGTAACAACCTTGGATGCCAACTATGAAGGTACGCTTACCGCTGCAGATGACGAACAAATTGTGCTGGAGTGGAAGGCAAGAGAACCAAAACCAATTGGAAAAGGTAAACATACGGTTCAGAAAAGACAGGAATTATCTTTTACTGAAATAACGAAAGCAAAAGTTGTATTAAAATTTTAATTGTAAGCACTAATGGAAAATATCGCGTTAATTGAATCTTTCTCAGAGTTTAAGGATGATAAATTCATAGACAGGGTAACGCTCATGGCAATTTTGGAAGATGTTTTCAGAAATGCATTAAAAAAGAAATTCGGTTCGGATGATAATTTTGATATTATCATCAACCCGGATAAGGGAGATTTGGAGATTTGGCGTAATCGTATCGTTGTGGAAGATGGCGAAGTTGAGGAACCCAACGAAGAAATTTCACTATCAGAAGCGCGTAAGATCGAGCCGGATTTTGAGGTAGGTGAGGATGTTTCCGAAGAAGTGAAGTTGATAGATTTGGGAAGAAGGGCAATTTTGGCACTGCGCCAAAACCTGATTTCTAAAATCCACGAGCATGATAATACCACCATATATAAACAATTCAAGGATTTAGAGGGTGAGATATACACCGCTGAGGTACACCATATCCGTCATAAGGCGGTAATTTTATTGGATGATGAAGGCAACGAGATTATCCTCCCAAAAGACCGTCAGATTCCGTCGGACTTTTTTAGAAAAGGCGATAATGTAAGAGGTGTTATTGAAAGCGTTGAATTGAAAGGGGCTAAGCCTACCATTATTATGTCCCGAAGCTCTCCGATTTTTTTGGAACAATTATTTTTTCAGGAGATACCGGAAGTTTTTGACGGATTGATTACTATTAAAAAAGCCGTCCGTATTCCTGGGGAAAAAGCAAAAGTTGCCGTGGATTCCTATGATGATCGTATAGATCCGGTGGGGGCTTGTGTGGGGATGAAAGGTTCCCGTATTCATGGAATTGTACGCGAATTGGGCAATGAGAACATTGACGTTATCAATTGGACCAATAATCCTCAATTATTGGTTACCAGGGCATTGAGCCCAGCTAGGGTTTCTTCCGTGAAACTCAATGATGAAAAAATGACGGCTCAGGTGTACCTAAAACCAGAGGAGGTTTCCAAGGCCATTGGTAGAGGAGGTCACAATATTAGATTGGCAGGCCAATTAACAGGTTATGAGATAGATGTATTCCGGGAAGGGGTTGAAGAAGATGTTGAATTAACGGAGTTTTCAGATGAAATTGATGCTTGGATTATTGAAGAATTCAAAAAAATTGGTTTGGATACGGCGAGAAGCGTTTTGGAACAAGATGCGGATGATTTGGTGAAACGTACGGATTTAGAGGAAGAAACAATTTTAGAAGTTGTGCGCATCCTCAAAGAAGAATTAGAAGATTAGCTATATATTAGCACATAAAATAAAGAACGGGAATCAGTATTTATGGCAGAGAGTGCAACAGTAAGACTTAATAAAGTTCTTCGTGAACTTAATATTTCCTTGGACAGGGCAGTAGATTTTCTGAACAGCAAAGGACATGATGTGGAGGCGCGCCCTACCACGAAAATTTCCAATGAGGTATATCAGGTGCTACTTGACGAGTTCCAGACGGATATGAGCAAGAAAGTTGCATCCAAGGAAGTAGGAGAGGAAAAGCGCAAGGAGAAAGAGGCCATAAGGATTCAATTGGAGGAGGAGCAGGAAGAGCGTAGGCTTGCCCGTGAGAGAAGAAATGCTGCTTCCGAGAATGTTATCAAAGCAAAAGCTGAGCTTTCCGGACCTAAGACGGTTGGTAAAATCGATTTAAATCCTAAGAAAAAAGCGGCTGAGGCATCAAAAGAAGAGGTAAAGGAAGAAATAAAAGAAATAAAAGAAGTTGAAGAGGTAAAAGAAGTTGCTGTTCCATCCGCCGATACCAAAACGGCAGAGATGCCCAAGGCCAAAAAGGAAAAAGCGGCTGAAAAACCCAAAACCGAGGAGGCCGGCGCGGAACAAGAGCCAGAACCTGAAACGTTAGAAACACAATACAAAAAATTGTCGGGCCCAAAAATTACGGGAGACAAAATAGACCTTACCAAGTTTCAGAAACCAAAGAAAAAGAAAGAGGACGAAAAGTCCGGAGCGGGTGCAGACCGTAAAAAACGGCGTAAGCGCATCGTTAGCAAAAATTCCCAAAGCCCTAGTAGGAATACTGGAGGAAATGATAAAAGGGGTGGCGGAAGGCGTTTTGCCCAAGCCAATAAAGTAGAACCTACTGAGGAAGATGTACAAAAACAAGTACGGGAAACCTTGGAGAAACTACAAGGAAAATCCAAAAAAGGGAAAGGAGCTAAATACAGAAGAAGCAAGCGAGATCAACATCGTGAGCAGACTGAAAAAGACCTGGAGCAACAGGAACTGGAAAGTAAAATCCTTAAAGTAACGGAGTTTGTTACGGCAAGCGAGGTAGCAACGATGATGGAGGTTTCTACTACGGAAATCATTTCCGCATGTATGTCTTTGGGGATTATGGTAACCATGAACCAACGTTTGGATGCGGAGACTTTGACCATCGTAGCCGAAGAGTTTGGTTATGAAGTGGATTTCGTTACCGCTGATATTGAGGAAAGTATCGTTGAGGAAGAGGACGATCCAAAAGATCTGGAACCAAGGGCCCCGATCGTTACCGTTATGGGTCACGTAGATCATGGTAAAACTTCTTTATTGGATTATATCCGTGAGGAAAATGTAATTGCTGGAGAAAGTGGTGGTATTACCCAACATATTGGAGCATATGGTGTTACGTTGCAAAACGGGCAAAAGATATCCTTTTTGGATACACCGGGTCACGAGGCTTTTACGGCAATGCGTGCAAGAGGTGCCCAAGTAACGGATATCGCTATTATTGTAATTGCCGCGGACGACGATATTATGCCCCAAACAAAGGAGGCTATCAGTCACGCGCAGGCAGCTGGTGTTCCTATCGTTTTTGCAATAAACAAGATCGATAGACCAACGGCCAATCCAGATAAGATAAAAGAAGGGCTTGCCCAAATGAATTTGTTGGTCGAGGATTGGGGGGGTAAAATACAGTCCCATGATATTTCGGCTAAAGATGGTACAGGGGTCAAAGAGCTACTTGAAAAAGTATTATTGGAGGCCGAGCTTTTGGAATTAAAGGCAAATCCGGACAAATTGGCTACGGGAACCGTGGTAGAGGCCTTCTTGGACAAAGGAAAGGGATACGTTTCCACAATACTGGTGCAAGCAGGGACACTTAAAATTGGGGATTATGTTTTAGCGGGAACTTGTAGTGGTAAGGTCAAGGCAATGCAGGACGAACGCGGAAAAGAGGTAAAAGAAGTTGGACCTTCCCAGCCTATTTCTATTTTAGGATTGGACGGAGCACCTCAGGCAGGTGACAAATTCTATGTATTGGATGATGAGCGTGAAGCGAAGCAAATCGCGACGAGAAGGTCTCAATTGCAACGTGAGCAATCTGTAAGGACACAGCGACATATTACGTTGGATGAAATTGGTAGGCGAATCGCATTGGGTGATTTCAAAGAATTGAACATTATCCTTAAAGGTGATGTGGATGGTTCTGTGGAGGCATTGACAGATTCTTTTCAAAAGTTATCTACGGATGAAATCCAGGTGAATATCATTTATAAAGCAGTTGGACCTATTACGGAGTCCGATGTGTTGTTGGCTTCGGCTTCCGATGCGGTTATTATAGGGTTTAATGTAAGGCCGATGGGCAACGCCAAGGCTATTGCTGAGAAAGAGGAGATAGACATCCGTATGTATTCCATAATTTATGATGCCATCAACGACCTGAAAGATGCGATGGAAGGAATGCTTTCGCCAGAAATGAAGGAAGAGATTACGGGTACGGCGGAAATCAGGGAAACATTCAAGATTTCTAAAATCGGAACCATAGCAGGTTGTATGGTTACCAGTGGTAAAATCTTTAGAAATTCCAATATTAGATTAATTCGGGACGGTGTCGTTATATATACCGGAACCTTGGCTTCTTTAAAACGATTTAAAGACGATGTTAAGGAAGTTGCCAAAGGGTACGATTGTGGTCTTCAGGTCAAGAATTATAATGATATTCAAGTGGATGATATTGTTGAGGCTTTCCAAGAAGTGGCCGTCAAAAAGAAACTGAAAACGAAATAAGAATCATATAGATAAGAGCAAAAAAAATCGACCTATTTGGTCGATTTTTTTGGTTTTAATAACATTGCGTTTGGATACTTTTCCCGTACCTCGTTGAATTTTCTTTCGGCTGTCATTTTATCTTTGAAACGTCCTACGCGAACGCGATATGTAGGGGAGTCAAAATCTATTTTTGAGTAAAGCCCGGGGAAGTCTTGTTCAACACTGTTTTTTATGGATTGTGCTTTATTGTAATCCCCAAAACCAACTTGAATTCTGTAGTATTCATTACTCTTTAATGCGCTTTTGTAAATACTTAAAAGCTCAGTTATCTGTGGGTCTTGTTCTATGTTGATTTGGCCTTCTTGTGCTTGAGATGTATACGTAATCAAGGCAAAAAAAGACAAGGCTATTATTTTTTTCATGACATAGTATTAAGTCAATTTTACTGATTGCAAATGTAAATTTTTAAGACATAAATGGTTATGATTTTAACTTATTTAGAAAAACTCTAAATTAGAAATTATAACTCCATTAACATTTTTTCAAATAAAGTCTATGTCGTATTTTTGCATTCGATTTAGGTATGTTTTTTGTGTTTTTCCAACTGTAGATTGGGCTAAAATCGTGCCAAGATTATGATTGAAATATCCGATATATGAAAAAGGTTCCATACCGCAATCAGTTTTCTAAATTTTTAGGGTTAAGTCTTACCGTTTTTTTACTTTTTTCTGTTTCCATTAATGCTCAAGAGGAGGTTGCCGAAGAAGCACCTGCTGAGGCAACCGTGGATGGCAATCCTGCTAAGGGAAAATCGCTCTTTAATCAAAATTGTGCTGCTTGTCATGCCTTGAACAGAAAGATGACGGGTCCGGCATTGGCCAATGTGGAAACACGTTTGGCAGAGGAAGAAGGGTTAGACCGTGAATGGCTGTACAGATGGATCAAGAACAGTCCCGGAATGATAAAATCCGGGGATGCATATGCAAACAAAATTTACGCGGAATACAACCAAGCTGCAATGACAGCTTTTCCTACGCTGTCCAATGCGGATATAGATGATATTTTGGCATATACTGCCGCTCCGCCACCTGAAAAAACTGCACCTACTGGTGATGCTGCAACTGCGGTAGCAGCCAGTAGTAATTCTTCTGGGATATCAAACGAAATTATATTGGGTGCGTTGGTATTGGTTTTTGGTCTACTGGTGGTGATGTTGTTCTTGGTGAACAATACCTTAAGACGAATTGCAGAAGCTAATGGGATTACGGTTGAAAGGGAAAAATCGGAAAAACGCACACCAATTTGGAAAGCTTTTGCGCAGAATCAGTTTTTGGTATTGGTAACGGCTATATTCCTGTTGTTGGGAAGTGCCTATTTCGCATACGGATGGATGATGCAAGTGGGGGTGGACCAAGGATATGCTCCAATACAGCCTATACACTATTCGCACAAGATACACGCTGGCGACAATAAAATTGAATGTAAGTATTGTCACTCTTCGGCAAGGGTTTCCAAGCATTCAGGAATTCCTTCGCTTAACGTATGTATGAATTGTCATAAATCCATTTATGAGTATAAGGGCAATCCAGAAGGGCCAACTCAAGAAGATTTGGCAAACGGTTACACCAATGAATTCTACACAAAAGAAATCAAGAAGTTATATAAAGCTGTTGGTTGGGACGAAGAGAATCAAAAATATACGGGGGAGAGCCAACCGGTGGAATGGGTGAGAATTCACAATTTGCCGGATTTCGCCTACTTCAACCACTCACAGCACGTTTCCGTTGCCGGTTTGGAATGTCAAACCTGTCATGGCCCGGTTGAGGAGATGGAGATTATGTATCAATATTCTTCATTGACTATGGGATGGTGTATCAATTGTCACAGGGAAACCAATATTAAGGTCGAAGGCAATGAGTATTACGAAAAAATTCATGCGGAACTTTCCAAGAAATATGGAGTAGAGACATTGACAGCTGCGCAGATGGGCGGTTTGGAATGTGGAAAGTGTCACTATTAATTTAAGATTTTAAGAAGCTAATTACAGTTATAGCATATGGCATCAAACAAAAAATATTGGAAAAGCGAAGCGGAGTTAAATCCTAACGATTCCATTGTTGAGGCGCTAAAACAAAACGAGTTTGTAGAGGAAATTCCCGTAGATGATTTTTTGGGCGATAAGGATACACTTTCTACTACGAGCACAAATCGAAGGGATTTTTTAAAGTACGTTGGTTTTAGTACTGCAGCGGCTTCTTTGGCGGCTTGCGAGGGTCCGGTCGTAAAATCGATTCCTTATGTAGTTCAGCCTGAAAATATTGTTCCAGGTGTCGCAAATTATTATGCAACATCGATTGCCAATGGTTTTGACTTTGCCAGTATTTTAATAAAAACACGAGAGGGGCGTCCTATCAAGGTCGAAAATAATACCATGGCCAAAGTTGGTGGTTCTGCCAACGCAAGAGTGCAGGCTTCTGTCCTGTCCTTGTATGACAGTACAAGGTTACAAGGACCTATGGCGAACGGGGAAGCGGTTGAGTGGGGCGCGTTGAACGCTGCAGTGAAAGCTAAGATGGGAAGTCTCAAAGGTTCTTCCAAAAAGATTGCGCTGTTGACGCAGACGTATGCCAGTCCATCCACATCGAGATTAATGCAGGATTTGATGGCGGCCAATGAAAACGTAATGCATGTTACGTATGATGCTATTTCGGAAGATGCTGCCTTAACGGCTTATGAGAACAAATATGGTGAGCGTGCTTTAGCGGATTATGATTTCGAGAAAGCAGGTTTGATCATTTCTTTTGGGGCCGATTTCTTGTCAGATTGGCAAGGTGGTGGATATGATGCAGGGTATTCCAAAGGTCGCGTGCCCAAGAAAGGAAAAATGTCAAGACACGTACAGTTAGAGGCGAATATGTCTTTAACGGGTGCCAATGCAGATAAGAGAATACCACTTACGCCAACGGCTCAGAAAATTGTTCTCGCCAAACTTTATGGAAAGCTTAATGGTACCAATGTGGGAGGAAATACCTCGGATTATGATACGGTCGTAGAACAGATTGCAAAAGATATTCGTAAAGCAGGTTCTGGTGCAGTGGTGGTTACTGGATTGGACGATGTAAATGCGCAGGCCGTAGTTTTGGCCATCAATGAAATGTTGCGTAGTAAAGCTTTTGACGCTAACGCGCCAAGATATACGAGACAAGGTAATGTTAAGGCGGTAAATGCTTTGATAGCCGATATGAAAGCTGGAAGAGTAGGTGCCTTGATTATGGACGGAGTAAATCCGATGTATTCCTTGCCTAACGCTGCCGATTTTAAGGAAGGTTTGGAAAAGGTTGATTTATCCGTTGCTTTTTCGACAAACTGGAACGAAACGACCGAAGCAGTTCAATATGCTGCGGCTTCCAACCACTACTTGGAATCTTGGGGCGATTTGGAAATCAAGAAAGGACATTACAGTCTAATGCAGCCTACTATCAACGAATTGTTCGACACCAAACAGTTTCAAAGTGCTGTTTTAGGTTGGATGGGAAGTGATAAGACCTATTACGATTATATTACGGAAACTTGGAATACTTCCATTTTAAATGGAGGAGATTGGAATCAAGCGCTACAAGATGGTGTTTTCAGTGCCGCTACCATGATGGTAGATGAAACCGAAATGGTTTCGGAGACAGATGAAGAGACTCCCGAGGAAGTTCAAGAAGTACTGCCAATTGCATCTGCCTTGAGGAGTTTGGCCAATGCTACGGCAGATGGAATGGAACTTATCTTGTATTCAAAAGTAGGTATGGGAGATGGTCAACAAGCCAACAACCCATGGTTACAGGAATTTCCTGATCCGATTACAAGGGTTTCTTGGGACAACTATGTTACTATTTCTAAAGCTGATGCCGAAACATTAGATGTGGAGAATGTGAATGTCGCTAACGGTGGTATGGACGGAAACTATGTTCATCTTACGGTTAACGGGGTTGTTTTGGAAAATGTGCCGGTAATTGTTCAGCCTGGTCAAGCAAAAGGTTCTGTTGGACTTTCGCTAGGATACGGGAAAACTGTTGGTATGAAGGAAGATATGAAGACGGGAGTGAATGCCTTTGTATTGTACGATGGTTTTTCGGCCAATCAATCCGTGAAAATAGAAAAAGCTGCGGGCAATCATGAATTTGCCTGTATTCAATTGCATAAAACCCTAATGGGTAGAGGGGACATCATCAAAGAAACTTCTTTGGAGATATTCAATACAAAAGACCATGCAGAATGGAACCATGTACCTCAGGTTTCATTGAACCATCAAGAAGTTCCTGCGACCTCAGTGGATTTATGGGATAGTTTTGACCGTTCCATTGGGCATCACTTTAACATGTCGATCGATTTAAACGCTTGTACTGGTTGTGGTGCCTGTGTTATTGCGTGCCATGCGGAAAACAATGTGCCCGTTGTAGGTAAGGCGGAAGTAAGAAAGTCAAGGGATATGCACTGGTTGCGTATTGACAGATACTATTCTTCCGAAGAAACTTTTGAAGAAGATAATACCAAAAAAGAGGATTTTGATGGCTTGTCTGGCGATAATGGTTCTTTAGGTGGTTTTGGAGAGTTGGAAGACCCTTCTGCGAATCCGCAAGTAGCCTTTCAACCGGTAATGTGTCAGCACTGTAACCATGCACCCTGTGAAACGGTATGTCCTGTTGCGGCAACATCACATGGAAGACAAGGTCAAAATCAAATGGCATATAACAGATGTGTAGGTACAAGATATTGTGCCAACAACTGTCCCTATAAAGTGCGTAGATTCAATTGGTTTTTATACAATAACAACGATGAGTTCGATTTTCACATGAACAATGATTTGGGTAAAATGGTATTGAACCCAGATGTAAATGTTCGCTCTAGAGGTGTGATCGAAAAATGTTCCATGTGTATCCAAAAAACACAAAAGACGATTTTGGATGCCAAAAGAGATGGTAGAATTATAGAGGACGGAGAATTCCAAACAGCTTGCTCTTCAGCCTGTGGGAACGGAGCAATTGTATTTGGGGATATCAATGATAAGAAGAGTAAAGTAGCCGAGCTCAAAGAAAGTGATAGGATGTACCACTTGTTAGAGCATGTAGGAACAAAACCAAATGTATTCTACCACGTAAAAGTTAGAAATACCAACGAAGCATAACAATACTAGAAAGTAATTATAATAGAAGTCTATGGCGTCGCATTACGAAGCACCTATACGGAGACCCCTAGTAACAGGAGATAAAGGCTACCACGATGTAACCGTGGATATTGCCGCTCCGGTAGAAGGTAGGGCCAATAAGCATTGGTGGATAGTTTTTTCCATTGCCTTGGTGGCATTCCTTTGGGGAGTAGGTTGTATTATTTACACCATCTCTACCGGTATAGGTACCTGGGGATTGAATAAAACCGTTAACTGGGCTTGGGATATTACCAACTTTGTCTGGTGGGTAGGTATCGGTCACGCAGGTACGTTGATATCAGCGGTACTTTTATTGTTCCGTCAAAAATGGAGAATGGCGATCAACCGTTCTGCGGAGGCAATGACGATATTCTCGGTAATACAGGCTGGTTTGTTCCCTATCATCCACATGGGTAGACCATGGCTGGCCTACTGGGTACTGCCTATTCCTAATCAATTCGGTTCGTTGTGGGTGAATTTTAATTCGCCGTTACTTTGGGATGTATTTGCCATTTCTACGTATTTATCGGTTTCTTTAGTATTCTGGTGGACTGGATTATTACCTGATTTCGCTATGATTCGTGACAGGGCCGTGTTACCTTTTCAAAAGAAAATATACGGTATCCTAAGTTTTGGATGGAGCGGGCGTGCCAAAGATTGGCAACGTTTTGAGGAAGTTTCCTTGGTATTGGCCGGTTTAGCCACACCTTTGGTACTTTCTGTGCATACCATTGTATCTTTTGACTTTGCCACTTCCGTCATACCGGGATGGCATACCACTATTTTTCCACCATATTTCGTTGCCGGTGCAATTTTCTCCGGTTTTGCTATGGTAAATACGTTGTTGATTATCATGCGTAAAGTATGTAGTCTGGAAAATTATATCACGGTGCAGCATATCGAATTAATGAACATTGTAATTATGATTACAGGTTCTATTGTAGGTTGTGCTTACATTACCGAGCTTTTTATGGCATGGTACTCTGGAGTGGAGTATGAGCAATATGCATTTTTGAACAGGGCTACAGGGCCTTACTGGTGGGCTTACTGGGCAATGATGACCTGTAACGTATTTTCGCCGCAGTTCATGTGGTTCAAAAAATTGCGCACAAGTATCATGTTCTCTTTCTTTATCTCTATCGTAGTGAATATAGGAATGTGGTTTGAGCGATTCGTGATTATTGTGACTTCATTGCATAGGGATTACCTTCCGTCTTCTTGGACGATGTTCTCCCCAACGTTTGTGGATATCGGAATCTTCATCGGAACTATTGGATTCTTTTTCGTACTCTTTCTATTGTACTCTAGAACGTTCCCGGTCATTGCGCAAGCGGAGGTGAAATCAATATTAAAGTCCTCTGGTGAGCGATACAAGAAACTTAGGGATGCGGGAAAACCACTATATCAAATCTCAACGGCTAAAGTTGAAACAAAAGAGATTATTACTGATGACGTATTGATGGGTGAAGTTGTACCCACTACAGGTGATAAGGTAGGTGTTAACGAGCTGTTGAGTTCTATTGGAACATTCGATTCGACCAAAGAAACACCGGATAATCTAAAGAAAGTAAAAGGGATAGGACCTCAGATGGAGGCGACCTTGAATGAAATAGGGATTTTCACTTTTGCACAAGTCGCGAGAATGACAGAACGGGAATACAATTTGTTGGATTCTATTACAGGGTCGTTCCCGGGGAGGGCACAAAGAGACGATTGGGCCGGACAGGCAAAATTATTAAACGAGAAAAAATAATTATGGCATCTAAGGTTATACAGGCATTTTACAACGATGATGACGTGTTGATGCATGCTGTAAAAAAAGTAAAGGCAGCTAAACATCATATAGAGGAAGTATATTGTCCTTTTCCCGTGCACGGTTTGGATAAAGCTATGGGATTGGCGCCCACGCGTATTGCGATTACCTCATTTCTATACGGTTGTGTCGGGTTAACGGTAGCTATCGTAATGATGAACTATATTATGATCGAGGATTGGCCACAGGATATTGGTGGTAAACCAAGTTTTAGCTACATAGAGAATATGCCGGCTTTTGTTCCGATCATGTTTGAGCTTACGGTATTTTTCGCTGCTCACTTAATGGTAATCACTTTTTACTTGAGAAGTAGATTATGGCCGTTCAAGAAAGCTGAGAATCCTGATGTACGCACAACGGACGACCATTTCCTAATGGAAATAGAAATACATGAAAATGAGCAAGAGCTAAAGGATTTGTTAGCGGATACCGGTGCGGTCGAAATAAATATATCAGAAAAAAACAGTCATTAAATATGAACAGTTTTAAGAAAATAATAATGATAGTGGTTTTGATGATAGCTCTCGTAGCTTGTCAAGACGATAGTAAACCCAACTATCAATACATGCCGAACATGTATGAACCAGTTGGCTATGAAACATACGGTGAAGTAGGTTTTCTACCGGACAATCAAGAAGCACTGGTGCCTCCGGCGAATACCATCAATAGGGGCTGGTTACCTTATGGTTTTGAAAATACACCAGAGGGAAAGGAATTGGCCAGACTAAATACAAGCCCATTGGATTCTCTGGCAAAAGATGAAAATCTTGCAGTAGGCGGACAGTTGTATACGATATACTGCGCTATTTGTCATGGTGATAAGGGCAAAGGACAAGGTACTTTGGTGAAGCGTGAAAAGATATTGGGCGTACCAAGTTATGACGACGCAGCACGTAATATAACGGTAGGAACTACCTTTCATACCATGCAGTATGGTTTGAACTCTATGGGCTCTTACGCCTCTCAAATGAATACGACAGAAATGTGGCAAGTTTCGGAGTATGTTATGAAATTGAAACAAGATTTAACCAAATAATAGGCAAACAGAACTATGTACACGTTTTCAAATAGGCTAAAAATGGGTTCCATTATCTTAATGGTCGTTGGTGTATTGGGTATTGGATGGGGCTTTCTTGCTGCACCCGGTACTGTAGAGGAGGCAAAAGAGATGGTAGCGCACCATGATGACGGTCACGGAGAAGGTCATGGGACGGAAAGCGAAGCCGATTATATGGAGAAATCTGGTCATAACCCTGAAATGGGTGGACACGAGATGTCCGAAGCAGAGCATGATGAACATGTTTTTCATCAATTACAAAACAAACCTTGGGCCGCATTATATGTTGCCGCTTTCTTTTTTATGATGATAGCCTTAGGGGTATTGGCATTTTACGCCATACAACGTGCGGCACAAGCAGGTTGGTCTCCCTTATTATTTAGGGTAATGGAAGGTATTACTTCTTATTTAGTGCCCGGTGGTATCATCGTATTTGTGATATTGGTGCTATCGGTATTGCATATGAATCATCTTTTTGTTTGGATGGATGCCGATGTGGTGGCACATGATGAACTGTTACAAGGGAAATCCGGATATTTAAATCCTACTTTTTTCTTGATTAGGGCTGCTATCTTTTTAGGGGGATGGATTGCCTACAGGGAATATTCAAGGAAACTATCCTTGGAACAAGATGAATCCGATGATAATTCCAAGTTTAAATTAAACTTTAGGATTTCAGCAGCATTTTTGGTGTTCTATTTGATTTCTGAATCTATTATGTCTTGGGACTGGATCATGAGCGTTGACCCACACTGGTTTAGTACTTTATTTGGTTGGTACATTTTTGCGAGTATGTTTGTCTCAGGAATTACAGTAATCGCTATGGTTACGGTTTATTTGAAATCTAAAGGATATTTAAAAGAAGTAAATGATAGCCATATCCATGATTTGGCCAAATTTATGTTCGGTATCAGTATTTTCTGGACGTATCTATGGTTTTCACAGTTCATGTTGATTTGGTATTCGAATATACCGGAAGAAGTGACCTATTACGTGACGAGGATACAGGATTATAGATTGCCATTCTTTGGAATGGTAGCCATGAACTTTTTGTTTCCAGTATTATTACTAATGAATAGTGATTATAAAAGAATCAATTGGTTCGTAGTGATGGCCGGTATCGTAATTTTAGCTGGACATTATATGGATATTTTCAATGCTATAATGCCGGCTACTGTGGGCGACCAATGGTTTATCGGTATCCCTGAGATAGGAGCTATATTGTTTTTTGCCGGATTGTTTATCTTTTGGATATTCAGGGCATTGACATCCGCTCCCTTACAACCCAAAAGGAATCCATTTATTGAAGAAAGTAGGCACTTTCACTATTAATGAATTGTAAAGTATAATTTCAAATCATACAATGACGACATTATTGACTTTAGCTGTTTTAGTACTTGTGGCAATTGCTATTTGGCAAATGACCAAGATATTTGAACTTTCACAGCTTAAAACGGCTAATACGGAAATAGCTAATGATAAGGATAATAAAAACAATGGTTATTTATTGTTTGCCTTTCTTGTCTTTATTTATGGAATTACTATTTTCAGTTTTTGGAAGTATGCTAAGTTTCTCTTGCCAGAGGCAGCTTCAGCTCATGGTGGGGAGTATGATTATTTAATGTTGGTGTCCTTTATCATCATTTTTATCGTACAAACCATTACACAGGCGTTACTCCACTATTTTGGTTATAAATACCGCGGTGAGAAAGGTAAGAAAGCGTTGTTCTATGCGGATAACGACCGTTTGGAGTTTATTTGGACGATTATTCCTGTAATCGTATTGGCCGGACTCATTCTTTGGGGACTATATACATGGACCAACATCATGGATGTAAATGATGAAGATGACCCATTGATAGTTGAGCTTTATGCCCAACAGTTCAACTGGACCGCTAGATATGGAGGAGAGGATAACGTACTAGGTGGTGCCAATGTTAGAATGATAGATATTGATAAAGCTAATGTATTGGGTCTAGATGAAGCAGATTCGTATGCTGCGGATGATGTTATCGTAAAAGAGTTACACTTACCAGTAGGTAGAAAGGTGAATTTTAAAATGCGTTCCCAAGATGTTTTACATTCGGCTTATATGCCGCACTTTAGGGCACAGATGAATTGTGTTCCAGGGATGGTGACAGAATTTTCTTTTACACCTATTTACACTACTGAGGAGATGCGACAAATGCCGGAAGTGGTGGATAAGGTAAAAAGAACGAATAAAATTAGGGCTGAGAAATCCGCTTCCGGAGAGGAACAATTAGACCCATGGGAATTTGATTATATATTGTTGTGTAACAAGATTTGCGGTAAATCGCACTACAACATGCAAATGAAAATAATAGTAGAAACTGAAGAGGAATACAATAAATGGATGGCCGACCAGTCTACTTTCGCCGAAACTGTCCTTAAGGATGACACAAATCCTGCCTTTAATACGGTAGATGGGGTTACTTTGACAGAATAGGCAAACATAAAGCTAGAAAAAGAAAATTAACACAAAAGAAATCGATTATGTCAGCAGTAACAGCACATGTAGATGATCACGCTCATGACGATCATGGACATCATCATCACAAGGAAACGTTCGTAACAAAATATATTTTTAGCCAAGACCATAAGATGATTGCAAAGCAGTATTTGATTACTGGTTTGATTATGGGTTTCATTGGTATTGCGATGTCCTTACTTTTTAGAATGCAATTGGCTTGGCCAGGAGAATCCTTTCCAATCTTTGAAGCAGTTTTGGGGAAGTGGGCTCCGGATGGCGTGATGGATGCCGATATATATTTGGCATTGGTCACGATACACGGTACCATTATGGTATTCTTTGTATTGACGGCCGGGCTAAGCGGTACTTTCAGTAATTTGTTGATTCCATTGCAAATCGGTGCACGTGACATGGCATCCGGGTTTTTGAACATGGTTTCCTACTGGTTGTTTTTTACGTCCAGTGTCATTATGGTCATCTCCTTATTTGTTGAGGCGGGACCTGCTGCAGCGGGTTGGACTATTTATCCTCCGTTGAGTGCCCTTCCAATGGCACAACCAGGTTCGGGAATGGGAATGACCTTATGGTTGGTTTCTATGGCAATTTTCATTGCGTCTTCCTTATTGGGATCGCTGAACTATATTGTAACGGTCTTGAACCTAAGAACTAAGGGGATGATCATGACAAGATTGCCATTGACTATTTGGGCATTTTTCGTAACGGCAATTATTGGTGTTATCTCATTTCCGGTATTATTATCGGCAGCACTTTTATTAATTATGGATAGGAGTTTTGGTACTTCTTTCTTCCTTTCGGATATTTTCATTCAGGGCGAAGTATTGCATTACCAAGGGGGCTCACCGGTATTGTATGAACATTTGTTTTGGTTCTTGGGTCACCCGGAAGTTTATATTGTATTATTGCCTGCTTTGGGAATTACTTCAGAAGTAATGTCCACAAATGCCAGGAAACCTATTTTTGGATATCGGGCAATGGTAGCCTCTATATTGGCCATAGCATTTTTGTCCACCATCGTTTGGGGACACCATATGTTTATTTCGGGAATGAATCCGTTTTTAGGTTCCGTATTTACATTTACGACCTTATTGATTGCAATACCATCCGCGGTAAAAGCATTTAACTACATCACTACGTTGTGGAAAGGAAATCTTCAACTGAATCCGGCAATGCTGTTTTCCATAGGTTTGGTATCTACTTTCATTACCGGAGGTTTAACGGGTATTATTCTTGGGGACAGTACTTTGGATATTAATGTTCACGATACCTACTTTGTAGTAGCGCATTTCCACTTGGTCATGGGTATTTCTGCATTGTATGGTCTATTTGCAGGTGTATACCATTGGTTTCCTAAAATGTTCGAGGGTAAAATGTTGAACAAAAACTTGGGATATGTGCATTTTTGGGTAACAGCTATTTGTGCGTACGGGGTTTTCTTTCCTATGCACTTTGTAGGTATGGCGGGTGTACCGAGAAGGTATTACCAGAATACAGCTTTTCCAATGTTCGATGAATTAACGGATGTTCAAGTATTAATGACCGTATTCGCCATAATTGCCGGTGCTGCGCAATTGGTATTCGTTTTCAATTTTGTAAGAAGTATTTTCTACGGAAAAAAAGGTCCAAAAAATCCTTGGAGTTCCAATACTTTGGAATGGACCGCAGAGGTGAAGCATATACATGGTAACTGGGATGGACCTATCCCTGAGGTACACCGTTGGGCATATGATTACAGTAAGGTTGATGCTGATGGGGAATATATTATTCCAGGACAGGATTTTGTTCCGCAGCATATTCCGCTACAGGAAGATGAAGAGGAATTGAACCATTAATAGAAATGAAATTTAATTGAAATGCCCACTGTAAAAGTTGGGCATTTTTTTTTGATAAGGGGTATGCTATAAATAGATATTTTTTAAGATTAATTCAAAAATGAATACCTTCATTTTTTATTTATCAATTTAAGAACACATGAATAGAGTGATTTTAGTTTTGCTGATAGGCATTTTAGGTTTTCAAGCAAATGCCCAGCGAAAGCCAAAGATTAAGGGAAATAAGAATGTAGTAGAGGTCAGGGAAGATCTCCCTCCATTTCATGCCATCCAATTGGACGATGATTTGGAAGTAGTGCTCCAAAAAGCATCTAACGAGGGCTACACCATAGAGGCCGATGATAATTTGATAGATGTGCTCAAGTTCAAAGTTTCGGATAGTGTTCTCGTGATTTCATCGTTCTATAACATCATATCCAAAAAGAAATTGAATATCACTGTTTATTATACGGAATTGACCGACATCAATATGAAAAATGGTGAAATAAGTATGCAAGATGTTATTTCTTCTGACCGATTGTACGTATATACTTCCGGAACCTCAAGATTGGAACTCAATGCAACTGCGGATATTATCGATATAAGTATGGAGGGCATCAGCTCCGGGGATTTTAATCTGGCCAGCGATTCACTTAACCTCACTTTAAAAGATAGAATAGATGTAAGGGTTTACGCTACGGGAGAGAAGAACAATGTCTACATGTACAAAAATGCATCCGCAAAATTCGAAGGAACTTCGGACTTCTTTACCGCGAAACTTTACGGCAATAGTAATCTGAAAGCAGAAAAATTGGAAGCGCAAAGCGCAATGATTATTTCACAAGATTCGCCCAGTGCAAGGGTAAATGTATTGAGCGACTTTCAATTGTCCTCTAGAGGTTCCTCAAGGACCAGTTTATACGGGAATCCCAAAATAACCATATTGGACTTTTTGGATACCTCACGCTTGGACAAGGAAAAAGATTAATGTGCTATTGGAGCGGACATACAATGCTCCGGAATACCAAAACCATCTACCAATATTTCAATATGAGGTCTTAATTCAGTAGAGAGTCGTTCTACGCGCTGTCGTATGGCCTTTGATTTTGTGCTTCCCAAATAACCCTGTTCCAAGTACCAAGATGCGTCTTTTCGTATTTCATATAGCGCATATAATGTTCCAAGTTTTCGGAATAGGTCCCGGTTTTTGTTGTCCGAAATCTGTTCCGTAAATTCCGTGAAAGCTTCATATGCCAATTGAACGCTATACGCTTTTCCCAGTGCTAACAAATGAGTCTGTACTTTCAGAAATGCCTGATAGGAAGGAATGCCTTTTTTTACATAACTTCTAATACGCATGGCCAAAGTATAGGTTAGTCTTCGGGTACGATGGTCAAAAGCATGTTTGTGAAACTTCGGATTATATAAATGTTCCTTATCTACCTTGTTGGAATAGACCGGATTTATAGTGGCCAGTTTATCGGTTAATTGGGTGCCCAAAAGTTTTAAGACCGATGAAAACCCGGCACTGTTAAATTCTGACTTAAAATTGGACAGTACCCCTTTTGCGGCTAATTGTAATAATACATTGTTATCGCCTTCAAAAGTAGTAAAAATGTCAACATCGCCCTTTAAATCTGCAATTCTGTTTTCTATCAAATAACCTTTTCCACCACAAGCCTCCCTACATTCTTGAATTGTGTCGTTGGCATACCAAGTTATGATGGACTTTAAACCGGCTACTTGCGTCTCCACCATGCGTTTGTCCGATTTTGAATCGTCACAATAGACTTTCATGACTTTATCCAAGGTAATTTGATATACATAGGCCGAAGCTACCAAAGGTGTCAACCTCAATTGGTGAGAAGGATAATCCATTAATAAATCTTCTTGAATTTTTATGCTGTCATTGAACTGTCTTCTTTTTAAAGCATGTTTAATGGCTATGGCAAGTGCCATTTTAGCACCTCCAAGCCCGGCTCTGGCAACACAAATTCTTCCACCGACCAGAGTTCCCAGCATTGTAAAAAATCGTTTGTTGGGATTTTTAATATCGGAATGATAATGGCCATCCTCATTGATGTCGCCATACTTGTTCAATAAATTTTCCCTTGGAACACGAACCTGATCAAACCAAATTTTCCCATTATCTACTCCATTCAATCCTAATTTATAACCGTTGTCCTCTACGCGAACTCCCGGAAGCAGTTCATGTGCTTCATCACGAAGTGGTACCAATATGGCATGCACGCCCTCATTTTTTCCATCCACGATCAATTTTGCAAATACAGAGGCCATTTTAGAATGTAATGCATTCCCAATATATTCTTTATTGTCGTTCGTGCCGGGAGTATGGATTACGATGGTGTCCGAATCCTTATCATATGTAGCAGTGGTTTTTATGCCTCTTACATTAGAGCCGTGTCCCGTTTCGGTCATGGCAAAACAACCTAATAATGCTGTGGTCCCTGTTTTTTTAAGATATTTATCATGATGTTTTTTGGTGCCTAATTTTTGTATGCTCCCCCCGAACAATCCAAACTGTACCCCAAATTTTATGGTAAGGCTGCCATCTACATACATCATATTTTCAAAAATGGTCGCATAGCCTTCCATATCTCCAGTACCGCCGTACTCTTTGGGATAGGCCATAGCACCATACCCTTTTTCTGCCAGAAATTGTACTTGTTTCAATACAACGGTTCTAAAATCTTCTTTATTTCTATGGATGTCCCATTTAAAAATAGGGTCCTTGACCGCATCTCTAAAGGCATCTATGGTTTTGGAATATTTTCCCTTTAGAATGGAATCAATTTCATTGGCATCGTAAAAATCCGAGGTTAGCTCATGTTGTACTTCAACATTAAAGAGATGGTTGTAGTGGTTGGGCTGTATGCCCAAATTGATTTCAATATGTTTAAGACTGTCATTGAAAGGACAAGTATCAAAATACGCACAAACAATTTTTTGGCTGAAAGTGGATAAGGGATAGGTTTCGCTTTCAATCAATTTTATGTTGGAATTGGAAATCGTTTGTTTCCAATTTTTAAATTCTTCATTGGCTGGCGGTTGTTCTACGTTGAGCCAAGATTTGAGTTGTTCCTTTTCTTCCTTGGTCAAACTTTCATCGGTTTCTATCGCTTTTTCTACCACGTTGATCTCAGAAGCGGACACTAGATCGTCTGACCATATCACATAAAAAAAAGGAATATATTGGAGTATTCCCGGAGCATACGTTTTCTTTTCCATACATGAAATTTACGATTTTATTTACCAAAATGGAGTTTAAAATCTTGGTTCCAAAAGCATGGTCGTCTTTTTTCTTTTTCCGCTATCTTTGTTAGGATATGAATGAGTATTTAGACCCTTCTGGAGAACATTTTTCCGATGCCGAAATGGATATCGAAAGAGCCTTGCGCCCTGTTAATTTTGATGATTTTACGGGACAAGAGCAAGTGTTGGAGAATTTAAAGGTTTTTGTGGAAGCTGCGAATCAAAGGGGGGAAGCATTAGATCACACCTTGTTCCATGGCCCCCCCGGATTGGGGAAAACAACGTTGGCGCATATTTTGGCCAACGAACTGGGCGTAGGTATAAAGATAACCTCCGGACCTGTGCTAGATAAACCAGGTGATTTGGCCGGGTTGTTGACCAATCTAGATGAGCGTGATGTGCTTTTTATTGATGAAATACACCGATTAAGCCCTATTGTGGAAGAATACCTCTATTCGGCCATGGAAGATTACCGGATAGATATCATGATTGAAACAGGCCCCAATGCCCGTTCGGTACAAATAAATTTGAGTCCGTTTACCCTGGTAGGAGCCACCACACGGTCAGGTCTGTTAACAGCTCCCATGCGTGCTCGTTTTGGCATTCAAAGTAGGTTGCAATACTACGATACGGAACTGCTTTCCACCATCGTGGAGCGAAGTGCGGAAATCTTAAAAGTCCCTATTTCAAATGATGCCGCTATTGAAATTGCTGGCAGAAGTAGAGGAACTCCAAGAATTTGTAACGCCTTGTTGCGTAGGGTAAGGGATTTTGCCCAGATAAAGGGCAATGGAAATATAGATATCGATATTTCTAGATTCAGTCTTAAAGCTTTAAATGTGGATGCACATGGGTTGGATGAAATGGATAATAAAATCCTAACGACCATCATTGATAAATTCAAGGGAGGCCCGGTAGGGATTACTACCTTGGCAACAGCGGTATCTGAAAGTGCCGAGACCATAGAAGAAGTCTACGAGCCATTTTTGATTCAGCAAGGTTTTATCATGCGAACGCCGCGGGGTCGTGAAGTCACGGAGTTGGCGTACAAGCACCTCGGCAGAATAAAAGGAAATGTTCAAGGAGGATTATTTTGAGTATCGATATAAAATCAAAAAGGACAAAACTCATCAAAACCGAAGCCAAACGCCTCGGTTTTTTATCATGTGGTATTTCCAAGGCAGAGTTTCTAGAGGAGGAAGCCCCTAGATTGGAACAATGGCTCAACAACAATATGCATGGCGAAATGGGTTATATGGAAAACCACTTCGACAAACGCCTTGACCCAACGAAATTGGTTGAAGGGTCAAAGTCCGTTATTTCGCTTTTGCTGAACTATTTTCCCGAAAAAACGCAAATAAAAAACACTTTTAAGGTATCTAAATATGCATATGGTCAGGATTACCATCACGTCATTAAATCCAAATTAAGACTACTGCAAGAATTTATATCAGAAGAAATCGGGGAGGTCGATGGGCGCGCCTTCGTAGATTCCGCTCCGGTTTTGGATAAAGCTTGGGCCGCTAAAAGCGGACTCGGTTGGATGGGCAAACACAGCAACCTTTTGACCCAACAAGTAGGCTCTTTTTACTTCATTGCCGAATTGATCGTAGATCTTGAATTGGAATATGACAGCCCCGTGACCGACCACTGCGGTACCTGTACGGCATGTATCGATGCCTGCCCAACAGAGGCTATCGTGGAACCTTATGTCGTTGATGGTAGTAAATGTATTTCGTATTTTACGATTGAGTTAAAGAATGAAATTCCGACTTCCGTTCAAGGTCAATTTGACGATTGGATCTTTGGTTGTGATGTTTGTCAAGACGTGTGCCCATGGAATAAGTTTTCAAAACCACACCGGGAGCCATTATTCGATCCGCATCCAGATTTATTATCCATAACTAAAAAAGATTGGGAAGAAATAACCGAGGATGTCTTCAAAAGAGTATTTCAAAAATCTGCTGTCAAACGTACCAAATTTTCTGGCCTGAAGAGAAATATCGAGTTTCTCAAAAAGTAGGTTCCCCTCCTCTGGAGAGTAAAGGGAGGCCGACCAAGAAAGATTAGGAGAAAACAACGGAAGATGTTTTCAAGAAAGTTTTCCAAAAATCGGCAGTAAAGCGAACAAAATATTCGGGCCCCAACGGAATATAAATTTCCTGAAATAAGATTTTGATAAAACGCAAACGTTTTAGTTGTCGAATTCGCTTTTTTGAGTACTAAAATTCAATAAAACATCAAAGATTATAGTATATTCAAAAGATGTTTTTGAAGAGATGAAACATCAAGTTGCTTCAGTTTAAAATCAAACCAACTATGAAAATCAATAAACCAAGGTTAAGTTTCTGGCAGATATTTAATATGAATGTCGGGTTTTTGGGCATTCAATATAGCTTTGGTCTTCAACAAACGGCTATCAATCCCATATTTCTATATTTAGGCGCATCGGAAGAAATGCTACCTATTTTAAACATCGCCGGACCGGTAACGGGTTTGGTCGTTCAACCTATTATCGGGGCTATGTCCGATAAAACATGGTCGCCCAAATGGGGCAGGCGAAAGCCCTATTTTTTGATTGGCGCCATCATTGGTAGTCTGTGTCTTTTTGCTTTTCCGACCAGTCCCGTACTCTGGTTTGCAGTGGGTCTTTTATGGATTTTGGATGTTGGAAATAACATGGCTATGGAACCTTACCGAGCCTTTGTAGGAGATAAGCTTCCCGAAAAACAACTCAGCCTTGGATATCAAATGCAAAGTCTGTTCGTTGGTGCCGGTATTCTATTGGCCAATGGTTCTATTGTGCTGTTCCAATATCTTCTGGGCGATGAATCACTGGAAGTCGCTGGGACCATTCCCGAGTGGTTGTACTTTTCCTTCTATATCGGGGGACTTCTTTCTATAACAACCATTCTTTGGTCCGTTTTCAAAACACCGGAAATTCCACCATCCGAGGACGAATTGGCCGAAATAAACCACGATAAGGCTTTGCCAATTTCTGCACGTATTGCGAAACCTTTTACGGAAATAGCTACTGCGGTCAAAGAAATGCCTTCGTTTATGTGGAAAATAGGGGCGGTATATTTGTTTCAGTGGTATGCCCTTTTTATTTATTGGCAGTACATTACTCCGCTATTTAAGCTTACCATGGGCTATTCTACCTCAGAAGCCGCATCCCAATCCGCTCAAATGAGCCTCACATATAACATAGTGACCATGGTCGTGGCCTTGGCACTGGTTCCGTTAACCTTAAAATTTGGAGGCAAGAAGATATATGCCTTAAGCTTAGTAGGTACCGGACTTGCATTGTTCGCAATTCCTTTTATTGATGATGCCTTATTGGTTTTGGCTCCAATGGTATTATTTGGTATAGGTTGGGCAGCTATGATGGGTATTCCCTATACTATGGTCTCAAAAGTGGTTCCCCAAGAAAGACGTGGCGTTTATATGGGTATTTTGAATATGATGATCGTGATTCCTATGGGGATTGAAACCCTCACTTTTGGCCCTATTTACAAATACCTTTTAGGCGGAAACGCCGTAAATGCGATACTTTTCGCAGGAGCTTTCTTTATCATTTCCGCAATTTTGGCAATGAGGTTGAACGTCAAAGAAAAAGCCTAAAAGTTTTGATCAATTGATGTTCTGTTTTGAGAATATAGGATGATATCGGATAAAAGGTATTTCTGTTAATGCTTTTCTGAAGAATACCCCTAAATTTGTGTCTTTAAATAAGGACACTATAATGAGTAAGGAAAAACAACGCAGAGAAGCACTGGTTTATCATGCAAAACCGCAACCCGGTAAAATAAAAGTTGTACCCACCAAACCTTATTCCACCCAGCGCGATTTGGCACTGGCGTATTCCCCCGGAGTGGCAGAACCTTGTTTAGAGATTGCCAAAGACCGAGAAAATGTTTATAAATACACCGCTAAGGGAAATGTAGTGGCCGTAATTTCCAATGGGACGGCTGTTCTGGGATTGGGCAATATTGGGCCGGAAGCTTCCAAACCCGTGATGGAAGGAAAAAGTCTCCTGTTTAAGATTTTTGCCGATATTGATGGAATTGATATTGAAGTAGACACAGAGGACGTGGATAAATTCGTAGAGACGGTAAAAGCCATAGCCCCAACTTTTGGAGGAATAAATCTAGAGGACATCAAAGCACCCGAAGCCTTTGAAATTGAACGTAGATTAAAGGAAGAACTGGATATTCCGGTAATGCATGATGATCAACATGGTACCGCGATAATTTCTGCGGCAGCATTGCTCAATGCTCTGGAGCTTTGCAAAAAGAAAATAGATAACGTAAAAATCGTCATAAGCGGAGCTGGGGCAGCTGCCATTTCTTGTACGCGATTGTATCAGGCATTTGGAGCTAAGTCCAAGAATATAGTCATGCTGGATAGCAAAGGGGTCATCAGAAAGGACAGGGACGATCTATCTTCTCAAAAAGCTGAATTTGCTACGGGTAGGAAGATTTCTACTTTGGGCGAGGCCATGAAAGATGCCGATGTTTTCATTGGGCTGTCCATGGCGGATATTGTTTCTCCGGCCATGCTGAAATCCATGGCAAAGAATCCCATTGTTTTCGCCATGGCGAATCCCAATCCAGAAATTGAGTATAATCTAGCCTGCAAGACCAGGGATGATATTTTAATGGCCACCGGCCGTTCCGACCATCCGAACCAAGTAAATAATGTGCTTGGTTTTCCCTTTATCTTCAGGGGGGCTTTGGATGTTAGGGCTACCAAAATCAATGAAGAAATGAAAATGGCTGCGGTAAAAGCCTTGGCCGAGTTGACAAAAGAACCCGTTCCGGAACAGGTGAACATAGCTTATGGTGAAACTAGATTGACTTTTGGGAAAGATTACATTATTCCAAAACCGTTCGATCAGCGATTAATCTCTAGAATTCCCCCGGCAGTGGCGAAAGCGGCCATGGAAAGTGGTGTGGCCAAAGCTCCAATTGAGGATTGGGAAAAATATGAGGAAGAACTACTGCAGAGATCGGGTAACGACAATAAAGTGGTAAGATTGTTACATAGTCGCGCAAAGTCCAATATCAAGAGAATCGTTTTTGCGGAAGCGGACCAATTGGATGTTTTAAAAGCAGCACAGATAGTACATGAAGAAGGTATTGCCCAACCTATTCTATTGGGAAGAAAAGAGGTGATAGAAGAACTCATGGGAGAGTTGGAGTTCGACGCGGATATCACCATAATTGACCCAAAGTCCAAGGAGTTTGATGAAAAGCATGTTCGGTATGCCACAAAGTACTGGGAAAGTAGAAAGCGTAATGGAGCTACTTTTTATAGTGCGAAAATAAAGATGCGTGAGCGCAACTATTTTGGGGCAATGATGGTTTTGGAAGGCGATGCGGATGGAATGATCTCAGGATATTCCAGAGCATATCCAACGGTCGTAAAACCTATTTTAGAGGTAATCGGGAGAGCATCGAACGTGAAAAAAGTATCTACCGTAAATATTATGATAACGGATAGAGGTCCTTTGTTCTTGGCGGATACTTCCATCAATATAGAACCTAATGCCGCTGAAATAGCGGAGATTGCACAAATGACGGCCAATGTAGCGAGTACTTTTGGTTTTGATCCCGTATTGGCGCTATTGAGTTATGCGAACTTTGGTTCATCATCTCATCCAAATGCCAAAAAAGTGAGAGAGGCCGTTCGTATTTTGCACGAGGCCAATCCAAATTTGGTCGTAGATGGTGAAATTCAAACAGATTTTGCACTCAATAGGGAGCTTCACGAAAGCAAGTTTCCGTTTTCCAAATTGGCGGGTAGAAAGGTAAATACACTTATTTTTCCCAATTTGGAGTCGGCAAATATTACCTATAAGCTTTTGAAAGAATTGAACAAGGCCGATTCTATAGGGCCTATTATGGTGGGGCTTAGAAAATCGGTTCATATTATGCAGTTAGGGGCCAGTGTGGATGAAATTGTGAATATGACAGCGGTTGCGGTAATAGATGCACAGGAACGTGAAAAGAGGAAGAAAGCTAAAATGGGAAAGTAGGTTTGTAAATCAAAGATTTTGTTATTTCAATAGCCAATAGCCAATAGCCAATAGCCAATAGCCAATAGCCAATAGCCAATAGCCAATAGCCAATAGCCAACTTTGTACTTGAATTTTAATTATGATCCATCATCTTAAAGGAAAGCTAGTCGAAAAAAATCCAACGTACATCATTGTTGAATGTGGCGGGGTGGGTTATTTTGTAAATATTTCCTTGAATACGTTTTCAAAAATTCCAGATACAGAACTCGTTAATATTTATACTCACTTACAGGTAAAAGAAGACTCGCATACATTATTCGGTTTTGCGGAGAAATCGGAACGCGAAATCTTTAGATTATTACTTTCGGTTTCGGGTATAGGTTCCAGTACCGCAAGGACCATGCTTTCTTCGATGTCACCCAGTCAAATTAGGGAGGCAATAGCCCATGGAGATGTCCCTGCTATTCAAGCGATAAAGGGCATTGGTGCCAAGACGGCGCAGCGTGTTATTTTGGATTTAAAGGACAAGGTTTTAAAAGTCCAGGATATGGACGAAGTTTCGCCAACTTCGAACAATACAAATAAAGAAGAAGCGTTATCTGCTTTAGAGGTTCTTGGATTTGCAAGAAGGCAGTCCGAAAGGATAGTAGATAAGGTAATTTCCCAAGATTCCTCCTTAAGCGTGGAGAACATCATAAAGCTCGCGCTGAAAAATTTGTAATAAATAAGAGACCAGGGGCAATCAAACTTCTTAAAACATATTTTAAGGTACTATTCTTGTTCATGCTTTTCTGCGCTACAACACACTTTACCGTAGCCCAGGAAACTAATGAACAGGAAGTCGATTCCGTAAAGACCGGTTTTGATATCGGTAGGATTATTTTGGAAAACCCGGACAGCATCGTTTCCAAGTATATTTATGATGCACAGCTTGATCGCTATATTTACAATGAGAAAGTAGGGGATTTCAATATTGGTTACCCTATTATCCTAACTCCTGAGCAATATTTTGACCTTATCCAAAAAGAGGGGATTAAATCCTATTTCAAGGAAAAATCAGACGCATATTCAGGTAAAAAAGAAGGTAGTGAGGAAGCTCGAAAAAATCTCTTGCCCAACTTTTATGTGAACAATAATTTTTTCCAATCCATTTTTGGGGGTAATACCATAGAAGTAATTCCGCAAGGATCCGTAGCGATGGATTTAGGGGTTATCTGGCAAAAAAATGATAATCCTTCGCTTTCACCAAGAAACAGAACCAATCTTTCTTTTGATTTTGACCAGCGCATCAGTTTGAGTATGCTGGGTAAAATTGGGGAGCGATTGCAGGTGACCGCAAATTTTGATACGGAGGCCACATTCGATTTTCAGAATTTGGTAAAATTGGATTATACTCCTACGGAAGACGATATTATTCGTTCTATTGAGGTCGGTAACGTAAATATGCCTCTGAATAGCTCTCTGATACAAGGGGCGCAAAGTTTGTTCGGGGTCAAAACACAATTACAATTTGGTAAGACGACGGTGACTGCGGTATTCTCGGAACAACAATCACAAAACAATACTGTAGTGGCCCAAGGTGGCGGTACCTTGAACGAGTTTTCGGTGACGGCGTTGGATTATGATGAAGATAGGCACTTCTTTTTAGCACAATATTTTAGGGATAACTACGACCGGGCCTTGGAGACCTATCCTTACATTCAAAGTCAAGTCCAGATTACACGATTGGAAGTTTGGGTCACCAACAGAAGTCAGCAGACCTTAAATGTAAGGAATGTAGTGGCGCTTCAGGATTTAGGTGAAGCAATTCCTGATAAAACTAGAATTGCCAGTGATGCACCTGAAGGATTCTTCAACAACATAATGGATGCAAGACCCCGCAACAATGCCAATGATTTTGATCCGGCGTCAATTGGTAATGGTGGGGCATTGACCAATGGTATCCGAGATATTGCCACGGTCGAAAATGGATTTGATATTATGGGCTATTTTGCAGACCAAGGTTTTGATTACGCCATATTGGAGAATGCACGGAAACTGGACCAAGGAAGGGATTACGATTTCAATACACAGTTAGGCTATATTTCGTTGAACCAACGTTTGAGCAATGACGAGGTTTTGGCGGTTGCGTATCAATATACCTTTCAGGGAGAAGTATTTCAAGTAGGGGAATTTGCGAACGGTGGTTTGGAAGCTACTACAGTTTCGGCTGGAGTTAACCCGATTATCGAGAACAATACTTTAGTTCTTAAATTATTAAAAAGTAATATCACCAGGGTTCAAGATCCTATTTGGGACTTGATGATGAAGAATATTTATGCTACGGGTGCTTTTCGGTTAAGTCAGGACGATTTTAAGTTGAACATTCTGTATTCCGATCCAACGCCAAGGAATTATATCACACCTATAGAAGAAGGCCCGGGAACCGGATGGCCGGACGGTTTGGAGGAACGTATATTATTGGATGTCTTTAATCTGGACAGGCTTAATATCTATAATGACATACAACCTGGCGGTGATGGTTTCTTTGATTTTGTTCCCGGCCAGACCATTGATGTACAGGGCGGAAGAATTATTTTTACCAAGGTAGAACCGTTTGGGGAACATTTATATGAAACCCTTGGAGGGGGAGGAAGTTATGACGTCCCATCTAGCTATAATGCCAATCAAGAACAGTACGTTTTTAGGGATATGTACGAGGAGACCAAAGCCGCTGCATTACAGGACCCTGAAAAAAATAAATTCATTTTAAAAGGAAGATATAAGGCAGAGGGGAGCAATGGTATTCCTATAGGCGCTTTTAACGTGCCAAGAGGTTCCGTACGTGTTACGGCAGGTGGCAGACAATTACAGGAAGGAATAGATTATACCGTAAACTATCAAGCGGGTACGGTGCAAATCTTGGACCCCAGTTTAGAGGCCTCCAATACACCCATTAATATTTCGGTTGAAAACAACGCTGTTTTTGGACAACAGACCCGTCGTTTCACCGGGATTAATGTAGAACACCAATTCAATAAGAATTTTGTTTTGGGCGGAACATTTTTAAATCTAAACGAGCGTCCGCTTACGCAGAAATCCAATTTTGGTGTGGAACCGGTAAACAATACGATTTTCGGTTTGAACGGGAACTTCTCAACAGAAGTGCCTTGGTTAACGCGGATGGTGAACAAATTACCGAATATTGATACAGATGTTCCATCAAATTTATCGGTACGTGCCGAAGTAGCTTGGCTAAAACCAAATTCTCCTAAAAATGCAGATTTTCAAGGGGAAACGACGACCTATTTAGACGATTTTGAAGGAGCCCAAGCATTAATCGATATACGATCATCGCTAGGATGGACCTTGGCGAGTACACCATTGGAGTTTGCTCCCGGAGGACAATTGTCAGGCAGTGAACCCGAAGATCCGGCAAATTTGGAAAATGGTTTTGGAAGGGCAAAAATGGCTTGGTATACCATCGATCCTATTTTTTATACCAACCAAAGACCGGATGGTGTAAGTGATGATGATATTTCTACGAATCCTACCCGTCGTATTTTTATAGATGAGGTATTTCCACAGGTTGATGTGGCGCAAGGACAGACAACGGTCCAAGGAACATTGGATGTTGCGTATTACCCAAATCAAAAAGGGCCTTATAACAATAGCCCGGATTTTGATACGGAGCCACCTACCGAGAAATGGGCAGGCATTATGCGTCCTTTGAGCAGTACCAACTTTGAGCAGTCTAACGTAGAATTCGTTCAATTTTGGGTATTGGACCCTTATGTGGATGGGGAAGCTACAAGTTCTGGAGAATTGGTATTGAACCTTGGTAATATTTCCGAGGATATTTTGAAGGACGGAAGAAAACAATATGAAAATGGCTTGCCGGGCGTGGATAGCAATGATTTTACGGCACCCACTTCGTGGGGGGAGGTTCCGGCAACACAATCTTTGGTGTATGCCTTTGATGCAAGTGAAGCCAACAGAGCATTGCAGGATATTGGTTTTGATGGTTTGAACGATGCCGATGAAGCTGCCGTGTACGATACTAACGGGGGAGATGACCCAGCTTTGGACAACTACCGGTATTATTTAAATAGGGAAGGTGGTATTTTGGAGCGTTATTTGGATTTTAACAATCCGGACGGGAGTTCGCCGGTAGAGGTGACCAATACCAATAGGGGGTCTACCACACTTCCGGATGTGGAGGACGTGGACCGTGATTTGACCATGAATACGGTGAACAGCTATTATGAATATCGTATCGAAATAAAACCGAATACCACTATCAATGATAAATATGTAACCGATATAAAAGAAGGTACAACACCAGAACTGCCCAATGGTGCTCAGTTGAATAGAAGATGGATTCAGTATAAAATTCCATTAAGCGATTTTTCCGATGCGGTCGGGGGTATCTCGGACTTCAGGTCCATTAGTTTTATGCGGATGTACATGACCGGTTTCAATAGCCCAACAGTATTGCGTTTTGCTACCTTGGATTTGGTTCGTGGAGACTGGCGTACCTATACCAGAACGTTACAGGAAATGGATATTGATAACGATCCTGCGGATGATGGTACCACGCTAGAGGTAAATACGGTAAATATCGAAGAAAATAACAGTCGTATTCCTATTCCGTATGTATTGCCTCCAGGGGTTTTTCGGGAACAATTGAACAATAACAATACGATTATCCGTCAAAACGAGCAGTCTCTTTCATTATTGGTCAATAATTTGGAATCACAGGATGCAAGGGGAGTTTTCAAAAATTTGAATATAGATATTCGCCAGTATGAGAGCATAAAGATGTTCATGCACGCGGAAGAAATTGTAGATAGTGATTATGCGGATGCCGCTACCCCGTTAATCGGATTTTTAAGAATAGGTACGGATTTTACCCAGAATTATTACCAGATAGAATTGCCGTTGCAGTTTACATCGTTTAACGCGACTTCAGAAAGCGAGATTTGGCCGGATGTAAACGAAATGGATATTTCCTTGAGCGATTTGAACAAAGTGAAATCGCTTTGGATTTCTGGTGGGGATTTAAGTGAAGCCGGTTTTTTTGAAGTGGAAAACGGAGCGGTATTTCCGGTCACAGAATTTGCACCAAGAACTCCGGGAAGGTTGCGGATAGGAATCAAAGGAAATCCTTCATTGGGAAGTATTCGGAGTATGATGGTGGGAATTAAAAACCAAGATGCGCTCCCGGCGAGGGGGGAAGTATGGTTTAATGAACTTCGTTTGGCAGGATTGGACAATAACGGGGGTTGGGCCGCCGTAGCTGCTTTGGATGCCAATATTGCCGACTTTGCCAATGTAACCGCCACAGGGAGTACCAGTACCTCCGGTTTTGGTTCCATTGATCAAATGCCCAATGAACGCGCCCGTGAAGATGCCGTTAGCTATGATGTGGTGACCAATGTGAACGTGGGGCAATTATTGCCTAAAAAGTGGGGAATACAACTACCCTTTAATTATGGAATATCCGAGCAAATCATTACTCCGGAGTTTGATCCCGTATATGACGATTTAAAGTTGCAGGATAGAATCGATACGGCTCCTGTAACAGAATCTGCTAACGGGCCACCATCTAAAGAACAAATTAGAGAACAGGCAGAAGATTATACAAAAAGAACAAGCATAAATTTAATCGGGGTTAGAAAAGATAGGGGAGAAGAGGCAGATGCCAATTTCTATGACATTGAAAACTTCACTTTTAATTATTCATATAACGAAATAGAGCATCGGGATTTTGAGATTGCCGAATTACGAGATCAAAACGTGAATACAGGGTTTGTATATACGCATGCTTTTGACCCAGTTGAGGTAGCTCCGTTTGCTAAAAAGGATTCCCTGTTTACGGGAACCTATTGGAAATGGCTAAAGGATTTGAACCTGAACCTGCTTCCGGCGAGTGTTTCCCTGAATTCAAATATCAACAGGCAATTCAATGCACAACGTTTCCGAGGGGTAGCTGAAGAGGGACAAAACTTCATAAGTTTACCGGAACTGCAGCAACGTAATTACCTGTTCAATTGGCAGTATGCGGTCAATTATAATTTGACAAAATCGCTGCGTTTAAACCTTACGGCATCTAACAATAACATTGTCCGTAATTATTTTAATGAAGATGAACCTGTAAATTCACGCGATAGAATAAATCAAGCCTTAGGGGTTTGGGACGGTTTTTTTGATATTGGGGAGCCCAATAGGCATTCGCAACAGATGCAATTGAATTATGAAATCCCTTTTTCTAAAATTCCTGCACTCGATTTTATTAATGCGCAATATAGTTATACCAGTAATTTTGATTGGCAACGCGGCGGAGATGCCTTGCGTGAGGTGGTTGGAAGCGATATCAATACCATTCAAAACGCCAATACCCATAACCTTACTGCTTCTTTGACCTTGCAAAAATTCTACGATATGATAGGATTGAAAAAACGAAAAGGAGGTGCCAAGAGCAGTAGTCGTCCTGTCCGAGTAGACAAAGCTGGTGTTCCTGCCAAGGATGAGGAGAAAATAGAGAAAAAGACCAGTAAAACGTTCAATACGATAGTTGATCTTGTTACGATGGTAAAACGATTGAACGTTAATTACAATGAAAACAATGGTACAGTATTACCGGGATATACGCAATCTGTCGGTTTTATTGGGACTACGAGGCCCTCATTGGGATTTGTTTTCGGTAGTCAGTCGGATATTCGTTTTGAAGCGGCCAGAAATGGTTGGTTGACTGGTTTTGATCAATTTAACGAACAATTTATAAAGCGTACGAACAAGCAATTGAGCATTACGGCCACGGCCCAACCCACAAGGGATATTACCATAGATTTATCCGCGGACAGGCAGTATTCCGAAAGTTACCAAGAGAATTTCAATGTTGATACTGCCGGGGATGAACCTTTTTACAATGTACAGTTAGGAAATAACTTCGGAAATTTTAGTATTTCTACGATGATGATCGGAACTGCTTTCGGGAAGAGTGATGAATTTGATTCGGCCACCTTTGAGGAATTCAAACAAAATCGAATCACGATTGCCAATCGTTTGGTTTCGGATAGGGGTCAAAATCCAGGTACTTTGGATGCCGATGGTTTTCCACAACAATATGGAAAAACACAGCAAGATGTATTATTGCCCGCATTCTTTGCGGCTTATACGGGTCAAGATGTAAATCGTGTGAATTTGGATATTTTCAGACAGATTCCTATTCCCAATTGGAACATTAAGTACACAGGATTGATGAACAGCAAATGGTTTAAAAAGAAATTCAAACGTTTTTCCCTGCAACATGGGTATAGGGCTTCCTATAGCATCAATTCCTTTCAAACAAACTTGGAAAAGACACAATTGATCAATGATGGTCTTTCACCGGTAAATGCAGAAAATGATGATTTATTACCGGACCTGATTCTGAACAATGTGGTCTTGACCGATCAGTTTAATCCTTTGATCCGGATGGATTTTGAAATGAAAAATTCGGTTAGTGTATTGGCCGAAGTACGAAGGGACCGTACTTTATCCCTTAGTTTTGATAATAATTTAATGACGGAAATTAACGGTAAGGAATATACGGTAGGATTGGGGTATCGCATCAAAGATGTAAAATTCGTGACCAATATCGGGGGAAATAAAACACGGCTTAAAGGCGATTTAAACCTGAAAGCAGATGTTACGTTACGGGACAATCTGACCATTATCCGAAATTTGGACATTGATAACAATCAAATTACATCCGGTCAAAACTTATTGTCCATCAAGTTTACGGCAGATTATGCTTTGAGCAAACAGCTCAATGCCCTATTTTTCTATGACCATTCTTTTTCCCAGTTTGCGGTATCAACCGCTTTCCCGCAGACCACTATCAATGCTGGGTTTACATTGCGATATAATTTTGGGAATTAGGAAACTAGTTCAAACTCAAATACAAATATTAAATTCATAGTTGTTTTGAACTTATAATCTGTACTGGTTTCATCTCAGTGATTCCTCAACTTATCTGCCCTAATGCTCTATAATGTCTTACATTAGAAAGCATCGAAGTACAATTTTCGTACCTCCTTATACTTTTAACCGTATTTGTGTTTGAATATGTATTTGCGTTTGTATTTGAATTTGAGTTTATTTGAGAATCGTTTACATTTGCCAAAGGACTAAAAAAATAAGAATGAATATACCATCAGATTTAAAGTACACGAAAGACCATGAGTGGGTCAAGATAGAAGGCGATATTGCTACCGTTGGCATCACGGATTTTGCACAAGGGGAGTTAGGGGACATTGTGTATGTGGAAGTCGAGACCGTGGACGAAACATTGGATAAGGAGGAAGTTTTTGGTACGGTGGAAGCTGTGAAAACGGTATCCGATTTGTTTTTGCCCTTATCAGGAGAAATTATTGAATTTAATGAGTCATTAGAGGACGAACCGGAAAAAGTAAATACGGATCCTTATGGAGAAGGTTGGATGGTAAAAATCAAGTTCAGTGATTCCAGTGAATTGGAAGGCTTGCTTTCAGATGCGGATTACAAGGAAATCATAGGTGCTTAGAAAACAATTTTTCACGATACTTTTAATAAGCTGGACAATGTTCGTAACATTTTCCAGCTTATTTTCTTTTGAGGGTGTTGATACTTCAGGGTTTCATATTCCGCACGCGGACAAGCTGGTACACTTTACTTTTTATTTTGTCATGGCCATTTTATGGGTGTTTGTTTTGGGCGGCCATAAAAAAAAGAATCTTTTAAGACCGCTTATATTGGCCTTTTTGTTTTCGGCCATATATGGCATATTTATTGAGGTATTACAAGTTACGTTAACGGAAAATAGGCATGGTGATATTTGGGATGCCGTGGCCAATAGTTTAGGGGCATTGATAGGAATAGGTGCCATTGGTATCTATATTTTCAGATATGGGCCGTTAAAATGGAAATATTAATTGCATATTATTCAATTTATTAATTAAATTAGCAAACACTAAATTATTAGATATGGAACCTAAAAAGAATCCAAAAGCTGATTTGACCAAGAATAGCAGTCTCTATTTTGTGGTTGGATTGTTCGCGGTAATGTTGTTCACTTATGTGGCATTCGAATGGAAAACGTATGACGAAACCAATGAATATGATACTTCGATGAACGTAGATGATTTGTTGGATGAAGAGGTCCCAATGACGGAGCAGATTAAAACGCCACCACCTCCACCACCTCCGGCAGCACCTGAAATTATCGAGGTTGTTGAAGATGAGGAAGAAGTTGAGGAAACGGTAATCGAGTCTACGGAAACAAGTCAGGAAGAAGAAATTGTTGAGGTAGAGGATGTTGTCGTAGAAGAAGTGGAAGAGGATGTAGATGTTCCTTTTGCCGTTATTGAAAATGTGCCCGTTTTTCCAGGCTGTGAAAACGAAAGCAACAAGAGGGCTTGTTTTAACAAAATGATACAAAAGCATATCAGTAAGAACTTTCGTTATCCAGAAATTGCCCAGGAAATGGGTGTTCAAGGAAGGGTTAGCGTTATGTTCGTTATTCAAAAAGACGGTAGCATAGGTAACATTAGAATGCGTGGACCGGATAAAAATTTGGAAAAAGAAGCTGCCAGGATTATTGGTAAACTTCCTAAAATGACACCAGGAAAACAAAGAGGTAGAGCTGTAAGGGTTCCTTTTAGTATTCCGATTAATTTTAAATTGCAATAGTATAGATATTACGTTATCATAAAAAAGGCCCGAACGAAAGTTCGGGCCTTTTTTATTTGGTATTATTTATATCTTATTCAGCACCTTTAAGACTCTCGTAAAAAGTAATCCGGTTTTTTTCGGGGTCAATATAGCCTCCTCCATGGGTAGTGTCGTACTTAGCGGTCAAGCTTCCGTCCTTCGTTACCGCTTCAAGAGATTTCCCTTCTTTTATTGCCTTTGTTACATTTTTTTTGATATCCTTTAGCATTGCAACATATTTCTTAAGTTCGGCTTTGTTAGAGGGTCTTCCATGTCCTGGAATGATTTTAGTATCCTCATTGATGACTAGAAGAGCTTTTTCGTGTGCAGCGATATAACCCGTAACGCTTCCGCCGCTTTTTAAATCAATAAACGGATATCGGCCAGAAAAATAAGTATCTCCCATGTGCAAAACGTTATTGTTCACGAAATAGATCATGGCATCACCATCCGTATGCGCATTGTGTACATGAAATGCCATGATGGTCTCGTCATCTTCATACAGGGTCATATCTTCCGAAAAAGTAAGCTCTGGAAGTATTTCTATACCCAGCTCCGGTTTGTCCTTCAATTTATTTTTCAAGGTTTTCCGAACGTTTTCATGGGCTATCAAAGTAGTTTCTGCGGTGTTGAAGCTTCTATTTCCTCCCGAATGATCTCCGTGCATATGTGTATTGAAAAGATATCTTATTGGTTTTTTGGTGAGTGTTCCTATAGCGGTTTTGATCAAGGGGCTAAGCCGTTCAAATTGATCATCGATCATATAAACATGTTCTTTTCCCACGTAGATACCAATATTGCCACCCTGTCCAGTCAGCATATATACATCTTGGGAAAGTGTGTCAATAGTAATTTTCACGTCATTCTGTTGAGCGGAAATGTTCCAGCAAGAAAAGGAAAGTGTTAGTGCAAAAAATAGAATTCTTTTCATTTTAAGATTTTTATGAATTAGCTTAATCGTTTCAAATATAGGAGAAATAGGGGTATTTAATTGCAGAAATATGTGTTGGGGGTTATCTTTGCAGACCTATTATAATTGAAAGAATGAAGACTGCGGTAGAGGTGGCAAAAACAAGTTCTTTTACATTGCTTTTTGCTGATTTTAAGGAGATTACCAAGGCGAGATTGGCCATTAGCGTGGTGTTTTCCTCTATTGCGGGTTATTTTTTGGGGGCTTATGAAATTCAATATGTATCCATTGCGTTACTTGCTTTTGGAGGATATTGCATGGTAGGTGCAAGCAATGCCTTTAATCAGGTAATCGAGAAGGATTTGGACGCTTTGATGAAGCGTACCGCGAACAGGCCAATTCCTGCTGGCAGAATGTCCGTTTCGGCCGCTATGCGCATCGCAATACTGCTAACCGTTCTAGGGGTCGTTTCTTTATATATCCTCAATCCCAAAACGGCAATGTTCGGGGCTATTTCTATCTTTTTGTACACGAGCGTGTATACCCCGTTAAAGACTATAACCCCATTAGCGGTTTTTGTGGGAGCTTTTCCGGGGGCTATTCCTTTTATGTTAGGTTGGGTGGCGGCAACCAATGAGTTTGGTATTGAACCGGGTACCCTTTTCATGATTCAGTTCTTTTGGCAGTTTCCCCATTTTTGGGCATTGGGATGGATGTTAGATGAGGATTATAAAAAGGGAGGATTCAAAATGCTGCCTACAGGCAAAAAAGACAAAGGAACGGCACTACAGATTATCATGTATACCATTTGGATGATGCTTATATCCGTGATACCGGTATTTGGAATCACCGGAAGGCTGCAATTATCTGTTCCGGCGGCAATATTGATTTTTTTAATGGGAGGAGTGATGCTATTTTTTGCGTTACGGCTTTACACAAGCAGGGATAATGCATCGGCCAGGAAATTGATGTTGGCGAGCGTTACTTATATAACGCTAATGCAGGTGGTATATGTAATTGATAAATTTTTAGCATAGATGGATTTAACACAGGGAACGGAAAGGGATAAAAGTGCTAGAGCAAAAAAGATGATGCTGTGGTTCGGTATTGTAAGCCTTTTAATGGGCTTTGCAGGTTGGACAAGTGCCTACATCGTTAGTAGTTCCAGAGAGGATTGGATAAGGGAGTTAAATTTGCCCTCATCGTTTTACATTAGTACCGCGTTAATTATCATTAGTAGTGTTACCTACATTTTGGCCAGAAAAGCGATTAAGGAAAACAATCAAAAATTATGCACAACGTGGTTATTGGTCACCCTCGGATTAGGTATTGCATTTATTGTATTTCAGTTCAATGGTTTTTCTGAAATGGTGGCCCAGGGCTATTACTTTACGGGCCCTACCAGTACCATTAAAATGTCTTACGTATTCTTGATCGCTATGGTGCATGTTGTTCACGTGGTGGCAGGAATTATTTCTTTGTTAGTGGTACTTTATAATCAATGGAAAGGAAAATACTCGGCGGAATGGCATTTGGGACTTTCCCTGGGAGCTACTTTTTGGCACTTTTTGGATTTGCTTTGGGTGTATCTAATAGTCTTTATGACGGTGGTCAAATAATATTTTAAAACAATGGGAGTTTTGAACTTGTTGTGCTTTTATATAGTTTAAAAAAAAGGTATTTTTGCTAAAGTTTTATTAAAACGATAAATCAATTTATGGATTCTACGGTTACAACGGCAACGGAAGAAAATGTATGGGGAGGCGGAAACCGACCGCTAAGAGCTAGTTATGGCAAGCTTATGATGTGGTTTTTCCTTGTCTCGGATGCACTTACTTTTTCAGGCTTTTTGGCCGCATACGGCTTCTCAAGGTTTAAATTTATTGAAACATGGCCTATTGCGGATGAAGTTTTTACCCACTTCCCTGGATTCCATGGAGTGGAGGCGCCTATGTACTATGTGGCGTTCATGACCTTTATCCTGATCATGTCATCGGTAACCATGGTGTTGGCGGTAGATGCAGGGCATAGAATGAAAAAGAACGCTGTAATTTGGTATATGTTCGCTACCATTATTGGTGGTGCCATATTCGTAGGTTCCCAAGCTTGGGAATGGGCAACTTTTATCAAAGGGGATTATGGTGCAATTGAAACAAAGGGTGGTAGAATTTTGCAATTTGTAAATACGGATACCGGTAAAAGAGCTGCCCTAGCGGATTTTGCAACGACCATACCCAGTGAAAGAACCGAGCACGAACGTAAAAATGGGGTGTGGTACTATGATGAAACACCTTTGCCTAGCTACTCCGTGAATGAGGTCATTCAGGGTTTTAAAGCTAATTCCAATATTGTCGTTCGTACCGAGTTGATAAACGAAGAGGGTGAGAAGACAGTATTGTCTAGAAAAGAATCCTTGGACAAGCTTAAAAATGCGGTCGAAGTCGTAGAAGGGGCCAATCTTATTCATAATGAATATGGGAGCCGTCTTTTTGCGGATTTCTTTTTCTTCATAACAGGGTTCCACGGTTTCCACGTATTTTCAGGGGTGATGATCAATCTTATCATATTTTTTAATGTCGTTATTGGTACTTATGAGAAAAGAGGACATTATGAGATGGTAGAAAAAGTTGGTTTATATTGGCACTTTGTAGATTTGGTTTGGGTATTCGTATTCACGTTTTTCTATTTGGTATAGATTCAGAAGCATATTTTAAAATATTCGATTATAAAAAATGGCACACGAGCATAAACTTGAAATTTTTAGAGGATTATTAAAATTCAAATCCAACACCCAGAAAATCTGGGGGGTACTTATATTCTTAACATTGGTCACTATTGTTGAGGTTGTTCTAGGTATTATAAAGCCTGCAGCTTTAACGGGAACTTATTTTTTGGGTATGAAGTTGCTGAACTGGATATTCATTATCCTCACTTTGGTCAAGGCATATTATATTGCTTGGGATTTTATGCACTTAAGAGACGAGAAAAGTACGTTAAGAAGAGCTATTGTTTGGACACCTATTTTCTTGGTCATCTATTTGGTTTTCATCTTGCTGGTAGAAGCAGATTACATCTATAATATTTACAAAGACGGGTTCGTCACGTGGAATTTCTAGAATAGAATTAACAGAATAAAAAGACGGTTTAAAGACCGTCTTTTTTATTTTTGTAAAGGTTTATTTTCTGCAGTAAATTATGATATAAAGCATTAAAATAATACTGCGGGATAAATTGAATGTTCGGCAAATTGAGTTCAATATTTGGACAAAACCGAAAACGCACTAGATGAAAAAAACTTTTGTACTCGTTGTTCTTTTTATACTGCCTATTGTCGCGTATCTGTTTTTTGCATCGGGGGTGAACAACTTTGGTAAACTACCAACACTTACCCAGAATATTGATGAAATTTCCATAGATAGCGAAAATGTAAAGTTTTCGGACAACATCACGGTTTTAGGTTTTTTGGGAAACGAGGTCGGTCAAAAGAAAGGCAACGCCTTTAACTTGAATCAGAAAATCTACAAACGTTTTTACGAATTCAAGGACTTTCAGTTTGTCATGGTGATGCCTGTGGGAACCAAAGAAATGGTCGAAGAATTGAAAGAAGAGCTTTCTGATTTAGCCGATGTCTCAAAATGGAAGTTTGTTTACGCAGAGCCTGATGCCATAAAAGCAATTTTCAATAGCTTACAAACAGATTTGGCCTTGGATGAAAATTTGGCAACGCCATATGTTTTTATTATCGATAAGGATAGAAATCTAAGGGGTAGAACGGAAGATGAAGATGAGGGAACCAAATATGGATTTAATACCAATTCTGTGGCAGATCTGAACAACAAGATGGAAGATGATGTGAAAATCATTCTTGCCGAGTATAGATTGGCATTGAAAAAGAATAACGCAAACAGAGACAAGTAGTGAACAAAAAGTACACTTATATTTGGGTTTCTTTGATTATCTTGATTTTTGGCATTATCGTAATACCAAGAATCGTGGAGCGTATAAAAACGGGTTCTATAGTGGAACTTGATCGTATGAACGTTTCCAAAGAGCAACAGAAGCTTAGTTATATTAAGTTAAATGGAAAAAAAAGGCGTGTCCCCGAGTTTCAATTTGTAAACCAGGACAGTTTGTTAATATCGGATAAGGATTATCTGGGAAAGGTCTATTTGGTCGAGTTCTTTTTTACTTCTTGTCCCAGTATTTGTCCCATTATGACCAAAAACCTTGTCACACTTCAAAATCATTTTGGCTACAATTCAAACTTTGGGGTTGCTTCCTTCACTATTACGCCACAATATGATACGCCAAAGGTTCTTAAAACATATGCGGAGAAATATGGCATTACAGATATGGATTGGCACTTAATGACCGGAGATAGGGATGCTATTTACGATTTGGCGAATGGCGGATTCAATATTTTTGCTGCTGAAATGCCAGATGCTCCAGGAGGTTTTGAGCATTCTGGCTTGTTCGCATTAGTGGACAAAGAAGGGTATTTACGCTCTAGGTTGGATGATTTTGGAAACCCTATCGTATATTATAGAGGCGCCATTTCGGAAGAAATGGGTGAAAATAGGGAAGGCGAGAAAGAACAGATAAGCATGCTAAAGGAGGATATCAAAAAATTGCTCGAAGAATAATATGGAGGATATCGCTTTAAAAGAAAAGAAGTTCAATAGGCTAATTACTATAGTTTCCGTAATAGTGCCAATCGTTGTTGCCTTACTTTTTGGCGTGAAAATCCCCAATGTAGAGTCATTGTCATTTTTACCCCCTATTTATGCAAGTATTAACGGACTTACAGCATTTTTTTTATTGATAGCTGTTTGGGCCATTAAAAGTGGAAAGCAACAATTGCATCAAAATTTGATGACCACCAACATTGGGCTTTCCCTATTATTTTTGGTCATGTATATTGCTTACCATATGACCTCGGATTCTACTTCCTATGGAGGTGAGGGTATGATTAAGTATGTATATTATTTTATATTGGTAACGCATATCATACTATCAATTGCAATTATACCTTTGGTACTACGTACTTATGCAAAAGCCTATTTAAAAGATTTTGTAGCTCACAGGAAATTGGCAAGATATACTTTCCCTATTTGGTTATATGTGGCCGTAACCGGTGTCGTGGTCTATCTAATGATTTCGCCCTATTATGCCCATTGATATGAAGAAAATACGGTTCTCTTTTTTGATATTTCTACTTGTTCCTTTTTTCGCCGGGGCGCAATGTGCCATGTGTCGTGCTGTTTTGGAAAGTGAAGCATCCGGTAGAGCTGCCGAAGGTATAAACAATGGTATCGTATATTTAATGGCCATACCTTATGTTTTGGTCGCCGTACTCTTCTATTTCGTATATCGGAAAATGCGTTCTTAACATAATTTTAAAGTTTTAACATTTTTTTTTCGGTTTATCTGTAACATTGTTGCGGATAGCTAGTCATATGTATATGCAATACGTGTATTGCATTCATCAATCAAAATCAATCACTCATGTTCGACATAGAACGATGGCAAGAAATTTTCGATACCATTCGGAAAAACAAATTGCGTACTTTCCTCACAGGACTCTCCGTGGCTTCAGGAATTTTTATTCTCGTTATCTTATTAGGTTTTGGGCAAGGCATGCAAAACGGTATTGCCGAAGAGTTTAAAGAAGATGCCGCGACCAGTATTTGGGTCTGGCCCAGAAGAACTACCATAGAATATAAGGGACTAAATCCAGGTCGCCGTGTTCAACTCCGCAACGAGAACTTTGACATGGCCACAACGGCTTTTGAGGACTCTTATGAAAAAGCTTCGATGCTTTACATGCCCAGGGATATCCAAGTAGTATATAAAAACGATTTGTTGGTATATCGTATACAGGGAACAAACGGGAACCTTCAGGTCATTGAAAACGAATACCTTTCAGAAGGAAGATATATCAACGAGACGGACGTACGCGAGCACAACAAGGTAGCGGTAATCAGCGAAAAAATTAAAAGGGAAGTATTTTCAGAAGTGGAATCCCCCGTGGGAGAATATATTACAATTTCCGGGGCCGGTTTTAAAATAGTAGGAGTGTTCGGGGAGCATGGAGACAATGAAGGTGAGGAAGAGCGCATTTTTATCCCAATTTCCACTGCGCAAATCGCATTCAATGGTGGCGATAAACTGAATAACATCAATTTCATGCTTCCTGAGATGGAATCTTTTGATGCCACCGTAGCAAAAAATCAAGAATTTACCGATGCGTTGCTCACCTATTTAAAAGGATATCACAATATTGCTCCTGAAGATGAACGTGCTATACACATTTGGAATCCCATACAAGAAGCGAAAAGGTATTATTCCTTGATTGGCGGTATTAAGTTTTTCTTTTGGGTAGTGGGCTTTTTTACGATTATAGCGGGAGTAGTGAGTGTAAGTAATATTATGCTGATCGTTGTAAAGGAGCGGACCCGGGAAATAGGGATTCGCAAAGCATTGGGTGCCAAACCATGGTCCATTATCGGAATGATTATGCACGAGGCCATATTCGTGACCGCCATAGCAGGTTTTAGTGGACTCATTTTCAGTATGGGACTCTTGGAACTGCTTGGACCCCATGTGAAGGTAGATTATGTTTTAAACCCGTCCGTTAATTTTAATGTAGCGCTTACTACGGTTATTTTATTGATAGTAGCCGGCAGCTTAGCTGGATTTTTCCCCGCGTGGAAAGCGGTTAGGGTTCAGGTAATCGAGGCATTGCGTGATGAATAGAAAAATGGATAGTTTGTCTCACCATATAAAACCAAATAGCGATTATGTTCAGTAAGGACCGTTGGAAAGAAATCTTGGAAGTACTCTCTAGCAATGTCTGGCGAACCGTGGCTACTGCCTTTGGTGTAGGTTGGGGCATATTTATTCTCATTGTACTTCTCGCTGCGGGAAAAGGCTTGGAAAATGGTATCCGCCAGGATTTTAATGGGGTGGCGACCAACACAATGTTCATGTGGACCAGGACCACTACTATGGCGCATCTAGGGCTTCCAGAAGGTAGGGACTTTAATTTTAAGCTAGAGGATGTGGAATTGCTTCGGCGAAATGTTCCTGAGCTACGCATCATCTCGCCCCGAAATCGTATGCGCCAAGCTGAAGGTGATAACGTTGTCAGAGGTTTGGAAAGTGGTCAATACACCGTATTTGGGGACTATCCCGAAATTATACAACAGAATCCCATCTATACTGCTAAAGGTCGATTTTTCAATTACAATGATATTCAGAGCAAACGAAAAGTGGTGGTCATCGGCGATCGCGTTCGTTCTGAATTATATGAGAAAGATGAAGAAGTTTTGGGAACCTATATCAAAATAAGCGGTATAAATTTTATGGTCATAGGTACTTATAAACAAAAAACAAGCAATGGTGGCGGCGAGAACGGTGAGCGTGAAATCTTTATGCCGTTCACTACTTTTTCGCAGGCCTTTAATCGTGCCGATAATGTAGGTTGGATGGCCATAACGGCAAAAGACGGTAGTTCTATCAGTAATTTAAAGGAAAAAGTGGTGAGCACCGTAAAACAAAGCCGTAAGGTACATCCGGATGATAAAAGGGCCATTGGTTACTTTGATCTTTATGAACAATACAATCGTGTAGAAAGCCTGTTCGGTGCACTAAAGTTCGTAGCTTATTTTGTCGGGATTTTAGTACTGATTTCGGGAATCATCGGAGTGAGCAATATCATGTTGATCGTCATTAAAGAGCGAACAAAAGAAATTGGTATTCGGAGGGCTTTGGGTGAAAACCCATGGTCCATACGCATACAGGTGTTGATGGAATCCATTTTCTTAACTATCATTTCCGGTATGGTCGGTATCATTTTTGGTTCGCTGACCATTTACGGTATCAATGCCTTGTTGGAATCGGTAGGTCCTGTAGATATGTTCTTGAATCCCAGCGTTAGTTTAGGCGTTGTAATCAGTGCACTTGTCATTTTAGTACTGTCCGGATTGTTGGCTGGCTTCATTCCTGCCAATAGTGCCATACGGGTGCGACCCATAGAAGCTTTACGAACAGAATAACATATTCATCAATTATATTAAACCAATCAAAAATGAAAAAATCGGTTACCAGAATTATTTTATTGCTCATCATCGTGCTTTTCGGAGGAGCAATGTACTATCTCTATCAAAAAAATTCGGAAGACCCTGTTGTGTATGAGACGGAGCAAGCTTCAAAAAAGACCATTGTTAAAAAAACGGTGGCCACGGGAAGCATTCTTCCACTGGAAGAAGTATTGATAAAGCCCAATATTTCCGGAGTTATAGAAGAGGTATTCGTAGAAGGAGGGGATTATGTAAAGTCCGGTGATCTGCTCGCAAGAATTAAGGTAGTCCCGAACCTGAATGCTTTAAACGATGCTAGGAATGCCATTGACGAAGCCAAAATTGGTCTGGACGATCAACTGAGAAATTTGGAACGCCAAAAGAATCTTTTTGCTAAAGGAGTTATTTCGCAGGTAGATTTGGAGCGAGCAGAAGTATCCTATGACCAAGCCAAACAAGCCTATGGTGCTGCCAATAAAAGATATGATATTGTTAAAACCGGAACGGCAAAAGGATATGGTAATGCTGCCAATACCCAAATTAGGGCAACTGTGAGCGGTATGGTTTTGGAAGTGCCTGTAGAAGTAGGTAATCAAGTGATAGAGAGCAATAATTTCAATGAGGGAACTACCATTGCTGCAATCGCTGATGTGGATAAAATGATTTTTGAAGGAAAAGTAGATGAATCCGAAGTGGGGAAAATAAAAGAAAATCTTCCTTTGGAAATCACCGTAGGAGCTATTGAGGATAAAGTTTTTGATGCCGTCTTGGATTATATCGCTCCTAAGGGAAAAGAGGAAAACGGTGCCATTCAGTTTGAGATAAAAGGCACAATGGACAAACAAGATTCCGTATTTATCCGTGCAGGACTAAGTGCCAATGCCTCCATTATTTTAGCGAAAGTAGATAGTGTTCTTGCGCTAAAAGAAGCTTTGGTACAGTTTGATGAAGATACCAAAAAACCTTATGTGGAAGTAGCGACAGGCGAACAACAATTTGAGCGTAGGGATATTGATCTGGGAATAAGTGACGGTATTTTCGTAGAAGTAAAATCCGGTATCAACGAAGAAGATAAAATTAAAATCTGGAACGAGATAGAACCGGAAGAAGATAATAATTAAGAACAAAAAAGAGATAAATCTTGTAACATTTTTGAGGATTGGATGTCTTACTTATGGAAGTCCTTCAAGAATTCTCCAAACTACATAATAGAACCAACATGATAGAAATTAAAGAACTACATAAATCCTATAAAATGGGGAGCAACTCCCTACATGTTTTAAAGGGAATCAATTTTTCGGTAGAAGAAGGAGAACTGGTCGCTATTATGGGATCTTCGGGATCGGGTAAGTCCACGTTGCTTAATATTTTAGGAATGTTGGACGAGTTGGACGGTGGCAGCTATACTTTGGATGGCGTTCCCATCAAAAACCTAAATGAGACCAAAGCGGCGCAGTATCGCAATAAGTTTTTGGGTTTCATCTTTCAATCGTTCAATTTGATAAATTACAAGAGCGCCATGGAAAATGTTGCACTGCCTTTGTATTATCAGCGAGTTAGTAGAAAAGAACGTCAAGAAAAAGCATTGAAATATTTAGAACAGGTTGGCCTGAAGGAATGGGCCACGCATCTTCCCAGTGAACTTTCAGGGGGTCAAAAACAAAGGGTGGCCATAGCTAGGGCCATGGCCGCAGAGCCCAAAGTTTTATTGGCCGATGAGCCCACAGGGGCTTTGGACAGTAAAACGTCCTATGAGGTGATGGATCTTATCCAAAAAATAAACGATGCCGGAAATACGATTCTGGTTGTAACGCATGAGCCCGATATTGCGGATATGTGCAAACGTATCGTGCATTTGAAGGATGGTATTATTGTAGAAGATAAAAAAGTTAAGCAAGTAAGAGCTTCGGAATATGTTTAGTAGGGATAACTGGAGGGAAATATTCGAGACCATACAGAAAAACAAGTTAAGAACGTTCTTATCCGGTTTTACGGTAGCTTTGGGTATTCTAATATTTGTAGTACTCTTCGGTTTTGGGAATGGTCTCATCAACACATTTGATATGTTCTTTAGGGACGATGCCCAGAATTTGATTGTCCTTTTTCCCGGCCAGACAACAAAACCCTATAAGGGTTATAAATCAGGAAGAAGAATAGAATTTGACAATTCCGATTTAGAGGATATTAAAAAGAATTTCCCATTGTTTTTAGAATATATTTCTCCAAGAATTTCGCGAAACGGATTGGTGAAATATAAAAATCAATCCAACAATTACTCTACAAGAGCGGTAGCACCTTCACATCAATATGCTGAAAAAACCATAATGATGAAGGGCAGATATCTTAATTCTATCGATATCAATAAAAAGACAAAACACGCCGTTATCGGTAGGTTGGTAGAAATAGACCTTTTTGGTAATGAGGATTCCATGGGGAAATATATTGACATTGCCGGAAGTGTTTTTAAGGTAATCGGTGTGTATCAAGATGACGGGGGAGATGACGAGGAACGAAGAATCTACATTCCCTACACAACAAGACAGTTAATTGAAAAGAACACGGACAAGATAGATCAGATTATTACAGCCTTTAAACCCGAGTTGGGCTATAACGGAGCTATAGCTTTTGAAAGAAGTCTTAGGGATTTTTTAAAGGAGAAGAAATATATTAATCCAGAAGATCAAAATGGCATATTTATCAGAAATATTGCCGAGGGCTTGAAACAGACCCAACAATTGGCCAGAGTTTTACAAATCATAGTTTCTTTTGTAGCCTTTGGAACTATTATAGCGGGAATCATCGGTATCAGTAACATTATGGTTTTTGTGGTAAAGGAACGTACCAAGGAACTTGGTATTCGAAAAGCGTTGGGTGCAACACCAAAAGCGGTAATCGGAACAATCTTATTGGAATCGGTCTTCATTACGGCCATCTCAGGTATCATAGGAATGTTCATTGGCATTGCCATTCTGAGTTCCTTGGACAAAAAATTAGAGGACTTCTTTATCACCAACCCTTACATAGACATGCCCGTAGCCATTTTTGCGACTATAGTTCTCATTATTTTTGGCGCAATTGCCGGTTATATTCCCGCAAAGCGTGCGGCCCGTATAAAACCCATTGTAGCACTAAGAGACGAATAATATGCGATTTATATTTGATAGAAATACATGGCAGGAAATTTTCGGTTCTATTAGTAAGAACAAGACGAGAACTATTATTACCGTAATTGGTGTGCTATGGGGTATTTTTATTTACATAGCACTTTCTGGAGCCGCAAAAGGTTTGGACAATGGGTTTGACAAAGTATTCAAGACCGTTGCCGTTAACAGCATGTTCGTATGGGCGCAACAGACCAGCGTACCCTATGACGGATTCAAAACAGGAAGGCAGTTGCAGTTGAAGTTAGACGATGTACAGACCATTCAAAATAGAATACCTGAGGTACAATACATTGCGCCACGGGTAACCTTGGGTAATTTTGGTTCGGAACCCATATATACGGTCAGAGGGAGTAAATCAGGTAGTTATGTGTTGAATGGCGATTATCCCATTTATACCAAAATAGCGACCAAAAAAATATATGATGGTGGCAGGTTTATCAACGAAGAGGATATTGATCAAGCTAGAAAAGTTGTGGTCATAGGGGAACGGATAGAACAGGAATTATATGAAAAAGACGAAGACCCCATAGGAACCTATATTAAAATTGGAGACGTTTATTTTCAGGTAGTTGGCGTACATAAGCTTTCGCAAGGGGTGAGTTTCGATTCGGATAGTGCTATGTTCATTCCTTTCACTACCTATAGAAAACTATATAATTCCGGGGACAATATCGGGTACATGTGTATTGCCGCTTTTGATGATGTAGATGTAGTACAAGTAGAAAAGGACATCAAGGCACTGCTTAGAAATATTCATCGGGTAGATCCTGAGGACGAAAGGGCCTTTGGTTCCTTTAATTTAGGGGAAGCCTTTGCAAAAACCATGGGTTTTGCTGACGGACTCACTTTTATGTCCCTCATCGTAGGTATCGCTACTATCTTGGCAGGCGTTATTGGCATTGGAAACATCCTTTTGATATCTGTTAAGGAAAGAACCAAAGAGTTGGGCGTGCGCCGTGCTTTGGGCGCCACACCTGCGGAGGTTAGAAATCAAATCATTGTAGAATCTGTTTTCTTGACTATTATCGCTGGTATCATGGGAATTATTTTGGGAGCGGGAGTTCTCGCCCTGATCAATTCCTTCACCAAAGACATCGATTTCCCATACACCAATCCAACCGTACCTATTCCATACGTTCTGGGAGCATTGGTCATTATGGTCGTATTGGGAACCTTGATCGGTCTCATTCCTGCGCAACGTGCAGTGAGCATAAGACCCATTGAAGCATTGAGAGAAGAATAATTATATAAAAACAACAAACCATAAACAACAAATACATTTTAAAATGAACAAAATTGTAAAATATATATTGATAGGGGTTTTGATCCTAGGAGCATTATGGGCGGCTGTTTTCTTTATAAAGAGCAACAGTAAATCCTCTATCACATATGAGACCTCTAGTCCATTTATTTCCAGCATCGAAAAAAAGACCGTGGCTACAGGTAAGTTGGTTCCAGAAGATGAGGTGGAAATAAAGCCCCAGATTTCAGGTATTATTGAAAAAATATACTTGGAAGAAGGTGCCGAAGTGAAGGCAGGGGAGCTTATTGCCGTTATAAAGGTAGTGCCGAACGAGCAAGCTTTGAACCAAGCGGCCGGTAGGGTCCGTACCGCGGAATTGGCCTTGAATAACTCTAAAATCGAATTTGACAGGAATAAAGCGTTGTTCGATAAAGGGGTAATTTCAAGTCAAGATTTTAATACGCTCCAACTCAACTACAATCAAGCGGAACAGGAACTAAAGAATGCCCGTGCGGATTATCAGATTATCAGAAGAGGTTCCGCAGGGGGTTCTTCCAGTGCAAACACGAATATTCGTGCCACGGTAAATGGGACTATCTTGGAAATTCCTGTTGAGGAAGGCGATCAGGTCATCCAAAGTAATAATTTCAATGATGGGACCACTATTGCAACCATTGCCGATTTAGGAAAAATGATATTTGAAGGTAAAGTTGATGAAGGCGAGGTAGGAAAATTAAAAGTGGGCGCGCCTTTAAAGATTAATCTTGGTGCGGTCGAAGGCCAAGAACTGGATGCAAAATTACGTTTTATCGCACCTAAGGGGATTGAAGAAACGGGAGCCGTACAATTTAAGATCGAGGGCGATGTAGAGAAAAACGATTCCATCTTTATCCGCGCGGGCTATAGTGCCAATGCTTCATTGGTATTGGAAAAGAAAGATGATGTTTTGGTGATTCCCGAAGCTTTGTTACAATTTGATAAAAAAACGGACAAGCCCTTCGTGGAGGTCTCTACAGGGACGGACGAGGAGCAGAAATTTGAGCGTAGGGATATTGAAATCGGGATTTCGGACGGAATCAATGTGGAAATCGTTTCCGGTTTGTCAGAAGAGGATAAAATAAAACAGTGGAACAAGACCGAACCTATCAAGAAGGGTGAGGAAGAGGGTGAAGAAGAAGGAGAAACAGAAGAATAACATCAATCAATAATCAAATAATCAAAAAATGAAATTTAAACTAACCGCTTTATTACTGCTTTTTGTGGTAGCACTAACTTCGGCCCAAGTCAAAAAATGGACACTAGAGGAATGTGTTGCCTATGCCGTGGAGAATAATCTAACCGTAAAGCAATCTGAGCTAAATTTAGAGAATGCCAAAATAGACGAATCGGATGCCATTGGAGCTTTATTGCCTGATTTGAACGGATCTTTAAGTGCCTCGGGAAATACAGGTTTGGCGCTAGATCCCACTACCAATAATTTAGTGTCGGCAACAATATTTTCCGCATCGGGAAATATGACCTCCCAGGTAACCTTATTTGATGGACTCCGAAATTATAACCGTATCAACAGAGCAAAGCTAAATGCTATTTCCAATCAGTATAGCTTGGAAGATATGAAAGATGATATTCGATTGAACGTTGCCAACGCTTACCTTCAGGTATTGTCCAATAAAGAAGCGCTGAAGGTGGCAAAAGCGCAGTATGCGGTTACGGAACAGGATTTGAAACGAACCAAAGAATTGGTAGATTCCGGAGTAGTGCCTAGAGGGGATTTATTGGAAATTGAGGCTACCGCTGCCGGTCAAGAACAACAAATTATCAATAACGAAGGCTTGGTACTGATTTCCAAAATCAGTTTGGCACAGTTGTTACAGATTACAGAATATGAGAATTTTGATATTGCGGAAGAGGAATTTGATATTCCACCTTCTGATATTTTAAATAATTCCGCCAAAGTGATTTTTGATAAAGCGCTTACTTTTAGAAATGATATTAAGTTTGCTTTGACCGGAGTCGATTTGGCTGAAAAGGACCTCGAAATAGCCAAAGGTGCCAAATATCCTACTGTTGGTGCTTTTATCAATTATAATACTAGGTATTCCGATCAAAACAGAGACCCGCTTACAGGTGAATTAATACCATTTACGGACCAACTTTATATTAATGATGGTATTTCCTACGGAGCACAAATGAACATTCCAATTTTTAATGGATGGAGCGTAAGGAACAATATTAAGCGGTCAAAAATTAGTGTTGATATAGCTAAAGTGCAGTATGAGCAGGCAAAACTGCAATTAGAAACAGATGTAAATCAGGCTTATGTTGATGTTACGACATTTTTTAAGGCGTATGAAGCAGCGGAAAAAACCTTGGAAGCTCGGAGATTGGCATACCAATATTCAAAGGAACGTTTTGACGTAGGTTTAATGAACGCTTTTGAATTTAGCCAGGCACAATCCAGAATAGATAATGCGGAGGCCGATGTGGTTCGTACCAAATATGACTATATCTTTAGACTGAAGATTTTGGAATTTTATTTTGGAATTCCCATAACGTTGAACTAAAAAATATTTGATACATATATTGACCCGTTTGGTTTTCTAAACCAAACGGGTCTTTTTATATTCGCCATTCGTATGGGATTGATATTAAATTTGGAAACGGCAACGACCAACTGTTCGGTGAGTTTGGCAAAAAATGGAGAAACTTTAGCAATAAAGGAGCATAATTCTGCCAATTATTCCCATGCGGAGCAATTGCATCTTTTCATTCAGGATTGTTTTAAGGAGACTGATTTTGAACTCTCCGATTTGAATGCTATAGCCGTAAGCAAAGGCCCCGGTTCATATACAGGACTTCGCATTGGGGTGTCAGCAGCAAAAGGACTCTGTTATGCTTTGGAAGTGCCCCTAATTTCAGTTCCTACTTTAAAGAGTATGGCCGCACAAGTACAAGATGTTGCCACGGATTTGATTCTCCCTGTTTTGGATGCCAGGCGTATGGAAGTCTATTCCGCGATCTATGACACCTCTTTGAACGAGGTAAGGGAAACGCGTGCAGAGGTCATCAATGAAAGTTCTTTTTCGGAATATTATACCGATAAAAATGTATTGGTCGTAGGGAGCGGTGCAGAAAAAATACAATCCGTTATAAAGCATCAAAATCTTTCTTTTGATATCGCCGTTATTCCCTCGGCAGTGAATATGGGAACACTCTCCCATTTCAAATTTCTTAAAAAAGATTTTGAAGATGTAGCTTATTTTGAGCCTTATTATTTAAAGGATTTCATTTTACAAAAACCTAAAAAGCAAAACTCCCAATAATTTATCAGAAGCTAATTGTAGATTTTATCATCTAGTTAAAGGTTAAAACCCTGCAATTCCATTGCAGCTACTTTTAGTTTCCATAAATTTTTAAGAGTATCTGTCATTTCGAACGCAGTGAGAAATCTAATGATGAATCGATGCCACGGGATACCTCGTCGCCGTGTTCTGTCGGAACGACTCTCGCCCAAAAAGAATTTCATTCTTTAAAGAAAACTATGGATTTTAAATCTATAGTTGTTTATTTAGATTTCAGTTGATGCATTACTCTTTGTGGGAACGGGATTTCAATTCCTTCGGCATCAAATCGAACTTTAATTTCTTCCATAACATAAAAATGTGCCGCCCAGAATACATCATTGTTCGCCCAAAATCGGAGGGTCAAGTTTACGGAACTTTCCGCCAGTTCACCAACATAGACTTCGGGAGCGGGGTCTTTTAAAATGTCATTGTTATCGGCACATATCTGAAGCATAATATCTTTTGCTTTTTTTATGTTAGAGCCATATCCAATCCCCACATTGATCTTGTCCCTTCTCGTTTGCTCCGCATTGTAATTGATGATATTGTTGTTGGAAAGCTGTCCGTTCGGGATAATGGCCACTTGGTTTCCGAAAGTATTGAGTTTAGTCGTGAAAATTGAAATTTCCTTCACCGTGCCATCAACTCCTTGGGCGGAAATAAAATCACCCACCTTGAACGGTTTGAACAGTAAAATAAGCACGCCTCCGGCAAAATTGGAAAGCGAACCCTGTAGGGCCAGTCCAATAGCCAATCCAGCAGCACCAATGATGGCTACGAGAGAGGATGATTGTACTCCCAATTGTGTAATGACCAATACAAACAATAATATTTTTAAACCTATGGAAATCAAACTTTGCAGAAAGGTTTCCAAGGAAGGGTCATAATCTTTTTTCTGAAAGAACTTTCGAACCAACCGATTGATAAATCGGATGATATAAACCCCGACAATCAACATGATTATAGCCGCGATAAGGTCTGGTAAGGTATCCCAGAACCATTTTATGGCATTCTCGATATGTTCATCGTAGTTGGTAAATTTTTCCATGAGTTGAATTATTTGTGCGAAACTAAAAAAAATGAAAATGACCTTACAAGTGGAAAGCATTAAACTATTGTTAATGCCGCTGTATTGATTTTAAAAGGGTCAAAACTTCTTTGGTTTGCGTTAAAGGTAATTGGCAAGCGCCTTCCTCGCAAATATAAATCTGGGTCGTATTTTCTACATATCTGTTTTGCAAAAGCGACAAACCTGAATCTTTAGTGGTTCCCGCAAGAATGACATTAGGAAAATATTCTTTCATAATCTCTTTTGCGATTTCTTTGGCTTGGTTACCTACAATGGCTACTTCATAAAAGGATTCGTTCATAAGCTGCGCTAAATGTAGCCAATTGGCATGATTCTCCGGTCGCTCTTTAATATTCGTGGACATTGAGTGTAGCATTTTCTCGACGTATATTGAATATTCCATTTCCGGGAAATATTTGGAAAGCTTCAACAGATTCAAGGCCATGATGGAGTTGGAGGCCGGTATAACATTATCCGTGGCTTCTATGGTTCTCCTTACCAAAATAGCATCTTCAACAGAGGTAAAAAAAAACAGTCCACTTTCATCGTCCCGGAAATGTTGTATAACATAATTAACCAATTCTTTGGCTTTCTCAAGCCATTTTTCATCAAATGTTATTTCATACAATCCTATAAAAGCATTGATGAGGTTGGCGTAATCCTCTAAAAAACCATTAATAGTGCTTTTTCCATTTTTGTGATGATGGTACAATCCCCCACCTTTTTTAAATAAGTGTTCCGTTATGAAATCCGCATTTTTTAACGCGAGTTTTAAATATGTTGGATTTCCTATATATTTGTAGGCATCCGTTATGCCTTTTAGTACGAGGCCGTTCCAAGAGGTCAATATTTTATCGTCCAGTCTTGGTTTTTCCCTTTTGTCTCGTTCTTTTTTTAGTTTTAAGAGGCATTGCTTCATTCTCTTTTCTATAACCTCTTTTTTCAATTGATATTTTTTCTCAATTTCAACGATGTTGTTATCCCGGATCAACACATAATTTTCTTCCTCCCAATAGCCATAGGAATTGATGTTATAATAATCTGAAAAGAGTTCAAAATCACTTTTTAAAAGTGTTTGAAGTTCATGTGCTTCCCACACATAATAAGCTCCCTCTGTTAATTTTCCGTTTTTGGATAGACTATCGGCATCCAAAGCGGCATAAAATCCGCCATTGGTATCCAACAACTCATTTTCCAAGAAGGAGATGGTTTCTTCGACCACTCTTTTGTACAGATTGTTTTTACTGAGTGCAAAGGCTTTTGCATAAAGACCGATTAAAAGTCCGTTGTCATAGAGCATTTTTTCAAAATGAGGCACATGCCATTTGGTATCTACGGCATATCTGGAAAATCCCCCGCCCACGTGGTCGTAAACTCCCCCCCAGGCCATTCGGTTCAGCGTAGTATAAACGTAATCCAAGCCTTCTTTGTCTTTTTGTGAATGGGAAAAGTATAGCAGAAAATTTAGGTTCACGGGCATCATAAATTTTGGTGCTCGCCTGTAACCTCCCAAAAAAGTATCAAAGTATTGTGACCATTTTTGAACAAGTGCTTTTATTTCATTTGTGTCAAGGGAGCTAGACTCGTTTATCTTTGGAATTAAATTGATTTCTTTTAACCCGGCTTCCATATTTTCGGCATAACCTATTACCTTTTTCGGTTCGGTTTTATACAATTCGGAGAGTTGTTTTAGCACCTGTTTCCAATTCTCTTTTTTCACATAGGTAGCTCCCCAAAAAGGTCGCCCGTCGGGTAATGCCACAATGTTCAGGGGCCAGCCACCACTTCCTGTCATCATTTGAAGTGCATCCATGTATATTTGATCTACATCTGGCCGTTCTTCCCGATCTATTTTTATATTGATGAAATGGGAATTCATGACTTCTGCAACGCTTTCATCTTCAAAACATTCATGTTCCATAACGTGGCACCAATGACAAGCTGAGTAACCAATACTCACCAATAAGAGTTTGTTCTCTTTTTTCGCATTTTCCAAAACATCAGTGTTCCAAGCGTTCCAATTTACCGGATTATGGGCATGTTGCAATAAATAAGGACTGGTCTCGTGAATGAGGTCATTCGTGAATTTGGGATGCATGAGCTGTTTTGTTTTGATATAAAAAAAAGCGCCATTAAGGCGCTTTCATATGAATTTTACTATTGAATTATTTTACCTCAAAAGTGATTTTTACGTTCACTCTATAGTTCGTCATTTTACCGTCTTCTACAGTGGCACTTTGCTCATTTATGTATACCGAACGGATGTTTTTTACGGATTTAGATGCATGTGAAACTGCATTTTTAGCGGCATCTTCCCAGCTTTTATCTGAATTTGCCAATACTTCTATTACTTTTAAAACTGCCATAATTAGTGTTTTTTAAATTTTATTCAAAGTAAGGATTTTGAACCAGAAAACATAATAAATAAGAGCCTTTATCCATTCAGGGCAACCACTTCGTTTACCCTATCGCCCATCATATTTTTGAGCATGGTTTCAATCCCATTTTTTAGGGTAAAAGTAGAGGAAGGACAACCACTGCAGGCACCTTGTAGAATCACGTTTACGGTTTTGCTTTCCGCTTCATAGGATTTGAAAAGGATGTTTCCCCCGTCACTTGCAACCGCAGGTTTTACATACTCTTCCAAGATATCTATGATTTCCAAGGAAGTATCATCCAGATTTTCTTGCGGTTTTGCTTGGACCTTAGCAGGTTCTTCTCCAGTCGAAGCCGTTTTAGCATTTCCGTTTACTATTTCTTTGCCATCAGCGATAAAATTACGGATGAGCTCACGCAGCTCTAAGGTAATATCTTCCCATTCCGCTACCTCGTACTTGGTGACCGAAACGTAGTTGTCATCAATGAAGACCTGCTTTACAAATGGAAATTGAAATAGGGCCATCGCCAAAGGAGCTTCTCTAGCTTCATCAATATTTTTGAATTCATACATGGAACCCACAATCTTTTTGCTGGCCACGAATTTCATGGTCGCCGGATTGGGCGTTACTTCTGCATAAACGGTAACGGCTATAGGCTTGTCCGTATCCTCTTCTACAACAATGGGTTCTCCGGCATTTAAATATTCGACCAATTGTTGTGCTACTTCATCTTTTACATCTTCCCATTGCACAATATCATAACGCTCCAGGCCAATAAAATTACCGGAAACATAAACTGTTTTAATGAACGGCAAATAAAATAATTGCTGGGCCAAAGGTGAATTTTGAGCCTCGTCTATGTTTTTGTATTCATAATTTTTACGCTTCACCAAGAGGTGATTTGCCTCGAACTTTAGGATGTTGGGGTTGTTGGTGGGTACGACAGTTATAGAGTACTCTTTCATTTCATTTCAATTTTATACAAAAATACAAAGGAAATCTAAGTTGTAGCGCACATAATAATGTTATAGATAACCCGTTATACTTTATATTTAGCACAATTTGAACCTATAGCCTCATTCTCCCACAGATGAAATTTAAACTAGTACTGATTCTTGCTAGCCTGCTTTTTGGCTATAAGTCGATTGCCCAAGAGGGGATTCCCGTATATTTTGATTATTTAGCGGATAACTATTATCTGGTATATCCATCCATGGCAGGTATCAGTCAGGGAGGAAAAATTAGGCTTACTGCTAGAAAGCAATGGTTTGATGTTGATGATGCGCCAAGTTTGCAAACGGTAAACGCTCATTTTAGATTAGGAGATAGTCCCAGTGGTATAGGAGCGATCATTTTTAACGATGCGAACGGATACCATTCCCAAACCGGAGCCAAACTGACTTACGCACACCATCTACGAATGGGCGGTGGCGACGATATTCGTGTTTTGAACCAGCTATCCTTTGGTCTAAGTGGCACCATACTGCAAAGTAGTCTGGATGAAACTCAATTTAGATCGGTCGCAGTAGATCCCGCTATTTCAGGAATCAAGTTAAGTGCATCCTATTTTAATGTAGATTTAGGTGTCTCTTATAATTTTCAAGAATTTTATGCGCATTTTGTCGTAACCAATGCACTCACTGGAAGTCAACGAAATTTATATTATAGGGATAGGCAAGATAATCCCGATCAATTGGTAATTGATAACATTAGAAGGTATTTGGTTTCGGCCGGATATTTATTTGGAAGAAGTGAATGGCAACTGGAACCGTCCGTTTTATTTCAATTGACAGAGTTCACGGAGGAAAAAACAATAGATGTTAACGCAAAGGTTTACAGAGATGTAAACTTTGGTAGAATTTGGGGAGGAATCTCCTACAGGAGAAGCTTTGATGGCGCGCAATTTCAAACAGCTTCGGGATTTGGGGAGCAGAACTTACAGTTAATAACTCCAATAGTGGGGGCCAATATCAAAAACTTTTTGGTATCCTATAATTATTCCTATCAGATGGGAGATGTCCGCTTTTCCAACGGTGGTTTTCATCAAATAACGCTTGGGTACGACTTTGGTCAAAAAGAGCGTAAATACGATTGTTACTGTCCTGCGGCACAATAAACGAGCCTCCCCCAACCCCTCCCAAGGAGGGGAGTACATATTTCAAGTTTACTACAAATACAGAGCAGTCTTTTTTCTGACCCTAAGAATTTTAATACAACCCGTTTAGGGTCAAAAATTGAAAATAAAAGTCCTCTCCCTGTTGGGGAGAGGATTTAGGAGAAGGGGCCTATTCCCAAGTATAGTTTTTTCTGGACGCCTGCTTTTTTATAGCTCTTAACATTGCACTTTCCAATTCACCCTTGTTCTCATCTTTTTGTTGCTTTGCAATGTATTTTTCTCTTTTTGCATTCACCTCCCAGATTTCGTTCTGGATTTTTTCACGCTCCGCTCTTTTACCATCAATATATTCTTTCATTTCGCTTTCAGATTTGCCCTTTAGTTCTTTTGGAAGCTCATCTTCTGCGACCTCTGAGATATCAAATTCTTTATCTGCGCTAGCATCTACCAAATCCCATGTTTTGTTATTATAAAGTCTAGAACTCTTACTTACCGCTCGTTTTACGGCTACCGCTTCTTCTACTTCATAAGCATTCAAATCTTGGCTTCTTTGTTTACGTAATTTAGTGGCTCCCAATGAGCCATAAGAGATATAGGTTTTATTCAATTTGGAATTCAGTTTAATGATGATTTCATCATAAGGCGTGTCTATATGCACCACTTCCTTATTATGGTCAATGGCCATATATTCGCCACCTGTTAAATTTGCTCCTTTTTTCCAAAATGTATTTATTCCTAAATCATAACCGCCACAAAATATAGTGTTTACGACAACATCCTTCTCCTTGGCATTCAGCACCGCGTCTTCATAATTTAACTTTCCTTGGTCAAAGGGTTCGTTCCCGGCTATAAAAATAAGTTTCAAATTGCCCTTTTCTTTTCCCCAGTCCAATTGTTTAAGAGAAGTATGGATGACTTCGCCACAATATTCTTCACCGCCGTTAGTGGTAAGCGAAAACAGTTTCTCGGAGATTTCGTCCAAATCCCCACTAAAGTTCAATACCTGTTGAATATACCCTTCACTAAAAGAAAGATTATCATTCCCATATTGATATAGGGCGATTTGAAGCTCTGGACGTGCTTCGTTCCCACATTTTGCATAAGTGAATTCGTTCACGATATCCCATAACTGTGACTTCGCTTGGTTGATGAGACCGTCCATACTATTGCTCGTATCCAATAAAAGCGCAATTTTTACGGTATTTTTCTTTGCTTTTTCTTTAGAATGAATGGCCTGTGCAATAATAGGTTCGTTTACCGGTTTCTTTTTGAATTCGCAACCATATCCTAAGGTCATACTTAAAATCATTCCTGATGCCATGACCAATTTTACATACTTTTTCATTATCTGTTGTTTTTTAATTTGAGCATAAAGCTAGAAGCAAACTTTTTGATATACCATCTGTAATGAGCAAAGCGATGTTTTCAGTGAGTGAAGTTTACCTATGCGTTTGTAAACACGTTCAATAGCTATCCAAGTCCCGGTAATTCTAGATTGAGTGATTTTTTAGTGCCGTATAAATCCGCTAAGTTTACAGTACTAATTGGACATGCAAATACGGATTTACCACATATTATTATTTTTTTTAGCGGGCAGTTTTCTTTCTTTTTCGCAAACGAGAATTACGGGAAGAAAATTTATTGTTAAAGGTAGGGTCGAGGTCAAAGAGACTTTTCAGCCCATACCCGGTGTCTCCGTTTCTTCTACTTCCGGAGGATTTACCACTACGAACGGATTGGGCGAATTCAAGATTTTAGTGGCCGCTGGCGAGGAACTCATTATTGAGGACGCCGACTTTGAAACGGTTCGGTATCGTGTAAAGGATGATGAGGATATCAAGGTGCTGGTAGAGGGTTATGAATCCGATAGCAGCATTGGGAGTAGCTCAAAATCAAGAAGAAGGTCGGGATTGCTCCATCAATCTTATTTGGATTCTGCCAAAGCCTATAAGAAAAAAGACATTGCCAAAAGTATTGACTTCGTAGCACGTTCTATTGCAGATTTGGGAAAGCGAGGCGATAAAAAGGAATTAGCAAAATCACTGAGCTTACTTGGGGAAATCTACCTTTTTCATAAACAATATGACCTTGCTATTGATAATTTTGAGGATGCGTTGGAGTCGAATAAAACTATAGCTACTACCCTTTTATTGGGCGATGCATATAATATTAGTAAACAGTATGGAAAAGCGGAGGAAACTTTGAATTCCTTAAAGGATTTAAAAACCATGCGACCGGACCAACGTGTGGAGCTGTACGAAGGATTGGGTGATGCCAAAAAAGGTCAGGAAGAAACCAAATTGGCAGTGGATTTTTATAACGAGGGGCTTAAAGTGGCCACAAAAAATCAAATGGCCACCAAAATGACCGATCTTAATTCCAAAATAGCGGATGCGTACAGCGAGGGAAATCAATTGTTCGAGGCTGAAACCTATTATGGAAATTCATTACAATTGGCGAGTGAATTGGCGCCTAAACGCGCTTTGCAGGAGAAGGAAAAAGTAGCCGATTTCTACAACAAGAAAAACCAATACAATGAAGAAATCGCCATCCGTAAAAATAGCTTGGTAGAATTAAAGAAGTTGAACGCTCCTGCACGTAAACAAAAAGAGATTGATTTGGGCGATACCATTACTTCGCAACGTATCAATTATAAAATAGCCAATGCTTATATTGCTCAAGACAAGTACAATGAAGCTATTCCATATTTGGAACGGAGTATTGTGGAAGCAGGTTCCGAAGATGATTTGTTGGTACAAAAAGATGCGACCCGAAAACTATCCGAGGTCTATGAGGTAAAGGGCGATTTTGACAAAGCGTTGGAAAGTTATCAATCTTACGTCACGTTGGTGGATACTTTGTACATTCGGAAAGAACAGGAAATTTCCAGAGCGGCACGTTTTAGTCGCGAGATAGCTTCCACCCAAAACAGGATTTCCGGATTGGAACAGGAAAGGGAGTTGACCCAAAGTAAGTATGATTTGGCTCTCACGGAACAGGAATTGGCAGAAGAAGGTTACAAAAGACAGCGTTGGGTGGTCTATTCCTTGATATTTGGACTTTTACTTACCGCCTTGGCAGCCTTCTTTTTTTATCGCAGCAACCAGCAGCAAAAATTGGCGAACAATCTATTGGCGTTAAAATCGCTTCGTTCCCAAATGAATCCGCATTTTATCTTTAACGCTTTAAATTCGGTGAATAATTTTATTGCAAAGAGCGATGAGCGCAGTGCCAACAGGTATTTAAGCGAATTTTCTACATTGATGCGTTCCGTGCTGGAAAATTCGGACGAGGATTTTATCCCTTTGGCGAAAGAATTGGAGCTTTTGGAACTATATGTAAAATTGGAGCACTCTAGGTTTCCCGATAAGTTTGATTATAAAATCAATGTAGATGACGATTTGGACGTTAACGCTTTTCAAATACCCCCAATGTTATTGCAACCTTATATAGAAAATGCCATTTGGCACGGACTTCGTTATAAGGAGGAAAAAGGATTTTTGGAAATATCGGCCAAGCCAAAAGGAGAAAACCAAATGGAAATCTCAATCTCGGATAATGGCATAGGTAGAAAACGTTCGGCCAAGTTAAAAACGCAGAATCAGAAAAAACAAAAATCTAAGGGCATGGGAAATATCAAACAGCGGGTTGCCATTTTAAACGATATGTATCCGGATAAAGTGGATATTTCCATTTCGGATCTAAAGAATGATGGTACCGGAACAAAAGTCATATTCGTGTTAAAAAAAGATATATGAATTTAAAAGCAATCTTGGTCGAGGATGAGGCCAACAGTCGTGAAATTCTCAGGAATTATTTGAGCAAATATTGTCCTCGAGTTGAATTGTTAGGAGAAGCAGCATCAATCCAAGAAGGTTTGGCATTGATACATAAACATACCTTGGATTTGGTTTTTTTAGATGTGGAAATGCCATTTGGAAACGCCTTTGACCTTTTGGAAAAAGTACCTGAAAGAAATTTTGAAACTGTTTTTGTGACTGCGTACGATCATTATGCCAAGGATGCGTTGAACAATCAAGCGGCTTATTATTTAACAAAGCCCATTAATATCGACGAATTGATAAAAGCTGTGGAATATGTATTCGAAGTAAAGGAAAAAGAAAGTGCGCTAGAAGAAAAAGTTTTGAAAACGAGTGATAGGGGAATCGAAGGAAAAATAACCTTACCGCAACAAGACGGTTTTCAAGTGTTGAACGTGGCAGATATTCTATATTGCAAAGCGGATGATAACTATACCGAAATCTATCTTGAAAACAAAAAGATTCTGGTGAGCAAAACCTTGAAATACTTTGAAGAAGCTCTAAGCGCGTTTCCCTTTGCTAGAGTACATAAATCATATCTTGTAAACGTAAATGAAGTGGTTAAATACCGAAGGGGAAAAGGGGGTAGTGTAGTAGTTTCAAACGGAAAAGAGCTATTGGTTTCGGCCTCAAAAAAGAAAGAATTATTAGCTTATTTTGATTAAAAATTATTGAAATGATAGCAAGTGTTAGGGGAAAGACTCCGCAAATTGGGGAGGATTGTTATATCGCGGAGAATGCCACGATCGTTGGGGAAGTATCCATGGGAAATCAATGCAGTATTTGGTTCAATGCAGTGCTCAGGGGAGACGTTCATTATATAAAAATGGGAGATAAAGTAAATGTTCAGGATGGCGCGGTCATTCACTGTACCTATGAAAAGTCGCCAACGACTATCGGAAATAATGTTTCTATTGGCCATAATGCTATAGTTCATGGTTGTACTATTCATGATAATGTTTTGGTTGGAATGGGCAGTATTATTATGGATGATTGTGTTGTGGAACAAAATAGCATTATCGCTGCAGGAGCTGTGGTTACAAAAGGAACTCATGTACCGGAAGGAACTATATTTGCAGGGATTCCCGCAAAAAAAATAAAAGATGTTAGCCCGGAACTCAGTTCGGGGGAGATAAACCGTATTGCAGATGCTTATGTAACGTATTCCGATTGGTTTAAAGAGGGGAATTAGGAAAAGGATTATTATTTTAAAGGTTTTAATCGAGACCTTTTTTACGTGCGAATATGCTTATTTTTGCAAACCAAAACTAAAAGTTATGAACGCATATGTTTTTCCAGGACAAGGAGCGCAATTCATTGGAATGGGATTGGACCTTTACGAAAAATTTCCGATTGCTAAAGATTTATTTCACCAAGCAAACAATATTCTAGGCTTTTCTATCACGAATATTATGTTCAATGGCACCGCAGAAGGTTTAAAAGAAACCAAAGTCACCCAACCCGCTATATTCTTGCATTCAGTAATATTGAGCAAGGTCATGGGAGATTCTTTCAAGCCAAATATGGTTGCAGGCCATTCCCTGGGGGAATTTTCCGCTTTGGTTGCCAATAGTACCTTATCTTTTGAAGACGGATTGAAGCTGGTTTCCAAACGAGCCATGGCCATGCAAAAAGCATGCGAGTTAGTTCCCGGGACGATGGCTGCAGTTTTAGGACTGGAAGATGAAGCGGTAGCGCAAATTTGTGAAGAAACCGAAGGTGTTGTTGTTCCAGCAAATTATAATTGCCCAGGACAACTGGTAATTTCCGGTGAAATAGATGCTATTAATCTAGCTTGCGAAAAAATGAAGGAAGCCGGAGCACGAAGGGCTATGGTTTTACCTGTAGGCGGTGCGTTTCATTCCCCGTTAATGGAACCGGCAGGTGAAGAATTGGCTGCTGCCATAGAAAACACGGAATTTTCAAATCCGAGTTGTCCCATTTATCAAAATGTTGCTACAACTTCCATTACTGATTCAAAGACAATTAAAAAGAACCTCATTTCACAATTGACCGCTCCCGTAAAATGGACTCAGAGTGTTCAAAACATGGTGAAGGACGGGGCTACTTTGTTTACGGAAATAGGTCCTGGAAAAGTGTTGCAAGGTTTGGTGAAGAAAATTGAACGCAATGTGGAAACTACGTCACCTTTTATAGAGTAAATGGTCTTTTTTAATTTTTTGCATTTCAACCCAAAAAGTCAGTTTTAATCTGTTAATTAGTAGGTTAGCCTTTATTTTTTACTAATATTGATATAGAATAAGCCGCCCAACTTACTTAAAATTGATTTTAAAGTCAAAGAGCACCTATGAAATTAAGATTTTTTTCGGACTATATTCGGACTATATTCAATTTTGAATCACTTATTAAGGTGATTCTACTTCTTTTTATTTTGACAGCTTCTTCGTTGAAAGCCCAAAGTGTTTCTATAGCAGCTTCTCAACCTAATGCAGATGAAGATGGTCCAGTAAACGGACGATATACTATAACTGTTTCAAACGGAAATAGCGGTGATTTTTATACCGTCAATTTAGCAGTTGGCGGAACTAGTACTGCAACAGTAAATGATGATTATTCTCCATTACCTACCGCAGTTGGTGTCGCCACCAATTTCTTTGGAAACGGTAGTGCAACAGTAAATCTTAATATAATAGATGATCAAATTATTGAAGCTACAGAAACAGTAACTTTAAATATTACCAATACTAGTCCGGCTTTATTCGTTGCTACAGGTTCTGCTACGATAAACATTGCAGATAATGATATGGCTGGTGTTAATGTTTCGACAATAAGCGGCAATACGACCGAGGCAGGAGGGACCGCTACTTTCAACGTTAGCTTGACCGTTCAGCCTACCGATCCGGTAACGATTGCTTTATCCAGCAACGACATAGGCGAAGGAACCGTGCCGAACAGTGTTACGGTACCCGTTGCCAGTTGGGATACGGGCGTAGCCGTTACGGTAACGGGGGTTGACGATGATATAATTGATGGCAACGTGAATTATAGTATTATCACAGGAAACGTTACTTCCGCAGACACGAACTATAATGCCTTGGGCGGTGGTTCAGTTGCCAATGTTCCGGTTACCAATACGGACAATGACACGGCTGGGGTAAATGTCTCCGCCATTAGCGGAAATACGGGAGAGGATGGTACGACCGCTACTTTTACGGTCAGTTTGACCAGTCAGCCCACTAATGCGATAAGGATAGCTCTTTCGAGTAACAATACGGACGAGGGAACCGTAGCGAACAGTGTTACAGTACCCGTTGCCAGTTGGGATACGGGCGTAGCCGTTACGGTAACGGGGGTTGACGATAATGTAATCGACGGTCCCGTGAACTATACGATTGTCACGGGCAACGTCACTTCCGCGGACACGAACTATAATGCCTTGGGCGGTGGTTCAGTTGCCAATGTTCCGGTTACCAATACGGACAATGACACGGCTGGGGTAAATGTCTCCGCCATTAGCGGAAATACGGGAGAGGATGGTACGACCGCTACTTTTACGGTCAGTCTGACCAGTCAGCCCACTAATGCGGTAAGGATAGCTCTTTCGAGTAACAATACGGACGAGGGAACCGTAGCGAACAGTGTTACAGTACCCGTTGCCAGTTGGGATACGGGCGTAGCCGTTACGGTAACGGGGGTTGACGATAATATAATTGACGGCAACGTGAATTATAGTATTATCACAGGGAACGTTACTTCTGCGGACACGAACTACAATGTTTTGAACGGGGGTGCTGTCGCTAATATTGCTGTCACCAATACGGACAATGACACGGCAGGAATAAATGTCTCCACTATAAGTAATAATACGACGGAAGCGGGCGGTACTGCTACTTTCACAATAACACTTGCTAGTCAGCCTTCAGCACCTATCATTATGGAGCTTTCAAGTAGTAATACAGATGAAGGTACTGTGCCAGCCAGTATTGCTATACTAGTTGCCAATTGGAATACTCCAACGATAATTACGGTAACAGGCCAGGATGATTCAATTGTAGATGGGAATATTGATTATAGCATCCTCACTGGAAACGTCACCTCGGCCGATGCAAATTATAATGCCCTTAATGGCGCTGCCGTGGCAGATGTTCCAGTCACTAATACGGACGATGACGTAGCCGGCTTATCAATTTCGGACGCAACGGTTAATGAAGATGTAGCAACTGGAAATATGGTATTTAATGTTGAACTGGATGTAGCTGTAGTTGGAGGAACAACGGTACGATATACATTTTCAAATGGTTCCGCTACCGGAGGTGGTGTGGATTTTACCGGAAATACACCTCCCAACAATGTGCTTACTTTTAATGGAGACGCTGGGGAAATAGAAAACATTGTTGTTGCAATCACGGACGATTCAGAATTGGAATCGACGGAGGATTTTGTAGTACAGCTGGGATTGCCAACCAATGGGGTTACCCTTTCCGATGGAAATGCAACGGGTACAATCAACGACGACGATAACTGTGCTCCGGCTCCAATCTTAAATACCGATATTCCTACGATATTTTGTAGGGATGAAGGCAGTACCAATAATTCTATTTTTCAGAATACTACTGTGAGTAGCCTTAATGATTATACGAATACCCCAGCGCCTGACGGTACAGTGCTTACCTGGAGTAGATTGTCCAACCCACTGAATGAAAATGCTTATCTAACACCACAAGAAGTGGATGATCCAACAGTTGAAGGATCCTATTTTGGCTTCTTTTTGGATGATAACGGCACTCCTAATAATTTTGATGATGATTGCGCCAGTGGGGTTATAGAGGTAGAGTTGGTATTAAATGAAATTCCGCCATTGCCTGTTGTTAGTGGAGCTGAGCGGTGTGGCCCTGGAACGGTCTTATTAACAGCAACAGCAGAGACAGGATCTTCCATTAGGTGGTATGCTAGTGCAGATTCTGATGTTATTTTAAATGAAGGCGAAGAATTTACAACACCCTTTTTAAACGCTACCACTAGTTTTTATGTTGACGCTATAGCGAACAGTTGTTTTTCTGAGAGAGTTGAAGTGGAAGTGGTTGTAGGATTTCAGGCCACCACTGGTATAGCTGCCAATGCTTCCATTTGCAGCGTTCCGGCAAATGGCCCTACAATCTTGGACTTAGACGATAGACTTACCGGAGAGAGTGCCGGTAATTGGGCGGTTACGACAGACCCATCAGGGAGTATCGCATTAACACCTTCCAATATTATTGATTTTAGAAATTTACCGAGCGGTGATTATGTTTTTACATTTACCACTACAGAATCTACATTGCCCTGCGAAAACGTGTCCGTTGAAGTAACCATTTCAGTAAGTGATTGTGATACCGATGAAGATGGTGATGGTCTTTTCGGAGGAGATGAAGCTACTTTGGGGACCGACCCTAATAATGAGGATACTGACGAGGATGGTATCAATGATGGTGATGAGGTTGGAGCTGATATTGAAAATCCTTTGGATGAAGATAACGACGGAATCATTGATGCTTTGGATAGCAATATCATGGATTCCGATAATGATGGGGTAAACGACCAACAAGATCCCGCTAACGATAACCCATGTATTCCTAATAGATTTAATGGAGTTTGCGACACTGATGGGGACGGTATATCTGATTTAGAAGAACAGGAGACAGGCTCAGACCCCGATGATCCCTGTAGTCCAAATGCTACTCCAGATTGTGATACACCTATAGATTTGGAAGTAACGAAAGAAGTGGATATACCTGATGCAATTTTGGGTGAAAATAGGGTTTTTACAATTACTGTCAGTAATTTATCAAATAGGAAAGCTACAGCCATCGTAGTGGGAGATGTACTGGAACTAGGATTTGAATTTATTTCAAAAACGGTTTCGACGGGTAATTATGATGAGGATACAGGGGAGTGGGCCATACCGGAATTGCTCCCTTCTGCTTCGGCGACACTTACATTGGAAGTTCTCGTAGTAGAAGGTAACAATTATACCAATACTGCAACACTTCTAGAATCTATTCCGAGGGATGTTACGGAAGAAAACAATGAGGCTACAGTTGAGTTAAATATTGAGATGCCGGAGGGAATAGATATCGAAATCATAAAAACAGTGGACGATAAAACTCCTTTTGTTGGAGAAAACATTGTGTTTACAATAACCGCTATTAATCTTTCTTTGAATGAGGAAACCATCAGTAATGTTAACATTCAGGATATCATTTCATCCGAAATGGATAGCGGGTTTCAATATGTGAATCATGTTGCTGCTGAAGGTAGTACTTATAACGTAATATCCGGTGTATGGAATATTGAGGAACTATTATTCGGTGAGCAAAACCAAAGAACCTTGGATATAACCGTTTCTGTCCCTAGATTAGGGTTATTCGAGAATACGGCTACCTTGATCAGTTCATTTCCTACGGACACCAACGACGATAATAATAGTAGCACCGTTATAATTGATGTGGGGGAACCCACCCCTGCGGATCCTGGTTTTATCTTTAATCAGTTTTCCCCAAATGGCGATAACACAAATGATGTACTTGAAATAAACCTAACGGACCCTGACACGGGTATTGATGTGCCTATAGCCTATAGAATTCAAATCTTTGATAGGTATGGTAATTTGGTGTTGGATAACGAGGGACAAGATGCAGAAATTTGGGATGGTACATGGGAAGGTAAAGAGGCACCAAAAGGAACTTATTTCTATATTTTAAACTATGATTTAGGTCAAGGTTCAGTCTTGGACAAAGGTTGGATTCAACTAATTAGGTAAATGTTTATGAAAGGGAAAATCATTAACCCAAGTTACTGTTGTCAATTTTTATTGCTCTCTTTTTTATTTTTTTTCAGCATTGAGGTCAAAAGTCAAAAAGAACCACAGTATACGCAATACATGTATAATATTGGGAGCTTTAATCCCGCTTACGTGGGTTCGGTTGAAGCTATGGATTTGACAGCATTATATAGGGCTCAATGGATTGATATACCAGGTGCTCCGAGAACCATAAGATTAGGGACTAATATTCCTTTGAAAAACGAAAAACATGGCCTGGGTTTCAATATTGTTAACGACCAATTAGGCCCTGTTACGCAAACCTATTTTGACCTTTCATACTCTTTTCAGGTAAATTTATCCTCCAATAGCTATCTTTCTTTTGGTGTTGATGCTGGTGGTTCTGCTTTAAACGTAGATTTTTCAAAAGGAACTTTCAGGGACCCTGGTGAACCTTTCAACGGTCAAAATGTCAGTAACTTTTACCCCACGATTGGTGCTGGCCTTTTTATGTACAGTACTAATTGGTATTTGGGAGCATCGGTCCCTAATTTTTTGACAGAGGGTATTTATAATGACGAAGTAGCTACCGTTGTGGATGATAGACTTCAATTTAACTTTATCGGTGGTTACGTTTTTGAAATATCTGATAACTTTAAGTTTAAACCTGCTTTTTTGATCAATGCTCTTCAGGGAAATCCATTAAACGTGAATTTATCGGCAAATTTTTTGTTTGCCAATGCATTCACTGTAGGTGCATCGTTTAGACTGGAAAATGCATTCAGCGGTTTGGCTGGTTTTCAAATCTCCAAAGGAACTTTTATAGGGTATTCGTACGATTATAATACCAATCCTTTAGGCGAATTTAACAATGGTTCGCACGAGATGATTATTAAATTTACGCTTGGAAAAGGAACCGGTAACAAAACGAAAGGCAATAGGGAAAAAGAATTGAAAAACAAACCAAAGCAAATAGATAGTCCTAGATTCTTCTAATTAAAGTATTATGAGTTTTAGATTTTTAATCATTTTTATATTAATATCGTTCACGGCATTGGGTCAGAATAAAAATTCTAAGGGCGATAACTATTTTTATGGTTACCAATATAAAAATGCTATAGAAGCTTATAGAAAAGAACAATCAAAAAAACCGTTGACGAATAGCCAATTACTTAATCTGGCAGATTCATATTTTAAGATAGGTAAGTATGATGACGCAGCTAAACTTTACATGAGTGTAAGTGCAAATGATACCATTATATCCGTCCATCGTTTCAATAAAATGTTGCAGAGTCTTTCTAGGGGAGGTAATCAAGATAGTGTCAAGACGTTTATAAAATCTAAATCATCGGTATTTTCAACAGAACTTATAGAAAATGCTGAATTCAATTATCAGCTTTATAATAGATCTCCCGATCAAGATGTTAAAATCATAAATCTTTTTGCCAATAGTGCGCAAGCGGATTTTTCACCTGCGTTTTATAAAGAAAACCTTCTTTTTAGTAGTAGTCGCCCACGGAAATCCAAAAATATTTATACTCCTTCTGGAGAATCATACTTGGATATATATGTAGGCAAGTTTGAAAAAAGTGGAAACGTATCGATGGCAACTCCTTTTTCAGAGCTACCATCTTTTAAATTTCACAAGTCAACCCCTTTTTATGCCGCAAGCTCTAACAGATTTTTTTATATCGTTTCAAATACGGAAGACGGTCAAATGGCTTTTAATGATGAAGGAAAGAACGCTTTGGCCTTAGCTGTTTTATATGATAGTGGGCAATTTCGTTTTCTTTTAAAAGATTTGAGCGTATCTTTTTATTATCCTTATTTTGACGATGAAAGTGAGCGACTTTACTTCGCTGCCAATTTTGAAGATAGCTACGGTGGTACAGACTTATATTATGTAGTTACCAATAATGGTCAAGTTATGACGGCCCCCATTAATTTAGGACCAAAAATCAATTCCCCCGGAAATGAGATTGCGCCATATATTTTTGATGGAAGTCTTTATTTTTCCTCGGATGTTTTTTACGGGTTGGGTGGTATGGATGTGTACAAGTCCAATATTCAACCTGATGGTTCTTATAGTATTCCTGTCAATATAGGAGAGGGTATCAATTCTAAAGACGATGACTTCGGATTTATTATAAAGGAAAATGAAAATAAAGGATATATTGGTTATGTTGCTTCCAATAGGCCTGGAGGCAAGGGAGGAGATGATATCTATAAGTTTGAAATGGATAAAATCCCTGGATTGAAAACTTTTAGCGTAAAGGGAAAGGTGGTAAACACTGCATCAAAAAAGACAATAGACAAAGCAGAGATTAGATTGTTGAGTCGAGAAGGGGATGTTCTGAAAGAAATTTATTCAAAAGACGATGGCAGCTTTTCAATAGAAATCCCATGGCAAGATTACGTTAGTGTCTCTGCAACCAAAGATGGATACTCTATCTTTTCGATGGCTTATTCCGATGAGGGTATAGAAGAAGTACAAAAAAAACCTTTTAATATAGGATTGGCCAAGTGGAGCGATTGGATATTAGAAAAAGAAGATAAAACGGTTCTAAAAATAGGCAAGTTCTTTTTTGATAAAGGAAGGAGTACGGTTACACCATCGGTTGCCATAGAGTTGGATAAAGTTGTAGCTGCCGTTTCCAGTTTTCCAGATTTACAAATAAAAATTGAATCCCATACCGATAGTAGAGGAAGTACTTCATATAACAAACGCCTATCCCAAAAAAGGGCAGATGCCATTAAAATATATCTTTTGGGAAAAGGACTTTCAGCTTCAAATATTATAGAGGCAAAAGGTTATGGAGAAGAAAGAATTAAGAATAATTGTACCAATGGCACCTATTGTTTGGATTTTCTCCACAAACAAAATGAGCGTACGCTATTTGTGGTCGAAAAAAATTAAATAATAACCAACCAGAAATAATAAACGGAGAATAGTCCCAAGAAAATAATCCCTAAGTAAGATAAAAGCTTTAAATTTTTTCCTGGACGGTGTTCCGTTTGAATATCTTCACTGGTTACATTCTTCAAATTCATATAACCTATAATCGGGGCTACAACGAATGAAACAAAAGTAGCTAGCGCTACAAGATTGCCCATATTGGCTCCGAATAAATAAATAACCAAAAAATTGATTGCTGCCAATAGGATTACGCCAATAGCGAAATTGGTTTTGTTTTTCCTAAACTTTTTCTTCTCATCAAGTAATTCCAATATGTCCAAGCTTACTCTCGTTACCGCATCATGTGCGGTCATGCAGGTACTGAACATGGTAGCAAATGCAGAAACTGCAATGAAAATATAGGCCCAAGAACCAATATGGCTTGTAAAAAGCTGTACTACTTGATCCGCAAACTGAACAGCATTATTGCTAAGTATCGTATTCGTGCCGTATAGTGTAAACCATCCAATGACCATAAAGAAAATTGCTAGAATTGCGGTCAAAACATAACCTACATTAAATTCTTGAAGGGAATCTTTCAAAGGTGGTTTTTCTTGATTCTTCCATTTTTCTATACTCCAAAGGCTTACCCAACTTGAGGCTTCTACCGTAGTGGGCATCCAACCCATTAATCCTATGAGAAATAGAATATCTACCTCGTTGAAAATTGGTACCGGGATAAATCCCTCACTTTCTGTTACCGGGCCTTGGGCCACTACTAATAACGTAGTGACAATCAGGGCTAAAAAGAGGATACTTACCACAAATTTTAAGCTAATTTCTAAAAACTTGTATTTGCCAATAATAAGGAGGCCGCTGATAAGCATAAACAATCCAAGGGCAGTGCCGCTTATGGATATGTCGGATATTTTAAATAAGTTAATAAAGAGACCGGCCGTTACCGTATAAAGCGCAGCTAAAATAGTAAAAGTGGTCACTATGGTAATCAGTGTATAAAACCACAGATAGCCCTTTCCCCTGTTCAAATACCCTTCTATGAGGGTGCTATTGGTTACACTGGTATAGCGAACGCCGAATTCGAAAAAAGGATACTTTAGGATATTGGCTAAAATAATAGGTACAACCATGATCCAACCATATTGAGCTCCTGCTTTGGTAGAAAGCACTAAATGGGATGTTCCTATGGCCATACTGGCAAATAACAATCCGGGACCAAGATTTTTTAATAGTGTTTTCATGATTATTCAATACTTATTTTATCTCCATAGAATCTTGGTTCCGTTTTGAATGCAAGGTCCAAGAATACTTTTACCCTTGCGAAGTATTCCCGGAGTTGTACCCTTAGCCCGGATTTTATGGAAATATCTTTTGCATTGTACCCTATGGCATGTAACCCTTTTTTTTCCGCAATATAAATAGCACGTTCATTATGAAACTTCTGTGAAATTATAGTAACATTTTTAAGTCCAAAAACTTCTTTTGCCCTCACTACAGAATCTAAAGTTCTAAATCCCGCATAGTCAAGGAATATTTTTTCCGATGGAATTCCGGCCGTAATCAAATCTTTTTTCATAGTATTTGGCTCATTGTAATATATGCTGCCATTATCTCCGCTGACCAGAATAAAGTTTATCTTATTTTCTTTATAAAGGGTTACGGCGGCCGCTATGCGGTAAGTATAATATGGATTTGGATTACCATTTTTTATTTTTTTTGAGGTACCTAACAGTAATCCAACTTTGTTTGAAGGAATATCGGAGAGGTCCGTGAATGTTTTTCCCTCTGCAAAGGAATTGATAAGTGTATTACAAATAAGCAAAATCAAGGCCATGATCAGAAATAGGATCAAGCTTATTTTCAATACTTTTTTTCTCCTCATTAAATCTATAGTTGGTAGGTTAAAGGTAGGGAATTGATAAAAATGATGAATTTTCGATTATAAAAAGAATTTTGATGTCATAAGAATTGTATAGACTGATATACTTTTTACAAAACCTTCAATAAAACATACGATTATAGATGATAAGCTGAATTTTATGCATCTATTTCATGCCATTCCATAGAAATCAATAACAAATTAAAATATTGACTTACTGGAAAAAACTTAATTTAGAGTGGAATATTTATAAAGATTATCAAAATGGGACAGCAAAAGCCATATCATGCTAAATACAAAATTAGAATTGTAACTGCTGCTTCTTTATTTGATGGTCATGATGCGGCTATTAATATCATGAGGCGTATCATTCAGGCCACTGGGGTTGAGGTGATTCATCTGGGGCACGATAGAAGCGTTGACGAAGTGGTAAATACTGCTATTCAGGAAGATGTTAATGCCATTTGTATGACGTCCTATCAAGGAGGTCATAATGAGTATTTTAAATATATGTATGATCTTCTCAAAGAACGTGGCAGGGAGGATATCAAGATTTTTGGTGGGGGCGGAGGTGTTATTCTTCCTCATGAAATAAAAGAACTGATGGACTATGGAATAACCCGCCTTTATTCTCCGGATGATGGTAGGGAAATGGGTCTGCAGGGCATGATCAATGATTTAGTGGAAAAATCGGATTTTGCCATTGGGGATAACATCACTAATGAAATGGAAGTGCTGAAAGAGAAAAGCCCGAAAGCTATCGCGCGACTCATTTCCGGAGCGGAAAATTTTCCGGAGAAGATGGAAAAGGAACTGAAGCAAATTGGTGAGCTGAGTAAAAAATCAAACACACCTATACTAGGAATTACGGGAACGGGCGGAGCCGGTAAATCCTCGTTAGTGGACGAATTGGTGCGTCGTTTTTTGATGGATTTTCCAAAAAAAACATTGGGGATTATCTCTGTAGACCCCTCTAAAAGAAAAACTGGAGGAGCTTTGCTCGGGGACAGGATTCGCATGAACGCTATCAATAATCCGAGGGTTTATATGCGTAGCCTAGCTACGCGGCAATCAAATTTGGCATTGTCCAAACATGTTGGTGAAGCCATAAATGTTCTTAAAGCGGCTGAATTTGACCTTATTATTCTTGAAACTTCGGGTATTGGACAATCGGATACTGAAATCTTGGAGCATAGTGATGTTTCCCTCTATGTAATGACCCCGGAGTTTGGTGCGGCCACACAGTTGGAAAAGATAGATATGCTTGATTTTGCCGATGTAGTAGCTATTAACAAATTTGATAAAAGAGGAGCTTTGGATGCGGTTCGCGATGTAAAAAAACAGTACATGCGCAATCATGATCTTTGGGACACCCCTCAAGAGGATATGCCTATTTATGGGACAATCGCTTCTCAGTTCAATGACCCGGGCATGAATCGGTTGTACGGTGCGGTAATGGAAAAGGTTTCGGAAAAAACGAAAGCTGAGTTTGTCTCTAAGCTTGAAATCTCGAAAGGAGAGAGCGAAAAAATACATATAATTCCACCTTCGCGGACCAGATATTTATCGGAAATCGCTGAAAATAACAGGAGTTATGATGAAACGGCAAAGCTTCAGTCAGAAGTGGCTCAAAAGCTCTTCGGTATTTATAAAACACTGGAATCGGTTTGTGATAAGAAAATTTCCCTGAATGAATCCGGTCTGGAACTTCATCAAAATGAAATTGGGGATACGACCAAAAAAAACCTTGTCCGATTGCTTTTGGCCGAATTTGACAATGTTAAATTAAATTTGAATCCACATCATTGGAAAACGATTGTATCATGGGAAGGAAAAGTGAATCGCTACAAAAACCCTGTATATTCTTTTAAGGTTCGGGATAAGGAATTGAAAATTGAAACACATACAAAATCCCTATCGCATTTGGATATTCCTAAAATTGCCTTGCCAAAGTTTCAGGCTTGGGGAGATATTTTAAAATGGACTTTACAAGAGAATGTTCCTGGAGAATTTCCGTACACGGCAGGATTATATCCTTTTAAAAGAACAGGGGAAGACCCCACGCGAATGTTTGCGGGTGAGGGTGGCCCGGAACGCACCAATAGAAGATTTCATTATGTAAGTATGGGGTTGCCGGCAAAGAGGCTTTCAACAGCTTTTGATAGTGTTACCTTGTACGGGAACGACCCTGATTATAGACCGGATATTTATGGTAAAATCGGAAATGCCGGAGTAAGTATCTGTTGTCTGGACGATGCCAAGAAACTGTATTCAGGTTTTAATTTGGTTGATGCCATGACTTCCGTAAGCATGACCATCAATGGCCCTGCACCTATGCTTTTGGCATTTTTCATGAATGCCGCGATCGATCAACAATGTGAACTATATATTAAAGAAAACGGATTGCAAAAAGAGGTCGAAGCCAAGATTGAAAAAATATACCAAGGAAAAGAACGGCCTAGGTATCATGGCGAGCTTCCTGAAGGTAATGACGGGTTGGGGCTGTTTTTACTAGGGGTCACCGGCGATCAAGTGCTCCCTGCCGAAGCGTATAATAATATCAAAGCTAAAACTTTAGCAGAAGTCAGAGGAACGGTCCAAGCGGATATTTTAAAAGAAGATCAAGCCCAAAATACCTGCATTTTCTCAACGGAATTTGCGTTGCGCTTAATGGGAGATGTACAGGAATATTTCATTGAAAAACAGGTTCGGAATTTTTATTCCGTTTCTATATCGGGATATCATATTGCGGAAGCGGGAGCCAATCCCATTACACAGTTGGCACTGACCTTATCCAATGGTTTTACCTATGTGGAGTATTATCTTTCAAGAGGAATGGATATTAATGCTTTCGGCCCCAATCTATCCTTTTTCTTCTCAAACGGTATCGACCCCGAGTATGCGGTGATCGGTAGAGTGGCACGCAAAATATGGACAAAGGCCTTGAAACATAAATATGGGGCCAATCCAAGGGCTCAGATGCTTAAATACCATATTCAGACTTCTGGGAGAAGCTTGCATGCACAAGAAATCGATTTTAATGATATCCGAACGACCTTGCAAGCGTTATATGCCATATATGATAATTGCAATTCGTTGCACACCAATGCATATGACGAAGCAATTACAACTCCAACCGAGGATTCCGTGAGGAGGGCAATGGCGATACAGCTCATTATCAATAAAGAATTGGGATTGACTAAAAATGAGAACCCGCTACAGGGATCATTTATCATAGAAGAGTTGACTGATTTGGTGGAAGAAGCGGTACTGTTGGAATTTGATAGAATTACCGAAAGAGGAGGCGTTCTAGGTGCTATGGAGACCATGTACCAGCGTAATAAGATTCAAGAGGAAAGCCTTCATTATGAAACCTTAAAACACAACGGGGATTTTCCGATTATTGGTGTGAATACCTTCTTGAGTTCCAAAGGTTCGCCTACAATCTTACCCAACGAAGTAATCCGAGCGACCGAGGAAGAGAAGCAGTATCAGATAAAAACACTGGAACAGCTTCACAGTGCAAATGATTCATCGGTGACATTAAAGGAACTGCAGAAAACGGCTATCCAAAACGAAAACATTTTTGAACGGTTGATGGAAGTGGCCAAGTCTTGCTCTTTGGGCCAAATGACAAAAGCGTTATTTGAGGTCGGTGGACAATATAGAAGAAACATGTAGCACTCCTTTTTAAGTGTTCCTAATTAAATTTAACCCTTATTGAAATGATCATGTTTTACTTGGATTAACAGTAAGAAAAGAGGCTTCTATGAAAACAAAATTCACCTTTAGCCTTTAGAATTCACTTTTAAAAAGGTTTTTAATATAATTTTAAATGCTTAGGCTTTCATTTGTACCATCAATGGGAACATTGTTGCTATGAAGAGAGCGGGCAAGTGCATGACTAATTGCTTTGCCCGCTTTAATTTAAGGCCCCGGTTATAGAATTGGAAATGCGTAGGATAAATAAAAATAGTGTTTATGTATTGCTTTTTTTAGGAATTGCAGCAGTATTTTTATGGGGCTATATTGAACTTCAAAAGCCCGTGAATACTGATGTCTCCATGATTAAAAATGTTCAAAAGGTGAATATTGAAGAAATAATTTCAATGTTTAGGAGTAATGAACAGGAGGCAAATACTACTTTCATAGAGAAGGTTATCGAAGTTGAAGGTATTGTGGAAAATATTTCCTTTTTGAATAATAGACATACCATCTTATTAAAAAGTGATAGTTTTTCCAAAAATTTTGTTATGTGTGATATGTCGCCTTTGAGCAAGGATAATATCAAAGAGTTGAGTAAAGGAGATACTATAGTGTTAAAAGGAGTTTGTAAAGGCTTTCTTTTAGACGTAATAATGTTAAATTGCATGCTGATCGATGGGAAAACTAAGGAGTAATATTATCGTAGCATTGTTTTTGTTACATCTAGGTATGTATGGCCAGAATAGCGATAAAGTAATCGCGAGGCAAGGACAGGTTTCTTTCTTTTCGTACACAGCCGTGGAAAACATTGAAGCGACCAACAATCAAGTTCAGAGTATAATAGACAAGGAAAGTGGTGAAATTGCCGTTCAGATGTTATTACGCGCTTTTGTGTTTAAAAAAGCGTTGATGGAAGAGCACTTTAACGAGAGTTATGTAGAATCCGATATTTATCCAAAACTGACATTTAGCGGAAGACTTGCCGATTTCTCCGGATTAAATGTTGTTGATGCACCGTTATTTATTAAAGGTATTATGGATTTTCACGGGGTACAAAAGGAAATTGAGATAAAAGCGAATGCCGAAAACCAAAGTGGGAACATTACAATTTCTGGCGATTTTGAAATTGCGATAGATGATTTTGATATAAAAGTACCCCCATTGTTGGTTCCCAATATTTCAAAAGAAATTAAAGTTCAGTTCAAATTAGAATATACACCCTATGAAGAATAAGAAACAGGTGATTTTTGCTTTGAACATATTTTTGTTTGTAATGTTCAATTCCTATTCACAAGATTTATTGAATATTCTGGAAAAAGAAGCTCCGGCAATGCCTTTATATACACAGGCAACTTTTAAGACCAATAGAGTGGTGTTGGGCCAATCTGTAGAAACGCGGAAAAAAGGTACGTTAGAGTTTATTTTGGGAACAAGATATTGGAACATTCCCAATAATGATGCCAGCCAAAGTTTTGCAGCGGATAGGTTTGCCGCACACCTTGGAGCCCAGTATGCGTTTACCGATAGATTTACGTTAGGAGCAGGGATTGGGTCTTTTGATGGAGTGTTCAACAGTTTTGCTAAATACCGATTAGTAAGGCAGCGAATGGATAAAAATGTTCCCATTAGCATTACCTTACTGCAAGGCATATCATATTTCACAAGGGATTTTGCCATATTTCAATTACCGGATAATTCTTCGGAAAGATTGTCTTATGTGACACAGGCCATAATTGCAAGAAAGTTTAGCAGTGACTTTTCTTTACAAATTACGCCAACATATATCCGTACGGGATCTGATCAACCAACGGAAGGTGAAAATAATTTGTTCCTATTGGGTCTTGCGGGCAGGTATAAATTAGGAAATCACGTATCAATCGGCGCAGAATATGGGTATTTATTGGGAAGAGACGAAAATACTAGGGGTTTTGACCTTTTCTCCCTTGGTTTAAATTGGGAGGTAGGAGACATCATCATGCAATTTTCTATGTCCAATTCAAAAAGCTTTGATGATATAGCGAGTTACACCCTAAATCCAAATAATTTTCATTTTAGACCGGGAGGTTTGCATATAGGGGTCAACGCGACTTACGTATTACATTTAAAAAAACGCAAACAACTACCCAAGGATAAATAGGATTAATCAGGCTACATGTTAAAGATTTAGCCACTGTTTAAATTCTGCAGCTTTATTTTTCCCAATGATAATATCCACTTCCGAATTAGGATTTATCAATATTTTCAATTGATTGTTACCATAACGTATTATTTTTTCGATGGAAGAAATGGCAATGATAAATTGTCTGTTGGCCCTATAGAAAAAGTTTTTGTCCAGACCGGAGAATAGTTCATCAAGACTGGCGTTGGTAGTAGACCTTTTTCCATGAATATCTATCACATAGGTAATCGTGTTTTCTGTGTAGATATATGCTATTTCATCTGTTGCTACCGATAACAGCTCGTTCCTTAAATAAGTCAGGATTCTTTTTTTGCCTTTCTCATTGGTTAGTTCTTTTTCTTTTATATCAGTGCTTTCTTCTGTATTCTTGTTTCGTTCGGTCACATTATCGTTTACCCATTTCTGATATTTGTCCAAATCATTGTTAAGTTTGGCCAGATTGATGACTTCAGTTTCCAATGCCTCATTTTTGTTTTCAATCCGTTTCTCGTATAAACTTCCAATTAGGCGAACGGTTATGACGCTAGTTAGAACCATTACAAATCCCATGATAATGAAAATAGTGTAAAACCTATTTCTCAGACTCTTGATTTGTGAAGCCATTCTAACGGAATTTGCATGGGCGGCAACTATCCAATCAGAATTGGGTATGGGTTTAAGAAATACGATATCCGTTTTATCGGAATCGGCATTATTGAGTTTTGTAAAGATCAAATCGTAAAATTCATCATTACTGATTTCTGTATTCATGGCCGAGTTCGAAGATTCTTCTTTCGGTATCATTGTTCCGACCAAAGTATTATCAGGATGGCTAATTCGTTCTCCGGACCAATCAAGAATACTAATGAAGCTTGTCCCGTTATTGGTGTTTTGAATACTTTCTTGAATATTGCGCTGTATCTTTTCTTTGGCAATGCCCTCTTCAAATTCATTCCCCAACAAGAGGGCTACTTCCTTTGCTTCTCTTTTGCTGGATGCTAACTGCGTATTCAACATTTGTTCAACGGTTAAGTTGACAAAATACTTGGACGCTATTCCGCCCACTAAGGCAAATAAAATTGTAATCGCTAAAAAAGTATATAAATAAAGTCTGTCCTTTTTCATGTTTTATATGCTTGAAAAACATCATAGATGTAGCGAACGTAGAAACTTGTTCGCCAATTATTTCATTTGTCAAAGATATGGGACTTAAAACAATAATGAAGAACTAAATAACAAGTTTAGCCCTGTTTACAGGTTCTTGGAGAATATTTGAATACAGCGATCAATTCCTTTTTAAAGCTAAAAATTCAGCTTCGCCCATCTTTATAGGATAAAAGGACCTTTTCGAAAGTTTATTTGCATCATCAAAATAATATAATCTAAAAATAAAATTATCATGAAATCAAATTTTATCAAAGCATTAGCAATTACTGCTTTACTAGCTTCCTGTTCGGAAGACGATGTGGTTGTGGAAAATCCAAATCCACCAATAGATACTCCAGGTGAGGTGTCTGTAGTTTTAAATGAGGTGGAATACCTTGGAAATCGAGTAGAAATCTTTAATAATGGCGAAGAAGCTGTTGATCTGGATGGTTACTTTTTATGTCTTGCCCCAGGAACCTATAGACAAATAGGTGCTTTGGAAACAGTAGGAAATGTAAACCTTCAACCGGGAGAATATCTAAGTGTGTCCTATGAGATGCCGAATGCCGAAGGCGGATTAGGTTTATACCGTAATAATGCCGGATTTGGTGATGCGGCCAATATTGCAGACTTCGTACAATGGGGAGCTGCCGGTGCAGTAAGGGAAAATGTTGCAGTTGATGCAGGAATTTGGACCGCTGGGGAATTTGTTCCTGTTATGGGAGATGAAAACAACAGTATTATTTTTGATGGTGAAGGTACAGGAGCTTCAAACTGGGCCGAAACTACAACGGTAACTATAGGAGCCGAAAATGTATTGACCATGCCTGCCGAATTGAGGGCATCTATTGTATTGAACGAAGTTCAATACGGAAACCTTGACCAAGTGGAAATCTATAACAACGGAGACGTAACGGTAGATTTAAGTTCGTATTGGCTATGTCTAGGACCTGGACAATATGCCCAAATTGGCAGCATAGTTCCTGTGAGTGGCTCTGTTGAATTGCCAGCAGGTGAATTTTTAGTACTTCCTTTCAATATGTCAGATTCCGAAGGTCTTGGTCTATATTCCACGAATACCTTCGCCAGTGCCGATGCTATAGTTGATTTCGTCCAATGGGGCGAGGCCGGCAGTGCGCGTGAAAACGTTGCCGCAGAAGCAGGTATCTGGACTGCTGGTGAATTTGTTCCCGTTGTTGGACAGTCTGCAAGTATTGAGTATGATGGAGAAGGCGATGCTGCTTCGGATTGGGCAGAAGAAGCTATCCCATCTTTAGGAGAAGCTAACGATGCGGTAGCTAGAACAACCACGTTTAATATAACGATTACCAACGCAGCTGAGATTTTTAACGTACACACTTTTTCTGAGCGTATCAGAAATTCAGTAAATGAAGGAGCTGGCCCTTTGACGCAAAATGGAGATCAATATAAAATAAGCTTTAAGGCTGTTCCCGGTACTAAATTTACCCCAATAACGATGATGGGTAATAGCAATGACTGGTTCTTGGCACCAGAAGATTTGGCTGGTATTCCTTTATGGGATGAAAATGGTGCACCTTTAAATGGTGTTGATATCGCTAATGAACTTGTTCTTTATGATTTAGGTACTGAAGCGGATAACATTCCTGCTGCATTCCCACCTGCAGGTGCAAACGTTGGTGATGCAGATCCAAACACTACTATCCGTTTAGTTGATAGAGCAGGTAGAAGAGGAGATACATACATGACTGCTGTATTGGATTATGCAGAAGGTGTAAACGAGGCAGGTACGTTTACGTTCACTATAACAACCTTAATGGCTCCAAACCCAGCGCAACCGGCAAGTTCTGAAAATGGTTTTGTAGTTACACCGGGGATAGTAGCATTACATGCCAACAACGCTCCATTGTTTGATTTAGGTGAAGAAGATAGGGGAGAAGGTCTTGAAGCTATTGCCGAAGACGGTATGCCAGGAGAATTATTCTCTTTTTACAGAGAAGAAGGAGATAGTGGATTCTTGCGTCTAACGTCTACGCGTACAGTGTTCTCCCCAGGTGTAGTATATGCTTTTAACGGAGAAAGAGATCCATTTGTATTACAAGGAGAAGTGAACAATCCCGCCAATGGTCTTGAAGAAATTGCTGAGGACGGTAACAATGCCGTAGCATTAGAATACTTACAAAGTATTGGTATTCCAGTTGCTGCAAGTGATCAAACTTCTAATGTTGGTCCAGGGGAAAGCTTAACGTTTAGCTTAACGGTACCGGAAGGCCAAGGGTTTAAATTTGGTTTTGCAACTATGTTCGTTGATACTAACGACTGGTTTATTGCGTATAACAATGCAGGATATCCATTATGGGATGAAAATGGTACACCGGCATCAGGTTTCGGTGCAAGTGAAAAATCCTATTTATTCGATTCTGGTACAGAAATAGATCAGCTTACAGGATTTGGTGAAAATCAAGCTCCAAGACAAGGTGCGCGTGATACAGGTGCCGAAGACCCCAATAATATCGTCAGAAGAGTAGGTCCAAGTAATGGAACTTTTCTAACGGATGCACAATTTGGAAAAGGCGCATATGATAACCCTGCCGGTGTTATTTATGTTGGTGATCCAAGAGGTGGTTATAACGCTGTTAAAGTTGAGATCCAACCACAATAAAAGTAGTTCTCTATATAGTGTGTTTTTTGGTTCGAAAGCCGGGAAGATAATATCTTCCCGGTTTTTTTTGTGATATAAGTTGATTGACTATCTTATGAATAAATGCTTACTTGATTCACTATCGTGAACAAAAAAATAGAATATTCAACTACTGAGTGATTTTCTGAGAAAAAACCTTGGATAAACTTGCCTGACTTAAGGGTTTGTCAAAATAACCTGAAACTTCAGGATGCTCCTTTGCAATAGCTCTATCTTTCGCATTGGTGAATGCGGACAGGATAAATATGTTCGGAAAGTTTTTTGCGCTGGTGATATTTTTTAGCTGGTCTATAAATTCCCAACCGTTCATATGGTTCATTACCAAATCCAAAAGGATAATTTTAGGAAAAGCACCAGATGCCTTGCTAAGTTCTTTAGCGGCAGATAATGCTTCTTCCGCACTAGAAAATACATCGGTTTTATAACCACTCCCATATTGTTCTACACAATAACGAATAGCGAATTGAGACACTAAATCGTCATCAATTATCCATATGGTTTTGGTCATAATATTACTTGTTTGGTAATTTAGGTGAAACAAAAATAAATTTTCCCAAGAATTTTGAAGTATTATATCGTCTTACAGTTCAAAAATATCTTTATAACGCTCATAAGTTCAGATGAACAAAAAAATCCGCAAAAAACCAACAAAAGTTTATTACGGATTCAATCTGTACTCGAGATGGGACTTGAACCCATACGGACTAATGTCCATTGGATTTTAAGTCCAACGTGTCATATATTAAAATTATATAATATATCTGAAAATCAATTAGTTATAAATTTTTAATTTGGTTTGATATCGAATAATATCATATAAAATCATTAAATGTTGTACCTATGTTGTACCCGTTACTATCATATTTTATAGGGTTTCAGTTCAAAAAATATTAAATTTGTTGTACCTAAATCAGGTTTTCGATAAAATTAAGCAATTTATAATGGCATCAAACACAAAAATCACACTTCGTAAAAAGGCTAATAAAGAGGGTCTTTTTCCACTAGCTATTCGAATTACGAAGAATAGACGTTCCAATTATATGTATATAGGACATTATATAGATAGTAAACATTGGGATGAAAAAAAGAAGGTAGTGCGCAAATCACATCCGGATTCTGATTTGTTAAATACGCTCTTGCTTTCTAAATTATCAGAGGCAAACAGAACGCTCTTAGAACTACAAGTCGAAAACCAAGATATATCATCAAACCAAATTAAAAAGGAAATCACCTCCACATTGGAATTCACCAGTTTTTCGGAGGTGGCAGATGCCTACCTTAAAGAACTTGAAAACAAAAACAAACTCACTAGACTATATACAGATAGGGTCAGGGTCAATCATGTATTGAAATTTCATAAATCAAAACAGTTGATGTTTCAGGAAATAGATGAGGGCTTTTTAACACGCTTTCAGTCCTATTTAAGTAATAAACAGAATTTATCCGAAAGATCCATTGTAAATAATTTGGTCGTTATTCGTACGCTTTATAATCGAGCAATTAAGCTAGGAATCGTTGATCAAAAGAACTATCCTTTCGGTGCCGATAAAATACGTGTCAAATTCCCCGAAACTGAAAAAGTAGGGTTGACAATCACGGAAATACAAAAAATCGAAAATCTAGAAAATCTGTCCAAAGCTCAGAATCATGCCAGAAATGTTTGGCTGTTTAGTTTTTATTTGGCTGGTATAAGGGTAGGAGATGTTCTAAAAATCCGTTGGAGCGATATTTATGATATGCGAATCCATTACCGTATGAATAAGAACGCAAAATTGGTTTCTTTAAAATTACCGGATAAACTTAATCCAATAATAGAATTTTACAGGCCAGATATGAAGCACACCGATGATTTTGTTTTTCCAGAACTTAAGAAGGCGGATTTAAAAAATGACAAAGATATTTATGTCAAAACCAATACTGCAACAAAAAAATTCAATAAGTATCTCCGAGAGATAGGTGTAAAGGCAGGCATAAATAAAAAAGTCACCATGCATATTGCTCGTCATAGCTTTGGAAACATTGCAGGTGACCGGATTCCAATTCAGATGCTTCAGAAATTATACCGCCATTCTTCGATTACCACAACAATGCAATATCAATCAAATTTCATCAGCAAAGAGACGGATAAGGCTTTGGATAAGGTGGTCAACTTTTAAATTTAAAAGCCCACCCCCAAATCTTACCATAACTTGACCGCGCCGGTACCTGTTTCGATTTTATAGTGTCCAAATAGGTAAGCGTAAATTAAAATCGAAATAGGGCGCATCTACTTACCTTTCTTGTATTAGTTAGAATCTACTTCAGATAATCCTAAGGATTCAAGTAAATCATTGGATTTTCTTCAAAACTACACTTCTTCCATAGTTAAAATTAAAGTACTTCCTGTTCCTGTACTGCCTAACAGTTAATTTGAAGTCGGTTGGCAATTCAAGATGTGTCATTGTCATGACAATCTTGCTTTTTCTCCCGATGGTCGCAAAAGAAGAAAAAGTAAAAAGGTGAAGCGAGAGTTCATACAGTTCCGTTGCAGCATCTATGAAAAGAAGATGCTCAGGTTAAAGGCCAAAAAGGCAGGGCTCTCCCTATCCGAATATTGTAGGAGTGCGGCTTTTGAAAACAACATCGTAGAAAGGCTCACTTCGGAACAATTGGCACATTATGCGATGCTGGTCAAGTACAAGAACAACTTTACAAGGATCGGCAATATGTTCAAAAAGAAGAATCCCAAATTGGCAAAGGAAGTGGAGCAGCTAGCCAATGAGATACGAATGCATCTCTACAATTTCAAAAAATGATAGGAAAGGGAAAATCAATATCGCATACCGGAGCATCCATGGGCTATGGATGGAACCAAGAGAAAAATACAGAGGTGGTCTACAAGCAACATCTGGCAGGGGATAACCCAAGGGAGATCACAGAGGAGTTCAAGATAATCCAAGAACAGAACTTAAGGACCAAGAACAACACCCTGAGTTTTGTATTAAGTCCGACTATGGAAGACGGAACAAACCTATCAAGCGAGCAGCTCCAAGAACTTACCCAAAGATTCATTGCCGAAATGAAGCTCACCGAGCATCAGGGAATCGGTTTTGTGCATAGGGACAAACAACACGTTCATGTTCATGTTTACGTCAACAGGATAGGTTTTGATGGGACGGCCTATAAGGACAGTTTCATCGGAAAGAGAAGCCAATATGCCGCCGAGGTGGTTGCCAAGGAAATGGGACTTACCACGGCAAGGGAAGTGCAGCAGGAAAAACTCAATGAACTAAAAAGGATACGCAAAGAAATCAAACAGACCCACGAAAAAATAATGACGGAAAAGAGACCCAAGGATTTCGACCAGTATATCAAATACATGCGACAAAACGGGATAAAGGTCATACCCAGTATCAATAGGCAAAACCAGTTACAGGGGTTTCGATTCGAGTATAAAGGGCATAATCTAAAAGGAAGTGAAGTACACCGTTCGATGTCGGGAAGCAAATTGGCCATTCAGATTGGCGACAATTCTAAAATGGGCATCCAACTTAAAAAAGGGAACACAATCAAGCTATTAGGAAAAACAACAGGGCTCAACACAAATATAGCAATCAGTATTGCAAAGAGGGTCTTGAAAAGAGTTGTTAAAAGAACGCTGGACCGGGGCATAGGAATATAAACTTAAAGAACAGAACCATGAAAAAGATGGAAGAGATGATGGAACTCATGACCGAGGAAATAGATGGTTTCAATAAATCAATCAAAAAATTGGAAGGTCTATCCGAGAAATTAGAGGACCTGAAAATAAAGGTGGACACTTCGAATATCGAATTTCATATAAAACAGTTTGCAAAAGAACAGAAGCAAACCAACAAAAGGGACAAAGAGAAAACAACGGAAATACATCAGGCAATTAAATTGGCAAGAATAACTCCCAATTGGTTGGCAATACTTTTATGTTTAATGGTATCGATACAAACCCTTTCCCTAAGCTATTACGCCTACCACTTTATTCGATTCGAGGATAAGCGAATGGAAGCGTTCCACGAAGGCAGAGTAGTGGGCTTAAGAAGTGTTAGAGGATATTTCGAAGACCATGCAATCATCTATGAGGACTTTAAAAAATGGACTAGAAAGAAAGATAGTATTTCAAATCAACAATAGGTGGTGCGCCCTATCCTGTTTTTGCTTAACGATTATCTACCGGAACACTACAAAAACAGGACAGGAACCATGCGCAAAGTTCTAGGTAAGAATTTGGGACACAATCGTTGCTAAAAATTACCTTGAGATTGAAAAACGAGCTCTTACTATCCTAAACATCAAAAAAAATCAAGAGAAGAAAGGCATTTTTATAGTGACGGATTTCAATCATGGTTTGAAGAAATTCGATAGAATCTTTCAACCCGAAATCTTAAATATATAAAATCGATATTTTCATTCTGAAATAATAGAACCCTGAATCATACCCGTTTTGGACTTTCTTGCTTTTTTCAAATTCGCTGGATCTGCACCTTAGCTATTTAATATTGATTAGAAACATATTGAGATCGAGCTTTCGCATCAATGCGCATTCCCCTATCTAAACAGTATTTTTTTAATTTCTTCAAATCCACTACAAAATCGTTCACTATCAAACCTTGAGAGGTTAAACCTTGTTTTGCTTTTAAATATGATTTGTGCCACTCCTTCCAAGTATCATGCATGCTCTCTTGGTCGTCAATTAGCTCTAGAAATTTTCTCCAATCTTTTTTTCGATAATAGGCTAAGTTTACCTCCATGGCAGTCTTTTTTTCAGACGTGTGTTACAACGCCGCGCTATGTGCAGTCCGGCTAATTTTAAGGAAATATAGCGAAATCCTGTAAAACCATAACGAGAGAAAGGTTCCTCCGCTTAGTCTTTCGTTATGGTTCCCGGCCAGGCCTGCTTGGCAGGCCGTGAAGCCTTGGGATTTTGCGGTATTGGGATTAAAATTAGCCGAACCGGATTGCATATAGCGATTGATATGTCGAGTAATGGAGCCGTTGCGGCGATATTGGCAAAAGGGACCCTTGTCCTACGGATTTTGGCGATCCGGCATAGCGCGGCGATGATGTCGACCCGCTTTTGGTGCGGTAGCTGCGTTAGCAGTGCAACAAAAGTACGCCGCAGGCGTATTCGACATCATCGGTTTAGCTATGAACAGTACGGGAGCAAACTAGCGTTTGCTTTCCGCCACGCACATAGCGCAATCTTTTGGTTTTGTTTTATTTTTTTCTTGTTCAGAGCAAAATCCAAAAGATTTTGCGGACTTCATAAAAATACACATACCTTTGGATAAGCCCCAAACCCGTATTGTTTATAGGTTTTGTTGTGCGTTCGTTTTTTTGAACGTTGCTAGTCCTTCATGTATTTCTCTAAATACCCACTTTTTTTAAGGAACGCCATCGGGTATTTTATGTTTAAAATATCATTTATGGCTTGTTTTTTGTCTGTTTGTTTTTTGAAGTACGCCTCGGTAATTTTATACCCAATCCAATATCCTAAATCGTTTGGTCGATTGTCTTTTCCGCTCGTTTCGTAAAGCCAATCTTTATAGTTTTTTTTCTTCATTACTTTAACGAACTCTTTGCAAAGTTCTTCTTTATTCTCGTTGCCATAATTAAATGGAATCAAATTAATATGTTTGCCCGAAATCATTTCTCCGATAAAATCGGCACTCCCTTCCAAAATTGATTGTTTTAGAAGGTTGTCTTTGCCCTCGATCCTTTGTTGATAGTGAATCAGTTCGTGGGAAACTAATCCAGTCAAACCGTTAAGATTTTCTAATTTTTCCGAACCTATTAAGAGTCCTTTGTCGGTTATTGTACCCCCTGATGTAAACATTCCGACAACAAAATAAACTGGCGGGAATTTTGCAGCCGGATACCAGTCTTTCATTTCCGAATAAGCATTTTTAATCTCGATTTCTTTTCCGCTCAAACTATCTAAAATGTTTCTTGATTTCAAATAATCTTCTTTTCTTTCCTGAACAGTTTGAAACAGGGTTTTTGGGTCAAAATAACCAACTAACGGACTAAAACCTTCTGACGCATTTTTTAAATAGTCCTCAAATGGGTTTTCAGATGAATTGTCCATTTCGTCGAATGCTTTCCAAAATCTTTCATAGTCTTCTGTGATAAATTTGGCATCTAATGGATTTTCCGTGAAGCTTTCTTGCGAGAAAACTAAGTTAGCTGCGAACAACGCTAAAACTAATAACATTACATTTCTCATAATCTAAAAACTTTATTTAGATATAAAGAAAATGTCTTTTCTATATTAAATCGAATTATATGACTGTTCTGTATGTCCAAAATCACGTTTTTGGACAAATTCAAACATTTAAAAAATCTGAAGGATTTTTCCCTGTGGTTGTTTTGAAGATTTGATTGAAGGAGGATTTTGAACTGAAGCCCGATTCAAGGGCAATACCCAGAAGGGTTTTGTTCTTTTCGTTTGGATCATTGATTCGTTTCAAAGCCTCTTGCACTCTAAACGAGTTAACATAGGAACTAAAATTAGTACCATGATAGGAATTGATAAGGCCAGAAACATATCGCTGTGGCAAGTTTAATGTAAACGCTACTTCGGACAAAGACAGTTTTTGTTGTAGATAGACTTGCTCTACTTCAAAAAGAAACTTTAACCTAGCCAGCTCACTTTGGTCATTAAATTGTGAAAATTGTTCTTTGATTATCTCTGTTTTTAAAACCTTTGGTATGTTAAAAAATGAAGGCTGAAATAATCCGATATATCCAAGAACAAATATGAAAAGCAACAATATTATTTCAATAAATTGGAAGACTTGAAGCTCCCAAACGGTTTGCAATAACCAAAATGTGGTTAATATTGAAAAAAACACGAATATTACTAGAAGTTTTGAAACTTGGTTGAAATTGGATTTGATGGCCTGTATTCTCCTCAATCTTAAATTAAGACTCCTTAGTTCTTTTCCGAATAGGATTAAGACTAAAACCATTGTAATTACGGGTATTATCTCTGTATAACTATACCATAATTGATTTGTCTGGAGTTCGAGATTAGTATGTGAAACCCTATTGCTAAAAAACAAAAATAACTCAACTATTATCTCTACAATGGCGGGTAGAAAAAGAAGGAAATGCTTTGTACTGGATTGGAAAGTTGGTTGTGTATTCTCTTTAAGGAATAGCCATAAGGCGGCTGGTATTATTAAATATGACCCAAATACCCAAAATGGAAAGGAATTCGTAGAGCTGTGATATTCAACCCTCATTCCCCAAATATTTAAAACTTCAATTGTAATTACCGCCGTAATCAGTCCTAAATAAAAAGTCGAATATTTTTTTTTGAATACTGCAGATAACAAACCAAGACTCAATAAGATTCCTTGGCCCGAAACTAAAAGCAGTATGATTTGTTCAAAGGTTTTCACTTTTAGTTTTTTATCTTTTCTCAGTTATTTTTTTAAATGACGCACAACGGTTAGTATAAGAAAAGTAGGGCTGTTGTTAAGCGATGTTCTTTCGGTTTAGCCATAAGCCAAATCTTTTGCATTTTGTTTTTACTTTATTTTCCTAAAAGCCAAATCAAAAGATTTGGCGACTTTGCAAATAAGCCCAAACCCTTTGTTTAAGCTTTATTTGCTCTATTTTTTTATACATTGTTAGCACCTCGCCATTATTTCTATTCTTGTCCAATTAATTTTGTTCTTTGTTGCTTTGCATTTGATAATATATAATTTTTAATGTCATTAATATTTTGTTCTGATAACCTATCATTAAACTTAGGCATTCCTTTTTCAATAAAAATTCCATCTCCAACTATTTGAGTAAAGGATTCGAATATTTCTGGTTTGGAGTAGCTCAAGTTGGGGATAACGCCATCTCCATGACAAAATCCGCAATATCTACCAAATAAACGCTGCCCATTTTCAATTTGTTCTTGTGTAGCATCAAAATCGAGATTGATGAGTTCTCTTGGTTCCTTAGCTGGAAAAGTTGGAGGGGCTTTTTTACCACCAATTGCAAATGTATAGATACCTCCAGGGTTTATTTGATCTACGTATTTAACCCAAGTCGCCAAGCCACCTCCCCACCCAGCTACTAGGGTAACATATTGAGTGCCATCAACCATATACGTAATAGGAGGAGCGACTATTCCGGTTTGTAATGGGAAATCCCACAATTTATCACCAGTCATAGCATCATAGATTTTGAAATCACCCTTGCCTGTTCCTTGAAACACTAAGTCTTTAGTTGTAAGTACTCCGGCATTCCAAGAAGATTGATGAGTTACACTCCAAATTTCACGCTGTTTGACTGGATCCCATGCAATCAATTTGCCAACGGTTTCCGGGATTAAAGAATCTTGAACTACTGGGCTATTCGCATCGTATCCGGTGCCTGTATTCCATGATTTTCCATCATCTATAAATTCGAATTTTTTATTTTGCCCATAGAAATTAGAACCTTCTCTGGCAGGGATATAAACCAAACCTGTAGATTTATTAAATGCCATAGGATGCCAATTATGAGCACCAATTGGATGAGGAGCAATGTATGCATTAACATCTTTATATCTGGCAAAGGAGCTCTCAATGGGGCGTCCTGTTTCGTAATCAATCTTCTTAGCCCAATTGGTATAAACAAATGGTTCGCCCGATATGAAATCTCCGTTTGTTCTGTCAATGACATAGAAGAAGCCATTTTTTGGTGCTTGCATCAATACCTTTCTCGGTTTGTTTTCAATTTCTAAATCTGCTAAAATTATTGGTTGGGTAGCGGTGTAATCCCAAGATTCGCCCGGTGTAGTCTGATAATACCAGTTCATTTCTCCATTATCTGGATTTAGGGAGACTATTGAAGAAAGGTATAAATTGTCTCCTCCTCCGGGACTTCTGATTTCTCTGTTCCAAGGAGAGCCATTCCCCGTTCCAATATATAATTGATTTAGTTCGGGGTCGAACACAATCGCATCCCAAGCTGTACCTCCTCCTCCAAATTTCCACCATTCTCCTGTCCATGTATTCGCTGCTTTTTTCATCGCATCTGATTCAAAACCATTTTGAGGATTATCAGGAACAGTATAAAATCTCCATTCCTGTTCACCAGTTATTGCATCATAGGCAGTTATATAACCCCTTACCCCATATTCTGCCCCACCATTTCCAATAACTATATTTCCTTTTACAATTCGAGGAGCTCCAGTTATTGTATATCCTTTGTTTTGATTTACGGTTAAAACTTCCCATTCTTTTTTACCGGTAGCGGCATCAATTGCGATTAGCCTGCCGTCAAAAGCACCCAAATACACTTTTCCTTTGTAAAGAGCTACTCCTCTGTTTACTACACCGCAACAGCCTTTTTCACCATATTCTCTTGGAACTTCAGGATCAAAAGTCCAGATTACTTCGCCTTTTCTTACATCAATCGCATAAACCATACTCCACGTTCCTGTCAAATACATAATGCCGTCTACAACTAAGGGTGTCGCTTCCAAGCCTCTTGTAGTTCCCAAGTTTATGCTCCAAACCAATCCTAAACTATCAATTGTAGATTTATTAATTTGGTTAAGCGAACTATATCTGTCTTCTTTATAATTTCCTCCGTGGGTTAGCCATTCATTTTCTATGGTTTCAACGGTTGCTAACTTGTCATCATCGATTCCATTCGTTATGTTTTTTATATGGTCAGGAGATCCAGAATTTGGTATTTTTTTACAATTAATAAAAGCACAAGAAATCAGAATTGTAAGAATGTAAAATTTTGATTTTTTCATCTTTTTTATTTTTTGGTGGGTGCTAACGGTTCGGCTATGATTCCGTTGTGGATAATTCCGCAGGAATTGTCCGCTTTAGGAATCATGCGTTTAAAAGTAATGTTTTTTGTTTAGAAAGAAGTAACAATGGATTATAGCCATTGTTAGCTACAGTTTTTTTATTTTTTCCATTGCTTCTTTCAGTTTCTCTGAGTCAAATCCCTTTACTAAATCGGTAGAAATTAAATTCTTTTTAATTCTGCTTTCCAGTCCGTTTAGAGATTTGTCGTCATCGATAATTATAAAATCCATTACTTTAAATTCCGATAAAAATTTTGACACTTCTTCCTTCCGATTTTTACAATCCGTGTATTCTGGTAAAAATCCAGTTATTGTTTTCTTTATTCCGCGATTTTCGAAAATTTGATTGAATTCAGAAAGAGTTTTCGCAGTTCGTCGAGTCGAACTTAACCAAATATCAAATTCGGCAAGTGTTAGGAGCCGGTTTAAGTTTTCAATACATGATTCATTAAATTCCGAATAACCGTCCGAATGAATTTTATCCGCCTTCCATGATGGGTTTGTAATAAGAACCCCATCTAAATCTAATATCAAAAGCTTGTTATTCTTCAAATTGTAGCTAACGCCGCGCTATGTGCAGTCCGGCGAATTTTAAGGAAATATAGCAAAATCCTGTAAAACCATAACGTGAGAAAGGTTCCTCCGCTTAGTCTCTCGTTATGGTTCCCGGCCGGACCGCGCAGCGGTCTTATGGTCTAGGGATTTTGCGGTATTGGGAATAAAATTTGCCGACCGGATTGCATTTAGTGTCCTGATATGTCGAGTAGTTAAGCCGTAGCGGCGATTATGGCAAGAAGGTCCCTTATCCTAGGGATTGAGCAATCTGACAGAGCGCGGCGATGATGTCGACCCGCTTTTGGTGCGGTAGCTGCGTTAGCGGCGCAACAAAAGTACGCCGCAGGCGTATTCGACATCATCGGTTTGTATAAGATTAGTTGCGTCGTTTAAGCAAGTAATTTAGCAAATACAAACGAAAGAGAAAATCCGCTAGGATTTTCCAAGTAGGCGAGTACTAGCAATTAATTTTATACTTTGTTGGGCATAGTTTTTTTATCAATGATTAAAAATGCTTTTAATAAAATCAATCTGCACCATACTTGATTGGTTAAACAATTCACTTGGATGCTCCAAAAGACCAAAATGTCCTCCCTCTAGAAAAACAATTTTCTTCGGTTGGCTAATTTTATCAAAAACCGTTTTGGCTATAATATCACTTGCTCCTTCCATTTCATCGTTCTTGCCTACAACTAATAATGTTGGAACTTTTATAAAGCTAGCAGCAATGCCTCTGTGATAATTTTTTGGGGAACTCTTAAAGGTAGAAAATGAAACACTATTTTGCCAATTGGTATCAAAACGACCTCCATATTCAATAAACCAACGATATGCCGTAAGTTCTTTGAGTGCGGAACTCATATTTTGTTGATTTGGAGACACTACAGCCATAATACTTGTTTCTTCTTTGTCAAGTTTTTCTAGATGTTCATTTAAAAGTATTTCTTTAATACTTTTCATCATTTCATCTGACTTCTCAAATGGGACTTCCGTATCACCGAAAGCAGGAACTTGACCAATTATTGCGTTCACTCTTTCATCTACAGCACCTACAGTTAACGCTTCGGCACTACTAATACTATCTCCCCAAAGGATTATTTTATTGGTGTCAATCATGCTTAATGTGAAAGCAAAATTTATTGCATCAATATAACCTCTGCATTGCACCCAATAATTGAGTTCTTGTCTAGGAGTTCCTTCACTAATTCCAAAGTTGCGATGGTCATATAATAAGACAGCGAATCCCGCCTTGTAAAATTCTTCCGCATACTTATCTGCTACCATACTATTTATCGTGGCTGAAAGACCATGCGCCATTATTACTAATGGTAGTTTTATATTATTGTTTTTAGGTAAATATAACCTACCTTTTAGGATAGCACCTACAGAAGGAAACTCTATATTTTTATATGTCTTTATTAAATAATTTGAATTTTGGGAGTATGTTTCATAAGTGTTCTTGTCAGTATTTTCGATTGAATTACAGGATGTTAACATCAGAATTGTTAATATAAATTTTAAGATTTTCATATTATTCGCAGTTTATTGTTTTCTTTTTGTAAATGGAATAATCATAGGAACTTCCTTTTGATAGGCTTCATATTTTTCTCCAATAGATTTCCGAAGGTCTTTTTCTTCTAAATACTTTACGGCAATAAAAATGTAAAGTGTAGTTACTACACTGAATAATAAGTGCCCTACAGTCATTGTTGATGTTGCCCAAAACGCAATGAGAAAACCTAGCATAATTGGGTGTCTAACAAGTTTATATAAATAGTTGGTTTGAAATTTAGGGTTAGGGGTTTGTTTGTTCTTTAGATTATCAAATATCTGTGATAGTCCAAAAAGCTCAAAATGATTAATCATAAATGTCGATAGAAGAACAATAAACCAACCGAGAAAAAATACTGCTGTTAAGATACTAGAAAGGATAGTGTTTTCAACTTCCCAAACTTTAGTCGTAATGGGCTGCCATTGCCAGTAAATTAAGATTAATGCTAAACTGGACAGCAAAATATAAGTGCTTCGTTCCATTGCTTGACTAAAATTAGAATTGAACCATTCTTTAAACTTCGGTCTTGCCATAATACTATGTTGCAAAGCAAATATGCTTAATAAAACTAGATTGATTATAATGGCGTTAAATAATGAAGGTTCTATCCCAGAATCTATTGTTTTCGGAACATAAATATTTCCCACGAATCCGATTGCATAAAGGAATGCAACAAGAAAAATAATATATGCAACTGCTCCGTAAATTAAAATGGCTACTTTTTTCATTTCTTTTAGTTTTTATTATAGACCAAAATTCAACTAAAAAAAATGTTCTTAACTTGCTTAAAAATCCAAAAAGCATGCTCTAACGTCCAAATCCTTTTCGAAAGTATTAATTGTTTTTAATTTTGGACTTGAATTGATGTGGAGGTAATTTAAATTTTTCTTTAAATGATTTTATAAAATGAGAGTTATTTATAAACCCACTCTCATAACATACTTGGCTTACGTTTAAATCATTTTCAATTAAAAGCTTTTTTGCATATTCCAGACGTTTAATCTTTATCCATTTATAGGGTGTAATATTAAAGTGGCTATTAAAATCTCTTTTAAATACAGATAAACTTCTTCCACACAGTTTTGCAAATTCTTCAAGTTTTAGATTGTACTGAAAATTATCGAGCATTATTTTTTCAATATCAGTTTTAGTGTAAGTTGTTTTTGTGTAGCAATTTTTTTGGGTTTCTCTAATGGTTCTTTTTCCGGTAATAAACATCTCAATCTCTTGAATAACAGAAAATGAGTCACCCACCCAAAAGCAATGGTCAATTCCAGATAGCTCAACCAATTTTGAATTCGGAATTCGGAATGTAATATACTTTGCTTCTTCTACATTTACATCAATATCATTTTTTCTATGAAGGATAAGTGTAGGTACGTTTATCTTATTTAAAATTTCAGTAATATCCGATTCAGTATTCATTTTAGCGAGAGCTAATGCAGCTCTAGGACTAGCTGCAGAGCGTAAATAACTTGCAAACCAATTATAATAATAAGTATCATTTTCCATTGAAGGCATAATGTATTCTAAGCCCATCTTTTGTCCATTTCCCCATTCTTTTTCAATGGTGTCATAGAAAACTTGACGCTCCTTTGGTTTAGGAGCCCAAGGATAATCTTTAGAATATTTTCTTTTTGCAAAAGCTCCAAATGTTATTAGAGAAATTGTACGCTCTGGGTACGTAGCAGCAAAAAGACTGGCGATTGTTCCTCCTTCAGAATGGCCAAAAAATATGGCTTTTTTACTTCCAGACACACGCATTACGCTTAAAATATCCTCCATTCTTTCATTAAGGGTACATAGTGGGTTTACTCTATCTGAAAGTCCAGTACCTCTTTTATCAAACAAAATAAGTCTCGAAAATTTTGAAAGATGAGTTAAGAAATTAGATAGTTTAGAATCTATCCACATCATATCGATATTAGAAACCCAACCAGGGACAAAAACAAGGTCAACAGGACCTTGCCCTATTACTTGATATGCAATATTAATGTTGTTGTTTTTTGCATATTTTGTTGTTGGTTTCATTTAAAGTGATATCTATATTGATTTTCCAGTTTTCAATTCTCAATAGTTTACTTTTATTGGCTTTTTCGAAATTATGCCCAACGCCGCGCTATGTGCAGTCCGGCTAATTTTAAGGAAATATAGCGAAATCCTGTAAAACCATAACGAGAGAAAGGTTCCTCCGCTTAGTCTTTCGTTATGGTTCCCGGCCAGGCCTGCTTGGCAGGCCGTGAAGCCTTGGGATTTTGCGGTATTGGGATTAAAATTAGCCGAACCGGATTGCATATAGCGATTGATATGTCGAGTAATGGAGCCGTTGCGGCGATATTGGCAAAAGGGACCCTTGTCCTACGGATTTTGGCGATCCGGCATAGCGCGGCGATGATGTCGACCCGCTTTTGGTGCGGTAGCTGCGTTAGCAGTGCAACAAAAGTACGCCGCAGGCGTATTCGACATCATCGGCTTCGGCTATGATTAGTTGCGGTTTCGATGGGTTTTATTTTTCAGTTTTCTCGGGTTTCTATACGTGACAGGAGGTTTTATTTTATTGAAAATTAAGCAATTAACTATAGCCATTGTTGTGGTGCGTTTTTTCCTCCAAAATGTTTCAATATTCTACTCAATCCTTGATTTGTTTGGTATACTTTGAATCATTTTATTATAATATCTGAGTTTGATCGGTATTATTGACTTTTCATTTTTCAAGGTTTTAGTTTTTAAGTTCCTTTAAAGCATTTTCATATTGGTAGTTCAAGTATTTTTCTTGTCCGACCAATTCATTGAACAAAGTTCTTAATACAATCACACTTTCATCCAAAGATTCCTTTCTATGGATTTCCCTTGAACTTAAGAAGGCTATTATTCTTTCAACCGTTTTGTTTACAGTGTTCTGTTGGTCATAAATTTCGTATAAAATCTTGGATTCCTGCAGCGGTATTCTATTCGTTATTTTATCTGCCTTAGCTACTGTCCAAACAATGTTGTTCAATCTATCTTGAAGTATTCCGTTCGGCGCAACATTACTGATATCAAAACTTTTATCTGAAAAGAATGTTGTCTCCAGTGAATCTTGGACATAGGCTTGATTGATTCTCTTTTTGACTTGCTCGTGATAAGGTATGTAAGTTTCAAGAAATTTTTGATTCTCGGATATTTCTTCTCTGATGTTTTTTATGATTACTTGTGTCTGTTTGTTTTCATTGTAGTCATTTCTCCATTCGCTAATGAACAGGGCCAATAGGACGCTAAAAACAATCAAGGCCGATTCCGATAAGAGTTTACCGATTCTTGTTCTGTTTTTTCTTTTTCGGCTTTCCTTGGTCATGTTTAAGAATTGAAAATAGTCGAATTAAATGCACCACAACGGCTGGGCTATGATTAGTGCGGCGCAGAAATCCGACGGATTTCCAGCTACGCGCTAAGCAAAAGCTTTTGGTTTTGTTTTTTCTTTTTTTGTTCCAAAGCAAAATCCCAAAGATTTTGCGACCTCATAAATATACACAGACCTTGGCGTAAAACCCGAAGTCCGTATTAATTATAGGCTTTGTTGTAATCAGTAGCGACACGTTTGAGTAAGCACTAACGATTGCGTTTCCATATTTTTTCCATCTGAGTAAAGTCCATCTGCGCAACAGTTGCGTTTGAGTAAGGTCCATTTGCACAAACTTGCTAAAAAGTCCATTGAATACTAGATTCCATTCGCATTTAGAATAGGAATAGTAATAGCAATTCCCAGAACTAATAAAATTCCGATTTCAAATTTTCTTTTAGCAGCGTTAGCCAAACCGTAAAAAACAACAGTACTCAACGCCAAATAGATTAATGATAGATATAAGTTAATCTTTGCTCCAAAAATACCTGTGAAAAGTAATGAAAGTATAATATTGAAACTCCAATAAGTTGAAAGTTGATTATTAAAACTCATATAAAAAATCACAGAATTAATTATCAAATAAATAGCTGTGAAGATAATTACACTCTTACTTGGCATTTTATTTTAGCTATTGATTACAACGGTGTCGTGTATGATTTTGTGCGGGCAGAAATGCAGCGCATTTCGGCAGTAGCACAAGGCAATACTTTGTTTAGTTTTTTAATTTTTACTAAAAATACTAATAAAAAGTATTGCCGACGCAAAAAATCAACGCCGCACATCGGACACGCCCAAACCCCGCATAAATTATACACCTTGTTGCCAACAGTTTTCTTTTTGAACTAACATTTTAAAATTCAGTATTTATAATGCTTTACAGCGTTTCGTCAGAATTATTTAGAGCTTAGTTGTCAAATTATTTTTTAGCGCACGTCAAATTATAGTTTTCTTTTTTAAGTGCAGTTTAAGTCAAAATCAGTATAAAGTTCAGCTTATTTACGTCAATTTTTATTTAGCGCTCGTCAGATTTATATATAGAATTTATGTCAGAATTAAGTTGAGCTTTTTTGTTACTTTTTTAAGTTTAGCAAGTCAGACTTTATAGCTAAAACACAGTTTATTGAGCCACGAGATTAATTGTTGGCAACAATTGGATAGCATCATTGATGCTATCCTACTTATGTGCACACTAAGATAATAAATCTTTGATGTCCATAAATGATCTGTCTGCAACATGGGTGTATATTTCTGTGGTTTTGGTAGAGCTATGTCCCAGAAGTAATTGAATGTGTCTAATGTCTGTTCCATTCTCTAAAAGATGGGTGGCAAAACTATGCCTTAACATATGCGGAGTTACTTTTCGCAGAATACCAGCTTTTTTTGCTGCCACATCAACAATATTCAATACACTTGTACCGCTATATTTGCCTCTTTTTGCTCCTTCAAAAAGGTATTTGCTTGGTCTATACTCCTTGTAATACTTTTGTAAATCTTTAAGAATGCTTGGGCTAAGAACACTATACCGGTCCTTATTCCCTTTGGCATTTTTAATATTAATCATCATTCTTTTACTATCGATATCGGTTACCAACAGATTCAAAAGCTCCCCACGACGAAGTCCAGATGAGTAGAGAAGTCCTATAATGCATTTATGTTTTATATTATTGGTACACTCCATGATACTGATGACTTCTTCTTTTGATAGAACCTTAGGTAGTGGATTCTGTTTTCGGGGTCTTTCAATAGAATAGAATCTATTGGGCATGCCTAAAACTATCTCGTAGAAAAATTTGATGCTGTTTACAGCTAAGTTTATATAGGAGTTCGATTTTTTCTCCTGAATCAATTTTTGCAAATAATTCCGAACATCCATTTCATTAAGATCTGTTGGGTCTGTATCGTAATAATGATTTATGAAAGCTTCGAAGCAAGAAACATAATTGCGAATGGTACTTTCCGCATAACGCTTTAGTTCGAGTTTAAGCAAGTACTCTTCCGGACAGTTTTTATAGCCTTTTTTTACTGGTCGATTTCTGATTTTTTCCAGATTTACCTCAGGATTATCCCTATTAACTATGCGTTCGGCAAAAAATAATTTCCATTTACCCAAGCCACTCCACGAAATGTTTTAAATACCAACTCTAGATTGTTTTTATTGTTGGGTATATAGTACATGCCAAATTCCTTACTCCAGCATACATTTGGTAAGGAATCCACCAAGGCCTGTACAACCTTGTTTGTGTTGAACTGAAGACCAATACATTTTCGATTATTGATAAGTAAGTGTTTTAAGGTAATAGAGCGATTCGAATTCATAACGAAAGTTTTGACCAAAGTAGCTGTTACATTTGATATAATCGTATCTTAATCGAATAGAATACGTATAAATACCACTTAATTTATCGGTTATGAGAATTCATAAAGAATGTTTTCATTGTAGTAAAGAATTGGAAGGAAGAACGGACAAGAAGTTTTGCGATTCACATTGTAAAAGTGCTTATCAATATAAAAAAGAAAAACAGAATCCTCATAGGTTTTATAACAAGGTGGATAACCAACTGAAGTTGAATAGGAAGATACTTAAGGAATATAATAAGGGAGGTAAAGTAACAATACGAACTAACCTTCTTTTAGAACTAGGTTTTAACCCGAATTTCTTTACACATTATTGGAAAAACCAAAAAGATGACATCTATCTATTCGTCTATGAATACGGTTTTTTAAAAAAGGAAGAAAACGGAAAAGAGAAATACATTTTGGTCACTTGGCAGGATTATATGGACAAAAACCTAAATAGCACTAATTAGGACCATTTAAAATGTTAAAGTTGGTGAAAAATGAAATGTTGTACCTATGTTGTACCTGAGTCATTTTTTGACATGAAAAAGCCGAGGCAAAACCTCGGCTATCTCCCTTGTACTCGAGATGGGACTTGAACCCATACGGACTAATGTCCATTGGATTTTAAGTCCAACGTGTCTACCAATTCCACCACTCGAGCCTCACAATGTCACGACAGACATTGGAACAAAACGCTGAAAGGAATTTCTGAGCGAAAAACGGGATTCGAACCCGCGACCTCCACCTTGGCAAGGTGGCGCTCTACCAACTGAGCTATTTTCGCATGTTTAGGAACGTGCATCTTTCCCGATGCGGACGCAAATTTAATACAATTCTATAAAATCCAAAGTAAATTTTAGCAAAAGAAATAAAAATAATCAGACGTTAAGAAGTAGCTTTCTTGTTCTTTGTAAGCAATCGTTTTATTTCGTTCAACTTCATTAAGGCTTCAACAGGTGTTAGGGTATCAATATCCAAATGGAGTATTTCTTCCTTGATTTCTTCCAATAATGGGTCGTCTAGATTAAAGAAGCTCAGTTGCATTTCCTGTCCGTTCGGCAGGCCGGTATTTTGGGCGGTATCCAGTTTTTCATTTGTGGAGTCATTGGCATGCGACTGCTCCATCTTTTCAAGAATTTTGTTCGCCTTACGTATCACTTGTTGCGGCATCCCCGCCATTTTTGCCACATGTATTCCAAAGCTATGTTCGCTTCCACCGGGAGTTAGTTTACGCAGAAACAAAACTGTGTCTTTTAATTCCTTTACGGATACGTTGAAATTTTTGATCCTATTGAACGTATCGCTCATTTTATTAAGTTCATGATAATGTGTGGCAAAAAGCGTTTTCGCTCTTGCCGGATGCTCATGCAAGTATTCGGAGATGGCCCAAGCAATCGAAATTCCGTCATAAGTACTGGTTCCTCGACCAATTTCATCAAGAAGTACCAAACTGCGTTCGGAGAGGTTGTTCAAAATGGAGGCAGTCTCGTTCATCTCTACCATAAAGGTAGATTCTCCCATAGAAATATTGTCACTGGCACCCACACGGGTAAAAATCTTGTCCACATATCCTATTTTCGCAGATTCGGCTGGCACAAAACTACCCATTTGGGCAAGTAGCACAATGAGCGCGGTTTGCCGTAATATGGCAGATTTACCACTCATATTGGGCCCCGTAATCATTATAATCTGCTGTTGTGACCGATCTAGCTGTACATCGTTAGCTATGTAGCTTTCCCCTAATGGCAGTTGTTTTTCAATAACCGGATGCCTTCCGTTTTTGATATCAATATCGGTTGAATCGTTGAGTTCCGGAGCAACGTAGTTGTTCTCTTTTGCCAATTGCGCAAAACCGCAAAGACAATCCAATTGCGCAATGAGGTTGGCATTGTTCTGAACAGGAGCAATATACTCTTGCATCCATACCACCAATTGCGAAAAAAGTTGCTGTTCAAGGGAAAGAATACGGTCTTCGGCACCTAAAATTTTAGCTTCGTATTCTTTTAATTCTTCGGTAATGTAGCGCTCGGCATTTACGAGTGTTTGCTTGCGAATCCAGGTTTCCGGTACTTTGTCCTTGTGCGTATTTCGTACTTCAATATAGTAACCAAAAACATTGTTCGATGCTATTTTTAACGACGTAATACCGGTTGCGGTAGTTTCCCTTTCCAGCATTTTATTAAGGTAGTCTTTGCCCGAGGATGCCAATCCCCTTAACTCATCCAATTCTTCCGAAAAACCGGGGGCTATAGCGTTCCCTTTTAAAATATTGACGGGAGCCTCTTCGTTGAGCATCTCCTTTATTTTGGCGCGCAGCATGTCACAGGATTGCAATTGGTCCCCTATAAGGGCCAATGCTTCATTTTTTGAGCTGGAAATAAATTGCTTTACAGGAACAATGGCCTCCATGGAATTTTTTAGCTGCACTACTTCCTTCGGATTTACTTTTCCAGTGGAAACCTTGGAAATGAGACGTTCCAAGTCTCCCATATTACGGATACAGCCTTGCAGTTTTTCAAGCAGTTCCTCGTTTTCGGTAAAATGCAGAACGGCTTCGTGCCTATTTCTTATTTTCTGGACATTTTTAAGGGGTAATGCCAACCATCTTTTTATCATACGCCCTCCCATGGGAGAAATAGTACGGTCGATCACGTCCAATAAAGTCACGGCGTTCACGTGGGTAGAGTGGTAAAGTTCCAGGTTTTTAATCGTGAAACGATCCATCCAGATGTACTCGTCTTCCGCTATTCTTTGCAGTTTGTTAATATGCCGCAACTGTCTATGTTGCGTTTCGGATAAATAATGAAGTACCACTCCGGAAGCAATGATGCCATGGGTAAGGTGGTCTACACCGAAACCTTTGAGTGTGTTGGTCTTAAAATGGTTGGTTAGGTTCTCTAGGGCATAATCTTCTTGAAAGACCCAATCTTCCATATAAAATGTGTGGAATTGCGAACCGAACAACTCGGTAAATTCTTTTTTGTGATTTTTTGAAATTAGGATTTCGTTGGGGGCAAAATTCTGAAGCAATTTATCGATCTGTTCCTCATTGCCTTCCGAAGTCAAAAACTCCCCTGTGGATATATCAACAAATGCAACGCCCAGTTTTTTTCGACCAAAATGCACGGCACAAAGAAAATTATTGCGCTTTGCGGACAAAATATCATCGTTCAGGGCCACTCCTGGGGTCACCAGTTCCGTAACCCCCCTTTTGACTATGGTCTTGGTTTGTTTTGGGTCTTCCAGTTGGTCGCAAATAGCGACCCGTTGTCCGGCCCTTACCAATTTGGGTAGATAAGTATTTAAAGAATGATGGGGAAACCCGGCTAGTTCCGTTCTATCTCCGCCATTATTTCTGTGCGTGAGGATAATACCCAATATTTTGGAAGCTTTTACTGCATCTTCCCCAAAGGTTTCATAAAAATCGCCCACTCTAAACAATAACATTGCATCAGGATACTTGATCTTGATGGTATTGTATTGTTGCATTAAGGGAGTCACCTTTTTTTTTGTCTTGCCGGCCACGTTTTTTATCTACTTATTTTTGCTGTACAAAACGAATATATATCTTTCCCAATGGCATTTGAATTTTTGTTGATATTTAGGGCCGATAGTTGAAAAGTATTCTATGAGAAAGTTACAAAACGAGGAATTGGACAGATTGGATGTTGTCGCCTTTAAACAGATGGCAAAAACACCGGTTATCATTGTGTTGGACAATATTAGAAGTTTGAACAATATTGGTGCTGTTTTTAGAACTGCCGATGCTTTTTTAATCGAAAAGATTTACCTCTGTGGCATAACGGCCCGGCCACCGCATAAGGATATTCATAAAACGGCTTTGGGGGCAACCGAAAGCATGGATTGGGAGTATGCGGAAAACACCTTGGAACTCGTACAAGAGCTAAAGTCCAAAGGTTGTTATACCATAGCTGTTGAACAGGCGGAAAGGGCCACCATGTTAAATAAATTTGAACTGGATGCCGATAAAACCTATGTGCTTGTTTTCGGGAATGAAGTAAAAGGGGTTGCTCAAGAGGTCGTTTCGGCCTGTGACGCTGTTGTAGAAATTCCTCAGTTCGGGACCAAGCATAGTTTAAATATTTCGGTAAGTGCAGGTGTGGTTGTTTGGGATTTTTGGGTAAAATTGAATGCAATAAAAAACCTGGCCTAGGCCAGGTTTTTATGTAAAGTTTGAGTTAGTTAGTTTACTGTTACTTCCACAATAACGTAAATACATTTGTTCTGTGCAAGAAAATTGCCAAATTTGTGTTAAGCATGATGCAGTATGGCGAAATCCTCAATCTGCTCCAAAACCGTTGCATAATCGTTTTTTTTATTTACAAAATCATGTTCGGTAATATCAATAACAAGCTGATTTTCTTTTGGATAGGTCTTCAAATAATCAAAATAACCCCTGTTGATATCCTCCAGATATTCAGGAGCGATATTCTGTTCATAATCGCGTCCTCTTTTTTTGATATTTTCTAAAAGTCTTTCAGTTGTCTGATACAGATACACATAAATTTTTGGCTTTTTTACTTCTTTGTACATAAAGCTAAAAACCTTTCGGTACAATTCAAACTCTTGTTTTTGTAGTGTTACCTTGGCAAAAATGAGCGATTTATAAATATCGTAGTCACTGATCATAAAATTCTTGAAAAGATCAAATTGGCTGGTATCATCGGTAAACTGCTGATAGCGGTCCGCCAAAAAGGACATTTCCAAAGGAAATGCGAAGCGGGCCTGATCTTCGTAGAAATTTGGTAAAAAGGGGTTGTCCGCAAAGCGTTCCAAGATCAACTTGGCATTAAAATCTTCTGCTATTTTATGGGCCAGCGTTGTTTTCCCGGCACCAATGTTTCCTTCTATAGTGATAAATTCCATAGAGGAGAATAATTCATATTTGTTCCTGTATAACTTATTTAAGGTTTTGACGAGCTTTGTTTTATCCGGGCATTCCTGTAATAGGTTTCTTGTATCTTTTTCTAATTTTGGATGATAAAATTGTGGGGCGATATCCGCCAGGGGTTTTAGGACAAACCTACGATTTTGCATTTGCGGATGGGGAACTTTTAGGTCATCGGTTTCTAAAACCTCTTTTCCATAATAGATAATATCCAAATCTATTGTTCTATTGGTATATCCCCCCGAAGCAGCGCGCTCACGGCCCATTTCCCGTTCTATTTTCAGCAACTCGGCAAGCAGTTCTTGTGGCGATTTATCGGTCTTAAGTAAAATACAGGCATTCAGAAAATCTTCCCCTTCAAAGCCCCAAGCGGGTGACTCGTAAAGTCCGGAAGCACCGATAACATTGCCCAATCGCTCATCAATTAAAAAAACTGATTTCTGTAGGTTCAATTTTCGGATACCCTCGTTACTTCCAATAGATAGATAAGCGGATTGCTTCTTGGCCATATTGGAAACAAAATAAATAAAACAATTTCACTTTAGTTATCTTTACGGTCAAATAAAAATTGCAGATCAGTGAACTTTTTACGAAACTTTTTGGCGGCTATCTTGGGCTGTCTATTCGCTTTTGGTATCCTTTTTATCATGTTTTTCATCTTCGCAAGCCTATTGGGCTCCGGTGAGGATAAGGTGTCGGTAAAAAATAATTCTATATTGGAGCTTCAATTGCAAAGGCCCATTGCGGATTACACGGGTAAGAACGATTTAAATCCTTTTGGAGGTTTGTTCGAGGAATCACAAGGGCTGGACGAAATTTTACATGCCATAGCCGTTGCCAAGGATGATGAACGCATCAAGGGCATCAGCATCAATAATAATTTTGTAATTGCCGGTCTGGCGCAGGTACAGGCAATCAGAAAAGCTCTGGAGGATTTCAAAAAAGCGGATAAGTTCATCTACACGTATTCGGATTTTTATATGCAAAAAGATTATTATTTGGCAAGTGTATCGGATTCAATCTTTATGAACCCGGTAGGTGCCATGGATTTTAAGGGACTTTCCAGTGAGGTGCTTTTCTTCAAGGAATTACAGGAGAAGACCGGTGTAAAGATGGAGGTAATAAGGCATGGGAAATATAAAAGTGCGGTAGAGCCTTATTTGGAAAACGAGATGAGCGAATCCAATAGGACCCAAATCAAGGAATTGATACAGTCGCTATGGAATTCCATGGTAAGCGATATTGCTACGGGAAGGGGTATTTCTGAAACAGATTTGAACCGTATTGCGGATACTTTAGGGGGCCGTTCCCCGAAGATGGCCAAACGCTCGGGACTTATAGACGATATTGTTTTTTATGATGAATATGAGGCTAAATTGGCCGGTAGGGTCGGAAAAGAGAATCGGAAGGATTTGGAATACGTCTCTTTGGATGAATATACCAAGTATTCCAACAAAAAGGTACTGCAATCCGGGGGAGATAAAATAGCGGTAGTTTTTGCACAGGGCGAAATTTTCTACGGAGAAGGAGGCCCGGATATTATTGGACAAGGAATTATTAACGATGCCCTGATAAAAGTGCGTGAGGACGAAAATGTAAAGGCGGTGGTCTTGCGGGTAAATTCCCCCGGTGGTAGTGCGTTGACCTCGGATATTATTTGGCGAGAGGTAGAACTTTTGAAAGAAACGAAGCCCGTAGTGGTCTCAATGGGGAACGTGGCCGCTTCTGGGGGGTATTATATTGCTGCGGGTGCGGATAAGATTTTTGCCGAACCTACTACGATTACGGGTTCCATAGGTGTTTTTGGTACGGTCCCCAATATAAGCGAACTGGCAAAGGATATCGGTATCAATGCGGAACAAGTAGGGACCAATACGAATTCTGTGGATTATTCTTTGTTCGAGCCGATGTCCGATAATTTCAGGGAAGTAATAAAGGAAGGTATAGAACAGACCTATCAAACTTTTTTACAGCGTGTTTCCCAAGGGAGGGACATGACTATAGATGAGGTGGATGAAGTTGCGCAAGGACGTGTATGGAGTGGGGTAGATGCCAAGCGTTATGGACTTGTGGACGAACTGGGCAATTTGGAAGATGCTATTGCCGAGGCGGCTAAAATGGCAGAACTTGGCGATTACGGAATAAAGAAATATCCAAAGTACAAATCGGCTTTTGAACAATTTATGGAAGATTTGGGCGGTGCCAGTGCAAAGGCAAAACAGCATGTAATCCGTGAGGAAATTGGAGAGGAAACCTACATGTTGTGGAAAGAGGTTAAAAATGCTACACAACAAAAAGGAATACAGGCCAGAATGCCCTTCTCATTGAACATTAAGTAATTTATGACGCAAACGGATAGGCTGCTTGCACGCAAAATTTACCTGTACCTTGGGGCGTTGTTCATTACCTCGCTAGTAGTATCCAATCTTATTTTTCAGAAATTCTTTTACTGGAATCCATTTGGTGAGGTTTCTATATTCGGGGCCCCGTTATTCGAGATTTCAGTGGGCATCCTCCCTTATCCTATCACATTTTTGATTACGGATTTAATTTCAGAAATCTTTGGAAAGAAAAAGGCGAACCAAATTGTGGTTGCAGGGATATTTGCATCTGTATTTTCCTTGGCTATCGTATATACTTCTAACGCAGCGCCCGCCACGTCCTGGTCACCGGTGTCGGATTCATTGTTCACCTCGGTCTTTGGGAATACGATTATCGCTGTTTTCGCTTCTATGATGGCCTATTTGCTGGCGCAGTTCGTAGACATTCAAATTTATCACTTTTGGAAAAATCTGACCAAGGGCAAATACCTATGGCTAAGGAATAACTTTTCTACTTTTTCATCCCAATTGATAGATACATTTACGGTAGTAGTATTATTATGCTCTTTTGGAGAGATTCCTTGGGAGAGATTCACGGGACTTGTCATCAGCGGTTTCATTTTTAAGATAATAATAGCATTTATTGACACCCCTTTTTTGTATCTCTTCGTATATCTTTTGAGAAAAAGGTTCAAATTGGCCATTGGTCAAGAAATTGACTTGGACGCATAATAATATACGGAAATAAAAGTTTTAAAGAAAAATCGTACAAACGTATGAAAAAGAAGATACTAAGAATTGTTGGAGGTATATTTTTGTTGGTGTTGTTATTGCTTGTTGCGGTTCCGTTTTTTTTGGAGTCCAAGATCGGTGATATTCTCAAAAACAATGTCAATAATAACGTCAATGCTACACTTGATTTTTCCGAGGCTAATCTGAGTCTTCTGAGTAGTTTTCCCAATGCTTCCGTGAGTTTGGAGAACGTAAGCCTTGTCAACAAAGAACCGTTCGCTGGCGATACTTTGTTCGCTGCGGATAATGTAGCGTTGCAAATGGGGATTATGGAGCTTTTTAAAGGTCAGGGAGAACCTATTTCTATTTCAAGATTTAATGTGGATAAAGCTTTATTGCATATTAAATTGGATGAGGAAGAAAATGCAAACTATGACATTGCCAAGGAAAGCTCGGGCAATACTGAAACAGAATCGGGGTCGACCGACGGATTTTCATTCAATATGGAATCTTACGAAATCAAGGAGTCCATCATCAAATATGATGATTTCTCAACGGGCATTCATCTGGAAATTTTGGATATGAACCATGAAGGTAAGGGAGATCTGTCCTTGGCAAATTCTGAATTGGACACTCATACCGATGCGTTGGTCTCCTTTGAGATGGATAGTGTTAACTATTTGAATAAGAACAAAGTAAAGCTGAACGCGCTTATTGGCATCGATTTAAATGAAAATAAATATTCTTTTTTGGAGAACGAGGCGGTGGTGAATCAATTGCCTCTTGTTTTTGAAGGTTTTGTGAAGGTGATGGAAGAAAGTCAAGAGATAGACATCAATTTCAAAACACCATCCTCGGATTTCAAGAATTTCTTAGCCGTGATTCCGGAAACCTACTCTAAAAATATTGAAAACGTAAAAACTACCGGGAATTTTATTTTGGAAGGTAAGTTCAATGGAGTGGTAGATGAAACCCATATTCCAAAATTCAATATTAAGATCAATTCGGATAACGCATCTTTCAAATATCCGGACCTGCCGAAAGCCGTAAGCAATGTTTTTATTGATGTTGAGGTGAACAATACAACGGGAATTGCCGAAGATACTTTCGTAGCCATAGAAAAACTATCTTTTAAGATCGATGAGGACAAATTTAATATGACCTCAAAGATTACGGAATTGTTGGGCAACACTAAGGTGAAGGCACATGTGGACGGAAAAATGAATCTGGCCAATATATCTCAAGCCTATCCCGTACCGGCAGATATGAAACTCAAGGGAAAGTTGAACGCGGATATTAACACCGCTTTTGACATGGCTTCCATAGAGAAAAAGCAATATGAAAATACGGCAACCTCCGGTAGTATGGACGTTCAGGATTTTGAATATGCGGCTGCCGAAATTCCTAATCCTGTTGTGATTAAGACCACTGCCTTGACCTTTAATCCTAAAACCGTTACGCTCAATAAATTGAACGGAACCACAGGTAAAACCGATTTTGATGTTTCCGGGACCATTTCCAATTTCTTAGGGTACCTCTTTAATAATGAAAAAGTTAAGGGGAACTTCAATTTAAACTCCAATGTGTTTGCGCTGAATGATTTTATGACAGAAGAAGGAAATGAGACTACGGGAAATGAGGAAAAAAGCACCGGTGAAACAGCTGAGGAGCAAATAAAGATTCCGTCTTTTTTGGATGCTAATTTCACCGCAAATGCCAATACGGTAATCTATGACAACATCAATCTAAAAAATGTAAAGGGAACTTTGAGGATCAAGGATGAAAAGGCCATTCTAAGTAATATGACCTCGTCTTTGTTTGATGGTAAAGTGGCTTTTAACGGAGAAGTCTCCACCAAAAATGAAACGCCCACTTTTGCCATGAAATTGGGAATGGACCAGCTGCAGATAGGAGAGACTTTCAAGTCTTTGGAACTTTTTAAAGTACTGGCGCCAGTAGCCAAAGTATTAAAGGGAAAATTTAGTTCCGATATTTCCCTCGCAGGAAATCTGACCAATGATTTTAGCCCGGATCTGCTCTCTTTAACGGGAGATGTGCTGGCCAATGTATTAACGAGGGAAATTAGCCCAGATAGTTCGCCAATACTTTCTGCTCTGGATTCCAAGTTGGATTTTATCAATCTGGATGAATTAAACCTGAAGGAACTTAAAACAAAACTAAGTTTTAAGGACGGTTTGGTTTCCGTTAAACCCTTCAATATTAATTATAGGGATATTGTAATCAGTGTTGATGGAGGCCATACGTTCGATAGTAAAATGAATTATAAAGCAACCATGCAAGTGCCGGCCAAATATCTGGGGAAAGAAGTGAATAATCTTATTGCAAAAATCGATGATGCAGAGTTACAGGATTTGACCATTCCAGTAACCGCAAACATTGGAGGAATGTACAATAGCCCGGAAGTAACAACGGATTTGACCTCTGGCATTAAGGGATTGACCAATCAATTGGTTGAAATTCAAAAACAAAAATTGCTGAACAAAGGAAAGGATAAGGCCAAAGATTTGATCGGGGATATATTAAAAGGGGATAAAAAGGATTCTACGGCCACAAAAGACCCTACAAAAGATGCCGTCAAAGATGTTTTAGGGGGTATTCTCGGAAAGAATAAAAAAGATTCTACAACGGTGGACTCCATACCTGTAAAAAAGGAAGAAGATACAGTAAAGGAGAAGGCTAAGGATATTTTGGGTGGTCTTCTCAATAGGAATAAAAAGAAAGACACAGCTAAGACGAAGAAAGATTCAAGCAATTAATGAATACTCAACCCTACGTAGTATCCCTCACTGCCTCTCACATTAAATACTGTATTATCCTCAAAAATGAGGTACTGCCCTTTTATTCCTTTTAGTCTGCCTTCAAAATTTGGAGTTTTGTCCAAGTTTAGGCTCTTTACTTTTTCAGGATATCTGAGTACGGGATATTCCAGATTGGTCTCGGCATTGTTTTCAATGAAATAAGGAGCTGCTTCCTCTGGGATATATGGTTTTAATTTATTGCGCCATGTTTCTAAATCCTCATCATCCACGGTGTTGGTCAACATTTTCCGCCAATTGGTTTTATCACCAATGTGGTCTTTCAGGGCAACTTCCGTGATTCCTGCCAAATAACGGTTGGGCACTTCTACAATTTCTATGGCCTCATGTGCTCCTTGATCGATCCACCGTGTTGGTACTTGGGTCTTTCTGGTAACTCCAACTTTAATGTTGCTGGAATTTGCCAAATAGACGATGTGGGGTTGTAGCTGTACTTTTTTTTCATATGCCAGATCTCGGTCTTCTTTGTCCAAATGTGCCGTACTTAATTCAGGCCGCATAATCCAATCCCCAGCGGAAGGAATCTCAAAAAAACAGGTTTTGCAGAAACCTTGGCGATAGATAGGTCTGTCATTTCCACAATTTAAACATTGAAATTTTTTTAAATCGATTTTTATCGTCTTGTCCAAAACTTGGTTCACGTTCAGAAAGTCAGCTTCAAAAACAAGATAATACTGGATCGGGCTTCCTATTTCGGTCTGCATTTTTCGTAATACCCCTTCGTATTGCATAGGTGACGGTAAATATTGGTTCAATTTGAAAATGATGGGTATATACCCTATTTTAGAGACCTAAAGATACCCAAAAATGCCGATTCCGCTCTTTAATTCTATAGCTTCATGGTTGCTAAAAAAGCGCTATCACCAAATAGAACTTTTTTTAAAATATCCCGAAGAAGTTCAGGAAGAAGTATTACTTCAATTATTGGAAATTGCAGAGGATACCGAAATAGGAAGGACATATGATTTTGAATCCATAAACAACTACGAAACTTTTAGAGAACGGGTACCCATTGTTTCCTATGAGGATTTTGAACCGATGATAGAGCGAACCCGAAAGGGCGAACAAAATCTTTTCTGGCCTACCACCGTAAAACTATTTGCCAAGAGTAGTGGCACAACAAATGCAAAGAGCAAGTTTATCCCAGTAAGCTCGGAAGCGTTGGAAGATTGTCATTTTAAATCTGGGAAAGACTTGTTATGTCTTTATTTGAACAACAATGAAAACTCACAGTTGTTTACCGGGAAAAGTTTACGATTGGGTGGGAGCAAAGAGATTTATGAGGACAATGGCTCTTTTTTTGGAGATCTTTCCGCAATATTGATAGATAACATGCCTTTGTGGGCAGAGTTCAGTAGCACGCCCAGTAACAAGGTTTCCTTAATGAGTGAGTGGGAAAGTAAACTAAAGGCGATCATTCAAGAAAGTGTTCAGGAAAATGTTACCAGCTTGGCCGGTGTGCCCTCTTGGATGTTGGTTTTGCTGAACAATTTGTTAGAGGATACGGGAAAGGAAAACCTATTTCAGGTATGGGAGAATTTGGAAGTTTATTTTCACGGTGGAGTAAGTTTTAGTCCTTACAAGGAACAATACAAAAAACTATTGCCTAAAAGGGATTTTAGGTACTATGAAATTTATAATGCGTCCGAAGGATTTTTTGCCATACAGGACAGAAATAATGCAGACGATTTATTATTGATGTTGGACTATGGAATTTTTTATGAATTTATCCCAATGGATGTTTATGGCACTGAGCAACAACGGGCAATACCACTTTGGGAAGTGAAAGTAGGCAGAAATTATGCTATCATCATAACGACCAATTCTGGCCTATGGCGGTACAAAATTGGGGATACAGTTCGGTTTACTTCTAAAAATCCATACAGAATTAGGGTAACGGGAAGAACTAAACATCATATTAATGTTTTTGGGGAAGAACTCATTATAGAAAATGCAGAGGAGGCCCTAAAAAGTGTTTGTAAAAAAACAGGAGCACAGATAAAAGATTATACCGCAGGGCCAATTTTTATGTCCGGTAAAGAAAAAGGGGCCCATGAATGGATTATAGAATTCAGAAAGTGCCCGGAAGATTTGAACTATTTCACAGAATTTTTGGATAATGCCTTGAAATCCTTGAATTCGGATTATGAGGCCAAACGATACAATAACACTACACTTAAAATGCCCAAGGTTCACATTGCTCGTGAAAATCTTTTTTATGATTGGCTCAAAGAAAATGATAAACTTGGAGGTCAACATAAAATCCCTAGACTCTCCAATAGGCGGGAGTACATAGATGAGTTGCTTCGGGAGAACTCATCATCATAATACTGTTAATCAATAATGTATTTCATCTATGATACTTGCTGTACGTCAGTAGGTACGGGTCTATATCGATAAAAAGCGTACCTAGAACAATTAAATATCGGATTCTAACGTTAATGAAAGAATTTAGACAAACAGTTCCCAAACTAAAAATAGAATAAACTACAATTATGGCTGAGAGATTAGTAATCGTTTCCGATATGTGGGGCGCAAAAAAAGGACTTTGGATTACCTCATACTTAGGATACCTACAACAATATTTTGACATCACCTTTTACGATAGCCAACAACTGGCCAATCTTGACATAGCCGTGCAAACGGAAGAAAATATTCACAATGCCTTTACCAAAGGAGGTATAGAAACCGCGGTAGCCCATCTACTTAAAAAAGAACAGCAACCAAGTTATTATCTTGCTTTTAGCACTGGAGGAACTATTGTTTGGGAAGCCGCCCAAAAAGGACTTCCTGTAAAATCATTGTATTGCGTTTCCGCTACAAGGATCAGGTTAAAGAAATCCAAACCTTGTTTACCGTTCACATTATTATATGGTGAAAATGATGCTTTTAAGCCCAGTGAATCTTGGGCAGAAAGTATGGATGTTGAACCAGAACTGATCGCAAATTTTGGGCACACCCTTTATACTGATGAAAAAGTGATTCAGAAGGTGTGTTTGGATTTGTTGCAAGAAGTAACACAAATACAACCCGCAATAAAAAAGGTAGTTTAAGAAACTGCCTTTAATTTTTTTACCGTTTCGTAAGATAGTTTTTGTTCGGCGTATGCCTTGGAAACTTTAAACTCTCCTTCACCGCTACTTGGCATTTCAAACATGGCATCCGTGAAGATCGCTTCACATAATGAGCGTAATCCACGCGCGCCCAATTTGTATTCTATCGCTTTTTCTACAATATAATTTAGGGCTTGTTCCGTTATGGTAAAATTGATATCATCCATGGCGAAAAGCTTTTCATATTGTTTTATGATTGCATTTTTCGGTTCGGTCAAAATGGCCCGGAGTGTCTTTTTATCCAAAGGGTTCATATGGGTAAGCACGGGAAGCCTTCCGATAATTTCGGGAATAAGCCCAAATTCTTTTAAATCCTTTGGGATGATGTATTGCAAGATATTGCTTTCGTCCAACTGCTCATCCGCTTTGGAGGCACTATAACCAACAGCCTGAAGATTCAATCGTTTTGTAATGGCCCTTTCAATACCATCAAAAGCCCCACCGGCTATGAATAGAATATTTTCGGTATTGACCTCAATGAATTTTTGATCGGGATGTTTGCGACCACCTTTTGGCGGAACGTTCACTACAGTACCTTCCAATAATTTCAATAATCCCTGCTGCACTCCTTCCCCGGATACATCTCTAGTAATGGATGGATTATCGCTTTTACGGGCAATTTTATCGATTTCATCAATAAAAACGATGCCTCTTTCCGCTTTTTCAAGATTGTAATCCGCGGCTTGTAACAATCGGGTCAAAATACTTTCTACGTCCTCACCAACATATCCGGCTTCCGTAAGTACGGTTGCGTCTACAATGGCCAAAGGAACATTGAGCATTTTGGCTATGGTTTTGGCCATTAAGGTTTTTCCGGTACCTGTTTGCCCCACCATAATAATGTTACTCTTCTGTATTTCAATATCATCTTCTTTTGATGAAGGTTGTAATAATCTTTTATAGTGATTGTAGACAGCAACGGACATTACTTTTTTGGTACGTTCTTGACCGATGATAAAAGTGTCCAAAAAGGATTTGATTTCCTGTGGTTTTTTAAGGACGAGTTCAGAGGAAAGATCGTTCGTTTTGGTCTGTCTGGATTCCTCTGCAACAATACCGTGTGCCTGTTCAATACAACGATCGCAAATATGCGCATCCAGACCCGCTATCAATAAATTGGTTTCCGGCTTTTTTCTACCACAAAATGAACATTCTAAATTTTCCTTTGCCATAACGTCTTTTCACTATCTTGAACATAAAACGAAGCAATTTCGTTTTTGGTTCAAAAGAATCATACAATTTTGGATTATAGGTCGCGATTAGTTTTTATCCCTGACTAAAATCTCATCGATCATACCATATTTTTTTGCCTCATCTGCCTTCATCCAATAATCACGGTCACTATCTTCATGAACCTTCTCCTTGGTTTGTCCTGAATGGCTGGCAATGATGGCGTAGAGCTCTTCCTTGAGTTTCAAGATTTCCCTTGCGGTGATTTCTATATCGCTCGCCTGACCTTGGGCTCCCCCCATCGGTTGGTGAATCATGACCCTGGAATGGGTAAGACCGCTACGTTTTCCTTTTTCGCCCGCACAAAGGAGCACGGCTCCCATAGAGGCTGCCATTCCCGTACATATGGTTGCTACGTCAGGCTTTATGAACTGCATGGTGTCGTAGATGCCCAGACCTGCATATACGCTCCCTCCCGGAGAATTGATATAAATTTGGATGTCTTTAGAGGCATCCGCACTTTCCAGGAACAATAATTGTGCTTGTACAATGTTGGCTACTTGATCGTTGATTCCCGTCCCCAAGAAAATAATACGGTCCATCATCAATCTAGAGAAAACATCCATCGCGATGGCGTTTAACTGTCTTTCCTCTATAATGTTAGGGGTCATATTGACGGGATACATGCTGCTCATTATTTTGTCATAATAAGTACTGCTGATGCCCTGATGGTTTATGGCGTAATTCTTGAATTCTTTTCCGTAGTCCATAAATTTTTTAAATCGATTTTTTTATAAAAAAAGGTGCCGAAAATAGATTTTCCGGCACCGTAAAGATACTTAAATTATTGTTTGAAAACTACCCGTAAACTTCTTTCACGAAGTTTTCATAAGTGACTTCTTTAGTCTTTAGATTCCCTTTTTCCTTATAAAGGTTCAATAATTTTTGACTCATTAATTGCTCTGACAGTCTTTTGACTTCATCTTGATTACCAAGAACCCTAGCGGCAATATTGTCCAGTTCCTCTTCTTTGGGATCCATTTGTCCAAATTGGGCCATCTGGGATTTTATAAAGCCTTTGGCGAATTCTTTCAATTCATCAAATTGTACCTGAAGATCATTATCCTTTATGATTTTACCTTCGATCAATTGGTAACGTAATCCCTTTTCGGATTTTTGGAACTCTTCGCTGGCTTCCTCTTCGGAAAGGGGTTTTTCACCGGTCATTTGTATCCATTTGGTCAAAAATCCGGCAGGAAGTTCAAATTTCGTGTTTTCGATAAAATACTCCGTAATATCGTTCAAAAGCTTTTGATCTGACTGCTGCTCAAATTGTTTCTCGGAATCTTCTTTAATACGAGCTTGTAATTCTTTCTCTGAAGTAATACTATCTTTTCCAAAAAGTTTATCGAACAACTCCTGATTTAATTCAGCTGGTTCTCTTTCGTTGATTTCAGTAATGGTGAAGGAAACTTCAATATTCAATTTTTCTGATTTTTCCTTTGAAATGCCCAAAATGCTAGACAGTAAATGATCCTCTTTTAAAAGCCCTTTTGTTTTTAGGGCAACCGTATCGCCTACTTTTTTGCCAACCAGTGCCTCGATTGCCTTTTTGCTTTTGAGTTGATCCATTTCTAAAAGTGACTTATTATCTATTTCCTCCTCTTCATTCAAAAATTGACCGGATACTTCGTCCTTTTTCCCTACTACATCTTTGGAAACCAATTTTCCGTATTGCTTTTGAATACGGTCTATCTGCTCGGAAACCATTTTTTTGTCGGCCGTAATCTTATACTGGGTAATGGCTTTTTTCGTCTTTAATGGAACTTCAAATTCCGGAGCCAGCCCCAGTTCGAATTCAAAGGCCAGTTCATCCGTATCCCAGTCAAAATTATCCTGTTGTTTAGGTAATGGATTTCCTAGTACATCCAATTTTTCTTCCGTCAGATACTTGTTCAGGTTATCTTGAAGCAACTTGTTTACTTCATCGACCAAAACAGCTTTTCCGTATTGCTTTTTAATAAGCCCCATAGGAACCTGTCCTTTTCTAAAACCAGGGATATTGGCCTGTTTTCTATAGTCTTTTAGAATAGTATCTACCTTGTCCTGGTAATCTTCCTTCGTCAATGCTACGGTGACTACTGCGTTTAAATTGTCTATCTGCTCTTTTGTAATATTCATCTCTACTTTAAGATTTGCTTTTCTAAAATGGGTGGCAAAAATACTATATTTTCCTTATGCTAACAACTTTTTAAGCTATTGAAAATCAAATAGTAACTCAACTTTTTTTGTCCTCCTTAAGAAGCGAGTATAAAATGGACTGAAGCAAGGATAGCAATAGGCTGAAAATGATTGCCCATAATACCCCGTCTACTTGAAAACCACCTATGAAATGGGCTGCCAGCAAAATGATAATTGCATTGATGATCAGTAGAAATAGGCCTAAAGTCAGGATGGTAATGGGTAAAGTCAAAATGACCAAAATAGGTTTTACCAAAAAGTTTAAAATACCCAATACCAATGCTACTATGATTGCCGTAGTAAAATTGTCAACCCCAACTCCCGGTAGTACATAAGATAGTATAATGACTGCCAAGGCGCTTAATAGAATTCTAAGAATTGTTTTCATAATAATATGTTTATAATGAATTGGTCAAATACGATGCCAATAAAGAATACGCCGTATTTTCTGCAATTTTGTCATTAGATGACTGTTACTTTATGAATTAAGAAACATCAAGGATTTTTGTAGAAACTCAGTGGGGTTTTCAGCGTGCAGCCAATGTCCAGCGTTGGAAATGGTCGCTATAGTCGCCAAAGGAAAATGTCTTTTTATGACTGTCGTATCGGCATCAGAAACATATTCGGATCTATCCCCTCTTAAAAATAGCGTTGGGCCATCAAAAGAGTCGGTACTGTTGATGTTCTCTCCGACCTCTTCCAGCTTTTCACTTAGTACTTCAAGATTAAATCTAAAGGCCAATTTCTTTTCTTCGTTCCAATACAGGTTTTTTAACAGAAATTGGCGTACACCAAAATGGGTAAGGTGTTCTTTTAGTTGTGTGTCGGCATCGGTTCGGGAAGCTACCTTTGAAAAATCTAAGGCCAGTAGTCCATTAATAATCTCTTGATGATGGGGAGGATAAAACTTTGGGGCAATGTCCGCCACCAAAAGCTTGTCCATGAAATTGGGATAGGTGCAGGCAAATTGCATGGCCGTTTTGCCTCCCATGGAATGCCCAATAATACTGGTTTTTTCAATATGGTGGGTACTCAAATATTGTTTTAAATCCTCCGCTAGGAAATCGTAATTAAAATCAAGGGAATGAAAACTTTTGCCATGATTCCTTTGGTCAATAAGATGTACTTCAAAGCCATTCTCGGCATAAGAAGTTCCCAATGTTTTCCAATTATCGGACATGCCCAGAAAACCGTGCAATATGCAAAGCGGTTTTCCTTGACCTAGTATTTTTGAGTGTAAAATAGGATTCATTTTAATTTGTTCAGATACATGTTGACCACGTTGTCCAGCCCTAAGTATATTGATTCACAGATAAGTGCATGACCTATGGAAACTTCCAACAGATTGGGAATGTTTTTTTTGAAATATTCAATATTGTCCAAGCTCAGGTCATGGCCTGCATTAATACCTATTTCCAACTCGTTTGCTTTTATGGCAGCCTGTGTAAAATCTTTCACGGCGTTTTTTGGGTCATTGGCATATCCTACGGCATAACTTTCCGTGTAGAGTTCAATGCGGTCCGTTCCCGTTTTTTTTGCGCCTTCCACTATTTTTACATCTGGGTCAACGAAAATTGAGGTGCGTATTCCTGCATTTTTAAAAGTTGTTATGACTTCGGTCAAAAAATCCTTGTGTTTAACCGTATCCCAACCGGCATTGGAAGTAATGGCGTCAACGGCATCAGGTACTAAGGTCACTTGGGTAGGTTTTACCTCTAAAACCAAATCGATAAATTTCGGGTTTGGATTTCCTTCAATATTATATTCTGTAGTAACGATATTCTTCAAATCGCGCGCATCTTGATAGCGAATATGGCGCTCATCCGGTCTTGGATGAATGGTGATTCCTTGGGCACCAAAGCGTTCAATATCCTCGGCAACTTTCAAAAGGTCGGGCACATTACCGCCTCTGGCATTCCGCAAGGTGGCTATTTTATTCACGTTAACGCTAAGTTTGGTCATATTATCGATTTTGATGTAAAGCGAATCCAAAAATACAAATAAGGCATGCTTTTTGACATTATAAATTGCTAATTTGCGTTATAATTATCGTTATGAATATTCAAAATCATCTAATCACAAATATTCCCGTTTTCGAAATTGACGAAAGCTTTGAAAAAGTCTTGGAGTTTTTCAAGGAAAATACCTTTTCCCATGTGGCGATAGTCGAAAAAGGCAGATTTGTGGGTACTTTTTCTGAAAATGATGCAGAAATCGTTGAGGCAAATACTAAGATTGATGCTCACCGATACGATTTGGAAGCTTTTTTTGTTCGGAAAGAGACCAATTGGTTAGATGTTTTGGAAGGCTTTGCCAGAAATGAAGCCAATTTGCTTCCCATTATAAACACCGATGAGCAAGTTATTGGCTATTATGATTTAACGGATATCGTTTCCGTATTCATAGATACACCATTTTTTACCGACCCAGGTAACATTTTGGTAGTTGCTACAGGTATAAAGGATTATTCTTTCAGTGAAATAGCCCAAATAGTGGAAAGCAATAATGCCAAGTTCATTGGAGGTTTTATTACAGATGTTCAAAACGACGTAGTTCAGGTTACGGTCAAAATCAGTACGGAAAACTTTAATGAAGTGGTGCAGACCTTTAGAAGGTACAATTATCATATATTATTCGGGAACAGTGATGACCAATTCTTGGAAGACCTGAAGGAACGCTCGGATTATTTGGACAAATACTTAAATGTCTAAGATGAAAGTTGCCGTTTACGGACAAACATATCAAGATGATGCCATTGAATTTTTGGTAGAACTTTTGGACGAACTTAAAAATGAAGCAGCGGAGGTCTACATAGAGGAAGATTTTTTTACGCTGTACCAACAAAAAGGTTATAAAGAAACTTATCAAACCTTTTCTTCTACAAACGGTTTGGATGCTACATTTGATATGTTCGTAAGTTTTGGGGGCGATGGTACGATCCTTAGGGCGACCACTTTCGTGAAAGATTTAGGAATTCCGATAGTAGGGGTGAATACCGGGAGATTGGGCTTTTTGTCCACATTCAAAAAAGAAGACGTCAGAAAAGTTGTCAAGGAATTTGTTCAAGGTGCCTACACTATTGTTGAAAGAAGTCTTGTTCAGTTGAATACGGAATCTTTAGATGCTCAATTTGGGGATTTGAATTTCGCCCTAAATGAGATTACGGTCAGTAGAAAGGACACCACTTCAATGATCACTGTAGAGACACACCTTAATGGGGAATATTTAACCTCCTATTGGGCAGATGGTCTAATTGTCTCTACGCCTACAGGTTCTACAGGCTATTCATTGAGTTGTGGAGGTCCCGTAATAGTTCCAACGGCAAAATCGCTTGTATTGACTCCTATTGCTCCGCACAATCTTAGCGCAAGACCCTTGGTGATTTCTGACGACACCATAATTAGGCTAAAAGTGTCGGGCAGGGAAGAAAACCATTTGGTATCTCTGGATAGCAGGATAGCCTCACTGGAAAATGGACAGGAGCTTTCTATCAAAAAAGCCCCGTTTACCATTAAAATGATAGAATATACTTCTGAGAACTTTTTAAAAACACTTCGGAATAAATTATTGTGGGGCGAGGATAAGCGTAATTGACCGAGCAAAACAATAAATGCCTTTAAATGTTGTTTACCTTTTGAGAACATGCATGAACAAATGTGGTGATTTTAAATTGCCTAAATTTTGATAAATTATTAGTGCAACTATGCGAAAGATTGCTTTTGTGATACTTTTTTTTACGTTATTGGGTCTTAGGGCCCAGACTTATGAAGTAGGTGTTTTTGCCGGAGGTGCCAATGTGATCGGGGACGTAGGTCGAACTAATTTTATTCTACCTTCAAATTTGGCGTTCGGTGGTTTGTTCAAGTGGAACAAAAGTAAAAGATATGCATGGCGGGGCAGTCTTACCTATGGAAAATTCACCGCAAACGACAATAAAGCGAGTACCAATTCTAGAAGACAGCGTGGTTATGTGGCCGATAACTCCGTATTGGAGGCGTCTGCAGGCTTGGAATTCAATTTCGTGGAATACAACCTTCATAAATTAGGTCCGGCCTTTACTCCATATATTTATACCGGTGCCACCTATTTTAGGTATGATTATAATTTTTTCAATGATGTTGGGGAATTTGTATATGCAAACCAAAAAGATGGTGGTTTTGCCATACCAATGATCGTGGGTGTGAAGTATCGTATCAATCAGTTTCTTATTTTTGGTGCAGAAATTGGTGCCAGATACACTTTTACGGACAATCTGGATGCCAGTAATCCAGTAAAGCTCAATGTAAGTGAGTTTTTTAATCCTAGCTTTGGAAACGTGTTCAGTGATGACTGGTACGTTTTTTCTGGATTAACACTGACTTATACTTTCGGAAGAAAGCCTTGCATGGATTGCTTTGAGTAAATCACAACATGGACAAAATAGAAGATATTGCCAAGCATAATTTGCCAATACACTTGGCGATAATTATGGATGGTAATGGCAGATGGGCAAAAGAAAAGGGCAAACACAGGGTTTTTGGTCACGAAAACGGTGTAAAAACAGTGAGGGCCGTCGTCGAAAACTGTGTTCAAATAGGAGTTAAATACTTAACACTCTATACATTTTCTACAGAAAATTGGAACAGACCCAAACTAGAAGTGGAGACGCTAATGCGTCTTTTGGTCTCTTCGCTCAGAAAAGAACTTAAAACTTTTAACAAAAACAATATTCGTCTCAATACGATCGGTAACATTTCTGCACTACCGTCCAAAGCCAGAAAAGAGTTGTTGGAGGTGATGGAAAAAACCAAGGAAAACACGGCTATGACTTTGACACTGGCCCTCAGCTATGGTTCTCGGGAAGAGATACAATCGGCTGTAAGGGAGATTGCTTTCAAAGTTAAAAATAATATAATTTCGCCCGAAAATATTGATGAAACCATTATAAATAACCATCTTTACACGCAAAATTTACCAGACGTAGACTTGCTTATCCGTACTAGTGGAGAACATCGGATCAGCAATTTTTTATTATGGCAGATAGCATACGCCGAATTATATTTTATTGATGTATTTTGGCCCGATTTTAGTGAGCATCATTTGGTAGAGGCCATAAAAAATTACCAGAACAGAGAAAGAAGATTTGGAAAAACTAGCGAACAACTCATCTAAAGATATGACCAGGTTCATATCCTTGAACCAATTACTTACCACTTTACTATTACTTTTTATAACGTTATCATCCGCACAAGAAATTTCCTATGAGAACGGCAAAAGCTATATTCTCGGCGGTTTGGAAGTTACTGGTTTGGAAAGTTACAATGAGCAAACCGTAAAGACTTATACAGGCTTACGGGTTGGACAGCCCATTACGATTCCTGGAGAGCAAATAAGCGCGGTCATCAATAAATTATGGGGACTGGAGCTCTTTACGACCATCGATTTTTATATTACCAATATCGAGGATAACACTGTTTTTCTTGAACTCAATATTATAGAAAGGCCAACACTTACAGATGTAACTTTTTACGGTGTAAAAACAAGAAAAATAGATGAACTCGTAAAGGATACAGATCTTAAAAAGGGTAAAAAGATTACCGAAAGTCTTATTTCCAATACTAAAAACTACCTTACCAATAAGTACAAGAAACAAGGGTACTTAAATACACAAGTTAATATCGCTACAAAAAAAGATACTTCTGAAACCAATGCCCAAAGTATGGTCATTAATATCAAAAAGGGAGATAAGGTAAAGATAAAGGATATCGTCTTTGAAGGGAACGAAAAACTGACTAACAAAAAATTGCGCAAAGCCTTAAAGAAGACCAAGAAGAAACAATTGGGTCGTTTTTGGAAAAAGTCCAAATACATTCAAAAAGAGTATGAAGAGGATTTAGGCTTGTTGATTGACAAGTACGCTGAAAATGGTTTTAGGGATGCCCGTATCATTTCCGATACATTGATCAAGGTAGATGAAAATAATATTGAACTCAAGATAAAGGTTGAGGAAGGAAATAAATACTATTTTGGCGATATAGATTTTGTTGGCAATACCGTATATACGGACCGTCAACTTTCTTCAGTGTTGGGAATTAAAAAAGGGGCTACCTATAACGGTGTGTTGTTGCGTGAACGCATCGCCGATAATTCAAAGCCCGATCCTAATGATGTAACGAGCCTTTATCAAAATAATGGCTATCTGTTCTCTCAGATAAATCCTGTTGAAGTTTCTGCGGCCAATGATACGATCAACTTTGAAATTAGAATCATAGAAGGTAAGGAAACCTTTTTAGACCATGTTACCGTAAGCGGTAATGACAAAACCAATGATCATGTAATCTTCCGTGAACTTAGAACCAGACCTGGACAGAAATACAATAAGTCGGATATTATCCGTAGTATTCGTGAACTGGGCCAGTTGGGTTTCTTTGATGCGGAACAAATAACTCCAGATGTACAAAATGCCAACCCTAATGAAGGTACGGTAGATTTGGGTTGGAATTTGGTAGAGTCGGGCTCCAGTCAGATAGAATTGCAAGGAGGTTACGGTGGCGGAGGTTTTATAGGAACCTTAGGGCTGTCCTTTAATAATTTCTCCATTCAAAATTTATTCAAGGGAGAGGCCTATAAACCCGTTCCTATGGGAGATGGTCAGACTTTTGCGCTAAGGGTACAGGCCAGTAGAACCTTTAGGGTGTATAGTTTAAATTTTGCGGAACCATGGTTGGGAGGAAAAAAACCGGTACGGTTTAACTTAAGCTTGTCAAGAACACAGCAATTTGCCGCTTCTTTTGGAGGTAGAAATGGTATAGAAGTAAATAAGGACCAACAGTTTTCCATTACCGGGGTAAGTGTTGGGTTGGCAAAACGGGTACAGTGGCCAGATGATTTCTTTACGATTTCACATTCTTTGGGATATCAATTGTATGATTTTAGAAATTATAATATAGGGCTGTTCAATTTTGGAAACGGTAAGGCCAATTCCTTGGCCTATACATTGGGGATATCAAGAAACGCCGTTCAAGGAGGGCGTATTTTTCCTAGAGGAGGTTCCAATTTTGAGATTACGGCTAAATTCACGCCGCCTTATTCCTTATTTAGCAATAAAGATTTTAGAGGTTTGACAAATCGTAGCGAAGAATTGCAGCCCATTGTAAACGGGCAAAGAGCGAGCGGTATTCAGACATCCCCTGAAATTACCGAATTGGAAGAGGTAGATCAGGAACGTTTTAGATTATTGGAATTTTATAAAGTTAAATTCAAAGGAGATTGGTACACCCCTTTGGTAGGCGACTTGGTCTTGCGTACCAATGCTGAATTTGGATTCTTGGGCAATTATAATAGCGATATCGGTGATGTGCCCTTTGAGCGATTTTTCGTTGGAGGAGACGGTCTAGGAAACTTTACATTAGATGGGCGAGATGTAGTGCAGCTAAGGGGGTATGAGAATCAATCCATAACACCTATAAGTCCAGGAAGTACGAGGGCAGATGGGGGGCTTATTTATAATAAATTCTCTATGGAATTAAGATACCCGCTGACCTTAAAACCTTCCGCTTCTATTTATGGTCTTGCCTTTTTGGAAGGTGGTAACGCTTTCAACAATTTTCAGTCATTTAATCCGTTTCAATTAAAACGATCGGCCGGTGTGGGGCTTCGCATTTTTATGCCGGCGTTTGGACTTTTGGGAATAGACTTTGGTTATGGGTTTGATGAAGACTTAAGACCTTCTTCTATTGGACGTGGTGCAAACGGCTGGGAAACACACTTCATTATTGGCCAACAGTTTTAATTATAGTTGAATTATATCATTGTGCTCTATGCTAACCCTTTCATTTTAAAAGTTTTAGTAATTTTGGCACGATATTTTCTATTGGATTAAACGATATCAAAAATGAAGTCAAAAACAAAGGTTCTTTTTTTATTGGTTGCCTTTTTTGGAGTGGCGGTGGCAGTAGCTCAGAGAGGCGTTAGAATTGCTTATGTGGATATGGAGTATATTCTGGAAAATGTAGAGGAGTACAGGGACGCTACAGAACAATTGGGTACTAAAGTACAGAAATGGAAGGTAGAGATCGAGCAGAAGCAAAGTAAGGTGGAGCAAATGAAGAAGGACTTAATGGCGGAGAAAGTGTTGTTGACACCCGAACTGATTTCAGAACGGGAAGAAGAGATTCAGATTTTGGAAAAGGAAATGTTGGAATACCAACAAGACCGTTTTGGACCGCAAGGAGATTTGGTCCTACAAAAAAGAAGGTTGATACAGCCCATACAGGACCAAGTCTTTAATGAGGTTCAAAAACTAGGTGCCAATAAAAAGTATGATTTTATTTTTGATAAATCAGCGGATGTCGTAATGTTGTACTCCCAAAAAAGGCATGACATTAGCGACTTGGTTTTAAGGGGAATAGCTAGGACGAGAAAAATAAGTAAACCTAAGAAAAAACCGAATAGAAGGGTTTTGGAAGAAGAGGATATTGAGGAAGAAAAGGAATTAACGGAAGCCCTCAAAGACCGTCTGGAGAAAGCGAAACAGGCCGATGAAGCGAGAACGAAAACTGCGGATGAACGTAGGGCGGAACAGCTGAAGTTGAGGGAAGAAAGAAAGAAGGCTTATGAGGAACGTCGCAAGAAACTGTTAGAGGAAAGGGAAGCGAGAAAAAAAGCAAAGGAAGAGGAACGAAAGAAGAATACGGATAAAAAAGACAATTAGTAAATCAGTAACCATTAATTAATACTCAAATTAAGAATTAAATCTAAACTCATGAAAAATGTAAAAAGAATAGCGGTAGCATTGATGTTGTTTGTAGCGGCTACCAGTTTTGTGAACGCACAAAGTAAAGTAGCTCATATAGATGTTACGCAACTACTTGCCGCGATGCCGGAGATGAAAGCTGCCGAAGCCGAACTCAAAAAATTATCCGAAACATACCAAGCGGATATTCAAGCTTCTATGACAGAGTTACGTAATAAGTATACGCAATATCAGAACGAAGCAGCTTCCAAATCAAAGGAGGAGAATGAAAAGAGAGCAGTAGAATTGCAAGGCATGGAGAAGACCGTTGGGGAATTTCAACAAAATGCGCAGCAGGAAATCCAAAAGAAACAAGCGGAACTTTTTGCTCCAATTTCAGAAAAAGCAAAAGCAGCTATTGATAAAGTTGCGGCAGCCCAAGGTTTTGATTATGTAATAGATTCTCAACCCCAAGGTGGGCTTATTGTTGCAAAAGGAAAAGACCTTTTGGCAGACGTTAAGAAAGAACTTGGGTTCTAATATTACTATACAAGTAAATAAAAAGCCATTCATTTAGAATGGCTTTTTTTATGGCATTAGTTTTTGCTTTATTCCCCGCCAACGAAGCTTGCGAATATATTCACCTTCTTTGGGCGAAACTAGAAAAGGAGTGTTTTCTTTTTTTGCTTCAAAATAACCGTACATATTATCGATAAAAGCAGCTTTTTTCCGCTGTTTTATGGCCATTTTTATAGAGGCGATAAAAGTTATCCAAAAGCCATAACGCATCGTGTACATGGCCCTTCCTTGTAGCAATTTGGCTTTGGAATTATAAGCATTTCCGGTTGGTCTTAAATGTTTTACCTTCAAAGTAGCGTCGGTATAAATTTCAAACCCATGATATTGCGCCAAAAGCTCATCTATTGTATCCCATCCCATAGCATTTTTTAACCCCCCTATTGCCTTAAAACAATTTTTGGAATAGGATTTTAAAGCACCTCTAACGTGTTTTTTGTTCATAGGGTGGTTCAATGCCCATTCACCTGTTTCATCTTCTTCGTAAATAAATCCGCCTGCTACACCTATATTAGGATTCCCTTTGATGGCAAATGCTATTTTCTCAAAATAATTAGAAGGTAAAATTACATCAGCATCGAGTTTTGTTAGGAAGTCATAATCATCGTCCAATACGGTCAATCCTTTGTTAAAAGCGTTTATAACCTTGCTGCCGGGCATATGCTCGGCAGTGGATACCGTATTCAAGGGCGTTATAATAGGACTTCTTGATGCGAATTCGCTTATGATATCCGCAGTAGCATCCGTAGAATTGTCATTCACTACGACCACCTTTGCGGGCAATATTGTTTGTGCCAGAACGGAACTGAGTGTTTTGGCTATAAAGGAAGCTTCATTGTGAGCGGGAATGATGATGTAGTACCTCACTTTTTTGTTCTTTCAGCATATACGATATAATATCTGGGCGTGAAGCTACGTAGCAATGGCCGTATGCCTAATTTCTTGACCGGATTTGTCCATTTTGCCCTATCTTTTATGGACCATCCTGATTTCTCCAGTAGCCAATCAAATTGCCAATCCTCAAATTCGTGATAATGCCTGTCCCAAGGATCTGTTTTACTTTGATATGCGTTGGAGAACCATAATTTTAATGGAATGCTCGCCACTAATTTATTGGCCCTTATTTCTCTTAGGACGTTAAAAGGGGCCAAGAGATGTTCAAAAATTTCAAATGCCGTAACCACATCCGCATCTGAAGTGATGACCGAACTAAAATCTACATCTAAATCCTCACCCTTCGTATTGGAAACACTATAACCCTGCTCCTGCATAATTTTAGAAAACGGATTTTCAACACCCAAATCGAGAATAGCTTCTTTAGGACCAATATGCTTTTGTAAAAAAGAAAGCGTATTCTGAAAACGTTTATTAGGATAAGTTTTCTCGTACATTAAAAGAATGGTTCAAACTTTATAAACTATGGCGTTTATGTTCATACCTGCGCCAACGCTTGCAAAGATAATAACATCTCCTTTGTGTATTTCTTGATTTTTAACTTTTCCGGTTTTAATTAAATCCAATAGGGTAGGTACGGTGGCTACAGAGCTATTTCCAAGTTTTCCAATGCTCATGGGCATGATATCATCTGGAGCCTCCATATTGTATAATCCGTAAAACCTATTAACAATGGCCTCGTCCATTTTTTCGTTCGCTTGATGAATTAATATTTTTTTCACTTCTTGAATCGTGACACCACTATTGTCCAAACAATCTTTCATGGCCTGTGGAACATGGGTCACTGCAAATTCATAGATTTTCCTGCCGTACATTTTTATATATTTTGTAGTGGCTTCCGAAGGACTATACGATTTTCCATAAAATAGAAAAAAGGCTTCGTCATAAGTGAACGTTGCGCTGGAGTGTGAAAGAATTTCACCCTGATTTTTAGATTGGGAAATAATGGCGGCACCGGCACCATCCGAGTAGATCATAGAATCGCGGTCATGCGGGTCCACGATACGCGATAAGGTCTCTGCACCGATGACCAAACAATTTGTAGCGATTCCACTTTTTATAAATGCATTGGCCTGAATAACGCCTTCTATCCAACCCGGACAACCAAAAAGCATGTCATACGCTACACACTTAGGATTTTTGATGCGGAGATGATGTTTTACGCGAGATGCCAAGCTCGGTAACATATCACTCTGGTGTTGCCCATGGGAAACATCCCCAAAATTATGGGCTACGATGATATAATCTATGGTTTCCTTATCAATTTTGGCATCTTCAATTGCTTTTTCCGAAGCAAGAAATGCGATATCCGAAGTATTTAGACCTTTTTCTACATAACGTCTTTCCTCAATTCCGGTGATTGCCTTAAATTTTTCAATGATGATGGTATTTTCATTTTTGAAAGGTGTTCCATCGGCATTTAAAAATTCTTGGCTTTCAAAATCTTGATTTTTTATGGTCTGTCCAGGAATATAGCTCCCTGTTCCTATTATTCCTATTGACATGGTATCGAGTTAGTTGGTGTTTTAAGTTAGGGTGCTTAAAATCAAATATTATGCACGCATAATAATTTATACGATGCCCACGGCTTTGTTTCATGAAGAAGGACATAAAAAAAAGCCCTTCCGAAATATCAAAAAGGCTTGTAGGTATTGTTATTGTTATGTTTTCTACGCTTCTGCATACGCTTCAATGGGTGCGCAGGTACATATCAAATTCCGGTCGCCAAATGCTTCATCAGCGCGTCTTACCGTTGGCCAGAACTTATTTTCGGATACAAAATCCAATGGGAACGCTGCTTTCTGACGGGAATAGGGAAAGTCCCATTGATCGGAAGTGACCATGCCCAAGGTATGCGGCGCATTTTTTAGCACGTTGTTTTCTTCATCCTTATGCGCTTCATCAATTTCAATTCTTATAGAAAGCATGGCTTCGCAAAAACGGTCTAATTCTGCCAGTCCTTCACTTTCTGTTGGTTCTATCATCATAGTTCCTGCCACGGGAAAAGAAACCGTAGGCGCATGAAAGCCATAATCCATCAATCTTTTGGCGATGTCTGTCACTTCAATGCCATTTTCTTTAAAAGGACGACAATCTATAATCATTTCATGGGCGGCCCTACCTTTTTCTCCGGTGTATAGTACCTCATAGGCCCCGTTGAGCCTTTCTTTAATATAATTGGCATTCAAGATGGCATATTTAGTGGCATCGGTAACACCTTTTGCTCCGAGCATTTTAATGTATCCATAGGAAATCAAGCAGGCCAAGGCACTTCCCCATGGGGCTCCCGATATAGCGGTAATGGCATTTTCACCTCCTGTTTTCACCAATGGATTGGAGGGAAGGAAAGGTTTTAGTTGTTCTGCCACACAAATGGGTCCAACGCCGGGTCCACCGCCACCATGCGGAATGGCAAAGGTCTTATGTAAATTTAAGTGACACACATCGGCCCCAATGGTAGCTGGGTTGGTAAGGCCTACTTGGGCGTTCATGTTGGCACCGTCCATATATACTTGACCACCATACTCATGAATCAAAGAGGTGATGTATTTGATGGAGGACTCAAAAACACCGTGTGTAGAGGGATAAGTGACCATTAACGCAGCCAAATTTTCAGCATGCTCTTTTACTTTTTCCTCTAAATCGATAACATCAATATTTCCTTTTTCATCTGTTTTGGTTACCACCACTTTCATTCCGGCCATCACCGCAGAAGCGGGATTTGTACCGTGGGCAGAGGCAGGAATTATACATATATTCCTGTGATGGTCCCCCCTTGATCGGTGATACGCTCTAATGGTCATTAAACCTGCGAATTCTCCTTGCGCTCCGGAATTGGGTTGTAACGAGGTACCTGCAAAGCCGGTAATTATATTGAGTTGCTCCTCTAGTTCTTTAAGAACCAATTGATATCCTTTGGCTTGGTCCAATGGTACAAAGGGGTGAATATTTCCCCAGTTGGCCCAGCTCAGTGGTAACATTTCAGAAGCAGCATTTAATTTCATGGTACAACTTCCCAAAGAAATCATGGAATGATTCAAGGCCAAATCCTTGCGCTCCAATTTTTTGATGTAACGCATCAATTCGGTCTCCGAATGATATGTGTTAAAAACCTCCTGTTGTAAGAAGGTAGAAGTGCGCCTCAAGTTTTCGGGAATAATGTCTTCTAAATCATCTTGTGGGTAGGAATCATCATTGATTCCCTGAGACTCTAGGAAACATGTGACCAAAGGTCTTATATCTTTTTCGGAGAAAGCTTCGTTCAAAGAAATGGAGACAGTTTCGTCATCGATATAATTAAGGTTGATTTTCTTTGATTCTGATATGGTTTTAAGCGATTCTAAGTTCTGGACCTTAATCTTTATTGTATCGAAAAAACAGGTGTTTACCTGTTCAAAACCAAAAGCGGTCAACCTTTTGGCTACTATTTGGGCGTTGTTATGTATTTTTTCGGCAATATATTTTAATCCTTTTGGGCCGTGATACACGCCATACATTCCTGCCATGACCGCCAGCAAAACTTGTGCGGTACAAATATTGGAAGTTGCTTTGTCCCTTTTAATGTGCTGTTCCCTTGTCTGTAATGCCATCCTTAGGGCGCGGTTACCGTCGGTATCTTTTGTGACACCGATGATTCTTCCGGGTATATTTCTTTTATAATCCGGTTTGGTCGCAAAAAATGCGGCATGTGGCCCGCCATAACCCAATGGAATTCCAAAACGTTGTGTGGTGCCTACGACTACATCTACGCCCCATTCTCCGGGAGGTGTCAACATGGCCAAACTTAAAAGGTCTGCCGCTACGGCTACTTTTATTTCATTTTCGTTGGCTTTACAAACAAAATCAGCATAATCATTCACTTGGCCATATTTTCCCGGATATTGTAACAATGCACCAAAATACTCTTTGGTAAACCTGAAATTTTCAGGACTGTCAACGACCAGTTCTATATTTAGCGGTACGGAACGTGTTTGTAACAAACTTAACGTCTGGGGGAGCACTTCATCGGACACAAAGAATTTAAGAACACCTTCTTTTTTTTGACTTCTACTGCGCACATCAAAAAGCATGGTCATGGCTTCCGCCGCCGCAGTGCTTTCATCCAATAAAGAAGCATTTGCTACTTCCATTCCGGTCAAGTCGCAAATCATGGTCTGATAATTTAGGAGTGCTTCTAATCTCCCTTGGGCTATTTCTGCTTGGTAGGGCGTATAGGCCGTATACCAGCCCGGGTTTTCCAAAATATTTCTTTTGATGACCGAGGGGGTCAGACTTTCATGGTATCCCAAGCCAATATATGATTTGTACACTTTGTTTTCGTTGGACAAATTTTCCAAAAGTCCTAAAAACTCATGTTCGCTAATGGCGGGGGCCAAATTTAGACTTTCCTTTAATCGTATATCCGTTGGAATGGTCTGGTCTATGAGTTCATCTAGATTTTCAACTCCAACGGTATCGAGCATTTTTTCCAAATCCGATTCCTGTATACCTATATGGCGGGATGCAAACACGTCAGTCTTCATATTTCTAAGAATTAGTCGGGCAAAATTAACAATAAAATCTGTCTAAAATGACACTTTTCCAGGCACTTGACCGAAACTTTTCAACCAAAAATATAGGTTATAAACACTTTGGCTATTTTTGTTTAATGAAGTGGATGAAGCGGATTTTTGACTTTTACCTAGATGCCAGTATACATGTTGCTTTTGCAGTATTTTCGTTAGTCCAGATAACATGGCTTACTTTAAACATTCCTTCCGATAAACACCTTTCCTGGTTTTTATTCTTCGGGACTATTTCGTGTTATAATTTTATTAAATACGGTGTTGAGGCCGAAAAATACTTGCTTGTTGCCAATAGATATCATAAAAACATTCAATTATTAAGTTTTATAGCTTCGGGACTGGCCCTTTATCACGCTTATTACTTAAGTATTGCTATTTGGTCGGGACTCGTAATTTTAGTGCTTTTAACCGTTTTGTATGCTGTTCCATTACTTCCCAATGCAAAAAACCTAAGAAGTTGGGGAGGACTAAAAATCTTTATCGTTGCGCTTGTTTGGTCAGGCGCTACAGTGATACTTCCCGGTATTTCGGTACATGATTCGGTTCCCTGGGATATTGGGGTAGAAGCCTTTCAACGATTTTTATTAGTGCTAATATTGTTGATTCCCTTTGAGATACGGGACTTGCAATATGACCAAAAAGAACTGAGGACAATACCCCAGCACTACGGTGTAACCAAAACAAAAATATTCGGGGCATTTTTAGTATTGCTATTCTTTTTTGGCACCTTTTTAAAGGATAGGATAGGATATAACGAACTGCTTGGAAAAGGAATGCTATTCTTGGGCCTAGGCTGCTTGATGTACAAGACAAAACGGCAACAATCCAAATATTTTGCTTCTTTTTGGGTAGAAGGTATTCCAGTAATTTGGTATGTTATACTAGTGTTTTTGGAATACACATTTAGCCCTCACTTTGCAATCGCTGTTTCATCTTAAGCTTTTCTTGTTCCGAAAGGCTGTTCAAGTTTGCTTTATCGCATAATGAGGTAAATTGTGTATTCTTGCTAGAATATTTTGAGCAAGTCTTACACACTAGCAAATGAAATTTGAGTTTCATTTTTTCTATAAAACTCGCCTCTCCATACTGGGCTTTATTGCAAATTAATGTAGCTTTTTCGCAAGGAGTCATATTTTAAAACCAATTTTGATTAAGGCATCCCATCAGGGCCGTCCTGGCCCTATGAATCATTACCCAAAGATTTGACGGATTAATTTGCAATTCATTACAAATATCTTCCGTACTAATTCCCTGAATGGTTTTCATGGTAAAGACCATAGATTGCTTTTTGGGAAGTTTGGCGATACATTCTTGAATGGCCAAGCCCAATTCTTCGTTTTCCATCGTACTGTTTTCAAAGGAACTAAAAGGGTCCGCTACTTGTTCTTCTAACCAATCTCCTTCAACATCGCTGTTGGAACTGTAGTTCATGCGAACCTCCGCTTTGCCTTTGTTGGAGTTTATTTTTCGATAATGATCTATTACCTTTCTTTTTAAAATGGCAATCAACCATGTGCGCTCTGCGGCATCACCCTTGTAATTTTTGGCGGATTTTAGGCCGGCCAAAAAAGTTTCGGATACCAAATCTTTGGCTATTTCGCCATTGCTGACCCTTCCCACTGCATAATTGAAAAGGTAATCTGCATAATTATCTACCCATTTATTGGGCTCCAATTTGTGTGTGCTCATATTTTTACCGTGCTTTTCAAAAGTAATTGAATTTGATTTAACTATCCTCATATTTTCATGACGTTCCTGATATTTTAATGCGGGCATAATGTTTATTTTTGGTTAAAAGGAAGAATTATGAAATACTACCCTATACTGTTACTATTCGTTACAATGAAATTAACTTGTGCCCAAAGTAACTCAAAACATATCACAGAATTTTCACATAACGATGCTAAAACGGGGATATTAATAGACGTTCGTACTCCTGAGGAGTTTCAGGCCGGTCATCTGGACAATGCTTTGAATATAAATTGGTTCGATGCTGATTTTGAGAAACAGATCAAGGGTATTGACAAGAAAAAAACCGTTTATGTATACTGTAAAAAGGGAGGCAGAAGCCTAAAGGCCCAAGAAAAATTGATTTCCATGGGTTTTTTACAAGTTGTTAACCTAGAAGGAGGTTATGATGCGTGGCAGAACCAAAAAACAGATTAAAGGGCTTCACTATTTTCAGTGAACATATTTTCAGTACTGTATCAACAATAAAAATCTTACTGGGTAAACGGGTTTTAAATGGTCTCTACTTTTATTTTCCGCGCTACAAGATACTAAACTTAAATACCTGAATCTAGGGATGCAGTTTAAAAAATAGCATCTTATTTTTGCCCTAAATCGAAAAGAAAATATACTAAAAACCCAACTTAAATGTATTCTAAATCATTCTTAATTCTATTTATAACACTGTTGTCCTTTGGTCTTTTTGCACAAAACGATACCATCTACTATGATTCCCAATGGAAAAAAACCGTAAAGGATAGTGCATCATTTTTTAGACCTCCGGTACAAAAAGAAGGTATCCTTTTTAGAGTAAAGGATTATTACATATCGGGGCAAATACAAATGAGCGCCTTATCTAAAAGTGCGGACAAAGATGTTTGGCAAGGGCAAGTGACTTGGTATAACGAAGATGGTAGCGTTTTTCAGCAGGGGGATTATGTAGACAACCGTAGGGAAGGTGATTTTATAACCTATTTGGGAAAAAAGCGATTGGTGGCCAAGTTTGAAGACGGGTACATTGTTTCGGGACAACAAAATATGCTCTTCGGCGGTAGAAATATGTACACGGAATACGTGGGGGATACGATTGTAACCACTATTTATGATAAAAACCTTGAAGGAATTAGACATGAACGCTATGGGATTAAGGATAAATTTGAAGTGTATTCAAAATATTACGGTAATGATGGAGCTTATCTTGGGAAAAAAGAAGTATTGTCCGATGGTAGCATAAAAGGAGTTGAGGTCTTCTATTGCTACAATCCTATGCAAGTACAGGAAATAAGGTATTATGAAAACGGAAAATTATTAGGTAGCACTACGTATTATCCAAACGGACGGCTTAGAGAACTTTTTGTCCAAAAACCGGAATATTCCAAAACCTTTTATACCCCGGAAGGAAAAGAATTTGGGAAAATCACCTATAAAATGGGTAGGGATTATTTAAAACCTTTTGACGGAACAGAGTATTACTTTTCATACAGTAAAGGCGGTGTTATTTCTTCTATTCCTGATGGAAAACGCGTGTTCGAAAACGGGATTATTCAAGAAGAGGAACAACGCTATGAAAATCAGAAATTAAAGCGAAAGACTTTTTACGAAAATGGAGGAAAAGAACTCATGATAAGTTATGATGAGAACAGTAATGAGATAGGTAGGATTACCTATAATAATTATGCTCCAGTGGACGGCATAGAAATTTTTGACAATAGGACCATAACCTATAAAGAGGGTAAGGTAATCGAGGAAATAGATTTTTATAGAGATACCGATAAAAAATTCAGCGTAAAAACTAGGACTACAGAAAGATATTTTGACAAGGACGGAACACAAATAGCCGAAATGAAATTGGATACTACCCAAAGCTATTCCAAACCTTTTGAAGGGAAAAGGATTTATAAAGGCTATGAAGGTGATATCTCTAGCATAGAAGAGTATAAAAACGGCTTTTTATATGAAAGAACAAGGTATAGACTTCGTAAAATTAGTGATACGGAACGCAAAAAATTCAAACGTGTAGAAAGGTATGGTAAAGATAGTTTCGATAAAATAAAAGAAATCCGTTTCTATAGCAACGGCAACATACAAAGTGATATAGATTATGTGGGTTATAAAGAGACAAAAGGTTCTTTTTATGATGATAAAGGAGCACTGCTGGGAAGCTATGATTACAACAAAAAAGAAGGTGTCCTATATGAGTTTTTCGACGATTCCGACGAGTTGAAGAAGATGCAAATTTTTAAAGGAGGTAAAGAAGTGCGTTTAAAGAATTATGATTATGGTCCAAACAATACATATGGTCAAATTATTCCCGTACTTGTGGAAGATATAGATGTTTCTTGTTGTGCCAGTTTTTATAATCGCAACGGTGAGCTTTTGGCATCTTTTACATATAAGGACGGTAAGCCATGGGAAGGAACGGCCTATGACCGTAATAGCGGAACAAAATATACCATAAAGGAAGGAAAGCGAAACGGGCTTTATCAAAAACTGGATTACGACCAAAGTGTTCTTGAAGAAGGTAAGTTTAAAGACGATAAAGAAGAAGGTATTTTCAAGTACTACGATACCAGAGGCGTATTGCTGAGAGAACAAAATTACATTGCGGGTGTATTGAATGGTAAATCGGTCTATTATGACACCGATGGCAAAATCACCAGTAGTTTGGTCTATCGGCAAGGGAAACCGTACGATGGTACGCTTGTTCTACAAGAATATTATGGGAAAAGTAGAGGGCAGGAGACCTATAAAGAAGGTAAATTGACTAAAAAAGTGAGCTTTGGCGATAACGGAAAGAGCATCACTACATATGGCCAAAATGACATAGCGAATACCGTCGCCTATTACAAGGATTCGGAAAAGAAAAGATTGGAATATACTATAGACAGATACAAATTAAAAGGAAATGTTATACGATATGATACCAATGGAAAAGAACAACATCGCGCGATGTTTGCCGACGGTAATTTAATTAGTGGCACCGTTTATTTGACACCTTATAATTACAGCTCGGATATTACCCATATGGTGCTCAACAAAAAGGATGAGACTGTAAAGGTAGAATTCATAAATAAAGACGGAGAGACCGTATTTCAGGCCAAAGAAAAACTACCCAAGAACAAGTATGACAGTTACATTAACAAACTCAATATTTACCTGGATAATCTAGATGCAGGAAGGCTTTATTGATTTTATTGTTCTTCCAATAGAATTAAATTAGAGAGTTGCGCCTGTATTTGTGCCTCAGTAAGACCTGCTTCCAATTCACTGTGATATAGGTAACGGAGTACTTGTTCCTCAATGGAAAGAATATCGTGCGATGGGTCAACTGAAGAACACATAAAGCTATTTTCGCTTTCGCATAGATTAGAGTGCCCCAATCCTATGCTATGTCCCAATTCATGTTTAAAAAGAACTTCGGATGCGCTGGAAACCCATATGCGTGCTTCAGAAATAACTCGATTTGAAAAACTACTTGAGGCGTAGCCATCAAAATTCCCTCCGTTCACGATTTCAAAAATATCTGGCCAAAGACTTTCCAATTCCGATTTGGCACCAAAATAAAGTATTGCGTTGGCCATAGTTTCATTCTCTGTAATTGTAATGGTAAAATCGCTATCGGTAAATAACGTATTCATATCCGCTAGGGCAGTAGTTACGGAAGCCCTGTAATCGTCAGAAATAGCACCGTCCAAATACAATTGAATGGATGTCCCCCATTTTATAGTGCTATCAAGTGGTGAATTGTTAGGACCTTTCCACAAGGTTAAAAAGGAAAAATAATCCACTAACTCTTGCTGAGCATCGTTTAAGATGTCATATTCGTCAACATTGGTAATGGTGAGCGAGCTTTCAAGATCAACAATCATGGTGCCGTCAAAAACTGAAACCGTAAAAGGGACATCCTCACCGGTCTCAAAGTCCAAGATCAAGTTTTCACCTACGGATAATTCGCCCGTACTTTCATCAATATTTATATCAAAATCAGAGTCGATTGTGTAAGTTAGTTCATCCTCGTTTGCATCTGTGGCCTCCACAGTTCCAATAACAGTTCCCGAAATACTGTGTTCCGCAATCTGAAATGTGGTAGAATTAATGACCGGTGCACTATTTTCAATATCTGCTATTAACTCGTCTTTATCCGTACTACAGGCTAAAACTAAACATCCCAGAAAAATTGGGGATATAATTCTTTTGATTCTCAGATGGGTCATAATTAAATTCTTTGAGTCGAAAATAGACAATGCTCTATGGCAACAGAAGTATATGTTGTAAAGGCTGCCATAAATGTGGTGAATAGTTAAAGCGGCAGTGTTACAAAATGGGAATACTATTTTGTTATGATGACAATAGCTCTTAGAGCAGCATCTTTCTTGTTTTATTCAGCAAGTAATCCTGCCCGTTCCAATAATGCTTCAACTTTAGGTTCGGCTCCACGGAATCTTTTGTACAATACCATTGGATTTTCTGTACCACCTTTGGACAAAACGTGTTCCTTGAATTTAGAAGCCACTTCCGTGTTGAAAATACCTTCTTCTTTAAAGTAGGCAAAGGCATCGGCATCCAGAACTTCGGCCCACTTATAACTGTAATAGCCGGAAGAATAACCCCCTTGAAATATATGGGAAAATGACGTGCTCATACAGGTTTCAGGCGTGTCCGGATAAAGGTTTGTGCCCTTAAAGGCTTGTTCCTCGTACGTTTTTACATTATTAATTGGATTAGGGTCCGTACCATGCCAGGCCATATCCAAAAGTCCAAAACTCAATTGTCTCAGGGTTTGCATGCCTTCTTGAAAGGTAGCAGATGCTTTTATTTTTGTAATCAAATTCATTGGGATTACCGCGCCTGTTTCATAATGTTTGGCGAAAAGTTCCAAGGCTTCTTTCTCATAACACCAATTTTCCATTACCTGACTGGGCAATTCCACAAAATCCCAGTAAACGGAGGTTCCAGAAAGACTTGGATAGGTGGTATTGGCCAACATTCCATGAAGTCCGTGTCCAAATTCATGAAACAAGGTTGTAACTTCATTAAAGGTAAGCAGGGACGGTTTCGTTTCCGTAGAAGGCGTAAAATTACATACATTGGAAACGTGCGGCCGCACGTTTTCCCCATCTTTTTTCCATTGGGATTTGAACGATGTCATCCAAGCGCCACCTCGTTTTCCGGCCCGCGGATGAAAATCGGCATAAAAGACGGATATGAAATTCTTGTCCAAGTCGTAAACCATATAGGTCTTGACTTCCTCGTGGTATTTGTCTATGTCAAAAACTTCTTCAAACTGCAGCCCGAACAGTTTTTCAGCCACTTTAAAAACCCCGTCAATTACATTTTCTAATTTAAAATAGGGTTTCAATTGCTCGTCATCCAAGCTGAATAGCTTTTGTTTTAGTTTTTCCGAATAATAGGAACCGTCCCACTTTTCTAATCTGTCTATTCCATCCAACTTTTTGGCGAAAGCCTCTAGTTGGGAAAATTCCTTTTCAGCGGCAGGTTTTGCTTTCTCCAAAAGTTCATTTAAAAAGGAATGGACTTTCTCCGGGGTTTCTGCCATGCGCTCTTCCAGCACAAAATGCGCATGGGTTTTGTAGCCTAACAAATTGGCCCGTTCATGCCTTAGTTTGGCAATTTGTAGTACATTTTTCTGATTATCTAGTTCGTCATTGTGGAATCCTTTACTTCCAAAAGCAATGGAAAGTTCTTTTCTCAAAGCTCTGTTTTTTCCATATTTCATGAAAGGAATGTAGCTGGGGTAGTCCAAGGTCAACATCCATCCGGATGCTTTGCCTTTTGATTTTGCCAATTGTGCGGCGGCCTCTTTTGCCCCGTCCGGTAACCCCTCCAAATCTTTCTCATCAGTGAGGTGTTTTTGATATTTGTTGGTTTCGGCAAGTACGTTTTCCCCGAATTTGAGTTTTAATTTGGAAAGTTCCGCATCGATTTCCCGTAGCCTTTTCTTTTTGTCATCCGAAAGATTGGCCCCGTTTCTACTAAAACTTTTGTAGCGTTTATCAAGTAACGTATGTTGCTCAACGGATAAGTTCAGCTTTTCTTTTTGCTCGTAAACGGTCTTGATTCTTTTGAACAAATCTTCATTTAGGGTGATGTCGTTCCCGAATTCCGAAAGTAGGGGAGATACCTCTTGTGCTATTTTCTGAATTTCATCATTGGTTTCGGCCGAATTCAAATTGAAAAATACGCTTGAAATCCTGTCCAGTTGCTGACCGGAAAACTCCAAAGCTTCAATCGTGTTTTCAAAAGTCGGAGCAGCGGTATTGGAAGTTATGGCATCTATTTCCGCTCTGGCATCTTTCATGGCCTGTAAAAATGCGGGTTTAAAATGCTCGTTTTTGATTTTTGAGAATGGTGCGGTATCAAAATGGGTAAGTAATGGATTCATAAAAAGTTTATGAGTTTATATAAATTCGTTTTAGGTTTATGCTGTTCCAAATTTCAGATGAAAAAAGTAGTTTACTTTTACCTGCTTGGTCTGCTAACTTTTAGATTTTCTGTTTGCAATATTGGTTTTGACCAGATTGTATTCCCCCTTTGGGGGTTAGGGGGCTTTTTTACTGTTCACTGATTTCGCTCCATCAATTACCTTCTGCTTTAATCCTTCTTTGTATAATATAATTTTATCCAAAATACATTTATCGGAAGAACCGATGATTTGTGCTGCAAGAATCCCGGCATTTTTGGCGCCATCTAGCGCAACGGTAGCTACGGGAACGCCTCCCGGCATTTGAAGAATGGAAAGAACGGAATCCCAGCCATCAATGGAGTTGCTGCTTTTAACCGGTACGCCAATAACGGGCAAAGGGGACATAGATGCTACCATCCCCGGCAAGTGTGCGGCACCGCCCGCTCCGGCAATAATGACGGAGTATCCGTTAGTATGGGCATTTTTACTGAAATCGAACAGTTTTTCCGGAGTACGGTGCGCAGAAACAATATCCACATCTACTTCAATATCAAAACCTTTTAAAATATCTATGGCATCTTGCATTACGGGTAAGTCACTGGTACTTCCCATGACAACGGCTACTTTACTCATAATTCTAATTTGTGTTTTTTCTAAATACTCTAAAGCTAACCGAGTCATCTCCGCCGAACGCCAAGATTAGTTCATCTTGTGTTATTGATTGTACTATAGCGGTAAATGATAGGTCAACACATTCAAATGCAATAAATAATTTGTCTTTTTTAAAATCATAATTACCTTCTAGACAATCTAAGTGTCTATCGGTTGAAACAACAGCATCGGTTTTAAAGGTATAGGTATATGAAAAAGGACTATCACACGTGAAAGTATCACTGATAAAGCTAGATTCACAAGATTCTATATATTCCCATTGGCCCAGAATTAAATTTGGCCACTCCGGTGTGGGTTCTATTTTGGTGGTTATTCTAATTTGTTTTTCCGCTGCTTTATCTTCTTTAGAACAAGAAAAACACAAAATTGCCAGAAATGAAAAAATTAGTATTTGACCCTTCATAAATCTAAAATTAGGCATCTTTCTTATTATGAAATTACGTTAATGGTCTGTTTTACTTCTTGGGCAATTCTCCGAGCTTCGGAGATATCTTCGTTAACAATGGTGACATGGCCCATTTTACGGAATGGCCGTGTTTGTTTTTTTCCGTAGATGTGCGGCGTTACGCCTTCCATTTCCAAAATTTGCCCAATGTTTTCATAAATAACATCTCCGGTATGACCTTCGGCTCCGACTAAATTTACCATGATTCCGGCCACTTTACTTTCGGTCTTGCCCAGAGGTAATCCTAAAATGGCACGTATATGCTGTTCAAATTGATTGGTATAACTGGCCTCAATACTGTAATGTCCACTATTATGAGGTCTTGGGGCAACTTCGTTCACCAAAACTTCGTCTTCTTCGGTCTGGAACATTTCTACCGCCAATAATCCGGTAAGCCCTATTTTTTCCGCAACTTTTAAGGCTAGGTTTCGTGCTTTTTCAGCTACTTCAGGAGCAATCCTTGCCGGACAGATGACATATTCCACTTGGTTGGCTTCCGGATGGAATTCCATCTCCACTACGGGATATGTCTTTATCTCACTATTGGCATTTCGTGCAACGATAACGGCCAATTCATTTTTGAAGGGTATCATGGTTTCGGCAATACATTCGCTAGTGGGCAGCCCCTCCAAATCCTCTAATTTCCGGACTACTTTGACACCTTGCCCATCATAGCCAAATTGGGCCACTTTCCACACAAAAGGAAATTTTATACCCCCATTATTGATACTATCTTCTATTTCGCTCAAATAGGCAAAACGCTGAAAAGATGCCGTGGGAATGTCATTATCAACATAAAATAGCTTCTGTTTGGCCTTGTTCTGGATAATGCGCAAAGCATCCGGTTGCGGATGTACTTTTACGCCTTCTTTTTCCAATTGTTCCAAGGCATCAAGATTTACATTTTCAATCTCTATGGTAAGGACATCCACATCTTTGCCAAAATTGTAAACCGTATGATAGTCCAACAAACTGCCCTGAACAAATTCATTACAAGCTATTTTACACGGTGCTTCAGCAGATGCATCCAAAACTTTGGTCTTAATGTCCCATTTTCTGGTTTCGTAAAGCATCATTTTACCTAATTGGCCACCCCCTAAAATACCGAGCTTAAAATTGGAAGAAAAGTAATTCATAAGGTCTAAAGTATGTTCTTAAATTAAAAGGACCTGATTTACCACAAAAATACAGCTAAATCTGAGATTCCTGATTCTTTAAATTCAAAAAACACAGGGCAAAACATTATATTTGCCATCCTTAATAAGAATCGAAAATTGATACAACTGCACGATAAATTTTTTAAGCCTTTTATAAGCGAGAAGGAGATCCAGCAAGCCGTAAATAGTATTGCCGAGAAGATTGCTGCAGATTATAAGGACCAGACACCCATTTTTGTAGGGGTACTTAACGGATCCTTTATGTTCGTGTCCGATTTTCTAAAGGCGTATCAACATCCTTGCGAAGTATCCTTCGTAAAGCTTAGTTCCTACCAAGGTTTGACATCCACGGGCATTGTGGAAACCTTGTTGGATTTGCCAGAAAATATAGAAGGGCGCAGCGTTATAATTCTCGAGGATATTATTGATACGGGCAGAACCTTGCAAGAATTGGTACACTTGTTTGCCAATACCAATGTGAAGGAATTTAAAATTGCCAGCCTCTTTTATAAATCCGAAGTGTACAACGGCGAATACGCCATAGACTACTTTGGCCTGGAAATTCCCAATAAATTTATCGTGGGATATGGCTTGGACTATAATGAATTAGGAAGAAACTTAAAGGAAGTATACCAACTAAACCAAAAACATATGATCAATATTGTACTTTTTGGGAAACCGGGTGCTGGAAAAGGCACGCAGGCCCAATTTTTAAAAGATAAGTACAACTTAAAGCACATTTCTACCGGAGACGTTTTTCGTTATAATATCAAGAACGGAACAGAACTTGGAACTTTGGCCAAATCTTATATTGATAAGGGCGATTTAGTGCCGGATGAAGTGACCATTAAAATGTTGGAGGACGAAGTGGATAAAAATCCGGAGGCCGATGGTTTTATCTTTGACGGTTTTCCGAGAACAGCGGCACAGGCCGAAGCGTTGGATAATTTCTTGGAATCCAAGGATATGGCCGTAAATGCTACTATAGCTTTGGAAGCCAATGATGAGACGCTCATTGAACGTTTGTTGGAAAGAGGGAAAATAAGCGGGCGTACGGACGATCAAGATGTGGATAAAATCCGTAACCGATTTGATGAGTATAATGTCAAAACCGCGCCATTAAAGGAGTACTATGAGGAACAGGGTAAGTTTTACAGCGTAAACGGTATTGGTACGATCGGGGAGATTACCGCAAGATTGACAAAAGTGATCGAGGGATTATCCTAAATAACTTCGTGAAATACAATGGCAGAGGAGGTAATCAATTCCAAAGTAGCTTTGAAGGGGTGCTTTACCACAGGATGCCTCTCGGTTCTGATTATGATTATCATAGCTGCGCTTTATTTAGTATATGTTTTTTATATTGATGATTCCGTAGATTTTGGTTTGTAACCGACTACTACCTATAATTTTTATTCCATGACCGAAGGTAATTTTGTTGATTATGTAAAGGTATACGCCGAGTCCGGAAACGGGGGCAAAGGCTCCGTACATCTGCATAGGGAAAAATATATTACCAAAGGAGGTCCGGATGGTGGTGATGGCGGCCGTGGCGGTCATGTCATCGTTAGGGGCAATCCAAACTTATGGACCTTGGTCACGTATAAATTTAAAAAACATTTTAAGGCAGGTCATGGCGGTCATGGCTCCAAAAGTAGAAGTAGTGGGGCAGATGGTGAGGACGTATATATGGATGTGCCTTTGGGAACTATTGTCCGGGACACCGAAACCAATGAAATCCTATTTGAAATTACCGAAGCTGGAGAAGAAAAAATATTACTTGAAGGCGGTATGGGCGGCCGGGGCAATTGGCATTTTAGAACGGCTACCAATCAAACGCCAAGGTACGCACAGCCAGGTATACCCGGTCAGGAAACGCGCGTAACCTTGGAATTGAAAATACTGGCAGATGTGGGTCTTGTCGGATTTCCTAATGCAGGAAAATCCACTTTACTTTCGGTAATTACCTCGGCGAAACCTAAGATTGCGGATTATGAGTTTACCACCTTAAAACCCAATTTGGGCATTGTGGAATATCGTGATTTTAAAAGTTTTGTTATGGCGGATATTCCCGGTATTATCGAGGGAGCTGCCGAAGGCAAAGGCTTAGGCCATTATTTTTTGAGACATATAGAGCGAAACGCAACCCTACTTTTTTTGATTCCGGCGGATAGTGCGGATATCAGCAAGGAATACGAAATCCTATTGGACGAACTGCGTAGGTATAATCCAGAATTGTTGGACAAAGAGCGACTTGTAGTGATTTCTAAAAGCGATATGTTGGATGAAGAACTCATGGACGAGATGCGTATAGAATTGGATAAGGACTTGAAGAATACGCCATACATGTTTATTTCCTCTGTAGCACAGTTGGGTATCACGGAGCTCAAGGATAGGCTTTGGGCCATGCTCAATAAGTCTGATATTTAGTGATATACTCACCCGCTTAATTGATTTTTAGTTAACTTTATATAAAGTGCAGCATATGAAATCATTGACTTACATATTTCTGCTTTTAGTATTCGCTTCCTGCGGGGCGGCCCGGATTAATTATGATTACGACCGCCAAACGGACTTCTCCAACTATACCACTTACAATTATTTTGATGATATGGTTACCGGTTTGAACGGTTTGGACGAAAAAAGGTTGTTTCGTGCCATGGATGTAACATTGCAAACCAAAGGATTATTGTTTTCTGAAGAGCCGGATATTCTCATAAATGTTGAAAGTAAGGTGTTTCAATCCCAACCTGGTAATACAGTTGGTGTAGGATTGGGAGGTACGGGCGGCAATGTTGGTGGCGGTGTTTCCGTAGGAATTCCCGTTGGCGGACCAAATACAGAAAGAGAGCTGGTCATAGACTTGGTAGATGCCAAGAAGGATATACTAATTTGGCAAGCCGTGAGCATCAGTAATTACAAAGAAAGTAGTCTACCTGCGGTAAAAGAAGAAAAAATGCAGGAACTGATCACCAAAATTTTTAGCAAATACCCACCCAAAACCCGTAAAAATTAATCTAAAAAGATAATCGGGATTCAACACGTATTAAATACCCTAAAAACATTCGGAAAGCCCATAATAAGGGCTTTCCGAATGTTTTTATTTTACAATTCTTTAATATAAATAATTGATTTTCAGTATTTTACAATTGAATCAAGGGAATTGTCCGTTCAGGTTATTATTTCAACCGTTCGTCATATTTTGTTATTTCCGCAGCGGTTTTCAATATACATTTACCTCAAGTTAATCAAACAACAATTAAAATATTTATATCATGAAAACAATCGACAAAACAAAAACAACTGTATTAGCCATTGGAACTTTAGCCGTCATTGGTTCGCTGACCGGAGCCATTACAAATTTGAACTTAATGGACTATTTCTTTCCATTATATGCGGGCTTGACCCTAATGGGCGTAGCGCTTTTACATAAAGAAGAAAAAACCGAAAACGGGAAAGCCTGTAAAGCTTAGTTATATCCTTGGAAAAACCATTAATCACTTTATTCAAACACCATGATAGCAATTATAAAATTACTTCTTTCCATCATTATAAGTATATTGCTTGTAGCGGTTTAAAGTCAAACACGGCATCTTACTTTACTTATATTTGATATTTAATCGTGAAATAGGGAATGACATCATTTATTAAATCCAACAGATGGAATATTGCTTTTTGGATCGTGCAATTGGCCGGTTGGGGCGGCTTGGTGTACTTTAGTTACCTAATGACCCCGGGAGGGGAGTACAAGCAAAGTGATTTCTATAAATATGCCTTGATTTCTGGTTTTTTCATCGGTGTCCTGACCACTTCTTCTTTGCGGTACTATCTAAAAAGATACATTTCCTTGGATAATTTTGATGGGAGAGATGTATTGAAACTCGGGGTCTCCGTTTGTGTCACTGCCCTGTTATATGGTGGGCTCAGTTTTGCTACAGGTTATTTGAAAGGATATCTAGGCGCGGACGATTTGGAAATCCCCGAGCTTTATAAGGATTTTGGAATTGGACTTGCTATACTCAATTCTTTCTTTTTGATTATCGGGTGGACCATTTTCTACATGTCCGTGAAAATTGCTGCAAAACTGAATGCGAACCGTTTGGAAAGGGCAGAGTTGAACACTACATTGAAACAAGCGCAGCTCAATACGTTAAAAGCGCAGATAAATCCACACTTTATGTTCAATAGTTTAAACAATATTCGCGGTCTGATGTTGGAAGATGTTGAAAAGTCGCGTGATATGCTGACAAAGCTATCTGAAATGCTACGGTACTCGCTGACCAAAAACAATGTAAATGCTATCGCCTTGGAAGAAGAATTGGAAATGGTGGAAAACTACATTGCCTTGTCAAAGATACAGCTCGAAGAAAGGCTTCAGTTTACGCAGGAAATTGATAATGAGACATTAAACGTTCAAATTCCTCCGATGATTATTCAACTTCTAGTGGAAAATGCCGTTAAGCATGGTATTTCAAACTTAAAATCTGGGGGGACCATAAAGCTGATTACTTCAAAAACCGACAATGGTCTTTCCATAGAAGTCAGTAATACCGGAAAATTGGCCATCACCCATAATTCAACACAATTAGGGCTCAAAAATATTAGACAACGCCTAAGATTACTATATGGCGAGAAGGCTTTTTTCTCTTTAAAAGAAGTAAACGATAGTGTAATTGCACGTATAAATATTCCTTTGGCATGAGTACCATCAAAGCTGTCATCGTAGAAGATTCAAGATTGGCCCGTAATGAGTTGAAAGAACTTATCAAAAAGCATGTTCAAATAGAAATATTGGGCGAGGCGGAAAATGTAGACGATGGGTACAGATTAATTCAAGAAACCAATCCAGATGTACTGTTCCTGGATATCAATATGCCGGAGAAAGACGGTTTTGAACTGTTGGAAATGCTAGATGAGGTGCCTATTACTATTTTCACTACGGCCTTTGACGAGTATGCGATAAAGTCTTTTGAGTATAACGCTCTGGATTACCTTCTTAAGCCTATCAATGCGAAAAGATTTGCCAAGGCCATCGCCAAAGTTGAAGCATCATTGGAGGACAAAAACGAGGAAAATGTCGCAGCAAACCAAGAAAGACTGACCGGAAACAGCCAAATTTTCATAAAGGACGGCGAAAAATGCTGGCTGGTCAAAGTAGGCGATATTTCCCATTTTGAGATAGTGGGGAACTATACCCGTGTTTTTTTCAACGACGAAAATCCAATGCTTTACAAATCATTGAACCAAGTAGAACAAAAACTTCCCGAAAAGTATTTTTTTAGGGCGAACAGGCAACAGATCATCAATACCAACTTCATTCAAAATGTTGTTCCATGGTTCAACGGAAAGTTAAAGTTGACCATGTCCAATGGCGATGAAATTGAAGTTTCACGAAGGCAATCACATCTCTTTAAAGATAAGATGAGTTTATAACAAATTATTTTCGTTGCCAAAGCTGTATTTTTGTAACAAAACTTGATGAAATACGTCTATTAAAGGGACTAATTATAAATTAAATCAATTCAGATGAAAAAAGTAATTTTTATGACCGCTGCGGTGTCGATTTTGATGTCGTGTCAAGAAGAAAAAAAGGCAGAGGTCAAAGAAGAAGTAATTCCTGGTATCGTTTTGGAAAATATGGATACCACGGTTAGCCCCAAACAGGATTTTTACAACTACGTAAATGGTAGTTGGATGAAAAATACGGAGATTCCGGACGATAGAACAAGTTGGGGAGGCTTTTCCGTACTCCGTAAATCTACGGATAATGATGTTTTGGAGATTTTGGCAGAAGCAAAGAAAAGCGGAACATATGCGGCAGATACAGATCAAGCAAAAGCTTTGGCAATCTTTGATACAAAACTGGATACTATTGAAAGAAATAAAGCGGGAATAGCTCCTTTAAAACTCGCTTTGGAAGATATTGCAAGCATAGAAAACCTGAACGATCTTCAAACGGTCTTGGCCAAGAACCCTGCAGTTTCTTCTCCGTTTATTAGTATTGGGGCTGGTGCCGACCTGAACAACAGTAGCATGAACGCTGTTTATTTGGGAGCAAACGGTTTGGGATTACCGGATAGGGACTACTATTTGGACGAGGATGAACGGTCAGTGGAAATTCGTGAAGAATACAAAAAGCATATTACGAGAATGCTGAAGCTATTGGGTGATGATGAAGCTGCGGCAAAAGAAGCTGCCGATAAGATATTGGCAATGGAAACAGAATTGGCCGAGCCAAGATTGAACAAAGTGGAACGTAGGGACGCCAGAAATTATAATAACCCCAGAACCATTGCGGAGGCTGATGAAATCCTATCAAATATAGATTTGAAAAAGATGGTCAACGACCTTGGGATAACCAAAAAGTTTGACACTTTATTGGTCACACAATTAAAATACACAAAATCATTGAATGATTTTTTAAAGAAGACACCTATTGAAGATTTAAAGACCTTGGTTAGATGGGATACTTTTAACAGTGCTACAGGAAGATTATCTACTGATATTGAAAGGGCCAATTGGGAATTCTATGCGAAATTTTTGAGAGGTGCCAAAAAACAACGCCCTGCGGACGAGCGTGCCCTGGCTACAGTGAACGGTACGGTGGGAGAAGCATTAGGACAATTATATGTTGATGCTAAATTTCCGCCCGAAGCAAAGAAAAAGGCGGAAGATATGATCGCCAATGTAATCGATGCATATAAAGAAAGAATAAGTAAGTTGGACTGGATGGGCGATGAGACCAAAACAAAGGCCATTGAGAAATTGGACAAGTTTACGGTCAAGATAGCGTATCCGGACAAATGGGAAGACTATTCAAATATGGAAGTTTCCGCGGACAAAAGTTATTTTGAAAATATGACGGCAGTGGACAAATGGGAACAGGATAAGAATTATGAAGAAATTGGGGAACCTGTGGACAAGACCGAATGGGGAATGTCTCCACAGACGGTCAATGCATATTTTAATCCCTTAAACAATGAGATTGTTTTCCCTGCTGCCATTTTACAACCGCCCTTCTATAACTATACGGCCGATGAGGCTGTAAATTATGGTGGTATAGGCGCGGTAATTGGCCATGAAATATCCCATGCGTTTGACGATAGCGGAGCTCGTTTTGATGCTGACGGTAATTTGAAAAACTGGTGGACAGACGAAGATTTGACCGCTTTCACAGCACGGGGAGAAGCTTTGGCCAAACAATATGACAGTGTTATGGTTTTACCGGATGTTTACGTGAACGGTAAGTTCACCCTTGGTGAAAATATAGGGGATTTAGGGGGTGTATTGGGAGCTTATGACGGCTTGCAAAAATATTTTGAGGAAAACGGGAGACCCGAGAATATTGATGGTTTTACGCCCGAACAACGCTTCTTTATGTCATGGGCAACCGTATGGAGAACATTGAGCAGAAATGAAGCACTGGAAACTCAAATAAAGACCGATCCGCACTCTCCAGGAAAGGTAAGGGCCATACAACCCTTATTGAACGTGCAAGCGTTTTATGACGCTTTTGATATTAAGGAAGGTGATTCAATGTATTTAGCTCCCGAAAAAAGAGTTCAAATTTGGTAAGCCAAACTAAAATTAATCAAAGCCATCCTTTTTGGATGGCTTTTTGTTTTAAAAACATATCGGGATATTTAACCGTAAATATTATACCGGAGATAAATTCCTACTAGGTTGTTGAAAGCATTATATCACTTCTTTTTTACCCGTACAACATAACTTGCTATTATGGAGTCGTTGACTTGAATGTGGGTATCATACAGGCCGGTTTTTTTAAAGGTGTATGCTAACGTGTAATCGTTCTTATTTTTAGTTATAGCGGGCATTACTTCTTTATTGCTTCCGCCTCTATTTAGCAATAAGCCAATTTTTCTTTCCGATACATTATTTTGGGATACAATTTTGAAGAAAACTTCCTTATCCTTCAAAGTTTCAAGTTTCATTTTTTGTGGAATCGTTGGGCTCATTTTTAACTGAAAAGCATCTTTGTACACTATTGGTCCAGCTATAAAATCTTTAAACGTAGGATACTCTTTTAAGAGTGTCCATTTTGTATCTAAAGGATAGTGATTCTTTACGAAGAGTTCAGGATCTGCCAAAAAATACCCATCATAGTATTCAAATTCAAATTTTGGTCCTTCCTCGGTTATTATGGTACGTCCTGTGGACCAAGTAGCATCGCAGAGATACCATTTACCATGTAATGAAACGGCATTCCAGGAATGGTTCGGTACTGATTTATCATTCAAAAATAATGTTGCCGTTCTTCCGTAGCCATCAATAATTTTGCAATCAATATCGCTCAGATTTGCTAGTTCCTTGATTAAAAAGGCATAACCGGTGCAAGCCGTTTTTTTCTGATCGAGCAACTTTTCAAATACTTTTGGAGTAAAACCATTGTTCCAAAGCATAAAGGCTTCCCTATCCTTGGTTATTTTTTTTCGGTTTTTCCGAGTTCGTAGATATGCGTTATAATCATTTTCTATATTGGTACTGACCCATGTATATATAGCTCTGAATTTTTCAACATCCGTTGTTAAATCTGCTGTTAGTTTATGGGTCAGTACCGGTAGGTTTTTTAAACTTTGGCCTTTATGGAGTAATGCAATGCTGTCCGCTTTTTTGAAATCGATATGACTGAAATCGGCCTGTTGTGCATATGAAAATATGGATGCAAAAAGGAAAAGAAGCAGGCATTTTCTCATTACTTAAACCAATCTCCAATCTTTTGGAACAGGTTTCGTTTTGTTTTGTAGACGCCATCAACTTCAACAGCGCCCATTAATTCTACATCCGCAGCTTCAAATGTTATAGTGATGTCCAAAGTGTCCAATTTGCTTTCGGGAACTTTATATTTTTGGGAAATGTATCCTAGATAGCTAATAACTAGAACATCTCCCGTCTCTACTTTTTGTGGGAACTCAAATTTTCCATCAATACCGGTTACTGTTCCAACGTTACTGCCCTTTAAGACTACGTTAGCCCCTGGCAGCGGTAAATTTTCCTCGTCCAGTACAACGCCTTTGACCAAATAAGAACCCTTTATGTTTTGTTGGATCTTTACTTTGCCAACGCGCGTAGCCACTTCTATCTGATTTATATTTTCCAGGCTAGCGGTTTCTTGGGCATTGGTATTGGATACGGCACAAAGAGCGAGCAGGGAAAAGCTTGCAATACCGAAACTTTTTGATAGAAAATTAGTGTTCATGGGAGTAGCGTTACCAGTGTTATACGTTTTTAATTGTGACGTTTTGAATCGTCCACAAGTTTTACCGTTCTTCTTACTAAAATAAGAAATCAATTCTAAATCGGACATTTGGGTAAAATCGATGACTTCTTTTGAGCAAGAAGTACAGAATCCGCCCGATGGTGTTTGATCAAAGTCTTGAAACTTTTCGGAACACGGTTTTTTGACGGAAATAGTAAATACATTTTTCATACTGTTGCGGTTTACATGTTATACCACTAAGCTATGTACTTGCCATCGTTTTTGAAATGGGCACTTAGGCAACAATACTTTTAGATGAGGGAACGCAATCAATTTTGCACTGAGATCCGCACCCCTTCACTATGACTGCTAAATTCAGGTGCATACATGCTTTGAATGGTCGTAATGCCATTGCTGAAATCTCCCGCATTGTTTACCCTTAAGTCATATTCAAAAACATAAACGCCCTTAGGTAGATAATCAAAAAAGAAATTGGTGCTGGCATCCTTGGTGCTTTCGTAATACCCAAGACCATCTTGCCATTTGTAACGTGAAATCACGTTTACGGGTTCAAATCCCGAGGCACGCATATCTTTCATATGAACAAATTCCATAGCGCGGTCCGCTTTTAATTCGACCCTTACTCTCACAAGATCACCGATTTTTAGATTCGTATCCTGAACGATTTCTGTGATTTGCTCACCATTGTCCGTATTCTTCTTCAAGAATAATTTCTTTTTGAACTGAAGCGGTGTTTCTGCTGAGGTTATTTTATCCAAATCCTCAAAATATTGCCAGTACAACGCACCCCATGCAATACCATTTCCTTTTTTGGAAAGTTGTATTTCTGCCATGTTGGATTCAATTTCAGCCGTATTCCAAACTGTTTTGTAATATCCGGTACCCGCCTCGATTTTGACATTTTCCAATTTTGAAGGTTCTATCTTTTCTCCGCCTATCAAAACGTCTACGGCTTCCGTCACGGAAAGCCAATCAGAACCTTGTAACAGCAAGGCATACACGGCATCCGTAGTTGCTTTAGTGGTTTTCCATTGATTGGTCTGTTTATTTTTCAATAACCAGATTTTGAGATTGTCAATGGTAGCGATATCTCCATCAATTTCCGAGAAAGCTTCAATTAATAGGGCCTGTGTCTCGATAGGGGCTTGGTACCAATACCAAGAATTTGTATTCTCCTTCCAATACATTCCCATTTCATCCGATACGATACTGTTTTCTCTCAGGGAGCGAATAATCCTATTTGCCGTATCAGGTTGTTCGTTTCTATGCAAAATCAGTGCTAAAAGGCCTTTTGAATACAAATTTCTTTTGGTCCAATACTTTTTGGATTGCCCTAAATAGTAATCTTTGATCTCATCTACTTTTTTTGGGGTCTTGATGTCCTTAAAAAAGCTTCGCATGTATAAATAATGCAGTTGCATATGGCTCAGATGATCATCGTTGATGTTTGTAGTATATTTTTTCATTCGGTTATATTCGGTAACAAATTCGTCATCCAAATAATCGACCGCTCTTTTAATCATCTGTTTTAAGGCCGCTTTTCCTTCAGTGTCATGATCAGCGGTCAATTTCTGCAAGTGCCCCAAACCTGTGATAATGTGTTGGGTGATGTATCTGTTTTCGCGCCCTCCCTGAAACCATGGCCAAGCCCCGGATGCTAACTGATTGTTCCGTAATTTTCGCAAAGCCAGTTCAAGTTCGTTTTTCATTTTATTTAAATCGAACAACAATGCAATGCGTTTTTTCTGCTCTGTTTCGGACTGGGCATCCCGTAACCAAGGTGTTTCTTGAATTAAAATCGATTTTAATTCCTGATTTTTTTCCAGATTGCTCAACAAGGCATCGGAATTTCGCCATTGGTCGAACACTTCACGTATTCTAGGATTGCTATTCGCAATGTGGGCGGCAAGGCTATTGGCGTAATATCTGGAGAATGTCTGCTCATTACATTCGTAGGGATACTCCATCAAATAGGGAAGTGCCTGTACCGCATACCAAGCCGGATTAGAGGTTATTTCCAAGGTCAACCTGTGATTGCTCAGCGTTGTGGAGGTATTATCCTTCAATTTTTCCAGTACAAAGGTTTTGGTCTGGTTGCTCCTTATCCACATCGGCAGTGTTTCCGTCACAAGCATGCGATTGCTCAGTACAGGCAATATACTTTGCTCGCCGTCACTAAAATCCTTGGCTTTGGCTACTATTTTATACTGGACCGCTTGGGTGCCTTTTGGTATGGAAATAACCCAAGAAAGTTGAGTGTTGCCCTTTGCATCAACACTAAATTCTTGTGTTTTGTTCGTATTGTTTAATTCCACGTCGATTACTTTTCCAGTCAAGGCATCTGTTAATTCCAATTGACCATAACCTTCAAGATTTTTATCGGATAGATTGGCAATTTTACTGCTTATGGTAATAGTATCGCCCTCACGTAAAAAACGTGGTAAATTAGGTAAGACCATTAGCTCTTTTTGTGTTACAGTAGATTGGGTCTTTGCGCCACTTTTTAAATCTTTCGTGTGCGCCATCAATTGAACTTTCCAACGGGTAAGCGCCTCAGGACTGGTAAAACTAAAGCTGACATTACCTTCTTTGTCCGTTAGTAAGTGGGGAAAGAAAAAAGCGGTTTCCTGAAGATTTTTACGGATTTTTACGTTATCAAAATTTGGGGCTTTCTTGTTTTCTATGCGAGAAGCATCTTTTTGTTCTGAGGTCGTAGCTGTAGGCGCGGCGTTTATTTCAACCCCTGCTGCCTTACCTTCTAAAGAACCTGCGAAATCATCCGCTTCCATTTCCATAGATTCCTCTCTTATTGCTGATATCGCCCCGGTTGCCGCTTTTCGTTTTTGAACCCCGTAACCGGTAACTACCACTTCCTCTAACGCAGCAGAATCTTCTCTAAGGTATATTTTAAAGAAATTGTTTTCATCGACCTTTTTACGAAAAGATTGATATCCTATGTATGAAAAGATAAGTTCGTCCTCCTGATGAACTGTAATTTTGAACTTCCCATCAAAATCGGTCTGTGTACCTTCTTTACTTCCTAAGATTAAGATGTTTGCTCCGGGCAAAGGTTTCCCAAAACTATCATACACGATACCTTCTATAACTCCTTTTCCAACGGCTGCATTGTAGGTATAAACGTTCTTTAATTTATTTCGATACCTGTTCAAATAATTGCGTTGAGCATAGTAGGAATTGTTCAGGCTTAGACCAAACCATTCTAATTGGTCATAACCAATGGTAGGTATAGAAGGATAAGAAACGGTCGGGTTGTAATTTCTAAAGGCCTGTATGCCAAAACTTAGGTTTGCATTTGCACTTGAAACGGAATAATAATAAGGCCTTTGGATTGGATTGAAATACCAGGAATGACTTCTGAACTCGTCCAAAGAGGCGTCATACATACTTGCCAATAGTTCAGCGGAAACCTTTTCACCTTTCGGACCTTTTACCGTAAAGCTCCAAGTCTCATCCGTTCCGGGCTGTATTTTATCCCTGAACGTATTTGTTTCTATGGTGAGGTTAGTGGTCGGATATGGGACAGCGATATAGACACTTCCCGATTGATATGAATTGTAAACCGAAAAGCTATAATTCACGACAAAGCCACCTTCATCGGTTTCCAATACGGGCACTTGAACGGATTCACATCCGTTTTTGATTTTTATGATTCCGGTCCTGTTGATTTTTTTATCTTTTTCAACCCAATACGTAATGGTTACATTTTCGGCACTGGAGTAAAAAGAGATTTCCGCAATATCTCCTATTTTATAACTGTCGTTATCAGTTTGGACATTGAACAATTGGTTGTCCGCCAATTTTTTTTCTTTTTCATTAAAAAGCATGGTCTGTGCTTTGGCCTTTACTTTTTGGCCAAATTTATCCTTACTTTCCAATTCGAGGACATATTTCCCTGAAGTCCATTTTTTGATATTCTTCAACAGAAGTTCACTGTTCTTTTCAGTGTCAAAAGTGCTTTCCCAAACAAGCTGTCCTTTTTCCCAAGTAGTGGCATTATGTTCGTCTTCATATGCATCGTGCGGATATAATTTTCTAAATTCTGGGGTATTCCAATTTTTATAATCGGGAGCCGCCCACGGTCTTGGCCGCAGAACGGCATCCGGAGCTTTAAGCTTGTACATTTTTATATTTCCTGTGGCAGGAACACTTTGTCCATTCAAATTTTGGGCATAGACACTTATTTTTTGATTTTTAAGATTCTTATCAAGTTTGCTGGCTACGCCGATGGTAGCGGTCATTGCATGATAGCCCACATTTACGTTGGTGGCGGTACTGCGGGTTTCCCCATTGATATCCGTAACATCTGCGGTAACGGTATAGCTGAAAATAGGGAGGTTTTCCTTTTTTGAACTTAAATCCGGGATGGCTTTAAAAGTAATTTCATAGTTCCCTTCAGCATCCGTAACTGCCTCCCCATGGCTTATTTCTTGTGGTTCCTGATAGAAATATGATCTTCTCCAGTAGTACCACTGTGGGTAGCTCACATTGCGCTGTACCCTATAGCTTACTTTCGCATCTGAAATGGTACTTCCGGCATATGCTTTTGCATTGCCCTTGACCGTAATGCTGTCATTTACTTTGAAAGTCCCAGTTACCGGATTAAAAGTTGTCTCAAATTTTGGTCTTTTGTATTCTTCCACCGAAAAATAAAAAATATTGTTTATCAGTCCGGATAATCCGTATGCTTCTAGGTAATATTCTCCGTTAAGGCCTGTATTAGGTAGTACAAATTCTCCTGAAAAAGAACCGTATTCATTTGTTTCTAGGTCTAGCTCGGTAACCATTTCGCCATTCACGTTATATAGGCCAACCGTTACATCTTCCTCGGCAACAAGTTTTGAAGCATCGCCATCCCTCTCAATAAGGATTCCTTTAAAATATAGGGGTTGCCCAGGCCTGTAAATACTTCTGTCCTTGAACAAAAAGGTCTGATAGGTAATTCTTTCCTTTTGTTCTTTCTGTTTTTTATTGATGTAGGTTCCCCCGAAATAGGCCTTTTCACCCTCATGTTCCACTTTTACATATGCTATTGATAAATTTGATTTGCCCAGCGGAATGGCAGCCAGCCCCTTATTATCCGTGGTGACATACTTTTTTAAAAATGGACCTTTGTAATTTCGTCTGTAAAATAGAGTGATTTTAGCATCCTTTTTTGGAGCACCGTTATTTCTGTCGATTACTTGAAATATTTTCTCCTGTGGGGTACTATGTTCGTGAACCACTAAATTGGTTACTTGAACCTTGCTGAAGGCAAAAACAGGATTTTCCTCATTTTTTTCGATGCCGTTGGGCGTTGCAAGAATGAGGAACTGCCCATTGGGCAACGCCGGCAGCTGTATTTCAATACTATGGGATTGATAATCTTTTTCGTTCTTTAGCGTGACCGACCAGCTCTTTTTCGCTTTTAATTTTTTGATAAACGCATATTGTTTGGAAGGTGGATACAAATCGTTCAGCTGTTCCAACTCTTTTCTGGAAATTTCATAAGCCTTTAAATCAAGGCTTTCATGATTCTTATAATTCACTAATATGCGTGAGACCTTATTGACCGGAATATAGCTTTCACTGGTAAGCTGAAGATTTTTTGAAAGTATTTGCAACTTTAAAACAGCACATTTTTTTGCTCCCCTACTATTGGGAAATTGCGCTTCGACCTGTTCGCAAATTGCCAAAGCATCTTTGAGTTTCCAACGATGTGTTTCATTGGTTTTTGGAGTATAGGTATTTCCTTGGCGTTGATAGAGCGATGCCAATTCATAACGGTACAGTGCGGAAACTTCATCGTGTTTTAAACTTTCTACGGTGTTCTGTAAAACTTCTTCATAATACCGGTCTTTTTCGTCAAACACGGCATTGTTGTAAATAAAGGAGAGTCGTTCTATATCAACATCGACCAAAGCGTCCAATTTTGGATTTTCAAAGTGAAAAGCGACCAAGCGCTGGTATAATTTTAATGCTCTTAGCTGTAGCGAAGTACTATCGTTATCGGTAATCTTCAATTGCGCGAAAGTATAAGCATCGCATAACCATTCGGGATTGTTAATTTCGAACTTATCCGCAGGTCGGGTAATGCTATTTTCGCTTGTCTTATAAAAGGTCAAGGCATTATGGGCCAATAGATCGAACAAAGTTGGTCTAAATGTTTCAGAGCCTTCTTGCTGGTAGATAATGTCCTCAAATTCTGCTATTTTAATCTTTTGGAGGACCTCTGCATTTTGTAATGAATTTTCAAAATGGATAGCAATTTCTTGAAATAAGGTAGTTAAGTCCCAAGTTCTAAAATCGGTTTCATCTACTTTCTCTGAAGTGTTTGTTCTATTGTAGAATTTATACCTATTCTTTTGAAAATACTGCCAATACAAATTGGCCAAGTAACTTTCCAGAACGTTTCTTGCCGGGGCTTCTGCTTTCTCAATTTCGCTTTTAAAATCGGTGATAACTTTTAATTGTGCGTCCTCTTCTAAGGTGAGGACATATTTAGAAGTAAATAAAAGCGATTTGATGACCTGCGCGGCATTATCTTCCTTTTTGGCCTTGGCGTAGATTTCTTTTACAGTTTCCAAAGCGGATTTCGTCAAGGCTTCGGTTTCCAGTTTATAGACCCTTGCCCAAAGTGCTTCATACGATTTGGGCAATTCTTGGGCCGGCACTATTTGTGAAAATAGGACGATGGTGAGTGTAGCTATCAATTTTTTCATTGTAATAAATTTACGCAACAAAAGTTTACAAAAGCTATACCAATAACAAGAAGGAATTAGGGAAGCCCTATTTTGGATAAGGGAAAGTATTACTTGATCAATTCATCAAGATTGGCGGGATTTCTGTTTCAAAAAAAAAGCGCAACGTTACATTAGAAATAATAATCCTGAAATCGAATTTAAGAAGAGTAGCTCGTTGGATATTAAAAATGAGAATCGACTTCTTGGACTAGTTTATTATTTGTATTCCTCCCTGGCCGGACTAAAAATATCCATTAATTTGCATGGAGTCAGTGCTTTGCCACTATGTTTTTTGTTGGAGCCTATGATGACAACATCGCCAGGATGATAGATATTGGTCTCACCGTCCAATGTAAATTCAAAAGTTCCCTCCACTACATGCATGATCTGTTCGTGCATATGGGAATGCTCAGGGACAACGGCCTGGTCCTCAACATCCCAAAAAACCCAGGTCATATTATCGGAATGAATCAATTTACCGTGGTAACCGGGCATAATTTCCTTGGATGTGATATCTGATAAATTCAAGCGCATTGTTTTTTTTGGTAAGATACTATAAACCCTGCAATCATAAAAGAGGTTTGTGATGCTATTCGCTATCCCTATCTTTGAAACTTAATTTTTTTAAATGAATATACATTTTATTGCCATAGGCGGTAGCGCTATGCACAACTTGGCACTGGCACTGGAACATAAAGGCTATACTATTACAGGGAGTGATGACATTATTTTTGAACCCTCTATATCCAGATTGAAAGCCAAAGACCTATTGCCAGAAAGCTTTGGGTGGTTTCCAGAAAAAATACATGAAGGCTTAGATGCCATAGTATTGGGAATGCACGCGAAGGCTGATAATCCAGAGTTGCTGAAAGCTCAAGAATTAGGCTTGACCATTTATTCCTATCCGGAGTTTTTGTACGAGCAATCAAAAGGTAAAACTAGGGTGGTTATTGGCGGGAGCCATGGCAAAACTACCATTACTTCCATGATTTTGCATGTGTTGGATTATCATGACAGAGAAGTGGATTATATGGTCGGTGCGCAATTGGAAGGTTTTGATAGGATGGTACATTTAACCGAGGAAAATGATTTTATAGTGTTGGAAGGCGATGAATACCTCTCCAGCCCCATTGATAGAAGACCAAAATTTCATTTATACAAACCAAATATTGCCTTATTGAGTGGCATTGCTTGGGACCATATTAACGTATTCCCTACGTTTGAGAATTATGTGGAACAGTTCCAAATTTTTGTGGATAGTATCGTGAGTGGAGGGAGCATTACCTATAATGAAGCGGATATAGAAGTAAAAAAGGTTGTGGAATCGTCCGAAAATACCATCCGAAAACTTCCTTACCATACGCCGGAGTATACCGTGGAGAATGGAGAAACGCTATTGGAAACTCCTGAAGGCCCAATGCCTATAGAGGTGTTTGGAGAACATAACTTGAATAATTTGGCGGGCGCAAAGTGGATTTGTCAAAATATGGGAGTGGACGAGGCCGATTTTTATGAAGCCATCTCCACGTTCAAGGGAGCTTCCAAACGTCTTGAAAAAATAGCGGAAAGCAAAACTGCAGTACTTTACAAGGATTTTGCCCATTCTCCGAGTAAAGTGGCCGCTACGACCAAAGCGGTAAAGGAACAATTTCCGGATAGAAAACTAATCGCTTGTTTGGAACTCCATACCTATAGTAGTTTTAATCCCGAATTTCTGAAAGAATACAAAGGTGCCTTGGATGCTGCCGATGAAGCGGTCATTTTTTACCTGCCGGAATCCGTAGCTATCAAGAAATTGGAAGCCGTTACGCCGGAACAAATTGCTACAGCTTTCCAAAGAACGGATTTGAAGATTTTTACGGATGCCGCATCTTTTCATTCCTTTATTTTGAAACAGCGATATGACAACACCGCACTTCTGTTAATGAGTTCAGGGAATTATGGTGGGTTGGACTTGGAAGAGGTGAAGTCGCTTCTATGAATTTGGAATCTCGGTGCTAACTGCTTATTTGTCAGTAAAGTAATTTTTGGAACATAGATTGAAAGTTGACTTGTATGGCAATAAAGGGTTGTTTTTCAATTTTTAATAGTATCAGGAAGTTATGCTCTGTAGTTCTAATTGGTTTCATGCTAGGCATTTCTAACGTAATCCTCGAAGAGGACAGGACTATTAATGATACCAAAAATAGGATAGAACAAAGAGAAATAAACTCGGAAGAGGAGCAACCTTAAAATTCCAACTGAAAGCTGCATCAAAATATTAGTTCATTATCTTTAGCCAATGCAAGATAATACTACCTCATTGTCTATAAAACACTGGTCGGACGATGATAAGCCTCGTGAAAAATTAGTGCAGAAAGGAAGGTCAGTTCTATCGGATGTTGAGCTCATTGCAATACTTACAGGTTCTGGAAGGCTAAGACTCTGCATTTTGAATATAAATTTAGTAATTCATCAATTTCATTGAATACCTCAGGTTACTTTATGGGTTTATTTGATTTTAAATATTTTGATAATATTCAAGAATAGAAAATTACCGTAAATATAAAGAATCATCAACTCAATGAAATTTATTACTTTGCTGTTTTTACAACAGCTCAGCATAATTTTTTCTCCAAAATTTGAGTTAAGAGCTAAGATGAAAAAAGTGTTGTTTTTTGTTTAGATTTCATGATTTGAAGTTTTGGCTATTAAAAAAAGTAAATTCACCTCGCTTCTACCGAATCAAACTTCTTATTTTAATCCAAAGCATTTTCAAAAATGTTATTAAACCATAAAGAAAGAATAACAAAAAAACAGAAAGCACTACAGCTTGCCACATGGCTAGTCTAATGTAAGTGTCGTAGATGCATATATCAATATCCATTTATCTTATATTTAAGGAACACAGAAAAAATCGTCTAAAAAGAAAGCGTTAAAATAAGTAAAACTCCCATACTCTATATTATTGTTTCCAATATCTGGGATGATATTATTAATAATGGATTTAGGAAATTTTTTTAAACCCAATTCTTTTGAAATCACGCTTGATATGGCGTTTTCAAGACTATAAAAATTTGGTTTATCCTCTAGATTTGAAAGAATTCCATTTATTTTTTTCCATTTGTAAGTCCCCTCATTGAAAACTGATTCTTCAAAACTAATATCTATGTCCACAAAATAACTGTAGAAATAGGGTATAATTCCACTGAAAACATAGCATAAAGGATAATATTTTAATTCTTTTTCATAAAAAAAACCACTATGTTGAATTAAAAAAGCTCTATCACCTGACAATATTCTCGAAGAGTCTCTAAGCTCAACATTTATATTATTTTTTTTAAGACTTTCTATTATCTTAAAGCCGAATTTTTCATCATAACCAAAATAATTTTTTCTTTCTCGTTCTAGTTTCTTGTACTCTCTGGAATTAATATATTTATCATTTATTTCTCTTTTTTCAGTAAAAAAATTTATTCCTTTCGGATAGTAACTATAAGCTATGTCAATGAATTCTCCTTTCACAGATTTAATGATTAGTCATCACAATTTCCAGTTCCAAACCATTCTGCCTTGTAATCAGTAACCGTTGAGACATGCTGGCTACTTGGTCTCGGTTGAACACGGCCACCAGGTATGTATATTGGATATAAACGTTTCAACTCGTCTTCAAAGTATCGTTTGGCTCGATACTCGCCAACATAATAAGCAGTATCAAGTATATAATCTTTTGTATTATCCATGGCTTCTTTAAGTGCTCTAGCACTCGACTCAGCTACAGCTCCTCCCTCATATATAACACCGAATCTATCCTCGTATGGAACAGAGAACTCCATGGGCATATCATACCTTAAATAGTGCTTCTGTCCATTTTTATCTATTACTAAAAATCTGATTCCTTTTACATATGAAAATTGATTATTACCAACTTTTTTGAATTTAAAACTTTCGCAGCTTGGAGGTTTCTCTTCAACTATATCTTTTGGATAGTACCCTCCAGAAACGGCACTTCCCGTATTTCCAAAAGTTGAGGTATGGAGATAAAACTCATCATCTTGGCTACCGTTCAGACCTCCGCTCCACGAACCCCCTGAAGAAGAACATGTTGTACTTATCGAACTATGTGAGTAATCACACGTACTTGCAGATATGACGGCACCTCTACAATTGTACCAATCCGTAATGGAAGAAGAGCATATACTTCTTGCGCCCGTAGCCATTGTTTTTGATGTTTTGTTGGACTGTTCGGCACCCATCCTCTCTTCAACTACTATGTCACCGTCAAGCGATAACATTCTAAACCAACCGATAAAATCTTCCATTGGACTTTCCTTATTAAATTCCCCATCAGGTTCCAGTTCAACGACACTTCCTAAAATCTCTCCTAAATGATTCTCCTTTATTACAAATTGGCGAAGCGTAGAACTTTGTTCATTAAAGGGAAACGTGTAGAAAGATATTCCCGATTCAACATCATACCGTTTAATTGCAGACTCGAAATCCACATTACTTAAAATTGATTTTCCCTTTTGAGATAGTTTCTGCTCGTTAATTGTCTTTTTTATAATTGCATCGAGTTTAGAACTTTGTTTTCTGAAAATCAATTCAGGAATATCTGTGCTTTCCCGTTCTACACTTTGGTTTGGTTCATTGGAAAGGATTTCCTCGTTTTCACAAGAATTGAAAGTTGTTAAAAGCAAAATTAAAATCAGGAAACTTTTTTTCATTTTTTTGGTTTTTTAGTTGGTTTTTGTTTATTGCAAAGTATAAAAAGTAATTTGAAGTCAGACTTAGGAAAACCTTATAATTTTAGAGGACATTGTGATATCCCAAGATTAGAATGCCCTCAGATTAGCATGAATTTATTTAGGCTTATATACTTAAATCCATTCATTCTACCTAAGCTGATTCGGTATTCAAGTTTTTAAATTTTAAAAAAGCGGTTAAATAATATATTTTCAACGAGCTTATAATTCTAATCTGATTTTCTGCTTACTTTTCAAATGCTAAAAGTCTAAAAACAATTTTACATAATTGATAAAAGCTTTATGTTTAAGATAATAGAATAACCATTTAAGTATCTTTACTCCATGCAAGATGATTCGGTTTCGTTATCTATAAAACACTGGTCGGACGATGATAAGCCTCGTGAAAAATTAGTGCAGAAAGGAAGGTCAGTTCTATCGGATGCTGAGCTCATCGCGATATTGATCGGTTCGGGCAGTAGATCCGAAAGTGCCGTACAGCTTTCCAAGAGAATATTGGCCTCCGTAGATAATAATCTTAATGAGTTGGGAAGACTTTCCATAAAACAGTTCATGCAGTTTAAGGGAATAGGGGAAGCAAAAGCAGTGAGCATAGCGGCCGCTCTAGAAGTCGGTAGACGAAGGCGGGGAGAGGGTGAGGTCAAGATAGAGAAAATAGGAAGTAGTAAAGATGCCTTTGAGTTGTTGTTGCCGGTCATGGGCGATTTAGAACATGAGGAATTTTGGATTCTTTTTTTGAACAATGCCAATAAAGTATTGCAAAAATCCCAATTGAGCAAAGGCGGTATGACCGGTACCTTGGTAGATGTACGTTTGATTATGAGACAGGCTTTGGAACTGAAAGCCGTAGGTCTGATATTGGCGCACAATCATCCTTCCGGCACATTAAAACCGAGCCAAGCTGACCAACAGATTACCCAAAAAATAAAAAAAGCCGGAGAAGCATTGGACATTAAAGTTCTGGACCATCTTATTATAACACAGCAAAATTATTTTAGTTTTGCCGATGACCAAATGCTTTAAATGCTATTAGTCTACACACATAAAATAACACCGCGTTTTAGCTATATCATGAAGCATATCTTTACCCGAATTTTGGGTATTGAAGTTGGTTTCACGACTAAAGTTGAGGAATTTATAAAGCATTCCGAGGTTAAAATAACGTTTACCAAACAACCTCTACAAAACGAATTTTTTATACGGAGTCACGACCTTTTGTTTGAACAGGGCATCAATGACATTGATATTAATGTAATGAATTGGGAGGGCGTTCCTTGCTTTTTTCCTTCTGGAGAGCGGAGTACCATTCCGTTTGATATTTTTTCGGCCAGTTTTTTCCTGCTGAGCAGATATGAAGAATATCTGCCCCATGTCAAGGATATCCATGGTAGATTTTCGCCAAAGGACAGCATCGCTTATCAAAATAAGTTTTTACAACGCCCGGTAGTAGATATTTGGGCGTTTAAATTCTTGGCCGTATTAAAGGAACGTTTTCCCGATTTGGAGCACAAACAGAGAATATACAAGTATGAGTCCGTCATAGATGTGACCACTTCCCATTCCTATGCGTATAGAGGCGTATTCAGAGGAATGTCCGGTTTGTTCTTGGACTTGTTTACTTTACGTTTTAGAAAAGTCTATGAGCGAGTGAGTGTCTGGTTGAAAATCAAGAAAGACCCTTACGACAATTTTGCCCAGTTGGTTGAATGGCACAAAAAGTATCAAATAAAAAGCACTTTTTTCTTTCAATTTGCGGAGTATTCGCGCTATGATAAAAACATAGCCACCAACAACAATAAATTTCAATCTTTGATCAAATACATCGCTGATTACAGTACGGTGGCTTTGGCAGCTTCATACAGTTCTTTTGACGACATTGAGGTCTTGAAAATTGAAAAGTCCAATTTGGAGAATGTAATCAACAGATCCATAAGTACCTGTAAGATGAGGTTTAACCGTGTGGATGTACCGGATACGTACCGAAATCTATTGGCTACGGAATTTTCGAACGATTACACCATGGGATACACCCAAGAAATAGGTTTTAGGGCCGGTACCTGTACTCCTTTTTATTTGTATGATATCCCGTTAGAAGTACAACAACCCATAAAAATACATCCTTTTGCCATACATGATTATGCATTGTTAAAAATGAAAAATACAGATCAGGTAAAGATACAGTTTGATGCTATTTACCATGAAATCAAAAAAGTACAAGGCTCTTTTAAAACTATATTTTCCAATGAATTGCTAGGAGAAGACAGCAAACTCAATTGGTTGGATATCTACGAAACTATGCTAAAGAATTATAATGTTTAAAAATCGTGTAAGTGATATTTTTTTCGATTTGGACCACACCTTATGGGACTTTGAGAAAAATTCGGCATTAACTTTTGAAAAAATACTGGCAACACATAAGGTAGCTGTTGATTTAACCGATTTCTTGGAGGTATATGTGCCTGCCAATCTAGAGTTTTGGAAACTATACAGGGAAGAGCGTATCACTAAATCGGAGTTAAGGTATCAACGCTTAAAGACCGTTTTTGATAGATTGAAGTTCAAGATTTCGGATGATACCATCAACAGTCTTTCCGAAGCGTACATCGCTCATTTATCTTCGTATAGCCATCTTTTTCCGAACGCAAAGGAAATTTTGGAATATCTAAAGCCCAATTATAGGCTGCATATCATCACGAACGGGTTTCAGGAGATCCAAGAAAAGAAACTCAGGAATTCCGGTATCCACTCTTTTTTTGAGCATGTTGTTGACTCGGAAATGGCCGGGGTAAAAAAACCGAATCCCATAATCTTTGAATTGGCATTGAACAAGGCAAACGTTGACCCGGAAAAGGCTTTGATGATAGGAGACAGTTTAGAGGCGGATATCCTTGGTGCACAATCTTTTGGCATGCACGCATTACATTTTTTGGCACATGGAGAGGAACCGCATAATCATTGCCCGATCATTAAACAACTTGGGGAAATAAAAACCTATTTATAGAGTTATTGTAAGTAAGGTGTTAAGTGTTTTTGTAATGTTAAAATCTATTTACATACGGAGTGTTTTAAAAGTACTTTCTTTTTTTTTATTGGCTGGATTCACTTTTTCCTGTTCTGAAGAATTGAATTTTGACCAGTATGAAGATTTAGAGGTAAGACCTACTCTTGAGACCAGTATTTTCTTCATCAAAACCCAAGAAAGTATCATAAACCGTATCAATGGAATTAATTTTTTTACACAAGAATTTAATTTTGATGCATTTGAAGAAGCCTTTTTTGCAGACCGCGTATTAGAAGGTGCCATCACTTATGAATTGCAAAACACTACTAGCAAAGAAGTTGAGATTTCTATAGAATTTTTAGATATTGATGGTACGGTATTGGATACTGAATTTTTTCGCTTAGACCCCGCACCCACTGCAACGCTACAAAGAGTTGTAGCTTATGGGAATGCGGGAAAAAGTTTGGAAATCTTAAGAAATACCAGTGATATAAGACTTGGCGCAAGAAATTTAGGTGATAATACCAGCACTTCCGATTTTCCGGACCCTTCGTTAATATTACGGTCAAGCGGTGCCTTTACACTCCGGATAAAATGAGAATAGCATTTGGGTTTATCATAAGCATGCTCTTTGGAGTTGGTTTTGCGCACGCACAGAACAAACAAATCCTTTATGATTTTTTGGAAATCCCACAATCTCTTATGGTCAATCCGGGAGTAGAAGCGGATTTTAAGTGGTATGCTGGAGTGCCTACTATTTCAGGGCTTTCTGGTTATGCGGGTTCCAATAGGGCGGTATTGAGCGATGTTTTTGCGAATGATGGCCTAGACTTTAATGACAAAGTAAGGGATAGATTGTTGGGAAGGCTTACTGAACGGGACGAGTTGAGTTTTAATGTACAGGAAGAACTGTTCAGCGGAGGTTTTCGTAGTAATGATCCCGATGTTTTCTATTCTTTTGGAGCGTATCTAGAAGCTGATAATATTAATTATTGGCCAAAAGATTATGCTTTCTTGCTTTTTGATGGTAATGCTGGTCAATTGGACAGAAGATTTGACTTAAGCGATTTAAAATGGAGAGGTTCTTTGGTCAACGTATTCCATTTTGGTGTCAACAAGAAAATTAAAAGAGGATTAACGCTTGGTGCCAGGGCAAAAATATACTCTGGAATTTTGGATTACAGTTCAACGAAGAACAGGGGCTACTTGGTCAATACAGAAGGACAAAATAATATTTTGGCTACAACTCTGGACGCTAATTTAAGGTTGAGGAGTTCTGGTTTTGGTGAGGTCAGAGATGCGGAAAGAGAAGGTAATATTTCCAGTGCCTTGCTTAAGAGAGCACTTTTTGGAGGAGATTTAGGTTTGGGTCTGGATTTTGGGTTTTCATATCATTTAAGTGAAAGAACCGTTCTGACCGGTAGTCTATTGGACTTAGGCTTTATATACCACAGCGGGGATGTTTATACATATGACCTTAATGGTAGTGCAACCGTAGAAGGTATTGAGATAAATGTTCTTGAAGACTTCGCCAATCTAAACAGGGATTTTTGGCAAGACCTGGTTGATGAAGTAGAAGAATTGATTCCCTTTGGAACTTCCAATAAAGGATATATTTCTTTTAGACCCACAAAGTTGTACGGTTCCATAAGGCATGATTTTGGAAAACCCATAGGGAATTCCATGGAAAATTGTGATTGTACCATTACTGCCTCTAGAAGTAGTGGGAGGGATTTGCGTTACAGGAACACTGTAGCGGCCCAGTTGTACATGATCAATCGTCCTAGGGGCCCTCAAATTGCATTGACCGCTTCATACTTAAGAAGGTTTGGAAACTTTATGGCAATAAAGGGAACTTATACGGCAGACAGGTTCAGTTACACTAATTTAGGACTTGGTTTAAATTTGCAGGCGGGACCGTTGAATATTTATTTTATGGCCGATAATCTCTTGTCCTATCGCAACATAGCAGCTAGTAATTATGGATCTTTCCAATTAGGATTAAATATCATATCTTGGGGCAAGAAATGATATGTTATCCACTACTTCTCTTTGATTTTTGGCATAGTTTTTTCATTTCTATACGATAACATTAAAAATAGATGATTTTGAAAACTATAGTTTTATCCGTTTTTGTATTGTTCGGTTATATGGGCATGGGACAGGTTGATCTGAACGATTATAAGTATATTATCGTACCGAAACGTTTGGAGGGTTTCAAAAAAGATAATGAACATGGCACAAGCACCTTGGTAAAATTTCTTTTTGACCAAAAAGGATTTTCTCCCATATATGATGATGAATTGCCAGACGAGTTAATTCAAAATAGATGCCTTGGGCTAGTGGCATCCTTGGATAATAGATCCGGTATGTTCTCTACTAAGACGGCCATTAAATTAATGGATTGCAGGGGAGACGTAGTTTTTACGACACGTGAGGGCAAAAGTAGGATCAAGGAGTATAGAGGCTCCTATTCGGAAGCCATAAATGAAGCAATGGCTTCGTTTGATAATATAGATTATAAGTATGAAGCCAAAGAAAAAGAAGGGGAAACCATCACCCTTAATTTTAAGAACGATGTTAAAAAGTTAGAGGAAAAGGCACCTGAAGCTGTACAACAAAAAGCGGAGGATACCATGGCACAGAATAAAATGAAAGAAAGTGAAAGTGAAGAAGCTGTTGTGAAAACTCCTAAAAATACGAATCCGGTCGTAGAACAAAGGGCTACGGAAACTGAACAATATTATAAGGATAACACTCCTGTGGCTTCGGATATTAAAAAAGCAGATGATGACCCAGTGAAAAAGTTGAAGATTGTGAAGCCGGATTCTAACGATATTTGGTATGCCCAAAAACGTGCCAATGGTTTTCAATTAGTGGACAGTTCTCCCAAAATCAGGATGAAACTATTAAAAAGCTCTATGGATAATATTTATATGGCCCAAACGGATAACGCGACGGGTGTGGTGTTCCAAAAAGAAGGAAAATGGGTGTATGAGTATTACAAGGAGGATAAATTGATACAAGAAGAGTTGAACATCAAGTTCTAAAAATCATATTTCTCTTTCCATCTGTTTTTCAAAAACGTTTTAAGGGCATTTTCCCTTTGATTGTTTCCTGGAACGTAAAATGAAGTTCCGGACAGTTCCTCCGGAAGATACTCGGATGCCACAAAATTATTCGTAAAATCATGGGCATATTGATAATCTTTGCCATACCCCAAATCCTTCATAAGTTTAGTGAGAGCGTTTCTTAAGGGGAGCGGTACGGATAAATCTCCCGTTTCCTTTACTTTTTGTTGTGCCTTGCCAATGGCCATATAGCTGGCATTGCTTTTTGGAGAAGTAGCCAAATAAATAGCGCATTGGCTCAATATGATTCTGGCTTCGGGATAACCAATGGTAGAAACCGATTGAAAAGTGCTATTGGCAATGACAAGAGCCGTTGGATTGGCTAAACCGATATCTTCTGATGCTGCAATAAGCATTCTTCTGGCGATAAACTTTACATCCTCTCCACCTTCGATCATTCTGGCCAACCAATACACTGCGGCATTTGGGTCACTCCCTCGAATGGACTTGATAAATGCCGAGACAATATCATAATGTTGTTCCCCCGTTTTATCATACAACACGGTATTCTTCTGTACTTTATCCAGAACAAGCTGATCGGTGATAATAACTGCATCAGAAGCTTCGGAATTGATGACGAGTTCAAAAATATTCAACAATTTTCTGCCATCGCCGCCAGATAATCTCAATAGTGCTTCGGTTTCTTTAAGAACAATTTTTTTAGATTGAAGCCATTTATCTTTGGAAATAGCACGTTTTAAAAGTGCTTCTAAATCGGACTTGTCAAAGGCATTTAAAATGTACACCTGACATCTTGATAAAAGTGCGGGAATTACTTCAAAACTTGGGTTTTCCGTTGTAGCGCCTATCAAAGTAACCCATCCTTTTTCCACTGCACCCAATAACGAATCTTGTTGTGATTTGCTAAATCTATGTATTTCATCAATAAACAGGATAGGATTTTTTGATGTAAACAGACCACCTGATTGCTTCGCCTTATCAATGACTTCCCTAATGTCCTTTACACCGCTGTTGATGGCACTAAGTACATAAAAGGGGCGTTTGCTCTCTTCGGCAATAATGTTGGCAAGCGTGGTTTTTCCCGTTCCAGGAGGTCCCCAAAGGATTAAGGAAGGAATTATTCCTTTTTTAATTTGGTGTGTCAAAGAGCCTTTTGACCCTACTAAATGGTGTTGGCTTATATAGTCTTCCAGTGTTTTAGGGCGTACCCGTTCGGCCAAAGGTTCGTTCATATGGTAAAAGTAAAATAAACTTGGTTCAAACTCAATTATGAAAGAACAATCGTGTTGCCAAAATATATTAAATGACATTTTGCCCGATTTTCGTATTATGGTGAGCATTTTGATGTATTTCATTTAATTTTAGGCCTATGTCGGATAATCAGCATTTTAAGTTTTCCAATGCCGTTTTATTGGTACCTCTTGTCTTTGTCTTGCTCATATGGAGCGTTTACTGGGCAGAATTATCGGTAGGAACAAACTTCAACAAGTTTGGAATATATCCAAGAACATTGTCGGGGTTGAGGGGCGTTTTTTTTGGTCCGTTCATCCATGGCTCCTTAAAGCATCTGTATAACAATACCATTCCCGTAGCAGTGCTTCTTGCGGCCTTATTTTATTTTTATAGGAGCATAGCCTGGAAGGTAGTTCTGTTTGGTGTGTTGTTTTCTGGATTGATTACTTGGGGGATTGGGAGGTCATCCTATCATATTGGGGCAAGTGGTTTAATATACGTACTGGCCAGTTTCACTTTTTTTAAGGGTGTTTTTACCAAATATTATAGATTGATCGCTTTATCATTAGTAGTGGTGTTCATTTATGGTAGTCTGTTATGGTATATTTTTCCCGTGAAGGATGGTATTTCTTGGGAGGGACATTTGGGAGGGTTTTTAACAGGGTTGTTTCTTGCGATAATATTGAAGGCAAAAGTCCCAAAAACCAAAAAGTTTGAATGGGAAAAAACCGATTTTAATGAGGAGGAAGATCCATTTTTAAAACATTTTGATAAGGATGGTAATTTTATAGAAAATTTGGAAAAAGAAGATACTGATGATATTCAGGTAATTTATAATTATAAGAAAAACAATGAAGATTGAAACGTCTTTTATTTACAATCGCTGGCGTACCGCTTCATAAAGAAAAACGGCACAGGCTACAGAAACGTTCAATGAGCCAATTTCCCCCAGCAGCGGAAGCTTAGCCAGTTCATCAGATGTTTTTAGAATGGAAGGGGAGATACCTCTATCTTCCGAACCCATCACAATAGCAATGGATTCCTTTAGGGAAATATCGTAAACTGAATTATTGGTTTTTTCAGTTGCGGATATCACTTTCACTCCTGAGGATTGTAAATAAAAAATAGCATCTTTCAAATGGTCCACTTTTGCAATGGGAACCTTAAAGGCCGCTCCGGCCGAAGTCTTAATGGTATCCGATGTTACCGGAGCGGCTCCTTTTTTCTGAATAATAATACCGTTGACCCCGGTGCATTCCGCAGTACGTATGATAGCTCCAAAATTCCGCACATCCGATAATTGGTCCAACAATAAAAACAATGCCGGCTTTTCGTTGGTTTCTGCCTTTTCGACTAATTCTTCCAAAGAATGGAAAGAAATAGGGGAAATGTTCGCTACGGCTCCCTGATGATTATTTTTTGTCAACCGGTTTAATTTCTCGGGCGGTACGTAAGAAACAGTAATATCGTTTCTTCTGAGGAGACTTTCCAATTCTTTTATTAAATCTCCCCTAAGTCCTTTCTGGATAAAAACCTTATCTACTTCTTCGTTAGCGTTTACTGCTTCTATGATAGCTCTTATGCCGTAAACTTGATGGTTTTTTTTATCCATTTGGCAAAGATATATTTTAATATGATGCTGGGAACTATTTAGATTTGAAACTATTCTTCTTATTTTTAGAAAACAAAATCAATTCAAAATCATTATTATGAAAAATTATGTTTTAAGTGTTGCCCTGACTGTAATAGGTTGCTTGTACAGTTCGGCCCAGGTGCCGGCAAATTATAATGCCGACAATGAATCCTTTGGAATGCAACCCATGTTGCAATACGCATTTCAACAGCTCAATAGCAAGACGATAAGAGGGCTTGAAGAAACGGATATTATTGGGTCCCGTTATTTGTCGGAGGAATTTAAAAAGACAGCAATATATAGTGGTGATGGGAACCTTGAAGGCTATGCTTTTTCTAGATATGATGGTTATAATGATGAAATACAATTAAAGAAAAATCTAAGTGATGATGATATTTCTGTCCTTTTGAGAAGGGCGGATATTTATTGTATGGTAGGCAATACTGCCATTGTTTTTAAAAAGTATTATGATAAGAGCGGTAAATTACAACGGGGTCATTTATTCAAATTAAGGGAAACGGACAATCTAATATTGTATGAACGTAAAATAAAAAACTTTAAAGAAGGAAAAAGAGCCGCCAATTCTTTGCAAATGAATGTTAAAAGTAGATTTGTAGGAGATTCTGAGCTGTATTTTATGAAGAAAGGAGATGACAAGATTCAATATTTAAAAACTACAAAGAAAGGGGTGATAGGACTTTTTAAGGAGGATACGGATAAAGTTGCAGCTATTAAGCAGCATATTTCGGACAAGAATATTAAAATTAAGGAATCCGATGATATAGTTCGGATCATTAATTACTACGAAACGCTGTAGCTATTCATTCTTAATATATATTGAATTACGATTTTAAACAAGAACCGCCCGTCCAATTTGGACGGGCGGTTCTTGTTTATAACAACTTTAAGAGATTTATATTTACTCGTTATTAGCGGTAAAAATAACGGGCCAATTAGCACCACCTTCTCTAGTTAGTACAACGGTTCCTCTATCCCCTGACGAATTGGCAAAATTAATTGTCATAGCTGCACCGGTAACATTGGTAATGGTGTAATTATATGTTATTTCTGCATCTTCATCATCATCGTCCGGTATAACTATTCCATCTTTTAGATAAACCTCTCCATCCGGTACAAGATTAGTACAATCCCACTCGATTTCAATATCTTCTCCTGTAGCGGCTCCTCTTCCATCATAACAATTCTCAAACTGCCCAAAACTCATATCAGAGGATGTGTAAACTCCAGCGTCATCTGTCTCCGACCAAGTAACCGTTCCCGTTAGAACATCTAGAATACAATCCCCACCTCCGCCAGGAGCTGGTATAATATTAGTTACGACGTAAGCGTGTTCCCCGGCAAGACTTTCCGTTATTGAACATGCAATTACTGGAAAATACTCAAAAGGCGAGGCAAAATAAGAACCACCACTTACGGGTCCGCCTACATCGCTATTGGTGTATGTTTCCCCATTGGTAAGTGTCAATACTAATCTAAATTCGAATCTATCTTTACCTATGACCAAAGACTCGTCTATTCCCGTTGCTGCAATTAGCTCATCCGATGTGTACGATACAGTAGCTTGAGGTAAGCTGCGATCTCCTGGAGAAAAGTCACTTGCGGCTAAAGTCTGTAACAGAACTTCTGTTGTAGACATATCGGCACCATTGTCAGAGTTATCGTCAAAATTAACGAATATCTCAACAGACTCTAAAAGTGCTCCACCTTCTTCATCCTGTTCTTCTAAAACAATTGTATAAGAAGATCCTGGGTCAAAGCTGTCCGTTTCGTCATTGAATACCAAATCATTATCCTCGTCGATTGTTCTGATGACACCTCCTGTACCTACTTGCGCTAGGATTTGGTCTACCACTTTTTCGTCTGTGTCGCATGAGTAGTAAAAGCCTAAAATAAGCCCTAATGCTACAATTTTACTTATATATTTTTTCATAACTTTTATGAATTTTATAATTTATTTTAGTTAGCAACTGGAAAATTAGATGCTGGATTAGTATCCCAAAAAACTTGAACGGTTTGATCCGCTTTGGGACTTACCGAGGAATTGTTATTAACAAAATCTCCCGGGTAATTCAAAGAGCGAACAAATGCTCCTGGGTCTGGCTCCAAATTTGGTTGTAACGTAGTTGGAAAACCAGTTCTTCTATAGTAATTATAGCCGTCAATACCGTTACCGAAAAGAGAAACAAAATATTGTTCGGAAACAATGTTCCATTTACCTTCATCATCTGCGGCATCAAAAGCTGAATCAATATTATCTACGAATACGGTAACGTTACCATCTGTCGGAGCAAATGATTGGTCGGCACCTGCATCAACACCATCAAAACTTCTCACTTTTGCAATTGATTTTCCGATGCCTGCAAGTAGGAAAGGTTTTGCAGAAGCTGGACTCGTTAACATAGCTACTTCGGCTCTCATAAAATCTACCCAAGAGGCCAATAATATAGGTGTTATACCTGCACCACCAGCTCCAGAACCAACTGATAAACCTTTAAAACTACTATCGTCGAATTTCCCCCCTGAAGGATATACCCCGTATACTGTTCTCGTAAAACCATCTGGTGGAATACCAGCGTTCTGGCCATGGTCACGACCCCAGTATCCATTGGACAGTGTACAGAATGTAAATCCACCGTCTGTATAATGTGCAGGTACTGGTTCCAACGAACAAGCTAATGTTTCTTCATTAGGCGGAATTTCTTCACCTGGAACAGCATTTACTTGTCTATAAAAATAGTAGCGTATTCTGGGATCTTCTAATTCGCTCATGTAATTCATCAACCAGTTAGGTAAATAATCAACCCCTCCTGATGGAGTATAGTTATCGGCATATCTTGGGTGGCGAACATCCGGTTGTACCGAATTTGTACCCCACTGAAATTGTAAATCTTCAGATGTTTCGTCTATAAAATTACCGGAAGTTACAATAGCATTAAAACTATCGATAGCCCCTGGGTCTACCAACCTTCGTTGTAAATAAATTTTCATTTTTAGTGTATTGGACGCTTTGATCCAATCATCCCAATCACCATCATAATAAAAATCGTTTGCAGGCTCGGTGGTTACGTCCCTTCCAAAATTAATGATAGCGTCATCCAATAATTGCAAGGCAGCATCGTAAATACTTGCTCCGGAATCTACATTAGGATTTAAAATAGGTGTTTCCGCATCACCTTGAATGGCTTCAGAATAAGGCACGTCACCAAAGAAATCTACCAAAGTCACCATTGTATAGGCTTCAATAAATTGGCCTATAGCAGTATGATGGTATAATTCAGCTTGTTCTGCCTCGGGAGCCATTGCCCTGATATCCGCTAAAATTCCGTTTACTTCCAAACCACTGGCCAGTACTTCACCATTATCACCTTGATATGCAATGTTCCATTCTAGATTTAGTAGGGAAGGAGCATAATTGGCAATGTTTTGGTAGTTACGGCCATTCATATAGCTTATTCTAACTAAATCGCCCCCATTCCAGCTCATAAGTTCGGTAAATGTTGCAAAATCTACCTGTATGGAGTTCAAGAATAAATCTGGACTTGACTGATCAGGTCTAAGTTCATTTGGATTTTCCGTAAGGTCTAATTCTATTGTCTCACAAGAGTTCATGAAAACTACTCCCGCTAACAAAACCAAACCTAAATATTTATGTATGTTTTTCATTGTTATATTTTTTATTTAACCGTTGTTTCTATTAAAAGGTAGCTTTAATACTAAACCCATATCTTCTACCGCTAGGACCTGATAAATAATCAAATCCTCTACCGTTACCAACTCCAAGTCCTGCTTGGTTAGGATCAAAATTCGTTCCTTCCGGTACGTTCAAGGCCTTGAAATATAGGTTTTGACCAGAAAGTGTGAATGAAAGTGATCCAAATGGGGTTCTGTCCAAGAATTTAGAAGGCAATGAATACCCTAATGACACTTCCTGTAAACGAATCACAGTACCGTCATATACTCCTAACTCGTCTGGACCGAACAATACATTGTTAAAATAAAAAGTAGAATTGTTTATTTGTTTTGTATTTGTACTTCCGTCCGATTCCTGAACTCCTGGAAGGATAAAAGTATTGATACGATCAACGGTATCCGTAGTTAAACCTCTACCTAACAAAGTAGATACGGTTCTGGAATAAATATCTCCTCCTTGAGTATAATTTAATAGGAAAGAAAAGTTGAAATTCTTGAAAGAAAAACTGTTGTTCACGTTTAGTATCCAATCTGGATTCGGGTCACCGATTACAAACTGTCCTTGTTCTTCAACATAATCCCCGGCACTATCTACCAAGAACTCTCCAGCATCGTTTGTGGCTATTTTACTTCCAACGATTACACCTAATTGTTCTCCTTCAATCGCAGCGTTCCCTAAGTTTCCATTGGCACCTGCAAATACAATGAGATCGGTGTCTTGACCAAGGTCTACAACTTCGGAGTTGTTTGTTGTGAAATTTCCGTTTACTGACCAATTAACTGCTCCATCTTCTTCACCCTTTATTAAGTCTATTCCTAAGTCTATCTCCAAACCGTCGCCTTCAATTTTACCAACGTTTGTCTGTTGGGCCGTAAAACCAGTGGAGGGATCCAAAGGTCTGTCAACAATGAGATCAGTAGTTGTCCTTCTGTAATAAGAAGCGTCCAACGTAACTATATTATTGAATAATCTAGACTCAATACCAATCTCAAATTCTGATAGCAATTCTGGTTGTAATCCAGGATTTCCTAAACGATTGCCCACAGAATTGGTAACGGTAGTTATTCCTTCATCTTGAAAAAACTGAGTATTGATATTTAGAACCGATACCGTAGGGAAACCCGTTGGGAAGTTGGCAGAAGTACCATAACCTGCTCTAAATTTCAAATAATTTAAGCCATTTTGACTTTTAATACCTTGTATAGCTGTGGTAGGAATAAAAGAAAGACTCGCACTGGGATAGAATGCAGATCTGTTCGCAGTGGCCAAATTTGAGACCCAGTCGTTTCTTGCGGCCAAAGTTACATATACCCATCTATCATAATCAAAATCTGCTTGTCCAAAAACACCGGCAATATTTCGCTCCTGAAAAAATTGTATTTCATTTTGATTGGCAAAATTAACATGCCTCAAAACATTGAATACTTGTTGTCCATTACTGGCGACACCATTTCTATCAAAAACCTCTCTCCTTGATGTGGCTCCCGCGTTAAATGTCATCCCTACTTTTTCTGATAGATCATAGTCACCATTTAAAATGATATCATGATTTTGGATGGTATTTGTATTGTTCCAAGTTTGATATATACCACTGATCAATGCAGCGTCCGATTGCCCGCGACCTCCTTTATTTTGAAAGTTGGTATTATTTTCACTGAAAACATCCAATCCAAAACGATATAATAGATTAAGATTGTCATTGATGTTATAGGTTAAAGAAGCTTGACCAAATACCCTATTTGTATTTTGATTGAACCCAGCGTTGTTCACGGTCCAAAGTGGGTGTTGTATACTGTTGTTCTGACGATAGTATACACTAGACCCGTCAATTGGATTTTGGAAAGGTAGATTAATAAGGTCAACACTACGTGGTGTAAAGAAAAGTTCACCAAAAATAGATGAGCCAGTACCGAAAGCACCGTTACCAACACTAGCAGCTACAGGAGGCGTTTTGAAATTGGTGTTCGAAAAATTTAAAGTTCCCGCTACCGTAAATTTGTTCGATAGAATAGCACGTCCACCAACACCAAGCGTGTAACGTTTTAAATTATTTCCAGGAGTAAAACCCTTGTCATCTAAATGGCCAAAATTTGCATTGTAAGAAACTTTACCATCCTCTGACGACCCTCTGAAATTTACTGAGTTTGAGGTTACCGCTCCTGTTCTGAAAAAGTTTTCTACACTATCATACGGTCTCCATTCATAACGCTGTCCAGCAAACTCTGGAAACGCAGCCGGTATTCCCGTAGCGCTTGAAGCAGTAGAATATGGGTGGGCCAAAGTTCCATTTTCATCGAAACCTACATTGGGTCTGGAATCAATTCCATTTCCCCAACCAGCAACACCATTTCTGTTAAAACCTGGCCCCCAGTTACTGAAGAACCATCCAAATGCCTGATCGAATCCATTACCAAATTCGTCTTGGTAATCTGGAAGAGATGCAATTTCATTAAAGAAAAGAGAAGAAGTAACGGTTATTTCGTTCTTTTTTGGAGCTCCTGCCGAAGAACCATTTTTTGTCGTTATTAAAATAACACCGTTACGCCCTTGGGTACCATAAAGTGTGGCAGCGGCCAAACCTTTAAGTACATTAACACTTTCTATGTTGTTTGGATCTAAATCTAAAAATCTACTGGAACCTGAGTTACCGTTTAAAAAATCATCTTCCGCATTACCTGTTGCGGCACCCGATGAATTGGTTTCACTTGAAAATGGAACACCATCTACAATAAATAAAGGTTGGTTACTACCGCTAAAAGAACTGAAACCCCTTATAATGATATTTGTTCCAGATCCGGATAAACCACTCTGTTGCGTAATATTAAGTCCAGAGGCCTTACCGGTAAGAACACGGCCAACGTCTCCCTCAGCTCTTTGTTCCAGCTCTTCACTACCTACTTCGGAAACCGCATAACCTAAAGCTTGCTTCTCCCTTTTGATACCTTGGGCCGTAACAATTACTTCTTCTAGGGCTTGTGCATCTTCGGTCATTTGTACGTTTACCGTGTTGCCGGCCCCGACCACTTGTCTAACGGCTTTTTGACCTATGTAGGTAAATAAAAGTGTTTGCCCCTGTGAGGCAGCGATGGAATAATTTCCATCAAAATCAGTTTGGGTACCATTGGTTGTTCCTTCAACTACAATGTTTACCCCAGGAAGCGGTAGCCCGTCCTGGTCAGTAACCGTACCGGATACTGTTTTTTCTTGTGCAAAAGAAATATGCACAATCAACGCCATTAAAAGCGTTAACAATCCATTCAGTTTTGTTCTCATCTTTAAATTTTATTTGAATTAGCTATCGCCAAAAATCACAATAATGTGTTAATAATCCAAACGAATTTTAATAAAACTTTAAGAAGCCATCATTTTATAGGGAGTTACAGATTAAACAGGAGGGGGATTGTATAGTGAATAATATAACAGGTCCAATTTTGCGAATTTGATATTTTCCTAGGTAAACTCAACTCATTTTTTGATGTAATTTGATTGGTGTCTGACAAAGATTTATTATGGATGCCAATGATTAGAAATGGCAGTGATTTTACACTATTTATTGGGCCGATGAAAAAACTTTAAAAATAATTTGAGCTGGGTTTGAATTATTATGAATAATTACTACATTTGCCGACCCTTAAACAGAGGGTAATTTATATACATTAAATTATAGTATGCCAACAATTTCACAATTAGTACGAATAGGAAGGTCCACGATTACTAAGAAGAGTAAATCGGCTGCTTTGGATTCGTGTCCTCAAAGAAGAGGGGTTTGTACGCGTGTTTATACTACTACGCCAAAGAAACCAAATTCTGCAATGCGCAAAGTTGCAAGGGTTAGGTTGACCAATGGTAAGGAAGTGAACGCTTACATCCCTGGTGAAGGACATAATTTGCAAGAGCACTCGATAGTATTAGTAAGGGGCGGAAGGGTAAAAGATTTGCCAGGAGTTAGGTATCACATCGTTCGTGGAGCATTGGACACCGCTGGGGTGGCCGGTAGAACACAACGTAGATCTAAATACGGTGCAAAAAGACCTAAGAAGTAATAACACTTTTTAAAGAGAAGCAATGAGAAAAAGACAGGCAAAGAAAAGACCACTTTTACCGGACCCAAGGTTTAGTGACCAGTTAGTGACAAGATTCGTTAACATGATGATGTGGGACGGTAAGAAATCAGTAGCGTTTAGCGTATTCTATGATGCTATCGATATTGTGGAGGCCAAAAAAACTGATGATGAAAAAACTGCTTTAGAGCTTTGGAAAGATGCGCTGAGCAATGTTATGCCACACGTTGAGGTTAGAAGTAGAAGAGTAGGAGGGGCCACATTCCAGATTCCAATGCAGATTAGACCGGACAGAAAAATTTCAACGGCCATGAAGTGGTTAATAAGTTATGCTCGTAAGCGTAATGAGAAAGGAATGTCTCAAAAATTAGCTGCTGAGATTTTAGCAGCCGCCAAGGAAGAAGGTGCAGCCGTGAAGAAAAGGGTTGATACTCACAAAATGGCCGAAGCGAATAAAGCATTTTCCCACTTTAGATTTTAGACAGAAATGGCAAGAGATTTAAAATATACAAGAAATATAGGTATTGCCGCTCATATTGATGCCGGAAAGACAACAACAACAGAGCGTATACTTTTTTATACCGGTGTAAGTCATAAAATTGGGGAAGTTCATGATGGTGCTGCCACTATGGATTGGATGGAGCAAGAGCAAGAAAGGGGTATTACGATTACTTCCGCAGCAACGACTTGCACGTGGCAATTTCCATTGGAAAATGCTAAACCCCTTCCGGAAACGAAAGATTACCATTTTAATATTATCGATACTCCAGGTCACGTTGATTTTACCGTAGAGGTAAATAGATCTTTACGTGTATTGGACGGTTTGGTGTTTTTATTCAGTGCGGTTGATGGTGTTGAGCCCCAATCTGAAACCAACTGGAGATTAGCCGATAACTACAAGGTTCCTAGAATAGGATTCGTTAATAAGATGGACCGTCAAGGTTCTAACTTCCTTAATGTGTGTAAACAGGTTAAGGAGATGTTAGGTTCAAATGCGGTTCCTATCGTATTGCCCATCGGTGAGGAGGCAGACTTTAAGGGAATTGTGGACTTGGCTAAAAATCGTGCTATTGTATGGCATGACGAAGGTTTTGGTTCCACTTTCGATGTGATTGATATTCCAGAAGAGATGAAAGCTGAAGTAAAGGAGTACAGAGCTGCTTTAATCGAGGCTGTTGCGGAATACGATGAGGAATTGATGGAGAAATTCTTTGAGGATGAAAATTCCATTACTGAAGAAGAGGTTCATGCTGCTTTAAGAGCTGCTGTTATGGATAGGGCGATTATTCCAATGATTTGTGGTTCCTCGTTTAAAAATAAAGGTGTTCAGTTTTTGTTGGATGCGGTATGCAGATACCTGCCTTCCCCAACGGACAAAGACGCTATTGTGGGAACTGACCCTAATACAGGTAAAGAGATTTCTAGAAAACCGGATGTTAAGGAGCCATTTTCGGCTTTGGCATTTAAGATTGCTACCGATCCTTTTGTAGGACGTTTGGCATTCTTTAGAACATATTCCGGTCGTTTGGATGCCGGTTCTTATATATTGAACAATCGTTCTGGAAAAAAGGAGCGTATTTCCCGTATCTATCAGATGCATTCCAATAAACAAAATGCTATCGATTATATCGAAGCTGGTGATATTGGTGCCGCTGTAGGATTTAAGGATATTAAGACGGGTGATACCATGTCTTCTGAAAAACATCCAATTGTTTTGGAAAGTATGGACTTTCCTGATCCTGTAATCGGTATTGCCGTAGAGCCTAAAACAAAGGTAGATGTGGATAAGTTGGGGATGGCCTTGGCTAAATTGGCCGAAGAAGATCCTACATTTCAGGTAAAAACGGATGAAGCTTCCGGACAAACGATTATTTCTGGAATGGGCGAGCTCCATTTGGATATCATTGTAGATCGTTTGAGAAGGGAATTTAAGGTTGAGGTTAACCAAGGTGAACCACAAGTTGAGTACAAAGAGGCGCTGACGAAAACAGCTTCACACAGAGAAGTCTACAAAAAACAATCTGGTGGTCGCGGTAAGTTTGGTGATATTGTATTCGAAATGGGACCTGCTGATGAGGATTTCGAAGGAACTGGACTTCAGTTTGTAGATGAAATCAAAGGTGGTCGTATCCCAAAAGAATTTATACCATCCGTTGAGAAAGGATTTACGATGGCTATGCAGAATGGACCTTTGGCAGGATATGAGATGGATACCATGAAGGTTGTTTTAAAAGATGGTTCTTTCCACCCTGTGGATTCAGATGCACTATCTTTTGAATTGGCTGCCAAATTAGGTTACAAATCTGCTGGTAAGGCTGCCGGTGCGGTTATTATGGAGCCAATTATGAAACTTGAAGTCCTTACTCCAGAAGAGAATATGGGAGATATTGTTGGTGATTTGAACCGTAGAAGGGGTACTATTAGCGATATGAGTGATAGAGCTGGTGCCAAGGTTGTTAAGGGAACAGTTCCACTATCTGAAATGTTTGGATATGTAACATCCTTGAGAACACTTTCTTCCGGTAGAGCAACCTCCACTATGGAATTTTCACATTATGCCGAAACACCTTCAAATATATCTGAGGATGTAATTAAGGCGGCTAAAGGTATAACAGCATAAATTTAGGTAATGAGTCAGAAAATTAGAATAAAACTAAAATCTTACGATCACAATTTAGTAGATAAGTCTGCTGAGAAAATCGTAAAAACGGTAAAGACTACCGGTGCTGTTGTAACAGGCCCAATTCCTTTGCCAACTCATAAAAAGATATTTACGGTTTTGCGTTCACCACATGTAAACAAAAAATCTCGTGAGCAATTTCAATTGAGTTCTTATAAAAGACTATTGGATATTTATAGTTCTTCTTCAAAAACAATTGATGCACTAATGAAATTAGAGCTTCCAAGTGGTGTTGAAGTAGAGATAAAAGTGTAATGAATCTTGTTTTTCTGAAGCGATAGCGAACTGAAAAACGTAGATGAATTACATTCCGAACTTGTTTCGGAATCTTTAAAAAGTATAAACAAATCCTGAAATAAATTCAGGGTTAACATGTCCTGAGCTGCGTGCGAAGGAAAAACGGAAAAAAATAATTTAGGGTTAGATTATTTTGGCCCTATTTTTTTGTAAAGAGTTTAAGTAAATAATAATTAATATAAATACGTATGTCTGGGTTAATAGGAAAGAAAGTAGGCATGACCAGTATTTTTGACGAGAATGGGAAGAATATCCCTTGTACCGTTATTGAAGCTGGCCCATGTGTAGTTACCCAAGTCAGAACCGAAGAGGTAGACGGGTATAATGCCCTTCAGCTTGGTTTCGATGACAAGGCAGAAAAGCGTGCTAACAAGGCCGAAATTGGTCATTTTAAAAAAGCAGGTGTTTCTCCTATGAAAAAAGTCATTGAATTTCAGGATTTTGAAGGAGAGTTCAAACTGGGAGACACTTTGGGTGTTGACCTTTTTGTAGAGGGAGAGTTTGTGGATGTAATAGGCACATCTAAAGGTAAAGGATTCCAAGGTGTTGTAAAAAGACATGGTTTTGGAGGTGTTGGTCAGTCCACGCACGGTCAGCATAACCGTCTCAGGGCTCCTGGTTCTATTGGTGCGGCATCTTATCCTGCTAGAGTTTTCAAAGGAATGAGAATGGCAGGTAGAATGGGCGGAGAACGTGTAACTGTTCAAAACCTTAGAGTATTGAAAGTAGTTCCAGAGAAAAACCTTATCGTAGTCAAAGGTTGTGTGCCTGGTCATAAGAACGCTTACGTAACTATTGAGAAGTAATGAAGGTAGCAGTTTTAGATATTAAAGGAAAAGACACAGGTAGAAAGGCAGACCTTTCTGATAGTGTTTTCGCTATAGAGCCGAACAATCACGCTGTTTATTTGGATGTGAAACAATATTTGGCACATCAGAGACAAGGAACCCATAAGTCAAAGGAACGTGCTGAAATTGCGGGCAGTACTCGAAAGATTAAAAAACAGAAAGGTACCGGTACAGCAAGGGCAGGTAGTATAAAATCTCCGATTTTTAGAGGTGGTGGCCGTATTTTTGGACCACGTCCAAAGGATTATACCCAAAAATTGAATAAAGGATTAAAGCGTTTGGCTCGTAAATCGGCACTTGCAATCAAGTCAAAAGAGAAAGCAATTATAGTCGTAGAGGACTTCGATTTTGATACACCAAAAACCAAAGATTTTATACAAGTTTTGAAGTCTTTAGGATTGGAAAATAAAAAATCTTTAATAGTGTTGGGCGATTCGAATAAAGGTGTATATTTGTCTTCGCGTAATTTCAAGGGTTCTGACGTTATAACTAATTCAGAATTAAGCACTTACAAAATATTAAATGCCAATAGCGTTGTGTTTACAGAGGGCTCTTTGGAAGGAATCGAATCCAACTTAAATAAATAGAATAACCATGAGTGTGTTGATAAAGCCAATTATTACGGAAAAAATGACCGCTGAAAGTGAGTTGAACAACCGCTATGGTTTTTTTGTTGATCCGAGAGCGAACAAGATTGAAATCAAAAAAGAAGTAGAGTCCACTTATGGTGTTTCCGTAAAGAAAGTAAGAACCATGAATTACGGACCTACTAGAAAATCTAGATATACCAAAACTGGTGTGCAACATGGAAAAACAAATGCTCTTAAAAAAGCGATTGTTGATGTTGTGGAAGGTGATGTTATTGATTTTTACAGTAATCTATAAAGACAAAAGATGTCAGTTAGAAAATTAAAACCAGTCACTCCTGGGCAGCGTTTTAGAGTAGTAAATGGGTTTGACGCCATTACTGCTGATAAGCCGGAGAAAAGCTTGCTTGCTCCGTTAAAAAAGTCCGGAGGTAGGAACAGTCAAGGAAAAATGACCATTCGCCAAAAAGGTGGCGGTCATAAAAGAAGGTATCGTATAATCGATTTTAAAAGGGATAAGCAATATGTTGCTGCAACCGTAAAGTCTATTGAGTACGATCCAAATAGAACAGCTTTTATTGCTTTATTGCAGTATGAGGATGGAGAAAAGAGATATGTGGTAGCGCAAAATGGACTTCAAGTTGGGCAAAGTGTTTCTGCGGGTGCAACATCGGCACCGGAAATAGGAAATGCATTGCCTTTGAGTGAAATACCTTTGGGAACTATTATCTCTTGCATAGAATTGCGACCGGGTCAAGGAGCAGTAATGGCAAGAAGTGCTGGAACTTTTGCACAATTAATGGCAAAAGACGGCAAATTTGTTACGGTAAAAATGCCTTCTGGCGAAACAAGATTAGTTCTTTCGGGATGTATGGCCACTATAGGTGCGGTCTCAAATTCTGACCATCAATTGCTTGTTTCAGGTAAAGCGGGTAGAAGTAGATGGTTGGGTAGAAGACCTAGAACTAGGCCTGTAGCGATGAACCCCGTGGATCACCCAATGGGTGGTGGTGAAGGTAGGGCCTCTGGTGGTCATCCAAGATCTAGAAACGGTATTCCTGCTAAAGGTTATAAGACTCGTTCCAAGACCAAGAGTACCAATAAGTATATCATAGAACGTAGAAAGAAATAAAAAGTAGAAAGAAATGGCACGTTCACTAAAGAAAGGACCTTACGTTCATTACAGTTTAGAGAAAAAGATACAGCAAAGTGCTGCTTCTGGAAAGAAATCTGTCATCAAGACATGGTCCAGGGCATCAATGATTACTCCTGATTTTGTGGGTTTAACAATAGCTGTTCATAATGGTAGGCAATTCGTACCTGTTTTCGTAACAGAGAATATGGTAGGACATAAATTGGGGGAATTTTCACCAACTAGATCTTTTAGAGGTCATGCAGGTGCAAAAAACAAAGGTAAAAAGTAAGCTATGGGAGTTCGAAAAAAACAGATGGCCGAAAGAATAAAGGCCGAGAAGAAACAAATAGCGTTCGCTAAATTGAACAATTGTCCTACATCTCCAAGAAAAATGAGATTGGTCGCCGATTTGATAAGAGGCGAGAAAGTGGAAAAGGCTTTAGCTATTTTGAGATTCAATTCAAAAGAAGCATCAAGAAAATTGGAAAAGTTATTGCTCTCCGCACTTGCTAATTGGCAAGCAAAAAATGAAGAGGCCAGTTTAGAGGATGCCGATTTAGTTGTTGCGGAAATACGAGTTGATAGCGGTGCTATGTTAAAACGATTGAGACCGGCTCCTCAAGGTAGAGCGCATAGAATAAGAAAAAGATCTAATCATGTAACCTTGGTTTTGGGGTCTAACAATAATACAGAAAGCTAGAATGGGACAGAAAACAAATCCAATAGGGAATCGTCTAGGGATAATCAGAGGATGGGAATCTAACTGGTATGGAGGAAACGATTATGGTGATAAACTAGCTGAGGACGACAAAATTAGAAAGTATATTCACGCAAGGCTTTCCAAAGCCAGTGTGTCTAGGGTAATAATTGAGCGTACCCTAAAACTGATTACAATTACGGTGACGACAGCTAGACCCGGTATTATTATCGGTAAAGGCGGTCAAGAAGTTGATAAGTTGAAAGAAGAGCTCAAAAAGATTACCAATAAAGAGGTCCAGATCAATATCTATGAGATTAAGCGTCCGGAAGTAGATGCTAATTTGGTAGCCGCTAGTGTGGCGCGTCAAATCGAAAGCAGAATTTCATATAGAAGAGCTATAAAGATGGCTATTGCGGCTGCAATGCGTATGAACGCTGAAGGAATCAAAATTCAGATTTCCGGTCGTTTGAACGGAGCTGAGATGGCACGTTCGGAGTCTTATAAAGATGGAAGAATCCCATTGTCTACTTTTAGAGCCGATATTGATTATGCCTTGCACGAAGCACAAACTACCTATGGTAAACTGGGAATCAAGGTTTGGATCATGAAGGGCGAAGTATACGGTAAAAGAGAATTATCTCCTTTGGTCGGAATGCAGAAAGGTCAGTCAGGTAAAGGAGGAAAGCAAGACGGTGGAAGAAAACCACGTCGTAGAAAGTAATTTATTAAAGAAGTCAAGAGATGTTACAACCGAAAAGAACAAAGTTCCGAAAAATGCAGAAAGGCCGTATGAAAGGCAATTCTGGTAGAGGGCATCTGCTTTCTAATGGTATGTTCGGTATAAAATCAATGGATGCTTCTTTTTTGACTTCCCGTCAGATTGAGGCAGCTCGTATAGCGGCAACCAGATATATGAAAAGGGAGGGGCAATTATGGATAAAGATTTTCCCGGATAAGCCCATTACCAAGAAGCCTTTGGAAGTACGTATGGGTAAAGGTAAAGGTGCGCCGGAATATTTTGTGGCCGTAGTGAAACCGGGAAGGGTTATGTTCGAGGTTGCAGGTGTTCCAATAGAAATTGCTAAAGAGGCACTTAGGTTGGCCGCTCAGAAATTACCTGTAAAAACAAAGTTCATTGTAGCTAGGGATTATACTCCTACTGAGATTTAAACGTAAGAATGATGAAAAAACAAGAAATTAAAGAGCTGTCCGTTGAGGAGCTTTCGCAGAAACTTACGGAGTATAAAAAGCAACACGCAGATTTAAAAATGGCACATTTTGTAACTCCTTTGGAGAACCCTCTTCAAATACGAAAAGTTAGAAGAACGGTCGCTAGATTGGCCACTGAATTAACAAATAGGGAAAACCAATAATTGGTTCTGCTTTATGGAAGAAAAGAGAAATTTAAGAAAGGAAAGAATTGGGGTCGTAACCAGCAATAAAATGGAAAAATCCATCATAGTTGCAGAGGTTAAACGTGTAAAGCACCCTATGTATGGTAAATTCGTTTTGAAAACGAAAAAATACGTTGCGCACGACGAAAAGAACGACTGTAAGGAAGGTGATACCGTAAAGATTATGGAAACCCGCCCTATGAGCAAGACAAAATGTTGGAGATTAGTAGAAATCTTAGAAAGAGCTAAATAAGTTATGTTACAGCAAGAATCTAGATTAAAGGTAGCGGATAATACAGGAGCCAAGGAAGTATTGACCATTCGTGTTCTTGGAGGTACCAAGAGAAGGTATGCTTCTATTGGGGATAAAATAGTAGTTACCGTAAAGGAGGCTACTCCTAATGGCGGTATTAAGAAAGGTGCTGTTTCAACAGCCGTTGTGGTTCGTACCAAGAAAGAAGTTAGAAGACCGGATGGTTCGTATATAAGATTTGATGATAACGCTTGCGTTTTATTGAATCCGACGGGAGAAATGAGAGGTACACGTGTATTCGGTCCTGTAGCGAGAGAGCTAAGGGATAAGCAGTTTATGAAAATTGTATCATTGGCCCCTGAGGTTCTTTAAATAACAGAGGATGAGAAAGTTGAAAATAAAAGCAGGAGATACGATAAGGGTTATGGCCGGAGATCATAAAGGATCGGAAGGCAAAGTCTTGTCCGTAAACATTGAAAAGAACAAAGCAATTGTTGAGGGGGTTAATATGGTTTCAAAACATGAGAAGCCTAGTGCTAAAAATCCTCAAGGTGGTATTGTTAAAAAGGAAGCGCTGATTCATATTTCTAATCTTTCATTGATTGACCCTAAGTCCGGTGACGCCACTAGAGTTGGTTATGAGATGAGAGATGGTAAGAAAGTGAGATTTGCTAAGAAATCCAATGAAGTAATTTAGTTATGGCTTACGTTGCAAGATTAAAAAAAGAATATAAGGAGCGTATCGTTTCAGCTCTAAAAGAGGAATACAGTTACAAGAATGTAATGGAGGTTCCCAAATTGGAGAAAATTGTTTTGAGTAGAGGTATCGGTGCTGCTGTCGCCGACAAAAAACTTATTGACCATGCTGTGGACGAGATGACTATGATTACCGGTCAGAAGGCTATTCCAACAATGTCCAAAAAGGATGTTGCTGCTTTTAAATTAAGAAAGGGAATGCCTATTGGAGCCAAAGTTACATTACGAGGTGATCGTATGTATGAGTTCTTGGATAGATTGGTGACTACTGCCTTACCGCGAGTTAGGGATTTTCAAGGAATCAAGGCTACGGGTTTTGATGGTAGAGGAAATTATAACTTAGGTATTACGGAACAAATTATATTCCCAGAGATAAATATTGATAAAATCAACAGAATCAATGGGATGGATATTACTTTTGTGACCTCCGCAAATACGGATAAGGAAGCAAAATCATTACTAACAGAATTGGGATTACCTTTTAAAAAGAATTAGTATGGCTAAAGAATCAATGAAAGCTCGTGAGAGAAAGAGAGCAAGAACTGTAGCTAAATATGCCGAAAAGCGTAAAGCTTTAAAAGAAGCGGGTGACTATGAGGCACTTCAGAAATTACCAAAAAATGCTTCGCCAGTTCGTATGCATAACAGATGTAAGCTTACTGGTAGACCAAAGGGTTATATGAGAACATTTGGTATCTCTAGGGTTCTTTTTAGGGAGATGGCAAACAAAGGATTGATTCCTGGTGTTAAGAAAGCCAGCTGGTAATAGGACAAAATAGAATAAACTGGTTTCAGGTTTAGCAATAGTGCTAAAAACCGTCACCGAATTTAATATAAATGGTAACAGATACTATAGCAGATTATCTAACAAGGGTTAGAAACGCAAGCAGGGCAGGACACAGGGTTGTGGAAATTCCGGCTTCCAACTTAAAAAAGGAAATAACTAAAATATTATTTGATCAAGGATATATTTTAAGTTACAAGTTTGAGGAAGATAAGGTTCAGGGAACTATAAAAATTGCCTTAAAATACGATAAGGCTACTAAAGAACCTGTCATCAAGAGATTACAGCGCATTAGTAAGCCAGGTCTTAGAAAATATGCACCTAGTCAGGATTTACCTAGGGTTTTAAACGGACTAGGTATTGCCATTGTTTCTACATCGCACGGTGTTATGACAAGTAAGCAGGCTCAATCTGAAAACGTTGGTGGCGAAGTTCTTTGCTACGTTTATTAATAGTATAAAGTTTTAGAAGATGTCTAGAATAGGAAATAATCCAGTAGCGATTCCAGAAGGAGTTACAGTAGAAATAAAAGAAAACATTGTTACTGTTAAAGGCAAGTTGGGAGAATTAACACAAGAGTTTTCCGGTGTCCAAATTAAGAGTGAAGATGGAAATGTTTTTGTAACAAGACCATCGGATTCAAAGAACCATAAGGAAAAGCATGGTCTATATAGAAGTTTAATCCACAATATGTTGGAAGGAGTTTCTAAAGGGTGGACGAAAGAATTGGAATTAGTAGGTGTAGGATACCGTGCTAGCAATCAAGGTCAAAAATTAGATTTAGCTTTAGGTTTTTCCCATAACATTATATTCGACTTGGCACCTGAGGTAAAAGTTGAAACAATCTCGGAAAAAGGAAAAAATCCTATCGTTAAGCTAACATCACACGATAAACAGCTTGTAGGCCAGGTTGCGGCCAAAATCAGATCTTTCAGAAAGCCTGAGCCATATAAAGGAAAAGGTGTGAAGTTTGTAGGAGAACAGTTAAGAAGAAAAGCAGGTAAATCAGCTTAAGAAAAGTATTATGGGATTGTCAAACACACAAAGAAAATTAAGAATACGCAGAAGAATTCGAAAGGTTTCCTTTGGAACCGCTGAAAGACCTAGATTGTCAGTATTCAGAAGTAATAGTGCCATTTATGCGCAACTAATTGATGATAACAAAGGTGTAACGTTGGCTTCGGCCTCCTCAAGAGATAAAGACATTGCCTCTAAAAAAGGAAGTAAGTCTGAAATGGCAGCTTTAGTAGGAAAAGCTATTGCCGAAAAATCTAAAAAAGCAGGAGTAGAAAAAGTCGCTTTTGATAGAGGTGGTAATTTATATCACGGGAGAGTAAAGTCTTTGGCTGAAGGGGCAAGGGAAGCAGGATTAAAATTCTAAAATAAAAGTATGTTTCAAAAATACAAAAACGTAGAAACGGTTAAGCCGGGAGGTTTAGAATTAAAAGATCGATTAGTCGGTGTTCAACGTGTGACCAAAGTAACCAAAGGTGGTAGGGCATTCGGTTTCTCAGCTATCGTTGTTGTTGGAGATGAAAACGGTGTTGTAGGTCACGGTCTTGGAAAATCCAAAGAAGTTGCAACGGCAATTGCAAAGGCAATTGAAGACGGGAAAAAGAATTTAATCCGTATTCCTTTGAACAGGGGTACGTTACCTCATGAACAAAAAGGAAAATATGGCGGTGCTAGAGTGTATATTCAGCCTGCATCCCATGGTACAGGGGTAATTGCCGGTGGCGCAGTTAGAGCGGTATTGGAAGCTGTAGGGGTACAGGACGTACTTTCTAAATCGCAAGGTTCTTCCAACCCTCACAATGTTGTAAAGGCCACATTTGATGCGTTATTGCAATTAAGGGACGCCAAGACAGTAGCACACCAAAGAGGTGTTTCTATGGAGAAAGTATTTAAAGGTTAAGCTAACGAAGATGGCAAAGATTAAAGTAAAAAAGGTTAAGAGTAGTATAAAGAAGCCTCAAAATCAGAAAAGGACTTTAGAAGCTCTTGGTTTAAAAAGGATAGGTCAAGTAGTGGAACACGATGCTACCCCAAACATCCTTGGTATGGTAAATAAAGTTAAACATTTGGTTTCCGTAGAGGAGGCTTAAATATAGGAATTGATGAATTTAAGTAATCTTAAACCTGCTGAAGGTTCAGTAAATAGAGATGGTAAACGTCTTGGAAGAGGACAAGGTTCCGGTAAAGGTGGTACCGCTGCCAGAGGTCATAAAGGGGCCAAGTCTAGATCTGGATATTCCAAGAAAATTGGTTTTGAAGGTGGTCAGATGCCATTACAAAGACGTGTTCCCAAGTTTGGTTTTACGAATATCAACAGAAAGGAATATAAAGGAATCAATTTGGATAAGTTACAAGAGTTGGTCGACAAAAAGGTCGTTAAAGATACCGTTACGGTTGACACGCTTATAGAAAATAGACTTATCAAGAAAAACGATTTGGTTAAAATTTTAGGTGGAGGTGAATTGAAAGCTTCACTAAAAATATCCGTACATAAATTTACGGCTACGGCAAAGGCTGCTATTGAAAAAGCTGGTGGTGAAGCCATAAATTTATAAGCATAACGAGAGCATGAAGAATTTCATCGATACATTATCCAATATTTGGAAAATAGAAGAGCTAAGGAATAGGATACTTATTACTTTAGGTCTTCTTTTGGTATACCGTTTTGGTTGTCAAATAGTTCTTCCAGGTATAGATTCAACGCAACTAGGTGGTTTAGCGGATGGTACCGATCAGGGTATTTTTGGTTTATTGAATGCGTTTACTGGCGGGGCATTTGCCAATGCCTCTATATTCGCTTTGGGTATCATGCCATATATATCCGCATCTATTGTCGTTCAATTAATGGGTATTGCTATTCCATATCTTCAAAAACTTCAGAAAGAAGGGGAGAGCGGTCGTAAGACCATCAATCAGATTACAAGATGGTTGACCATTGGTATTTGTATCGTTCAGGCTCCTGCGTATTTATATGGTTTGGAGGCTTTTGGAGTTCGTGATAGTGCTTTTATATTAGGAAAGGGACTGGATTTTATGGTGCCGGCGGTAATCATATTGGTTACAGGTTGTGTATTTGCGATGTGGTTGGGTGAGAAAATAACGGATAAGGGTATCGGTAACGGTATTTCCTTATTGATTATGATAGGAATCATTGCCACAATGCCACAATCATTTGTACAGGAGTTCATCTCTAGGACTACGAACAATAATGGCGGATTAATGTTCATCCTTATTGAAATCATAGTTTGGTTCTTGGTTATTTTAGCATGTGTATTGTTGGTAATGGCTACACGCCAAATACCGGTACAATATGCAAGGAGAACGGCTTCTGGAGGTTATGAGAAAAATGTAATGGGCTCTCGACAGTACATTCCATTAAAGTTGAATGCCTCCGGTGTGATGCCGATTATATTCGCTCAGGCCATTATGTTCGTTCCCGGTTTAATAGGGAGTGCTTTTGATGATACGGCCTTCGGGCAGTGGATGCAAGTTCAGTTTGCAGATATTTTTGGATGGGCCTATAATTTATTATTTGCTTTCTTGATTATCATATTTACCTATTTCTATACCGCTATCACTGTTCCTACCAATAAAATGGCCGATGATTTAAAAAGAAGCGGCGGATTTATTCCGGGAATACGCCCTGGGAAGGAAACTGGGGATTTCTTGGATAAGATTATGTCTCTCATTACACTTCCTGGCTCTATCTTTTTAGCGCTATTGGCAGTATTGCCTGCCGTAGTGGTTAAGCTTCTAGATGTACAGGCAGGTTGGGCATTGTTTTATGGTGGTACATCGCTACTGATTATGGTAGGGGTAGCTATTGATACGGTTCAACAAGTAAACTCATATCTGTTGAATAGGCATTATGATGGTCTTATGAAAACAGGTAAAAATAGAAAAGTAGCATAAGTTATGGCAAAGCAAGCAGCAATAGAGCAAGATGGATCTATCATCGAAGCGTTGTCCAATGCAATGTTTCGTGTAGAATTGGAGAATGGTCATGTAGTTACTGCGCATATTTCAGGTAAGATGCGCATGCACTATATTAAATTATTACCTGGGGATAAGGTGAAATTGGAAATGAGTCCATACGACCTTACCAAAGCAAGAATTACTTATAGATACTAAGATAGAAGATGAAACCAACATTTTTATAAAATTCTTATGACGAGAATTATTTGAAAATCAAGGTTACATGTGACAATAGAGAGAATAAAGATCAACACATGAAAGTAAGAGCATCAGTTAAGAAAAGAAGTGCCGACTGCAAGATTGTTCGCAGAAAGGGCAGGTTGTACGTAATCAACAAGAAGAATCCTAGATTTAAACAAAGACAAGGGTAATTATGGCAAGAATCGCGGGTATTGATATACCAAAACAGAAAAGAGGTGTTATCGCCTTGACCTATATTTTCGGAATAGGTAAGAGTCGTGCAAAGGAGATTTTAGGAAACGCACAAGTTAGTGAAGATACTAAGGTTTCTGATTGGAACGATGATGAAATTGGTCGTATTAGGGAAGCAGTTTCCAACTATATCATTGAAGGTGAATTGCGTTCCGAGACACAATTGAACATTAAGCGATTGATGGATATTGGATGTTACAGAGGTATTCGTCACAGATCTGGATTGCCATTAAGGGGTCAAAGAACAAAGAACAACTCTAGGACTAGAAAAGGAAAGCGTAAAACTGTTGCTAACAAGAAGAAAGCGACTAAATAATATAAAGTAATCAGTACTGAGTACGCAGTATTAAGTGATTGTTTCGCTGTAACGGACAAGCTTTGCTAACTACTTAATACTAATGACTAAATACTATAAATATGGCAAAGGCAAATACTAAAGTCACCAAGAAACGTAAAGTAGTCGTTGACGCTGTTGGAGAAGCGCACGTAACGGCTTCGTTCAACAATATCATCATATCCCTAACCAACAAAAAAGGAGATGTGATTTCTTGGTCATCTGCAGGTAAGTTAGGATTTAGAGGCTCCAAGAAAAATACTCCTTATGCTGCTCAAGTTGCAGCTGAAGATTGTGCTAAGGTAGCGCATGAAGCAGGTTTGAGAAAAGTGAAGGTTTACGTTAAAGGACCTGGTAACGGAAGAGAATCCGCTATACGTTCATTACATAATGCAGGAATTGAAGTAACCGAAATCATTGATGTTACTCCGATGCCTCACAATGGATGCAGACCTCCAAAAAGAAGAAGAGTTTAATTAATAATCAATATATTTCACGGAAGGTGTAGTTACGATTATCGAAGGATAAGCCTTAATTCATAATCTCACTTTCAAACTAAAAGAAAATGGCAAGATATACAGGACCAAAATCAAAAATCGCTAGGAAGTTTGGAGAAGCGATTTTCGGAGACGACAAGTCTTTTGAAAAGAAAAATTACCCTCCAGGACAGCACGGAAATGCAAGACGTAGAGGAAAGAAATCTGAATATTCCGTTCAGTTAATGGAGAAGCAAAAAGCAAAATATACTTACGGAATTCTAGAAAAACAATTTAGAAATCTATTTGCCGCTGCAAAAAGAAAAGAAGGTGTAACGGGTGAGGTGCTTTTACAATTATGTGAGTCACGTTTAGATAATGTGGTTTACAGGATGGGAATATCGCCTACAAGAAGTGGAGCTAGACAATTGGTCTCCCATAGACACATCACAGTAAATGGAGAATTGGTAAACATACCCTCTTACAGCCTTAAAGCTGGTGATATAGTAGGTGTAAGGGAGAAATCCAAATCCTTACAGAGCATTCAAGATTCTCTTTCTGCTAATAGCGCAGTTTACGAATGGATTACGTGGAATACTGAGAAAAAGGAAGGTACTTACGTTTCCATTCCGGAAAGACTTCAGATTCCTGAGAACATCAAAGAACAATTAATCGTCGAGTTATACTCTAAATAAACACACCGATCCAATTATGGCATTATTTAATTTTCAGAAACCCGATAAAGTAATAATGATCGACTCTTCAGATTTTGAAGGAAAGTTCGAATTTCGTCCTTTGGAGCCTGGTTATGGATTAACGGTCGGAAATGCATTAAGAAGGGTATTGCTATCTTCATTGGAAGGGCATGCCATCACATCCGTAAGGATTGATAAAGTAGAACACGAATTCTCTGTAATACCCGGTGTTGTTGAGGACGTAACAGAAATGATATTGAACTTAAAACAAGTTCGGTTCAAAAAACAAATTGAAGATTCCGAGGCGGAAGTAGTATCTATTTCCGTAAGTGGTAAAGATCAATTAACGGCTGGTGATTTCCAGAAGTTCATATCCGGTTATCAAGTTTTGAATCCAGATTTAGTCATCTGTAATATGGATGCCAAAGTGAGCATCAATATGGAAATTACGATTGATAAAGGTCGTGGCTATGTTCCTGCTGAGGAAAATAAAAAGTCTGGTGCTCCATTGGGTACGATTGCAGTGGATTCTATTTTTACACCTGTAAAGAATGTAAAATATAGCATTGAAAACTTTCGTGTAGAACAAAAGACGGATTACGAAAAATTGGTTTTCGAAATCGTTACGGATGGTTCTATTCACCCGAAAGATGCTTTGACAGAAGCGGCCAAGGTTTTGATCCATCACTTCATGTTGTTCTCTGATGAGCGCATCACTTTAGAAGCCGATGAGATTGCACAAACAGAGACCTATGATGAAGAATCACTTCACATGAGACAATTGTTGAAAACCAAATTGGTCGATATGGATTTGTCCGTTCGTGCCTTGAACTGTTTGAAGGCTGCTGAAGTTGATACCCTTGGAGATTTGGTTTCTTTCAATAAGAACGATTTGATGAAGTTTAGAAACTTTGGTAAAAAATCATTGACAGAACTTGAGGAACTCGTAATCAATAAAGGATTGAGTTTCGGCATGGATTTGTCAAAATACAAACTAGATAAAGATTAAATAATCATATTTTGCTCTCCCATTAGTTATCGGGATAAGGTAGCAAGATGATAAAATAGAAACATGAGACACGGTAAAAAAGTCAATCATTTAGGTAGAAAAACAGCCCATAGAAAGGCAATGTTGGCCAATATGGCCTGTTCCTTGATTGAGCATAAGAGGATTAACACAACAGTTGCCAAAGCCAAGGCTTTAAAGCAGTTCATAGAGCCCATCATTACAAAATCCAAAGCGGAGAATAATGTAACCGCTGAGAAAGGCACACATAACAGACGTTTAGCTTTTAAACATCTGCGTGATAAATATGCTGTTACGGAATTGTTCAGCGTAGTATCTGAAAAAGTTGCTGACAGACCAGGAGGTTATACAAGAATTATTAAGCTTGGTAACCGTCTTGGGGATAATGCAGATATGGCCATGATAGAGTTGGTTGATTTTAACGAGCTTTATAATGCTGGCAAGCCTAAGAAGAAAACAACAAGAAGAAGTAGAAGAGGTGGTGCTTCCAAAACTGAAGCTCCTGCAGTAGCTGTTGCTGAAACGAAAACTGAATCACAAACAGATGCAGAAGTTAAAGCAGATGACTCTGAAGAATAAAATGTCAATAAATAGTTGATAATTAGGAAAGGATAAGCCGCAAAGCTTATCCTTTTTTTATGTTTTTTTGTTAACTGAACACTAGTAGCGCAAATATGAAATATCAATCCAGGAAAAAAGCATTAATATTATTGTCCGATGGTACTATCTTTTATGGGAAGTCCGTTGGGGATAAAGAGGGAACGGCTTTTGGAGAAGTCTGTTTTAATACCGGTATGACGGGGTATCAAGAGATTTTTACGGACCCATCCTATTTTGGCCAATTGATGGTAACTACCAATGCACATATTGGAAATTATGGAACCAATAAAGATGAAGTAGAATCGGATTCGGTTAAAATTTCGGGTTTGATCTGTAGAAATTTCAGCTATGAATATTCGCGCCCTATTGCAGATAGCAGTCTTGAAGATTTTTTAAATGACAACAACCTTTTTGCTATTTCCGATGTGGATACAAGAGCATTGGTAAATTACATTCGTGACAATGGTGCCATGAATGCGGTCATTTCTTCTAGAGTGGATGATATTGATGGATTAAAAGAAGAACTTTCCAAAGTGCCTAGTATGGAAGGTTTGGAATTATCATCCAAAGTCTCCACGAAGCAGCCTTATTTTTATGGGGATGAAAATGCTACTCATAAGATAGCGGCCTTGGATATAGGTATCAAAAAGAATATATTAAGAAATCTAGCCAAGCGCGGCGCCTATATAAAGGTATTTCCTTACAATACGCCTTTTGAGCAGCTGGCAGATTGGAATCCCGATGCTTACTTTATTTCCAATGGGCCCGGTGATCCAGAGCCTTTGACAGATGCCATAGCAACTGCAAAGGAAATTATTAAAACGAATAAACCTTTGTTCGGAATCTGTTTGGGACATCAAGTAATTGCCTTGGCAAATGGTGTTTCTACTTATAAAATGCATAATGGTCATCGAGGTATCAATCATCCTATTTTAAATCTTTTGACCGGAAAGGGAGAAATCACTTCTCAAAATCATGGTTTCGCCATAAATAAGAAAGAAACGGAAACACATCCAGATTTGGAGATAACCCATGTACATCTAAATGATGATACGGTTGCCGGCATACGTATGAAAAATAAAGATGTGTTTTCTGTACAATATCATCCGGAAGCTAGTCCGGGACCACACGATGCGGATTATCTTTTTGATGATTTTTTCAGTTTGATCGAAAAAACATCAAAACAAACCGTGGAAGTTTAAGGAATCGTTATTTCATTGGGAATTAGCAATATAATTATATCCTCGAAAGCGGTGTTTCGTATATTTGCATTTCGATAAAAATCAACAAAATAAAGGAAGAAACACATGAGTATCATACTAAGCGTGCATGCAAGGCAAATTTTAGATTCAAGAGGAAATCCAACGGTTGAAGTTGACGTCATCACGGAGAATGGAGTAATGGGAAGAGCCGCCGTACCGTCGGGAGCTTCAACGGGAGAGCATGAGGCCGTAGAGTTGCGCGATGGTGGAAGTATGTTCATGGGGAAAGGTGTTTCCAAAGCTGTTGAAAATGTAAACGGACCTATAGCCGATGAAATTTTGGGAATGTCCGTTTTTGATCAAAATCTCTTGGATCAAACTATGATAGATTTGGACGGTACACCGAACAAATCAAAATTAGGTGCCAATGCCATTTTAGGGGTTTCTTTGGCCGCCGCAAAGGCTGCCGCTAATGAATTGGGCCAGTCACTTTTCAAATATGTAGGCGGGGTAAGTGCGAACACACTTCCTGTTCCTATGATGAATATTATCAACGGAGGTTCACATTCCGATGCACCTATCGCTTTTCAAGAATTTATGGTAATGCCAGTGAAGGCAAAGAGCTTTTCCCATGCTATGCAAATGGGTACGGAAATATTCCATAATCTTAAAAAAGTACTTCATGACAGGGGTTTAAGTACTGCTGTTGGTGATGAAGGAGGTTTTGCGCCAAATTTGGCAGGTGGTACGGAAGATGCTTTGGATACTATTGCCAAAGCCGTTGATAAAGCAGGTTATAAATTAGGAGATGATGTTATGATTGCCTTGGACTGTGCTGCTGCGGAGTTCTTTGTAGATGGAAAATACGATTACACAAAGTTTGAAGGTGATAAAGGAGTTGTAAGAACTTCAGAAGAACAAGCACAATATTTGGCCGATTTATCCGCAAAATACCCCATTATCTCCATAGAAGATGGTATGGATGAAAATGACTGGGACGGCTGGAAAGCTCTTACCCAAAAAATTGGTGATACCGTTCAGCTCGTTGGTGACGATTTGTTTGTAACCAATGTAGAACGTTTATCCACAGGGATAGAAAAAGGCATTGCCAATTCTATTTTGATAAAGGTAAACCAGATTGGAACGTTGACCGAAACGATTGCTGCGGTCAATATGGCCAAGAATGCAGGATACACTTCTGTCATGTCTCACCGTTCCGGAGAAACGGAAGATAATACTATCGCCGATTTAGCGGTGGCCTTAAATACAGGTCAAATTAAGACAGGTTCTGCCTCACGCTCCGATAGGATGGCAAAATATAACCAGTTGCTGCGTATTGAAGAAGAACTGGGCACCACGGCATATTATCCGAGAGAAAAAGCATTTAAAATAAACAAATAAGCTATCGCAAAAAGCCTTTCCCTTTCGGAAAGGCTTTTTTTTGGTGTAATAAAAAAAGATGAGTATCTTTTTCATCGCACTTTAACTAACCCTCTACCACAAAGCATATATGAATAGTTTCCTTTTTGTTTCGGCCGAGAATGATGCCATAGCCAACTGTAAAGCAGGAGGTATGGGTGACGTAGTTCGTGATGTTCCACGAGAAATTGCAAAACGTGGGGACAAAGTGCATGTAGTGGTACCTTCTTATTCAAGATTGCATAAAAATGGGATTTTTAAAAAGCATTTGGAATTTCCGCTTAGAGGAACTACTTATAGAGCGGAATTATATGAGGTTATTCCAAAACGTGTCCTTCAAAACATCACTCATTATGTTATACATCATCCTGAAATTGAAGAAGGTGGTATAGCGCATATTTACCATGATGATCCGGAAGAACCTTTTTATACGGATTTTATAAAATACATGATCTTCTGTACGGCAGTCGCAGAAGCAATGAAAACAGGGGCTTTTGGAGATTTGGATATTGTTCATATGCATGATTGGCACTCCAGTGCACTGTTGTTTTTGAAAACATACCACCCTAGATATACCGAGTTAAAGAAACCGAGATATGTTTATAGTATCCATAATTTGGCTATCCAGGGCATTCGCCCTTTCCATGACAACTACGCTTCTTTGCATAATTGGTTCCCGGATATTGAGCTGGATTATAAAGCGTTAATGGATCCACGTTATCAAGACTGTGTAAATCTTATGGCAGTTGGTATACGTTTGGCCGATGCGGTGCACACGGTTTCCCCGTCTTACAAGGAAGACGTCATGTTGCCTAGCCGTAAACCGGAATTTATTGGTGGCGAGAGCTTGGAAAAGGATTTACAGCAGGCGGATAATGAGGGTCGTTTGTTCGGAATTTTGAATGCATCCAATTATGGTAACGTCAGGGAAGTAGAAAAAGGAAGACTCTATAGAAATACGGTAAAAGCATTGTTCCATTGGCTTCAAGACGAATCAAAAAAATACAAAGCCGATTTCTTGGCTCACACCGGGGAAAAGATAATGAAATATGTAGATGAACCCCCAAAATTCATTGTCTCCAGTGTAGCTCGTCTCACGGAGCAAAAGTTTTATTTCTTTATGCGTTCCCCAGAAACGTTGGAAAAAATCCTGAAGAAATTAGATGAAGTAGGAGGTATTTTTATGTTATTGGGTACAGGTGACCCCGGCTATGAGGAGCATTTTAGAAACATGAGTTACAAGCATAAAAATTTTATATTCACCAATGGTCAGTCTGAAGATCTTATAGATTCCATGTATTTGGAAACAAATCTTTATTTTATGCCCAGTTTGTTCGAACCTTGCGGTATTAGCCAAATGTTGGCCATGAGAAATGGGAATCCTTGTTTGGTACATCATACGGGTGGATTAAAAGATACCGTATCACATTTAAAAACCGGATTCGCTTTTGATGGAAAAACCTACGATCAAAAAATACGGAATATGATAAAAGCATTTGACTTTGCCCTTGATATGTGGAAAAATGACCAGGCCCAATGGAAAAAGCTTAAGACTGCTGCAAAGAGAATGCGTTTTACCTGGGAAAAATCATTAGATCAATACTACAAGGTTTTATATTTATTATAACGGATTCAACTTAGGGTAAAGACTTCGTGAACCCCAATGTTAATAATTGTTTAAACAGATTTGTTTAATTGTTAAAATGCCTGCTTTTCCGTAAGTTTACGCTTCGTTTTAAACTTATAGAACTTAGAATAAATGTCAGATAAAGCTACCCTGGAATTCAATGGTAATACGTATGAATTTCCTGTAATAAAAGGAACTGAAGAGGAATCCGCCATAGATATAAAATCATTACGTTCCGCAACGGGAGGTTTGATTACGATTGATCCGGGCTACAAGAACACGGGTTCTTGTGAAAGTGCTATCACTTTTTTGGATGGCGAAAAAGGAATTCTTAGATATAGGGGATATTCCATTGAGGATTTGGCCGAAAAAGCCGATTTTTTAGAGGTTGCTTATCTGTTGATATTTGGGGAACTGCCCAATAAAGAGCAATTAGAAGCTTTTCATATAGACATTAAAAACGAGTCTCATGTTGATGAGGAAATGAAAAAGATTTTGGATGCTTTTCCAAAATCGGCTCATCCTATGGGAGTGCTTTCCTCCCTGACAAGTGCATTGATAGCTTTTAATCCGTCATCTGTGAACGTAACGTCCAAGGACGAAATGTATGGAGCTATCGTCCGTATTATGGCCAAATTTCCAGTTTTGGTGGCTTGGACCTTGCGCAAGAAAAAAGGTTTGCCATTGGATTATGGTGATGACAGTCTAGGATATGTGGAGAACATTCATAAAATGATGTTCAAAAGACCTTCACAAGAATACAAACGCAACAAAATAGTAATCGATGCTCTTGATCAATTATTGATTCTTCATGCCGATCACGAGCAAAATTGCTCTACCTCTACGGTCCGTATCGTAGGTTCTTCCCATGCAGGATTGTTCGCATCGCTTTCTGCTGGTATTTCAGCACTATGGGGACCGTTACATGGCGGGGCGAACCAAGCGGTTTTGGAAATGCTGGAAGCTATTGAAGCTGATGGTGGGGACACTAAAAAGTACATGGCCAAAGCCAAGGACAAATCAGACCCGTTTAGATTAATGGGTTTTGGGCATAGGGTATACAAGAATTTTGATCCTCGGGCAAAGATTATCAAAAAAGCCGCAGAAGAAGTATTGGCAGATCTGGGTATTGACGATCCTATTTTGGAAATTGCAAAAGGCCTTTCCAAAGAAGCACTGGAAGACCCATATTTCGTAGATAGAAAGCTATATCCTAACGTGGACTTCTATTCGGGTATTATTTATAGGGCTTTGGGCATTCCCACGGAAATGTTCACCGTAATGTTCGCTCTAGGTAGACTGCCAGGATGGATTGCACAATGGAGAGAAATGAGATTAAAGGGCGAGCCCATAGGTCGTCCAAGACAAATATATACAGGTGCTACACATAGACCTTTTGTCGAAGTTGACAAAAGGTAGATTGCTACCTCATAAAAAAACAAAAAAGCTTCTCTAATTTTTTTAGAGGAGCTTTTTTTAGTATTAAAAATGAATTTATTTTGAAAAAAATTAGACCATGTTACAACTTAATATTAATGATGAAATCTCCTCTTTAAAGGCAGTTGTCTTGGGAACTGCTAAAAGTTGTGGTCCAACTCCGCTACCGGAAGAAGCTTATGACCCTAAGTCTTTGGAACATATTCTAGCAGGTACATATCCCGTAGAATCTGATATGATCCAGGAAATGGAAGCGTTTGCCACTGTTTTTGAAAAGTACGATGTTGATGTATTTAGACCAGAAGTACTGGAGGATTGTAATCAGATTTTCTCAAGGGATATCGCTTTTGTCATTGAAAACAAGCTCGTTATAGCCAATATTCTTCCCGATAGGGAAAAAGAAGTGGATGCTATTCTGCACGTGTTGGACAGGATTGCAGAGGAGCATATTTTACGTCCGCCAGAAAAAGTTCATGTGGAAGGGGGAGATGTAATGCCTTGGAACGATTATATTTTTGTGGGCACGTACACTGCAGATGACTATCCGGAACACATCACGGCGAGAACGAATAAAGAGGCAGTAGTATATCTGCAAGAACAGTTCCCACATAAAAAGGTGAAATCTTTTGAATTGAGAAAATCTACCAATGCACGTGAAAATGCATTGCATTTGGATTGTTGTTTTCAGCCTTTAGGAAAAGGAAAAGCCATTATACATAAAAATGGGTTTTTGGTAGAAGAGGAATACCAGTGGCTAGTGACTTTTTTCGGAAAAGAGAATATCTTTGAGATAACCGCAGATGAAATGTACCAAATGTTCAGTAATGTGTTTTCCATTTCACCTGAAGTAATTGTTTCCGAGCAAAATTTTACAAGACTGAACAATTGGCTAAAGGAGCAGGGTTTTACTGTTGAAACCATCCCTTATGCAGAGATAGCAAAGCAAGAAGGACTTTTGCGCTGTAGTACATTACCATTAATTAGAGCATAATGCAGATTACCAATACCATATTGATGATTAGGCCGGTTTCGTTCCGTATGAATGAACAGACCGCAGTGAACAACTTTTTTATGGAAGACCTTGATGTGAAGAACGAGGCCATTAATAAAAAAGCACAAAAAGAATTTGATGACTTCGTATCTGTTTTGCGGAGCAAAGGAGTAAATGTTATCGTTGTTCAGGACACCAAGGAACCGGATACTCCCGATAGTATCTTTCCGAACAATTGGATTTCTTTTCATGCTAACGGTACGGTGGGTGTATACCCTATGTTTGCTGAAAATAGACGGAACGAACGTAGAGATGATATCCTGAATATTTTAGAAGAAAAAGGATTCAAGATAGAATCCGTAATAGATTATACTTCTGCTGAGGCGGATAATCTTTTTTTGGAAGGTACAGGTAGTATTCTAATGGACCGAGTAAATCAAAAGGCATATTGTGCACTATCGGATAGGGCAGATGAGGAACTGTTTATAGAATTTTGTGAGGATTTTGATTGTTTTCCGGTCATTTTTAAGGCCAACCAATCCGTTGACGGAAAAAGGCTTCCAATTTATCACACAAACGTGATGATGGCCTTGGGTGAAGATTTTGTGGTCATTTGTTTGGATAGTATCGATGATAAAAAAGAGCGAAAAAATGTTTTGGACCACTTGAAAAAAGATGGAAAGGAAATTATTGCTATCACTGAAGAACAAATGCACCATTTTGCCGGAAACATGTTGCAGGTATTGGGAGCGGATGACAAACGCTATTTGGTGATGAGTTCGGCAGCATTTAATAGTTTGACGAAAGAACAGATTAAAACGATTACATCGCACTGCGAAATTATCCATAGCTCTCTGGACACCATAGAAACTTGTGGAGGGGGAAGTGCCCGATGCATGATGGCAGAGATTTTTCTTCCGAAAGCTTAATTTTTTGCAAAACTGTAGTCAGATAAAATTACTAACTTTTTTGACCCATTTCAATGGAAGTTTATAAGGAGCATATCGTACCGCTATATCTATCCAGGTCGCTTTTTTGATAATTGCTTTTTTATGCGAGAAAGTATCGAATGAATGTTTGCCATGATAGTGGTTTAGGCCAGAATTGCCAACGCCCCCAAACGGTAGGTTTTTATTGGCCAAATGCATTAGGGTGTCATTGATGCAACCTCCACCAAAAGGATACTTGTTGACTATTTTCTTTTGAAATTTTTTGCTGCTCGAGAAGATGTAAAGTGCCAAAGGCTTTTCATATTTTTTGAGATAGACATCGATATCGCTTTCGTTTTCATATGAAATGACAGGTAGAATTGGACCAAAAATTTCTTCTTTCATAGCAGGGCTATCCATTTCCGGTTCATCCAATAAGGTAGGGGCTATATATAGACTTTCATCATTGAATTTTCCTCCGAACAAAATATCCTCATCGGTAATCATATTTTTTAATCTATCGTAATGCTTTTTGGTAATTATTCTTGCCAAATCAGACGATTCTTCTGGGTTTTCACCATAAAAATCTGTAATTGAATTTTTCAGATGCGTAACAAATTCTTGCTTTACGGAGGTATGGACTAGAATATAATCGGGTGCAATACAAGTCTGTCCTCCATTGACAAATTTGCCCCAGACTATTCTTTTGGCAGCCAACTTGAGTTTAGCGGATGCATCAACGATACAGGGACTTTTACCACCTAGTTCCAAGGTTACAGGTGTAAGATGTTTTGCGGCACTTTCATAAATGATTTTTCCAACACGTGTACTTCCCGTAAAGAAAATATAATCCCATTTTTCATCAAGTAATTTTTGGGACTCCTCTACGCCACCCTCCACAACGGAAACGTATTCGCTTGTAAAAGTCTCATGTATCAACTTACTTATGAGTTTGGAAGTGTTCGGAGTTAGTTCCGAGGGTTTAATGACAGCTGTGTTCCCAGCGGCCAAGGCACCGATTAATGGTGAAATAGCGAGCATAAAGGGATAATTCCAAGGAGCTATAATAAGGATATTTCCGTAAGGTTCGGAAATAATATAATCCTTTGAGGGAAAGTTGGCCCAGACCGAGGACACCGGTTCCGGTTTGCTCCATGATTTTATATTCTCTATAAAATAATTGAGCTCGGACAGGACAAATTGAGTCTCCGTAAGGAGCGTTTCAAAAGCGGGTTTTTTAAAATCTTTATATAGCGCGTCACAGATATCATCTTCATATTTTATAATGTTAGCCTTTAATTTTTTAAGTGCTTTTTTCCTGTATGCTACAGATTTTGTTTGATGCGATTCAAAATACGCACGTTGTTTTTCCAGTAAAGACTTTATCATTTTATTTGAACCTGTTTTATATTATGAATTGTTCTTGGCAATGTTCCGTATCATACCCCCAAAAATGAAATAATGTAAGGGTACAATGCTGTACCAATATAATCTGCCTTTTAAACCCCTTGGTCTAAAGGTTGCCGTTTGGTGAAGGATATTATTTTTGTCTATGCGGAACTCCAACCAAGCTTCACCTGGCAATCGCATTTCGGCAAATAACAAGAGTCGCTTTCCCTTTTTATCCGCTAGCAAAACCCGCCAAAAATCCAAGGCGTCCCCGGCAAATATTTTATCGGGATGGGTTCTTCCTCTACGCAACCCAACTCCTCCTACGAGCTTATCTATGAACCCCCTTATTTTCCATAACCAATTTCCGTAGTACCAACCTGTTTGCCCACCTATTTTCCAAATTCGGTTGAGCACTCTTTTGGGGTCATCTATTTTAAGCTTTTGCTCATCTTTCAAGATCCCATATTTAGGCACTTGAATGTATTTTTCCAGATTTTTGTTGAAACGGCCGCTGATCATACTATCCTTCCAGCTACTAACGACCAGATTTTGTTCAATTTTCTTGAAGGCCATGTCAATGGCCTCCATATACGTATGTGGTGTAATCCCCAAGAGTCTGGCCAATCTGTCATCCTTGGCAATGACCTCTATTTTCATGCTGTCTACCAAGTTTAAAGCGAGCTTATAAGAAGTTGAGGTCACAAAATATAACCAATAGGATGAAAGTTTTGGAGTCATTACGGGAACGGTCCATATCCAGTTTTTAAATCCCCTTGCCTTGGCATATTGATGTAGCATCTCTTTGTAGGTGAGTATATCCGGCCCAGCAATATCAAATGAGTCATTGTAGGTTTTCTCGTTTCCCAAAACTCCGGTCAGGAACTTTACCACATCCCGTATGGCAATGGGCTGGGTTTTTGTCAGCACCCATTTTGGGGTAATCATAAAGGGCAGTTTTTCACATAAATCCCTTATGATTTCAAAGGAAGAGCTTCCCGAACCCACAATAATACCAGCTCTGAGTACTGTTAAACTAAAAGGCCCTTCATATAAAATCTGCTCCACATTTTTTCTGGACCAAAGGTGTTTGGATAAATTTTCATCGTTTACGATACCGCTCAAATATATAACTTGCTTAATGTTGGTGCCCTTTGCGTAATTATTAAAGTTCCGTGCGGTGATGGCTTCCATCTCGTCAAAATCCTTGGTAGATGAACTCATGGAATGTATCAGGAAATACGCGGCATCTATATCTCGTGGGATTTTATTTTCAACTACAGCATCCAAAAAATCAATTTCCAGAACTTTGATTTGAGAACGCATATCATCATCCACGGAGAGCCTTGCTTCATTCCGAACGGCACAGACTACTTCATGCCCCATTTTTAGAAGCTGGGGAAGTATACGCATACCAATATAGCCATTGGCTCCTGTGAGAAGAATTTTCATAAATCTTCTATCGATGTGGGTGCATTATCAGCCTTATAATCTAACAATTTTTTAAAGAATTTTTGAACTGCTTTGGTATCGGATTCGACCTTGAAAAAATCGTTGTCCCTATAGATGGAGTAAACAGAAGCCTCTCCTTTATAGATAGTGAGTTTGTAATAGGGTATGACCAAAGCGAACGTTTCAAGCAAGGAGCGAAAACGGACGATTATTCCTTTGGGTCGCATTTCCACATTACAGGTATCACGATTATTGTCCAATATCAGCAAGTTTCGGATTTTCACACTGGTCTCCGTAATGATTAACTTGGGAGAACCTATTCCCCCGAGTTTAAAACGCTCCTTCAGCGTAAAAGGCTTTCCTACTTCAGCATCAATCTTTCTCGTAATTTCTTTGTTGTTGTAAGATACGTTTAGGAGCATGTAACAGTTTTTTATTAAAGTTACTTAAAAGCCTATGGATTACCGAAGGGATTCGGCTTAAAGGGCAAAAATGATTAGTTTTGCAGCCTTAATTACCATGATTGATGAAAATTCAGGAAGTCCTTACGAGCAAAGTCAAAGAAGCGGTTTTAGCAATTTATAAAGTAGAACTGCCCACGGTGGAATTTCAACCCACCCGAAAGGATTTTGAAGGGGATATTACCGCTGTCATTTTTCCTATGCTGCGGTTCGTAAAAGGAAATCCTGTTCAAATCGGTCAAGAAATAGGGGCGTTTTTGGAGCGGGAAGTTGATGTGGTTTCTGGTTTTAATGTAGTGAAAGGTTTCTTGAATATTGTAATTAATGATAGTTTTTACCTCGATTTTTTCAATGGAATAAAGGATGAGAAAGATTTTGGTATTACCGCACCCTCCAATGATGCCGTCATGGTGGAATATTCTTCGCCCAATACCAATAAACCTTTGCATTTAGGGCATATTCGAAATAATTTATTGGGCTATTCTGTAGCTGAAATTTTGAAGGCTTCGGGTAAAAAGGTGTATAAGACGCAAATAATCAATGACCGGGGCATTCATATCTGTAAAAGTATGCTGGCTTGGCAGAAATTTGGAGCCGGAGAAACTCCGCAGAGTACCGGGTTAAAAGGGGATAAGCTCGTCGGAAACTATTACGTTGCTTTTGATAAGGCCTACAAGGAAGAAATAGCTCAAATGGTGACGAATGGGACTGAAAAAAAAGTCGCGGAGAAAGAAGCCCCTATTTTGCTTGAAGCACAACAAATGCTTCAAAAATGGGAAGCCGGGGATGCTGAGGTCGTTGCACTTTGGAAAAAAATGAATGGTTGGGTCTATGATGGTTTTGATATTACCTATAAAAATTTAGGAGTCGATTTTGATAAATTCTACTATGAGAGCGACACTTATCTTTTAGGTAAGGATGTTGTGGCGGACGGTATTGAAAAAGGCGTTTTTTATAAGAAGGAGGATGGCAGTGTCTGGATCGACCTGACGGATGAAGGTCTGGACGAAAAAATTGTGTTACGTTCGGATGGTACGGCGGTGTACATGACCCAGGATATTGGTACTGCGATACAGCGCGTAAAGGACTACCCGGACATTAACGGAATGGTCTATACCGTGGGTAACGAGCAGGATTATCACTTTAAGGTATTGTTCCTGATTTTGAAGAAACTTGGTTTCTCTTGGGCCGAAAAATTGTACCACTTGAGTTATGGAATGGTAGATTTGCCCAGTGGTAAAATGAAAAGCCGAGAAGGTACCGTGGTAGATGCGGATGATTTGATGGAGGATATGACCCAGACCGCCGCCAATATTTCAAAAGAGCTTGGAAAACTGGAAGACTATTCCACTCAGGAAAAACAAGAACTTTACAAAATGATTGGCCTGGGTGCTTTGAAATATTATATTTTGAAGGTAGACCCCAAGAAGCGCATTCTTTTTAATCCAGAGGAGTCTGTAGATTTTCAGGGCAATACAGGGCCTTTTATTCAGTACACCTATGCTAGAATTCAATCTATTTTAAGAAAGGCCGATGATACGAATATTGTCCGGTCAAGCGCAGTCGAGACCCCTGAATTACACCCGAAAGAAAAGGAACTTATCAAGCAAATCCAGTTATTTCCCGAAACCATACAGCTGGCGGCCGAGAATTATAGTCCGGCCTTAATAGCAAATTACACCTACGATTTGGTAAAGGAATTCAATTCGTTTTACCAACAGATTTCTATTTTGGGGGAAACGGACGAACAAAAGAAAATACTGCGCGTACAACTATCCCAAAAAGTAGGGGAGGTGATACGATCAGCGTTTGGGCTCCTCGGTATTTCTGTACCGCAACGGATGTAACATCGTTTATGGAATTTTGGGTAAATGTTTTTGCTATCGTAAGCCTTTTGGCGATAGTCGGCTATTTTCTTTATATCGTTTATTATACTTTGGATTTATTCTTTCTAAATCCTTTTCAACGCATACCTCCTTTGACGGAACCGGAAAAACAATTGATACAAGCACATTTCTCTTTTTATAAAAAACTGGGCAAAAGGAATAAATCTAGGTTTGAGAAGAGAGTTGTTCGTTTTAGGCATCGTAAGGAAATCGTTTTTCACGAAGAGGTATTTGAGCAAGAGAAAATAGCCCTGTTATTATCGGCTACAGCTGCAATGTTGACTTTAGGAATGGCCGATTTCCTAATCTTGTCTATAAAGCGAATCATAGTTTATCCAAGACAATATTACTCGGTAATAACAAAGAACGAGCATTACGGGGAATATAACCCCGGGCTTAAAATTCTTGTTCTTTCCGCGGAACAATTGCTTCATGGTTTCCACGTTCCCGATGATAACTTAAATTTGGCCGTACATGAATTTGCCCATGCGTTGAGTTTTAATGTCAGGAACAAATTGAATAGTAGGTCATTTTTATTTTTATACGGAATGAAAAAAATGGGAGTACTGCTACGCGATCCGAAATTTGTAGAACAGTGGGAAAAAACCAAATATTTTAGGGAATATGGTAGAACAGATATTCATGAGTTTTTTGCGGTTGCCGTAGAACATTACATTGAAACTCCCTCTGAATTTAAAAAACGGTTTCCGAGTCTTTTTAGTACCGTAAAACTGATGATGAATTTTAGCTTTTATAAAATTTAAAACTGCACCCTAATACTGGCGTTGGGCGTAACACCCAATGAAACCCGCTGCACGGTTTCTATCTCATTGTCGTTATTCAGCCTATAATAGGTATTCAGGATATTTTCTCGGTTGGTGAAATTTAAGACAGAAACACCAATTGTGGCCTTTAATCTATTTCCTAAATCAAAATCATAGGTAGCAGAGGCATCTGCTCTAAAATATTCGGATATTCTACTGCTATTGGGTTCTTGATAGTTGATTTCATTTGGAAATACATCGGTGTTTACGGGATTGGTTGTATCCGGCTCTGTGAAAGGTTTCCCGGAACGATAATTAAAGCCCATACCAATTTTAAATCCGTTATAACTATATGTTCCTGCCAGCGTTGCGGAATGACGAATATCCAAGTTGTTGGGAAAGTTTGGCGGTAGAATGGTCTCAAAAGTATAATCATTGTAATTATAGGCATAACTAAACCAAGCACTATATTGGTTGTTTTTTTTATTGATGAGAAATTCCATTCCTTTTATAGCATAACTGCCTATCTCACCATTGAACTGGTTCTGATTCTGAAATCCCTGTGTACGTACGTTGATACCGTCCACTTCTTTGTAAAAGCCTTCAATACCCACATAAAAACTATTTTCATCATAATTGAATCCAAGGGATGCTTGCCTGCTTTTGGTCAAGGGGAGATCGGTGCCATCGGCTAAAACCCACCGTCTTTTCTCGATTCCTAAAAAGTTTTGTTCTAAATCGATAACTTGATTGGTCGCCTGACTCTTAAATTCTCCGAGAATTTCAGTTTTGAAATTGGGTAGGATTTCATAATTGAGGTTCAGTCTGGGTTCAACAACAAGCTCTTGGAAAGTGCCCAAGTTTTCAAAATAGTTGACTCTTCCGCCAAGTTTCCCTTTTAATTTTTTATCGTTCGAAATATAGTTGACCTCCGAATATAGCGCGTGGACACGAACGACGCCCTTTATATTGCTTTCAAATTGGGGCTGATTCAATCTAGTCCTATTTTCGATGCCCGTTTCCGTAAATTGATAGCCGTTACCCCAGCTTAGGTTCGAAGCCAATTTATAATTGGTATTGAATTTTACACTGGATTCCTTGACCAAATTATTCTGGAATAGCCTTTGCACACCGTTGTTCGAAGTGCTTCTTGCGGTTAATCTATATTGGGTATAATAGACGTTTAAATTAGTGGAGAACACATCTGTCCACTCACTTTCCAAAACGCCTCCAAAAGACAGGTTAATTTGATCCAAGTCGCTTTCATTTGTTCTGCCGGTCTCATCGGATGTTTCCGTGTATTTTAGATTGTTATTGATGTTTATAAGGCTTGCCCGTGCCTTATGTCTTTCGTTGATATCGTATAGAACTTTACCCGTAAAGTCATAAAAGAAAAAATCACTATCGGCCTGGACTTCACTATCCTGAAAAGCTTTATTGGAAAAAGTATTGTAGGTTGGTGTATTAACAAAATCGGTATGGGAGCGTCTGCCGGAAAATTGTATGGAAAGATTATTGGTCAAAGGCAATTGTCCATAAAGGTCTCCGCTAATTAGGTTTAAACCACCGCCGCCAAAGAAATCGTTTTCAATTGTGTTTTTGGTACGCATATCTATAACACCGCTCACCCCATCCCCATAGGCCGCACTGGTGCCATTTTTTATAACGGTCACTTGCTCCGTAAGGTATGGGTTGAAGGCAGAAATAAGCCCAAAAAAGTGTCCGGATTGGTACATTTTTATACCATCCCATAACATTAGGTTTTGGTCATTGGTCCCTCCTCGAATATTGATGTCGGATACCGTCTCGTCCACACTTCTTATACCCGGCAAGGCTTGCACGGTCTGTAGAATATCCGGTTCACTTAGACCGGGGAGAATTCCGAATTTCCCCGTGTTTAGCTGAATGCTGCCATCGTCGAGTTTTACCAAACCATCGGTCAAGAACTTATAGACGATAACTTCTTCCAATTCTTGATAGTTTAAGGCCATGGCAATGGTTTTACAAGGCGTCTGCAATAAATCCTCGGCATTGAGAAATATGGTTTTGAATCCTAGATGCTTTATTTGAATTACGGAATTTCGAGGAATGTTTTGAAAAGAAAAGCGTCCGGTTGCATCGGTAACAGCTGCCTCACCGCTTCCCATGACTTGCACCGTGGTTCCGGGAATAGTGTTTTTCTCAAAATTGTCCAATATTGTTCCACACACAGATACTGCATCGTTCTTCAAAATGGAGTAATAGCGTTCGCTTAATTTTTGAACTTCTAGTGTGGTATTATTAGAAATAAAGGATAATATAGCTTGAATTTCCTGAAGATCGGGTTTGACCAAATGCACATCTTTCAAGTTGTCGTCCACATAGGAAAACTTAATATCAAAGCGAGCTTCGAGCTCTTGAAGATATGGGATTAGCGGTACGGTCGAATTGTTGGTGTTCTGTGCTCTGCCCATGCTCGGAAAGAACATGAAAAAAAAGGCTAAGAGTAAGAAAATAAGCGTTTTAAGGTGCGCTTTCCCCATAGAACAGCACTTTATTCCCCTCTAATTTAAACTTTATTTGTAGAGGAACGCTTATACTCTTTAGAGCCAAGTCCTTGTCCGTATTACTGAAGGTGCCCGTAAAAAGCTCATCGGTGTCAATATCTTTATGACTTACGATAATATTATGCTGACGTTGAAACTCGTTAAGAACATACTTTAACGGGATACTTTTAAAACTACTTTCTTTGTTCATCCACGAGGGAGTTCCATTTTTTAGCACAGTAGATTTGGCAACGGAACCGTTGATGGCAATAAATGAATTGCCCGCAGGAAGTTTGGTTTCTTCTCCGTTAAAAGTAACGCTAACGAGCCCTTCAAAACAGGTCACCTCGAAAAAACCATCCCTATTTTCAACATTAAATTGCGTGCCCAGAACGGCAATCGTGCCCTGTTCCGTAGCTACGGTAAATTTTTTTCCTTTGGCAACTTTAAAGAAAGCTTCCCCGTTTAGGTTTATATTTCTTTCTTTGCTCCAGTTTTTTTCACTGTAGGATAATTGGGAGTCGGCATTTAAGATAATTTCGGAATTATCGGGCAGCACAATTTCTTTGCTTTCGGCGTATTGTGTGGTGATATTCTCGTCCAAAGTATTAAGATAGAAATATGCACCCGTCAGTAATATAGCGACGACTGCCGCCACACGTAAAAACGCCTTGAACGGAGACATCGTAATAACCCTGGGCTTTTCTGAGGTACGTTCGGATTCCAATTTTTCCCAAGCGGCATCCATATCATACTCGGGAGCTTCTAAAGTTCCGGTCGTTTCAAGAATTTTTTGATATGAAGCATATGCCTCGGACTTTTTAAATTCTTCCAACTCCGCTTCAGTAAGCTCATTGTTAAGCCATTTTGCCAAGTAATTTTCTTGCATGATTTCTAGCTTTATACATTAATAACAACTCAAATTTCAAAAACCCTACTTTTAGTTATCGGTTATCGGTTATCGGTTATCGGTTATCGGTTATCGGTTATCGGTTATCAGTTATCAGTAATTAGTTGTTAGTATTGAGTAATAAGTTTATTCGTGTTTATGGTTTTGAATAATTTCTTACCCTTGACCCTTGACCCTTGACCCTTGACCCTTGACCCTTGACCCTTGACCCTTGACCCTTGACCCTTGACCCTTGACCCTTGACCCTTGACCCTTGACCCTTGACCCTTGACCCTTGACCCTAAGAAATCTAAATACCGTCTATCTTTTCCCGTAATGTTTTTAATGCCAAATGCATTCTTTTCTCTATTGCTTTTACACTTACACCTTCCATTTCGGCAATTTCCGCATATTTTTTACCATCGATCCTGTTCAGCAAAAAAGTAGTCCGTTGATTTTCGGGCAGACTGTTCAGGGCATTATCCAGTTTTTCCTTAAACTGATTTTCCTCCATAATAAATTCTGGAGTTTCATTAGTGTTTTTTAAGGAAGGTTCGGCGTATTTCAACCTAACCTTTTCGGCCTTTATCACATTAAGATATAAATTATTGGCCACGGTATATAAATAGGATTTTGCTTTTTCGGGCGGAACTTTTTTACAATTCTCCCAGAGTTTTACAAAAGCTTCCTGAACGGCATCGCCTGCTTTTTCTTCGTTCCCAAACTTATAAAAGATATAGTTGAAGATGGTTTTGGAGTATTCCTTGAAAATGCCATTATAGAGACGCTCTTCACAAACATTCTGGGTATGGGCTTTATCCAATGGTAACGGTTTTTTTCAAAGATATTTTAAAAAAAATAAAAAATGGGGTAGGGTATTTTCAATGTCGGTTGTTTTAATGCCGTACGAACAATAAATACCAAATCGTTATGAACAAGTTTTTTAATTATGCAGTTTATATGAGCCTACTTATGGCTGTGCTAAGTTTCACTTCTTGTCAAGAAGAGTTTGAACAAATTGATACCGGAGGAGAAGCAGAAGCTATTATGGCAGGTTCCACTACGGCAAAATTAGTAGAAAATACAGCCTCAAAGGACGGTTCCTTTGATAATATAGTGGATGGTGCCAGTTGCCTTGCCATCAACTTTCCATATACCGTAGAAGTGAACGGGTTGGAAATTACCGTGGATACGGAAGAAGATTTAGACCTGATAGAAAAAGCGTTCGATGCTATTGACGGTGATGAGGATATCTTGGAAATTATCTTTCCCATTACCATTACCGCGGGCGATTTTACAGAAATAACCATAAACGGTATTGATGACCTAAGGGAATTGGCCGCTGAATGTAAAGAAGGCGGTGAAGATGATGATATTGAATGTTTGGATTTTGTTTACCCTATGACCTTGTTCACTTTTAATGTGAATTTGGAAGAGACTGGAAATGTGCTTGTAGAAAGCGATAAGGATTTAAGAAGATTCTTTGCCGGTCTGGAAGATAGCGATCTTGTTGGTTTTCAATTTCCCATTACGTTGAAATTGTATGATGGGTCAAAGGTTACGGTAGACAGTAATGAAGAATTGGCCAGGACCATCAATAATACAAAAGATGCTTGTGATGAGGATGATGATAACGACTACAACGATGATGATTTTGACCCGGCACGATTTGAGAACTATTTAGCGGAATGTCCTTGGTTGGTAAGAGAGTTTAAAAGGAATGACCAAGAGCGCACCGCGGAGTATGAGGACTATTTGTTCAACTTTATGGAAGATGGTACCGTAAACGTGAAAGATAGAGAAGGATTGAATATTAACGGTGTGTGGGAAGCCAGTGTTGGAGAAGATGGTGCCGTAATCGAAATGGAGTTTGAAACCTTGGTGGATTTCACTTTGGAGTGGAAGGTGTATGAGGTTGGTGAAAATAAGATCAAATTATTCAATGGGGAGAGCAATAGAATAATCATGAAGCGGAACTGTGAAGGTGAGATTGAGCCGGAATGTTCTGAAGCATTCATAGCTGAAAAGCTATCTATGGGCAAATGGATTCCTGCTAGCGAAGGGCAAGCCTTCTTGGATGGATTGGTTATTGATTTTTCTAACAGGAACATCCATGTGTACGATGCCAGTGGAGAAATAGTAGATGAAGGCAACTGGTCTATTTCAGGGGCTACCTTGACCTTTAACAGTCTTTCTATGGAACTTGCCAACTACATCGGAGATTGGGAAGTAGTAGAATGTAGCGTAGAGCGGTTCAAATTGAAAAGAGGTGAAGAATATTTGATTCTTGAAAAACAGGATGAGGAAACAAACCCTGATACTTTGAGAGAAATACTTAAGGAGTGCGAGTGGATTATCAAAAAAGTAAAGAACCAAGGTGAGGAAATTGATAGACTGTTGGGTTATGAGTTCAAGTTCATGGCTGAGGGTGTTGTAACACTTGGTAATGGAATAAACACTTCCGAGGGTACTTGGGAAATTGTCCTTAATGCTGAACAAAAACTGGTTATGGCAATTAATATAGGCGATGAGCCAGGTGTAAGTTTTGAGTGGCCCATTAGGGATTTAAGCAATGATCGTTTGAAATTTGAGATAGAGGATACGGATTACGAATTGATTTTACAGCGTGTGTGTAATGACAACATGGACGATGGAGACGTACCCGAGATAAGAAACGTTATGATGGGAGGCGAATGGACAATAGCTTCATATGTAGAAGGTGATGTGGACATGACCGCAGACTACGGAGGGTATAGCCTTCAATTCATGGCAGATCATCAAATTTCATTGTTAGAGGGTGGAGAAGCTTTCGGAGAAGGCCTATGGAGAGTCCTTAGAAGTAGCGACGAGAAGTTAAAAGTGTACTTGAATTTTGGTGACCAAATGCCTTTTGATGAATTAACGGATGATTGGGATTTCGTATCCATCGAGTCAAACAGGATAGAATTAAAAGATATAGATGATAACGGTATGGTTACTGTTCTGGTCTTTGAAAAACCATAAGCAAAGATTAAAGCATCCAAAAATACACCGCCAACAGTAATGAGTTGGGCCTCGTTGGTGGTGTTGATGGAGGTTTTATAATGAGATCAAAAAAGAAAGACCTTTTTTGCCCCACATCTCTTAAAGGAGCGTTCGCAAGAATGCTCCTTTGCTTTTATATATTTTGGGGTTCTTCCTACGCTCTTAACGCTGAGATTATTAAATTTGCTTTCCCCATAAAATTGAGGAAAAGATGTTTGATAATTTAAGTGAAAAGCTAGATAAGGCGTTACATGTTCTCAAAGGGCATGGGCAGATTACGGAAATAAATGTTGCGGAAACCACCAAAGAGGTTAGAAGGGCTCTTTTGGATGCCGATGTCAATTTTAAAATAGCCAAGGAATTTACCAATAAGGTAAAAGAGAAAGCATTGGGTCAAAATGTATTGACCGCCTTGCAACCGGGCCAGTTAATGGTAAAAATCGTAAAAGATGAGCTGACTCAATTAATGGGTGGCGAGTCGGAAGGAATAAATCTTTCCGGGAATCCATCGGTTATCTTAATGTCCGGTCTACAAGGTTCCGGTAAGACCACTTTTTCCGGGAAGTTGGCCAATTTTCTAAAAACGAAGAAATCAAAGAATCCTTTATTGGTTGCTTGTGATGTATACCGTCCTGCCGCGATTGACCAATTACATGTAGTCGGGGAACAGATCAATGTTCCGGTATATTCGGACCGGGAGAACAATGACCCCGTTGCTATTGCCAAAGCAGGGATTGCCCAAGCTAAAGCACAAGGAAATAATGTCGTCATTATAGATACCGCAGGCCGTTTGGCAGTGGATGAAAAAATGATGGATGAGATATCGGATATTCATAAAGCCATCAGTCCTCAGGAAACACTTTTTGTAGTGGATTCCATGACGGGTCAAGATGCCGTAAATACGGCAAAGGCTTTTAATGATATCTTGAATTTTGATGGGGTTATCCTCACAAAACTGGATGGTGATACGAGGGGTGGTGCGGCTATTTCCATAAAATCGGTTGTAAACAAACCCATTAAGTTTATTGGTACAGGTGAAAAGATGGAAGCTATCGATGTTTTCTATCCAGACCGTATGGCCGACCGTATTTTGGGAATGGGAGACGTTATATCTCTCGTAGAAAGAGCCCAAGAACAGTTTGATGAAGAGGAGGCCAGAAAAATCCAGAAAAAGATTGCCAAGAACAAATTTGGTTTTGATGACTTTTTAAGTCAAATTCAGCAAATCAAAAAGATGGGGAACATCAAGGATTTAATGGGTATGATTCCTGGTGCGGGCAAAGCGTTAAAGGGCATGGATATAGATGACGATGCCTTTAAGCATATTGAGGCCATTATCCACTCCATGACACCGGACGAACGCTCCACACCAACAATTTTGAACGCCAGTAGAAAAAAGCGTATTGCAAAAGGAAGCGGGCGCAACGTACAGGACGTTAACCAACTTTTAAAACAATTTGACCAAATGAGCAAAATGATGAAAATGATGCAAGGTGGTGGTGGAAAAAAGATGATGCAGATGATGGGTGGTATGAAAGGCATGCGCTAGTCATATTTGAATTGAAGGTTCTAGGTTTAAAGTTCAAGGATAAACTAAAAGTATTTTGTGGCAACAATCAATCAATTTGAGGATTTGGAAATTTGGCAATTGGCTAGGGAGATTTGTAATGATGTTTACAAACTAATTGAAACAACCGAACTTGACAAGAACTATGCCCTCCGCAATCAAATGGATAGATGTTCAGGTTCTATAATGGACAATATAGCTGAAGGCTTTGAAAGAAATGGTAATCGTGAGTTCATTCAGTTTTTAAGTATCTCGAAGGTGTCATGCGGAGAATTGAGATCGCAACTTTATCGTATTTTGGATAGAAAGTTTATTGATGACGATACTTTTAAAAAATTAAGGGATAAAGTACTTATGGAGAGTAAAAAAATAAGTTCATTCATTAGTTACTTGTCCAAATCGGATTTCAAAGGCTCAAAGTATAAGGGTAGATGACCTTGAACTTTAAACCTTAAACATTAAAATTTTGAATAGATGACAATCTTAGACGGGAAAAAAGTCTCTAACGATATCAAAGGGGAAATTGCTGCTGAGGTGGCTAAAATGAAAGAGCGTGGCGAAAAAGTGCCACATCTTGCGGCGATTATCGTTGGGAATGATGGCGCTAGTCTCACTTATGTAGGGAGTAAGGTACGCTCATGCGAGCGGGTGGGTTTTGAATCTACTTTGGTGAAGATGCCGAGCACCACCTCCGAACAGGAACTGCTCAAAAAAATCCATGAGTTAAATGAGAATGATGACATAGATGGTTTTATAGTACAGTTGCCACTTCCCGACCAAATAGATACCCAAAAGGTCATTATGGCCGTGCATCCGGATAAGGATGTGGATGGTTTTCACCCTACCAATTTCGGAAAGATGGCCTTGGATATGAGCACTTTTATTCCCGCAACACCTTTTGGTATTTTGGAGTTATTAGAACGCTATAATGTAGATACTAAAGGGAAGCATACGGTTGTCATCGGTAGAAGTCATATTGTTGGTAGACCGATGAGCATTTTGATGGGAAGGAAAGGCTGGCCTGGTAATTCCACGGTAACTTTGACCCATAGTCATACTAAAAATATCACACAGATCATTTCACAGGCAGATATCGTAATTTCGGCCTTGGGTGTTCCTAATTTCTTAAAAGCGGAAATGGTAAAGGACGATGCCGTTGTTATTGATGTGGGAATTACCCGTGTTCCCGATGATTCTAGAGAAAGGGGATATTACATTACCGGAGATGTAGATTTTGAAAATGTAAGCAAAAAAGCATCTCACATTACCCCGGTTCCCGGTGGCGTAGGCCCAATGACGATTGCCATGCTGTTAAAAAATACGCTTTTAGCGCGAGAACGCCACAGAGGTAGGGAATAATTAAATATAGTAATACATTAAGTAGCCTTCAATGTATTGTATTGGAGGCTTTTTAGCGTAATGAGTTTTCAGCTTTAATACTGGTTTGGGTAGTATCGTTTGGGTTTATTATATCTATATCGTTGCTATCATCATAATCACAACTCATCGCGATAGCCGAGATAAAAATTCCAATAACTAAAACAACTCTTTTCATAACATGATAATTTAGTAGGTATGGTTACCATAGTTGACTGTTTCATAAACGTTTAAATAATGATTTTGGTATTTGATTGCTTCTCTAGAATAACGTACCTTTTGAGAAACAACCCTATACCATGAAAAATATCGTCCTAATTTTTTCTTTACTTCTTTTGAGTTGTCAATCTAAGGATGCTGATGATGTTGGCCGCATTGAAGTGTCTTTTTCAGAGCAAGCTAGTGCATCTTCAAAAGATGGCCGTCTTCTTTTAATGTTCTCCAATAATGACGAAAAAGAACCTCGTTTTCAGATAAATGATGGACTAGATGGTCAGCTTATTTTTGGTATGAATGTAGATGAGATGAATTACGGTGAAGTCATCACATTTGACGATTCCGTTTTCGGATATCCTTTTAAAAGTTTAACAGAAGTGCCTCCGGGAGAATATCATGTACAGGCACTCTTGCATATTTATGAAACCTTTAATCTTTCTACGGGACACACGGTCAAATTGCCAATGGATAATGGTGAAGGACAACAATGGAATACATCACCGGGCAATTTATACAGCAAACCCTTTAAGATTACCGTGACAGAAGATGGTATCTCCGATGTCAATATAGTGATGGACCAAAAAATACCATCAATACCGGAACCGGAGGACACCAAGTGGATCAAGCATATTAAAATGAAATCTGAGAAACTATCCGAATTTTATGGTAGGGATATGTATTTGGGGGCGCATGTATTGCTTCCCAAAGGATTTGAAGAACATCCTGAAGCTAAATATCCTTTGATGGTATTTCATGGTCATTTTCCCGATGATTTTGGAGGTTTTCGGACTACGCCACCGGACCCAGATACGGAACCTGAATATTCGGAGCGTTTTGATCTGGAAGGGTACAATATCATACAACAGCAGGAAGCCTACGATTTTTACAAACGATGGAACGAGCCTGATTTTCCACGTATGCTCATTATAGAGATTCAGCATCCAACACCTTATTATGATGATTCCTATGCAGTTAATTCCGCTAGTCAAGGTCCTTATGGTGATGCCATTACATATGAATTGATTCCCTACATAGAAAAAGAATTCCGGGGATTGGGCGAAGGGTGGTCCCGCTTTTTGTATGGTGGTTCCACGGGTGGCTGGGAAGCCTTGGCGGTTCAGGTGAAATATCCTGAAGAATATAATGGTTGTTTCGCGGCATGTCCGGACCCGATTGATTTTAGGGCTTACTGTCTCACCAATATTTATGAGGATAAGAATGCATATTATTATGATAGTGCCCATAAGAAATTAGAAGTTCCGTCGCACCGGGATTATTTGGGCAATATTCAATCTACATTAAAACAGGGTAATCATTTGGAATTGGTCTTGGGAGACAAATCCCGTTCCGGCCAACAGTGGGATATTTGGGAAGCTACCTATTCGCCACAGGGAACAGATGGATATCCAGTGCGAATTTGGGATAAAATGACCGGGGACATCAATCATGAGATTGCGGAATATTGGAAGGAAAATTATGATTTACGGTATATTTTGGAGCGGGATTGGGACAAGTTGGGAGATAATTTAAAGGGAAAAATCAATATTTACTGCGGGGATATGGATAATTACTATTTGAACAACGCAGTATACCTGATGGAAGATTTTTTGGAAAACACCACGAATCCCTACTATGATGGTGAGGTATTGTATGGTGATTGCGCTGAACATTGCTGGAACGGCGACCCCGATGTGCCAAATGCCATTAGCCGCTTACGATACAATAGTATGTATGTACCCAAAATTATGAAGCGCATTGCAGAAAGTGCTCCCAAAGGGGCAGATCTAACGAGTTGGAGATATCAATAACATATAGATTGGAATGAACAAAACAAATAAGGTAGCTTGGTTCGTATTTGGTTTTTTGGCCATTGGGGTCGGTTTTTACCCACTTATGTATTTTTTTGCCGATGGTGAAGTAGGCCTCCGTTTGACAAAAAGCAAAGCGCTATTAGCTGATACTATTTGGAATATAGGTTTTTATGGACATATATCGTTTGGGGCGATGGCATTATTGATTGGATGGGTACAGTTCAGTAAAAAATTTAGAAATGCCAATTTAAGGCGTCACCGTACTATCGGAAAAATCTATGTAGGAGCTGTTGCTATTAGTGGACTTTGCGGATTATTTATCGCTTTTTACGCTACCGGTGGTTGGGTGGCCAAAACCGGGTTTATCGGGTTGGCCCTCATATGGCTCTATTTTACGGGCGGAGCGTATCTCGCGGTCAAGAAAGCCGATATTCAAAAACATCAAGTTTACATGATTTATAGTTACGCAGCTTGTTTTGCTGCGGTAACCTTGCGCATTTGGCTTCCGCTATTGACTATCGCTTTTGGGGCTTTTATTCCTGCATATCGCATTGTAGCTTGGTTATGTTGGGTTCCCAATATCATATTCGCCTATGTTTGGGTAAAAAGAAAAGGATTGGCAATAGGATAGATAAGGTTTTACAATGTGTCAAAATTGGAACTAGAGACTTTTAACGAAATTGTTGACATGTATAGACGATATTAAGATTTTGCTTTAGAATAGCGAGTAGAAATAATACGACATATCTTATGAACATTATATGGAATAAAACCTGATATTAAACTGATGTGTTTAATTAGAATGAAAAGCCTAAAACAAAAATATAATTCGCTCTCAAAACGAATATGGAATCCTAAAGTTTACAATTATGAATATAACTTTAGCAAAGCCATCTCTAATACGAAAAACTTAGGCTTGAAGCCGATAAATAATTTTGAGATTGAGAAGTTTAGGTTTTCTTCAGATGAAAGACAGAAAATTATTAATATTATTTTACATCAGATTTACTCTGTTGACAATTTACAGATTGAAGATTTAGCACTAAAATGTTTCTTAATTAGTAATCAACTACAAGCATTTTTAAAAAAGCATTTTGAGATTGACTCTGTTATAACTACTGGAAATATTTATATTAACAGGCTACAAATTCACTATGAAAAATACTCTATATTAAAGCAACGATTGAATAACCCGAATTTTAATAAACAAATCAAATTTCACACTTGGCTGACATTAAAAAACCTTGATGTCATTGATTTAACACTGACGCCAAATCTTTGGTTAGACTTTAAGATGAGTGGTACTGAATTGAAAAGAGAAGATTATGAAAAAATTGCTTGGGTCGAAACAAAAAATATTGACAGAAAAGGAGCAGTTTATGAACCAAAAATTATTGGTTACGAATATATTGAAAGGATAAACAAACCCGTAAAATTATACGGATGGATAAATAACTAAACACAACACGGTGTATAAAACATAGCTAATGAGTGCAAAACCGATAGGTATGTAATTATTTGCAAAGACCGCCAAATTTTTAATTTGGCTTTAAAACTGAAAAGTTAGAAACAAAATATAAAAATTTTGCTCTGTGTTAATCAGAAAAGTTAGTGTCTTTTGCACGCTACGTTTCATACACTGATCCAATGTAGTTTTATTTGCGTAAATAAATTGAGATGGATTTTTCCAGTAATCATCGCTTAACCCAGTTTGGGGTTTGAATTAAAATGTATCTTTAAATTGCAGTCACTTCATAAAATAGTATCAGCCATCATTTAAATTAACCATCATGTATCTAAAAAAAGTAGGCATAGCCTTTTTGTTTTGCATAGCACCTTTTGTTTCTGTTTTAGGGCAGTCCGGTAAGGTGTACGATAATCTTTCCATGACCAGCAAAATTCTTAAGGGCGAACGAAAATATGCCGTTTACTTGCCACCAGATTATGAAGCATCGGACAGAAGTTATCCAGTACTCTATTTACTTCATGGTGCTGGGGATGACCAAACTGGATGGGTGCAATTTGGGGAAGTATTACGAATTGCGGATAATGCCATAAAAGATGGTACGGCAACACCAATGATTATTGTAATGCCCGATGCGCAAACTGGGCAACGTGGTTATTTTAATGTAGGGGATTGGAAGTATGAAGATTTCTTTTTTGAAGAATTTATGCCCTTTATAGAAAAACAATATCGGATTAAGGGCGAAAAAAGATATCGCGCAGTTGCCGGACTTTCCATGGGTGGAGGTGGCTCTTTTATGTATGCCCTACACCGGCCGGATTTGTTCTCATCGGCTTGCCCGTTAAGTGCTTACATAGGTCCGCTGACTTTGGAACAATTAAAATCTCAAATAAATCAATCAGGTCAAAAATTTGCGGATAAAGAAATAGAAAACTGGTTTCAACGGCACAATGCATTAAACCTTATTGAAATTGTACCGGTAAAAGATATAAAATCGGTCCGGTGGTACATAGATTGTGGGGACGATGATTTTTTATATGAAGGAAACAGTCTAGTGCATATAGCTATGAAAAAAAAGGAAATTCCACATGAATATCGGGTTCGTGATGGAGGTCATACATGGACTTATTGGAGGTCTTCCTTGCCAGATGTTTTAGGTTTTGTTTCGGATGCTTTTCATCAATATTGAAAATAAATAGAACGCTTTTTTTGGAGATGTAGGAACCGTAATTCCCGGAATGCGTAAAGAACGCAATGTTCTGGCCAATACCGCTACAAGTGATGGTGAAGGACTTTCTTCCTCTTTGCATCAAGAATAGAAAAAACACCGTTGGGATAGAGTGCCTACTTCTTGGTCACAATAATTAGGTTGATTACTTGGCAAATAATTGCCCCATATCCTTAAAAGCCTTGAACTCCAACGCATTTCCCGCGGGGTCTTTAAAGAACATGGTGGCTTGTTCGCCAGATTTTCCCTTAAAGCGAATGTAGGGTTCAATAATAAATTGGACACCCTTGGTCTTAAGTTCTTCCGAAAAGGACTCAAAAGTTTCCCATGGGAGCACTACGCCGTAATGCGGTACGGGTACGTCATGACCATCTACGGGATTGTGATGTAGATCGGCAGTTTCGTTTTTTGGTTTGTAATGTATCACCAATTGATGGCCAAAGAGATTGAAATCAACCCAATGGTCACTGCTCCTACCTTCTTCACAGTTTAAGATATCACGATAAAAGATACGGCATTCCGCTAAATTATGTACCGGAATGGCAATGTGGAAAGGAGTTACGTTGCTCATAGCTAGTTGTTTCGTAGCGCAAAGATAAGCTCTTTCTTGTTCATTTTTGAGCGACCTTCAATCCCTATTTTTTTAGCCTGTTCATAGAGTTCTTCCTTTGTCCTGTCCTCATAGTCTTTGGCCTTGCCGCCTTTTTTTCCAGCGTTTTTAGTATTGGCTATGCGGGCCGCTTTTTCCTTACTGTAACCTTCATCTCGTAAAGCCTCATATTGTGCTTCATTTTTAATACTTGGTCTATCCATTTTTTATTTAAAAATAAGGAGGATTATCATTTGCAATGCATGCAAAAGAAATTATTCCGTGTCTAAAAACTGTATAATTGTGTCATTTACCTCATCTTGATGCATGGAATGGCCCAAACCTTCCGTGCTGACCAACCTACTGCCTCTCCAATGTATATGTACCTGTTCGGATGCGTGATACGGTGCAATGGTATCAAGTTTGTCATGAAAAAGCAATCCTTTCTTCGTGTTCTCTTTTACAAATTTAGAAGAAGAAAAGTCACGGATCTTAAAACCGAATTTTTCTATAATAAAATACTCCAGAGCCTTTTCTACTCTTGCGCTCAGACCTAATAAGTTTTTAAAATGCGTCATTATTTCATGAAACTCAGAAGGAGAGCCAATGGTTATTATTTTTGATACGGAGGGAGTCATGTTCTTGTGCTCATTATAGAGTATGGTCATCCCTCCGACCGAATGACCTATTAAATGCTTTGGCTTATAAATTTCTATTAATGGCTGAAGTATCTCTGCATACAGTGGGACATATAAATATTTTCCGGAAGAATAGCCATGGGCCGGTGCATCAAAGGCTATGATGTTGTATTTGGCTTGCTGTAATTTTTCAATAAGCTTATGCCACCGCCATGTATTGCTTTCCCATCCATGTACTAAAAGCACGGTTTCTTTAACGCCCGGCCAATGGTAAGTTTGTATCGTATGATCGGCTATTTTATGTTTTTTGCTGATTGCGGGTTTTAGAAAATCTAGCTGGTTGGGGAGTATACGCCCTTTACGGACAGTGCAGAAAATATAAAAAGCTTTCAATGCTGCCTTTTTTGGATTTATTAGCGCCAACATATTTAAAAAAATACCATAGCATTTTGGAATGAATTTGGTAAGCAGTTTTTTCATATGGTTACTTTTAGTAACTTACTCTTTTATTGAAACCAAAAATACATATTCTTTTTCATTGAAAAGAGCGCCACCGTTTTAAAACCAAGTGTTCCTATGGAAACTATAACTGAAAATCAGAAAGTTAGAATGATAAAAAAGTTGGAAAAAATGTTTGGGCATATTGATTATAAAAATCCGCCTGAACTTTGCCCGGTGCGGGATGTGCTATCGGTTGCTTCGGACCAATGGAGTACCTTGATTGTATTATGGTTGGGTTATTTTGATACGCTTCGGTTCAATAAACTTCAGAAATACGTTTATGGCATCTCCAATAAAGTGTTGAGTCAAAGGTTGAAAATATTGGAATCCGAAGGTTATGTAAATAGAAAGGCTTATCCGGAAGTGCCTGTGCGAGTGGAATATAACCTGACCGAGTTTGGAAAAGGCTATGTTGAAAAATTGCTGGAACTCACGGAATGGATGCAAACACATAGTCCCAGAGTACGTTCCAATCCTGAAAAATATGGGATACGTTAATCTTCCCGGTTTACTTTTTCAATTGAAAAAGCCGGGGTACAAATGGCGATGTATTCACACGTTTCATCAAAGGGATTTGAATATTGTACTCTCGTATTTCTTTCTATTTTTATGGATTCCCCAGCTCGGACAACAATTTTTTTACCCTCGACCATAAATTGTTTTTTACCGCGTACCACTAAAGTGTATTCATCAAACTCTGGTGTTTGAAATGGTTCGCTCCACCCCGGTGGGGCAATCATATGGGCAATGCTTATGTCAGGATTTCCATCCGTAGCGAGACCAAAATGCTCGGCAATGCGTTTTCCATCTGCCGTAGGGACTATCAAAGGAGATTTCTGTAAAGTATAGTTCTTTTTCAAGATATAATTTTAAACTTAATCCCAGCCTACCATCAAATATTTGATTTTTGCGTCATCCGGTATCTGAACCGCCTCAATACTGGAGTTGGCATTGTAACGCAGGTTGGCCGGTAGCTCCGACTTATCAATGGTAAAATAGATGTCGCTATCTTTTAAAAGAATTACCACATTATTGATAGAAGTGATAATTTTTTTGATGGTATAGGCTTCTTGAATATCCTTAAAAGTACTTCTTATAGTTATTCCTTTTTCAGTAGCAAACCTAGGGTCATTTATCTGCACATTTTGTATGGTAGGAATGCTGTCCGAATTGGGCGTAAGTGTCAGGAGATGAAACCCACCTTTTTCATATACCTTTATTTTACTGGCACCGCTACCAAAGTTGAGCCTTACTGTGTCCATGACCAAGGAATCTTCTGCATAAATGAGTTCAATATCCCTAGCAAGGCTACTTTTTTTCAATTTCCCTACTTCTTCGGAAGTAATGACAAAATTTGAATCTTTTTCCGGTTCACATCTAGTGAAAGCGACTAGAATAAATAGAATGAATATGGTTCTGATCGGTTGCATAAACTTAACGTATCACTTTTTTAAGAACACCTAGAACGCCTCTAATGAAAGTGGCACTGGTCAATACTTTTATGACCGGATTTTGTCGCGTACTGCGTCTTGTCGTTGCTCTTCTGCTTGTTGTTTTGGTTTTTTCCTCGGCTGCTACGGCCTCCGCTTTTTCAATTTTTTTGTTCAAGATTTCATAGGCACTTTCCCTATCCAAGACATCATTGTACTTTTTGGTCAATTTGGAAGCGTTAATAACCTCTTTTAATTCTCCGTTCGTCAAAATATCCATGCGGCTCATAGGAGCTCTTAATAACGTAGCGGCCAAAGGTGTTGGCCTACCTTTTTCATCCAAGGCGGAGATAAGGGCTTCTCCTATACCTAAGGAAGTCAAGACTTCTTTGGTATCATAATATTCGGATTCGGGATAATTCTCTGCTGTTAACTTAATCGCCTTTCTATCCCTCGCAGTAAAAGCGCGCAGGGCGTGTTGTACCTTTAAACCTAACTGCGCCAATACTTCGTTTGGGACATCCGTAGGGTTTTGGGTTACAAAATACAGTCCAATACCTTTGGAGCGTATTAATTTAACAATGCTCTCTATTTGGTCCAACAGTGCTTTTGAAGCTTCTTTGAAAATGAGGTGGGCCTCATCAATAAATAATATTAATTCAGGTCTATCGTTATCCCCCTGTTCTGGAAAGGTCGCATAAATTTCTGCCAGTAGGCTCAACATAAAGGTGGAGAATAGTTTTGGCCTGTCTTGGATATCGGTAAGGCGAATAATGTTGACGTACCCTCTACCGTTTTCATCGATTCTGGTTAAATCATCAACTTCAAAAGATTTCTCACCAAAAAACAATTCGGCTCCTTGTTGTTCCAGTTCAATTATTTTTCTAAGGATGGTTCCGGTAGAACTTGTGGAGATTCTGCCATAATCTGCCGTAAATTCCTTTTTGCCCGCACCTGTTGCATATTGCAATGTTTTTTTCAAATCCTTAAGGTCCAACAAGGGTAATTTGTTATCGTCGCAATATTTGAAAATCACGGCCATGATACCTTCTTGGGTAGTGGTCAAATCCAATATTCTGGAAAGCAGGGTAGGACCGAATTCGGATACCGTTGCCCTTAATTTAACACCATCCTGTTCTGAAAGCGAGAGGATTTCTACGGGAAAGTTTTTGGCTTCAAAAGGGATTCCTATTTTTTGATGGCGTTCGTCAATTTTAGGATGTCCTGGACTTGGTTTTGCAATTCCGCTTAAATCCCCTTTTAGGTCCATTAATAATACCGGAATTCCTTTATCCGAAAGATTTTCGGCCAATACTTGTAGCGTTTTGGTTTTTCCGGTTCCCGTGGCACCCGCTATTAACCCATGCCTGTTAAGCGTTTTTAATGGAACTTTTACCAGTGCATTTGTGACTGCTTCGCCCTCAAGCATGGCCGCCCCCATGGTAATGTAATCTCCTTTTGTGGTATATCCTTTTTCTATATGGTCGAAAAATGCTTCTTTGGTGGCCATTTGGTATATTTTTGATAAAAATAGAAGATTTTTTAAGCAATAGAAAGCCCATAATGGTAAATAACACGTGAGAACAATTTGCTCCGAGAAGTCGTTAATTTATTATTTGAATTATATTTTAAAGATTTCCAAAAAAAACGGTTCATGAACACAAACTTTACGGGAGCTCTCATGTATACCATCTAAATGGTAAAATGTATCTTTGCGCCATGGAAAAACAGGAGATGACCGCTTTGGTGGAAAGAGGTGTAATGCTTCCTCTAATGGAAGAATTTTATACCATTCAAGGAGAGGGATTCCACAAGGGAACTGCGGCTTATTTTATTAGAATAGGAGGGTGCGATGTTGGTTGTCATTGGTGCGATGTAAAGGAAAGTTGGAATGCAGATACACATCCCCCGACCGATATTGCGTTGATTGTGAAGAACGCCTCTAATTATTCGGATACTATCGTAGTTACCGGGGGTGAGCCTTTAATGTGGAATATGGAACCGCTCACCCGCTCACTAAAGGATAAAAACCTGAAAACACATATTGAAACTTCTGGAGCTTATACATTAACGGGCGACTGGGATTGGATTTGCCTATCCCCCAAGAAGAACAAAGTACCTTACGGAGCTGTCTATGACAAAGCCCATGAATTAAAGGTTATCGTTTATAATAAGCACGACCTGATTTTTGCTGAAGAACAAGCGGCTTTGACTAATAAAAACTGCATCCTGTATTTACAGCCGGAATGGAGCGTACGTGATAAGGTTACACCTATGATCGTAGACTATGTAATGCAAAATCCTAAATGGAAGATTTCCCTACAGACCCATAAATATTTGAATATACCTTAGTGTGTCAGTCGTCAGTCGTCAGTCGTCAGTCGTCAGTCGTCAGTTGTCAGTTGTCAGTTGTCAGTTGTCAGTTGTCAGTGTTCAGTGGACAGTAATCAGTAATTATTGATTGTTAGTAATCAGTTCTAAGTATTAAGTAAACAGTAATAAATTTATTTGTTTTCTAAGCATATGATAATTTCCTTACTCTGAACTCTGAACTCTGAACTCTGAACTCTGAACTCTGAACTCTGAACTCTGAACTCTGAACTCTGAACTCTGAACTCTGAACTCTGAACTCTGAACTCTGAACTCTGAACTCTGAACTCTCATCGGGCTCCATTACCTTGTATGTCCAAAATACATTCCGCATCTAGACCAGGAGGAGCGGCACCTCTGGCCGTGTTGGATTGCAACAGACTTAATACTGTTTTTCCGGAAAGTACACAGCCAGCTTTTACGCCATCTTCATAAGTTGATCGAGCAGTAAGCGCAGCCGATTTTCCGCTGGCATTAAATTGTAGTTCGGCACGCATTAGGCAGCCTTCTACGTTACAGTGATTATCACCTACTAATTCACCGTCATTGTTTTCCGATTGTGATTCATGGTCATTGATTGCTTCCGTACCTAAATTAACAAGCCCAAACAAGTGACCAAATTCATGGTTTAATGTGGCTTCTTCAACATCGGCATTTGTTATGACAGGACTCCTAGCGGCTAAATTTCTTATGGTAGATTCATGGATGATCATAGAAGTGTTTCGGTATACTGCGCCTAGCGTAACCAATCCCTCTTCTTCTTCATCTCCCTCGGAAGGCGCGTCCGCAAAATAAATATAGACGGCCAAAGTATTGCCATTATTATAGGCAGTCCTATTGTCTTCCTCTAAATTGGCAATCTCTTGGAGTGTTAGGTCATCCTCGTTTGGGGAATCCAACTCCGTGAACATATATTCAATTTCCTGTTTGAACGTATGCTGTCTCAAAAAGGCGGCTAGATTGTTCAAAGCTTCATTAGTGGGTCTGAACCCCGTAACAAAACCAATTTCTATAAGTAGTCTGTCAAAGTTGTTATTTGAAAGAATGTCATTGGCCGAATCGCCTGTAGCCAATAAGTTAGCCCTTTTGTCAACTGCCACTGGTGGTTCTTCTGGAGGCGTGTCATCATTGCTACTCTTTGAACAGGATAACACAACAGTGAACAAACCGAGTAAGAATAACTTTCCTAACTTTCTCATAGCTAAATTTATATCACTAATAACGCAAAAAACATGCCTAGTAGTATTATTTAAAGGATAATCTGGCTAAATAGTCGTAATGATTGCCCTGGCTTACAAGTTTACACTTTAAATGATGATAAGTAGCAGCTCTTTGTAAAGTATTATAATCAATGTACAGCCAATGAAAAGGTTCGCTCTTTAGGTTCTTGTATTCCATGGTAAACTGTACTTCGCCATAATAATCTAAATGTTCGGGAATCCAATATCCTCCATCCCTTTCATCCGAAGCATACATATAAATAATATCGCTGGAGTCCAATAGTATTTGTCCGTTAATCTTTAAGAGCGATTTCATTTTTTTTAAATACACATCCAACCGGTTTAATTTTTCACTAATACCAATACCGTTCATGAGCAGCAACAGGGTATCAAAAGGATCACTTTCAAAATCGAGGAAAGTACTGCATACCGTTTTGGTTAGCCCTCGCTGCCGGCAAACTTCAATAGCTCCTTTGGAACGATCAAGGGCAGTGGTGTGCAAACCAATTTGTTCCAGATATAGACTATGGCTACCGGCTCCGCAACCAATATCCAATACATTGCCTTTACATAGTTGTAACGCTTTTTGTTCCAGTAAAGGCATTTCTTTATAAGTTCTGTAGAGATAGGGCAATGGCAAAATATCTTCTTCGTCCAAAGAAGAATAGGTCTTAATGTCTTCCGTGTAATCCTTTTTTTGGTAATCTAATAATGCCTTACCTAGAATATCTTTTTGCAATTTGATGAATTTGAGCTACAAAAATCTCTTTTTTAAAAGGACTTCCCTAGTTTTGAGATGAAAAATTTGAGCTATGGAAGAAGTCTTGAAACAACTCCCCCGGAAGGCAAAGGAAAAGCATAATGAAAACAAGAAGTTTTTTTTCAAATTGAAAAAAAGACCGCCCAAAGATATGGATTATATGATGCAGGAATTACATGAAGCGGAATTTGAACAGACCGATTGTCTTACCTGCGCCAATTGCTGCAAAACAACGGGACCATTGTTTACCAATGCCGATATTAAACGCATTTCGAAACATTTGCGTTTAAAACCACAAAAATTTATTGACACCTATCTTAAGATTGATGAGGAGAACGATTATGTACTGCAACAGGTACCCTGTGCCTTTTTGGGAGCCGATAACTATTGCTCCATCTATGAAGTACGACCCAAAGCTTGCCGGGAATTTCCCCATACGGACCGAAAAAAGTTTCAACAAATCAACAACTTAACCATAAAGAACGTTGCTATTTGTCCCGCGGCTTTCAATATTATTGAAGCGATGAAGAAAAGAATCGATCTTTAAATATGGGAATTGCTTGAGCTCACTTTCTGATCAACATTAAAAGTCTCTAGACTTTTATTTACCTTTAAAAGATGGAACAGCTTATCCGTTACTTTGAAACTATTCCCCCTTTGCATCGCTCCTTGATTTTGGTGGGAGGTATTACTTTTTTCTGGATTTTGGAAGGTATTGTGCCGCTATTCAACGTAAAATATAAAAAGTGGAAACATGCATTGCCCAACTTCTTTTTTACCATTACTACGATAGTTGTAAATTTTCCACTCGCATTTTTACTTTTAAAAACATCGGACTGGACGGTAGCGAATAATTTTGGTATCATTAATTGGTTGCCTGAAATGCCTTTTTGGTTGTATATTGTTTTGGGATTGCTATTGTTGGATTTAATAGGCGCATATACTGCACATTTAGTAGAGCATAAAGTAAAACCTTTGTGGATGGTGCATTTGGTGCATCACTCGGACCATCATGTTGACACGACCACAGCGAACCGTCACCATCCCTTGGAAAGCCTTATCCGTTACCTCTTCACGCTTATAGGGGTTTTTATAGTAGGCGCACCCATAGCTCTTGTGATGTTATACCAAAGTCTTTCCGTAGTATTGTCCCAGTTTAACCACGCAAATATTCAATTGCCCAGAAAGGTGGACAAGGCTTTGAGCTGGTTCATTATCTCTCCGGATATGCACAAAGTACATCACCACTATAAATTACCCTACACGGATAGTAATTATGGAAACATTTTCTCTATTTGGGACCGACTTTTCGGAACCTATATGGAATTGGACCCCGATAAAATTACCTATGGCGTAGATACTTTTCCGGATGAAAAGGAGAACAGCAGTATCGTTGGATTGTTAAAACAGCCTTTTCATAAGTATAGAAAACCTACGACTACAGAGTAGTAGGTTTTATTTTCACTCATACATTAAATACTTTTTTCTAATATTCCGAAATTTTTCCAAATCTGCCTGCCAAGTAGCTTTGATTTCGATTTCTAAAAGCCCCGCTTCAATTTGTTGTTGTAGTTTTTGGGTTCCTGCATGTTTGGTAAATCCTTTAGTATTGAAAAACTTGGATTTTTCGATGCAGTTCTCATAGGCATCTAACAGCCATTGCAAAGACATCGTGTTCATTTTTTGAATTTTGGACAAATCTTTGCCATAGCATTTTTTACCTTCTTCCTTAGGATGTTTAGAACCAAAATTAGGTTTTGGGACATAACTGAAATCATACTTAGTACTATCCAAAAACGAGGCGCCATATCGTTGAAATTGAAATTCCGTGCCTCGGCCCGCATTCACATTAGTGCCCTCAAAAAGACCTAGACTTGGATAAAGGTTTATAGATACGTCGTTCGGTAAGTTTGGAGAAGGTCTTATGGCAAGGGAATAGCTGGATAGGTGCGTCCAATTTTCAAGGGGAATAATTTTTAGATTCGCCTTTTTACCGTTTTCCAGCCATCCTTCTTCATTGATCATTTGGGCATATTCCCCGATTGTCATACCGTAAACCAATGGAATTTTGGTCATGCCCAAAAAACTGGTATGTTCACTTTTCATGGTGGGTCCGTCTACATAATGGGCGTTTGGGTTCGGCCTATCCAAAACAATAACGGGAATACCTTTTTCGGCACAGGCTTCCATGACCAATTGTAATGTGGCAATATAGGTGTAGAAGCGCACGCCAACATCCTGTATGTCAAACAAGATGACATCCAGACCATCAAGTTGTTTTTGAGATGGTTTTCTACTCTTTCCGTGCAATGAAATAATCGGGAGACCGGTTTTAGCATCCATTCCATCTTTAACTTTTTCTCCTGCATCGGCCTTGCCCCTAAAACCATGCTCGGGAGCAAATACTTTTTTGATATCGATTTTATGGAGCAATAAGGAATCAATCAGATGCTTGTGACCGTTCTCTGTGAAAATAACACTGGTCTGGTTGGCCACAATCCCCACTCTTTTATTTTTCAAAAGCGGAACATAAAGCTTTGTTCTGTTGGAAGCCGTAATAGTTTGTAAGACCGTATCTTCTTTAATGATTTCTATATTTTTATCCGCTGTTGCACCGACTTTCTTGGTTGTGTTTCCGCAGGCGGTCAATACCAAAAACCATAATAAAACTGTACTTTTGAAGTTGGATAAAAAGAGCATCATTTGAACCTTGAATATTTTATAGCCAAGCGGCTTATTACGGGTAAGGAACATAAAATTAGTATTTCCGCACCAATAATAAAAATAGCGATTGCCGCTATTGCCTTGGGTATTTTAATGATGTTGATCGCCATAGCTACCGGCGTGGGGCTCAAACACAAAATTCGTGAAAAAGTAACCGCTTTTAACGGGCACATTCAAATCTACAATTACGATAATAATAACTCACAGGTATCCGTAGTTCCGGTTTCAAAAAATCAAGATTTTTACCCTGAATTTAAAGAGATTCAAGATATAGTACATGTACAGGCCGTAGCAACGAAAGCCGGGATTATAAGAACCGAAGAAACTTTTGAGGGGATAATTGCTAAAGGGGTAGGGCAGGATTACAATTGGTCTGCGATTGAAGAATTTTTGGTAGAAGGGAAACTTCCCGATTACAGGGACCAATTAAATTCTGAAGTATTGTTGTCCCGGATTCTTGCCACCCGCTTAAAACTATCCGTTGGGGACAGTTTTTTTACTTTTTTTATGAGAGATGAGGATGCCGGGAAACTTCCCAATCAGAGAAAATTTACGGTGAGCGGTATCTATGACAGTGGGTTTGAAGAGATAGATGCACTTTATATTTTTATAGATATCCGTCATATTCAACGTATGAACAAATGGAAAGCGGATGAAGTCGGTAATTTTGAAGTGTTTCTGGAAAGCTTTGGAGACATTGATGAAAAGAGTGCCGAAATCTATGGGAAAACCGTTTCCAATTTAGATACTAGGACCTTAAAAGATAAATACTACAAGATTTTTGAGTGGATAAGTCTTTTCGATTTTAATATCGCTTTGATTATTGGGATAATGATCATTGTTGGCGGGATCAACATGATAACGGCCCTATTGGTCCTAATTTTGGAACGTACTCCTATGATCGGTATTTTAAAAGCTTTGGGGACTACCAACTGGAGCATCCGCAAAGTATTTTTATACAATGCCGCATATTTGATCGGGATAGGACTTTTATGGGGCAATGCCGTTGGGCTGGGACTCATCTTTATGCAGGATAGATTTAAACTTTTCAAATTTCCTAACCCCAAGGAATATTATATAGAATATATTCCGGTTCATATTGATTTTATAACGATTATTTTGCTAAATGTAGGAGTGTTGTTATTATGCCTTTTAATGCTATTGATCCCGTCCTATATCATCACCAAGATTACGCCTGTGAAGGCAATACGGTTTGAATAAATTTTTATAATTTGAATGCATTCTTTTGATATATAAAATACAATCGGTCTATAATATCCAAACAAGAAAGTAAATGAAATTAATCTTCCGCATCGCAATCGTATTGCATTTTATAAGTGTGCCGCTTATAGCACAAAAACTCTCCAGGACCGAGAAAAAAATAATTGCTTCGGTCGAAAATAATAATGATGAAGCCATTTCTTTCTTGGAAAAAGTGGTCAATATCAACAGTGGAACTCTGAATATAGATGGAGTTCAGAAAGTAGGTAAGGAATTTGGCAATGCCTTTGATGCCATTGGTTTTGATACGAATTGGATTGCCATGCCGGCAGCGGTTAATAGAGCGGGTCATTTATTTGCGGAAACCAATGGCAACAAAGGAAAGAAGTTGTTGCTTATTGGTCATCTGGATACTGTTTTTGAGGAAGACAGTCCGTTCCAAGACTTTACCAAAATAAATGACAGCACGGCACATGCTCCTGGAGGAAACGATATGAAAGGGGGAAACGTTATCGTTTTATATGCCCTGAAAGCATTGCATGAAAATGGATTACTCAAAAATTCGCAGATTATCGTTGCTTTTACGGGAGATGAAGAAAGTACGGGAAAACCTCTGGACATTAGTCGTAAAGACCTCATTGAAGCAGCTAAAAGAAGTGATATTGCTTTGGGTTTCGAGACTTCAACAGGATTCAATTATGCAACGGTTGCCAGAAGAGGTTCTTCTGGTTGGAAGGTAAACGTAACGGGCAAAAGGGCCCATTCTTCAGGGGTTTTTAACGAACAAGTAGGGGCGGGAGCCATTTTTGAAATATCGCGCATACTACACCGATTTTATACGGATGTGAAAGGTGAGGATTTGCTGACCTTTAATCCTGGAACGCTGCTTGGCGGAACTTTTGTTGAATTTGATGATAAGACCAGTAAAGGAAACGTATTTGGAAAGAGCAATGTGGTAGCACAAAGCGCTGAGGTTAGAGGCGGACTCCGTTTTATTTCCGAAGAACAGAAGGAGCGTGCTAGGGAAAAAATGAGAAAAATCGTAGCGGATAATCTACCGCAGACCACTGCTACCATAACATTTGAAGATAGTTATCCTGCTATGGAGCCCACCGAGGGGAACAAAAAATTATTAGCGGAATTGAACAGGGTCAGTTTGGATTTGGGACAGGGCGAAGTATTAGCCTATGATCCGGGCAAAAGGGGTGCGGCAGATACTTCTTTCGTGGCCGGTTATGTAGATTGTCTGGATGGTTTGGGAACTATGGGAACAGGTGCCCATACGCCTGAAGAGACAGTTAATTTAAATACGATCGAGGCATTGACCAAACGAACGGCCCTGCTAATTTATAGGTTGATAAATAGGCAAGAATGACAATCCTAAAAACAAAAAATCATACTGTTAAGATTGAAGCTGGCGAACTGGTCAGTTATGAAGTGGATGGTCATGAATTTATCCATCAAAAGGGAAGTCCCGGTTGGAGAAGTTCCGATACTGAAATGTTTCCCATCATCGGTCCAACAAATGATGCAAATTTTAGGGTGAGCACGCCAAAAGGAGACGCCGTTCAGGACCAACACGGATTACTGCGGGAAATGGAATACCATCTTTTGGAACAAGATGAAACTGAGGCAATTTTCGAAAAAGTGTATTCGGCCGGAACATTGATAAAAAACTCAAAATTCCCTAAAAAATCTACGGAAGAATTTCTTTCTTGGCCTTACAATTTTCATTTTACAAAATCCTTTTGTTTGAACGAAAATGGTCTGGAAATTACCTTTAAGGTTGAGGGGGAAGAGGAGATGCCCTTTATGTTGGGCTATCACCCTGCCTTTAAATTGCATTCGGAAGATGCTATGATCGTAACGAAGGAAAAGGAAATTTCCATTGCGGATATCATGGCAGTGGGGAGTAGGGCGTTACAAGTTCCCCATCATAAAAGTATTCTTTTAAAAGACAAGAAGGATCTCAAAATAAACACGGAAGGATTCGTTCATTTTATGTTATGGACAGAGGTAACCAATATGGTCTGCATAGAACCCATTACCTTTTACCCCTATGCCGTTGCGCAACAGGAATTGCACAAAGGATTCAATAAATTGAGGGAACAAAACAATCAATTTAAGGTAACTTTACTGCCTCAATAAGGCCATTTTTCAACATGAAACCAATCGCTTTGATTTTCATCATTCTAATTCACTTTAACATGTCGGCCCAAGAAAAAAACCTTCCCTTGGATTATTATGCCACTATTCCCGAAGCTGCATCGGAAATCACTCCCGGCACGATAATGTCCAGAATGATAGACGGATTAGGATTTCGCTATTATTGGGCAACGGAGGGGCTTACGGAAACAGATCTGCAGTACGGACCAAGCGAAGGGGCCAGAACAATGGCACAGACCTTAGAGCATTTATATGGACTTTCAAAAACCATCGTGAACACGGCCAAAAAGGAACCTACGGATTTTACTGTAGAAAAGGTTGAAATGACCTTTCCGGAAAAAAGAGCGGCTACTTTGGCAAATTTTAAGGAAGCAAGTCGCTTTTATGCCGCTAGTGAAGATTTAAGCGAACACAAAATTACGTTTATACGACCTAAGGGCACTTATGAATTTCCGTTCTGGAATCAAATAAATGGGCCTATAGAAGATGCCGTCTGGCACGCTGGCCAGATTGTGTTAATGCGAAGAGCTTCGGGAAACCCTATCAACCCTAATGTAAACGTGTTTTCGGGGAAGCTCAATGACTAATGTAAGAGTTTTCTATTTCTGAGAATTGCCTATGGGCTAGCTATGGTATTCTTCCAATTCAACCGAATATCTATAACTTTGTCACGTGCAACGCATTTTTCCCTTCTTAGAATGGTTATCCAACTACAGGAAAGTATATTTTCTGAAAGACTTGTCCGCCGGTATTACGGTAGGCATTGTTCTTGTGCCCCAAGGTATGGCATATGCTATGGTTGCAGGTTTGCCGCCTGTTTATGGTCTATACGCCTCGATTTTTCCTATTCTTGTGTACACCCTTTTAGGGACTTCTAGAAAGATTGCGGTAGGGCCCGTGGCCATGGATTCACTTTTGGTTGCCGCAGGATTGGGCACTTTGGCCATTTCTGGGCTCGAAAATTATATTGCTTTGGTAATCGTGCTCACCTTTATGGTCGGAGCCTTTCAATTTATCTTGGGGAGCTTTCGCATGGGTTTCTTGGTCAATTTTCTTTCCAGACCGGTAATTAGTGGGTTCACTTCCGCAGCTGCTTTGATCATCATTTTTAGTCAGTTGAAACATTTGTTGGGTACTTCCATTGAAGGTAGTAATCGGTTTCATGAATTGATCGTCAATGCCTTGGAAAAACTGGGAGATACTAATCCGTTGGATTTGGCTATTGGACTTCTAGGTATTTTCATGCTCATCGGTTTTAAAAAATGGAACAAAAGCATTCCCGGGATATTGATTATTGTCGTTTTAGGCATTTTGGGTGTCCTCGCTTTTGGATGGAGTGAAGAACAATTGAGACTGGTAGGTACGGTTCCTCAAGGTTTGCCACATTTTGTAATGCCTAATCTAGAAGTTGAAAATTTAAAACAGCTTTGGCCTATTGCAATCGCTTTGGCCTTGGTGGGTTATTTGGAGGCCATATCCATAGGGAAATCCCTAGAGGAGAAAAGCGGGGAGGAGACCATACGGCCCAATCAAGAATTGATTGCATTGGGAAGTGCAAATATAGTAGGTTCTTTTTTTCAGGCCTTTCCGGTGACGGCAAGTTTTTCAAGGTCGGCCATTAATTATGAATCTGGTGCTAAAACAAATCTAGCGTCATTTTTTAGTATTCTTTTAGTACTGTTGACTGTACTCTTTTTGACACCCCTTTTTCAATATTTGCCCAATGCTATTTTGGCAAGTATCATTATGGTATCGGTATACGGCCTTATCGATTTTAATTATTCCAAAAACTTGTGGAATACAAAGAGAGATGAATTCTTTGTATTGCTCATCACGTTCATTACCACTCTATTTGTAGGCATAACCGAGGGTATTTTAGTAGGCGTTCTTGCTTCGCTTTTATTGATGGTTTACCGGACATCCCGCCCCCATTTTGCAGTATTGGGAAACATAAAAAATTCCGACTATTATAAAAATATAAAACGATTTGGAGATGAAGCAATGATACGTGATGACCTGTTGATCATTCGTTTTGATGCCCAATTGTATTTTGGGAACGCAACTTTTTTTAAGAAGGAGCTTATGCATCACATAAAAGCAAAAGGGAAGACGTTAAAAGGAGTCATTTTAAATGCCGAAGCAATTAATTATATTGATGCGAGCGGGGTACAGGTATTGACCCAGGTAATCCACGAAATCCATGAAAAAGGCTTACAATTTTATATTGCAGGGGCTATTGGGCCAACACGGGATACCATTTTTAATAGTGGCATCATAAATGAGTTGCACATGGAGTATCTTTTTGTGAAAACCAAAGAGGCGGTAGCTTTTTTTGATAATCCGGATAGTATCTCGGAAATAGGGGCACGGGTTGCCTATGAAAACAATAAGAAGAATGACAGAAGTCATAATGTGAAATAATTAGAGTACTTAATTTTGATAATTTAAGTTCGATTTAAAAATAAATGATATGAAAATAGAGCAGATTTATACAGGATGTTTGGCCCAAGGAGCCTATTATATAGAAAGTGATGGCGAAGTGGCGATTATTGACCCCTTGCGCGAAGTATCACCATATTTAAAAAGAGCCGATGCGGATAAAGCAAAAATCAAATATATTTTTGAAACGCATTTTCATGCAGATTTTGTCAGCGGCCATGTAACACTTTCAAAAGAAACCGGAGCCCCGATCATTTACGGACCAATGGCGGACCCTTCCTTCGATGCCATTATAGCGGAAGACGGACAGGAATTCGCTTTAGGGAAAATCACCTTCAAAGTGTTGCATACACCCGGGCATACCATGGAAAGCACTACGTATCTTTTAAAAGACGAAAATGGAAAAGACCGCGCTATCTTTTCGGGCGATACTTTGTTTTTAGGGGATGTAGGTAGACCGGATCTGGCCCAAAAAGCGGCCCATATGACCCAAGAACAATTGGCCGAAACACTTTATGATAGTCTGCGAAACAAAATAATGCCCCTAGCGGACGATGTTATTGTTTACCCAGCCCATGGCGCGGGTTCTGCCTGCGGAAAGAATATGATGAAGGAAACGGTGGATACGCTGGGAAATCAAAAGAAAATGAATTATGCTTTACGAGCGGACATGACCAAATCCGAATTTGTAAAAGAGGTCACGGACGGATTGCTTCCGCCACCAAAATATTTTCCCCTAAACGTAAAGATGAACAAAGAAGGATATGAGGATATAGAGGAGGTATTGGATAGGGGTACTAGGGCATTATCCCCAGAAGAATTTGAACTTGCCGCAAACGAAGCGGAAGCTTTGGTGCTGGATGTAAGGCACCAAAATGAGTTTATTGAATCACATATTCCCAGATCTATCTTTATTGGTCTAAACGGTGATTTTGCCCCTTGGGTAGGTGCTTTGATCGCCGATACGAAACAACGGTTGCTTTTGGTAACGCCAGAAGGAAAAGAGGAAGAAACCATTACCCGACTATCCAGAGTGGGCTTTGACGGTACCATTGGATATTTAAAAGGCGGTTTGGAGGCCTGGATTGCCTCTGGTAAAGAAATTGATAGTATTGTATCGAAACCCGTTTCGGATATAAAGAATCAAATTGAAAAGAATAAAATCCCCGTATTTGATGTTCGCAAAGAAGGTGAATTCGCTGCCGAACACTTAGAAAATGCAAAACATACCCCTTTAGGCAATATCAATGAATATTTGGCGGAGTTTCCAAAAGGGCAATCATTTCTATTATATTGTGCAGGAGGGTACCGTTCTGTAATAGCCGCATCTATCTTAAAGAGCAGGGGAATACATAATCTTATAGACATTGCAGGAGGCTTTGGTGCCTTAAAAGCTGCGGGCGTAAAGACTACGGAATATGTTTGCCCATCTACGCTGTAAATGATGTTTTTTTGAGTTAAAAAAAAGTTAAAATTAACTCGGTAAAACCTCAGAATTATCATTAATTTAGGGTATTCTTTAAGAAAATAATAAATGTTAAAGAAATCATAACATTTATTAAAGAGTAAAGTTAATATTTAATACCTTTAAGTAGGATTTGGATTACAATAATGATTAAAAATTTTATTAAGCGTGTTGGAGTAATGAACTCTGTTCTGCTCCTAGTTGTCTTATCTATCATCATAGTGTCTGAATATTTATTTCTGAGTGGAAAAAAAATGGATGCCATATTTATCGCATTTTGGGCACCAACGATACTAGGTTTTATGAATTATTTGAAATATAGGAAGTAGTGGAGTTCGTACTAATATACTCACTAGTTGTAGCAGTCATATTTGTAGTTTGGCTGTTCTTTGTATTTCGAATGTACAAGGAAATGGAAGATTAAAATGCGGCGAGTCTAGACGCTTTTTCGGTCATTTCAAAAACAGCACTGGGATTTTTTCGAATATAACTTTCTACGATACGTTGTGTTTCCAACGTGTTTTTTTGTTTAACAAGAAAACTTTCCAAATCGTTAGTGTGATTAAAATCAAAATCTTTTAAGATATATCCATAACCGCAATAGGTATTGGCCCGTACCATAACAAAGCCATCTTCCCTAATTGTACGGCCTTTTGTTTTTATTACATAATCCGTAGCATTGGATTGTAACGCTTCCATCGCTTTTAAAACACGATCATTATATTCTTCCAAATGTGAAATGTCCGAACATATACCAATACAGTCCTTTATTTTATAATGTGAACAAATGGCTGTATTTTCCTGTAAATGGCAATATTTTGGGCATAAGCCAAACTTCTCGCATAACTGTTCCAAAAAAGACCTGCATTCTGTTGGGCTGTACAAAACCGTCAGTGGATTGGGAGCCATTTTAAGTTTGTTGTAGGCAAGGTGCAGGACACCGTTTCTATCTTCATAACAAAAAATACCATACTGTTGGATGTTCCTTTTCTGCGCGCGATTATACTTTGGATAATGTTGTTTGATTTCACTTGATTCTAGAAGCAATGCGATCAATTCATTGCCAGTTTCCTCAAAGTCCAAAAAATGGGTCTCGGAACAAAGTTTTATTTCCTTATTTGATTTTTCATAAAAATGGCTCAACACTCTTTTCTTTATGTTAATGGCCTTTCCTACATAAATTATCTTTCCATTTTTATCCTTAAAATAATAAATGCCGGATGTATTCGGTAATTTTTGAAATTCGGATCTCGGTAAAGAAGGTGGCAGGGTGGCTTCTTGGGACCTAGCGTTCAATGACTTCTTAAATACGTCTGCAGCACCATGCACTCTCAATAGCTTGTGAAAAAGCAACACTGTTGCATGTGCGTCACCTCTTGCCCGATGTCTGTCCGTTAAAGGTATTCCAATCGCGGAACATAATTTTCCAAGGCTATAGGAGTGGTAACCTGGTAATAGTTTTCGGGACAAACGAACGGTACATAACTTTTTTCGGATAAAATCCAGTCCTATATCTTTTAACTCGTTCTTAATGACATTGTAGTCAAAATTTACGCTGTGCGCCACAAAAATACAGTCCTGTGTAATCTCTATAATTTTAGGGGCTATGTCTTCCAGTAAGGGGGCATTTCTAACCATGTCGTTATCTATGCCAGTGAGTCCGGTAATGAAAAACGGAATTTCACATTCGGGATTTACAAGGGAAGTAAATTCATCCACTATCTCATGACCATCATATTTAAAGATGGAAATTTCGGTAATTCTATTACCCTTAATACCGTTACCGGTCGTTTCGATATCTACGATGCAATACAATGAAGAGAAATCTGATATTAATTTCACTTAAAGGTATATCAATTTTTATAAGTATTGTTCTTTTCTACCCTCACGACAATAGATTTGCTGATGGGGGTATAACTTTTATCCGCAAAGTGGTTATGGGGAACCAAGACGTTCGTTTCCGGAAAATATGTAGCCAAGTTGCCTTTTGGAATGTTATAGGGTATGACCAAAAACTGATAGGCCCTTCTTTCCTTTCCATCATAATTGCTGATCAAATCTACTACTTGATGCTCCTGAAACCCTTGTTTTTTCATGTCCGATGCGTTCATAAAAACGACTCGCCTCTCATTATGAATACCGCGGTAACGATCATTGAGTCCATAAATAGTGGTATTGAATTGGTCATGGGAACGAACCGTCATCATTAAAAATCCGTCTTCGGGAATATCGTGTTCCGCCAATCTATTAACACTAAATTGTGCTTTTCCATTGGGAAGTTTGCTAAAATCCAGTTCACGCACGTTATTCGGCAAGTAATAACCTGAGCCTTTGGATTTCTCGCTCAGGGAATGAAAACCTTTTATGGTAGCGGCAAGTTTTTCTCGTATAAGTTCATAATCCGTTCCCATTTTTTTCCATGCTACAGGATGTTCATCATTAAAATAGGCATCGGCAATACCTGCTATGATTTCAGGCTCGCTTTTTAGGTTGCCCGATGTGGGTTGAAGTACTCCTTTGGTTCGGTGCACTTTTCCCATGCTGTTTTCAACCGTGAGATAGCGGTCCTTTCCGATGGTATGATCTTTCTCCGACCTTCCCAATGTAGGCAATATCAAAGCGGTTTTTCCTGTAATTAAATGGCTTCGGTTTAATTTGGTACTCACTTGAACGGAGAGATTACAGTTCTGCATTCCTTTCGCAGTATAATGGGTATCCGAAACGGCCGAAACAAAATTACCACCCAAGGCCATAAAGACCTTTATTTTTCCTTCATGCATCGCTTTTAGACCGTGAACGGTATCCAGACCTTCTTCGGAAGGAGGCGTAAACCCGAAAACATTTTTGATACTTTCGTTTAGTTCCTTTGAGACAAAATGCATGATACCAACGGTACGATCGCCTTGCACGTTACTATGGCCCCGAACGGGGCAAGTACCTGCACCTGCCTTTCCCAAACTGCCCTTGAGGAGAAGGAGATTTACACATTCTTTGATATTATCTACACCATTTTTATGTTGGGTCAAACCCATGGCCCAACATATAATAATCTTGTTCTTTTTGGAAAGTAAAGCAACAACTTCATCTACCTTTTTCTCCGGGACTCCACATCGGTTCAATAAATCGTTTTCCGAGTAATTGTCCAAATCCTTCAACATTTTAGGCAGTCCTTCGGTATATTTTTCGATAAAGGCATAGTCAAAAACGGTATTGTTTTCCACATCAAGAGCAGCAAGTTTTTTAAGGATGAGTTTTAACAATGCCACGTCCTGATTTATTTTGACCTGCAGGTAAATATCGGATAATGCAGTTCCCAAGGTCACTCCTTTTATTTGCTGCGGATTCTTAAAATGAACTAGTCCTATTTCCTCCAATGGGTTGATGGATACAATTTTACCACCGTTCTCTTTGCATTTTTGCAAGGCCGAAAGCATCCTTGGATGGTTGGTTCCAGGATTTTGACCCAAAATCATGACAACTTCCGCTTCGTAAAAATCTTCCAATTTTACAGAACCCTTACCGATTCCCAAAGTCTCCGAAAGAGCGACCCCACTACTTTCATGGCACATGTTGGAACAGTCCGGCATGTTATTGGTGCCCAAGGCCCTCGCAAAAAGACCGTATAAAAATGCCGCTTCATTGCTGGAACGCCCAGAAGTATAGAAAAGGCCCTCATTGGGATAATCCATGTTTTTTAGCTCCTTGGCGATTAATTGAAAGGCATCGTCCCAAGTTATAGGCTCATAATGTATACTTTCCGGCCGTAAAACCATAGGTTCGGTGAGACGGCCACTTTTTCCAATTTTAAAATCCGACCAAAGTGAGATTTCTTCCACACTGTGTTCCCGAAAAAAACGAGCATCCAATGTTAGATTCGTAGCTTCTTCCGCCAAGGCTTTTGCTCCGTTTTCACAATACTCTCCCAATTTTGATGGCTCGTCGGGGTCCGGCCATGCGCATCCTGGACAATCAAATCCGTCTTTTTGGTTCATCTGATTTAATCCTGCGAAGGATTTTGCAACACCCATTTCCCTAAAAGTATGCTCCAGAGCTACTTTTACTCCGGTAGCACCAGCAGCATGTCCGCTGGGTTTTTTTCTGGATAATCCAGAAAAATGAATGGCCCCGGTTACGGAGACATTTCTCTTTTTAAAATCTGACATAGCTGTTTTCTCTATTCCTTTTCAAGGTAAAGGAAAAAAGAATAACATAATAACTGTTTTTGATGCTTTTACTATTCAGCAAGTGTTTTTTATAACGGATTCGCCATTGGTTCTTTCTAATTAGGTTTTGGTCAGATTCTATTCTTATTTGGAAGTTGATTTCGTATAGTAAACAAAAAAACCACGCGAATTCGCGTTGTTCTTTTGTTTAAAAATGTGGAGCCGAAAAGACAAGAATTTAGCTCTGAAAAACCCTTATATAAAGGTTTTTCGAGGTTATGATTTTCATGCACACAGAACAGGGGCTTTGAAGAAAATTTAATTTTTTCGGATAAATTATCATGTAAATCAGTGAAAATAACACTACAGAAAACCAATTAGCATCCCATAATTAAGGACCAACAATTTTGATGGTCCTTATTGAATTTTAAAAATACTTAAAAGTTGAGTCTCCTAATCGTTCTATTGAGGCTGTGGAGTTGTCGTTACTTCAATATCGTTACTTGATCCGACAAGAGCTCCAACCGCGGCACCTATTGCAGCGCCAACACCTCCTCCAATGCTTCCTCCAATGAAGCCTCCAACAGCTGCGCCCGTAAGAATGGCCGCACCACTACCTGCTGGTAATGTTGCTGTCGCTGCTTGTGCAGCTTGTACATTGGGAGGTAATTCAGTTTCATTATCCACTTCCCTAACCAGACCAATACAAAGGTTAATGTAATCCAGATATAAGCCATTACGGTTACCATTAATTAGTGCCTTTGCTGAAGTATTTTGCAAGAACGTTAATGTTCTTTTAATATTAGCTCTTCCAGCTCTTGCACTTATTGTTTCTAAAGCGCACCGATGGAGATTGTCTGCTTCATCACTAGTAAGTAATTTGATATTCTTAAGCTTATCAAATGCCTCCCTAAGGTTTAATTCATGATTACGGTTAGATAGTTTTAATACTCTTGCGGTTTCTTTGCGGTATGCAAAAAGTAAATCGCTTAGACTACCCCCCACTAAACATCCGATTACTGCTCCGATTGACCCATCTGGGTTGTTACAATTTTTCATAATTCCTAAAATTTAAAGATTAATAATAGGACAAAACTACTTTGGGATTGAGCACAAAAAAATACCCATTCAAGGGTATATTTAAATGAAATTCAATGATTTAGCGTATATTCTAGAAATTATATTTGCTTTCTAAGGCGTATCTCAGGAGTTCTCCAGCGCCTTTAAGGTTAAGTTTACGAATCATATTTTTCCGATGTGTTTCTACGGTGGTCTTGCCAATAAATAAGTGGTTAGCAATTTCCTGATTTGTTTTGCCTAAAGCAACCAGTTTAAGAATTTCTTTTTGACGTCCGGTAAGGATGCCTTTAGAAGTATTGGACAAGGATTTTGGTGCTACCAGATTGGGATCAAAATAGGTTCCTCCGTTATAGACGGTCCGTATGGCACTTAACAGTTCTTTTAGGCTGGAATTCTTTAGGATATAGCCCTTGGCACCTGCGGCCAGCATTTGCTTAACGGCCCCGTCTTGTTCAAACATGGTAAAAGCAATCACCTTGGTATGAGGTTCCATTTGAAGTATCTCCTTGGTTGCCGAGATTCCGTCCTGTAGGGGCATACGTATATCTGTAATAACAACATTAGGACGTTTTAAACGTACTAATTCGCACAAGATTTTACCATTGTTGGCAAAACCTACAAATTCAATGTCCTCTTCATACTCTAAGAAAAGCTTGATACCATCAATAAGGGCGTTATGGTCTTCAGCTAAAGCCAATCGAATCATAAGGTGGGTATATCTATAATTATAGTTGTGCCTCTGGATACAATTGAATCAATAATCAATCGCCCGTTTATGTTTTCCACTCGCTTTCGAATGGAATACAGTCCCATCCCCTGAGCGAATTTTAATTTAGAACTGTCAAATCCAATACCATTGTCTTCTACCATAATGTTGATGTTGTCTTCATGATGCGTTAAGTGAATGGTGCTTTCCGTTGCTTTCGAATGTTTTATGACGTTTGTAATCAATTCTTGAATGATTCGAAATATGCCTATTTCAAGGGAATTTTCAAGACGTTCCTCCATGCCGTGGTCCTCTACATCAATCACTAATTGATTTACGATGGTTACCTTGGCGGCGAAATTTTTAATTGCAGGTAGTAACCCTACATTGGACTTTACGCCCGCATTTTTGGCGTGCGCCATACTACGCACTTTTCGGTAAGCTTCCTCAATTAGATTGTCTGTTTTATTAAGTAGTTCTTTTTCTTGATTTTCTATTCTTTCCTTTCTGATTTTAAAGTTTTGGAAATGGAGTTTTAGGGTGGCTAAGAGACTTCCTAAATTATCATGTAAATCATCGGCAATACGCTGGCGTTCTTTCTCTTGACCCTCAATCATGGCGTCTATACCATTAATTTCCTGATCTTTAAGTAGTTTTTCTACTTTTTGCTGCTCTATTTCTTTGGCGGACTCGGCAATTTTCTTTTTGGAAAGTTGGTTTTTATAGGCCAAATAACTAAGTAATAGCAGCAGTGTTAATATTGATAATCCAACAGTCAACCAAGTCTTGTTCTGCTTTAATTTCAGGTTTTCATTCTCTTTTTTTTCTACTTCATACTTGGTCTGTATATCAAGCATAGCCGTGTTTTGAGTTTCTTCGTTTACACTGTCTTTATAAGCCAAATGCAGTTTTAGATACTTTGCCTGATTCCCATAATCATTATTCTTTTCATAAGCATCGGCTAAACTTGCATACAAGGATTGCTTATTATTTTTTCTGTATTCTTTAATAGGCAGTGAGTCGGCCTTCAAATAATTATCGATTGCGCTGGCATAATCCCCTTGTTTTTTATAAACAGTAGCTTTATTGTTATAGATATAGGAAATATAATCTATAAGATTTTGCTTTTGGTATTCCTTGAGTGCTAAATCATAGTGGTATAAAGCAGAATCTAAATAAATCGTATGTTCCGCGAAAAGAACCCCGACGTTATGATGGATCTTTGCGCTCATCAAAGCGTCTGCGGTTTTCTGATTTTCAAGGACCGCTTTTTTAAAAAATGCTATAGTTTTTGTTGGTTCAGAATTGATGAAGCATTTTCCAATCAACATATAGGCCTTCGTTAGCAATACTGGACTATTCTGTTCTTTTGCGTAAGCCACGTATTCATTTAAATATGGGCCATAGTCCAACTCTGAAAATTCGGTCGCGCTCAAAAGTTGTACAATATATAAGTTAACTTCTGCGACCTGTTCCGAGCTATCTATTTGTTGGTATGCTTTTTTGGCCTTGAGATAATTAAGGAAACCCAAGTCATCCTGACTGTCCAATACAAGGCTTCTGCCAAATAATTTATAGTACCAAGCTTTTTGGCCAAGGTTTAAACTAGCACTATCTACCGTTTTTAATGTATTTAGTGCAAAGTTGATTTGTTTCGTTTCAATTAGACTATCTATGAGTTGCAATTTATCGTACTGAGAAAAACAAAAACTGGCAAGGATGAAAGCCGTAGTGAAACATGCTATATGTAAAGATTTAGATTTCAAACTACATATCTACCATTACACTTTCACCTGATCTTTTAGGGCCGTGGTAGACAACCCAGCCATCGCACTTGCGATCATCAAATTCCCATCCTTCTAAATACCCTGCCTTTGCAACATAGTTTCGAGTACATTCTACAATACCGGAATCTGGGTTTTCACACAACTTATCATCGTGAATTACGATTAGACGCAATTTTCTTCCTTTCTTAAAATCAAGCTCTTCTTTTTTTATGGTGAGTTCAAAGGGAAAATAATCTTGGACCCATTCATTTCTTAAGCTAGAGCTATATTTTCTGCATTTAATAATCAAAAGGTAAGCGTTAAAACCATTACTGCTTATATTGATTTGATTGCATATTTGTGGGGATACCCTTTCTTGTTTTTCATCTTTCGTAGCATATGGCAATAAGATTGCTCCTTTTACAGTGGCATAACCTTTTGTATTAACATTTAGATGCCCAATGACATCATATACTTTTTTACATTTCATTTTTTTGTTTTTAGTTGATTAGCACTTATTGTTTATATAATAATGACAAAAATAAATACTGTGGTAAGCGAATAATATCCCCATTCATGGGTATGTTCAAGGTAACACACGATAGTGCGGAGAAATTTTTTGAGTTGTTCGAGGGAATAAGTGTTAGTAAATTAATCATTATTTTACACAAGTGACAGCTATTTCAGAAAATTCATCGATTTTTAATCCGCCCATTGGTTTTATTATTTTTCTAACTTCAATGTTTTCCACACCCATTTTTATACTTTAATTATTACTACTATGAAGTGATGATCATTCATATGAATATGTTGAGTTTTCACACTGTTCCATGACTACTTAAGTGTTGTATATTATTTTTTTTGAAAAATAAATTTAATTAATAGAAGGGACTGGTTTGTTGTCCTACTTTTCGAGGCACATTAATAGTTAAGTTTTGAATACCGGTTGTTTTTATTTTTAAAATAAAATATATGAAGTTCGCTTTGTTTTCGACTCCGGGAAGAATTAAACAATCAATCCTTATCTGATTTTTATTTTACGAAAATCATTGTACAAAGATTGTCTAGTAAAACAATACTAATTAATTTCCTTAGTTAAGAATGAATTACAAAATTTTGATTCTATTTAATTTATAACAAAAGCGTTTGGGAAGTTTTGATATAAATCATAAGAGTTGTAGGAAACCTTTTGCACATTTAAAACATTTTTTAATTAGATGATTGATTGGTCGTATGTTATTTGGTAAGCATATTTTTGATGGTAAATGCTCACTAATTAGGTCATCCAAAATATAATATCAAAACGATTCATTTAATACCATAAAAAATAAAAACCCCTAACAATCAAAAAATTAAGGGATTTGTGAATAGTTTTAGTACTATTCTAGTGAAGCCGGAGGATTGCATATCCCAAATGACTCCCTTTCTGCAAATACAACTGTTAAGGCTTTAAAAAGCTTTGATGTCTAAAAACAAAAATCCCAGACAAGCGAACTTGATGGGATTTAGATATTTTTATCCGCAACACAGTTGTGAGTGATGTGGAGCCGGAGGGATTCGAACCCTCGTCCAAACAAGCAACGCCAGTGCTTTCTACATGCTTAGTCCTTACTTGGTTTTCGATGCACGACCGACCAAAGACCGCCTATCGTACACTTAGCTTCTTAAAGTTTTAGTGTCGTTACTAAAGCGAGCAACAACCTTATGTTGACTTTTCTGGTGCTCCTAAACGGGTCGCCATCAACAAGGGCTACCCAGGAACATCTCGCTTCCCTACCTAGTAGGGACGAGGCAAATCCTACTATAATTCAGATTATGCGGCAAGAGCGTAATTATTATCGCCAATTAAAAGTGTGAAGTATGATATTAACGAGCTGTACCCCAGCGCTCGGCATGCTTACAATGCCATTGGTCTCGCTGTCAAAACCAGTCGGCCCCATCAATGAGATAGGTAAGCTATGCTTACCGTAATCGAATTGAACCCTGAGCGTAGCCGAAGGGTCTACACTACAAAGTTGAATTCTCCCATGATTTTTTTCAAAGAACTATTTTGGGCGTTACCCTTTTGCAAAAGGGTCGGGCTTTCCGCTTCTACTCCTCACGGCCAAAAAGGCCGCTGCGGGGTAACCGCTGCAATCCCTGACGCGGTCGGCAAAGATACCCCAAAAAGTATTCCAAAAAAAGTTTTGACATGGCTCTGTCATCCGTTAAATTTGAAACAGGCTGTAAGTGTAAAGTTAAATTCTAACAAAAGATATCTGATTTCAAAACACTTTGCATGAAGCAAGTTTCTAACAGTCCAAAAATCAAACAATCGAATAATCCATTTTTATGAAGTTCGGAATCATCAAGGAACGGAAAAACCCACCGGATAGGCGAGTGGTACTGTCACCGGAAGCCTGTCAAAAAGTCCTTTCAAACCATACGCATGCAGAAATCATTGTAGAACCATCTCCTATTAGAACTTTTTCGGATAAGGATTATCAAAATGCCGGTATAAAAGTAGCCGACGAGATGGAAGCTTGTGATGTCCTTTTAGGTGTAAAAGAAGTTCCTATTGAGGCATTGATCCCCAATAAAAAGTACTTTTTCTTTTCCCACACCATTAAAAAACAACCATATAACAGAAAATTGCTTCAATCTATTTTAAATAAGAATATTGAACTCTACGATCATGAGGTCATCACCAATCAAAAAGAACAACGTTTGGTAGCTTTTGGCAGATATGCCGGGATAGTTGGAGCTTACAATGGTTTTAGGACATACGGACTTAAATTTGGTCTTTTTGAATTGCCCAAAGCAGAAAATTTGGAAGACCAACAAGCTTTGATATCGGAATTGAAGAAGATACATCTTCCGAACATAAAAGTATTGCTTACCGGTAGGGGAAGGGTAGGCAACGGCTCCCGAGAAATGCTGGACGGTATGGGTATGCGGAGGATAAACGTAAAGGAATATTTGGAAACGGAATTCAACGAACCTGTGTATTGCCAAATAGATGCATCGGAATACAACAAACGCAAAGATGGGGTTCGGGGAAATAAGCCTGACTTTTTTGCGAATCCGCAGGAATATAAATCCAATTTCTTTCGTTTTGCCAAAGTGACCGATTTTTATATTGCCGGACATTTCTATGGAGACGGTGCTCCCTATTTATATACTAGGGAAGATGCCAAACATCCTGATTTTAAGATCAAAGTGGTGGCAGACGTAAGCTGTGATATAGACGGTCCGGTAGCGTCTACTATTCGTCCATCCACCATTGCAGCACCTATTTACGGGTATGATCCACGAACAGAAGCTGAAACCGATTTTAAAAACCCGAACGCTATAGCGGTGATGGCCGTAGATAACCTACCCTGCGAATTGCCAAAAGACGCCAGTATTGGTTTTGGCGAGGCTTTTGTAAAAAATGTAATCCCAGCATTTTTTGATGGTGATAAAAACGGTGTCTTGGAACGTGCCCGTATGACAATGAACGGCAAACTCACCGAGCGCTACGGATACCTTCAGGATTATTTGGATGGTACTGATCAATAAATCATTATTTCAGTTAGAGTTCACTCGCAAGTACAGCAAACAGGTATAGTATTGCAATAGGTATATTAACAAGCATAAATAAAGTGGCTTTCATAAGGCTACTTTTATTGGGTATTCCAGAGATGACCAAACACACGCAACACAAAAAGTAGATTATATTAAGAACAATTACAACTAGTATAGTTTTTGCTATAAAATCTATAGTATTGAATTCAAATTCATACAAAATATGGGATGCCGTTAAGTGACCACCAATTAAAGTGAATAAAAGTGTTAGGGTAACCGCGACTTTGCTCAACTGTATTGATGTGTTTTCCGTTAAATTCATTTTATGGGATTAAAAAGGGTCATCGATTTCTCAATGACCCGTGATTACGCTTACGTTTAGGATTGGTTCCAATCTATTTTACGCGAAGCATACATGACCATGGCCAAAATGGCGAACAGTCCTATACTTCCCACTAGAAGTGCATAGCTTTCCAGTTGTATGATAACAAAAATAAAAGAGTACAAAGCGGTAAGGGAACCGAATATAAGCAATATAAATTTTCTATGTTTTAAAATGCTCTTTGAGTATAGGGTAATTAATCCTACAACCGCCGCACTGGCAATTACATACGCTTTGAGAAAATTTTGGTGCTCCGATATGGATATTAACAAAGTGTAAAACATGAGCAAAGCAATACCGATCATTAAATATTGAAAGGAATGTATGTTTATTTTACTAATGGTCTGTATTAGGAAAAAGACAAGAAACGTTAGTGCAATGACTAAATATCCGTATTTGGCGGAACGTTCGCTTTTTTGGTACTCGTCAACCGGAACCAATAGTTCGGTACCAAAGGAAAACTCTTTTAAATCTGGCAATATATTAAAAAAAGATTGCTCAAATTGCCTGTTAATCTGCAAGACTTTCCAATTGGCTACAAACCCGTCTTCGGTAACACTTTTTTCGGCATCTTCTTCAGGTAGAAAATTTCCTGTAAAACTAGGGTCTTTCCAGTTACTGCTCATGTGGAGTTCCGTGTTTTTGCCAACGGGAACAAACCTGATTTTGGAACTACCGTTTATGGTGATGGCAGTATTGAACCCTATGGGTCCTAGTTTTGGTAAGGCACCTTCGGACAAAAACGGACTTTCCAATTCATGCATTGAAACATAATTTGGCCCATAAGATTGATTTTGTTGTTGCCTATATCGAGGTAAAAAGGAAATTTTAGAATCCCCAAGTTGCATCTCTATCTGGTTCTTAATTCCTTTAAGATTGGAACTTTTAATAATTATGGAAGCTTTTTCCCAAACCACATCTTCAGGTAGAATATCTTTCTGTCCAAAATCAGGAATGTCAAAATTACCTTTAAAGACCATTTCACTCGAAAAAACAGATGTTTCATATATTCCTCTTTCTTTTTTAATGGCGTCCACATTGGCATCTATGATTAAATTGTTTGGTAAGAAATAAGCGTAATTCATATGGGTTTTTCGTTCCACAATACTTTTCTTGGTTTCCGAATCTATCTTGGTGGATTCGCTGTAAGTCTTGTACGGTACTTTCAAGATAGGTCCCATTAGCAATACTTCCGTTCCCCATAGGTTTCCCACTTCAAAAACGACATCCTGTTGCCTTTCCGAGCGCTCCCTTATCAATTCCTTGATATAGATCAATGGAATAAGAAGTACTAAAATGAGAAAACCTATCATCAGCATCCTTGCCGTAATACTGGTCCGTATCCAATTACCAAATCCTTTGTTTTTTTTGATTGTTTCCATAATTATAATTTAAAAGTACTTTGCATTTCAAAGTTAATGAGTAAAAAAATTTATGTTTATTGTTTTATTAAATTTTCAAGTGCTTCAATATGTTTATTAAAAGCTTTTTTTCCTTCTTTGGTAATACCGTATTTGGTATTTGGTTTTCGTCCTATAAATGTTTTTTCAACCGCTATATATTTTGCCTTTTCCAGTGTTTTGGTATGGCTTGCCAGATTTCCGTCGGTCACGTCCAAAAGTTCTTTCAATCTAGTAAAATCTACTTTATCGTTAACCATTAAAATGGACATGATGCCGAGCCGTATGCGGTGATCAAATAGTTTGTTGATGTTGTCAATCAATCCCATTTTATGATTTTTCCTCTTTTAAATAGATCAAACTACCATATATAATATGAAAAAATCCAAACCCTATGATCCAAAACCAAAAACCAAACCCTGGGAAAGCAGCACATATAAGACCTAATATTAATTCCGCATACCCCAAATACTGTATGTTGCTCAACGTGTACTTAGAAGCATTTATCAGGGCCAGACCGTAGAAAATTAACATTAAAGAGCCTGTTAAACCATAGTGTTGGCTGCTAAGTTTGATTAAAATATAAATACCGCCTGCGGCCAAAGGAACTAAAAAGCTGGTCAACAAGCGCTTAGTGGTATTGTCCCATATTTTTTCGTCATTCTTTTTCGCTTTTTTGGCCGTTAAAAGATATGCGGTCGTTACACTTAAAATAACGACACCCATTAAGATGGCGATGATAATTTTAAAATTCCAGCTATGTAGCGTGATATATTCTCCTGGTTCCGGCAATAGAAATAAATAGGTAATCGCCGCCCCGGTCAGGGCATAGATACCGGCCATGATACCGGATAGCCCGCTTAAGGATATAAAACGGGAAGAACGACTCATTAAATCTTTAATGCTGGAGAGGTCGTCTAGATATTTTTTTGATTCCATTTAAAAGTACTTTGAAATTCAAAGTTAAATATTAATTTTGAATTATTCATCTATAATTTTATTAAACCGATGAACTGCATTAATTTTGGATAAGATATGAAACCAGCTGAGGAGTATATTCTAAAACAACCTGAACCTTTTAGGGACATATTGATGCACGTAAAAACCGTGATCGAAGCCGTGATTCCTGAAGTGGTGCTAAAATATAAATGGAATATTCCCTGCTTTTATTGTGATACGTCTCCCATCTGCTATCTAAATGTTTCTGTTAAGAAGGGTTATGTAGATATGGGTTTTTGGAATTCGGCCCATTTGACCAAACACTTGGACAAAATGGTGTCTGAAAAACGAAAAGTAGTCCGCTCGTTAAGATACTGTTCCCTTGAAGAAATAGATGACGAGATTTTGATCGAGATATTAAGGGATGCATATGCAGTTAGAAAGAAGGGTTTTTACAAAAAAGGCGATATCAATTAAAGATTGTTCACTACCTCGCGTATTGTAACCAAATCGGTCAATAATTTTTTAAGCAAACTTAAATCCAACATATTGGCACCATCACTCTTGGCATTTTTTGGGTCAAAATGAGTTTCGATAAATAAACCATCTACCCCTGCGGCGATTCCAGCTCTTGCCATTGTGCCGATCAACGCCGGTCTACCCCCGGTTACCCCAGAAGATTGGTTGGGTTGTTGCAATGAATGCGTAACATCCAATACTACCGGAGCATACTGTTTCATAGTAGGGATTCCGCGAAAATCTACCACCATATCCTGATAACCGAACATGGTTCCCCGATCGGTAATAATAGCTTGCTCGTTTCCGGATTCGGTTACCTTTGTTACCGCATGTTTCATACTTTCTGGGGACATAAACTGTCCCTTTTTGATATTTACCGTTTTTCCGGTATTTGCTGCAGCAATGACCAAATCTGTTTGGCGGGCCAGAAAAGCTGGGATTTGCAGCACATCCACGTATTCGGCGGCCATGACGGCATCCTGCTCTGTATGAATATCCGTAACTGTTGGAACTTTAAAAGTTTCCGATACTTTTCGTAATATCTTCAATGCTTTTTCGTCGCCGATACCCGTAAAAGAATCCAACCTGCTCCTATTGGCCTTTTTAAAACTCCCTTTAAAAATATACGGAATACCCAAACTATCCGTTATGGTAATAATGTGTTCCGCGATGCGCAGGGCCATATCTTCCCCTTCAATGGCGCAGGGGCCGGAGAGGAGAAAAAAAGAATTGGTGTCTGTATGTTTTATTTGTGGAATACGACTTAGTTTCATATTGGTTTTAATTTCTGTAAAGATAGGATTTCTGACCTACTATCCTGCTTTGTAAAAGACCGATGTAAAACCCAAATCTGAACATGACTGTACGACAAAGAATTCTCTTCTTGGCGCTATTGGCCCTATCGTTATCCTTGAATGCTCAATTTGGAAAGAACTGTGAGGTAAGACAATTTAAAATCAATTTGTTACAACCCGGTTTGGAATATGAAATGGCATTGGGAGTAAACACCACTATAGATATAAGAGCTGAATTTCAATGGGGTCTAAATCCCTTCAATACAAATATTTATGAAGATATTCAGTTAATGCCCGCGGCAGTAGGACAATACAGATATTATTATAATTTTGAAAAACGCCAACGTAAAAGAAGACAGATTTACGGAAACTCAGCAAATTATATAGCACCCACCATTGCTACCTTCTTGCCGGATGCTCTAGCTCTGGATGATGAACCCTCACAGGGCGTATTTGGTTACGCAGGCATGGTTACGGGCTTACAACGTAGTTACAATTCGGGATTCAATTTTTCCTTGGATGTCGGAGCAGCATATTATTTAGGGTCTTTTGAAGGTGGAATTTATCCTGTAGCGAATTTGAGCATTGGTTGGATTTTTAGTGAAAAGCGTTGGTGTGTAGGGAAATAAATTTCTTAAAGTTTGTTTAAATAAGGTAGTCGGTTAAAAATATCAGTTTAGTTTAGGAATCTCAACCGATTACAACATGAAACCTAGACTTTCCTTCCTCCTAATTATTTCGTTATTCCTTTTTCTTACCGCGCAATCCCAAGAGACCTATGAGAAAGGTTGGGGAATTGTCAATCTAGAGCGGCATCAGGTTAAATTTGGTACAGGGTTCAATTACGAATTAGGACTATTTAAAAATGTTACTATCGGAACTGGATTTGGGCCTTCATTGGTTTCTTATTCCGAGGGTTATACAACAGGTCTTGCCTGGCATACCCAATTAAAATATTACACCAACCTGAATAGTAGAAAAATCAAAGGAAAAAATATTTCAGGTAATTCAGGGGATTATATAGCTGCACAGCGAAGCGTGTTTTGGGGACCCTTACAGCTTTCTACAGATCTTAGACCTCCAAAGGATTTTGCCGTAGCTTTTTATGGGATGGTATATGGGGTACAACGCACCAATAAAAAAGGCTTTCAAACAAATGTGGAAATGGGTGGAGGCATCATTCGTGGTGACGGTGCTCCCAATGGATATGGAGGCCTTCTCAGTGTTTCGTTCGGATGGTTGGCCACTAAGCCAAAAAATAAAAAGCCGAAAATAAAATGGCAAAATTAGTTTTGGTCTAAAGTTTGATGCTGTTTGAATTCAATTCAACAAAATCAAACCATTAGAATGAGAAAAGTTATCCTATTATCAGTTTTTCTGTCTACAATCACTTTAAAAGCACAAGCCACTAAAAATGTAGAATCAAATTTATTCAAAGTTAATGTTCTTGCTCCTGGAATTTCCTACGAATTAGGTGTTGCAAAAAATATGAGTCTTAATTTTGAGGCAGCAATTATCCCAATCGCTGAAAGTGAATTTAATGAAATTGATTTTGAATTATTTCCTGTTTTGAGTGGTGAATTAAGATATTTTACCAACTTTTCTAGGAGAATCGCTAGAGGGAAAAATATAACTGGAAACAGTGGGAATTATATTTCATTTCTGAATCAAGCATTTATTACTGCACCTATTCTAGGAAACATTGAATATGACGAGCCCGTGGCTTATTTGGGAGGTATTCTGTATGGTATTCAGAGAGCTTATAACAAAAACTTCTATTTTGGAGTATCCTTAGGTCCTGCCTTTTTTACAACTGATAATGAACCAACAGGAACGTTATATTTAGACGCCCGTATTGGTTGGATTATTAACTAAAAACAAATTAATTCCAATACTTTAAAAATGAGTAGAATTGTCATTATCGCATTTTTTTTATCAGTTATAAGTGCAAGAGCACAATCAGTTAATAACGTAGAAGATCACCAAGTACAAATCGGTCTCCCTATGCCGGCAATTTTGTATGAGAAAGGAGTAGGTAAAAATTCTACTTTGAGTATAGAAGCTGTGGCTGGTCTTTGGATAAGAGATTGTACCAGATGTAATACAGAGTTTGGTGTGTATCCTATTTTACGAGGACAGTATAGATATTATTACAATATGAAAAGGAGATTGGACAAAAAGAAAAATATCTCCGGAAATTCTGGCAACTATGTGGGAGGACTCATCTTGTATCAAGATGGAAATGCACTTTTGGGCAGTTTGAATACCGTTTCTACCGTAGCCGTTGGACCGGTCTATGGGATACAAAGAACTTACAAAAAAGGATTCTTTTATCGTCTCGAGACTGGTTTGGCCTATTTTGAAGATGATTCGTTCATTGATAACAATGGAATAACCCTGGTCCTAGCAGCAAGGATCGGTTGGACATTAGGCCACAAAAAGAAATAGTACTTGTATTCTCAAATCCCCTCAAAATCAATAAGATAAAAATAACAAGACTTTAGATTATTGACAGAAAAATAGCAGTATCTTTGCACGCTTAAAATAGCAGGGGTACTGCTATCAATTTTTAGAATTATGTCCAACACAAAGAATATTGCTATTATTGCGCACGTAGACCACGGTAAGACTACCTTGGTAGATAAGATTATGTATCACTGTAGCCTTTTTCGTGAAAACGAAAATACGGGCGACCTTATCTTAGATAACAATGATTTAGAGCGCGAACGGGGAATCACCATTACTTCCAAGAATGTTTCGGTAGTATACAAGGATACCAAAATCAATATTATAGACACTCCAGGTCACGCGGATTTTGGTGGCGAAGTAGAGCGTGTTTTAAATATGGCAGATGGTGTGCTGTTGTTGGTAGATGCTTTCGAAGGTCCTATGCCGCAAACACGTTTTGTTTTACAAAAAGCGATTGACTTAGGTCTAAAACCATGTGTGGTCATCAATAAAGTGGATAAGGAAAACTGTACCCCGGAGGAAGTGCATGAAAAAGTATTTGACCTCATGTTTGAACTGGGTGCCGAAGAATGGCAGTTGGATTTCCCAACGGTTTACGGTTCTGCCAAAAACAACTGGATGAGTGAGGATTGGAAAAACGAAACGGATTCCATTGAACCGCTTTTGGATATGGTCATTGAGCATATCCCCACTTTTGAACCCACAGAAGGAAATACGCAAATGTTGATAACCTCTTTGGATTTTTCCTCTTTTACAGGACGAATCGCTATTGGTAGATTAACACGTGGAACTCTAAAGGAAGGCCAACAGATTTCTTTGGTAAAGCGAGATGGAAGCATTGTAAAATCCAAAATAAAGGAATTGTTCACTTTTGAAGGGCTGGGGCGTAAGAAAGTCGAGGAAGTAGTGACCGGTGATATTTGCGCACTTGTAGGTGTTGAAGGTTTTGAAATAGGAGATACCGTTGCGGATATTGAAACTCCGGAAGGCTTAAAAACAATAGCGATAGACGAACCTACCATGAGCATGTTGTTTACTATTAACGATAGTCCTTTCTTTGGTCAAGACGGTAAATTTGTGACTTCCCGTCATATTAAAGAGCGTTTGGAGCGTGAGCTGGAAAAGAATTTGGCCTTGCGCGTTCAGGAAACGGATAGTGCCGATAAGTTTTTGGTATTTGGTCGTGGCGTGTTGCACCTTTCCGTTTTGATCGAAACCATGCGTAGGGAAGGATACGAGATACAAATTGGTCAACCTCAGGTCATCATCAAGGAAATTGATGGTCAGAAATGTGAACCTATAGAACATTTAACGATTGATCTGCCCGAGGAAGTTTCCGGCAAAGCGGTAGAGATGGTTTCCATCCGAAAAGGGGAAATGACCAGTATGGAAGCCAAGGGTGACCGTATGTTGTGTGAATTTCAAATTCCATCAAGGGGAATTATCGGATTAAGAAATCAACTGTTGACCGCAACTGCGGGCGAGGCTATCATGGCACACCGCTTTTTGGAATACCAGCCTATGAAAGGAGATATTCCGCAGAGACAGAACGGTTCTTTGGTCTCTATGGAAAAAGGAAAAGCAATTCCGTATTCTATTGATAAATTACAGGATAGGGGCAAGTTTTTTGTAGATCCAGGTGAGGATATTTATGAAGGTCAGGTCATCGGTGAAAATTCACGTGGAGATGATATGGTCATCAATATCACAAAAACCAAAAAATTATCCAATGTACGTTCAGCAGGAGCCGATGATAAAGCTAAAATTGTTCCGGCCATTAAGTTTTCTTTAGAGGAAGCCTTGGAATACATTCAGAAGGATGAATATGTTGAGGTTACGCCAAAATTTTTAAGATTGCGTAAAATCTTCTTGACAGAGAACGAAAGAAAACGAAACAAAATAGATTAATCCCAAAGCCCTGAAACTTTCAGGGTTTTTTTATGAAATGATTTTGGGAGGAAGGCGACTATCATAAATAGCAACAAAACAAACAAAAACATGAACACATATATCAAATTTTTCGGGGCGGTTCTATTCTTAATGATTATATCCTGTAAAGAGGAACCTAAATCAATGAAGAACGAACCAAAAATGAACGAAAAAGTATTGGAGAGTAATGCCCTTGTTCCGGTCTCATGGATAAAAAGTAGAGTTGAAAAAGCTCAAAATAGATTGAACCAAACCGATGCCGGCAAAGTGGTATGGAATGCAATGGAGGCTCATGGTGGTCTGGAGAAATGGTATATGAACGGACCTTTGTCCTTTCGGTTCAATTATCAACCATTGGATGGTAGTACGCAACGTGATAGCTATCAAACCATAGATACTTGGAGCAATAGGGCCAAGCACACTAGTGCAACGGATGATAGCTCACATTATGGTTGGACCGGGGATACTTCTTGGGTAAAGGCCAAGGACAGTACAACTTTTGCCTACGATACTAGATTTTGGGCATTGACCCCTTTTTATTTTTTGGCACAGCCTTTCGTCTTGGATGGTGAAGGGGTACATCTGGAACTTTTGCCCAATAAAACCTATAAAGAGAAGGAACAGAATGTGGTCAAGGTCACTTTTGCAGACGGTACGGGTGATGCACCAGATGATTACTATGTGTTATATTTTACAAAAGATTCAAATCGGTTGAGTGCTATCCGGTACATTGTTTCATATCCTGGATATTTTAAAAAAGGAGAACACTTACCTGAAAAATTTATGGAAGTTATAGGGGAAAAAGAAGTAGCCGGAATTCTTTTCCCAACAGCATATAAAACGCATTGGTTGTCCAAGGACGAAACTCCAGGGGAATACATCACTAAAATTGAAGTTAGTGACATCCACTTTGAAGAAAATTTAGATGATGGTTTCTTCGAAGTCCCGGAGGGAGCTAAAATTATAGAAGGTCTATAAATGCTATACTTTAGGTGCTTTGTGCATAGTTGCTGCTGCGGCACCAATGATTCCGGCTTGGTTTTTTAGTTCTGCGGGGATAACTTTGGTCTCGATCGTAATATAATCCTTGAACTCGTCAAAATCCTTTGAAGCGCCTCCACCGAGAATAATGAGGTCCGGCGCAATGATCAAATCTACATAACGAAGAAATTTGTTAAAGCGTTTGCCCCATTCCTTATAGGAAAGATCTTCTCTTTCCTTTGCCGAGCCAGCTGCCCAAAGTTCAATCTTCTTATAGTTCTTGTAAGGTATTTGGCCCAATTCAAAATTAGGAATGAGTCTACCGTCCAGAAAAGCACCACTACCCAAACCTGTTCCAATGGTTATCATGACCACTAAACCTTTTTCACCTTTACCAATACCATAGGTCATTGTGGCATAGCCTGCAGCGTCTGCATCGTTTATTACGGTGAAATCCAATCCGGTTTTCTGTTCTAAAAGTGCTTCAACGTCAACGCCCAACCAACTTGGGTCCAGGTTTCCAGGAGATTTGCATACCCCCTTTTTAATAACCGTAGGGAACCCACAGCCAACTTTTCCTTTGTAATCAAAATGAGTTATGATTTCACTGACCACATTGGTCATGTCCTCGGGAGTTCTATCTTTTGGCGTTCTAATACGATGACGTTCGGTCAGCATTTCACCAGTTTCTACATTTACGATAGCTCCTTTAATGCCTGAGCCACCTATATCTATTCCAAGGACTTCCATAGCGGTTTTTTATAATTGGCACAAAGAAACAAAAAGAATCTTCGCTTTAAAAATTAAAAAAGAGGGACATAGATGGTTTCTAAATCAATCTAAATAAAACACTACTGAAGTCGTTTTAACTTGGTTATATGCCGTTTTATTTCTTCGTTTTCCTTTGTAGAAGTAAAATACACTTGAAACAATTGCCCCTTGAATTTATTCTGGGTAAGGTCAAAATTCTTTTTGGCTTCATCTGATATTGAATGTAAAATAAATGCATCTGAATCATCAACTCCAAATAGGAAAGTATTGTTCTCATAACCTCTGAAGGTGGCCGTAAGTTGTGAATTATCCTGCAAAATAGCAGTATTTACTATTGAAGTCAGAAAAAATATAGAAAGAAGGAAAATCTTCATAAGTCTAGTTTTTTAAATTATGGTGTACTTTAATCCTTTACTATAACTTTTGTCCCTGTTTTTTATTGTTGAAATAGGGTTATACCGCTTTTTGGACCACTTCAAATACGCGATTGGCATCGCACTTAATAGTTTTGGAAGGATATTTTAGAATAAGCGCATAATCATGGGTAGCCATCAAAATAGTTCGTCCGGATGTATTAATTTCCTGTAAAACTTTCATGACCTCTACGCTAGTCTGTGGATCAAGATTCCCGGTAGGTTCGTCGGCCAGGATAAGCTCTGGGTCGTTCAATAGGGCCCGTGCAATAGCTACGCGTTGTTGTTCGCCCCCGGAAAGCTCATGGGGAAATTTAAATCCTTTGGTTTTCATACCTACTTTTTCAAGCACCTCTTGAGCTTTGGCATCCATTTTTGTCTTGTCGTTCCACCCAGTGGCCTTTAAAACAAAAAGAAGGTTTTGATTGATGTTTCGGTCCGGTAACAATTTAAAATCCTGAAAAACAATGCCCAGTTTTCTTCTTAGGAAAGGAATATCTTTTTCCTTCAAGGTTTTGAGGTTAAAATTGACTATTTTACCAGTCCCCTTTTTTAAGGGCAAATCCCCGTATAGAGTTTTCATGAAACTACTTTTTCCACTACCGGTTTTACCTATGAGGTACACAAACTCCCCTTTTGCGACCTGAATGTTCACCTCGTTCAGAATTAGGCTATCTTTTTGAAAAATAGCGGCTTCCTTCAACTCTAAAATAGTCTCCTCCATATTACTGATTGTTGATATAAAAGTAATAAGTTCCGCAGTATAATCGCTAGCCGTTTTTCAAAATCTTTTTCTTTGTGTAAATCCTGTACATACTTAGGAACGATATTTGCCGTTATCCTTTGTAACACTCGGTAATTGTTAATAGTTAGAGAACACTATGCATAAAAAAATCACCGCTTTTATTCCGTTCGTCTTCGGATTGATTTGTTTTGTACAATCCCAGGAATCCAAAATTTACACGCACGAAAAGAAAGATTTTCAAGATGCCTTGACCCTATATAATAATGAGCAGTACCAAGCTGCACAGACCTTATTTGAAAAAGTAAAGGCAAATACCAAGGATGAAGAAACTGCTGCCAATAGTACCTATTATGTTGCCAATGCAGCGGTACGTCTAAACCAATCCGGTGCGGACAGGCTTATGGAGGATTTTGTTGAAGAATACCCTACCTCTACCAAGAGGAACGCTGCTTTTTCCGATGTGGCACAATACTATTTTGAGACAGGGAAGTATCCTTATGCCCTAAAATGGTACAATAAAGTGGACCAAAGCGCTTTGTCAAGCGGCGAGATGGATAAATTCAATTTTCAGTACGGATATGCACTTTTTTCTTCCCGAAAAACGAAAGAGGCCGAAAGATACTTGGAAAAGGTAACCAATTCCCCTGTTTATGGTTCACAGGCCAAATATTATTTGGGATATATTTCATATCAGGAAGATGATTATGAAACGGCGAACGAGCGCTTTGACCAAATCACTGATCAAGAAGTGCTGGAAGAAAAGTTAAGCTACTATCAAGCCGATATGAATTTTAAACTGGGCAAGTTTGAAGAAGCTATCGCTTTGGCTAAAAAGCAATTACCAAAATCGGATAGAAAAGAAGTATCCGAGCTGAACAAAATTATAGGGGAAAGCTACTTCAATCTAGAACAATATAATAATGCCATTCCATACCTGTCCGAGTACAAGGGAAAAAGGGGAAAATGGAACAATACGGACTATTATCAGTTGGGTTATGCGCATTATCAGCAGAAAGATTATGCCAATGCCATACAGCAGTTCAATAAAATTATTGGCGGTACCAATAGCGTTTCCCAAAACGCATATTATCATTTAGCGGAATGCTACTTAAAACTGGATAAAAAACAGGAAGCCCTGAATGCATTTAGAAATGCCTCCCAAATGGAGTTTAGTCCGGAAATTCAAAAAGACGCCTTTTTGAACTATGCCAGATTAAGTTATGAAATAGGTAATGCGTATGAACCCGTTCCACAAGTGATTACCAGTTATTTGGAGACGTATCCCAATGATGAAAATCAAGAAGAGATGCAAACCTTATTGGTAGATTCTTTTATTACTTCAAAGAATTTTCAAGGGGCCATGGAACTTTTGGAAAAAAATAAGAACTATGCTAGCAAGGAAACCTATCAAAAAGTAGCGTATTATAGAGGGATAGAGCTTTTTTTAGCTGGAGATTATAACGCAGCTTCCGATATTTTGGACAAGTCCCTAAAAAGTGCGGTCAATGGAATTTTTGAAGCGAGGGCAGCCTATTGGAAGGCTGAAGCCGATTATCTCCTGAATCGTTTTAATGACGCGGTAACAGGATTTTTAGCCGTTAAGAAAAATGCAAATGCTAGGACCATGGAAGAGTATAACGATATGGATTACAGCTTGGCCTATGCCTATTTTAAGCAAAAGGATTATGGTAATGCCATCACCTATTTTAATGCATTTACCGAAAATACCGGGGCAGCCGTTGAAAAATTAAACGATGGATATCTGAGATTAGGGGATAGCTATTTCGCCACAAGTAAATACTGGCCCGCTATAGAAACTTACAATAAGGCCTTGTCTCTCACAGGTCCGGAAAAGGATTACGCAGCATACCAAAAGGCGATGAGCTATGGTTTTGTGGACAGAAGCTCCAAAAAAATAGACCATTTGGAGGATTTTGTTTCGCAATACCCAGGCTCCAGTTTCAAGGATGATGCCTTATTTGAACTTGGTAATTCCTACATAACGGCAGGCCAGGAAACCAAAGGATTGGAATCTTACGACCGTTTGATAAGTCAGTTTAAAGGGAGTTCATTAGTGCCACAGGCCCTTATGCGCCAAGGTCTGGTACACTATAATGGCAATAGAAATGAGGCCGCTCTGGCCAAATTCAAGAACGTAGTGCGTGATTATCCAAAAACACAACAAGCCATTCAGGCAGTGGCTACCGCAAAGCTGGTGTACGTGGATATGGGCAAAGTGAACGAATATGCTACTTGGGTAGAGGATTTGGATTTTGTGGAGGTAACGGACACGGAGTTGGACAATGCCAGTTTTGAATCGGCCCAAAAACAAAATCTTGAGGGTAATAAAGAGGCTGCTATCCGAGGGTACAAAAATTATATATCGCAATTTCCCAATGGGCTACATGCCGTAAATGCCAATTTTAGTTTGGCACAGTTATATTTTGGAAAAGGGGAGAAAGAAACGGCACTTCCTTACTATAAATACGTGGCGGACAGAAGTTCAAGTGAATATGCGGAACAGGCACTGACCAGGGTTTGTGAGGTGTATATCGGGAAACAACAGTATGATGCCGCACTACCGTATTTATTGAAATTGGAGGATCAGGCCAATATACAGCAAAACCGGACATTCGCCCAGTCCAATCTGATGAAGGGCTATTATGAACAGAAGAATTATACCAAGACCTTGGAATATGCGGATAAGGTCTTGGCAACATCAAGCATAGATAATAGGATTAAAAGTGATGCACAAATAATGATAGCACGTTCCGCAATTGCTTCCGGTGATGAAACGAAAGCGGAAAACGCTTATGAAAAAGTTTTGAAAATTGCATCTGGAGCTACCGCCGCCGAAGCTTTGTACTATAACGCTTATTTTAAGAACAAGAATAACGATTATGAATCTTCCAATACTGCGGTTCAAAAATTGGCCAAAGATTATGCTACCTACAAAGAATGGGGCGGAAAAGGGCTGGTACTCATGGCCAAGAATTTTTATGCCTTGAATGATGCATATCAGGCTACTTATATTTTGGAGAGTGTCATTTCCAATTTTAGTCAATACCCTGAAATTGTGGCAGACGCCAAAGGAGAATTGGCCATCATCAAAGCAAAGGAAGCTGAAAGTAATTCATCCGTAAATCCAGATCAGAACTAATGTACCTTAAGAGAACATATATGTACAAAAGTATAAGAATAGGACTGCTCTTATTTGTATTCGCAACGTATTTGGGTATGGCCCAGGAAACAGAGGATATCGGTACGGAGACCGTCACGGTGACCAAAGCCTATACGCCAACGGTTTCAGATGCCTTTAAGATTAAATCAATGCCCAATCTTAATGACTCCATCGTTTTACAAAAAAAGAAAATAGAATATAGTATTTTCTCCGTTCCCGTAGCTTCGACCTTTACGCCTAACAAGGGTACGGCGAGTAGAGTGGAGAAAACACCGCCACCAGTACTCTTTAATTCGTATGCTTCTGCCGGAGGAGGAAACCCCGCAAACGTTATGGCCCAATTTTATACGACGCGTGAGGTAGATAGGGAGTCAAATTATACAATCGGCTTGGACCATAATTCTTCGCGCGGAAATTTTGATGACGTAGTTTACGACAACACCTTTTCCAATACACGATTGGACGCGTCTTTCAAAAAACGCGACCGAGATTTGGATTGGGGTGCCGATATTGGGGTACAGCATCAATTGTACAATTGGTACGGAACACCTTCGGGTACTTTTGATTTTCCACCAAATGTGCTCGTAGAAATCGATAGAAAAGCGGCAAGACAAAATTATTTTATGGCAGAAGCTTCCGGACATATTAATGTTGAGGAATCTGTTTTTGAGCGTGCCGATTTAAAATATAGAAGGTTTTGGGATAGTGAAAAATCCGGCGAGAACCGGGCAATTTTTAATACAGGACTTGTTTTTCCATTGAACGAAGAATCCTTGGGCATCAAACTGAAAGTAGATTATGTATCGGGCGATTTTGAAAATGCGAGCCTTAACACCGTTGATAACGTTCAGGGAATCGCTTACTCCAATCTGCTTGTTGGGGTCAATCCTAGATTGATTATGCTTCGTGATGATCTTTCTTTGAATTTGGGCATCAACGTGGTCTTTGGCACCGATTTGGAAAATAACGACAGTGATTTTTATATTTATCCGGCCGTGACGGCCTCGTACCGTTTGTTGGATGAAACCGTAATCGCGTATGGTGGAATAGAGGGGGAGCTACGTCAAAATTCCTACTATGGCTTTGTGGAGCAGAACCAGTTTGTTTCCCCAACCTTGCGAATAGAACCTACGGACACCCAATATGATGCTTATGTAGGTATCAAAGGTCAGTTGTTGCCTAATCTAAGCTATAATCTAAAAGGCTCGTACATGGCAGAAAACCGAAGTCCGCTTTTCTTGCTGAATCCTACTAACGATTCTAGAGCCGCGAACGAAGTATATGCCCAAGGAAATTCTTTTCAGGTTTTTTATGATGATATCAAAACCTTTGGCCTTTTTGGCGAGCTCAATGTAGATGTGAATAGAAACTTTACTTTGGGGATCAATGCTGAGGTATATGATTACAATACGGAAACCGATAATCCGGCATGGAACCGCCCCAACATCCAGGGGTCATTGTTCATGGACTACCAGATCGGTAAAAAATGGTTTGCCGGAGCAAATCTATTTTATGTAGGGGAGCGTGAGGATCTGGAAAGAACAATTCCCACCTCAAACGACACGCAAATAACCTTGGATGGTTTTTTTGATGCCAATGCACATGTGGGACATCGATTGAACGACCAGTTTTCCATTTTTATAAAGGCGGCAAATCTGGCCAATAATAATTACCAACGTTGGGCCAATTTTCAGGTACAGGGATTACAGGTTCTAGGTGGAGCCACCTATAAATTCGATTTTTAGACTACAGTCGGTTTTCCGTTTTCAAGTTTATACTTCAATATTTAATCCAATTGAACGTTATAAGGATAGTTTAATCCGCCTTATGATGTCAAGAAAATATTCGATTGTCATTTTTCTTCAAACGATGTTACTTTTTACAAGTTGCAGCTCCAATACGGAACCCACAATTGAAGAAATTGAAACAAATGCCTGTACTACAGAAAATCTTTTGGAGAATTTCACCGATCCCGGAGGAAACAATATTTTTATTTATAAGGACGGAAAAGTTTTTTTGCAGAACGATACAGGGTGCAATTTTGAGCTGCAATACTTTGATCCTGCTTTTGAGGACGACAACTATTCAACAACCAATGATGGTATTTTTATAAAAGAAGGGAGCGATTTAATTCCGGTAAAAAACAACTTTCAAGAAGATTTTGAGGTTGCTGAATTTACAGATTTGTTTAGCTCCGATGCCAATAACGAGGATTTCTTTTGGACCAACTTCACGTTACAAAGCCCGCTTGCCAAAGAAGTAGCGGACTACGTTGCCTTGAGCAAATGTATTTTGGAGGGTTTCTGTGATTTCAGGGACAATCGTATGGATATTATCGCGGACCCAACGAATCCTGAAAACCAAGTCTTGAAATTTACCGCGGTAAAACCTACATCGGATATGGTAACTTCTAAAAGTAGTTTGGGAACGGTACTGAATTTTTTCAAAAAAACGGATGAAGTTTGGTTTCAGGCAGATTACTTTATTGAAGAGGGAATGCCATATAGTATCGTGGATTTTGAGAATTCCTATTTTGAAGGAGCTCCCGGACCACGTGTCGTTATTCGAGAAAATAAATTAGTGGTTGAAAACAAGTTCGGTAATAAGGCCATCTTTTTTGGAACTTCTGATAGGACTGTTCCCGTGGGAGAATGGTTTACCGTTAAAGTCTATTTAAAATACAGTAATGAGGCAGATGGTGTTGTAGAAATCTATCAGGACGGCGAACGCTTGTTTCGCACTATCGGAATTAATCTACCGACTGCAAACGCAATTCAAAATATTTTGGAAGTGGGTATTTCCGCTACCGATGAAGAAACTGTCCTTTTAATGGACAACATACGTATTTCAGATACTTCTTTTGAATAAAGACTGCACGTGTTTGTACATTTTCTATCTTTAAAGGAAGGATAGTATGGTAAAATGGTTCCCGATTGGCGCTTTATTTTTTATTTGATGATAATGCTATTGTCATTACCAATAGTTGCACAAAATCTGGTCAAAAATCCAAGTTTTGAAACCTATTCCAATTGCCCACAAACATTGGGCACTTTTGAATCTGATGTGACGGATTGGAAAACGCCCACTTTGGGGTCTACCGATTATTTTAATGGATGCAGTACCGTAATGGGAACGCCTAAAAACTTCAACGGGGAACAGCCTGCCGATTTTGGCACTGGTTATATAGGCCTATATTTTTATGCACCTGACGATTATAGGGAATATGTAGAGGCGAGTTTAAATTCCGTTTTGGAAAAAGGGAAGACTTATACCTTGTCTTTTTATGTAAGCCTAGCGGAACGTTCAGATTTTGCTATCCGTGAATTCAGTGCTGTCTTTTCTGAAAATCCAATATTTGTTAATACTCGAAAAAACCTCTCAAGAATGCACTTGTCCCGATTGAACGGGGATATTTCAAATCGTTTGGAAATTAGATATTCCGATTTTTATTCGGATGAGAAAGATTGGGTATTGGTCAAAAAAGAATTTGTGGCCAAGGGCACGGAAAAATATATGATCATCGGTAATTTCAAGAATAACCAGAGAACGCGTAAGTTTAGTATGAAACGTAATAGTACAAAAGGCTCCTATTATTATTTGGATATGGTTTCGGTTACGGCATCCCCTTCGGGTAACAGTGAGAAAAACATTACTGCTAAAAAAACCACTAGCGGAACTCCTGTCTTTACGGTGAATACGGTAGCGGTTTTTAATCATGTACTTTTTGATTTTGATCAATCGGAATTGTTGCCAAGTGCCTTAAAGGAACTGGAAACCATACAAACCTATATGTTGAAAAATAAACACCTGAAAATTGATATCTCCGGGCATACGGACAATATTGGCGGAGAAACCTATAATAAGAGATTATCAACTAAAAGAGCTGCTGAGGTCGCAGCGTATTTGATGCGTTTTGGGATTTCTGAAAACCGTATTTCTTGGAAAGGTTACGGTAGTTCAAAACCATTGGTCAAAAACGATACGGATGCCAATAGAAAACGGAATAGGCGTGTTGAATTTGTTTTTACCGATCAATAATCGGAATATTCAGTGGGGTAGAGCAGCATAATAGCTGCTTTGTTCATATTGTTTTGGTACTTTTCTTCGGCTTTAAGACTTGTCCATTTATCCGATGAAGAGAAAGCGTTCCATTTAGAATCTCTTTCGGCCATATTTTCAAAAGTGGTCATGTACATGAGATTGGGCATCTGGTCGCCAGAAATAACTTCGGCATAAAAAACGGCATTAAAACCTAAATCCGAAAATAATTGTACTTCTCCGCCGGCATTGAACATGTCCACCTTGTTTTTATAGGTAGCTTCGGTAGGTGACTCGTAGCTTCGCAATTCATAAACTCTTTGGTCACGGACTCCTGTAACTGCTGAGGGTTGCAACTTTGGCATTTCAATAAAAGAACGCATCAATATAGAATTGATCCGCTCATAAGGTGGGTCATTGTATTGAGCTTCCAGGTAAACCGCTCCATCGGTCTGGTGCATTTTATCCGTTATCAAGTATTGTTCTAATTCTTCAAACTGTGATAGTGATGCAAAAGGAATGAGAACATAAATTTTATCCGACTTTTTATACTTATTGGGTATGATTTTAAAAACACCGATATTCTTTATCCCATACCTTTTTAAGGTGGGTAAAAAGGCATTTTCAAGATAAGTGTCGACCGTACGCTCCTGTTTTTCGTTTTTAATAATATAGGTCTTAAGTTGATAAAATTCTTTTGGACCGTGTTGTGCTTTGCCGGCAAACGAAATCGTAAAGAGGAGAATAAATAGCGGTAGCGTCTTGTTCAAGAAATAGTTCATAAATATCGCTTTAATTGAAGATATGGCTAAAGATACTAAACCAATACTTTATTTTTCGAATTGTAACTTTATTGGAAAAACCTTCCATAAAGAAAATATTTTCTTAACAGAAACGTTTGGCAATTGAAACCATTGGCCATTTATCATGAAGAAGAAGTCACAACTTTTTTTAATAGTTCTTTTTTTTATTGCTGTAACAAATGTCTCGGGGAATAAAAATCCTATCAATGAAAGCATAAACTGCATTTCTTTACAAATACCAAATAATAATCCAATAGGGATTTGGCATTTTAGTATAATGGATGCGGCGACTGAATATAAAGAAGGCTTTTTTGTCGTCAGAAAGGAAAAGGGAGAATATGTAGTTGAAATAGAACTCAGAAACGGAAGTATGAACGGGCAAGATGTTAAGGTTAATGGAGACGTTATCAAATTCAATATGAATATTGAAGGTATAGAACGGGTGTCCGTAATGTTAAAAATAAAAGGTGATAAAATGGAGGGTAAAACGTATTCCAATGAAGGGAATTATTCCATTACTGGTGCTCGACAGATAGCACCTATGTAGTTTTAAGTTTCCATAGAAACAAAAAATCCAAGGTGAACACCTTGGATTTTTTTATTCAAATAGTAGATATTTTTGTTACCACATGATGGGTACGGCAACTCTTGTTTTGTCCCATCCCATGACCATGTGTGCTCCACCGTCCACTTCTTTAAATGAAATGGAGAATTCCTCCAAAGAAGAATCTACCATACTAGCGGTGCCCATGACCCTGGCAACATCCATAGAATCCTTGTAGAAGTATGCGCCCCACTGGTTCAATTGGTCGTGGAGGATAATGGTCCATTCTTTTTCACCTGGAATGGTCAATAAAGCATATGTTCCGGCAGCAATATCTTTTCCGCCAAATTTCACATCTTTATAGAAAGTGATTTCTGGGGCTTCGTTGGCACCCGTTCTCCAAACTTGCCCAGTAGGAGCTAATTCAGAAAGTGAGCGACCTTTTAACTGTGGTCGTCCGTAAGTGATGCGAACCACTTTATCTGAAACTTTGTAATCACTAGGGAAAGAGGCCATATCCATTGGACTTTTATCCAATCCTGAGAATTTTTGTGCACTAACAGTTGTTGTAAATGCCAATGCAAAGATAAATACGGTAAGCGTAAGTAATTTTTTCATAATCAAGGTTTGTTTTTAAATCGATTCAAAACTAAGTAGTTCGTCTACGAAAGACTGATAAAAAGTCGTTAAATTTTTTCGGACTTACAAAATGCCACAATAAACCTGAAAATATAGTTTCCTAATTTCAATATATATAGATTATGATTTTAAATATGATAATTTGTAATCATATAGTATGATAATGTTTTTAAATTGAAATATAAAATAAATATTTGTTGATAAATTGATATAAATAGAAAATTATGTGCGGAATTGTATGTGCATTTGATGTAAAGGAGAGTACCGAGGTACTAAGGCCCAAGTTGTTGGAGATGTCCAAGAAAATAAGACACAGAGGACCGGATTGGAGCGGTATTTATGCCGATGACAAAGCTGTTTTGGCGCATGAGCGCTTGGCCATTGTAGACCCGGCATCCGGAAAACAACCACTATTAAGCCCCAACGGGAAGCTTATTTTAGCGGCCAATGGGGAAATTTACAATCATAGGGAGTTAAGAAAGCAGTTTGAAGGTTCTTATGATTTTAAAACAGAATCTGACTGTGAGGTTATTTTGGCATTATATCAAGAAAAAGGTCCTGCCTTTTTAGATGAGATGAACGGTATTTTTGGGTTCACCATTTATGATGCGGAAAAAGATGAATATTTTGTGGCACGTGACCATATGGGTATTATTCCATTGTACATGGGTTGGGATAAACATGGTACATTTTATGTGGCTTCTGAGTTAAAAGCTTTGGAAGGTACTTGTACCAAGATAGAATTATTCCCACCGGGACACTATTTGCATAGTAGCGACGGGGAATTAAAAAGATGGTACACTAGGGATTGGATGGAGTATGATGCCGTAAAAGAAAATGAGACGAGCATCCAAGAAGTAAAAGAAGCCTTGGAGGCTGCGGTACACCGACAGTTAATGTCAGATGTTCCATATGGCGTATTGCTTTCCGGCGGATTGGATTCTTCGGTCACTTCCGCAATTGCCAAAAAATATGCTCAAAAAAGGGTAGAATCAGGAGATACAAAAGACGCTTGGTGGCCCCAACTACATTCTTTTTCGGTCGGGCTGGAAGGCTCTCCGGATTTGGCAGCGGCCCAAAAAGTGGCAGAACATATTGGAACGGTACATCATGAAATTAAGTTCACCATTCAAGAAGGTCTGGATGCCATTAGAGATGTCATCTATAACTTGGAAACGTATGATATTACCACGATAAGGGCTTCCACGCCCATGTATTTAATGGCACGCGTCATTAAATCCATGGGAATAAAAATGGTGTTGTCCGGAGAAGGGGCCGATGAACTTTTTGGTGGGTACCTCTATTTTCACAAAGCACCGAGTCCAAAAGATTTTCACGAAGAAACCGTAAGAAAGTTGGATAAACTTCATATGTATGATTGCCTTCGCGCCAACAAATCTCTTGCTGCATGGGGTATTGAAGGTCGCGTACCGTTCTTGGACAAAGTGTTTATGGATGTTGCGATGCGCATCAACCCTAAGGATAAAATGATCAACGGCGAACGTATGGAGAAATGGGTAGTCCGTAAGGCCTTTCAGGATATGCTTCCCGAAAGCGTGGCATGGAGACAGAAAGAACAGTTTTCGGATGGTGTAGGTTACAGTTGGATAGATACCCTTAAGGAGTTGGTAAATACCGAAATCTCGGACGAACAATTGGGCAATGCAAAGTTCAGGTTCCCATTACAGACCCCGACTACCAAGGAAGAATTTTATTACCGCTCTATTTTTGAGGAACATTTTCCGAGTGATGCTGCGGCTTTATGTGTGCCCCAGGAGCCATCGGTAGCCTGTAGTACAAAAATAGCTCTGGAATGGGACGAAGCCTTTAAAAATATGAACGATCCATCAGGAAGAGCTGTAGCAAACGTACACGACGATGCCTATGTGAAATAGGCGAAAGTGAAGATTCTGTTTTCCTGTTCGTAAGAACAGTGCAGTTTTATTTTTAATTAGTCCATAAAAGACACCATGAAAATGGTGTCTTTTTGGTTGTTTTTGTTTCATGTTTCCTCCAATTTTAAAGTGGTTAATTTTCCACAATTATTGTTGATAACTTCACCTATGGCAAATCCTATCAACCTCTTATTTCATGGGGTATTCCGTATATTTGTAAGATTGCAAAATTTGAAGTATAAACAACCTTAGATTTATGAGCGAAGAAGCAAAAAACGAAGACGGGGAAATCAAAAAAAACAGTGATGCAGAGCAAAAAGACAACGCTCCCATGAAAGATTATTCCGCGGATAGTATCCAGGCCTTGGAAGGTATGGAGCATGTGCGTATGCGTCCCTCGATGTATATTGGCGATGTGGGCGTGAGAGGACTTCATCATTTGGTGTATGAAGTTGTGGACAACTCTATTGATGAGGCTATGGGCGGTCACTGTGATACTATAAGTGTGACCATTAATGAGGATAACTCCATCACTACTAAGGATAATGGTAGGGGCATACCGGTAGGATTGCATAAAAAAGAAGGTGTATCTGCCTTGGAAGTGGTAATGACCAAAATTGGTGCCGGGGGTAAGTTTGACAAAGATTCCTATAAAGTTTCGGGTGGTTTGCACGGCGTTGGTGTTTCCTGCGTAAATGCACTTTCCAGTCATTTGCATGCAACCGTCCATCGGGACGGTAAGGTTTGGGAACAGGAATATGAAAGAGGAAAGGCTCTGTATCCTGTCAAGAGTACCGGAGAAACCGATTATAGGGGTACGGTAGTTACTTTTAAGCCGGATGACACTATATTCACCCAGACAGTCGAATATAGCTACGAAACGTTAGCGAATAGGATGAGGGAGCTTTCTTTCTTGAACAAGGGAGTAACCATTTCTATTACGGATAAAAGACAGAAGGACGAAAAAGGGGAATATGTAGGGGAAACATTTTTTTCCAATGAAGGCCTTAAAGAATTCGTCAGGTTTTTGGATGGAACACGTGAATCTTTGATTCAGAACGTGATTTCCATGGAAGGTGAAAAAAATGGTATTCCGGTAGAGGTGGCCATGATTTATAACACAAGCTATACGGAAAACCTTCACTCCTATGTAAACAATATCAATACCCATGAAGGAGGTACGCACCTTTCAGGGTTTAGAAGGGGATTGACGAGTACCTTGAAAAAGTATGCCGACTCCTCGGGTATGTTGGATAAATTAAAGTTTGAGATTCAAGGAGATGATTTCCGTGAAGGTTTGACCGCAATTATCTCCGTAAAAGTGGCGGAACCCCAGTTTGAGGGGCAGACCAAAACAAAATTAGGTAACCGTGAGGTATCTTCAGCGGTGAGTCAGGCGGTTTCGGAGATGCTGACGAACTATTTGGAAGAACACCCGGATGATGCAAAGGTAATTGTCCAAAAAGTCATTCTTGCCGCCCAAGCAAGGCATGCGGCTACCAAAGCCCGCGAAATGGTACAGCGTAAGACCGTTATGAGCATTGGCGGGTTGCCAGGGAAACTTTCCGATTGTTCCGAGCAAGACCCTTCAAAATGTGAAGTATTCTTGGTTGAGGGTGATTCTGCGGGCGGTACGGCTAAACAAGGTCGTGATAGAATGTTTCAGGCCATTTTACCTTTGAGAGGTAAAATATTGAATGTTGAAAAGGCCATGCAGCACAAGGTTTTTGAGAACGAAGAAATCAAGAATATTTATACGGCCCTTGGTGTCACCATAGGTACGGAAGAAGACAGTAAAGCACTGAATTTAGAAAAATTAAGATATCACAAAGTAGTGATTATGTGTGATGCCGACGTTGACGGTAGCCACATTGAAACACTTATTTTGACTTTTTTCTTCCGTTACATGCGTGAACTCATAGAAGGTGGCCATGTTTATATTGCTACACCGCCACTTTATCTGGTCAAGAAAGGACAGAAAAAACAATATGCGTGGAATGATGCAGAACGGGATGCCATTGCGGACAGCTATAGCGGAGGCGTAAGCATTCAACGTTATAAGGGCCTTGGGGAAATGAATGCGGAACAATTATGGGATACGACCATGAATCCGGATTTTAGAACCTTAAGGCAGATTACAATTGAAAATGCCACGGAAACAGATCGTGTCTTCTCCATGCTCATGGGAGATGAAGTGCCCCCAAGGAGAGAGTTTATCGAGAAGAATGCCGTCTACGCGAACATAGACACCTAATAATCGCGCTTACACAACAAAAACCTGCACAGACCGTGCAGGTTTTTTAGTTTTGGCCCCTTATAAACCTAAACTTATATTATGAAATTTAAATTAGTTACCCTACTTCTTCTTACGGTGTCCGTTTGTTTTGCGCAAGAAGATTTGAAAGAACGTGAAAAACAAGCAGCTTTTGACCCGGCCTATTCTTCTTATTCTAGAAAAAAACCAGCTTATGTAACCTTGAAAGATGGTACTAAAATGGAGGCCGATATTAAAGACGTTGACCGCAAAAAGGGTCAAATCAATGAAATTAAGTTCATTTCAAAAGAGGGAAAAAAGATTCGTGTAAAAGCAGAAGAAATTACCGATTTGTACATGGCACCATCCGGTTTGGAAAAGTTATCTCAACAGAGTAATTTCTTGAACGATGCTACCAAATGGGGTAAGAGTGATGCTTCTAAATATTTGAGCAAAGGGTATACTATGTATACGAATGAAATGGTTTCTTTAAAAAACAAAAAGAAAGAAGCTGAATTTTTAATGCAGGTAGTTAATCCTAAATTCAGTCAGCATATTCAAGTATTTTCTGATCCATGGGCAAAGCAAACGGCCAGTATTGGTGTTGGAGGAATGAAATTAGCGGGAGGTATCGCAAAATCTTATTATGTAAAGAAAGGTGATGAAAAAGTAGTTTGGGTGACCAAAAAAGACTTCGATGAATATTTTGTTTCCCTATTTATGGACAATGATAAGTTCAAGGCTAAATACGCCGATAAAAAATTCAAGTGGAGCTTATTTGGAGTTTATGTATTGGATTATACGGAATTCATGATGGAAGATTCCGGAATGTCTAAATAAATCCTCGATAGCAAAAATCAATATTCGTAGTATTCATACTACAAATAAGACGATACACAACAAAAACCTGTGCCCATGGCACAGGTTTTTTAGTTTTAAAGAAATAACAACAAAATGAAGAATATACTAACGGGAATATTGCTTTGTAGTTTTTCTATGGCAATTGCCCAAGCCGATTTTAACAACATCTTTGCCGCTGGGGTAGAAGATGCAGAACAATTTACCAATGATTATATGGGCCCATTGTCAGAAAGCGCTATTTACAGTTTTTCTACGGGATGGTATAATACCGCTGATGCTAAACCACTGGGAGGTTTTGAGATTTCCTTGGTTGGGAACATGACCAATTTTAAAAATAAAGAGGACAAAAAGGCTTTTCTTCTGGATCCGATCAATTACCAAGAATTGGATTTTGTAAACAACCCTGGCGAAGCTAGACAGGTGTCTACCGCTTTGGGAGATATTCAAGGAATTCGTGTTTTTGTAGACGGTGATGTTCCAGGAGATTTGGATAGGGCGGAGTTTGATTTGCCTTCAGGGCTTTCCGGCGAAGGAATTAATTTTTTCCCATCGGCTTATATCCAAGCTAGTGTTGGTCTCATAAAAGGAACGGAAATTAAGGCTCGTTTTTTACCAAAAGTAACTTATGAAGATGCTTCCGTTGGCTTAATTGGGTTTGGTCTACAGCACGATTTTACAAAACTGTTGCTCGCGGATAAAATACTTCCTGTCGCTATTTCAGCAGTAATAGGGTATACTAGATTGACCGGAGACTATGATTTTACGGATGCCAATCTTTTGGAAGGCGAAAATCAAAGATTAGAGGCAAAAATTGGTACTTGGACCTTTAATGCAGTAGTCTCTACAAGATTGCCCGTTATCAACTTTTATGGCGGTGTGGGGTATATCACCGGAAAATCAGAAATAGATGTTTTGGGAACTTATAGCGCTACTAGCGGTCCTTTTACAACGGAAACTTATACAAATCCCTTTTCGATCTCAAGAAAAGCAAACGGAGTTGTAGGTACTGTAGGAACTAAATTAAAACTAGGTTTCTTTAGATTACATGCGGATTATAATGTTGGAGAATTCAATACACTTACCATCGGAATGAATTTTGGAATGCGTTAAGCGTTCTTTCTTTTCGAAAATATAAAAACCTTTGCTCTTCGCAGAGGTTTTTTTGTGGATTGAAAATTCTTGGAAATGGTTACAAAATAAAGAGCCTGCCCAGATTTTCTGGACAGACTCTTCCCATGGCCCTATTAAAAAATTGTATTACTCTCTTACGGCCAATGCGTTACCATCTTGTTTTTGTAACAGCACGCCATTTTTGGTTTTCTGGATAGTAACTACATGAGTAGGTTTACCTTCTAGACCGCGATATTCCACGGTATAGATACCATCTTCTTGGGACCATTGAAAATCTGTCTTAAGAGTAATTTCGTTTCCGTTCATTTCATGATACCTACCGAGGTAAACATCATTGAAAATCCATTCCTTTCGAGAAGCGTTTTTGGAAACGGTCTCATCGGTACTTGCTTGGGCTGTTGACCAAATACCAATAATAGGGTCGTTGTTCTCCTCAATTCGAGAACAGTTTGCACTAAAGATTATGGCAAGTATTGCCAATAAAGAAAATAGTTTCTTCATAGTAAGTAGGTTAATTGGAATTTGGGATTCCAGTATAGATAACGGTAACTTCTTTCTGAATCGTATTATAATTCGATGTATGGTAAGAAATTTGAAATATCTTCGTTGAACGGTCATTTTTTTGACAATTTTGAACCGTTTATCGATGAATTTTAAGACAGTTTTAAAGTTTTATAATAAGGGTTCAGCACAATTTTTCATCAATTAATACTTATTTTTGCAGTCCAAAAAATTACTTTTAAAGGGGCGTATACGTCTCATACATAACCCATAAACAATAAAAAATGAAAATAACAGTAGTAGGAGCAGGAGCGGTAGGAGCAAGTTGTGCAGAATACATTGCAATGAAGAATTTTGCATCGGAAGTTGTTCTTTTGGATATTAAGGAAGGCTATGCGGAAGGAAAAGCAATGGATTTGATGCAGACCGCATCCTTGAACGGTTTTGATACCACAATTACGGGAAGCACCAGTGATTATTCAAAGACCGCCAATAGTGATGTTGCCGTGATTACCTCAGGTATTCCAAGAAAACCTGGAATGACCAGGGAAGAGTTGATCGGAATCAATGCGGGTATCGTAAAAACGGTTTCCAAAAGTCTTATTGAACATTCTCCTAATGTTATTTTAATAGTGGTAAGTAACCCTATGGACACCATGACCTATTTGGTACACAAAACTACTGACCTCCCTAAGAATAGAATTATAGGTATGGGCGGTGCTTTGGACAGTGCCCGTTTTAAGTATAGATTGGCGGAAGCTTTGGAAGCTCCCATTTCCGATGTGGACGGTATAGTCATTGGCGGCCATAGTGATAAGGGAATGGTGCCATTAACGTCACATGCCACTAGAAACAGTATTAAGGTATCTGAATTTTTGAGTGATGAAAGGCTACAACAAGTTGCCGAAGATACCAAGGTTGGTGGTGCCACATTGACAAAATTATTGGGAACCAGTGCATGGTATGCTCCCGGAGCCGCGGTATCTGGACTGGTACAGGCTATAGCGTGCGATCAAAAGAAAATGTTTCCATGCTCTACTTTCCTAGAAGGGGAATACGGTCTTAACGATATCTGTATCGGCGTTCCGGTCATCCTTGGTAAAGATGGTATAGAGAAAATTGTAGATGTGCCGTTAAGCGATGCGGAAAAAGCTAAAATGCAAGAGAGTGCCGAAGGCGTGACCAAGACCAATGGTCTTTTGGAACTATAATCTATCTATCAAAAACACATGCTTAAATGCCTTTGTAGGATAACTATGAAGGCATTTTTTTTTGGAACATGACTTTGGTGGTTTTACGGTTTAGAAATATGTTATGTAATCTTATCTTTATTTTTATCTTTGCCGGATGAATTCTAAATGGTACATCGGTACTTTTATTCTTATTCTCGCCTTGTTCGGGTTGAATCAGGGACAAACCAAAGTAGCCAATCAGCAAATTATACTGGAATTTACTGGGCAAGAAGCAGCTACGACAACTAACCATGATGAGGCTTTGGCCGCTATCACGGAAAAACTAGGTGAACTTGGTATAGCGAATATTGAAATCATTGAAAATGACGATGAAAAAATCACGATTCGCTATTACAGTGATATCGATGCCTTTAGTGTAGACAAATTTCTTTCCCAGAATGATGAACTATCGTTAGCTTACAGCGATATTGATGAATTACCTCACGATTTTCCCGAAGATAAACTTCCCGAATCTTTTAGTTTAGTCGTTTCTGATATTCATCAGCAAAGCGATGATGGACTTAGTTTAAATGGAAAATTTGCTTCTGAATCAAAACGGGACGATCAAAGGTTTTCTGGTCCTGTAGTTACATTTTTTAATGGTCGCATCATCGTATCGCAAATTCTTAGCGTTGCTATTGCCTTTAAAAGATATCAAGATATTTCAATTTCCATAAATAATACTTCTAAGGCTATTCCAGAGGTTCGAGCAGGCCCTCATGTCTGAGGAAATCTGTGTAAAATGGCATTCAGTTCAAGGACAACTATTTTTTCAATTATTTCCCAAAAAACAATACAACTTTAGAAATGAATCAATTGATGTAATTTTTAAAGGTTCCATATCATAAACAATCATTATCTAAATTAATCATAGGCAATATTCCAATAAGATAAGCTCTAGAATATTGTAAATTAAATTAAAACAAATGCAAAACAAAGGACTTATAAAGCTGTTCGCTTTATTATTTGGGCTAGTAAGTATTTACCAGCTATCCTATACTTTTATTACGAATAAAGTTGAAAACGAAGCGGAGGTATTCGCGGCAAGTCGTATTTCTGAATCAGAAGAGGATTATGTCTCGAAAAGGGAAGCGCTAGAAGCCAGCTATCTAGACTCTATTGGGAGTAATCCCATTTTTGGATATACCAATTATGACGAAGCAAAAAAGAAGGAGTTGAACAAAGGATTGGACCTTAAGGGAGGTATCAACGTAACACTTCAGATTTCGGTAAAGGATATCCTTAAAGGACTTGCCAATAATACAAAAAATCCAATTTTCAATAAAGCTTTGGCAGATGCAGATGCAGCTTCTAAAAACAGTGATGACACGTACATAGATCTTTTCTTTGAAGCTTTTGATAATATCAAAGGCGATACAAAATTGGCTTCTCCCGACATCTTTGCGAACAAAGGGTTAAGTGACGAAATCAATTTTCAAATGTCCGATGATGAGGTGAAACCCATTATCAGAACGAAGATTGATGAATCCGTAGTTTCCGCTTTTGAAGTACTTCGTGAACGTATTGACGGTTTTGGGGTTACGCAACCCAATATTCAGAGAGAAGGAAATTCAGGCCGTATATTGGTAGAGTTACCAGGCGCTAGGGATATTGCAAGGGCACAGGACTTATTGTCAAGCACGGCACAATTGGAATTCTGGGAAACGTACAAGCAAAGCAATCCGAGCTTTAGCACGTTCTTGATTCAAGCGAACGAAAAACTAAAAGATATCGTAAAGGTCGATGAACCCGAGCCCGTAAAGGAAGAATCGGAATTGGACTCATTACTATCCGATGTTTCAACAGATTCCTTGGATTTGGCTACACAAGTAAATCCGTTATTTGAATTGTTGGTTCCTGCCAACCCTGGAACCAATGCCATGTTCCGTGCCGCTATTAAGGATACCGCCAAGATTGGGGAGTATTTAAGAATGCCGGAAATAAGAAGATTATTGCCCGCGGATATCCAATTCACAAAATTTGTTTGGGAAAGACCGGCCTCGGAAGACACAGAAGTTATCGATTTATATGCATTAAAATCGAATAGGGATGGTACGCCGCGTATCAGTGGTGATGTGGTAAGTGATGCCCGGGCAGATTTCGACCAGTTCAGTAAACCTGCGGTTTCCATGACCATGAACACGAAAGGAGCTAAGGAATGGGAAAAATTAACAGGTGATGCTTATACAAATCAAACCGGTATTGCCATTGTATTGGATAATAAAGTATATACTGCGCCAGGGGTGTCCAGTGGTCCAATTTCCGGAGGACGTTCCGAAATCACCGGTAACTTCACTGTAAATGAAACAAAAGATATTTCCAATGTATTACGTGCGGGTAAATTACCGGCTTCCGCTGAAATAATTCAGTCAGAAATAGTGGGTCCTTCCTTGGGTCAGGAGGCTATTGACAGTGGTTTTATGTCCTTCTTGATAGCCATGGCTATCGTTCTATTATGGATGATTACCTATTATGGTAAGGCAGGTGCCTTTGCGGACATTGCCCTACTATTGAACATTCTTTTAATATTTGGAGTATTAACAAGTTTAAATGCGGTATTAACGCTTCCTGGTATTGCAGGTATCGTATTGACCATTGGTATGTCCGTAGATGCGAACGTACTTATATTTGAACGGATCAAAGAAGAATTGGCCAAGGGGAAAGGCAAAAGTCAAGCTGTTTCCGACGGTTTCGGTAATGCATTATCCTCTATTTTAGATGCGAACATTACGACTGGCCTTACGGCTTTAATTTTATTCGTATTCGGTTCGGGTCCCATCAAAGGATTTGCTACAACTTTGTTGATAGGTATCCTTACGTCACTTTTTACTGCCATCTTTATCACCCGTTTGTTGGTAGATTGGTATTTAAGTGGAAAGGGAAGAACGTTGGATTTTTCTACCGCTCTTACCAAAGGGCTGTTCAAGAATATGAACATCAACTTCTTGGGCAAACGTAAAATTGCCTATGTGATTTCGGTTATTTTAGTGGGTGTAGGTCTATTTTCGCTTTTCTTTGGAAACGGATTGCAACAAGGTGTCGATTTTATCGGAGGGCGTTCGTACACAGTGCGTTTTGAACAACCCGTAAGTCCATCGGAAATTGCTTCGGAATTGAATACGGTCTTTGGTAGTGGAACTAATGTAAAGACCTATGGAGAATCCAATCAGATTAAAATAACCACTCCTTACAAAGTGGATGTTGAAGGTATTGAGGTGGATAATGAAATACAGGACAAACTGTTCACTAGTTTGCAGAAGTATCTTCCAGATGGTATTACAAAACAGGCTTTTTCTGTTGGGAGCGATGATAAATCCATTGGAATCCTGCAATCCGTTAAGGTGGGTCCTACTATTGCGGATGACATCAAGAACAACGCATTTCTGGCCATCTTGGGATCTCTGGCAGTGGTATTCTTATATATATTATTGCGTTTCCGTAGATGGCAGTTTTCATTGGGTGCCGTTGTCGCGGTATTCCATGATGTACTGATTGTATTGGGTGTTTTCTCCATTTTAGGTAAAATAATGCCTTTTAATATGGAAATTGACCAAGCCTTTATTGCAGCAATCCTAACGGTGATTGGTTATTCCTTGAACGATACCGTGGTAGTGTTTGACCGTATTCGTGAAATCGTTGGGGAAAGAGGCTGGAAAGCCGGTGAGAATATTAACGCCGCCGTAAACAGTACCTTAGGAAGAACGTTGAATACTTCTTTGACAACATTGATCGTGTTATTGGCTATCTTTATTTTTGGAGGAGAATCGTTGAGAGGATTTATGTTCGCTATGATTGTTGGTGTTATTGTAGGTACCTATTCTTCGGTATTTATAGCGACCCCGATTATGTATGATGCGCTGAGCAAAAAAATTACTTCAGGGATCAAATAAAAATTAGACTAACTCAAATTAAGAAATCGCTATCCTTCTTCTGGGATAGCGATTTTTTTATGGGATTTTGACGTACCCATTTGAACCGTTTTTTGTCATTTTCAGTAGAAATATCTTTTTTGGGAGTAACCCAGGTTCAGTTCGGTGCGAAACGAAAATTATTGTAGTCCGGGTTTCAGAGGCTATTTTGTTGACAAGGGATACCAAAAGATGTGCGGAGTCATCGTCCATACCAGCGGTGGGTTCATCCAAAATAAGTAGTGGAGGGTGTTTGACCATGGCACGGGCGGTCATTACCAATCGTTTTTGCCCTACGGTCAAATCCCTGAACAACCTATCCTTTATAGCTGTTAGATTCAGAAGCGTCAACCATTTTTTAATCAGGATTTGCTGCACTTCCGTAGGTCTTATATATAAACCGATGGAATCATTGAGTCCGGAGATAAGCATATTTTCCAAGGTATGGCTGCCGCTGAATTTATCCGTCATTGCAGGGGAGTAGTACCCTATCTTGCTTTTAATATCCCAGACACTTTCCCCACTTCCCTTTTTTTGCCCAAAAAGATGGATTTGTTGACCAAACGCTTTGGGATTGTCCCCAGTAATCATGGATAAAATGGTCGTTTTTCCTGAGCCATTACGACCCATAAGTTGCCAAAATTCGTTTTTCTTGACGGTCCAATTTATATTCTGAAGTACTTTTTTATCATCATAAGAAACATTTACGTCCATAAATTGAACGAGTGTATCACTGGCAACCGTAATTCTTTCAATAGGTTCTGGAATCATCCCTATGAAATCGGTGTCAAGTTTGCTTTTGGAACTATCCTCAAAATGATTCAAAACTGTGAACTTATTTCCATCTAGTTTTCCATAATTCAAGATAAAAGGCAAAACATCCGCTCTTCTGTTCACCAATTGTATGTAGGTAATGTTATTGCACTTGGTTTCAAGAATTTTCTTTAGTTCACTTTGGTAGGCCTTATCTAGATTATCAAAGGGTTTGTCCAAAATGATGTAGTCCGGTTTCGATTTAAAAATGTACCTTATTAAGGCTCTTCGTTGTTCTCCACTGGACATACTTCGTAAGGATTGGTTTTCTTGGTCTATAAGTTTACGATCACGTCTTTCCTCCTCTTCCATGAGCTTTTCCAAGGTAATCCTTGAGAGTAAAGCCCCTTTTCTATCGTAAAATGATGAAAATTTTTCAGGTCCGTTTCCTTTTTTTATGGAGCGTATGAACTTGGTAGTGCTCGAGTTATTGTCAATGAAGATGGCCCAATGCTTTTTCATGGAGTATGGGTCCTAAATATATGAACGGGATTATCATTGTAAACGGTAGTTTTATCCAACATCATCCCATTGTTTAAAGCTACTTTTTGAGAAGGAATATTATCTACATGTATGATAGATATCAATGAGGACGCCCATTCTTCTTTAAATGCTACTTCTCTACATTTAATGGCAGCTTCCGTGGCCAGGCCCATTTTCCAATATTGGGGTAAAATGGAATATCCTATTTCCAATTCTTCCTTCCCATCAACTTCTTGGACCAGAAGACCGCATAGTCCTACCAAGGAATTTTTGTTTTTAAGGATAAGTGCATTCATGCCACCTAACCCTTTTTCGTAGCGTTCAAAAATACGATTGAACTGTTGTTGGCAAGCTATTTTTGGGTTCTTGGGCAAACCCTCCCAGAATTGGCTACTTAGAGGCTCCTCATGGAACGGGAGCCAAGTATTAAAATCCGAGGGCTTTATTTTTCTAAATAATAGTCGCTCTGTTTCATAGCCATCAAGAAGATAAAGCATGGTCATTAGTTTCGCTCAAAAGCTATGGTATCACCTATTTCCAAAGACCATTTTTCCACAAGCCCGGCATTGATTTCAAGCACATACTTTACCGGAACCTTTGAGGATAGTCCGTTTTCGTTGAACGGTTCCGCGTTCTCCTGAAAACTAACTATTTTCTGATGCTCATCAATGTAAACGATATCCAAAGGAAATAGGGTGTTCTTCATATAAAAAGAATGCATGGCCACGTCCGGAAATATAAATAACATGCCTTGATCAGTTTCCATTCCTTTACGGTACATTAAACCGGTTTGGGTTTCATAATCCGTTTCCGCAATTTCAATATCAAATTGTGCGATGATGGAGTCCGTTTCTGATTTAGTAATCTTCAAGGAGCCTTCTTTTGTAAATGCAATAGGTTCGGTTTTAATGACTTTTTTGGCTTCCTCTTTACAGGATGTAAAGGAAACTAGCATTAAAAGAACCAAAAACGTCTCAATCGAAAATTTGATAAAGGAATGTTTCAATTTATGCCGTTTTTTTAGATCTGAACATGAAGTAAAGACCAAGAAAAATAAAGGGTATGCTTAGCCATTGTCCAGTAGATAAAAGTCCCAAAGACTCTTCAAAACCACCTTGACTTTTCTTGACAAACTCTACAAGGAACCTGATGGTCCATAACACTACCAGAAATACACCGAACAAATAACCTAGCTGGTTTCTTTTATCGGTCTTCCAATATAGATAATACAATAATATGAACATGAAAATATAGCAACCCCCCTCATAGAGTTGTGCAGGATGTCTATAAGGAATCTCCGCTAAATATTGGGAAAACTCCGCTTTATTTTCGATGGCATCATATGCCGCATTCAATGTTTTTTCCTTGGTAACGGCCAAAGCCTTGGAAGGATGTAAATCATCCGAATCACGAATGAATTTTACGCCCAATGGAAAAGATTCGTCAACAATTTTCCCATTGATTTCCGAGTTGAAAAAATTCCCTAACCGAACACAGGCCGTACCTATGGCCGAAGCTACCACGGCTCTATCCAGTACCCATAACATTTTTAGCTTTTGTTTTTTAGCGTATAGATAGATGCCAATTATGGCACCAATTGTTGCCCCATGACTGGCCAAGCCCGTGAAACCTGTGAATTTATAACCCTCTATAAATCCAAAAAGGGTATCACCGGCACTTTCCCTGATCGGTAACAAAATTTCCAGCAGATGATTTTGATAATAATCCCAGTCATAGAAAAATACATGGCCTAAACGCGCCCCTAACATAATGGAAACAACACAATGGATGAACAGCGAATCCAATTGCTCCATCGTTTTGTTTTCCCTTTGAAAAATCTTTTTCATGATGATCCATCCTAGGGCGAAAGCAACGATCCACAATAAATTATAATACTTTATTTGTATAAAACCGATATTAAAAAGGGTTTCGTTGGGATTCCACACAATACCTAAGAAGTGCATAAGTCAGATTTTTGGAAGGCTAAGATACTAAAAGCCCTCTTGCATCCAAAGAAGAGCATCAATTGAAATGTCAAATAAAATGTCATGCTAGGTGCCAAGATGGTACGGTTAAGAAGTTGTTTTGTTCAAGGAACTGGGTCATACCCTTTACCGCCCCAAGGATTACAGCTAAAAATTCGTTTTGTAGCCAACCAGCCTCCCCTAAAAAGGCCATGTTTTTTTAGGGCTTCCAACGTATATTGCGAGCAGGTGGGCGAATAGCGACATGTAGCTGGTGTATAAGGAGATATGGCCAGTTGATAGAAACGGACCAGCGCAATGAATGGCGCTATCAATATTTTTTTCACTTTAGTTGAACTTAATGCTTAGCGTATTAATTGATACTAAAAGTAGTCCCTTCTTTGCCGTCTTTTAATTGAATGCCCAATGCGGACAACTGATCCCGTATTTGGTCAGAGGTTGCAAAGTCTTTGTTTTCCCTAGCCTCTTTTCGTAATTGTATCAAAAGCTCAACGACACTGCTAAGTTTTTCGGAATCGGCATCGGAATTGTTCTTGTTTTCCAATCCAAGTACATCAAAAACAAAATTATGAAGGGTGGTCTTTAGTAATTCTTTATCGGTATTTGTAATTGATTCTTCCCCTTCTTTAATAAGGTTGATATGTTTTACGGCTTCAAAAAGATTGGCGATCAATATAGGGGTATTGAAATCGTCGTTCATGGCATTATAGCAGAATTGCTTCCATTCACTGATACTGAAATCGGTTTTGTCACCTGTTGGAAGCTTGTCCAAATTATTGATAGCTTCCATTAATTTATGAAATCCTTTTTCCGAAGCCAAAAGAGCATCATTGCTCATGTCCAAGATACTGGTGTAGTGTGCCTGCATCATGAAAAAACGGACCATGGACGGTGAAAAAGCCTTACTGAGAATTTCATTTTCGCCTGAAAAAATCTCTCCCGGCAGAATACTGTTTCCCGTAGATTTGGCCATTTTTTTACCGTTCAACGTAAGCATATTCGCATGGAGCCAATAGTTTACGGGAGAGTGCCCGTTGCTTGCCTCTGCCTGCGCGATTTCGCATTCATGATGCGGAAACTTTAAATCCATACCGCCTCCGTGAATATCAAATGTTTCACCTAAATACTTAGTACTCATGGCGGTACACTCCAAATGCCAACCGGGAAAACCATCTCCCCAAGGGGATGGCCAACGCATAATGTGCTGCGGTTCCGCTTTTTTCCAAAGGGCGAAATCCTGCGGACTTTTCTTTTCGTCCTGCGCGGTCAGCTCCCGTGTATTGGCAATCATATCCTCGAGTTTTCTTCCGCTGAGTTTACCGTAATCGTTGGATTCATTGAATTTGACCACATCAAAATAGACGGAGCCGTTCATCTCGTAAGCGTATCCTTTTTCGAGAATATCTTTAATGATTTCAATCTGTTCAATGATGTGCCCAGTTGCCGTTGGCTCAATACTCGGAGGAAGAAAGTTGAATTTATCTAAAATATTATGAAAATCTACCGTATAACGTTGCACCACTTCCATAGGTTCCAACTGTTCCAGCCTTGCTTTTTTTGCAATCTTGTCCTCCCCATCTTCCGCATCATCCACGAGGTGGCCCGCATCGGTGATATTCCGAACGTACCTTACCTTATATCCAAGATGCTTGAAATATCTAAAAATCATGTCAAAGGACATGAACGTGCGGCAATTACCTAAATGTACATTGCTGTAGACCGTAGGTCCGCATACATACATACCAATATGGCCAGGATTTATAGGAATGAATACTTCTTTTTTACCACTAAGGGAATTGTGGACCTTTATAGTTTGCTTCTCGTATAAATGCATGAAGGCATAGCGGTTTAAAAATTGGTGTCTAGGTTTAGGTAGTCCAAAAACTCCCTACGAACGGCATCTTCCTTAAATTTACCACCATATTCGGCGGTCACGGTGCTACTGTCCACATCCCGTATGCCGCGAGAGTTCACGCAAAGATGTTTTGCATCTATCACACAGGCAACATCGTCCGTTCCCAAAACTTTTTGAAGTTCTCTAACAATTTGAATATTAAGCCGTTCCTGTACTTGGGGCCTTTTGGCAAAGTAATCTACAATACGATTCATTTTTGAAAGACCTACTACGGTACCGTTGGAAATATAGGCAATATGTGCCTTTCCTACGATAGGCAACAGGTGATGCTCACAAGTAGAATAGAGCGTGATGTTCTTTTCGACCAACATTTCCCCATACTTATACTTGTTTTTAAAAGTCGAGGATTTTGGTTTTTTATCGGGATGTAGTCCGCCAAAAATTTCGTTTACGAACATTTTAGCAACCCTCTTTGGAGTACCCTTTAAACTATCATCTTCCAGGTCTAGCCCCAATGTAAGCATGATTTCTCTGACATTGTCCTCAATTCTATCAATTTTGTCTTCGCTGCTAAGAACAAATGCGTCCTCTCGTAGTGGAGTATCTTCAGAAGCTGAAAAATGATCATTTCCAAGCTCTTCTAACGGTCCTTCCAATGCACCTTCAATTTTCATTTTATTGTGGCTTTTACAAGACGCAAAGATATACAATATATACCACTTTATGCCATTCTAGGGGCATTACACAACATAAATTAGTGTTAAGGGGATTGCTGCGCTATTTTTAGGATTCCAAATCTATAGTCCCGTATGGCACGCTCATGTGTTATTTATTTTTTCACTTTTCTTTCTGGAGTGGTTGCTCTTACGGCACAGGTATTCCCTGATTGTATCAATGCAGTGCCTATTTGTAACAATACTCCTATAAATGGCGGTACTACCGGTATGGGAATAGATGATTTTAATGGGGCTACGGTAAGCGGATGTATAGCTTTAGCTACCGGTACCATAGAGAATAATTCGGCTTGGTATCGTTTTAGGACCAATGCGGATGGTCAGTTAGGTTTTAATATTGGTCATGATGCAACCGAAGATTGGGATTTTGCACTTTATCAAACGGACGACTGTACGAATTTGGGCGACCCGGTGCGATGCAATTATTTTGACAATTCTGACAATAATAATTTTATTGGAGTAGGGGAAGACCCCACCGGAGCGGATAATTTTCAATATGACGAATTGCTAGAGGTCTCTTCGGGGCAAGATTTTTACTTGTTCATCAATAATTTTAGTAATACCAATTCTGGTTTTTCCATACAATTTTCAGGTACTGTTTTTACGGATTTTCCTAATACGGCTTTAGATTGCTCCATAGTCAATAACCTGTTGGGTCCGCCTATTGCAGCGTGCGATAACGAATCTGTTATGCTGGATGCAACAAGCACAGGAGCAATTTCCTATGAGTGGTATTTGGACCTTGGTTCCGGTTTTAATCGTATCACCGGAGAGAATGGTGCTCATCTAAATGTGACTGTTTCGGGATTTTACAGAGTTGTGGTAGTAATGCCTTCCGGTATGAATGTAATCAGTGAAACGCAGGTTGCGTTTTCTGAATTGCCCGTTACCCATCCGCTGGATGATGAATTGGTCTGTCTGGACGGTACGACTATAAATCTATCGCAAAAAAACAATGAGGCACTTGGAGGACAGGACCCGGACAGTTTTAGGATAAGTTATCATACGTCCATGACAGACGCCATACAGGAAACTAACCCATTGCAGATGGATTTTGAACCTACACAAACAGTACAAACAATTTATGTGAGGACAACTTCTATTGAAAACCCCAATTGCTTTGATGCCTCACAGACTTTTAATATCAATGGATTGGTACTTCCTGATGTAAGTTTTCCAACAACGGTCTATATATGCGAAGACACGCCAACCGCGACGATAGGACTGGCCACTCCAGAAATGGGAATAAATTATTTGTGGGATACAGGGGAAACAACAGCATCGATAATGGTTGTTCAGGAAGGTGTATATACCTTAACAGCAACCAATACTCAAGGAACTGTAACTTGTGTTTCTGTTGGGTCGGTGAGCGTTGTTTTTTCTAGACCGGCACGGATAGCGGATGTAGAAATCGAATATATAGACGAACGGAATATTGTTTCTGTTTTGGTCGAAGAAGCTGGTGAATTCAATTATCAAGTCGATAATGAAATACCGCAAGATTCCAATATTTTTAACAATCTTTCTCCCGGGGAACATACCATTACCGTTGCAGATATTAATGGATGTGGTATAGACACTTTGGATATAGTCGTCCTGGGATTCCCCAATTTCTTTACACCTAACGGAGATGGTACGCATGACACTTGGCGGATTCAAAGTATGGACATTCTGGAAAACCCTATTGTTTCCATCTTTAATCAGTTTGGTAAGTTGATCGTTCAACTCGACGAAAATTCAGCGGGGTGGAACGGTACTTTTAACGGAGCGCAATTGCCCGAGGACGATTATTGGTTCTCCCTAAGTTATACGGAAACCAATGGGCCATCATCCACTACAAAATATATAAAAGACCACTTTAGCCTCAAACGTTAGCGGAGCATCGGATATTAAATGATGTATTTCATCGATTAACGGCATAAAAAATCGGTCTAAAATACTAAAATAGCCGTAAGCAAGTTATTATATACGTCAAGTATAATAATAGCCCCACAGTTTATGCGAACCCTTCTTTGCGCAGTTATTTGTTTGTTACTGTATACATGGGAAACAAAAGCCCAAAATTCTCCGGATTGTAGAACTACCATTCCCGTTTGTGCCGATGCTCCTATAATGGGCTTTTCCGATGGTAGTGGCGATATTGATGATTTTGATCCCGATGTAATCAGGCAGACGGGATGTTTGGAAAAAGGCAGTATTGGGGAAGCGAATATTGAAAATAACACGTCATGGTTTGCCTTTAGGGCTTTAGCGGATGGTCAAATAGGTTTTGACATAGAAGCACTGACCACAACTGCTGAGTGGGATTTTGCTGTATATGGCTCGGAAGTAGGGGATGATGCTGTTTTGGATTGTGTAGATATAAGCTCGGGCGCAGATCCTATACGCTGTAATTATGAGGTCAATTCAACGGGATTTACAGGTATTGGTATAAATCCTATTTCAGGGCAAAACGGCCAACCTCCAGTTGATGATGTAACCGAAGGCAATCAAAATACATATGATACTTGGATGGATGTGGCCGAAGGAGAAATCTATTATATCCTAATAAATAATTACAATACGAACTTTGACGGCGATCCAGAGCCCTTTTCACTGACTTTTACAAATCCGCCTGGAAGTGAAGATGTCAATTCAATTTTGGATTGTACGTTCAGGGATGAATTTTTAGGGTTGGATATTATAGCCTGTGAAGATGATCCCGATATTGTGTTAAGTGCACAACGATCCCCGGCAGGTGCCGTTATTAATAGTGTTGTTTGGGAACTGGATAGTGAAGATGATGGTACCTATGAAACGGTATTAACAGGGAGTGGAGCTCCTGATTATGAATTAACGGTTTCTTATCCAAACTCGGGAAGGTATCGCGTTACCATAACAACTCCTTTTACGGTTATTACGGATGATATATTGATTACATACTACACAACGCCTGTTTTGGACGCAACCACACCAGTGGAAATTTTGGATACCAATCTGTCCATAGATCCTGATCGAAACGATATTAGATTTAACGTAGACGGCGATGGAGATTATGAATATGCGATAAACGGTGGGGAATTTCAAGATGATGCTATTTTTTTGAATGTACCTTCCGGAATCAATACGGTTATCGTAAATGATAAGAACGGTTGCGGAATTACGGAACCCATTGAATTTTTGGTAGTGGGCTATAATAAATTTTTCACTCCAAATGCTGATGGCAATAATGATACTTGGAATATTGAAGGAATAGAAACACTCAACAATCCGGTGGTTTTTATTTTTGATCGTTACGGCAAATTGTTGAAACAACTGGGAGTAGCCGGAGGATGGGATGGTACATTCAACGGTAGGCCCATGCCTGCCACGGATTATTGGTTCCGCTTTGAATATGAAGAGAATGACGATGCTGGGTTGCTGGTGGCCAAAACCAGAAAAACACACTTCACCTTAAAAAGATAACGAAAAAGAGCGGCTGTAAAGCCGCTCTTTTTCGTTATCTTTTTATTACTCTCCTTTATGTCCCTAGAAATTTATAGTATAACTCAGCGTTGCATTCGTATTAATACGATCTACCAAGGCCGTAGTACTTGAACCTGGATTAAATAAACTTTCGTTGATACGTTGTTCCGTTCTATTAATGGCCAAATCCAATCGGCTACCTCCAAAGTTATATCCTATTCCTCCTGAGTAACCTGTTAGGTCATCAATGGTATTCCCGTTGGTGTAGGGGCTTTGCTCAAACCGATATCCGCCTCTTAAACTAAACTTCTGTATTCTGTACTCTCCACCAAGTCTAAACGTAGAAACCGCACCCAAATCATCTGAAATTTGAGCATTTATAGGTTGAAAAGCACCATCGTTTGTTGGCCTTAATTCCGATTTGGAAAAATCCTGATATCCGTAATCAAAACTTAAGAGTCCGTTTTTACCGAATATAATGGCTAGACTCCCATTAAGTTTGCTAGGGGTTTTTATGGTGTATGGTTGAAAAGCAGTAATTAAATCAAGGTTGATGAAATCAATATCGGATTCTCCATTGGCGATGGCATCCTGAGCTAAGTTCGAATTTATAAATTGGGAAAATTCATCTTCCAATCTATACCAAGTAGGCGATTGGTAGCTTCCGCCCAAACGAACATATTCATTAAGTTTTGCTATACCACCAACACTAAATGAAAAACCGGCCCCCTGGGTTCTTAAAAAATTATCGAATTCTATAAATTGAACATTGGAATCGGCATCAAAACCGTTTTCCGTCAACCTTGTCAATCGATCATAAAGAACGGAGTGAAAATTCAACGATGCTCCTAAATAAAACCTGTCCGTATATTGAGAACCGGCATTTAAAGTGAACTTATTGTTGTACCCGGATTCCCTGATAAAATAATCTTGGTTAAAGCTTCCGTTGTCCGAAAATTTTGCATTGGATAGATAATTTCCACTATCAGGGGCATCAATATCCTCTAAATCGAATACAAAACCTTGAAAACCTAAAAAGGCCTGTTGATCTTCAAAACCTAAATCTCTATAGGCATTCTCAATTAACTCACCTTCGGGAACCTGCAGTGCTTCAAGCGGAAGTCCTTGTGCAAAATCCAAAAAATAATTAGCTACACTTTGGTTACTATTACCACGGATGGTTGTTCTGTTGTTAAAATTATTGACTGCATCATAATTAAAGGCCAGACTGAACTTCTTCCAATCCGAGTCTTCATCCGTATTTCTAAAAACGAAAACACCCCCCACTTGGTTTAGTTCCGAATCGTTTATTGAAGTAGATGTTGCAGCACCAAAATAAGAGGCATCGTTATCTCTGGAATAAGCCGTGCCGGAAAGTGTAATAAGGCTGTTATTGAAAACTGCCGATCCCGCAGGATTAATATTCAATGCGGACAAATCCCCGCCCAACGCTCCAAAAGCTCCGCCCATACCTTGAAACCTTGCGGTTCCCTGAAGGTTTTCGGTTCCATATCGCAACACATCATTAATATTTTGGGCACTACCTATTGCGCATGCCAATAGCAGTATGAAAATTAAATACCTTTTCATAGATTATTTTTTTGATAAATACAATTGATTATTGGCGTCTTCCACTACTTCTTCCGCCTCCTGACCTTCCACTGCTAGACCTGGAAGAGCCGCCAGAGCTTCTATAGCTTCCTGAACTCCTTGAACTACCCCCTGAACTTCTGTAGCTACCCGAACTTCTAGAACTACTACCGGAACTTCTGTAACTACCTGAACTTCTTGAGCTAGAGCTTCTTCCCGAACTGTATCCACTACTTCTGGGTGAACTACTTCTAGAGCTACGGTAGGTAGAGGTTCTTGGTGTAGCTGTGGACCTCCTTGATATTCCGGAGCTGGTTCCTCTTCTATACCCACTGGAATTTACGCCAGACCTGTTATAGGCCTGTCCATTTCTGGAACTTCTATAGTTTTGTGGAACGGCACGCGTACTTCTACTTGTCCTATACGCTCTATTTTGATCAACACCTACCGTTCTTCTGGTAGTTGAATTGCTTCGATATCTATTACTGGAACTTCTCCCGGCAACCGAGTTTCGCGAAGATGCGTATCTTGAGTTTGCCGTTCTATACCTGGATGAAGTACTTGCCCTTCTCGTATTTAGATTGGACCTTCCTCTCAGGGAAGTGGCTACATTATTATTTCTCCCGTTATAATATCCTCTTCGGCCATTGACAAATGCAATGTTTCTACCCCTGAAACCATTGTTAAAGCCATAACCGTAACCATATGGTGGACACCATGCACCTGCCCAGCCGAAGCCTCCGCCCCAGCCCCAATTGTTCCAACCCCAGCCAAAGCCTCCGCCCCAGCCCCAGTTGTTCCAACGGTTCCATCTATTCCAACCCCAACCGAAGCCTCCGCCCCAGCCAAAACCGCCTCCCCATAACCATGGATCGCTCCATCCCCAGTTGTTCCAACCGTTATCATAGATGTTAATGCTAACATTACTGGCATTATCTCCCCAACCGCCAAAACCTGCATAATCGTTCGCATTGTCATAGTAGTCCGTAAGTTGCGCCGGGTTGATACTATCGTTGATCGAATTACTGGAATACGAATCAATGTCAGTAAAGACCTCATCCTCCAATATCTCATCATACTGACCTGCTTTTTGAGCAAAGTAATCAGAATATGTATTGGATTCCGAATTGCGTTGTACACGTTGTTGTTGCGGTCTTCTTTCTACTGTTCTTGGGGCTTTATCAGAATAAATCCCATCATTGTCATAATAGGATGCTTGCTGATAAGAACCACACGAAATAGCAAAAAATGACAATAAGGCCAGTAAGGCTAAATTGCGGATTTTGTTGAGGGGTAATGTATATATCATCGTTCTAAAATTATATTGTTGAACATATTAAAAATAACTAGTTTTACCGAATTATTTTCTTTCAATAGACACAAGTTTTGTGCCAAACTATGTATGATGGGTAAAAAATTAACAAAGCGAAGCGAAGATTATTCAAAATGGTATAATGAATTGGTAGTCAAAGCGGATTTGGCCGAAAATTCCGGAGTTAGAGGCTGCATGGTCATTAAACCGTATGGTTTTGCCATTTGGGAAAAAATGCAAGCGGGGCTAGATAAAATGTTTAAGGAAACGGGCCACGAAAATGCCTATTTTCCGCTTTTTATTCCAAAATCCTATTTAAGTAAAGAAGCAAGCCATGTAGAGGGTTTTGCAAAGGAATGTGCGGTGGTTACCCACTATAGATTGAAAAATGCGGAAGACGGTAGTGGTATCATTGTGGATGAAAATGCCAAATTGGAAGAAGAACTTATCGTAAGGCCTACTTCGGAAACCATTATTTGGGACACTTATAGAAAATGGATACAGTCCTACCGTGACTTGCCCCTGCTCATAAACCAATGGGCCAACGTAGTGCGTTGGGAAATGCGCACGCGACTTTTTTTGAGAACGGCAGAATTTTTATGGCAAGAGGGCCACACAGCCCACGCTACAGAAAAAGAAGCGATCGAAGAAGCGGAGTTAATGATGAACATTTATGCTGAATTTGCAGAAGAACATATGGCCGTACCGGTCATAAAAGGAGTCAAAACGGAAAGCGAACGATTTGCAGGTGCCGTGGAAACCTATTGTATTGAAGCATTGATGCAAGATGGGAAGGCGTTACAGGCAGGAACTTCACATTTTCTGGGGCAGAATTTCGCAAAAGCTTTTGATGTGAAATTCGCTAACAAAGAAGGTCAAAAAGAATATGTTTGGGCTACTTCTTGGGGTGTTTCTACACGATTAATGGGCGCTTTGGTCATGACGCATAGTGATGATAATGGGTTGGTACTGCCACCAAAACTGGCTCCTATACAAGTGGTAATTGTTCCTATTTATAAGGGATTGGAGCAGTTGGACGCTATTTCGGAAGAGGTACAGCCTTTGGTCAAGGAGCTAAGGAAGAAAGGAATCTCCGTGAAATTCGATAATCGTGATACGCACAAGCCAGGGTTTAAATTCAATGAGTATGAACTAAAAGGTGTCCCGGTACGGTTGGCCATCGGTCAGCGCGATATGGAAAACGGCACTTATGAAGTGGCCCGGAGGGATACACTTGAAAAAGAGAGCGTGCCTGCGACGGATATTATATCCAAAGTTGAATTTTTACTGGAAGACATCCAAAAGAATATTTATAACAAAGCCTTATCACATCGAGAAGCGCATATAACTAACGTGCAATCTTACGAGGAGTTCAAGAAAGTGCTCGAGGAAAAAGGCGGTTTTTTAGCTGCCCATTGGGACGGTACTCCAGAAACGGAAGAACGTGTAAAAGATGAAACAAAAGCAACGATTAGATGTATTCCCATTGATGCTGATGCTGAGCAAGGTACCTGTATGGTAACCGGCAAACCTTCTTCCAAAAGAGTGCTTTTTGCAAAGGCATATTAAAAGAATGGAAAAAATAATATTGGGGTGTTGCGATAGTGAAAAATAATTGTATTTTTGCATCCGCAATTGTGCAAAGCAATGGCCCGTTCGTCTAGGGGTTAGGACGCCAGGTTTTCATCCTGGTAACAGGGGTTCGATTCCCCTACGGGCTACAAAGGTATAAGGTTAGAAGTACAAGGTTTAAAGTAGTTGTTCTAAGTGCCAAATTCGTACTTCGTATTTAATACTTTTAAATTTTAGAAAATGGCCCGTTCGTCTAGGGGTTAGGACGCCAGGTTTTCATCCTGGTAACAGGGGTTCGATTCCCCTACGGGCTACATAGTAAAAACGGATATTGGTATCCAGAAAATATAATTTAAAGGAAGATGGCAAATCATAAGTCGGCATTAAAAAGAATTAGAAGAAACGAAGCAGTGCGTTTACGCAACAGGTACCAACACAAGACTACCCGTAACGCAATAAAAAAATTACGTTCTGAAGAGAAAAAGAAAGATGCTGAAGCACTTTTACCAAGTGTGATAAGTATGATCGATCGTCTTGCAAAAAGAAACATCATTCATTCTAACAAAGCGGCCAATCTCAAAAGTAAATTGGCAAAGCATGTCGCTGCACTTTAAATATAGCTAGAATTTAAGATTTATAAAGCCTTCCATTTTGGAAGGCTTTTTTTATTTCAAAAATTGAATTTTTTTAAGCTTGATAAATCCTATGGAAAACAGAGCGTACATAATGATAATTAAAACCAATAAAACCTCTCGTAAGTGTAACTTCCAGTATAAATCCTCATTATATTGTCCTATACCGATGATAAAAGGGTAGAAAGGATAAAATAGGAGTAGGCCCAAGCTTATACATTTCATTAATTTGTGATAATTGGAATATTTTATGGGCTTGGACATGACCTCCTTCAAATAGGATAGACTACAAAAAACCAAAAGAATTGACCCGAAAATAATGACTCCCAGTTGTGGAAAAAGGATGAATTCTTCAAAAAATGGATTTAGAAGAGCTATTACAATGATTACTAGTATTCCTTTGCGTATTATATTTTTTGTCCTTTTTTCGGTGATGCTCTTTTTATAAATTATGAAAAAATACAGAAAGAAAATAGTGTCTAAAATATTGTATATCAAATGGTTGTAGTGGGAATATCCATTTTCAAAAACCACTTGAATATCCTCAAAATCCCTTATGAGGAACCCTAGAATCTCGGTGAGCAATACATATCCGATAATAATCGGGAGTGTTTTTAAAGGAGTATCAAAATAGTATCGGTATTTCAGAACTGACAGGATTAATGCTATCCCATAAATGATTACATAGCAGTTTCCCATTAAGAATTCCGCTATTTCATTACCCATTCAGTTGTTTTTTGAGTTGAACAAAATTTTCAAACCGCTCTCATGATAATTCTTTCAACGGTTTCATTCTTCTCATTTTTATAAAACCAATAATAAACAAGAAGTACATAGCGCATATTAAGAAAATATGTATTTCTTTTAAAGGAGAAGTGTATAGATGGTTATGATAAGTTCCTATATACATGATAATTGGATAAAACGGGTAAAACACCAATAATCCTAAACTTATCCAGAACAACAAATGACTTTTCTTTAACCTTAAAGAAAAGTTCTTGTTCAATTCAATAAGATAAAAAACAATACAGGCTATCAAAAGCAAAGAGCCTACGGCTATAGAGTAGGTTTGTGGGTAAAGAAAAAAGCTTTCAAAAAATGGGTTTATGATACTTATAGCGATAAAAATGATGCTTCCATACTTTATGATTTTTTTATTTCTTTTGTTTTCTACACTCAACCAAAAGATATAGAAGAAATAACCATAAAAAACAATATCATGGATGTTGTACACTATACTGTTATTTATTGGACGATCACCCTCATATATAAGCTGAAAATTTTCATTTTTCCAAACTATATTGCCTAACAATTCTGTTAAGAAAGTATATGTGATAATTGCTGGCAAAAAACGTAAAACAGTATCGAAATATTTTTTATAGCTGAATAGAGAAAAAATTAACGTAAGTCCATAAAGAAAAACATAGAAGTTGTCCCTTAAAAAAGTAAGAACCGGGAATTCCATGTTATGTTTTGTATTAATTAAAGATCTTCACTTTAATTATTAGGAGGAACACCACCACCTCTATTTAATGTCAAACTATTCTTTCCATCCTGAAAAGCTTTCGTTGTCGGCGCAAAGGAGGCATAGACCTTTTGACTTTCTTTATAGTTGTCTCCGTATCCTTTGTCTAAATCTTCAAATTGGTCGGATAGTAACATGGCCGCCCGTCCATCATTTTCTAAAACGGAAGTATAGAAAAGGAACTCTTCGCCACCTTTTTTCAAAGTAGGTGAAATCAAAATGGAATTTTGCCTTGGGTGGTAAACAGGCTCTCCATTATGAAACTTCTTTTTGTTCGGGTAGTTAGAAAAATAAAAACGCAAAGAAGCTATATCTACATTCGCTTTTTTTGCTTCTTGCTCCACATAGTTCAAATATTGTTTTATGGTCTTGTAGTCATAGGAAACATAACGGGCTACAATAAAAGAGTCTTTTGGTCTTGTCGTTTCTGCCGACATTTGACGCTTTTGCTGCTTAAGGTCGGTATATCTTTTACCACGATCGATGGAATCCTCATATTTCCTGATGAGTTTAGCTCTTCGCTTTGTGTAGTTGTTATAAAAAGATTCTGCCTGGGCGACCGGAATTATTTGGGCCGGAGCAACCACTTCTATTTCCTCCTGTGGTTCTTTTGGGTCGGATTTTAGTTCTTTGCAACTTGTAACGGTAATCAATAAAATTCCAAATACGGAAAGACATAGCTGTTTTGATTTTTTCATCTTCAGATTGTTTTCAAAAGGTTAGTGTTCATTTTATTTAAAATAAACTAAATGATGGGGGAAATCTCTTAGCTGCTTTAAAGATATTAAATTACTATCAGTGTAAGATTATGGAAACAGATTTTCGACGAAATTCACGCTTCAAGCATAAAAAAACCAGTTTCATATGAAACTGGTTTTTTCCAATATTAAATTATAAGAATTTCTTATTGATTCATGGTCATTAAGAATTCTTCATTGTTTTTAGTTTGTTTAAAGCGTTGCTCAATGAATTCCATAGCTTCCACAGGATTCATATCCGCAAGATACTTGCGCATGATCCACATACGCTGTAAAGTACTTTCGTCCAATAATAAATCGTCACGTCTGGTGCTTGAAGAGGTAAGGTCAATAGCAGGGAAAATTCTTCTATTGGCAATCTTCCGATCCAATTGAAGTTCCATATTACCGGTACCTTTAAATTCTTCAAAGATAACCTCGTCCATTTTGGAGCCAGTCTCTGTCAATGCTGTAGCGATAATGGATAATGAACCACCACCCTCTATATTACGAGCGGCACCAAAGAAACGTTTCGGCTTATGAAGTGCGTTGGCATCAACACCACCACTTAACACTTTACCGGATGCCGGTTGCACAGTATTATAGGCCCTTGCCAAACGTGTAATAGAATCCAAAAGAATGACTACATCGTGACCGCATTCTACCAAGCGTTTAGCCTTTTCAAGAACTATATTCGCTACACGCACATGTTCCGTAGCTTCTTTATCAAAAGTAGAGGCGACTACTTCACCACGCACGTTGCGTTGCATATCCGTAACTTCTTCGGGGCGTTCATCGATCAACAAAATAATTTGATATACCTCTGGATGGTTTGCCGCAATACCGTTGGCAATGTCTTTTAAGAGCATTGTTTTACCAGTTTTAGGTTGGGAAACGATCATACCCCTTTGTCCTTTACCAATAGGTGAAAACAAATCGATAATTCGCGTAGAGATGGTACTCTGTCTTTCCGCCAAATTGAATTTCTCCTTGGGGAAAAGTGGTGTTAGATGCTCAAAGGAAACCCTATCACGAACAATTTGGGGGTCTATACCATTGATTTTGTTCACCTTGATCAACGGAAAATATTTTTCACCTTCTTTTGGGGGTCTTACGTTACCCAATACCGTATCCCCGGTCTTTAGACCGAACAAACGAATTTGTGACTGTGAAACATAAATATCATCGGGCGAAGAAAGGTAGTTGTAGTCAGAGGAACGTAAGAATCCGTACCCGTCTTGCATAATATCCAGAACACCCTCACTGGCAATGATGCTGTCAAACTCATACTCAGGTTCTTTATACCTGTTTTTTAAGTCCTTATCAAAATTGCTTTTGTCGTGGGTACCGTTTCTTTGGTTGTTATGCTTTCTGTTTTGTTGGTTCTTGTTCTGTGGATTGTTCCTTTTATTGTTCTCGGAAGTAGTAGGTCGCGGTCTCGGATTAGGTTTTCTCGTTTCCGGTTTGTTCTTTCCGTTGTCCACTTCTTTTTCTTTGTTGGTCGGTTCTGAATTGACCGTTGGATTTTCTGAAGTTTTTTCTGTTGGTTTCTTTTCTGCGGGCACCTCTTTTTTTGCAATCCTTTTTCTTGGTTTTGGTGCTTCGTCCTTCGCCGGAACAACTGCGGCAGCGGCCTTTGGATTTGCGGCCTGCAAGTCTAAAATTTGATAAACTAGGTCTAGTTTTTTTAGCGTCTTGAATTTGGGAACATTAAGTTCTTTTGCTATTTCCTGAAGTTCAGGTAGCTTTTTCGATTTTAAATCTGAAATCTCAAACATTAAATATTGAATAAATTAACAGTGTTTTGTATTATAAGAAGTAAATTATATTTGGATATTCTAATCGGGAAAGGTTTCCCTAGGCAAGTGTTAAACTTGTTAACGCAACAATATTACGAATTATTTTCAAGAATTAAGGAGATATTTTTTAAAAAGACCTGTATTTTTGTATTCCTGATTTATAGTATATAAATGATTCAACGGATACAGAGTATATATTTGGTAATAGTGGCACTCATTTCTAGTGTACTACCGTTCTTTGTAAACCTTTGGTCAGATGCCCAGGGTACGGAAATCTATGCCAGTAATGAAATCTTTATTTCTATAGCCTTTTATGTTTCTGCGCTTTTGGCCTTATGGGCCATATTGTTATTTAAAAACAGAAAGAACCAGTTTGTGGTAAACAGACTGAACATGATATTGAACCTTTTTTTACTAGGATTTTTCGTTTACCGATCGCTAAACTTATCCGGAGAGACTTTGGTCTCCGAGAAGGGTATTGGGATGTTGATTCCTGTATTTTCTATCGTTTTTTTGGTCTTAGCCAATAGGGCTATAAAGAAGGATGAAGATCTTGTAAAATCTGTTGATCGTTTACGTTGAACCTAACATCTTAGTAGTATTAGTGCGTAAAACCCGGGGTAGTTCCCGGGTTTTTTACATTTATATTTTTTGGGCGTTCCTAATGTTTTCTTCAAAAACGTTAGGCCGGGCTTTTCATTTTATCTTTTGTTTGGCAACAAAAGGATGCCATTACAATCCCTAACGCTCTCTTTGCTTTTTTGCCCTTCTTTAATTCATAAGGCCTTTTTCTGCAAAACCATTATTGAATTTTACATTCGTAAGTGTCTGTACAATATTCGGGTCTTCGCCATATTCACCTTTTTCATTGGGCATAAAATAGGTACGTTTTGTAGCTATTTTTTGTCCCTCTATTTCTTCATACTCATAATTGGCTATGATGACCGGAGCATTTACACCTAAAAAAGGCAATGAAAAATAAAAACGGTCTACCAATTTAGTTTCCGGATTAACATAAAGGATGTAGGCATCATTCTGCTCTTTTCCCGTAATAGCCGCATCATATGTAATTTCTACCTTATCGTAGGTCGTATTGTTATAATCTTCTTGTCCCATATATGTTGCTATAGTTCCCTTATCGTTTAACTTGTAGGGCATTACGAACCAAAAGTAGTTTGCTCTCCTCAGGAAGTCGCTCACTGCGACCACTTGCGGATTTTCAACATTTTTGCCATCCATCATCACCTTGGTGGTTTCACCATCAAAATATTGGGTTACTTCTCCTTTTTCGCCTGGCATGACATTGATGTCATGTTGCGTATAATTTCCGTATGATGCTTCATTGGAGAAGATGTAACGCTCCACGGAAACATCTGCTTTGCCATCTGGATAACGGTAATCATAAGTGTACTGTACATCATTTTTGGACCAAAGGTCATTCCAGCCTCCATGGGCGTATTCAATGGATGCCAATAATGTTTCCGGCTTGGCCGTATTATACTCAGGTTCTTTTGAGACCATTTCTTCGGATTCCATTTTCATGGTATCGGTAGTATCTTTTTTTGCTTTTTCTCCGCATCCGGACAAAATCATTGATAAAGTTAACACTGCAAAAAGTGTAGTTAATTTTTGTGTTTTCATGTTTGTTGTTTTTTTCTGAAGGTTTTGACGTTTTAGAGTACCGATACTTACATCAACCATACAAATGAAAAGTAAAAATCAACGCTTCCCCAGCTCAATGATTTCCAAATCTTTGATTTCTGGACCATCGATAGTAAACCGTAGCATGGTGCGCACGTGGTGAAACCCATGTTTTCCGCAAGCACCGGGATTCATATGTAATACATTCAGCTTTTTGTCCCACATTACTTTCAAAATGTGGGAATGCCCGCAGATGAACAGTTTCGGGGTATTGGCTTTGATCAATTCCCTTGTTCTTTGGTTGTATTTTGGAGGATAACCTCCAATATGTGTCATCCAAACATTGACTTCTTCGCAAGTAAACCTATTGTCCAATGGAAATTCTTTTTGAATAATATGGTCATCAATATTACCATATACACCACGTAATGGTTTTAGCGCGGAGAGTCCATCCGTAACCCTTAGATTTCCGATATCGCCCGCATGCCAAATTTCATCCGCTTGTCTGGCATATTTTAGGATGGCATCATCTATATGGGAATGGGTATCCGAAAGTAATAGGATTTTGGTCATTTATGTATTTGGTTCATTATGAAAAAGCAGCTGTGTTCTTAATTGTACCAACACCGCACATCATTCGTAACTTCATTATCTTTGAACACCACAAAACTAGGAGTTTCATTTGAGATATTTTATTCAATTTTCATACTTTGGTTTGGCGTATCACGGTTGGCAGAATCAGCCAAACGCTATTACGGTACAGTCAGTTTTAGAGGATGCATTGTCCAAACTGCTAAGGGATAAAGTAGAAATAGTGGGTGCCGGCCGCACGGACGCCGGGGTACATGCCAAGCAGATGTACGGACATTTTGATTTTAATGGTATTGATAATATAGCCCAATTAATATTCAGGTTAAATGCTTTTCTTCCCGATGATATTTCGGTTCTAAATATATTCGAAGTCAGCGAAGAAGCACATGCTAGGTTTGATGCTACATCACGTTCGTACGAATATCTGGTCTGCAATGTTAAAAACCCGTTTTATAAGGATACGGCATATTACGTAAAACAAAGATTGGATATTGACCGAATGAACGAGGCTGCCCGGCTCCTTTTGGGCAGAAAGGATTTTGAGTGTTTTTCTAAAACCAATACGGATGTCCGTACGTTTTTTTGTGATGTAACATATGCCAATTGGTCCTTAAATGAGGATGCTTTAAGCTTTAAGATTACGGCGGACCGTTTTCTGAGAAATATGGTCAGGGCAGTGGTAGGAACACTTTTGGATGTTGGAAAAGGCAAATATTCCATAGCCGATGTTAATACCATCTTAAAAAGTAAAGATCGCTCAAAAGCGGGCGCTTCCGTACCTGCAAAAGGGCTATATTTGACCTCCGTAACGTACCCCAATACTATTTTTAAGAATGGATAAAGACTCAGGAAAAGCTTTTGACACGCGGCTCTTTAAGCGTTTAATGGCCCATACCCGTCCTTATAGAATTACTTTTTATGGAGTGGCTTTGGCGGCAATATTATTGTCGGTTTTTGCGGTACTAACTCCCATCATTTTACGTGAAATTATAGACGGCGCCATCAAGGATGCCGATCCGGAGAAACTTCTATATCTTATCATTGCCATGTTGGCCGTACTTGTTTTACAGGTAACGAGCCAACTATCCTTTAATTATTATGCCAACTGGTTAGGGGAATCTGTCATACGGGACGTACGTATAAATCTTTTCCAAAAAATGCTAGGCTTCAAGATGAAATATTTTGATAATTCTTCGCTTGGGGTTTTGGTAACAAGAGCAGTGGCGGACATGCAGCGTATCGGTGAGATATTTAGTCAGGGCTTTTTCGTTATCGTAGCGGATTTATTAAAAATGTTCGTGGCCGCGGGCGTAATGATTTATATCAATTGGAAACTGGCACTTCTGGTATTTGCAGTACTGCCGTTGATTCTTTACGCCACCCGATTATTCCAAAAAGCAATGAAAGTGGCTTTTACAGAGGTAAGGGCAGAGGTTTCCAATTTAAATTCATTTGTGCAGGAACGCATTACGGGAATGAAAATAGTACAGTTGTTCACCCGTGAAAAAATAGAAAGTCAAAAATTTAGGGAGATAAACGAAAAGCATAAAAAAGCATGGTTAAAAACGGTTTGGTATAACTCTATCTTTTTTCCAATCGCCGAGATTGTTTCCTCCATTACCGTTGGTCTAATCGTATGGTATGGCGGTCTGCAAAACGTAGCCGGTATTACGGATGATATTGCAGGAACCGTGTTCGCCTATATTCTATTGATAGATATGCTATTTAGACCGCTACGGCAGATTGCGGATAAGTTTAACACGCTGCAAATGGGTATGGTCGCGGCGAATCGGGTATTTAAAATCCTGGATACGGATAGTACAATTTCCAATGAGGGTACAATAGAACGTGAAAAAATGAAAGGCGACATCGAGTTTAAAGCGGTTCGTTTTGGTTATGTTGAAGATGAAGAGGTATTGCACGGAATTTCCTTTGATGTAAAAGCTGGAGAAACCATTGCTATTGTTGGTGCTACAGGAGCAGGAAAATCGACCATCATTAACTTGTTGAACCGATTCTATGAAATTAATTCCGGAAGTATTTTAGTGGATGGAATCGACATTAAAGATTACAAGCTCTCATCTTTACGTTCCCATATTGCCGTGGTGCTCCAAGATGTGTTTTTATTTGCCGATACGATTGCGAACAATATTTCGCTTAAAGATCCTGCCATCAACATAACGAATATTGAAAATGCGGCAAAAACGATCGGTGTGGATGAATTCATAGCAAGTCTTCCTGGTGGATATGAATACAATGTGAAAGAAAGGGGTTCCATGCTATCCAGTGGTCAGCGACAATTGATCGCTTTTTTAAGAGCCTATGTGAGTGACCCAAGTATTTTAGTTTTAGACGAGGCAACTTCCTCGGTAGACACGTATTCCGAACAATTGATACAAAAAGCCACTGAAAAAATCACGCAAGGACGAACTTCAATCGTCATTGCCCACAGGTTGGCGACCATTAAAAAGGCCGATAAAATTATCGTGATGGATGCCGGACGGATAGTCGAGATCGGCAACCACAAGGAATTACTTGAAAAAGGTGGATATTATTCCAATCTTTATGAAGCGCAGTTTATGGCAGAAGAGGTGGCTTGATTATTATTTTTTTGGAATAAAGGCATTAAAATCCATTGTCCCGGTCAGGATAAGAATGACAGGAATCAAAGCGGACAGTGCAAAATATTGTATAGTAAAGAGAATATAGAACACCAATATTTTTGCTATCAAATCCAAACCTTTTAATTTTCCTGTCCTTTTAATGATATAACCTGTGTACAGATACATTAGACCCATCATAGGAAAAACAATGAGACCATAATATTCTGGTATAAAACTTAGTATTAATATTGAGGGGATAAATGTACCAATACTCCATTGGGCCAATGTATAAATGAATACCGTAAGCCTTTCCGTAAAGTTATATTTTATCTGCTCGTAGGCCAACCATGCGGATGAGGCCATCATTGGAATATATAGTACAAATAAAATAGCTTGGTAGTCCGTTGTAAAATCGAATAAAGGTTGCAAATCCGGAGAACTAGCACCTGTACCAAAAACATCAAAATCCAGTTGGTCCGATTTTCTTTTCATCAAAAAAACCAAAAATCCCGAAAGCGTAATAGCAATACCCATATAGCTTATGGGATTCAGATATTTTTTTCTAATTCCCTGTATGTAGCCGCCGATGACAACTTCCGGTTTGGTAAAAAGATGTATAAAGGTTCTAAGGAAAGTGTTGTCAACATTAAAGTAGCGCTCGGTAATATCAAACCATAAATTTTTGACGTTCAGTCTATTTCGAATCACTTTAGCGCCACAATCGGGGCAAAAGCTATAGTCTGTTCTTAAGGTATGATTACAATTTTTACATTCCATTACACCAGATCCTGTTTTAGCATCGCACCGAGTTGTGTTAATGAATCGTATAATACAAATTCACCGTTTTTGATATAGGATATAAGTCCGGTTTCTTCACTGACCACAATACTCAAGGCATCTGTTTTCTCTGTGATACCTACAGCTGCTCTGTGCCGCAACCCAAAGCGTAAAGGAATATTTCGCTCATTGGAAACGGGTAAAATAACTCTTGTGGCTACAATGTAATTATTTACGATAACCGCTGCGCCATCATGCAATGGGCTGTTCTTATAAAAAATACTCTCTAAAATGGGCTGGGTGATCTCTATGTTCATCCGGTCTCCTGTGGATTTGATAAAATCCAGGGAGTTGTTTCGCTCAATTACCAAAATAGCTCCTGTTTTTGTACTTGCCATTTTTTCGCAGGCTCGGAGAATGGCATCAACATCAACTTCGGTTCCGATACCATCTTGCTTTAAAAATTTAAAATGTTTGACGAAGTTTCGTTTATTGGCAAAATTGGTAGAACCGATCATCAGTAAAAACTTTCTGATTTCCTGCTGAAATACGATGATAAGGGCTATTAACCCTACTTGCATAAAAGCCCCGACCATACTACTGATCATTTGCATTCCCAGAAGTTCCGTCAATTTCCAAAATGCCCAAACGATAACGATTCCAATAAAAATATTAATGGCAACGGAGCCCCTGACCAGTTTATAGATGTAGTAAAGAAGAACTGCGACCAACACAATATCTAGGATATCCGTAATCTTAAAATCGATAAAATTCAAAAAATCCAAGCGTTGTCGTTTTTGTAAAATTAACAAAATTTGATGAACGAAAACCGTTCCGTTTTATGCCTGTAATTGTTCGTAAAGTCGAACACATTCCCTAGCTTCCTTAACGTCGTGAACCCTTAAAATATTGGCTCCTTGATCTAAAGCGAACATGTGTAAGGCCGTGGTACCATTTAATGCCGTTGACGGGGTGTTTCCAAGAAGTTTATAAATCATGGACTTTCTACTGATACCGACCAACAAGGGGCAATCGGTTATTTTGAAAAGATTCAAATTTTTAAGTAGCGTGTAGTTTTGTTCTAAATTTTTAGAAAATCCAAATCCAGGGTCAATGATGACATCTTTTATCCCGTGGCTTTTGGTAACCGCCAATCGTTCAGAAAAGTAAAATAACATATCCTTTGCCAAATCTTCATAATCGGTTTTTTGTTGCATCGTTTTTGGGTTCCCCCTCATATGCATCATGATGTAAGGTACATTGCATTTAGCAATGGTTTGTATCATTTTGGCATCCCTTTTTCCTCCTGAAATATCATTGATCATTGCCGCTCCGAGGGCTATACATTGTTTCGCTACTTGGCTTCTAAAGGTATCTATGGAAAGCATGGCTGTGGGAAAATGTTTCAGGATCAAATCAACTACCGGAATAATGCGTTTTAATTCTTGGGCTTCGCTTACTTCATCCGCACCCGGTCTTGAGCTATATGCACCGATATCCAAAAAAGTGGCACCACCGGTCAACATCTTCTCTACTTGCGAAAGAATATCACTTTCGTTTTTATATTTTCCTCCGTCGTAAAAAGAGTCCGGCGTAATATTTAGGATGCCCATTATTTTAGGATATGCTAAATTGATGAGTTGTCCTTTGCAGTTTATGGTCATATTTGATTTCAATGGATTTTTGCTTCCCTAAGTTTAAACCATCAACTTTGACGGTTACAAAATTTTAAGCGAAATTTACACAAATTACAAGGAACTATATGCAGCATACGGCAACGCAATATGATGAGGTTATCCAAGAGTGTAGGGACCTTTATGAAAAGAAGATGAAAGATTATGGTTGTGCATGGCGTATTTTAAGGTTACCGTCCTTAACAGATCAAATCTTCATTAAGGCCCAACGCATTAGAAGTCTTCAGGAAAATAATATTAGAAAAGTTGACGAGGGCGAAAAATCAGAATTTATAGGAATCATCAACTATTCCATAATGGCATTGATACAGTTGGAACTGGGCGTTGTTGACCAGCCCGATCTGGAAGCGAGCAAAGCTGTTGAATTGTATGACAAACATATTGCCGAAACCAAACAGTTAATGCTGAATAAAAATCACGATTATGGTGAGGCTTGGCGAGATATGCGGATTAGCTCCCTGACGGATTTGATTCTTCAAAAACTGTTGCGAATAAAATCAATCGAAGATAATAAAGGCAAAACTTTGGTCAGTGAAGGCATCGATGCCAATTATCAGGATATGATCAATTATTCCGTATTCGCTCTAATTCATATGTCCGAAACAAAAAAAGCATCATAATAAATGAAATACCTCATAGGCTTTGTTCGGATATTTGTTGGAATACTTTTTATCATCAGCGGGTATATAAAATTGAACGACCCGGTAGGGTTTTCCTTCAAATTAGAGGAATATTTTAGCCAAGGGGTATTGGACCTACCGGTATTTATGCCATATGCATTGACCATTTCTATTATCGTGGTAATCATAGAAGTGCTTTTGGGCGTTATGCTCATCATAGGGTTTAAACCTAAATTTACCTTATGGAGTTTGTTGGGAATGATCGTATTCTTCACCTTTCTTACATTTTATTCAGCGTATTACAATAAGGTGACGGATTGCGGATGTTTTGGTGACGCCATAAAACTAACACCGTGGGAATCATTTACAAAAGATGTTGTATTACTGGTATTGATCCTAATTTTGTTTGTAGGTAAAAAGTGGATTGCCCCTCTTTTTAGACCAGCGACATTAAAGAGTTTTCTGATTTTATCGGTAGTTGCTTGTAGCGCCTACGCCTATTATGTTCTGAACCACCTTCCCGTAATCGATTTTAGACCCTATGAAGTAGGTAAGAATATTGAAGAAGGCATGACCGTGCCAGAAGATGCTCCAAAAGCCGTTTTTGATTATGCCTGGAAATTCAAAGTTGATGGGGACGAAAAAATTATTGTAACACAAGGTGATTACCCCTCGGTTGATGGTGAGTTTATTGGTGTGGAAACCACTGAAATTCAAAAAGGTTACGAACCCCCGGTACATGATTTCACCATAGAGCAAGAGGGTCAGGACTATGCAAGCGAATTATTGATCGAACCCAAGTTGGTCATGGTCATCGCGTATGATTTGCGAAAGTCCAATTTAGAAGCTTTTGAAGTGCTGAAAGGTGTAGCTGATAAAGCCCAGAAAAGCGGATATAAAGTAATTGGGATGTCAGCCTCCGGACCTGATCAAACTAACAATTTAAAATCAAAATATAACCTGGATTTCGATTTTTATTTTACGGATGAAACCACCCTTAAAACTATTGTCCGTTCCAATCCGGGAGTTCTGGTTTTGGAAAAAGGAACGATACTACAAAAAGTACATTATAATGATTTGGAAGATTTGATTTTTCCATAAAATGAAGTAAATAACTATCAAATAAAAACAGCAATGAGAAGTAAAATAGTAGCCGGTAACTGGAAAATGAACAAAAACTTAGAGGAGACGGAGGCTTTGCTGGCAACATTATCGGCAAAACTACCGGATACCCAAGCGGAAGTAATGGTAGCACCAGCATACGTTAACCTTTCTGCTGCCGTAAGATGTCTGGAGGCTTCTAAAATAGAGGTTATTGCGCAGAATATGCACTTTGCCGAAAGTGGGGCCTATACCGGTGAAATTTCTGCCGATATGTTACTGAATATTGATGTAAATACCGTTATAATTGGGCATTCGGAAAGACGTGCTTATTTTGCAGAAACAGATGGAATTTTAGCAAAAAAGGTACAAACTGCTCTGGACCATGAAATACGGGTAATGTTCTGTTTTGGAGAAGAATTGGAGGACCGTAAAGCCAATAACCATTTTAACGTTGTTGAAAATCAGCTAAGAAATGCCTTGTTTTCATTGGAAGCGGCATCATGGTCAAGAATCATATTGGCCTATGAGCCAGTTTGGGCCATTGGTACCGGAGAAACAGCATCACCGGAACAAGCTCAGGAGATGCACGAATTTATCCGTAAGACCATTGCAGAGGCTTACGACCAGACCATTGCCAATAATGTATCCATTCTTTACGGGGGTAGTGTTAAACCGGGCAATGCCCCAGAAATATTTGGAAAACCGGACGTGGATGGCGGACTCATAGGCGGGGCATCTCTAGTAGCCGATGATTTTATAGCCATAATAAAAGCCATTTAATCGGCTAAATCGAGATGTCTTCCGATACGACATATATAGAATATAGTTTTCGTATAAAACCTCTACAACCTGCGGCGGATATTTTAATTGCCCAGTTGGGAGAGGTAGGTTTTGAAAGTTTCGTGGAAGAAGATGAAGGCATCCTCGCTTATATCCAGAAAAAGGAGTGGTCCGAAACTATTCTGGATATGGTAACCGTTCTCTCCAATCGGAATTTTCAAATTGATTTTGAACGAAAAGAAATAGCTCAAGAAAACTGGAATGCCACTTGGGAACAGAGTTTTCAACCTATTTTGGTAGACCGTATATGCATGGTGAGAGCTCCCTTTCATGAAAAAAAGGATGTTCTTTATGATATCATTATAGAACCTAAAATGAGTTTTGGTACGGGCCATCATGAGACTACACATATGATGCTGCAACACCTGTTGGATTTGGATTTAGAAAGAAGAGTGGTTTTGGATATGGGCTCGGGAACAGGAGTTCTAGCCATTCTAGCAGGCATGAGAGGCGCGTTGAAAATTGATGCCATAGATATTGATAATTGGTGCTATTTGAACGCTTTGGAAAATGTGGCCCGTAACGGTTTGGATAATATTACGGTAAAAGAGGGCGATGCCAGTTTGTTGGGTGATGAAAAGTATGATATCATTATAGCGAATATTAATAGAAACGTTCTTTTGGAAGACCTACCTATTTACGCGAAATGTATGAATCCAGAGGCTATACTTTTGCTTAGTGGATTTTACAAAGAAGATTTAGAATTGATCAGTAAAAAGTGTACCGCAGAAGGGTTAAAGTTTGAAAAAAACTTGGAAAAAAATAATTGGGTCGCCTCAAAATATGTATTTTAGAGTACATCAAACAAAAAATCATGAGTACTAAAGAAGAAATTTCCGAAGAACTCCTCTTAGAAGAAGAAACTGTTCAGCAAAATGAAATTGTGCTTTTTAATGATGATGTGAATACTTTTGACCACGTTATCGAAACCTTGATCTCTGTTTGTGAGCATAGTGCGGAACAGGCTGAACAATGTTCCCTCATTGTTCATTACAATGGCAAGTGTACCGTTAAAACAGGGGAGTACAATGATTTGGAACCACGTTGCTCAAGACTATTGCAGGCAGGTCTAAGTGCAGAAATTGTTTAGCATAAAGAAATATGCTTGACGCTTCATCGTTTTTTTTAATTCAAAATACCTTCAAAAGAAATTATAACTATAGCACATAGAGATACATAATCAGGAAAGCTATCACAAAACAGAAAAACACAAACATTGCTAAAAAATGCTGGTAGATGAAACCTAAAAACCGCATTAGCCATCTCTGCAAATTTTCTGTATAGAACGAAACGATTTTCACTGTATCGGATTGGACCGCTAATATCAGTGGAAAACCAAGAAGAGAATAAAATATTAGTTCAAGCGATTGTTTTGGGGATAAAACGATGTAAGACTCGTTAATCCGGTAACTTTATTTGCTAAAAATGAAAAAACCTCTTTTGAAAAAAGAGGTTTTGTTTTTTTGGATTATAAGTCAGAAATAACATGTATCGAAAGTAATTTCCGAGAAATTTTAAAAATGATGTTAAACTTGTGGGACACCGCCCAAACGTTTCTCAATTTTTTTCTTCTTAACGGTCAACCTTTTCATGACATCCATTAATTCTGGGTCCTTACTTTCTTTATAGATTTCGTTTATCTTTAGTATTAATGCTTTTGCCTCTCTTGAAGCCTCAACCCTGTCACTAGTGGACATGTTGCTCATTTTTCTATTCTCAAATTCTTGAGCTTGTTCAAGTAACTCCTTCATTCTTGTTTTTTGTCAAAGTTAATATAATATTTAAATTACGCAATTCTTTATGAATTGTTACTTGTTATAGCATTATTTGACTATCATATTTGTGAATAATTTAACTATCTACAGCTCATTATTTATCCGGTAAAATAAATCAGAACAGCTACCACTATTATAATCAATAATACTGATAGAATAATATCCGCATAAGAAATACTTTCTCTGCTAATTCTTTTATCCTCTTGTGATAACGTACCCAAGGAAAGCCCTTTGATAGCTTCATAATTAGGTGGATTTGTAACCAAACTAACAGTAATACAGATTATTATGGATAAGATAAACATGAAAATGGCCATGTGGGCAAAATTCACGGTCGCAAAGGTCAATAACAGACCAGAAAGTTCTGTTTGATAGATTTCGGATAAAATACGTAAAGCCGCAATTAGCAAGCCCGAAAATAGTGTGACTATCGCTGCTTTTGAATTGACTCTCTTCCACAAAATCCCCAACAAAAATACAGCGGTTATTGGAGGCGCTATATAGGATTGTACACTTTGTAAGTATTGATAAAGTACGCCGCCACCAATCTTCTCCATGATGGGAATCCATATAATTCCCAAAACCACAACAAGGGATGTTGCTATTTTTCCAATTCTAAGTAGTTTCTTTTCCTCGGTATGTGGTTTTAGTTTTTTGTAAATATCAATTGTAAATATGGTAGAACACGAATTAAAAACGGAGGCTAATGAACTCATGAGCGCGGCCATTAATCCACCGGCTACCAAACCTTTTAGCCCAACAGGCAATAACGTTTTTACAAGGACCGGAAACACTTCATCACTTTTTTCATAGGTCAATACTCCTTGTTTTGCCAAAGCAAAGGCGATAATACCGGGAATCAAGAAGATGAAAATGGGCAGCAATTTTAGATATGCGCCAAAAATGGCTCCGCGTCTACCTATTTTAATATTATTTGCTGCAAGTGTGCGTTGCACAATGTATTGATCCGTACACCAGTACCAGATTCCCACGATTGTACCACCAATGAGCATTCCGGTCCATGGGAAGTCAGGATCTGAAATGGGGCGCCACATATTAAAATGTTCACTGCCAGCTACTAGTTTTAATTCTGACCATCCTCCTACTTTTTCCAGTCCTAAATACGTAATAATAAGAGAGCCCGCAATTAGAATTATCGTTTGTAATGTTTCGGTATAGATAACCGCTTTCATTCCACCAATAATGGTATAAGCGCCCGTAAAAAGGACAATACCTATGGCCCCGTACCAAAAAGGGATTCCCAAGAGTTCAGAGACTACGATTCCACCGGCGTAGATGGTAACGGAAACCTTGGTGATTACATATCCCACTAATGAAAAAACGGATAAAAACCATCTCGATCTACTATCAAAACGTTTTTCTAAAAATTCGGGCATCGTAAAGGCATTACTCCTAAAATAAAAAGGAAGAAACAACCATCCCAATAAAAGTACTATCCATGCGTGCAATTCATAATGGGCCATTGGCATTCCGGATTCCGCGCCTGTACCAGCAAGGCCTACCACATGTTCAGAACCAATATTGGAGGCAAATATTGAGGCTCCAATAACAAACCACCCCACGTTTCTTCCGGCTAAAAAGTAATCTTCGGTATTTTTGTTTTTTTGGAGTACAACCCAGATGGCTACTCCAATAAGTGCTGCTAGATATGCTCCCAATACCCACCAATCTGCTGTTTCTAATATTGATTTCATTTGTACGGTTGATTATTTTGTTTTAAAAATTTAAAGTAAAGCATAAATATTACAATATTTGGTAAAACTTTGGCTATTTTATTGCATAAATGATTAGAATATAGAGTTGTCATAAAATGAAAAAGGAGGCTTTTATACCTCCCATTCAATTAAAAACTCCTTTTCATTACAATGAGAACCAATTTTTCACGGTATTTATTATTTGTTCATCACTTCCTTTATTGAAACCGAATTCATTGGTTTTTTTATTGTAAGTATAATTTTTGCTCCATTCTTCTATGTTTTCAGCAACCTTTTTTATTGCATTACATATAAAGACGAGTTCCTCGTTAGTAGTAATGGGATGTAATGATAGGCGAACCCAGCCTGGTTTGTTCGTTAGATTTTTATTTTCGATATCTTGGATTAAAGTTTTGGATGAATCGGAATCAATATTGAATAAATAATGTCCGTAAGTACTGGCACAAGACCAACCACCTCTTACCTGAATTCCAAAACGGTCGTTCAGTAAACGAACAATAAGGTTGTAGTGTATGCCCTTGATACCAAAAGAAACTACTCCTATCCGTTTTTCTGTATTGTCTCCAAGAATAAATAATCCGCGTACTTTCCGCAATTCTGAAAAGCAAAGCGCCAATAATTCCTCTTCACGATTTTTGATATGCTCCGTATCCATTTTTTCCTTTAAACGAATCGCTAAAGCAGTCCGCATCACTTGCAAAAAACCCGGTGTGCCGCCATCTTCTTTTGTTTCTATAGCTGTATGATAGGCATATTTGCCCCATGGGGTTGTCCATTTTACATTTCCGCCGCCGGGTACGTCCGGACAATTCGTATTGTAAAGGTTTTTATTAAAAACTAAGACTCCACAGGTTCCTGGACCTCCCAAAAATTTGTGTGGTGAAAATAAAATAGCATCCAAACGCTCTTCGGGATTTTTTGGATGCATATTAATATCAATATAGGGGGCGGAAGCTGCAAAGTCTATAACGCAGACACCTCCATTTTGGTGCATAACCTTGGCGAGTTCATGATATCTGGAAATTATTCCGGTAACGTTAGAACACGCTGTAAAAGCTCCTATTTTTTGTGGTCTATCGGTATAATTTGCTAGTTCTTTTTGAAGTTGCTCGGGACAGATAAGGTTGTTTTCATCACAAGGCACCATAACAACATCCGCAATGGTTTCCATCCAGGGCACATGGTTGGAATGGTGTTCCATGTGGGATATGAACACTACTGGGCGTTCATTTTCCGGAATTGAAATCTTGCTTTTTACTACATCTGGCCAACGCAGGCCCATAATTCGCTGTAATCTGGACAACACCCCTGTCATACCTGTTCCCGAAGTGACCAGAATATCATTTTCATCGGCATTTACATGCCTTTTTATGATGTTCCTTGCGTGCTTGTAGGCATATGTGGATGCTTTTCCCGTCTCACTGGAAAAAGAATGGGTATTGGCTATCATAGGTCCAATGGTGTCCCGCATGATATCTTCGATTGGCCCGTATAACCTTCCGCTTGCGATCCAATCGGCATAGATTAGTTTTTGGGGGCCGTAAACGGAATCAAAATGAGTGTTTTCACCAATTATATTTCTTTTAAATTGGCTGAAGTGTTTTTCTAGTTTTGAAACCTTATTTTCTGGGGTTGCAACTGTTCTCATCATTATTCATTTAGATGGAATAAAGTGTAAGGTTTTGATATTGTAGATACCTCTTTTATGCAAATCGCGTGTACTATTTTGTGGTTTACATCAAATAGAGCGATTATCCTTTCACATAAAACCGTGAAAATATTACTCCGTTTCTACCAATAATTTATGGAAGGATTTGATTTTTTCGTCTTCATTGGTAATCTTGTTCATGCACGCTTCAAGAAAACGCAGAAATGTCTCTTTTTCTTCTTGGTTGAATCCTTCCGTTAAAAACATAATCACTGCCAAACGGGATGGCTGGGTCTTGTTTAATAGATCTATTCCATCTTTGGTCAGTTCCAAGCGTTTTTTTCTTCTGTCGTCCTCATCTTCATACTGTCTGATCAGGTTTTTTTCCAAAAGTACATTGATAAGATTGGTGATATTGGCCCTACTAACGTTTAGGGAATCTGCCAGTTCACTTGCCATTAGGGCTTTCTTATGCTTTTCTTTCTTAAAAAACGGGAGGTTGGGATTGTCCGCAAGATGCAGGAGTATTAGCCATTGTTGCGTAGTAAGGCCTACTTTCTGGTACACTTCGTCACCTATTTTCTTTAATTGAGTAGCTAAATCGAATATACTTAGGACGATGGATTCTTCAATACTTTTTTCAATCATAATTCTTCTTTCATTACTTAGGGTGAGGCAGTCTAAGATAGACTACAATTCATTAATTCTGAAGGTCCTTAATGACCTTTAATTGGGTTTTTATAAACAATTCCTTGGTAGGCGTCTCATTCTCAAAGCTATTTGGTGGATAATGGGAATATTCCGTATATGATTTGGCATACAGTTCAAATCGTTGTCGCGCATTATAGTTCTGCATGGAAACTTTTGAGCGGTAGTCCCTTTGCGCATTAATGTCTAGGTAACTGTTGGCTACCATACTTCCCCCTGTTCCAGCTTCGGCCAAAACGTGACCTTCATAATCAACAATTTTTGAGAGTCCGTCCGTTGCGGCAAAGGGAAAATCGATACCGGATATTCCGGCCGAATTGGCCGAAACCACATAGCTCATATTTTCAATGGCCCTAGCTCTTTTTGCCACTTCTTTGTGGGTCAATTGGGGACTGCCCGCCTCTGAGGAAGAGTGTAAAAAAACTTCCGCACCACGCATCATCAAGCATCTTGCAATTTCAGGATATAATATCTCTTCCGAAGCGATACAGGCCAATTTACCAAGTTTTGTATCAGCTACGGGATAAAGTGCTTCATAACCATATATTTCCATATAGGTATCCATGACATCATGTGGGGTAGGGGCAAACATGGAATTTAACCTCCGGTACTTCAAAATCAGTTCGCCTTGGTCATCAATTATAAAGCTACTTTGGAAGTAGAGCTCAGGAAAATTTTCATCCAATTCATAAAAATTACCGGATAAGAAAATAGATTGTTTTACACAGAAATCCTTCATCGTATCAAATAGGGCATCATCTGTAGATAGACATGCTTTTTTACGCCATTCCTCCATATTTTCGCCAAAAGGAAAGCTGGTAAGAAAGTATTCCGGAAGTACTACCAATTTTAGGTCAGGTCCAATAAAAGCTTTTGAGCCTCTTGTTTCGGCGAGTACCTTATCCAAAGATTTTTGCATCAATGTGTAGGCGGAAGCCCTGTCCTTACAATTGTTTACTGCGAAACATTCCGTTTGTAACGCTAAAGCTTTATATCTTTTTATTGACATGTATGTCTCAATTAGTATGAAGTTACAAAATAGTTAATACTATTAATTATTTTGTTCGATTCTTTTCGATGTATTCCCCGTTTTCGATAAATTTGGGTAAACAAAATAAATCCTTATTCCTGCTTTACAAAATTAAGCTCAGTTTTTGGAGAGGATATTGGTTCCTTGTTTTTTTCCAAAATCTGCCAGCTTACTCCTGCGGTATCCTTAAAATTGAAAGACCTCTCGCCAAATTCATTTTTTTGAATTTTTGAAGCGTCTAAGTAGGTATGCTTTAATACCAAATCATGCACGAAATCCAGTTTTGGTGTATAGAAGGAATGCAACGTGATGCCTTTTTCCCCTACCCGTTGTTTTTGGGAAGCATTGGGCTTTATTCCGTTAGGGATAAAGAATTTCAATTTGCCACAAATGTTGTTCGGAGATACGAAACCTTGGTACACATGGCTAAAACCGGGTTCCATCTGGAAGACCCTTTTGGGGCCTTTTAACCAATCCCCATCCAGTTTGGGATCTTCTTCTGCCATAAGTCCCAGAGCTGTGGAGAGGTAGCTCATTTGCGACATATCCTCGGCGTCTATAATAAAATCGTGATGCGTGAACTCACTGGTCTTTAAGGGGGTACCTTCCGCTATGGTCCCGTATCCGGGAATTACGTAACCATACCGTTGAAAAAAAATGTGGTTAAAGAAAGCACCGTACACTGCATTTTCCCGAACCAGAACTGGACGCTGAAAAAAACTCTTTTCGCCGGTATTAAGGCCAAAAAGGTCATCTGCGATAGGCTCCATTGCCAACCAATGTTCCTTGCCTGTTTCCCTTGCCGTTTCATAAATATCATACAGCCTAAAAATGTCATGGGTCCGCATTACCGCTATTCTAGAGCCTATAGTTTCAACCGGTGCATACCCAATGCCATTGCCCAGCGGTTTTTCCCATTCCAATATTCGCAACAGGCCATGACTGTCAATTTTCCCGTTTTGAAGTCGGTAGGAGTTCAATTTTGAATCTACTCCATAGATTTGTTTGGCTTCCTTCGCAGAGATGGATTGGATTTCTATAGTCTTAAAACCAAATTCGGCAAAATATTTTTTGGCGTAATCGGCATCATCCGTGCCCAACATGACCTCATACACGCCACTGATTCCTGTATCCGGTAGCTTATTGTTTGGGATGTTTTCTTCGGCCATCATAAAAAGGGTGTTGTTTTTAGATTGCTATTAGGGGATTAAAATCAATTTTCCGAAATTTTCCCCGGTAAAAAGCATCTTTAGCGCAGCCACATAGTTGTCCAACCCATGTACCATATGCTCTTTCACCTTAATTTTACCATCGCTGATCCAACCGGCAATTTCCTTGACCGCATTAGGCCATTCTTCCACGTAGTCAAAAACTATGATTCCGGTCATAAGCCCCCTGGCGGTAACAATTTTCATATAATTTTTAGGTCCTTGAATGTTTCCCATGTTGTTATACTGGGAAATGGCGCCACAAATGATCACACGCGCCCCCTTGGCTAAATTTAATAAGGCAATATCCAAAGTTTCGCCCCCTACATTGTCATAATAAATATGGATTCCGTCGGGCGCATATTCCTTTAATTTTTTGTTTAATTCTTCTTTTTTGTAGTTGATGGCATAATCAAATCCACAATTTTCGATTAGAAATTTACATTTTTCGTCGCTCCCAGCAGAGCCAATAACGGTACATCCCTTTATTTTTGCTATCTGGCCTACGGTGGAACCCACTACTCCTGACGCTCCGGAAACATAGACCACGTCCCCTTTCAGGGGCTTTCCTTTTCGCAACAGGCCAAAATACGCGGTCATGCCGGGCATTCCCAAAACGCCGAGATGATAGGATAATTTGCCCGAGGACATATCCAATACCTTGAGTCCTTTGCCATCTGAAATAGCATGCGTTTGCGCTCCTAAAAGCCCCTCTACATAATCCCCTTCCTTAAAGTTTTCATTTCTGGATCGGATGACCTTGCCTGCCGAGAAACTCCGCATGACCGCTCCTATTTCTATACCTTTTATATAGGTGGTTCCTTCGTTCATCCAACCTCTAATGGCCGGATCTAACGAAATGGCTTCGATCTGTATCAGAATTTCGCCCTGGTCCAATTCACGAATTTCCTCGTTTATCAGCTGAAAATTGTTATCTTCAATCATTCCAGATGGCCTGCTCGCCAATGCCACTCTTCTGTTGGTCATATTCGTAAACTTTAAAAACCTTTTAATTTCGATAAAATTAGTTAATATTATGAATAATTAACTATATTAACTAATTAAATATCCAAAATTGAAAACTGCAAATTACATAACATTGGATTCCGGAAAGCTCTTTTTTCAAAAAATGGGCAGTGGTCCAGTGATTGTTTTGCTACATCCGTCACCGCATACTTCCAATTTATTGTTGCCTATGGCACAGAAGTTGGCGGAACGGTACACGGTTATTGCTTTGGATACACCGGGGTACGGAAATTCCGATGGCCTTGGTTTTAAACCAAAATCCGTGAGGGATTATACGAATGTGTTACATAAGGCATTTACAGCACTGCATTTGAAAAAACCAAGTCTATACGGTTCCGCTACCGGAGCGCAAATCGCTATACGGTATGCGCTGGAACACTCTGATGGGGTTGCCCAGGTATATTTGGATAATGCAGCACATTTTAATGATGATTTAAGAGTAACTATTTTAAAGAACTATTTTTTTGATTTAAGCCCTAAAAAGGATGGAAGCCACTTGGTCAAGATTTGGAAAATGGTAGGGAATATGTTTCAATACTTCCCCTGGTGTTTTCAAAGCGAAGAATTTGCTTTAAAAAGACCGCAATTGCCTGCGATGGCATTACATATGGTCGCAATGGATTATTTGAGGGCTGGCGAAACCTACGATTATGCCTATAGGGTGGCTTTTGAACATGAAAAAGCGGAATACGTACAAGCCCTTACGGTACCTACGACTATTTTTAGGTGGAACGGAAGCATCATCAAAAAACACATAGATAATCTTTTGAAACATGATTTCCCGTCCAATGTATCCGTATTTCCGATTGATGGTGACCCTACTGAAAGAATGAAACTCATGACCGAGTATATAAAATCGAAATCAAATAGTGTTCCAAGTACAGCATTGTATGGGAATGTGAAACCCTTTGAGGAGAAACAAAAACCAGAATACCATATCGGAAATCAAAATATCCCTGAAATTAAGGCCGATGGCAGTCACCTTTTAAATGCCTGGAACATACTTAGAACAAACAATCCTGATTTAGGGGCCAAAAAATTACAGGCTTGTCTTGTGGATTGGTATTCCAGCCCTGATCAAGCAGTCTAAATTTTAGTCAAAAACCTTCACATGATAAAAGCCAAATATGATGCGGCCCAAAATACGATAGTTATTGTTGGAGTAAATAGTGGTATTGGTCAGGCCTTGGTAAATCAGCTTCTGGAAAGTAATGCTACAGTTTATGGGGTAGATATTCAAGCCTTCTCTAAAGCGCAGATTTCGGACAACTTCCATTATTTTAAGGCGAATCCTTTGGATAAAGAAGAGTTTACAATAACAGCATCAAAAATAGCACAGGAAACATCAATTGTCGATGGCTTGGTGAACCTTTCCGGAACTATTAAAAATTTTAGGCCTATTGAGGAACTTGATATAACTGATTGGAACGAGACCTATGACATCAGTTTTAAGAGCTGCTTTAATTCCTGTAAACTTTTTTCGTCCTTATTAAAAAAATCCAGTTCTGGGGCTATAGTGAATATGGTATCGGGATTAGCTTTCATCGGTCAAAAAAATTATGGACCTTATAGTGCGGGCAAAGCCAGCGTACTATCGTTTAGTAGAACCTTGGCCGCTGAACTGGCTCCACGAATACGCGTAAATAGTGTGGCTCCCGGGGCAGTGGATACTCCGTTCATTTATAAGGAAGATGGTACTACCCGTTTTGATGTGGAAGCTTATAAAAGCATAGTGCCTTTGGGTACAATGGCTAAACCTGAAGAAATTAGCTCCGTAATTCTCTTTCTTTTGAGTGATGGCGCATCCCATTTAACAGGGCAATGCATTCACATTAATGGAGGTGCTGGCATGAATTAATAATTAATAAGATTAATAGTTAACTTAATTAACTATTTTTAGTATCTTGTTCAATATTCAATGATGCTATGTTTAAACTCAAAACTATCGTAGAGGTCGTATACAGCGTAGGCGATATGGATAAAGTAGAAAGGTTTTTCTGCGATTATGGTGGGCTGGATGTAGTTGGGGATTATAACACGGATAGGAGCGTACTTGATTTTTGGAATTTGGATACATCGGTCACCGCTACGGAAAAACTGATTCGTTTTGCCGGTCACACCGCGGGTTCTCTACGTTTGGTAAAATACCATGGAGTGGAACAAAAGTATATTCGTTCTTCCCAAAACCCATGGGATATTGGCGGAATTATGGACATTAATTTGCGGGTGCCCGAAGTTGCTCAAACCTTCAATGAAATTCGTGATTTAGGCTGGCACGGTCTCAGTGATCCGCTGTTGCAGAAAATGGGTCCGTTTGAATTGTATGATATTTTAATGAAGGGCTATGATGATATTATAATTGCTTTTACGCATCGGGTACAACCTCCTTTGGAACTACCAGAAGGCTATAACATACCTTCCCATGTGTACAATTCTACGCTTACTGTAGAAAATCTTGAAGAAACACAGGATTTTTATGTGAATAAATTGGGATTTTCACTTTTGAACGAATACGAAGTGAAGAAGGACGCTCCTATGGAGAATATGTTCGGCATCCCCATGAACATCATAGAACAGGTGAATTGTAAGGCCAATATTTTTTCTTTGGACGGAAATCGGGACGTTATATTTCAAGCATGTGAATTTGAAGGTGTAACCGGGAAAGATTTTTCCAGTTTGGCAATACCACCCAACCGGGGATTGTTGTTGTACCGTTGCGAAGTTGAAAATATTAAGGAATATTACGATGCGTTGCTTGAAAAAAATATTGAAATGCATCGACCATTACAAGAAATTAGGATTGAACCCTATGGTAAAGTGAACTGCTTTGCCTTGCGAGGCCCGGAAGGGGTTTGGTGGGAATTTTTAGAAACACAAACTTAAATAATGAACAATGAAAACACGAATTACGCTCTTAGTTAGCTTGGTATTTGCTATTACACTAAATGCACAGGAAATGAATTTTGAAGGTGAAAAGGCCTTGGAAATTAGACAGAAAACTACCTGTAATACCCTTGAGGAAGGAAAACCGGTATATGGTATGTGGGAAGGTAGGATCTACAGTAGGGTGCAAGGCGAAAAAGATCGTCATTTATTCAATGTTGTGGGTATAAATGTGCGTCAGTGCGACTGCGTGGAAGATCCTGTTAGAGGCAAAGGTTTTAGAAGCGTAGGAAGGGAAATAATGATGTACCTAGACCCGGAGACCAATGAAATCATCGATACTTGGGATAATCCTTGGACAGGCCAGACCGTAGATGTGGTGCATGTAGCCAATGATCCCGTAAATATGAGAGGTTATGTTTATGAAAAAGACGAAGAAGGAAAGGTTTCTGCCAAGACAAGTTTCAGGAAATATGGCGATGTTGCGGTGACCTCCTATGAAATACCTTTGTTTTACAACAATCCCTTATCTGGGGATTACCAAAAATACGTGGGGGGAACCTATCATGCCATGGAAATTTTTAATACCTACTATAAGGCGGAAGAGTTGACCAATTCAAAAATTAAGGATTTGAGCCAATCCAACATTTCATGGTCCAGAATTTCGCAATGGTTACCTTGGATGGAGATGGGCAGCAGACAGGGTTGGATAATTGCCAATGCCACAGGAGAAAGCATTTTGGATAAAGACGGAGTATGGGACAGACTTAAGGTGATCTTGAACGATAGGTATCCGCTCTATTTTAATCCACCGGAAAGAGACGATAAAAGACCTAATGAGACTTCTTGGACGGTATTCAAAAAGTTTCTGGCCGATAAGGAAAAAATGGAAGAAGGAGAAGAAGAATAAATAGATAAAATTATGGCAACATTGACCATTGGGCAAAAAGCACCTGATTTTAAGCTGGTCGGGACAGATTTAGAACCCATTACCTTAGAAGATTATAAAGGGAAGAATTTAATATTGCATTTTTTTCCATTGGCTTTTACAAGTGTCTGTACAGAACAACTATGCACGGCAAACGGGGAAGAAAATAACTATGCTTCCTTAAATGCCGAAGTCTTGGGAGTATCGGTAGATTCACCTTTTGTATTGGACAAGTTCGCCAAGGAAAACAATTTGGATTTTCCCCTGGGTTCGGATTTCAATAGAAAAGTAAGTAAAGATTACGGCGTTTTATTCGATGGTGATTTTGCAGGAATGACAGGTTTTTCCATGCGTTCCGCATTCATAATCGATAAAGATGGAACGGTGCAATATGCAGAAACCACCGACGGTAAAACGCTACCTAGCTTTCAAAACATACAAAAAACATTGGAGCGTATTTGAAAAACAAACATTGGATTATGGAAATTATTGGTAAAAGAAGCTCGTTTAAGATAGGGATTGTACTATTCCTTTTTTTACTATGCCCGTCAGTTTCATTTGGACAAACAAACGAAAATACCGCCGCACTACAGGATGTGCATTTGACAAGAAGCTCAATCTTGGTATCAGATCTTGATAAGTCCTTGGAAATATATCGTGATATTCTGGGTTTTGAGGTTGCCATAATTGCAGAATCCGATAAGGAATCTTACGCCTATCAGGTTTTTAATATCCCTAAGGAAGCTTTAATCAAAGTAGCTACGTTAAATTCCATGGACCAAAAACGTATTATCAATTTAAAAGAAGTATCCGGTATTACTTTGCCTAAAGCTAATCTTGGTATAAAAATGAGTGCGGTACTTATTAAAGTCAATGATATAAAGACAATCATGGAGCATACTGTTAAAGGGCCACGGATCAGTTATATTGAACAGTCATTTATTGATCCGGACGGACATTTGGTGGCTTTATATCAAATCATATAATAGACCATGGAAGCTACTTTGATGTATTATAATCCAACGGCGCATTTATATAAGGCCATACATAACCAACATAAATAAACTATTTGATAATGTCCGATCAAGCAAAAATTTCAATCCCAACGGGAATCGCCGAGAATGCTTTGACAAGTTATATACATACCGCTACGTTATGCACGGTAGATCTGGAAACCTACAAGCATTTTTATGGTGAGGTAATGAAAATGAACATAGATGCAATTAGTGTAACAGAGGAGGCGAAAGATAAACAAAGGTCATTTTGGAATATTCCTTCGGATATAGATTACGATTTGTACCATTGTTATAGATCAACTGTACCAAGTCTTATTCAGTTAAGGATTATCCATCTAAAAACTCCCACCCCCCAAATTCATAAAAGTTATAGTTCCTATGAATTGGGTTCATTCTCCTTAGGATTCCCGACCTCGGATGCAAAGGGCATGGATAAAAGAATGCAGGAGTTTGATGTTAAGGCTATGGCACCTATGCAATTAGGAGAGATTGTCCGGGCAAATGGTGATAAAGGGCATTATTTGGAAACCATTTATAAGGGACCGGATTATCTACATTGTGTGGGGATTGAAAGGGTCAACTATCCACAATTGGCTCCATGTGATCCTGTGGATGGCTTTGGTGGTCCGGGGTATTCTGCATTTGTTGCGAAAGACTCTGATGCCGAAGTGGCCTTTTATACTGATGTTTTAGGGCATTATGTTCTTTTCGATTCTGTTTGGGAAGCGGCAGAAGACGGGGCTTTGGGGGTTAATCCCGGTACACCGTTCCGCTTTTGTGGCATATACGCGCCGGGAGCTAAACAGAATCACTATTTGTTATTGGATTTTAAAGATGGCAACATGATCGATACCGGAGTACAAAGTTGCATTCCCAATCAGGGGCTGGGAATGTATAGTTTTAAGACTAGGAATATCGATAAGGTGATGCAAAATGCAAAGGATAACAACATTGTGGTCAAATCTGGAATTCAAGATGTTTCCGATTATATCTTGGGCGATGGCAAAGCCTGTATTTTGGAAACTCCAAATGGATTTTATACAGAAATATTTCAAGAAAACTAAATGGAACCAGTACTTCAAAAAATTGCGGATATTCTCTGCGGCACTTTGGATAATAAAGAGCAGGTGGAAGCTGAAATAGCTTCGGGAAAACAGATACACCCGTATGCCAAACACGTTACGGCCCTCTGTAATGATAAGATAATCAATCGCCCTAAAGACCATCCCGGTATTTACATCCTAGAGGAGAGCTATTACATACCCCCTGGAAAAACTACCGCGGAAACGGAAATAAAACCACTTTTCTTCTATATTACGGCACGTGACGGGAATACCGCTCTTCTGTACTCTATGCAGATTCCTGAACATATCAAGTCCGAGGATGCCGTTAACGCGAACAAGGATTTGGTGTTCAATTTTAATGAAATACACCCTAGGTCATGGGGCCCGGCACCCTATATTTGGCACGATGACGAGCAATGCTTTACAACGGACCATGAGGACCCCATTGGTCCGGGAATGACGTTTAGATTAACGGAAACGCTCAGGGACGGAGAGCTTTTTGTGATGGAAAGCGTAAAAAAAGATGGCGTCCAGATTACACCCTACAACACTCCAATTCACTATATAAAAAAATAACATGAGCGAAAAACAAAGCTTCGGAGCCCTTTTGGGCATTGCCATTTTAGGAACTATTACGCTTGTCGTCACCAATGGCATGACCATTTCCGGAATAAGTGTTTTTGATACGAGCATCCTGGAAGAATTTGGCTGGTCCAGGTCGGAATTAAAGCTGCGTAGCTTGATAAATTTAGTGGCATCATCCTTGATCATGCCTTTTGTTGGGGCTATCATAGATAAGTATGGCGTCAAACGAATGCTTATCATAGGATTGGTCGTTATCGCCGGCCTATTGTATTCCTATTCGTTGATTACTTCGGCATGGCAGATGTATACCATTCATCTTTTGTTCGCCTTTGCGGTCTCCGGTGCGGGAACCTTGGCAATTATCATAATGGTGTCCCAGCGCATAAGGAGCAATAGGGGTACGGCCATAGGTATTGCATTGGCGGGAACTTCATTGGGGGGGATAATTGTTCCACAATTAGGTTTGCGGTTACTTCAAAATTTTGGATGGAGGGGTGCTTTTCAATGGGAAGCCTTGGTACCCATTTTTATCGCCGTAATCATCTTTATTTTTCTTAAACCCATAAAGTATAAAAATAAGGCAAGTGAAAAGGTAGTGGAGGACGAGGAGACCGGTCTTGTGGAATTTTCCATAAAGGATGCCATTAAGACCCCGGTGTTTTGGGCAATCTGTTTTGCCGGAATTTTCTGTTTTTACAGTATTTTGGGAATAATAGACAATCTTTTCCTGTACCTGAGCGAATTAAAGTTTACTCCGGAGCAGGCTACCAATGCCTTTAGTATATTCTTCGCAATTATACTTACGGCCAAGTTAACCTCCGGTATTGTAACGGATTTCATCAATGAGCATAAACTGTTCAAGGTTCAGCTTGGTCTTATGATTTTTGGGGCAGTTTTATTGGCCATTAATTCCGCTGAATTAATATGGCCCTCTTTGATTTGTATTGGTTTGGGATGGGGCGGATTGTACACCTTGTTCAATTACATCATTATAACGACTTTCGGTGTGAAGTCTGCCGGAAAAATAGGAGGATTAATATCTTTCTTTGAAGGTGTCGGTTCTGGTCTAGGCATGTGGCTTACTGCCTTTATTGCTGACCAAACAGGTTCTTACAGTACTAGCTTTTGGTTAATAGTGGTTCTATTGTGTATTGCCTTTGTCATCAGCTTTTTTATTAAAAAAATTGTACCCGAAGAACCGGCGAAGGTATTGGAAACGGTGCATCCCAGTGAAATTGCAAAACCCAAGCTAACCTAGTTTTTAGGGCATATTGATTGAAGAAGTTTTCCCTACGCTTCCTTGATCTTTAAAGACTTTGACCATTCGCGTACCACCATTGGTGCCTTTGTATAGACTAATAAGCGCATTGGGCATTTCTTCCAACCCAATCCCGATATCCTCTAAAGGTCTTAACCTGCCTTCCCGGATCCATTGAGCCAATTGTTTTTCATAGTTAGGGTATTCTGCTTGATAATCATACACAAAAAAACCTTCCATTTTGGCATCCTTTAATCCGATGCGATACATATTTCTAGGACGATGGTATGCTTCGGGCGGAATTAAATATTCCGATATGCGCCCGCAAATAGCAATGCGTGCCCGGCGATTGATCCTGCCAAGGACCTCATCCAATAATTCACCCCCGACATTATCAAAGAATACATCTATTCCGTCAGGAAATAATTCGTCCAATTTTTTAGGGACACCGTCGGTTTTGTAATCTATGGCATAATCGTAACCTAAGCTTTCGGTCAGCATGGTACATTTTTCGGGGCCACCGGCAATGCCCACTAAAATATCGCAACCCAATGCCTTTGCAACAAACCCGGCCATACTGCCTACGCTTCCGGCCGCTCCCGAGACCAAGACCTTGTCCCCTTTCTTAACCTTACAAATTTCCTGCATGCCAATGAGGGAAGTAAAGCCGTTCATGCCCAAAGCGCCTACCCCGTAAGACGGACTCAAATCCTGGGTCGCCATTTTGTAGGTCATATAGTAAGGCTCGTCCTTTATGACCCCATATTCACGCCAACCCAGTTTTGTCTGTAGCAAATCGCCCTCTTTAAAAGCTACGCTCTTGCTTGCTACAACACACCCAACGCCCCTACCAATCATGACATCGCCTATTTCCATTGGTTTTTCAAAAGTGGTCTCGTTGGTCATGTACCGGAGCATTACCGGAGCCACACCAAGATAGAGCGTCTTTACCAATGCCTCCCCTTTCCGGATGTTGGGAATGGCGACTTCCTCCAGCCGAAAATCTTCAACTTTGACCAAGCCCTTTGGCCTGGAAGCCATAACCCACTGTTTCATTGCTTTCTGCATAGAAGCGCTTACTTTTCCATCAGTTGATATAGTACCATGAGGTGACCGTCATAATCAACAAAAGCCTGTTCTATAAAAGTGGCGTATTCATTCTCATCGGTTTTTAGAGCTGTAGTTTTTAAACCCAGTGCCTTTATTTTCTGGATGACATCCTTTAGATTGTCGACTTTGATGACGGAGGCGGACATATGTATTCCCGTCTGTTTTGGTAAGGGCACCCCTTTGATTTCGGTCAGGGCAAAGGTCCGTTCCTGCGAAGGACTGTCCATTGTCGCAAAATTAAGGTCGGCTTCGTTCGGAATATTAAAAACCGGATAGGAAAAGGAGTCTTTTTCCGAAGGTTGGATATAATTGATGGTAAAACCCAATATATCCCGATAAATACCCAGGGAGCGTTCCAAATCGTCAACACAAAGTGTAATTCTTTTATACAGTACGGACATAGTTTTTTAGTTTAGAAGTTCTATAAATTCAAGCCAGACCCCATCAGGAGAGCGAACGGAAAACACTTTTAAGTTTCCGTAAGGCAGCACGGTAACCGTTTGCACATCAGAATTTAGGGCTAGCCCTTTTTCCTTTAAAGTGGTTGCATATGCCTCTGCATCACGGACCGGAAAGCGGTACATTAATATGCCCAAGTTTGGTGGCTTGGCAAATTCAGCACAATCCTTGCCTTTTAATTCAACGGTCTGTAGCAATTCCAATGAGCCTTCATTTTTACCTGTGGGATGCAAAATACACACGGGTACGGTAACATCGCTGTTTATATTCGGTGGTATCCCTATGACATTTGGGCCATTTGAACGATTAGTGCCTTCGGTTTCAAAATACAATTGAAAGCCTAAGGTATTTATGAAAAAATCGCGGGTCTTTTTATAATCCATGCAGATAGTCGTTGAATTGAATATACGGCTTACCTTTTCAAACGCAAACCCTTCCAGTGGTGGGTCAAAACGTTGCATCATTGCAAAGGTGACCCCATCAGGACCCTTCATCAATACTTCCGATACATCAAATTTACCGAAGGTAAAACGATTGGGGTCGGTATACCCGTTCCAACCTTCGTTCTGAAAGATGCGATACATATCGGCTATACTTTTTACCCTGATATTTACATCAAAAATACCCCCGGAATCCCAAATCTGCGTTCCAGACCTGATTTGCCTTTGCTCAACATTGGAGAATTTTACCAAGCGCAAAAAACCGGTGTTATCACCCGGGTTATGTAACAATACTTCTTCTATTTTCACAGCGTCGTCCAAATGCCATAATTGTTTTATGGCGCTGTTACCTTTTGAACGACTAACGATTTCCCAGCCACAAATACGCTGAAAAAAAGCTACTTCCCTTTCTAAATTATAAACACTGATTATAATCTCTTGGAAGCCTTTGATCGAAGGCTCCTCTTTAGAAAAATTAAGATTATGATTGAATAAGCCCATTGTCCGATGCTCTTTTTCTTTGGAATCTTATACAGTGTAATAACACCTTAAAATAGTTCACTATGTTTATAGTTAATAAAGTTAACTAAATAAATACACTTTGAACTGGTTATTTTATCTTGGTTCATGTAACTACCCCATCGTACCTTTCACAAGCCCACCATCAATGGTTATGGTCTGTCCGGTAATATAGCCGCTATGCGGTGAAAGCAACCATAAGGCCAAGGATGCAAAATCATCGGGATTCCCTATTTTTTTTACGGCCGTTTGTTCTGAAAATGTTTTACGGATTTCCGCTTCAGAAATTCCTTTGAGCTGGCTATTCTTTGCAAAAAGGTTCTCCATACGTTGCGTGGCATGGTAACCTGGCCCTAAAATATTCAGTGTTACCCCAGAACTTCCGATTTCTTGCGACAAGGTTTTTACATAGCCCGTAACAGCCAATCGCATCGCATTGCTCAATACTAGGTTTTCAACGGGCTGTTTGGTCGATACACTTTCAATATATAGCAATCTTCCGTAACCATTATCCATCATTTTGGGTAGCAAGGCTTGGGTTAGGGCAATCTTCCAACGCACCACGGTTTTATATGCTTCGTCCCAATCGGAAAGTTTCGTATCCATGACCGGCATTGCCGGTGGGCCGCCTGAATTGATAACCGCTCCTGTTAAAACCCTGTTTCCTATTTGATCAAGAACTTTATCCAAGGCCGACTCCTCCGAAAGGTCGGTAGCAACTATTTCAATATCATTGCTCTTATCCTGCAAATCCTTTAGTTTGGATTCGGTACGTGCAACGGCGATTACTTTTGCACCCTCCGCCACCAATTGTTCGGTAATCGCTTTGCCGAAACCGCTGGTCGCTCCGCCGACTAAAAAGAGTTTGTCCGTTAAGTATAAATTCATTTTGTTTTTTCTTTTGTTATCATTCCTTTGAATATGGCAATTACCCCAATGGCGAGGATGCTCATCACTACGCCATAGACTCCTGGGGTAGCGGCCATTTCCGGACTGTTCAACAGACTAGGGGACATGGCCAGCGTCATACCCAGCACGTTGTTCTGCATGCCACTTTCAATAGATATGGTTGCCGATTGCTTGGTCGATAATTTCAAGAATTTTGCACTGAAAAAACCGACGGCCAACGTACCGAAATTAAGCAATATAACACTAAGGAAAGTAGCTTTCAAAAAAGACCAACTATCTCCGATTTCCTCCAATTTTAAGACCATAAATAGTAAGGCGAGCACTATAACTGTGATGGAGCCCCATTTAATAGCTGGTTTGCTTTTTTCTGCCGTGGCCGGGAATTTATGGTTGATGAACATCCCCAAAAATACGGGTAAAGCAGTGAGCTTAAAAATATTGAATATGGTTTTTCCCAAAGGAAGTTGAATGCTTTTTGAAGCTTCCCCGAGTATGGCTTCCAAAGAAAAATTGATGATCAACGGAATCGTGAAAATGGTTACGATACTGCTTATTGCGGTTAGGGTGATGGACAAGGCGGTATCCCCTTTTGATAAGTAAGAGAATAAGTTGGAAACCGCCCCTCCCGGACTGCATGCACAGACCATCAACCCCATGGCAATCATGGGTTCCATCGGTATTAATAAAACAATTCCATAAGCAATGAGTGGCACTAAAATGATTTGATTCACCAAACCCGTAAATACCGCTTTCGGGGCAATGCCTACTCTTGTAAAATCAGGAATGGTCAACGTCATTCCCATACCGAACATCACCAAAAAAAGGAGGATTTGGAGAATAGTGGGGATGTAAGCTGAAAGTAATTCTGTCATTGGTTGTTAGTCTGATTAAATGTCCGGTCGAGCGCAGTCGAGACCTACCTCAAATATCTAGAAGGTAAAATAGTTCTCGACTGCGCTCGAACGGACAGTATTTTTATTGCTGATTCTTCCAAGTATTGGTAATACTTGCCGCTGAGGTAGTCCATACATCGGAGTGACCACCCAACTTTTTCAAAACACGTTCAAGATACTGAATGCGATGCGGTTGCCCCAATACCCATGGATGAATATTCAGGCCTAAAATTCGTCCACCGGCAATGTTGCTTTCTTTTAATAAAAATTCAAAGGCATCTTCCACTTGGTCTGCCCAATCTTCGGCCGAATGTAGGTTATTATTGATGATAAAATAATCGTCGAGTTCTGTTGGCAGAGGCATTGCGGTTAACGCACCGTTCTTGGTATTGAACTCATAAGGCATATCGTCATTTATCCAATCGCAGAAATAATCGATACCATTTGCGGCTAGAATATCCGGTGTGTTTTCGGATTCATTTTTTGCAGGACTGATCCAACCTTTTATGTTTTGTCCAGTTAGGTTACGTAGTCCGTCCAAAGATTTTTTGATAAGTTCTTTTTCTTCGGACAAGTCTTGACCTCCGTAGTGTAGGTCGTCCATCGTATAGCCATGGCACATGACTTCATCACCACGCTCTTTCAGGGTGCCGATTACATAAGGGATACGTTCAGCCAATCGGGTATTTATGGCAAAAGTGGGTGCAATATGGTACTTGTCAAAAGCCTTTAAAAAACGATAGATGCCCACACGATTACCATAATCCCGCAAGCTATAATGCCTTAGATCAGGATAGGGTTTTGTCATACCGCCAGGTACTTTAAACGGAATCCCGTTTTGGTTCAGCGGAAAAAATTGCAGTCCCACATTGACCCAAAGGGCTATTTTCTTTCCATTGGGCCATTCCACTGCTTTTCTATTTTGCAGCATTGACCATTCGTAACGGTCATGATCCATTCCGTAGGAACGCTCTGGGTATTTTAAATAATCGTCACTAAGCGTTGCCATATTTCCTGTTTTTAGTATCGATATCTGCTAATGCCGCATCATAATAGTTGTCTAAAAAGTACTGCGCAATTTCTTTTCCCGTGGTGACCCACACATCGGAATGCCCCGTTATATATTCGAGTGCCTCTTCATACGCTTTGATTCTATGGGCATTGCTCACTTGATAATTATGGGTAGGAATGCACATTATGGTTCCGCTTTCCGCTCCTTCGGCATAGAGCCTATCAAAGTTGTCCTTAAGTTCCTTACCATAGCGTCTCGGTGTAATTTTTTGCACCAAATAGGCAATGGTATCGTTCATTTCCAAAGAGTAGGGAATGGATACAAAACGTTTTCCACTTCGTAAATGTATGGGCGTGGGCTGATCGTCATGAAACAGATCACAAGAGTAAATTCCCGCTTCATCCCCGAAAAGTTCCGTACCCACTTCGGCAAAAAGATTAAGGGTGTTATCGGAATGCGATAGGGCAGGGGCAAGATAACCTGCACACTTTTGCCCCGTATGTTTGTAAATAGTTTCGATGGAATCCCTTATCATTTCCCGTTCTTGGGCTTCCGTCATTCCATAGGTGTATCTGGTGTTGTAGATACCATGACTGAAAAACTCCCAATTCCGTTTCTTGCAGAGTTCAATGATTTCAGGATGATGGTCGCACAGCGCAGTAGATAAAGAAATAGATCCCCTAATTCCGTATTTGTCCAACAGTTCCATCTGGCGTACATGTCCCACACGGTTTCCCCAATCGCGCGAAGTGTATCCTGGTAATGCCGGACTGGGTTGCGGCCAAGGTTTCCGAAAAGGATTATCCGGTGGATTCAATTCATAGAATTCGATATTCGGGGCTACCCAAAAAGCAACTTTTGCGCCGTTTGGCCATTTAATCTTTGGTCTATTTTCGTATGGCCAATACTCGTAATATCCCGGGTCTTCTTTCATCTTTCAAAAATTTAAATACAAATTCAAAAATTAAAAAGTTTATTTCCTAACTCCTAACTCCTAACTCCTAACTCCTAACTCTATCCAACCACTCAAAAACTTCTTTTACCTCTAACACATCGCAATACTTCAATGACAAGTCGGTCAAGTTTGAATAGTGATAACTTTCATGCTTATCGGCCACACATTCCTCAGGAATTATCGTGCGATAGCCTCTGGAAAGCGAATCTACTCCTGCCGCCCTTACACAGCCTGAAGTAGAGCCACCTGTGAGAACCACGGTATCCACCTGGTGCCATACCAAAAGCGATTGTAATGGGGTTTCAAAAAAGGGAGAAGGCATTTTTTTCTCGTAAAAGACATCAGTGCTTTTATCCAAAATAAGGCGGTCGTCCAACTCCGAACGCTCCGAACCAAATTTAATATTTTGCAGACTGTCCGGAGTATCGGTTCGAGTGCCCCAAATTCCCGCATCGGCCGCAGAATCCATATAGGCTACATGGGTCCAAACCACAGGCCAACCTAAAGTCCTGAATTGGGCTGCCAGTTGGTTCACATAATCCAACTGTTTTGGATCGGCTTCATAGGCCGTTTTAAAAAGGTCGGTTCTGGTATATGCTTTCTGGATATCAATATTGACCAAACATGCTTTTTTTCCAAATCCGAAGCGTTTTCTTGCAGGATTGGCCTTTACTTCAAAATAAAGCTCTTTAGCGGTTTTGTCGGTAGTTTGCATTTTTGTTCCTTTCATTCTGTATGCTAATTTTTGGTTGGTTGTTTCACTTCGGAAGATTGCATTGAAATAATTTTCCATATACCCTCATCATCTGTCCACACTACCGTTAAACGATACCTGCCTTTTTCAAGGCCTTTGTGTTTTCGCTCATTAATATAGTTGGCCAACATCACATTTTCCGTAATCGCTAAAAATTCGATTTCCGAACTTTCATAGTGCTCAAAAGTATTTTCAATATTTTTTAGGGCGACATCCTTTTTGTATTTCTTTCCACTTTGTGAGGTTAAAATCAGCTTCGGGTGATAAAGACTGTCCGCTAAATCTACATCACTGTTCAAATGTGCTGTTCTTAAATTATCGATTTGCTCTTGTATTTGGTCTTTGATTTCCGGACTTGCTTCTTGAGCAAAAACGCCAATAGAAATCAGTGTTAGTGAAATTAGGGCAACTGTGTTCTTTATAAGCTTCATTAATTTATTCTGTTTTGATAATTCCTTCCGAAATCATTTTGGCGATAGCTTCATCACTAATATTGAGTTCCTTTAAAACTTCGGAGGTATGCTCCCCTATTTTTGGAGGATCCAGTCTTTTCTCAACCCTAGTGCCTTTATATTCCAATGGAAATTTGGGAAGCTTAACGATTTTTCCGTTATCCATTTTAACGTCCAACAAACTGTTGCCCTCATTTAATTGGGGGTCATCAAATAAATCTTCAGGTCGGCTAATGGGTGCAAAGGGAATATGGCCTTTATCACAACGTGCTATAATTTCTGTTTTAGTAAACTGCTTTACACGGGCATCCAATTCCGGTAAAAACCATCTGCGCTCATCAATACGTTTGTTATTCGTTCCCAGACGCAAATCATTTGCCCAATCTTTCCATTCAAAGACATCGCACAAGCGTTCCCAATGTTTTTCACTGATGATACCAATAAAAACTTTGTCGTCATCCTTGGTGTCAAAAACTTTATAGATGGACCACGCGCTAACGCGGGATGGCATAGGGGGAATCTTATAATCGATTTGGGAGGCATAGGCCATATGCTGGCCCATTAGAAACGCGCAAGTCTCAAACAAGGCAGATTTCACAAATCCGCCCTCACCTGTTTTTTCACGTTCGTACAAGGCTTGTAAAATACCTATGTAACCGAACATGCCCCCGGTAATATCGATGACCGATGTGCCCGCCCGCAAAGGATCTCCTTCGCGGCCGGTCATATAGGCGAGTCCGCCCATCATCTGTACTACTTCATCCATTGCATGGCGTTGCTCATAGGGCCCACTCAAAAAACCCTTGAGGGAACAATAGATAAGCCGTTTGTTCAATGTTTTCAATTTTTCATAACCGAGGCCCAAACGCTCCATTGTTCCAGGCCCAAAATTTTCGACCACTACATCATATTCCTTGACCAAATCATAAATAAGTTGAACGCCTTCTTCTGACTTGAGGTTGACCGCCAAACTTTTTTTGTTGCGGTTATAGAACCAAAAATAGCCTGTACCGAAACCTTTTAAACGCCGCGTGCTGTCCCCATGCGGAGGCTCAATGTGTACTACATCGGCACCCATATCGGCGAGCATTAAACCGGCACAAGGACCCATTACGGCATGTGTGAATTCTAAAACTTTTATGCCTTGCAAGGGTGTGCTACTCATCTGATGTGGTGTTTAAAGATTGATAAAAGGCTTTGGGAGCATTTTCAATTTGGATATTTAAGGTCGAATTCCACCGATTAAGAAACCCGAACATGGCAATAACACTCACGATTTCTATGATGGCCTCGTTGTCATAGTATTTTTTTAGGTTGTCAAAATCTTCGTCCGTAGCTTGATTGGGAAGCATACTACTTTTCAATGCTAGATTCAGGGCCGCTCTTTCCGCTTCCGAAAAAAGAGGGGAAGTTTGATACTCCCATAGCTGGTCCAGTTTTTCTTTTTCGACACCCTGTTCATTGGCGCCATAGGCGGAATGGGCACTACAATATTCACATCCGCTGGTTTTACTGGAAATATGACCTATCATGCGTTTAAGGCCCGACGCTATCTTTCCTTCCGCATAAACCGCTTTGGCCAGACCAAAAAAAGAAGTCAGCACATCGGGTTTGTGTGCCATTACCAGGCCATCATTGGGCAAAAAACCCATCCATGACTCTGCTTGCTTGAACAATGGGCCAAGGTTTCCTTCCTTCGGATTATCTATTGGGTCAATTCTGCTCATCTTTAAAGGGAATAATCTCCGTGTTTGGTTAGGTAATTTACGAGTCCGCCCTCGCTTAAAATAGCGATCATGATATCGGGAAGTTTGGTTGCGGTATAAGTGACATTTGCGGTGAGGTCTTTTACGATTCCTGCTTTTAAATCGATATCCAGTTCCGCTCCTTTTTGAATGTTATGGTCGGCAATTTCCAACACCGGAAGGCCAATATTGATGGCGTTTCTAAAAAAGATTCGAGCAAAATCACGTGCGACGACGACGGAAACTCCAGCTTGCTTTAGTGATAATGGAGCTTGTTCCCTAGAAGAACCGCAACCAAAATTGATGCCCGCTACCAAGATATCACCTTGTTGTACAATCTTGTTAAAATTGGGGTCCAAATCTTCCAAAACGTGGTTTGTCAACGTGGACAAATCCAATGTTTTGGTATATTTTCCCGGGATAATACGGTCGGTGTCAATATGGTCGCCGTACACATGGGCTTTTGCTTTTATATTTGTTTGTACTCCGCTCATCTTAGACCAAGTATTTTTTAGGATTTACAATTTGTCCTTCCAATGCCGATGCCGCAACCGTAGAGGGTGCGCCCAAATAAATATTGGAGTTTGGGTTTCCCATGCGGCCCCTAAAATTTCGGTTTGCCGCGGAGATGACCACTTCCCCATCTGCAGGAACCCCTTGGTGCGTGCCTACACATGGCCCGCAACCCGAAGTAATCAAAGAAGCCCCAGCTTCAATCAAGGTGCTCATCGTGCCATTACTGATGGCATCCAACAAAACACTCTGGGATGCGGGAGCGATTACCATCCGTACATCGGGATGTATCTTCTTTCCTTTTAGGATTTCCGCAGCGATATCCAAATCTTCCAACCGACCGTTACAGCAAGTTCCGATAAAGGCATAATTGATTTTTGTGCCTTCATAATTTGAAATATTGTGCACATTGTCCGGGGATTCAGGAGCACTTACTTGAGGTTCCAATCCGGAGACATCAAAATTGAAGGTTTTGATATAAGTGGCATCTTCATCGGAAGTAATCGCTTCAAAATCATAATCCAATTGTAATCCTTTTGGGTGGACAATTCCCGTTTTGGCACCCATTTCCGAAGACATGTTGGCAATGGTCATTCTGCTCGCCAGACTCAGTCCTTCGAAGGCCTCACCGGTAAATTCAATCGCTTGATAAGTGGCTCCTGAAACGGTTACTTTTCCGACTAAAAAGAGAATTAAGTCCTTGGCCGTTACACCATCCTGTAATTTTCCCGAACAATTGATTTGAATGGTCTGCGGAACTTTCAGCCAGATTTTTCCGGTCATCATCGTTGCTGCTAGATCCGTAGAACCTACGCCGCATGCAAAAGCGTTTAATGCACCATAGGTTGGGGTGTGCGAATCCGCACCGATGAATAGATCCCCCGGTTTTACATAGTTGTACTCTACCATGACCTGATGGCAAATACCTTCGCCGATTTCAAACAAGCGCATGCCTTGCTCTTTGGCAAAGTCGCGCATCATTTTATGCAGATTGGCAATACGCTCATTGGGCGATGGCGCGGCATGGTCAATAATAAGCGCACATTTGTCCGGGTTGAACACCTTTTTTCCGCCCATTTCGCGAAAAGCCTTTATGGTCAACGGTCCTGTAGTATCGCTTGCCATACAACCATCGACCTTGCTCACGACAAGTTCACCAGCGTATACTTTTTTGCCCACATGGTTCGATATAATTTTTTCTGAAATTGTTTGTCCCATTAAATCATTTTGATTTCATCATTATCCACTAATTGGTATAACTGCCCCGGGAGTTTGTACCTAAGCGTTGTTTCCAATTCCCTACTGATGGCCGCTATCTTGTGAATGTTCAATCCCGTTTCATAACCCATTTGATGGGCTGCGTGGGCCGTATCTTCGGTTGCGATATTTCCGGTTGCACTCTTAATGAATGGGCATCCGCCCAGACCTCCAAATGCGGTATCGAATATTCGCACACCTGCTTCCGTTGCCGCATAAAAATTGGAATAGCCTTTGTTCTCGGTATTATGTAAATGGAGTATAACGGGAATATTTCCCGCTTTCTCAATTACTTTTTCCATCAATTCGCCCAATTGTTTCGGATTTCCCATTCCTGTGGAATCAGCCAGGGCCAATTCATCTATTCCGGTATCCAGATGATGGTTTACCATATCCAAAACATGGTTTTCATCGATATGGCCTTCATAGCGACATCCAAAAGCGCATTGAATTCCACCACGTACGGTAATCCCATTTACTTTGGAAAGCCGTACCATTTCTTTAAAAGCTTTTTTAGCTTCGTCAAGTGTTAATCGTGCATTTTTTTGACTGTGTGTATTGCTCGCGGAAATGGAACAGGCCAAATGGTCCAAACCTGAATCTATGCCGCGTTCCACCCCTTTTTTGTTCAATACCAATCCGCTATAGACGATGCCTTCCTTCTTGTTCAGCTGTCCGCATACGGCTTCTGCATCGGCCATTTGCGGCACCAATTTGGGATGCACAAAAGAGGCGATTTGTATACGAGTCAATCCTGCGTCTACCAAACGGTCTATGTATTCCAACTTCTTTGCTGTTGGGATAACTTGTGCTAGCGTTTGGAATCCATCGCGAAGCCCTTGTTCTTCAAGTATAATTTTGTTTACATTCATAAAGAATTAACAGTCTCCGAAATTAGTTAACCAAGTTAACTAATTTTAATGAAACAAAGGTGTTTTGCCGAAAATAATAGTTAACTTTATTAACTATTTTAGAATTAAAGAAATGAAGGTACGAAATCCAAGAACGGGCGAATACGATTATGAGCTGACGGTGGATGCTCCAGAAGTGGTAGGGAAAAAGGCGAAGGAAATCCGTCTGGCACAGAAATCATGGCGGGAATACACTATCGACCAACGTGTAGCCGTGTTGCGGAAGTGGTTGGAAAGTTTTACCGAATATCAAAATGAAATCGCTGAACAATTGGCCATTGATACCGCTAGAAAAAAAATTTCTCAAGTAGAAACCAAAGGGATTATCGGTTTGATGCAGGCATGGAGTTACCGCGCACCACAATTGTACAACCCACCCGCGGAGCGGCCTTCTGCTTCTGCGGCAACTGTTCAAATTGGACAGCAATGGGTGCCTTATGGTTTGGTAGGCGTGATCAGTCCTTGGAATTTCCCCCTTCTATTGGCCCTTATTGATACCATACCTGCTTTACTTGCCGGTTCCGGGGTGTTATTGAAACCTAGCGAAGTAACACCGCGTTTTATGGACGGACTTGAAAAAAGTATTACCGCAGTTCCGGAATTGGCGGCCGTTTTAAAATTGGTTAGAGGAGGAGCGGATGCCGGTAAAGCGGTCGTGAACAACGCTGATGCCATTTGCTTTACGGGCAGCGTGCCCACAGGGAAAAAGATTGGTGTGGCTTGTGCAGAACGATTTATCCCCGCTTTCTTGGAGTTGGGAGGTAAAGATCCGGCTATTGTTCTTGAGGATGCCGATTTAGAAATTTCTACGGATGCTATTTTACGTAGTTGCGTTGGAGCTACGGGCCAAGCATGTCAATCTTTGGAGCGGATCTATGTTTCCGATAAAATTTATGATGATTTTGTTGCCATGTTGGTAGAAAAGGCAAAAGCGGTAACCCTGACCACCAATCCCGAAAGCGGGCAAATGGGACCTTTGATTTTTGATAAACAAGCCGAAAAAATACAGGTACATATAGATGATGCCGTAGCAAAAGGAGCTAAAATTTTAGCCGGAGGTAAGGTTGAAAATAGAAACGGCGGACTTTGGTGCGAACCCACTGTGATCGTGAACGTGGACCACACTATGGATGTAATGACAGAGGAGACCTTTGGTCCATTGATTCCTGTAATGAAGTTTGATGACTTGGAAGAGGCTTTAGGGTTGGCAAACGATAGTGAATTTGGACTATCTGCCTCCGTATTTTCAACCGATAAAGAAAAGGCAATGGAAGTAGCTTCTCAAATAGAAGCAGGTGCCATAAGTATCAATGACGGAAGTTTAACAAACACTGTCTATGATGCGGAGAAGAATTCGTTCAAAATGTCCGGAATCAACGGTTCCCGAATGGGAGATGCCGGGTTCTTACGTTTTTTTAGGAAGAAAGCTTTATTATATCAAACCGCAGCTCCGCTCACTATGGCGCATTTTGAGGAAAGTGGCACCTAAAGTGTTACGACGACCTTTCCACAACTTTTTCCCGCTAAAAGGTATTCCGATGCCTCGGTTATTGCCTCGATACCCCTAAATGGAGTAGGGTCAACCTTCACTTGTAAGTTCCCTTCCCGATATTCGGAAAATAAAACCTCCCTAGCTTCTGGATGCTGGTCCTTGTACAGATGGTTCATAAAACAACGTACCGAAGCACCTTTCCAATAGATACGTTCATATACCCTGGGGCCCGTTACTTTTTGAAAAACACCTTCGTTGATTTCGGTGGCCAATCCGCTTACTACCAATCTCCCTAAGGGAGCCAGATTCTTAAGGAATGCATCAAACATATGCCGACCTACGGAGTCAAAACCAACATCGATTTTATTAGCATATTCGGTACTCAAAAAACTATCAACATCAGTTTTTCTGTGGTTGATTATTTGATTACAACAATTTAAACTGGTCAGCAATGCCTCTTTTTGCTCCGTACCACAAATGGCTACCACATGACATCCTTTTTGTTTTGCCAGTTGAACCACAATATGTCCCAAACCTCCGGCAGCAGCGGAGACAACAATAATCTCCCCTGCTTTTAACTCGGCCACATTTTGTAAGGCCAAATAGGCCGAAACCCCTGTAGGGTTTATGGTTAAATATTCAGGCGTAGCTTCTGGAATTTTGATGATTTCAGCAGCATCGATTGCTTGGTATTCCTGATAGGCCGTACCCACTTTTACTGTGGAAACGGAGTCCCCCACAGAAACATTTTTAATGTTCTTGCCAATTGCCATCACCTCGCCAACGGCTTCGACACCAAATACATAGGGAAAAGTAACCTTGATATAAGGGACTCTGCCGCGGTACAATTCCCGATCGTATAGCGCATTGATGCCCACATATTTGTTCTTGACTAAAATTTGATCAGCATTGATATGGGGGATATCGGTTTCCATTACTGTGGTAGCCTCGCGGATATCATTTGAAAAAGAGGAAATAACGAGCTGTTTGTTTTTGGGCATGATTTAAGCGTTTGCAATTTTCACCAATTGCTTTCCTTTATTTTTTCGTTCAAAAAGTCGATTCAGGGCGGTCGGCATTTGTTCAAGCCCCTCTAAAATATCTTCTTGATAGGCGAGCTTACCTTCTGCGACCCATTGCGCCATTTCCGTTTCCGCCTTTGTAAACTGTTCCTCAAAATCATAAATAAAAAACCCTTGCATCTTTGAGCGTGTAGCTCCTATTTTATACCAATTTTTCAGATTATAGGTTGAGCCATGAAGGGACTGCTCGTACTGCGAAATACGGCCGCATATCACCACGCGGGAATAACGCTGTAGTTTGCTCAGGGCGATGTCCAATAGTTCCCCACCTACATTGTCAAAATAGACGTTTATGCCCTCAGGGAAGAAATGGTCAATGCGTTCGCCAATGTTTTCGGTTTTGTAGTTGATGGCACCTATATAACCTAACTTCTCGATCAAAAGCCTACACTTTTCATCCGTACTTGCCAGTCCAACGGCTTGAGCCCCCTTTATTTTGGCAAGATGGCCCACATTGGAACCTACGCCACCCGTCGCGGCAGAAACCAAAACCTTGTCCCCGGCTTTTACCTCACCAATATGATAGAGCCCAAAATAGGAAGTGAACCCTGTCATGCCTAGTACGCCCAAAGCTGTTGAGACCGGAGCTTGACGCTGCTTCACTTTGTACATCATATGATAGGGGCTGCCATCGCAAATTTTGTATTCTTGCCAACCGCATTTTCCTTGCACGATATCGCCCACTTGGAATCCAGGGTTTTTACTTTCAACGACTTCTCCAACTCCACGGCCTCGCATGGTCTCCCCAAATTCCAAGGGAGCTTCAATGCCGGCACCATCCTGCATATAGAATTTCATGACAGGAGCTACGGATAGATACAGGACCTTGATTAAAAACTCACCGTCTTTCAAAGGCGGAAGCGTTACTTCTTCAAGCTTAAAATCACTTTGTTTGACCAGTAAGCCTTCTGGACGTGCGGCTAGCACCAATCTTCTATTTTTCATGTTATGATAGTTTATTTTGAGTTCAAGTTTGTACAAAACCTAATAAAAAATTGATGGATAAAACCTCTCGATTTCGTTTGAGGAGACATACATCAATTTAACACAAACAGACTATCCGGAAGCTTTCTGTTCACCTCAAAATCTTCCCAGATAATGGTATTTGCTATTTTGTTATCGTAATATAAATCTACTTGACCTGATTGTAGCCAAGAATAGGGCGCTTTGCTAAAGAATTTGGAATAAATACGGTGATGCCACCCCCTTGGGGTATCAAAAGCTACTTTGACAATTTTGAAATCGCTTTTATCAATCCCAAAGAAGGTCTCGCCTTTGTTCTTATCAATGACTTTTATCTGATAAACGGGCTTGCCGATAATGGAGTCATCCGCTAATTTTTCCAAACGATATCCTTTGTCCAGTGCATGCCGAATAACTCCATACCCAAAGTTGGAAGCCCAGCGTTTGTCAGCGGCTGATTTCTCTTGTTTGCCGTTGAGGTCATAAGTGTTTTCGCCGTCAAAAGAAACTATGAATACAGGTTTACCATCTTTAAAAGATTCTATACGTACCTTGCCATTGGCTTTATGCGTTTCCTTTTTTTTACTTTCAAACACACGCCACATGTTATGTTTTTCATGAATTATGGAATCACCATCCTTGTAAAAAATACCATAACCTTTCATAGTCAAGCTTTCGGGCCTGCGCCAAAAATCACCACCTGCTTTTTTATGGGCTTTCTGAATAATTTCTGTTGCCGTTAATTCAGGCTTCGTTATTTTTTCAGTTTTGTTTTTAGAGCCGCAACTACTGCTCAATGCTATAATAAAACAACCCATAAGGTTTAGGATTATTTTCATGGGGTTAGGGTTTTAATTTTTGGAATGAACAATGTGACCAATATGGCAGATATAATGTGCAAGAAAGCAACAATGACGAAAATGGGAGAGTAGGAGATAGTATCTACCAACCAACCGATTACCGGAGTAAATAGCATGGCCCCAAAACTACCTGCCGATCCCGTAATACCCCAAACGGAAGCTGCCTCGTTTTTTGGGAAAAGATCAATAGGTAAGGTAAACAAAGCGGCCTGTTTAAATTGTGTCGCGAATAGGGCGAAACTGATAAGTGCTATGGCCCAATAGGCAGATTCAATATACAAACAGCCCAAAACGGGGATAACACCTATGGCACCGATCCAAATAATTCGCTTTCTTGAAGTATCCAGGGAGACTCCGTTTTCCAACAATTTGCTGCTGGCCCACCCACCGGTAAAACTGCCTATATCCGAAAGTACGAAAGGTATCCAGGCGAAGAGTCCAATATCCGTTAGGGAAAATCCTTTTACATCGGCAAGCCATGAGGGTAACCAGAAAACAAAGAAATAAAAGGCCCCGTCCGAAACAAAACGGGCTAAAGCAGCTCCCCAAACTTCTTTGTATTTAAAATAGTGCAGCCAAGGCGTTTTTTCCGCTATCGCTTCGAACGGTCTATCGGACAGAATATAGGCACGCTCCGCTTCGGAAATTTTAGGGTGATTTTCAGGTGGATGATATATCCATCTCCATAAAAATAGCCATAGAAATCCGATAGCTCCGGTAATGACAAAAGCCATTTTCCAACCAAATGATAGTATCAACCATGCCATTAAAGGCGGGGCGATAATGGCACCCATGCCCGGCCCCATATTTAGAATGCCCACCGCTTTGCTACGCTCCTTTTTGGGAAACCATTCCGATACGGCCTTCATGGCCGCAGGATAATTTCCCGCTTCCCCAATGCCCAATAAAAAACGAAATGCACCAAGGCTAAAAAGCCCTCTGCCAAATGCATGGAGGATATTTGCAATGGACCACCATATTACCGCAATGCCGAATCCTTTTTTGGTGCCTACTTTGTCTATTAATCTTCCGGATACAACTTGCATAATGGCGTACGCGAGGAGAAAAGCACTAACGATCCAACCATATTGCTCGTTGTTAAGTCCTAAATCTTTACGGATTACGGGCGCGGCTACAGATAAAGCCTGCCGATCAATATAGTTAATGGTGGTGGCCAAAAAAATGGTTCCGGCGATGTACCACCTCAAGTTATTGCCATATCGCATAGGGTATGCTGGATTTAGTTATGACCCGGGACGAAGCCTTTTTTGGAATGCAACATTTTTAGGAGTATTTAAATCGCATTGTACTCGGATCCACCCGGGGTTGAATCCTATACGATCTGCACCAGGTTCTCCCCAAGAGTAAATCAGGGTTTTTCCTTTCTCATCTCCTTCCTGAATAAAGATAACAAAGGTTTCCCGTTGCATCCCCAATGACCAAGTGTTTCGCATACCCAAAACCATATGCCTGCCATCATCATAATCGAATTCAAATTTACCGCCTTGATCGTGAATGGTGATATAATGCTTGGTTACCGTAGGTCTGCCTCTTTCCTCTTTTGGGAAATCTATCATACAGGCAAAACATCGTGCTTTTTCGAGCATATACCATGAGGTTTGTTGATTATCGGGCAACAGTTCTTCTTTATTGACATCATATCTTGGTAGCTTGAATGCAAAAAGATTTTCTCTGATCCGCATCTCAAAATGCATCACTATTCCGTTACGGGCCATATCTTTATGGCAAGCTAAGGATGGCGATTTACCCACAAATTCATCGCCGACCCTTTCAAAAATAAGCTCACAACGTTCGTTCAATCTGTTGTCATCAGGAGTTAGGCTTTTAAGAAAATCCATGCCCTTATTTTCTAGTGCCCTTTGCGGATTCGCTTCTCTAAGATTAAAACGCCTGGCCTTGATTCGTTTTGCTTCCTCATCGGTACTAAAAATATAGATACTTTGCCCGAATACCTTGTTAAGGTCATTATCAACATAAGCTTCCGTATAAATAACATGTTCACCTAGAGCGGGAACATCAATTCTTTCAACGATAGCGTGAAAACGCAGATGTCTTCCTAGTTCCCCTTCTTTTTTTGCATAATAGGAATCAAAATCCAATTGTTCTACATTGTCATATTCGCCGGGCATGATGTTCATCAAGTATTCCAATTCACGTTCCATAACGGTGTAGCTACGTTCCTGTTCGGTCGTATCCAATACTTTTCCGTAAAAAACACTAGAGGCAAAAATAGTTTGACAATATATCAGAACAATGAGCATAAACATTTTAGACTTTTTCATTTTACTTTTTTTAGTATTTATCCGATAAAAAAAGGCACCACTATAAAGTGATGCCTACTACTTAAACTAACTCAAACTTGACTTTAAAATCTGTACCCTACCGTAAATAATACCCTTTTCGGGTTTTGGAATACGGCAGTAGTCAAACGCCCTTCGCTAGTGGGATTAGCCTGTCTTTCAATCAGTGGGGCATCCGTATTTTGACCGCCGACCACAAGTTGCCTTGCATTGGCCCCATCAAAAAGATTCTTGATACGCATACTAAACCTCAACTCATCTGTACCAAGTGGAAAGGCATAATAGGCGCCAAAGTTGTATTCGGAAATATTGGGCAATTCAAAAAGGTTCAATGCATCTGCAAAACCTCCTGAATATGTGAAACCGCCAAAATCAGCTCCCCATCTGTCCGCGTTATAGCCTATATTAATATTATATATGGCATTGGGTCTATTTTGTGCTTTTAGTCCATTCAAGTTAATACCCGCATTTACTCCGCTTCCAACAAGGTTAAGGCCAAATAAATCACCGTTTTGATCCACTGTAGTAGCGTCCGGTATTCTATCTCCATCTGTATCTACAGTAGTCAACGGAACAAAGAAATCCTCGTATTGCGAATCTTGCAGCGTGAGTGCACCACGTACGATCAATCCTTTAATACTTTTGGGCGTAAAGGTAGCGGCAAACTCTCCCCCCAGTATTTTGTTAGAACCAGCAGGTCTCTCTACGAATTCTCCTAGATTGCCATCAAAAACTGTAGCAATTCTATTATCTATTTTTGTGTTGAAGAAGGTAAAATCCAACGTTAAGTCGCCTAAACCGGCTCTATATCCTATTTCAAGATTATTGACCACTTCGTTATCCTCTGGAACGATACTGGTCGCATTTATAGATCCCGGTAGGGAAAACGCCCTGACATAGTTGGCATAAATTGCGGAAGATTGTCCAATCAAATAGTTCGCACCTAGGGAATAGGAGAAATCGTTGAATTTTAGTTCGTTTTCTACAACATCGTCACTAGGATCAAAATCTATTCCAGAATTTGGGATTTCTTCAGGGTTGGTATCAAAACGTGATTTTAACCAGTCATAACGAAAAGCAACGTTTACGCTCAATTTTTCATTGAAAACCATTTCATCTCCGATGAATATTCCAGTGGCCGATTCACCACGGTTAGATGATGTGTTTGATATATAGGAAGTTGGTGCGGGCTGTGGGAATCCAAAGGAACCTGTACTAAACCCGAACGAAGGACCAACATCTGGATTTCTAAAATCCACGCTAGACCCATAAACAAAGTTAAGTCCTAAACGATCTCTTTCCGCGGTACTGTAATACAGACCGCCACTAATATTGTGCTCAGCTTTTTCGCCTTTTATTTGTTTTGAAATCCTATGTTCGGTAATCAACTCCACGTTTTGATTAAAGGCCTGTCCGTTAAAGCGGCTGACCGTGTCGTCTGCTTCGTAAAAGGTTGAAAAATTGAACTCATTGATGTCTTCGTAAACAAAGTTATTATATCTAAAGCGCTCACTCCAAAACCATCCACCGCCTAAATCGATATTGAAGTCAACACCAACGTTTCCTCCTTTGGTCACCTCTCTGTTGGCACCGGGAGCATCTGTAATTGATGAACCGTCTGCTTGAGTAGCTGGAGTTGTATTGAAAAAACCCTGACGAACGTTTAGAACACCAAAGGCCCTATCTAATGGTCTGGCGTCATTGAAGAAAGTGTTCGCCGGGTGCCATCCTTCTAGAATTCGACCATTTTCCAAATCCCAAGGCGAATCTGTAATGTTTTGGAATTGGTTATTGAAAACACTTCCATATAAACGTATAGAGGATGTTTCAGAGATTAAATAGTCAAAATTTGCTCTAACTTGTGAACCTCTATCCTTTGCAAACTGCTCTTTTACACCTGAATCTTCAAGTACATAACCTCCTATATTATAACGTAGTTTTTCTGAGATGGGTCCGTTAAAATTAAAATCGGCCCTAAAATCTACTTCACCTTCAAACTGATGGCCTTCTCGCGAATTATTGCTGTATTTTGTAATTTGAAAGTTGCCATGATGTTCGGTACCACCCGTTTTTGAAATAATATTGATAGCACCGGCGGCAGCGGCCCTACCGAATAACGTGGCGGCGGCACCACGTACTACCTCTATGTTTTGTATATTCTGGTCTATGCCAAAAAATTCTTGTTGACTACCGGATTGGGAAGCTACAGCAGATACGGGCAACCCATCTATTAGGGTCGTTGAATAGATAGATCCACCAGGAAAACCCCTGATGTTAAAACCACCTTTTCTACCTTGGGTCTCATCTATGATTACACCGGGCGTGTTCTGTATAGCTTCAGTAAATGATTCTGCCTTTAAGGTCGCTAACTCCTCAGAGCCGATGTTGTTAATAGCTGTAGTAGCTTGTAGTTTTCGAACGGGTTTTCTCGTGGAGGAAACTACGACCTCATCCAACAAACTAAGTTCAGGTTGCATAGAGATGTTTACTACGTTACCATTAACCTCTTTTTTTGTGTTCTTAAAGCCAATATATGAAAATACCAATATATCACCCTGATTAGCTTCTATGCTATAAGCTCCGTTTTCATCGGTGACAACACCTTTGTTTGTACCCTGTACTTGTACCGTTGCTCCTAAGATTGGCAAGTTGTTTTCATCGGATACAGTACCTGTAACCGTATTTTGGGCAAAAACCCCTGCCGACACCAGTAAAAAACTGAATAAGCAAATAAAATTTAAGATTTTTTTCATTAGTTCTAAGTTTTAGTTATTGGTTTTCTATTTCGTTAAAAATGTTTTAGTTAATTGGTAATCAGTTATTTTAACATGTAGAATCTTTAAAAAGAAGATAAATACTTTCCGAATATAATAATTAATTACATTAATGGTTAACATAATTAACTATTTTTTTCAATTTTCTAATGAAATCCAGTTAAATTTTCATTATAGGAGAAAATGTAAGCCTTTTTCTCATATGTCAAGACAAGCACAGAGCTCTATAATATTGGATTTTTTAGTGTGTTTTTTATAGGATTGATTGAAGCTCGACTATTCATTTACATTATATTTTGAGAAAAGCAACATAAATTAGTTAATGTTATTAACTATATTTGAAAAGAGGATTAAAAGAGCTAACACATAAAGATTGACTTATGAAAATGATGGGTTTTAATTGTATAACGATAGTGTTTTTGGGATTGTCCTTAATAGGATGTAAAGAGAACAATCAGAATAATTTAGGGGAGAATATGACAGTCTCTGATGAGAGACAACACCCTTGGGCAGAAAAAGCGTCCTACCAAAATGCACCGGAAGTTTTGAAAAATTGGGTAGACGCGCGTGCCGGTACCGGAGAGTCCGTACATTGGGTGGCCGATGGCGCTGTTTATGAATATCCGTCAGGAAAAAAGTTGTTCGGGATGATCGGCTTTGATAGTTCTACCGTTATTTGGCCAGATGAGGCCGATGGTAAGGTAATACACCTTACCCGAAAGACATTTGCCTATACAGATCCGGAAAGTGGCGAAGTGTTAAAAGAATATAATGGACAAGAAGTAGAGCCTATTGCCTATCCTTATCAAATGATTACTTACCGATTAGAGAACGATAGAATATATGGTGATGTGGAGCAGGGAGTTGGGGAACGGGTTCAGATAATCGAATCCAAGGATGGTATTCCATATCGTAAAATGGGGAGCGGTTATATCTATAATGCGCAGGTATATTTGGATTTTCCGCTACCTACGGGAAAGCAATATCAGGCTTGGGAGAACTATGACTTCTTTATTCAACCGGAGGGAAGTGTGGACGAACCACACCAGATGGCTTGGCAACGCTATGGTGCCTTACCGCCATGGGCGGGAATGCCGGATAAGAAAGCCATTATACAATTGCATTCCTGGAGGGTGGAGCGTCATGATGAATTCCCTGAAAAGCTTTTGGCTTGGGCCAAAGCGGATAAACCCAAATGGTTGAATCCACCAAAAGATGTAGCTGAGGTTCGCGCATTACAAAAAGGGGAGGCCGGTGCCGGTTGGGGAAGATGATTTATAACGATACGGAAAAATACCATTCTATTTTGTTGAAGAAAGAGGTTATTTAGTTTCTTCCTTTAAATAATCAATCAGGGCATTCTGTTGTTTTTTATCATTGATTCCAATAAATGCCATAGTGGTTCCGGGCACGAATTCGGTTGGTTTTGCAAGCCAATTACGAATGTTGTCTTCGTCCCAAACAATTCCGGAGTTTTTTAGTGCTTCGGAATAATTGAAATTTTCCAAGGAACCGGCGGGACGTCCAAAAATCCCATAAAGATTAGGACCAACTTTATTAGGCTCCCCCTTTTTTAGGTTGTGACAAGCAGCACACTGAATAAAAGCTCTGGCACCTGTCGATAATTTCTGGGCAGCTTCTTTTTTTAATTTTTCGATCTTCGGCTCTTTGATACTTGAGCCCTCTTTTTTATTTTTTCCTTCGCCGCATGATACAATCAACAAAAGGCCGCTGATCAGATAGATTACACTATAGTTCTTTCTAAAGATTTTCATTTGTTTGTATTAATTGATTTTTCCAAACGCTGATTTTTAAATAACGAATACTTCTTTATGAGTATTTTGGATATATAAGCTCAATATTCATCCAATTTAGAAAAATAATAGTTAATTTAATTAACTATTAATATAATTAATTACTTTTAATGAACTCATTCAGACTTTTTGTGTTAAAGCGAACCTGCCTGCCGGCGAGGCAGGAATCATACATTCTTTAACCGATCGAAAGCTTTTTCCAGTTGCATAGCAGGGCTACGAAAGCAGAAAAAGATAAAAATCGGGTGAAAAAGTGCAATTTTTAGCCAATTGAAAAAGTCTAAATAAGTTCAATAAGTGGAATTGTCCAAAAAATTTAATTATAGGTAACATGAAGACATCTCTTAGCATATGCTTACCGTTGATTCTTATTGCGATTTCTTTGAGTTGCAAAGAGAAAAGTATGGAAAGTACTCCGCCAGAAACTCCTTTAGATGAGAAGGTGAATTTGGACTACGATTTAGAGGATCCAATGGACCAACTTCTAATCTTTCAAAAGTTACAAGGGGATATTTCCGGAAAAAAAACATATTCCTATTCGGAAGGTCGTGTTTTTGGTATTCGCACCGACAGACCCGACAGTTTAAATGTTTTTGGAAAAGAGATCTTTAAATACTCAGGTTGTGGTATGAAAATAATGCGACAATTGGATAATGGCAATATTGAAACCAAGTCCAAAGGTTGGTTGTTGTACCAAGATCCTAATACAGGGGAATTCTTGGATAAAATGACCAACCCTTACACAGGGGAAGAAATAGAAGTACCTCCCTTTAGAGCGGGCATTAGGGGTGGCGTTATGACTCCAAATGGCCCCGAAGTAGATGCTAATTTTAAAATGGAGAGCACAGCAATTAGAGCACCTTTAAATTTAGAGTTTACAGAAATTGGAAATCGTATGCATGTTACAAGGCATGCTTTTACCAAATGGTTTGAGGGCAGATCGCAGACATGGCGAATTGAAATGACCTTGGATACCTATGATTTTGACATGGCTTACCTAGGGAACCGTTCATTCACGCATATTCCATCAGATTACCATTGGACCAGTCAGACCTCATGGCTATCGTTATTGAATATGGCTGGCACTCCTGGACATATGATTTGGACTTCCAGTGGGCAGACCTTCTACGATATGAGTGATTTACCCGAAGCTTTTGTAAAAACAACGGAAGAAAAGCAACCAAGTATATTTAGTGAACCATTAGAATGGGAAGAAGAATGAAAAAGGAACAGGATAAGACCCGGATAAAAAGTATGAATCGTCGTGAGATGCTTCGGAAAACAAGTCTTGCAGTTGCTGCAGCGCCATTTTATTTTGGATTGAAATCTTGTGTAAGCGGTGGTAAAAAATCTTTTGATGCCGATGTAATCATTGTAGGTGCCGGACTATCTGGATTAAATGCAGCACTTACCTTGGAAAATACTGGGTATAAGGTCATGGTTGTTGAAGCGACCGATAGGTTTGGCGGAAGGGTGCATACCGCAAAAGAAAGTGATGTGCCTGGCCATCCTGAATTAGGAGCCAATGGTATAGGTGGAGGGTATGCCCGGTTATTGGATGCTGCACAAAAGTATGGTGTTGAAATAGGGCCTTATAGACCTAGAACAGAGCCCAGAAAAGGAGAGCTATTGTACGTGGTCAAAAATGACCTTATTCTACCAAAAGATTGGAGCACCCATACTGCCAATCCAATGCCTGAAGGATTTAGGGAAGGCTCGCCCACGTCACCCGCTTGGGCCGTTTACAGTAAATTAAATCCTTTGCCGAAAAACGATTTGACCGCATGGCAAAATCCGGAGTATGCCAAATGGGACAGATCGGTCTATAAAATATTGAAGGAAAATGGTTTCTCCGATGAGGCTATCAAGTTAGCGGTCTCAACCAATTCAAGTTATGGGGCGGATGCGAAAAGCATATCGGTATTAGTGTATTTCCAGATTTTGAATTTTATTACACAACAAGCGGCTTCATCCGGTAAAGGAGGTGCGGCCGTAGGTGGGAATCAGCGAATCCCCGAAGCTATGGCACAGGCCTTTAAACAGGATATTTTATTGGAATCCCCTGTGAAATCGATAGTTTCTGAGGCTGACGGGGCCACTGTTACGCTAACGGACGATAAAAAATTGAGGGCACCTTACATACTATGTACGCTGCCGGTTTCTGCATTGCGCAGAATAAAAATGTCTCCTTCTCCAGAAGGGAAACAGGGAAAAGCCTTTCAAAATTTATCGTACACCCCATGTGTTCAAATACACTTTGTACCTACCAAAAAATATTGGGAAGAAGATGGACTGCCGCCCAGCATGTGGTGCGATAATTTAGCGGGGCGTTTTATGGCCTTGAAGAATGATAGTACCGACCCGGACAGAGTAACCAGTTGCGTAGCTTATCTCAATAGTCATGTTGCGCTGTCCGTTGATAAAATGAAACAACAGGATGCCATTGCCGCGGTGACCAAAACTCTGGAGGATATGCGGCCAAGCTTAAAGGGAGCATTGAAATATGTCCACTATTGGACTTGGGTAAGCAATCCCTATGCCGGGGGTGCCTATGCGTATTGGAAACCGGGTGAGATAACGGAGTTTTCTAAGGAAATAGCAAAACCAAATGGTCGTATTCATTTTGCCGGGGAGCATACAGCGGTTTTGGCCAGAGGTATGGAAGGTGCCATGGAATCTGGGGAACGTGCCGCTTTGGAGATAATGAATTTAATCTAAATGAAATTGATACTATGGGAACTTTTATAAAAAAAATCACTGTAGCTTTTTCTATCGCTTTGGTACTGGTTATTTCCGGGTGTAAAGAAAAAGCAAAAGAAGTAGGGAAGACGGAAACCCAAGTAAGCGAGAAACTTACTCTTGATGAACAAATTGATGAAATCATGCGCATGTGGCCGGGTAAATATAACAATGACAAACAATGTGCAACGGCGGAAGCTAACGGGGAAGCTGTATGGCGATTGGATGATTCCGGTGAAAATGGATATTTAAATGTAGAATCGCACTACATTAAATTGGACAAACCGGAAATTGCCGAACATGTATTGTATGTTGAGGAATACAGGGACCATCAACCGGACGCTATATATAGGCAACGTATTTATACCATTTATGAAAAGGACAGCGTAATCCAGGTGAAAATGTGGCCATTTAAGGATAAGAAAAAATACTTAGGGGCCTGGAAAAATCCTTCTATGCTGGATAGTCTTTCCGTAGAGGAAATAAGTTCCTATCCGGATATCTGTGATCTTTTGGTTAAACAAGTAGATGGTAAATACAACATGAAGATGAATGGAAAGGATTGCACCCTTGGGACAAAGACGTTTAATTACGAAGTAATGTTGAGTGAGGATGTTTTTGCCTATCGCGATAAAATCACCGATAAGGAGACAGATTCCGTTATTTCAACGGCGGCCAATTATGCCTTTCATAATTTGAATCGAATAACACAATAATTACGTTCCTATTTTTTAGTAGAAAAAAATTCAGACAGCAATATCGATGGTTTTCTGACGGTTTGGCTAAACGTAGTGCGGAGTCAAGTAAACTTTCCGTTTCCGTCTGGTCTACGAGCAAAGCTTTTTGTTTTGTAATTATTTTTTCTTTTTTACTTGCCAAATCCAAAAGATTTGGCGGACTTAATAAACACGCCCAAGCCTTTAGATAAAGTATTTACCGCTCTATTTGCTATAGGTATTATTTTTCAATTTCTTGATTATCAGCTCGTTAAAATCACTTTTATTTAAAATTCTGTTTTCGTTAGTGTTGGTATTTCTTAAGAAAATAAAGTCATTGGTTTGACCAAAGAAAATCAATTCTTTAGTGGTCTTTATCTCTTTTTTATCATTTATTAAATTAATAGAATAGTCAGCATCTCCATTTCTAATTCTCTCTGCACGTTTTAAATTTATATCTGAATAAACTATAAATGCTACAATCATTAAGATGAAATATACAAATAGTATAACCTTGGGGTTCTTTTTATTTTTAGAGTGTTGATAAAGTTTAAATTTTAAAAGAAATATTATACCCCAAATAATCATTAATAATACTATCATTTTTGAGTTTGGTAAAGACTTGCCGATTTTTCTAAATATTGCAAAGTATGCAACAAGAAGTATAGGTATTAAATTCAAATATAGACTTGTGGCTATTGAAATTATCCAGTAAGTGTGTTTTGAGATTTTTTTGAATGTAGCGTGTTTGATTTTATTAATTCCCTGATAGGGATTAAACCTGTCCATTTCCATCTCTGAATCAATATCCTCATTACTCCCGAATACAACCATTGGAGCTGATATTATAATCATGAAAAGCAACGTTACAATAATTGCAGAACCTACTGGTATAAAGGAAAAAGCTAGTTCTTGTACTGTTAGGTAATATAAAATATCAACTCCGAATTTATCGTAATATAGGCTTTTATCAAAGTAGCCAAAACAAACTAAAATAATATAGACTATTGGTATAGATTCTTTTAAAAAACTTAATGTAGATTTTTTATTTTCAGACATTTATTAATCGGATATCCTCTTTTTATAATTATCGCCAATGCCGCACTATGTGGAGTCCGGCGAATTTCACGGAAATATAGCAAAATCCGTTCAACAATGATTAGTGAATCGGGCTTCCGTGCAATCACATGTCATTGTTCGTCAAGGAGTCCGCGCGAGCGGACGTTGCCTTGTGGGGTTTTGCGGTATTGGGAGTGAAATTCGCCGTACCGGATTGCATACCCGCCTACCGGACGGGCAGGTAGCGTTTTGATATGTCGAGTAATCGAGCTGTAGCGGCGATATTGGCAAAAGAGTCCCTTATCCTACGGATTTTGAGATCTGGTATAGCGCGACGTTGTGCCCAGTTATTTTTCTAGTTTATTGAATATTTCAAAATGCTGAAATATAAATTCTTTTTGATCAATCGTGCTAAAAATCGGAATTAATTCTTTCGCTTTCATAGCTTTTTCAGATGCATTTTTTGCCGACTTTAAATCAGTCCAGTAAACAATATCTAAAAATCTTCCGTCTTCCGCTAATGCCGTTTTTCTTGAAATAAATCCAGGTTGTTCACTTACAAAGTCATTTAGTTTTGTAATTGATTCTTTGGCTTCTTTAGGATTTATTCCGTCTACTGATTTCCACATCACCATTTCAATGATTGTTACTTGTTCCATATTACTTTTCTTTGTGTCTGACTGTTTACAACTGAATACAGTCAAGACTATTAGTCCAATGATTAAATTTTTCATAAGTCAAAAGTAAAATAGGTCGGTGACAGCCCTATGTCAACTATGCTTGGAAACTTTCAAAATATTCTTGAAGATTGAAGTGTTTTAGCTTTTCAAATGGTATTAGAGTATTATTTAAATGAGAGATTCTATCTAACCTAAATTCCCTCAATTCATCTCGCAGGTGGCAAAAAGCAATAACAATCCATACATTATTGGTAAAATAAACAGCTTGTGGTTCAATATTTCGTTTGGTAAGTTCTTCTTTATACAACGAATTATAAGTGATGGAAGCTTGAGTTTTTGAAGAAATAGCATTCTGAATATCTGAAAGCCAATTACTTTCAATGATGTCACCTTTGTGAAAGTTTAAGGTTCTTGACGAAAGCAATTCCACATTTTCTTTCTGAAAATTTTTGAGCGTTGATTTTATTTTGATGAGTAATGAATTGAAATTCTTAGATAGTGATTTATCTCCTTGTTTTTTAATGAATGTCTCGGATATAATTAAACTGTTCGCTTCTTCTTCAGTTAAAGATATCGGTGGCAACCGATAACCATCAACTATAAAGTAACCAACTCCATTTTCTGAGCTAATTGGAACTCCAGCGTCTTGTAATGTTTTAACATCTCTGTATACTGTTCTTAGACTAATTTCAAAACGTTCAGCAATTTCTTTAGCCGTCACTATTTTTTTGGATTGTAACTGCATTAAAATTGCTGTTATTCTTGTTAGTCTATTCATTCGGTTCTAATTGGGCACAACGTGTGTATAATAAATATATGTTGATTATAATCAAATATAATGTATAAACCACATATGCAGTTTATACCACTTATGACGATGGTTCAATCTAACTTTGGTGTGATTGGCTGTGGAAAAGTTTCATATTAAGCCGCCGTTTTAGGAAACGACATATTTAAGAAACTGACTATTTAGTTTCCAGTTCCATTTGTCGTTCTTTTTAACAGTTCCGTTAATTCACGTTTTTCACACGCTTTCTTCGCAGGATTTTAAATAAAAAAGCTGTCCGCTAGTAGTTTATGATTTTTATGACCCGAAACTCGTATACATTTTAAACTTAATAGTTCCGGGTGAGGCAAAATATTTTATCAGTTACAATGGTCTTACTTCAGACTGAATTACTGTAGAAAATCGCGAATGACCTCTGTGCATTTTTCAGGTAGCTCATAAAATAGGAATGCGCCACCTTTGGGGATTGTTACCCGTTCACTATTCGGAATAAGCTCCAATAGTTTTTCCTGCCGACTTACAAAGGTGTCATTTTCGCCTTGAATAAGAAGTACAGGACATTTTAAGCTTTGCAAAGCCGGATTTCGATTCCATCCTAAAACCCCGTAATGGGCATCATAAGGTCTTAGTTTGGACCACATAGTGTTCAAAAAAGGGATAAGCACATCCATGGTCCCGCTATTGGGTAGGTATTGAACAAAACGTTTCCAAGTGGACAGTAAACTGGAACCATCTTTTTCTAGCTCATGGTGCCTTTTTATGGGAAGATTCTTTTTAAAGGCTTCGGACTCTTGTTTGGTCTTGGGTCCACTTGTTCCGGAAAATATAATTTTTGAAACACGATGGGCTTGTAGGTGTGCAATATTCATCGCTAATAATGCACCTCCATGATGTCCTAAAATGTGGCACTTTTCAATTTTTAAATGATCTAGAACGGTTATTGCGGCTTTGGTATATTCTTCTACGCCCAATTCAAAGGCTGGATCATCGGAATTACCGTGGCCCGGCCAGTCAAAAGAAATTAATTGATAACGATCTTTTAAATAAGGAACGAGCCCCGCATACTCTTCCGAAGAGGAGGAAGATTGATGGATTAGAAAAAACGCTTCCCCGGAACCAATGGTCCAATAATGCAATTTTCCAAACGGGCCTTGAACATATCCTTTTTCTATTTCTTTGATGGCGGTCGTGAGCATAGGATTCTAATTAGCTGTTTTGAGCTTTTGACGTAAACGGTTCAAATCATTTTTATCATGAAGCTTTCCGTCTCGTATTACGGCTTCGATCTCTTTGGTATTTTTGATATTTTTTAAGGGGTTGGCATTCAACAAAACCAAATCTGCCATCATACCTTCTTCAATGCGCCCTAGTTCATTTTCCATCTTAAAATATTTTGCAGGCTGTAGGGTAGCGGCATCCAGGGCTTCCAACGGTGTAAGCCCTCCCTGTACCAAGAGTTCCAGTTCTTTATGAAGGCTATGGCCCGGGGTCAAAAAAAAGATAGGCGCATCGGTCCCTGCCATCATTTTCACATCGGCAGCCTTTAAAGTCATGATCATTTTGAACATCCATTTGGCATACGTATCAAAGGCTTCGCTTTTTGGAGATTTCAGATAGCGCGATAAACGTACATTCCAACCCGTGAAAACGGAATCTGGCAGTAGCTCAAAAGAAGTTCTCCATTCCTCCGAACCAAAAAACCGGGAAGAAGCGACCGTCATAATGGTGAGGGTGGGTACTTGCCAAACATGGTTATCGGCCAGTTTTTTAAGCACCAATGCCTTTCTTTCCGCATCTTCGTTATTAAGGGCATAATTGCGCTGGGCATCGTGTATTTGGGTCCTCAGTTTAAAACCGGATTCATTCCTCCCCTCTTGCAATAGCGCCCTACGGACCTGTAGAAGACTATCCCAGTTTTTGCTGAAGGCCAATTCCAAATTCCTTAAATGTTCCATGCTTCGGATGCCGGCCTCGGCAACATCAAGAGCATCCAAACTTAAGGGCACATGCCCTGTAACGGGTATTTGAAGGCTATCTGCCATTTTCATAATATGCATAAAAACGTCTGGCGAGAGCATTTCGTAGAGTTTTAGTACATCTACACCGGCTTCGTGGAGCCTTGAAACTTGATTTTTTGCTGTTTTATAATTGGCCACGGTAACACCAAGTTTTGGAAAACTGCCATTACCGGTATACACGGTGGGTTGCCCATCGAGCAAGGGACCGGTAATTTTTACTCTAGGCGTATTTTTCGGGTCTTTGTCCGCCGCTTTTTTCAACGGGACCGTTAAGTGCAATTCTCCACCGGTATCACGGATACTGGTAATACCGTGGACCAAAAATAGGTCGAACATAGCGGGGGCCAGGTCCCTATTATAGGTCAAATGTACGTGGGTGTCCCACAGACCGGGAATCAGAAATTTACCAGTTCCGTCAATAATTTGGGCTTCTTTGCTAATGACAACAGCTTCTTGCGCGCTAAAAACCTTGGAAATGATATTCCCTTTAATTTGAACAGTTTGCGCTTTTCTGCTACCATTTTGCGCATCGATTACGGTAACATTTTTAATAATCGTTCCACTGAGCGGCTCGTCCGTTGAACAACTAACAAGGAGCGTAGCTGTCAACATAATCGCGCTTAAGAAGTATTTTTTAATCGGTACAAACATTCGTTAAAATTTCACATCCTAAATATAGTTAATATAATTAATAATTAATATTGTTAACTATTTTATTTATATTTGATTTCTTTCCTAAATGGAATTTTCTTCAACTATAGTAAAGATAGTTTGATTGTTATGAATGATACAGCTCAAAAGACCGATTCAGATTGGCAATTGGAATTAACCGAATGGATTGCCTCGTTAGAAGAATTTATTAACGATCAAGGCGATGCCAAAACCACCCAATTAATACACGAACTGCGTTCGTTCGCACAGCGAAAAGGAGTAAGACTTGCGGGAGAAGCGCTCAACTCTCCCTATATAAATACCATCAATGCCAAAGACCAGCCACCTTATCCGGGCGATACGGTAATGGAGAAAAAAATCGAAAACATTAATCGTTGGAACGCCATGGCCATGGTTTTACAAGGCTATGATAGCGGAGAAGGGGTAGGCGGACATATTGCGACCTACGCTTCTGCGGCGAGCATGTACGAGGTAGGGCAAAACCATATTTTTAGAAAACAATCGGAGGAATACGGGGGCGATTTGGTTTCCTTTCAACCACATGCCGCACCAGGAGTCTATGCGCGTGCGTTTTTAGAGGGAAGAATATCAGAAAAACAGCTTAAAAATTTTAGGCGGGAGTTACAGCCCGAAGGCGGTTTACCTTCGTATCCGCATCCGCGGAGAATGCCCGATTTTTGGGAGATTCCATCGGCCTCCATGGGATTGATAGGTGTAAGCTCCATCTATCAGGCCAGATTTCAAAAATATTTGGAAAACAGAGGGTTAAAACCTAAAAAAGGAGGGTTGATTTGGGCCTTTGTAGGCGATGGTGAAATGGATGAACCAGAGACATTGGGAACGTTGAACATTGCCTCTAGGGAACAACTGGACAATTTTGTTTTGGTCGTGAACTGTAATCTACAGCGCCTGGATGGTCCCGTCCGCGGTAATGGAAAAATTATCCAAGAATTGGAGCGTAGCTTTTTGGGCGCCGGATGGAACGTGACCAAGGTTATTTGGGGCAGTGAGTGGGATGCGCTACTGGCACGTGACGATAAGGGGATTTTAGTGGACCGTATGAACAAGGCACTGGACGGTGATTATCAATTGTATTCCGTGCTTCCAGGGGATAAGGTCCGTGAACACTGGGTGAAGGATAATCCAGAGCTGGAAAAACTGATGCAATCCCTTTCCGATGAGGAAATACGGACCATTCGTAGGGGAGGCCATGATTACAAAAAGATTTTTGCCGCATTCGAGAAAGCGGCAAGGCCCAATGGTAAACCGAGTGTTATCTTGATGAAAACGCTAAAAGGCTATGGTATGGGCAGTTCCGGTGAAGGAAAAAATACCACGCACCAGAAAAAGAATATGAATGCCGAGGAACGAATTGAAGCCGCAAAACGATTTGGGATTCCATTGAGCGAAGAAGAGGCGAAACAGGCAAAATTCTATAAACCTGCGGACAATAGCCCAGAAATGCAGTACATGCGCCAAAGACGGGAGCAACTGGGCGGTTATATTCCCGAACGTAAAGACGAAAGCAAACCCATTCAAACGCCTGATGATTCACTCTTTGATGAGTTTTATGCGGGTACGGATGACCGTGAGGTATCCACTACCATGGTTTTGGTACGTATCATTTCCAAACTGCTGAGGCATGATGGTGTAAAGGACTACATAGTTCCGATTATCCCAGATGAAGCAAGAACGTTTGGAATGGACGGCCTTTTCCGTCATGCAGGAATATACCAACCCAAAGGGCAGTTGTATCAACCTGTAGATACGGGAAGTATTTCATATTATCGAGAGAGTACGGACGGGCAAATTCTCCAGGAAGGTATTTGTGAAGCGGGAGCTCTAGCGTCATTTATGGCAGCAGGTTCGGCTTACTCGTTACACGGCCTGCCCATGATTCCGTTCTATATTTTCTACTCCATTTTTGGTTTTCAGCGAGTCGGTGATATGATCTGGGCCTGCGGCGACATGATGGTGAAAGGGTTTTTGATCGGAGGTACTTCCGGTAGAACAACCCTGAACGGCGAGGGCGTACAGCATCAAGATGGGCACTCTCACGTACTGTCTAGCATCGTTCCCAATATGAAAAGTTACGATCCTACTTTTGCCTATGAACTGGCGGTCATCATAAAAGACGGTATCTATCGTATGTATGAACTTCAGGAGAAGATTTTTTACTACATCACGGTAACCAATGAAAATTATGCCATGCCCCTTATGCCGGAGGAAGTTACCAATGGTATAATTAAAGGAATGTATCGCTATCAGAAATCCAGCAAAAAAATTACCAAAGACAGAAAGGTGCATTTAATGGGGAGCGGTTCTATTATGATGCAGGTTATCGAAGCCAAAAAGATGCTGGAGGATATGGGTATTTCCACGGATATCTGGAGCGTGACAAGTTATACCGAATTACAACGGGACGCGTTAGCGGTAGAACGAGAGAAACTACTCTCCACGGCCGCAAAAAAACCAAAAAATTACCTGGAGACCCTGTTGGAAAAGGAAACCGGGGTATTCGTTTCCGCATCGGATTATGTGAAACAGTTGGGTATGGGCATCTCCAAATGGATGCCGGAACGCTATCATGTTTTAGGAACCGATGGCTATGGGTTAAGCGAAGGAAGGTCCGATTTACGAAACTATTTTGAGATAAGCGCCAAATACATTGTGTTGGGTGCCTTGCAATTATTGCATGAAGACGGTTCTGTATCGGTGAAAGAGGTAAAGGACTTTATCAAGGCCCAAAACATTGACCTGATGAAAATGAACCCGGCAGAAGTGTAATGCTAAAAGAGAAGAAAACATGACCGAGCTTAAATTACCGTCATTGGGCGAAGGCATAGAAAAAGGAACCATCATATCCATTTCCGTGAAAGTTGGCGATACCATCGCAACGGAGCAAACCTTGATGGAAGTGGAAACGGATAAAGTGGTGGTTGAGGTACCTGCTGATGCTGCTGGCACCGTTACTGAAATTCTTGTGAATACGGGTGATGAAATTGCAGAAGGCACCCCAATACTAAAACTCTCATCCGATGAAACTGCGGAAAAAGAACAAAAACCCGTTGCCATTTCTGCTGAAGAGGAAGCAGCGGTCAGGACGCTCATAAAAGATTCAAAAGTAGAAAATAAAACATTACCGAAAGTCGCCCAAAAGCCTCTAGTTTCCAACACCTTGAAATTACCCTCGTTGGGTGAGGGAATCGAGAAAGGTATGGTCATCTCCATACAAGTAAAGTCGGGCGATACTGTTGTTGCAGAGCAGACTTTGATGGAAGTAGAAACGGACAAGGTAGTGGTTGAAGTACCGTCCGATGTCTCGGGTACCATAGAAGAAGTTTTAGTGGCCATTGGCGAAGAAATTGGGGAAGGCACACCCATCATAAAACTGAAAAGTGCTGAAAGTACGCAACAGGGAGAGGATGAAAAATTGGAGGTTGTTCCGCCAAAAGCGATAAGAACAGAAGACCCCATTCCGGTTAAAAACCAAGCAAATACCACTGAAGCAACACCTACGAACAGCACAAATAAAAAAGGAAAATTCAGGGCTTCCCCCTTGGCGCGGAAAATGGCCAGGGAGATAGGTATTGATATTACGATGGTTACTTTGTCTAATGGCAGAAGTAGGATTTCGGTGAATGATGTGAAGGAATACAGTAAGGCTTTGAATACGAATAGGACCAAAAACGGTACACCTTCGGTTGAGTTTGATCTACCGGACTTTAGCAAATGGGGGAGCATCCATAAGGAGCATATGTCCAGTATAGCACAGGCTACGAGCAAAAACATGACAATTACCTGGAGTCAGGTTCCCCATGCTTGGTTGCAGGAAAAAGTAGATATTACGGACTTAGAGGCTAAAAGACAGGAACATAAACATCAAATAAAGGCAAAAGGTGGTGCACTCACTATTACCAGTATTTTAGTAAAAGTGCTGGCCAAAGCCCTTGAAGAGTTTCCTGTTTTCAATACCAGTTTGGATACAGATGCTAATGAAATTATTTACAAAGACTATATTCACATAGGCGTAGCGGTAGATTCTGACCGGGGTTTAATGGTGCCGATAATTAGGGATGCCGACCAAAAAGGCATTCTGGAGATTTCCCAGGATTTGGTATCGCTCTCGCAAAGTGTCAAAGAGAAAAAAATTAAACCCGAAGAACTGCAAGGGGGAACCTTTACGATTTCTAATTTGGGGGGTATCGGGACTTCGGCTATTTTTCCTTTAGTGAATCACCCGCAAACGGCTATTTTGGGTGTTGCGGCAAGCCAGACGGAGGCAGTTTGGAGAGATGGAAATTTTGAACCTCGTTTACGCATGCCCCTGACCATAGGTTTTGACCACCGGATCATTAATGGTGCCGATGCTGCTAGATTTTTAAAGTATGTAAAAACACTTTTGGAAGATTGGTTTCTTTGGAATTTGTAATTTTTATTTTTAGCATATAATGATAAATGTCATGTTTTTGAAAAAATTTAATAGTTAATATTGTTAATGATTAACATAATTAACTATATTTAAAACATATCAATTAATACCAAATACCATGAAAGAATTAAAATTATTTCCAAAACATGCCGGAATTTGGGAGGGCAAGTATAGAAGAATTGATGCCAATGGCAAATTGATTGACGAATGGAACAGTAGATTAACTTGCGCTATGTTGCCAGGGAGGAAATACCATCAAGTAAATGAATACATGTGGGACGATGGTTTTAAGGAATGTTTGGATTTTGGGGTATGTCCGTTTGATGACGATGGAAATTTGATTTTTGAAAATCCAAGATTATCCGGGAAAGCATGGGAAAGCGGGGAGAGCGTTATTCTGATTTGGGAATATAAGCACAGACCCGGGTTAAAACTTTTTGAACAGATTGATTTAATTGGGAACGACGACCACCGTATTCGGGTCTGGAAATGGTCCGAGGGCGATAAATTCAATGGAGTCACTATGATCGAGGAGCGTAAAGTTTGCGGACAGGATGGTATTGACCCTCAATTCTGGGAAGATTTACCAAAGAACAGGACTAACGGCCAGGAGTCAAGGTCGGATAATTAATAGCAGCTACCATAACATAAAAAAGACCTTGCAAGAGGTCTTTTTTATGCAAAGTGCTTTTCTAAATAAGTGTTATAATCCAATAAAATTTTCTTTCTTTCCGGGTCGCCGATCCTAGAGACACCATATGCGGCAAAGTCCGGTAATACTTCAAACCCTACCAAACCCAATACCCCTTGGTGAATGTTTTTTAGGATATCGGATAAAGTTCTTCCGTGTACACCTTTTGGAGTATAAAATTCGGCAGGGCTTCCTGTTGTCACACATAAAAACGCTTTCTTTCCTTTAAACCTACCCTTGTCAAAAAAACCGTACGCACCACCATAGGCGAATCCGTAGGCAAGCACGCGGTCTATCCATCCTTTTAGAATAGCGGGCACATCAAACCACCATAGCGGAAAGTTAAAGATAAGTACGTCCGCTTCGAGCAAAAGTTGCATTTCTTTTTTCAATTCAGGAACAAAGCTATCCGTTTCATGGGCATGTAGTTGCTCACTGGCGTATTTGTAGTAATCCGCATCGGATAGCTTAATAAAATCATGTTTACCGCCTACGGGATTAAATTTATCGGCATATAAATCGGACATACTTACTTGGTGTCCCTCTTTTTCAAAATAGGTTTTGGCGGTTATTGCCAATGATGAACAAAATGATTCTTTATTCTCATGGGCGTGAACAATACAAATGTTCATAGGCTATACTTTTTCAGATTCCAAGGGTTCTGCATGAAATTCACGGTATTTGCCCAATAATAGTAGCGGTACGGAACCTACTATAAATGCGATCATGGCGTATCCCAAAATAGTGTCATAACTACCGGTGTTCGCAAAGAATTTTCCAAAGATTACTGGACCGAATCCGGCTCCCATAGCAAAGAAACCATACAAAAAGCCATAAATGGCGGCATAGTTTTTCATACCAAAATAACGCGATACTAAATAAGCCATTAAATCATATTCCACACCGGCGCCAAAACCTAAAATAATGACTGCAATCAGGGCATTGGCATAAGTTAAATCCGCACTTTGCAAAAGATAACAGGAGAGCGCCGGGATGCTAAGCAGGAAAAAAGCGACGGCCGGTGCCCAGAAACGGTCCAAAAGATAACCGCCTACCAATCTGCCCACCAATACGGCATAACCAATGATGCTGGCCAGTACAACGGCATCGGACACCTCAAAACCTTTACTGCTGAGCATCCGCTCCAGATTGGGAATAGGCCCGCCTACAGCAAAGGATATCAGGATAAAACAAAAAGCGAGTATCCAAAATCGCCAGTCTTTTAACGCTTGGGATACGGTCATACCCGCTTTGTTGGTTTTGGTCGGGTTGGTCACCGTTTTACGCATTTTTGCTACTTTATCGGCAACTTTTGGGTCATCGGTATCCCTAAAAAAGAAATAGGCTAGGGGCAATGCGATCAATAATGGGAGTAGGCCAACACCAAGATAGGCCAATTTCCATCCAACAGTATTGATAAGCGAAAAAGCATATAGCTTGGCCAGTGCACCAAAAAGTCCGGTGCCCAGCAGCGAAAGCCCCAATGCCAATCCCCTGTTTTCATTGAACCAATTATTGATGGCCCTAGTCCAGGTCATGGGCAGGGTACCTGCGCCCGCAATGGCCAAAATACCCCATAAACTGTAATAAAGCACCGTAGAACCTGTGTTGAAATTGAATGCGATAAAACTAAGACCGAACAGAAAAAGCGACCAAAGTGCGGTTTTGCGCGCGCCAATTTTATCGGCAACATATCCTACCAAAGGGCTTGCAAACAATGCTACGATGGTGAAAACAGTTATCCCCCCCATAACGGTACCCATATCCCATCCAAAATTTTTGGTCAACGGAATGGCAAAAACACCAATCGTATAGAAAGGTAACGGAGACATGCCAAGGCCTATCCCAAAGGTGGACGATAGTATTACAGGCCAACCGAACTTGAATTCTTTAAAACTTCGCTTTTTCAATATAATAGTTTTTTAGGTTGATGAACTCAATGAACCAACATGGCCGAACATCAGGTTTTATAAGTGGTTGATTAAATTAAGAATAAAATGGACGCTACCTATTTTTAAGATAACATACTTGTTTTCAGGGAACAATCGCTTTTTGAAATCCAAATGATTAACTTTATTAATAATTAATATTGTTAACTAAAATAAAATAAATATCTTAGACCGAAGAAGTTATTGGACTAAATAATTAAAAATTATGGGAATGACCATTACAGAAAAAATAATGGCGCGTAACAGCGGTCGTGAGAAGGTAGTGCCAGGAGAGTTGGTATGGACAGATATTCATACCGTGATGACGATGGATTATTTAGGAAAAACTTGTTTTGATAAATTCAGGTCTTTGGGTAAAACGGAAGTTTTTGATAAAGACCGTGTAATTTGTGTTTCGGATCACTTGGTGCCGCCCCCAAATCAGAAATTTGCGAATATGTTGAATGAATGGCGTGAAGTTGTCAAAGCACATGACATCACCAATTTTTATGATTTGGGCAGACAGGGCATCGCTCACCAGATTATGGTAGAGCAGGGTCATGTGCTGCCGGGTACCATAAGTATAGGGACAGATTCCCATGCCAATACCTATGGAGCCGTAGGGGCCATGGGAAACGCTATCGGGGTTACAGATGCGGCTGTGGCCATGGCTACCGGGAAGGCCTGGTTTCGAATTCCCGAATCGGTAAAATTTAATATCACCGGTACGTGGCAGCCTTGGGTAATGGCCAAGGATTTAAGCCTGCACATCATGGGGATGATGCACTGGAACGGTCATTTGCTATACAAGGCCTTGGAATTTACCGGCCCCGCGATTGAAAGTTTGAGCATGCCGGGCAGGATGACATTATGTAATATGACCGTTGATTTAGGTGCTAAAAACGGAATAGTGGCCCCGGATAAAATCACGGAAAGATACTTACGGAACAGAACTACGGACAAGTGGGATTTTATAACGAGTGACGAAGATGCGCACTATGACCAGGTTTACGATATTGATATTTCTGACTTGGCGCCCACGGTGGCTTTGCCTGGAAAATTGGACGATACGGTTACCGTAGATCAGCTGATCGGTAAAAAATTCAACAAGGCTTTTGTGGGTACTTGTACCAATGGGCGTTTGGAAGATATTGCCATCATGGCCGAAATTATGAAGGACAAACAGGTACACCGTGACGTGAATATGATTTTGGTTCCTGCGAGTCAGACCGTGTATTTGGATGCACTAAAAGCCGGCCATTTAGAAACCTTGGTCAAAGCGGGTGTAGCGGTTGATACTCCTAGTTGCGCGGCCTGTGCAGGCATTCATACCGGTGTTGCCGGGGATGGTGATATTGTGTTGAGTGCCGGTAACCGAAATATGACAGGACGTATGGGCAGTAAAAAAGCCGAAATTTATTTAACCTCTCCTTCGGTGGTTGCCGCTTCGGCAATTAGGGGAGAAGTAACAGATCCAAGAACTTTTGATATATAAGTTGTGAAAAGAAGAATCTTTATACGAAATTCGGCGATGGCGGGTGCTGCTTTGGGCTTGTTGCCCATTTCATGTGCCAAATCCGCTCCAGATACGGAATATTTGATTCTGGGCGGTGGAATTTCGGGGCTTTTCTTGGCAAACTTATTGGAGAAAGCTGGCAAGGATTATATGCTTTTGGAAGGAAGTAATCGGCTAGGTGGTAGAATGTTCACTAGGACGGATATTAATCGTGATGTTGGCGGAAGAGGTATTGGGGATAAATACCACAATCTACTTCCTTTGATAAAGGAGACCGGTGTGGAGATGATAGACATTACGGACTTTATGAATTCACCAACTGCTATTTACATGAACGGGGAATTGCAACATCCATGGCCTGAGGATAAGGTAAAGCCCTATATGCATCAATTTATGGCCTTGGGCAAATCGGATTACCTGCCCAGTTTGGATGCATGGTATCAAAGTCCAAAATGGGACGAGCCTTATGCACAATTTCTTATGAAAAATGGCTTGTCAGAAGAGGAGGTTGCGGTGGCGGACATCAGTCTAAATTATAATGACGTTTATAAAACTTCGGCAATAAACGCACATCACAGTAGGGCTTTCGGAAAATACAATGGTTCAAAAAGAGCCCTGAATTTTAAGGGAGGGACAATCGCTTTTATCAATAAAATAGTCAAAACTCTGAAGAAACCCGTACTGACCCATAAAATGGTAACCCAAATCGATGATGGAGAAAATGCCGTAAAGGTAACCTGTAAAGATGGTTCGTCCTATAGCGCAAAAAAAGTGATTTCTACTTTGCCGTTTACTACATTACGTGATGTGAAAATGAATATGGGCCTAAATGCAAATCAGGCCAAGGCCATACAAAACTTAGTGTACACGAACATTACCCAGATACATTTGGCACACACCGAAAACTATTGGGAAGAAGATGGTATTCCTTTGGATATGTGGACGGACACCTCCATTGAACGTGTTATGAACGTAGGTTCATCGCCTACCGAAAAACAAATAGCATGTTGGGTCAATGGAAAAGGAACCGCTTTTTTTGATGCGATGTCAGAGACTGAAATAGCGGAGTATACCATAAAAAAAATGAATGAAATACGACCTGCATCCGTTGGAAAATTGGAATATCTGGGAACGCAGAATTGGGGAAAATACGAATACAATAAAGGGGCTTATGTTGAATTTGCTCCAGGACAAGCGGAGTGGTTTTTGGATATGATCAGGCCAGCAGGCAATGTCCATTTCGCAGGAGAGCATACAGCTCATGAAAATCGGGGTATGGAAGCAGCCGCGGAGTCCGCGAATAGAGTTTACAAAGAATTAATAAGTTAAAACAAGTACGAAATGATAAAAGGAAAATGTTGGGTTGCTGATGATTACGTGATGGCCTATGATATTATCATTCAGGAATATTGGACATCTCCCATAGACCCTGCCGAAAATAGTAAATGGGTCATGGCAGGGGTAAAAGAGGAGTTCAATAAGGAAAATGGTTTTAAGGATAAGGGATATACGTTTATTGTGGCAGGACACAACTTTGCCGGAGGAGGAAAATCCATTGAGCACGTGATTACCGGACTTATGGGCGCAGGCATAAAAGTGGTTTTTGCGACAAGTTTTGCACGGCTCCAATTTAGGAACGCCATTAATTACGGTATGCCGTTCGTGACCAGTACGGATATTGATAAAGGCTGCGAAACTGGCGATGAACTGGAGTATGACCCGGATACGGGCATTATTAAGAATCTGACTAAAGGAACGGAGTTTAAATCGGTTCCCGCAGCACCTTTTGTTGCCGAAGTAGGCGAAGCAGGTGGATTGATGAATTATGTGCGTGAAAAAATAGCAAAAGGGGAACCCATAGAATAATCGATAGGATGAAGCAGAATAAACTAAAGAAGATTATAGGAGAAGGTGGCGCCGGTTTTGGAGTAATTTCACCGACTACCGATCCTATTATTTGCGAATATATTGGATTGATGGGCATGGATTTTTATATGCTGGACGCGGAGCATGGGGCCATTACGGCTTCGGATGTGACCAATATGGTACGTGCATGTGAACTTAGGGATACAACCCCTTTGGCAAGAATAAGAAGTGTGGACGCAAAACTCATTCTACAATATATGGATGCTGGTGTTATGGGCGTAATGATGCCAAGTATTGATAATGTGGACGATGTAAAAAGACTGGTAGCGGCTATAAAATACCCGCCTATGGGTAAAAGAGGTTTGGGACCGGTACGTGCGGCGGATTATATGCAGGGACCTATGGGCCAAGAAAAATATGTGTCTTTTTCCAACGAACAAACCTTGGTGCTGCCACAGATAGAATCCATGGAATGTGTTCGCAATCTATCGGAAATGTGCAAAATAGATGGGGTAGATGGTTTTATTATCGGACCAAGGGATCTGGCCATGTCCATGGGCTATTATGACGGGCCGGGGCATGATGAGGTAAAAAAAGTGCTGGATGATATTTTTAGTACAATCAAGGCTTCGGACAAATGGTTCGGGACGGTTGCAGGAACGGCGGAACAAGCTTCCGGGTTAGTGGAAAAGGGAGCATCATTGGTGATGAATTCCGTTCAGGGATTACTAAAGACCTCAGGGAACGCTTTCCTGAAAGGAAGAAAAGAACTCATAAACAAATAAACTATGGCTGCTTTGGTAGTGCTTTTTAATTTAAAGGATGAATCGGCTCGTGAAGCCTATGAAAAATGGGCAAAAACTACCGATGTCCCTACGGCTTCGGCAATGGAATCCGTAGACAGTTTTAAAGTCTTTAAAATGGGAAACATCATGGGTACGGAAAATCCATCTCCATACCAATATTGTGAGGTTTTGGAAATTAACGATATGGGAAAGTTAGGTGAAGAAGTTGGTTCTGAAGCTATGAAGAAAGTAGCGGCGGAATTTCAGGAATTTGCGGATAATCCCATGTTTGTCATCTCGGAACAAATAGCATAAATATTCTTGACATGTACAATTTAAAGGGTAAAACAGCAATTGTCACGGGTTCGGGCCGAATAGATGGTATTGGTGAAGCCATTGTTTTAAAATTGGCGGAGAATGGTTGCAATGTTGTGATTACGGACATTGGAGAGGCACAAGGAGAGAATTTCAGCAAAGAACATATTGGCACTACGGACGATATGGAAACTATCGTTAAAAAAGCAAAAGTAAAGGGTGTAAATGCCATGGCCGTTGCTTGCGATATCCGTTTTGAAAATCAAGTGGCCAGTTTGATAAAGACTACCAGGGAGGCTTTTGGCAGTGTGGATATCATGGTAAACAACGCTGGTGTAGGGTATATTATGGAACCTTTCACGGAATTTAAAGAGGAGAGTTGGGATGCAGTTTTGGATGTAAACCTGAAAGGTGCTTTTTTATGTTCCAAGCATGCAGCGATTGCAATGATGGATCAAGGCAAAGGAGGCGCAATTATAAATATCGCCAGTCAAGCAGCTAAATCAGGTTTCCCCTATGCGGCCGCTTATACGGCATCCAAACATGGTATGATAGGCCTTACGCGATCCAATGCGGTAGAACTAGGCCAACATAAAATACGTGTAAACGCTGTTTGCCCCAACCATATCACTACGGGTTTAGGCCATTGGCAAAACAAGTTTTTCAGTGATAAACTAGGCTTGGAATATGATGATTATCTACAAAGTATCGTAGATAAAAATCCTCTGAAAAGAACGGGTTTGGTCACCGATATCGCAAAAGCAGTGGCTTTTTTGGCCTCTGACCAAGCGGATTACATTACCGGGGAAGCAATGAACGTTTCTGGAGGGGAAGAATACCATTAAGCATTAAACTCAAATACAAATACAAAAATCAAATTCAAAATAACAGAATTTTGAATTTGTATTTGACACTTGAACTTTAAATATGAAACTAGGAATAGACATAGGTGGGACATTTACGGATTTTGTGCTATTTGACGATGATAGCAACCAACTGTATTTTGCGAAGACCCTGACCACATATCCGGACCCCACAGTGGGTATTTTCAACGGAATAAAGGAAATTGAGGATAAATATAATTTTCCGGTCAAGAATATGGAAGGTATCGTGCACGGTACTACTTTGGTGACCAATGCGGTCATAGAACGAAAAGGGGCTAAAACGGCATTTATTACCACCAAAGGATTTGAAGATGTTTTGGAGATAGGCCGTGAAATGCGTTACGATATTTACGATATTTTCTTGACGATGCCCAAACCTTTGGTACCAAGAAACCAAAGAATAGGTGTCGCTGAACGTGTGGATACCCATGGTACTATTTTAACGCCCTTGGATGAAGATGCGCTCGGAAGTCTGGCAAAAACATTGAAAGATAATGGTATAGAAGCCGTTGGCGTATGTTTATTGAACTCGTTTGCCAACACTGCGCACGAAAAAGCTTTGGGAGACTTTCTATCCAAGAATGTTCCCGACATCTATTATAGTCTTTCTTCGGAAATAATGCCGGAAATACGTGAATACGAGAGAAGTTCGGCCACTGCGATGAATGCCTACGTTCAACCCATAACGGATAAATATTTAAAGGATTTTGAAACGCAGTTGCGGGAATCCGGTTTCGATGGAAATATAAATATCATGATTTCCAGTGGAAAATTAACAACGATCGATGGGGCGCGAAAATCCCCTATTCATTTGTTGGAATCGGGTCCTGCGGGTGGTGCCATGGCGGGTGTTTTCTACGGGAAGCATTTGCAGGAGGAAAACCTTTTGTGTTTTGATATGGGGGGTACCACGGCAAAAGCCTGCGTTATTTATGAAGGCAAACCGGAGATTACCAATCATTTTGAGGCGGGCCGTGTAAAACGGTTCAAAAAAGGAAGCGGGCTTCCTGTACGTATCCCGGTAATCGATTTAATTGAAATTGGGGCCGGTGGTGGCAGCATTGCCCGTGTCAATACTATTGGGTTGCTAACGGTTGGTCCGGACAGTGCATCGTCTACGCCGGGACCTGCTTGCTACAATTTAGGAGGAGAAGACCCTACCGTAACCGATGCCGATTTGGTATTGGGGTATTTGAATGCGGATTACTTTCTTGGAGGCGAAATGAAATTGAGTGTTGAAGCCGCTCGAAAGGCTATCGAAAATAAACTGGCAAAACCCATGGGCATCTCTGTTGAAGAAGCAGCTATGGGCGTACATAAGATCGTAAATGAAAATATGGCCAATGCCGCTCGTGTGCACGTACTGGAAAAAGGGATGGATCCGCGTCATTTTAATATGATAGGTTTCGGTGGTGCCGGCCCGGTACATTCTTTTGGTGTCGCAAAGTTGTTGAACGCAAAACGCTTGATTATTCCCGTAGGTGCGGGAGTTACTTCTGCCTTGGGCTTTTTGGTCTCGCCCGTGGCCAGCGAAAAAATACATTCCTTCATTGGGGAACTGGACAGTTTGGACTGGGGAGAAGTGAATGCCTTCTTGGAAGATATGGAGCAGGACGGTTATCATTTCTTGGCGCAATCCGGTATTGATAAAAAAGATGCAAAAGTAGAGCGCGTGGTAGAAATGCGCTATGCAGGTCAAGGACATGAAATTACTATTGAACTTCCCGAAGGAAAATTAGATGCAGGTCATATCAAAGAGATTGAAAAGCGTTTTGTCAAGGAATATGAGTTTCGTTATAACCGTTCCATAAAAGGTATGGCTATGGAAATGGTGACTTGGCGTGTCATCGTACAAGGGCCTACCCCGGAAATGAAGGTAAAACAGTTTTCCACTATCGCTTCGGATGCCGAAGCATACAAAGGAACCAGAAAAGTATATTTTGAAGAAACAGGTTATTTGGATTGCCCCGTATATGATAGATACGCGCTTAAACCTGATGAAGAATTTGACGGCCCTGCCATTATTGAAGAAACGGAAAGTACCACTGTGGTAGGAATTAACAGTACTGTTCAGGTTGATAAGGATAAGAACATTCTCATAGAGTTAAAATACTAGATGCAATACGATATTCTTATAGTCGGTGCGGGAACAGCTGGAATGGCATGTGCCATTGGTGCCGCAGAGCGCGGCTTAAAAGTAGGCGTGGTAGAGAAGGTAGATTATGTGGGCGGAGCCTTACATTGGTCAGGGGGCCACATGAGCGCGGGTGGCGTGCGTATTCAGAAAGAGAAGAATATTGAAGATTCCCCCGAAAAACATTTAGAGGATATCTTTCGCATCAACGGAAAGTCGGGAGATTTTGATTTAATTGAAAAAGCGGTGTATGAAGCACCCAAGACTATTGATTGGTTAGACAGATTGGGGATGGAATGGGCAAAGGATTGCCCTAGAATCATCTACGGTCATGTAGCTTATGAAACGCCAAGGACCATTTACGGACCCGAAAAAGCCATGAGCATATATAAGGTTTTACTTCCCGAATGGGAAAAATACATAACGACCGGTACTATTCAGATCCACTTTAATCATTCGTTTATCGGTCTTTCTAAAATTGATGATAGATACGATACGGTAATATGTAAGACTCCAGAAGGAGAAAAAAAATATACCGGGAAACACATCGTCATTACCACTGGAGGCTATGGTAGCAATCCCGCTTATTTTCAAGAAAAGCATGGGGATATTCCTTTGGTGAGCAGCTGTTATCCAACGGCTACCGCAGACGGCCATATGATTATCGAAGCGCAAGGGGCACAGTTCAGGTTTGGCGAGCATCACTTGCCCAGTCTTGGCGGTATGGAAGAAGAGGAGGGCAGTGGTCGTGTTGATTTTAACAAAGCCTGGGCCATGGTATTGACTTCCGTATACCGCCAACCTCGCGATATTTATGTGAATGCGCATGGGAAACGGTTTATTAGGGAAGACGAAGTAGATGCCGAAACCCGGGAATTGGCTACAATGAAACAACCCGACTGGTGTTTTTGGGTAATTTTTGACGAGAAAGCACTTGTGGCCAAAGACCAAAATGGAAATCATAACCCTTTGATTATTGGTTGGGCGGTAGAGGAGATTCGGGAAGAAGCCAAAAAAGGACGCTCTTTTAAAGCTGCCGATTCTATTGAGGAATTGGCTCAAAAAACAGGTTTGCCCGTTGGGAATCTTAAACAGACCATAGCTGATTATAACCGTATGGTAGAAACTAAAACGGATATGGAATTTGGTCGTGAATACTTGGAAGACCCTATATCCGAAGCACCGTTTTATGCTTTAAAGGTGCATGCTTCGGTACTGGTCACTTTTGGCGGAATCAAGGTTGATAAAAATTTACAAATATTGGATGCCGAGGGCAAACCTATGAAAGGGCTTTATGGAGCCGGCGAGTTTTTGGGACTTGGCGCTACGAGCGGAAGTTCATTCTGTAGCGGAATGGCCATAACACCTGCGCTCGGTTTCGGTCGGTGGTTGGGAAAAACACTCACTTAGAACTTTATATCAGAAACATAGGAAAAATCGATATTACGATCACTAAGTTTTGTGATAAATCAATTCATATATTAATCAAAATTAGTTAACTTAGTTAACTAATTTGAAGCATACACATCAATATGCAAGTAACACAAACAAAATTTGACCCTATTGCCCTGAGTATATTGTGGTCAAGGCTGATAAGTATCGTAGATGAGGCAGGTACAACTCTGCAACGTACTTCTTTCTCAACGGTAACGCGCGAGAGCAATGATTTCGCCGTGGTTTTGATGGATAAAAAAGGACGCTCCATAGCACAGTCCAGCGTTTCCGTACCTTCATTTTTAGGGGTATTGCCCATGTTGACCAAAGCGTTGTTGAAGGATTATTTTCCCGAGGACAGTTGGGAAGAAGGAGATGTAGTAATGACAAATGATCCTTGGCTTTGCGCAGGCCATAAACCGGATATCGGTATCGTATCCCCTATATTTTATGAAAAAAATCTCATCGGTTTTATAGGTACCATTGCACATTCGCCGGATATGGGCGGTGTACTCTGGGGAGCCGGTTCTAGGGATTTGTACGAAGAAGGATTGATGGTGCCGCCCACCAAATTGATTTCCAAAGGGAAACCTAATCAGACACTCTTTACTATTCTAGAGGTAAATGTCCGCGCTGCGGACCAGACCATCGGGGATATTCGCGCGCAGATCGCGGCGAACGATCAAGGTATTAAGTCTTTGATGAAATTAATGGAGGAAAATGATTTAACGGACCTTCAGGATTTGGCAGATGCCGTTATCAACGCCTCGGAAAAAGCGATGCGCGAAGCATTGTTGGCAGCTCCGGACGGAAGCTATACTTACGAATACGATACCGATGGCGATGGTAAAGGAAACGGTTGCCATTTTGAGATTACTATAAATATTAAAGGCGATGAAATTCATGCGGATTATACCGGAACTTCAGGCGCACATCCGTTGAGCATTAACGCGGTATTAAATTACACCTATGCCTACACGGCCTATCCTATTAAATGTACCTTTAGTCCGGATGTTCCCAATAATGACGGTTCATTTTACCCCATAAAGGTAACGGCGCCCAAGGGCTGCTTGGTAAACGCGCAGAAGCCCTCTCCCCTTGGGGCAAGAAATATTACAGGGAATATGTTGCATTCCGTGGTATTCGGAGCTTTGGCCAAAGCGGTGCCGGAACAAGTACAGGCGGACTGTGGCAGTGCCTGTTGGTGTATTGTCTTGAACGGGGAACACAAGGGTAAAGAGTTTGTGGAGTATTTCTTTTTGAACGGTGGATATGGTGCACGGCCTAATATGGATGGCGAACACGTGCTCAGTTTCCCGACCAACGTAGCCAATGTGCCTATAGAGGTGTTGGAAACCGATGTGGCCGTTTTAGTTACCGAAAAATCCCTGATTCCCAATTCAGGCGGAAAAGGACAATTTAGAGGTGGTCTTGGACAGCGTTTTAGTTTTAAGAACGTGGGTGAAAACTCTTTGAATATATCGCTCTTGACCGAAAAAACCCAAACACACGCCAAAGGAATATTGATGGGGCAAGACGGTGAAATGGGGTCAATGGAAATTATTCCACACCGCGAATTTCCACCAAAAGGACTGGATAAATTACATCCGGGTGAAGAGTTGATACTAACGTTGCCGGGCGGCGGCGGATATGGAGACCCTTCAAAAAGGGATAGGAAGGCAATAGCCGAAGATAGAATTTTAGGATATATTAGTTAAAAAGAAAACATATGAGCGTACGAAACTTACCTCCTGTTTATAATAAAATAGCCCAACACGCTGTTTTTCCGGAGATGAACCATGATGAGCGGGCCAGATACAATTTTTTGGCGAATTTGAACAAGCATTTGGCGCACGTATCTACAGGCAATAAAGTAGCTTTTGAAAATCGGGTGGAACCTAAATTTGAAAAGGAGCATGGCAGAAAAATTGCATCCACTGAGGAATTAAAAGAAGCCATTAGTAAAGATTCGCATTACCAAATGTGGTCCTCTTTGCGAAGAAGCACTATGGAAATGCGACAGCAAGCCGGTCGCTCAATTGTTTTGCGTCAGGCCGAAGCATTAAGGGATAAAGTAAAGGCACTCAATAAGGGCAGAGATTCCTTGGTTTTGGATGAGAGTGTTGAGGTGCCTGCTTATTTATTGGCATGCGATAACCATATTATGCCAGGGAGTTATCATACGGAGCTTATCGAGGATGACGTTACGCCCGCGGCAAATTATGACACCGGTCTTTTTGTAACCACGGCTGGCCTTTTAGGACGCTACAGTGATGGAGGTGGAAAAGCTATTGTCAGCTGGGTAAAGAAAACCTATCCCGATTTCAATCCAAAACGAATTTTGGATATCGGTTGCGGTATGGGGCATAATGTCTTGCCAATCGCTAAGGCATTTCCGGATGCTGAGGTCATCGGTATCGATACCGGAGCACCCATGTTGCGCTATGCGCACGCTCGGGCCATGGATTTAGGTGTCACAAACGTCAAGTTTATGCAAATGGATGCTGCCAAAACAACCTTTGAAGATGAATCTTTTGACTGGGTACAATCCACGATGTTCTTTCATGAAACCGGAGGTAAATCCATCTATAAAATTATGGATGAAGTATACCGAGTGTTAAAACCGGGCGGACTCACATTACATATTGAGCAGCCTCAATACACGGATGATATGAGCCTTTTTGAAAAATTCATTCGTGATTGGGATGCATTGTACAATAACGAACCGTACTGGTCAAAAATGCACGATATAGAACCCTTGGATTTAATGAAAGCTTCAGGGTTTAGAGCCGAAGATTTTATGCGAATTGGGGCGAAGGCCGAGAACGATTTGGATGATGGTTCGGAGAAAGCTAATGAACCCGAGGACCATGGCCGTTCCCCGATCTGGAATGTATTTGGGGCGATAAAAAACTAGAGCCTGTTTGAGTTTTTATGATTAGAATTGGTATAGGTCATTTTTGTGACCTTTTAGGCAAAATTTTTAAGCATAGCCTAAGCTACGATTCAAAATTTTAACGCAGAAGGGCGCAAAAAGGGACATAACAAAATAATTGATAAAAATTTAAACAGGCTCTAAACAATGGAAGAAAAACTAGATTACATTAAACTGGCCTCTAACAAGCCCAAGGGAAAACGCCCTTATTTTCATGATGATCCTGCGGTAGAGCGTGTTCTGAATATCACTATGGCGGTAGCCGGTGAATTGGCCGTAATGCGCGAACGTATGGATAGTATAGAGCGTTTGCTGGAGAAAAAGGGCGTCGTGACCCGTGAGGACATAGAAACTTTTGTTCCCGAAACCAAGGAACAGGAAGAACAGCGCCAAACATGGCATGCGGAATACATTGGCCGTGTCTTACGTATTGTTCAACAAGAACAAGAAGAACTGGAGAATCCTGATAAATCTTTGGAGGAGATTGCGAACGATATCAATGAAATGTAATGGAACTACAAAAGAGAATACGTAAGTTCTGGAATGCAATATCCGAGCGTGACATCAATGAAATCAATAACGGCTATTGTCAAGATGAGGACACTTACGTAATTCTTGAAGGTCCGCGTTTAGCGACCAAAGGGATTAAAATGATTTCCAACGGATGGAAAGACTTTGTGCAATCCCCTATTTCCCTTGATAAAATTGTTTGGACGGAAGGTCCTTTTGAGGAAATCGTGGGTGACATGGGATGGATAGGTGGTGTGACTGATTTGTACATCACTGTAAACGGAAAAGAAATCAAGAATACATTTCGTTCTTCTTTTGTCATGAAAAAGATTGATGGAGATTGGAAGATACGCCATGAACATGTTTCCGCAGCACATTCGGACCCCTATGGAATCGGGGATTGGAAAAAATAAGAATAGTTAAAATGCTGGAACCAATCCCTAAAATACTTCATACAAATTTGGAATGCTCAGCTACTATAAAGATTGGAAAACTTTATTAATTCTATCCGGAAAATAGAAATCAAAAGTATGATTATGAACAATTGTTTTTACCTTAACGGCATGATAGCAGAAAATTTTTTAGACGTTGCAATTTGATATTGAGCCAATCATTTTAACAAATCAAAATAACCCTAATTGAAAATATGACAAAATTCCTTGTTAGCTCCGGTGATGAAGAAGTGTATTTATCAAAAGAAGATGCCGCCGGATTGGATGTACTCCACATAAACAATACTCATTACCACATACTACAGGACAATAAGGCTTACGACGTAACGGTACATAAAGCTGATTTTAATACCAAAACCTTGCTGATAGAAGTCAACGGCAATAGATATGATGTAGCCATTTCAGATGCTTATGATCAAATGGTCAAGGAAATGGGCCTATTGATCAACAATGCAAAAAAAGAAAATGAGGTGAAGGCACCTATGCCAGGCCTTATTTTAAATGTTTTGGTGAAGGAGGGACAGGAGATTCCAGAAGGAACACCACTTCTAGTACTTTCCGCTATGAAAATGGAAAATATTATTCTTGCCCAAGCTGATGGCATTGTAAAATCAATCAATGTAAAAAAAGATGACGCCGTTGAAAAAGGGCAGCTCATTATTGAAATGGAGTAAGGGAGTTTAATAGTCAAGCATAAATCGGCATACATGAAAAAAGTATTGGTTGCGAATAGAGGTGAGATTGCACTTCGGGTGATGAAGACGGCGCGGAAAATGGGAATCAAGACCGTTGCGGTATATTCGGAGGTCGATAGGCATTCCCCCCACGTAAAATTCGCGGATGAGGCCGTGTTGTTGGGAAAGGCTCCATCCTCAGAATCCTATCTGGTGATGGATATAGTAATAGAAGCGGCAAAATCCACCGGAGCGGAAGGCATACACCCTGGTTACGGCTTTTTAAGCGAAAATGCGACCTTCGCCAAAATGGTGGAGGATAACGGAATTACCTTTATAGGCCCTAAACCACATGCCATCAAGGTGATGGGAGACAAACTTGCCGCCAAAGAGGCGGTAAAGGATTATGACATTCCCATGGTACCGGGTATCGAAGAAGCGATTACCGATGTGAAATTAGCCAAAAAAATAGCACAGGAAGTGGGTTTTCCGATTCTTATAAAAGCATCTGCTGGTGGTGGAGGGAAAGGAATGCGTATTGTAAATTCTTTGGAAGAATTACCGGAGCAGATGGAACGTGCCATTAGTGAAGCGGTTTCGGCCTTTGGCGATGGTTCTGTCTTTATTGAAAAATATGTAGGTTCCCCACGCCATATAGAAATTCAGGTACTTGCCGATACCCATGGAAACGTAGTGCATTTGTTTGAAAGGGAGTGCAGCGTACAGCGTAGGCATCAAAAAGTGGTGGAAGAAGCACCTTCATCAGTACTGACCCCAGAAATTCGAAAGGCTATGGGCGAGGCAGCGGTAAGGGTCGCGAAAGCATGCGACTATGTGGGAGCAGGAACCGTGGAATTTTTACTGGACGAGAACAAGAATTTCTATTTCTTGGAGATGAATACGCGCCTTCAGGTAGAACATCCGGTTACGGAATTAATATCGGGGGTCGATTTGGTGGAGCAACAGATAAAGGTAGCCCGTGGTGAACGTTTGGAATTTACCCAGGAAGACCTCAAAATAACAGGCCATGCCCTGGAAATAAGGGTATATGCGGAAGATTCCTTGGATAATTTTATGCCGAGTATCGGCACGCTTTCGGTTTATACAAGACCCGAGGGGAAGGGAATACGTCTGGATGACGGTTTTGAGGAAGGGATGGAAGTTCCCATTCATTATGACCCCATGCTATCCAAATTGATAACCTACGGTAAAAATCGCGAAGAAGCCGTACAGTTGATGATTCAGGCTATCGGGGACTATAAAATCGAGGGCGTTGCGACCACGCTTCCGTTCGGGAAATTTGTCTGCGAACACGAAGCTTTTGTTTCAGGAAATTTTGACACCCATTTTGTAAAGGATTATTATTCACCGGAACAGTTAAAGGCGGAATATGCCAAAGAAAAGGAAATTGCCGCGTTGGTAGGGCTTCATCTGTATTTGGAGGATAAGGAAAGGCTTCGGGTGACTAACGCATCCGGTTCAACTTGGCGAAAAAATAGAACATAGACCATATTAGGAAGAGGTATAGGATGAAAGATAAAATACGGACACTTGAGGAAAAACTGGAACAATCCAGGTTAGGGGGTGGTCAGGCCCGGATAGACAAGCAGCATGCAAAGGGCAAACTAACGGCCAGGGAACGGGTTCACTTTTTGCTGGACGAAGGCTCCTTTGAAGAAGTGGGTGCTTTGGTAACCCATAGGACCAAGGATTTTGGTATGGAAAAGCAGATTTTCTATGGCGATGGTGTAGTCACGGGTTATGGAACCATAAACGGTAGGCAGGTATGTGTTTTTGCCCAGGATTTTACGGTCTTTGGTGGCGCGCTGTCCGAAACCCATGCCGAGAAAATATGTAAGATCATGGACATGGCGATGAAAATTGGTGTGCCCGTTATCGGTTTGAACGATAGTGGTGGCGCACGTATACAGGAGGGTGTGCGTTCCTTGGGCGGTTATGCCGATATTTTTCATAGAAATGTGATGGCTTCTGGGGTAATACCCCAAATATCCGCCATTATGGGCCCCTGTGCCGGTGGTGCCGTGTACTCCCCAGCGATGACCGATTTCACCCTAATGGTCGAAAATTCCAGTTATATGTTCGTAACGGGACCCAACGTGGTGAAGACCGTGACCAATGAGGAGGTTACTTCCGAGGAACTGGGCGGCGCTTCCACGCATGCGACCAAATCCGGGGTAACCCATTTAACGGCAGCGAACGATATGGAATGTATTGCCCAAATCAAGCAAATGGTGAGTTATATGCCCCAGAATTGCGAGGAAATACCGGCCGATATTCCGTTTGAAATAGGGGACGAAATTCGGAAGCAACTGGATAGTATCGTACCTGAAAATGCGAGTCAGCCTTATGATATGCGCCACGTCATAGAAGGTATTATAGATGAAGAAACCTTCTTTGAAATCCATAAGGACTATGCGGATAATATTGTGGTAGGTTTTGCACGTTTGGGTGGAAAAAGTATTGGTATTGTGGCCAACCAGCCTATAAGTTTGGCCGGCGTTTTGGATGTGGAAAGTTCAAGAAAAGCAGCACGATTCACCCGTTTTTGTGATTGTTTCAATATTCCGTTATTGGTTTTGGTAGATGTACCGGGATTTCTTCCGGGTACCGATCAAGAGTGGAACGGCATCATCACCAATGGCGCAAAATTGCTGTATGCCCTAAGTGAGGCCACGGTCCCTAAAGTAACGGTAATCACCAGAAAAGCTTATGGTGGTGCCTATGACGTGATGAATTCCAAGCACATCGGTGCCGATTTAAATTATGCCTGGCCCGGTGCGGAAATTGCGGTCATGGGGGCAAAGGGGGCAAGTGAGATTATTTTTAGGAAAGAGATTACCGCTTCGGACAATCCTGTAGCCAAATTAGCGGAAAAAGAGGCGGAGTATGCGGAAAAATTTGCCAATCCCTACAGTGCTGCGGAGCGTGGGTTTATAGACGAAGTGATCCTCCCGAAAAATACGCGTAGAAAATTGATGAAGGCCTATAACATGCTCCAGGATAAAGTAGTTACCTTGCCCAAGAAAAAGCACGGCAATATTCCATTATAATTGGTTTAAAACTTAATTATTCAGCATCACACATCAATAAGCTATAAAATGAGCGAAAAAAAGCTTTTTGAGAATTTTAATCCAGTTTCCGCGAAAGAGTGGAAGCAAAAGATTCAGTTCGATTTAAAAGGGGCGGATTACAATGATACCTTGGTCTGGGAATCTCCCGAAGGTATCAAAGTAAAACCTTTCTATCATGCTGATTATGAGGTGGCTCCCTTTCATCATTCAAAAAATTCGACGTGGAATATTGGCCGGTCCATTTATGTGAAAAATGGCAGATCGGCCAACGATAAAGCAAAACTAGCTCTTGAAAAAGGAACCGAAAGCCTCTATTTTATCGTTCCTTCGGATGAAATAGATAGTCAAGCCCTTTTAGAGGGATTGAACAATGTAGCCATCTATTTTGAGTTTCAATTTCTGTCCGTGGAATATGTAAAATCGATTTTACAATCGGCGAAGAATACTTCAATTCATGTCTTTCTGAATATCGACATCATTGGCCATCTGGCAAAAACGGGCAATTGGTATGAAAACCTACAAAGCGACCATAAAAAACAGTATGCCATTTTAGCTTTAGAAGCAAAACACTGCATTTCGGTAGACATGGGACTTTATCAAAATGCAGGTGCCAATATGGTTCAGCAATTGGCCTACGGAATAGCCCATGCCAATGAATATTTGAACCATGTTTCGGACGGAGTTTCCTCAGCCCAACAATTCACGTTTAAAGTGGCGGTCGGGACCAATTATTTTTTTGAAATTGCCAAGCTTAGGGCTTTGAGACTGCTTTGGAAAACCTTGGCAGCTTCTTATGATATGCATACGGACTGCCATATTATTGCTACGCCCACAAAAAGAAATAAAACCTTGTACGATTACAATACCAATCTGTTGCGTACTACGACCGAATGCATGTCGGCCGTTTTAGGAGGCGCGGACATGGTCTTGAATATGCCATATGATGCTATTTACCATAAGGAAAATGATTTTGGAAATCGCATCGCTTTAAATCAATTGTTATTGTTGAAAGGAGAGAGTTATTTTGATAAAGTGGAAAATGCGGCGGAAGGAGCATATTATATAGAATCCTTGACACGGCAATTGGCCGAAAAGTCCTTGCTGCTCTTTAAACAGATAGAGAAGGACGGCGGATTCTTAAAGCAGCTTAAAAATAATGCCATTCAAAAAAAGATAAAGGAGAACGCCCAAAAGGAAGAAGTAAGGTTTGGTGAAGGAAAGGAAGTTTTAGTAGGGACCAACAAATACGTTAATGGGGCGGACAGGATGAAAGATAGTATTGAACTGTATCCTTTTGTAAAAACGAAGCCCCGAAAAACGCTTTTAGAACCCATTATTGAAAAACGATTGGCTGAGGACGTAGAACAAAAAAGGCTGGATGATGAGTAGGAAAGATGTTCAACAACTGAAATTGGAGTGCAACGCACAAAGCACGGAGGACGAAGTAAAGAATGAAAAAACGCATACTGCCAATCAGGTACCGCAAACCGCCAACTTTGAGACTGCCGAAAAAATATTTTTGAAATCGGTTTTTGATGAAAATGATATCGAAAAAGCGGAACATTTGGATTTTGCTGCGGGTATCCCTCCGTATTTAAGAGGTCCCTATTCCACGATGTACGTTCGTAGACCTTGGACCATACGGCAATATGCAGGTTTTTCAACGGCAGAAGAAAGCAATGCCTTTTACAGAAGAAACTTGGAGGCCGGTCAAAAAGGATTATCGGTGGCGTTTGATCTGCCTACCCATCGCGGGTATGATAGTGACCACGAACGGGTAATCGGGGATGTAGGGAAAGCCGGTGTCGCAATCGATTCCGTCGAGGATATGAAAATTTTGTTCGATGGTATTCCGTTGGACAAGATGTCCGTTTCCATGACCATGAACGGTGCGGTGTTGCCCATTATGGCCTTTTATATTGTAGCGGCTGAAGAGCAGGGAGTTGACAAATCGCTTTTGGCGGGCACTATTCAAAACGATATTTTAAAGGAATTTATGGTGCGGAATACCTATATCTATCCACCAAAACCTTCCATGCAGATTATTGCCGATATTTTTGAGTACACGAGCCAATTTATGCCCAAATTCAATAGCATTAGTATCTCGGGCTACCACATGCATGAAGCTGGGGCAACAGCGGATATTGAACTGGCCTATACCTTATCCGACGGATTGGAGTACATAAAAACAGGGTTGAAGGCAGGGCTCAAAATCGATGATTTTGCGCCTCGTTTATCGTTCTTCTGGGGTATTGGAATGAACCATTTTATGGAAATTGCCAAAATGCGGGCCGCACGAATGCTTTGGGCCAAATTGGTAAAACAATTCGACCCAAAAAATCAAAAATCATTGGCATTACGGACCCATTGCCAGACCAGTGGTTGGAGCTTAACGGAACAGGACCCATTTAACAATGTGGCCCGTACCACAATTGAGGCCATGGCCGCAGTATTTGGCGGGACCCAAAGTCTGCATACCAATGCCTTGGATGAAGCCATAGCCCTGCCTACGGATTTTTCAGCGAGAATTGCCCGTGAGACCCAGATTTATATTCAAGAAGAAACCAAAGTGACCAAAACGGTAGACCCATGGGCTGGGAGCTACTATGTAGAATGTTTAACGGACCAACTTGTTAAAAAGGCTTGGGCCTTAATGGAAGAGGTAGAAGAACTTGGAGGTATGACCAAGGCTATTGAAGCCGGGATTCCCAAGATGCGGATAGAGGAGGCCGCGGCCAGAAAACAGGCGCGGATCGATAGCGGTCAGGATAGTATTATTGGGGTGAATACCTATAGATTGGAGGAGGAAGACGACCTGCAAATTTTGGAGGTGGACAACGATGTCGTTAGAACACAGCAGGTAGAACGGCTTCAGCGGATACGGAAGGACAGAGATGAAAAAGCAGTAACTTTATGTCTGAAGCGATTGGCTGATACGGCCAAAGAAAAATTGAATGGTAAAGGGCAAAATTTATTGGCCTTGGCCGTTGAAGCTGCCCGTAAAAGGGCAACCTTGGGAGAAATCAGCGATGCCATGGAAACCGCCTTTGGAAGGCACAAGGCAGAAATTAAATCCTTTACCGGAGTATATGCGAAAGAAGTGAAAAAAGACCCCTCTTTTGAAAAGGCCGTACAGCTATCCGATGAAATAGCCGAGCAGGAAGGCCGCAGGCCTAGGATCATGATCGCTAAAATGGGACAGGACGGTCATGACCGCGGTGCCAAGGTGGTAGCAACGGGGTACGCGGACATTGGTTTTGATGTGGATATAGGCCCCCTTTTCCAAACACCGGAGGAGGCGGCAAAACAAGCGGTAGAGAACGATGTACACGTGCTTGGCGTATCTTCATTGGCGGCCGGACATAAAACTTTGGTGCCCAGAGTAATCGAGGAACTTAAAAAATATGGACGCGAGGATATTATGGTCATTGTAGGTGGCGTTATTCCCAAACAGGACTACGACTATCTTTTTAAAGCGGGTGCCATGGGAGTGTACGGTCCGGGAACCAAGATTGCCGATGCGGCCATTGACATTTTGGAGATGTTGAAAGAATGATATTTCAGTCTTTGAATATGCGAAAGCTGATTCTTATTCTATGCTCTATTCTTAGCACTTGGGCTAGTTCCCAAAGTTTAAAAGAATTATATAATCAGAGTGTTAACGCTTATGAGACCAAAGATTATAAGAGATTTTTAGAACTCAATTTAAAAGCGTTAGAGTTTCATCCTTCGCAGCCAACGATTCTCTACAATACGGCAATAGCCTATGCTAAGAATAATGACGTTTCGACTAGCAAAAGATATGTTTCAAAATTACTGAGCTGGAACGCAGAGCTTCCCTTTGAGAAAGACGCCGACTTGGAAGACCTATTGGAAGACAAAGTTGTTTTGGATTCCTTAATTCAATTAAAAAACCTTTACAACACAACAAAAAGCGTTAGTGAGCTTCAATATACGATTCATGGGAAATATCATTTTGAAAGTGTTTTAGAAGTAAATCATCAATTATGGTTAACGGACATACATAACCGTCAGTTAATGGTATTCCATATGGAAAATCAAAAGTTATACGCCAAAAATAAATTTGAACTCCCGCCATTAGCTATTATTGGTGACTTACAAAACAATTCTGTTTGGGTATCTACGGGCAATGTTCTCAACACTCTCGAAGACAGGCGATATCCACCCAGACTGGTAGAAATAAGCATGGAAAACCATCAAGAATCAGCTGCTATTGAACTTCCCGAAAATTCAATTATCGGTGCTATGATAAAATTGGATACCAGCCATATTATGGCAACGGATTCTTCTGAGCCTAGATTATTCATTATAGATATAGTCGAGAAAAAAATAACGAGGACGATTCAAGTGGAAGAAGGTTTTAATTTACAGGGAATTTCTTTGGATGCTAAAAATGCCATGGTTTATATGGCCGATTACATAAAGGGAATCTGTTTTTTTAATATAAATACACCTGAGAAGAGATTTTGGATTTCTTCGGATAATTACTTGTTAAAAGGAATAGATGGGCTTACCGTGCTGAACGAGCATCAACTAATTGCGGTCCAGAATAATTCGACACCAAAAAAAGTCATTTTGATAACGCATGAAAAGTCCAAAATAACGGGCATTGAAATATTGGATTCTGGTATTTTTGACGGGGGAGAACCTACTAATGGGGAATATCTTAAAAACAAGGGATTCTTATATATCTCCAATACTCCTTGGCCACATTATGATAAGGAAATGAAGCCACAAGAGGAGAAATGGGAACAGCCCGAAATTAGACTGATATCGGATAAGATATTAATTAAGGAATAATCTCTTATTATTGAATTGGTTATTTACGGATTTGTGTTGATTCCTTAGTCGCAAAAACATTGAGACAAGTTTTCGGGTAGTTCCAATTCTTCCGAACCTATCAAAATGATATTTTTTTGAGGGCTTTGCATCATCGTATTGTAAAACCTTTTGGCTAGAACTACAATTGAGTCGCGTCTGGATTTTATGATTTTTCTGATGGCCGGACCGTTTAAACTGTCAATGGATTTGGGCCAAACGTTAAAAGATGCATTGATTGTTTTATCGTCCAATTGCCGTTGTAAGTATTTAGCCTCGTTGGTAAACTGTTCCAATTTGGAATTCCTTAGAAAATAAACATCAAAATCTATGACCAAACCTTGAATATAATCTATCTCTGCTTCAAAGTTCTGTATTTTCGGTAGGGTTTGATTGTTGGTGATGAGGTTAGGCAAGATTCCATTTTGGTTGAAAAAAGCGTTGTCCCTATCCGTTGGAATAGGAATGGCCAATAACTCCGTTCCATTTTTCTGTATTGCCCAGCCCCATTGTTTGGGGTGACGGTCCCAATCGCCTATAATCAGGTCGAATAAACGACATCGGATTAACTGATTTTCATCTATTTTCAAAAGTGGTCCCTTTTCAATTTTTAGTTCTTGAAGGTCTTCGGTATCCAAGAGTTCATCAATATGTTTTAAATCGGTCCAATTTTTTTCTCCTTCGCTTTCGTATTCTAAAAAGTAGAGTCGGTTACCATATTTATCATTGATACCGCTCAAGATTTTCTGCTTCGGCACAAAATACAATGTCGGGTGAGTATGCAATATATTCACTTCACGGGAAAGCTCTGCAACAACTAGTGCCGCGTAAGGGTGTTGTGCGGAAATCCCATCTACGACGATATTTTCCAATCCCAAGTTTTTGGCCATTTTGGGAATTAACTTAGATGCATCTTTGCTTAAACTTCTAAGCGTATATCGTATTCCAAGGCTATCCTCCAATTCTAAGGAGTGCGTTTGCTTGCCACCGCCTTCTTCAATAAGTTTTAATCCACCCTTTAAGGTGTCCAGATATACTATGGGAACCATAACGGGTTGTGCCCAAGCATCTCTATACTGTTCTCCCTGCATTATCTTTTTAAAATCGCTGGCCTCATAAATTGTATTGGCGGCCACAAGAACAGAATCATATTTTTTAAAATCATGTTGGTTCATATCAGCAGCGCTCAGAACCGTACAAGTGTCAAACGTCTTTTTGGTCTCAGAAACTGAGATATAGGTCAAAGCAATAAATATGATGACGATAACTATGGCGGCAATCAATATTTTTTTCATCATCGTAATTATGTTTTAGGGTCTTGACGAAAGGTTTCAACGAGATTAAATATGAGCACACAAAAACATATCCAAATAATACCTGCTATAAAACCTCCGATTACATCCGACGGGAAATGAACGCCCAGATATATTCTACTAGTACCAATACTTATTATGAGAATGGTCAATAATGCTATAATGAGAGTTTTCCACAGCCTATGGATTTTCAACCTATGCACCAGATAAACTAAAAAACCGTAAAAGGCCATGGCGCTCATGGCATGACCGCTTGGATAACTTAACGTTTTAACGGTCACCAAGTGTTCTATTCCCGGTCTTGCTCTATTGATAATTTTTTTCAATACTATATTTGAGAGTGTCGCCAAGGCAAGTACCAATACAATTTGTACTATAAACTTCCAGTTTTTAAAGACGATAATGGAAAGTACGGTACAAATGGCAAGTACAACTAGATAACCGCTTACATCACCAATATCCGTTACGAATTTAAAGTAGCCCGTAAGGGCCGGACTTCGCATAGAAATGAAAAAATCCGTTATATTTTTATCAAAGTTGGCCAGCGTATCAGTCTGAAGGGTTTTGGTCAATTCTACAAATAATTTTATGCCCACCAACACTATGACCAATGATGTCATAGCAGTAATAAAATAAGGCAATCTTCTGTGATGTCTTTTGGTCAAGGTAGACAACCCATTTCGCAATCGGTTTATGTAGGTAAGGAAGGTTGTGTTCATGTGTAGCTGAATGACTTTTTTAAAATTATCTCAATAAATATTGTAGGCTTACCGGTATTGTACCAAATTAATTAGAAAAGTCCGTGACAGTTATCCTTTATACGGTTTTGGTTGACTCTTTCGGAAACTATATTTCTCGTATTCGTTCTTTAAAGTCAATCATTGGAGTGAACAAGTCAAACGGTATAACTACCTGCAACTAAATTTATAATCTGGTTTTAAACTAATACTTAATCGGTTGAAAATGCTATCGGTACTTATTCGCATTTATAAAAGTATATCATTTTTAACTTTTTTTATTGCGGTTAGTTTTGGACTTATAGGAGTACTGATCATTCTGTTTCCTGTGAGACTGAACGAACGTTTTCCGGTGTTGGCCATCACCGATAAGGAGCATATTAAATTCATACTAACCTTTACAATAGGTGGAATATTTACCCTTACCGTTTTCAGCTATACAATGGTCATGAACGTTCTCAATAGGAGTATAAGTAATTATTCGCCTAGATTGATTCCTTTGATTTTGTATGAAAGACCACACCAAATAGTATTGGGGACAACAAGCGGTACCATTATTTATAGTCTATTAATGTCCGCTTATCTTTCCGGGAACAGTGAGGCGGATTTTCCGGATATTGCCGCACCGCTCACCATTTTCTTCGTCATCATCTGTGTACTGTTGTTCATCTATTTCATACATCATGTATCCCAAAGCATACACGTTAATTATGTGATTCATGAGTCCTTTGTAAATACAAGGAGAAGCATTTTTAACGTTTTAAATATGAAAGAAAATCTATTTCTGGAAACTAAAAAAAATAGAGAATGGGGTACAGCTATAAGTTTTGATCATTGTGGGTATTTGAACAAAATTAGGCTTCAGAAATTATTGGCCATTTCCAAAACTCATGGCATAGATTTTAATTTACCTGTAAAAGTGGGCACTTTCGTATTGGAGAACCAAAATGTGCTGGAAAGTTCAAAACCTCTAAATGAGAAATTGGTCAAACGCATAAAAAGATGTATCAGTATTGATAGGTCGGAACCTATTAATGTAATCGAAGTAGGGTTTAAACACCTGACCGAAGTTGCCATAAAGGCAAGTTCCCCGGCCATAAACGACCCCGGCACATCATTAATCGCAATTGATTATTTAGCACAGCTATTTATCCATAGAAAGAATATACCGGAATTTAATGGTCTAAAATTGGATGATGGAGGTATTGTTTATTTTGAATTGATACCAACTGAAACACTTTTTAAACATGTTCTTGAAGAAATGGAGCGTTATATGAACGAAGACCCTATTTTAAAGAAGAAGCTCCAATGGTTTAAAACAAAAGTAGGCTTGCCTCATTCATTAGAATCGAAAGTTTCACTAGCCTGAATAGTTCCAATTTTTTTCCGTTCTTAATGCATCAAAACTAATGTTTATAGAACAAATCATTACCGGGTTTGAACTTTAAATTTACTTACTAAATATTGAATATGGAGATTGTCTATGAATACCACGACGTAACGCGAAGCGAACGTTTAGAAAAATTATCGGAGGAGAAATTACTGCGATTAAAAGAAAAATACGATATGGTCATACGGGCCGATGTCTTCTTTAAGCAAGAAAACACAAGTTCTGACCGAACGGGGATGATTTGTAATATTAGACTTAGTCTGCCCGGACCAAGACTTTTTGCGGAAGCTAGTCACGATACTTTTGATAGTGCTTTGTTAGAATCTGTGAACGATTTGGAAAAGCAGCTTAGAAAACGAAAGGAAAAAATGACTCCATATTAGTATGCTGTATTTTAAAATAATAGATGAATAATAATTAAATCATAAAAGTATGTCACTGTTAACGATTATCCTGAATATTTTACTGCCACCTCTTGCCGTCTTTCTAAAGCATGGGGTCGGAACTACATTGCTCATAAGTATTTTGCTTACCTTGTTAGCTTGGTTACCGGGCGTTATACATGCTTTTTTGGTCAATGGATAATCAAGTTGATTATATATAAAAACTAAACAGGCTCATTCAATTGAGGGTAAGGTTTCCTTCTGGATTAGGAGCAAAAGACACCATTTTGATTTAGTTGGAATGGTGTCTTTTTTAATTTAACACTTTTAGGATTTATTAAATGTTAATCGTGACGCTATAATACTGGAAAGTTTTCGCCAGATTTTATTTAGAAGATATAAGGAAAATGAAAAATGCCGCTAAATGAGCGGCATTTTATAAACACTTACTTAACATAGCATAAGAGACTTAAGCTAAGGTGTAAGTGGTTTTTTTAAGCTATTGCCTTCTCATTAATTCTACTTTCCGCCAATTTATCCAATCTTTGGTCACAATTATATTCTTCGTCCAAAGTTTCTTGAAGTTTAGATGCGATATTTTTGTGTCCCAGTTCTTTAGCATATCTTACAGCTGTACCATAACCGCTAATTTCATAGTGCTCTATTCGCTGCGCCTCTGCAATGAGACCAGCATCCATAACATCTGAGCTTTCCGGTTCGCTGAAGAAACCTTCGGCCTCTTCGATGAGTCCCTCCATAGCATTACATGTTTCTCCGGTAGGTTCAATATTCAACTCAGAACAAATGTCAGTTAGTCTATTACGTTGTTCTTTGGTCTCCTTAAGGCTGTTTTTAAACGCTTCCTTGAGCTTATTATCATTGGCATGATCAATCATTTTTGGTAGTGCATCCAACTGTTGGGTCTCTGCATTGTACAAATCTTTCAATTGATGTTCGAATAAATCTTTTAATGTTTTCATACTGTTCTTTTTTATTAATAATTGTTTAACTGTAAAAGGATATAGAGCCTAATAGATATTACAATCTTATCCTTCGTTAACATCTAAATTAAGACCGTAAGAAAAGCCCGATTATCTCGTTTCCCAATATTCTTAGTTCAAAAAAATGAATGGATATTTTTAATAGTGCATTAACATTTCTTTTGATATTTTACTTAAAAAATAATGGATATAGAATACTCATAAAGAAACGTGTAGCCCATGTATTAATACCGAATGTTCACTGCCAGAACTACGCCTATAACTTTTATGGACTTATTAAAAAGTTCACCATAGTCATCTTCACATTCCCGAAAAGAGCATCTTTTGTTTTAAACTAGTACAAAAGGAAAGTAGTAAATTCATATTTTTAGTGACAAATAGAACAGTATGAAAAACATTGTTAGGGCAGTGCTTGCAGGATGGGGAGCTAAGAAAATTGGAGGAGGACGTTGTGGTTGTATCGGTACCGTTATAGTATTCCTGATTCTTTATTGGTTATTGGGTTTTGTATTCAACGTAATTTAGTCCTTTGGGCGTTTAAATTTTTATGACTTTCTAGTATTTCTTCGCTTTCTTTTATTTGAGTTTTTCTTGTAGAGACTATAACCATATTTGATGACTTTGTACCCCGCGTATAACAGTCCTAATTTTTTATTTCTACGAACAATATTGTACAATAAAAATTTTTTAATCGCCATGAATTCTGCTTATTGATAGATTTATATGAAGAATTAAGTACACTGTGATTCAATACTTTTATCATATTATAGATACAAGAACGTATTAAATATCAATATGGGTTGACACCTTTAAATAATTCTTTGCCATTTTTACTACAGTAACCAATATATTGAAGTTTGGTAGAAAAGAAGATGAATGGCTTTTCAATGGCAAAAGAAACTTTTTTTAATAAGTGACCTCGGTAGGAGTAACTCTCTATATAACATTTGTGTGCATGAAAATATATATGGACTAACCGTAATAAAAGAGTTGTTATCAAGACTCTTTTAGGAGAGGTAAAGCTTTAGGGCGAGATGCTCGCCGGTGCAAATAGGAAACGATGAGGACTCGTACCTACCTTAAAGAATATCAAAGGAACACTTGAGTAAGACGTTGAATGACAAGATGTCCTGTGAATAAATGGACCTGCTAAAATCAGTAACTGCTATCCTTTCAAATTTTTGTTCATTTGTCAAATTATTCAGAGAGAGGGAAAACTTGTAGTTTTTTTCTACAGGCCTAAAGTCGATCATAGCGCTCAAAAGAAATAGATTCTCTTCTAAATTGTCCATATCTGGAACGTAGAGCTTGGCATCAAATCTAGCTCGTAAGGTCTTGTTCGGTTTTAAACTTAGCATAAAGGTATTGTCTATAAAACCATTGTCGAAGGTATTTTGAGAGTTTTTACTTTGAACCTTACCGTATATTAGATAGTTGCTGAAATTAATGCCACCTGAAAACGTACTTTGATAATTGAATTTGAGATTATAGTTGCTAAGCTCGTTATTCCTAAGTATTGATTGATTAATTCTATTTTGATATTTATAATGGTAATAATTAAACCCCAACTGAATTTTTGAAGAAATATCGTAGAATAGTTTTTCGCCCAGAAAATTTATCTTGAACCTATGGTGACGGTTGTCATCTATTATTTCCTTGTTATCTATAATGATATCTTCATCAAATATTGAATTAGATACAAATGGGTTAAAATCGGTGCCGTAGCTTATTGATGAATTGATTCCAAGAGCTTTTAAAAGATCATAATACCTGAATTTGAGTCCCATTTCTTGGGTTTTCAAGAAAACAGGCTCATCTGACAAAAAGATATTGGCGACATACACATTGTTGAATACAGGTTGTTGGTAGGTTTGATTGATCAGTATTGGATTTTCTTCATATTTATAAAAACTTTCTATATCAATTTTTGAAGTAGCCCTGTATTTTAAAGAGCTAAGAAAATTCAGTGATACTCTTTCATTGTGTTCGCCATTTAGCTGTAATTTAGCAAGTCTGGCCTTGCTTCTTGCATTGATTATGAGTTTATTGAATGTTACACCATAATCAATATTATACGCAATGAAATTATATTCTCTCGAATTGGCGTTGCTGACTTGCGGCTGGTTTGGATTGAAAACACTCCCTAAACCAGAGCTAAACTTTGAATTTTGATAATTTAGCTCTAAACCATGCGACAATTTTGATTTATCATTTGATTTCAAATAATTAAAAAGCACATTGGAACCAAAGGTTTTCTGCACAACTTGTTGATTGTTAAAGAATAGGTCTCCCAGAAAAATCCGTTCATTTATATAGGTATCATTTTCATTTAGTGAACCATAATTGAACCTTCCTAAAAATTGTATGGCACTGTTCGCCTTGATTTTATGTATGTATTCTAATTCTTGGACCGAGATAGCATCCTTTTGCCCAGATTCAATTCGGTTTCCTTCCAAAGAATTGAAGCTATATTCAAAATTTGCATTATTTTTTTCAAATCTGTTCTTACTTTCAAAATTAAATGTGGTGCGATTGTTTAAATCGGTACTCAGTTTAAAGTCAGCATTGAATACATTTGGCTTGTTACGGATTGAATTGATTTGATCGAACAAAATGGAATCATTCGTTGAAAAATATGCTTCCCTGGTACGGTTCCGAGTCTTTAACAAATCATCAAATTTATTTACGTTAATGGTCAGATTCGTTCTATGGGTCAATTTAAGTATTGTATTGGTATTTAACCACGAATTACGATTTCGAACCGTATATTCACTATCAACATTAGATAGGTTGATGCCCTTTCTTAGAAGGTGTTCCAAAGAAGGTTTCAACACCGCTTTTTCCAAAGCTGTAGATATACTATAATCATATGGTGAAGTATTGATTCCCGAATTATTGTAATGAGCAATAGAGAGACTTTTATATTTTTTTGAAATACCCAAAGCTACTATATCTGCATATAAACGAGATTCATGACCCACGCCCAACGTAGAATTTACACTAAAATCGAACTCATTATCCTTGAGTTTTAAGTTTAATGCGATTTTATCGGTATTCTCAAGACCTTTTAAAAGAGGATTTTCAGAATATCTTTCTATTGCTTGTACTTCATCTATAATGTTGGCAGAAATATTCTTCGTACCTATTGAATAGTTATTGTTAAATAAATCATCATTTTCAATGAGTAGTTTTGACACCTCTCTTCCTTTAAACTTTAATCTTCCGTCTTCTTGTACTTCTATGCCAGGCATTTTTTTTAGCAGATCTTGAATTTTTGACTCTGTTCCGTCCGCAAATTTTTCCGCTTTATAAACAGTGGTATCATTTCTAATTCGAATTCCCCTATCTGTAGCCGTTACTTGTACCTCTTGCAACTCATTGAAGTCTTCGACCAGAACCATTACGGGCATTTCAACTTTTTCCCCTGTAGTAATGATGACGGGATATGATGCCTTTTTAAAGCCTAGAAGTTGTATTGAAAGCTTTATGTTGTTCATATCTGTATCAGAGGGCAGAATTAGATTGTAGCGCCCTTTTAGATCGGTCAAAGAATATGTGATTATTTCTTCAAGAGCGCTCTTGACCAATACCGAAACATTTGATAGAGGCTGTTGGTCTTCGTCAACGATTTTTCCATTGATTGATTTTGTGACTTGACCCAATAGATTTAAAGGAAGTGACAACACCAAAAGAAGTGCCAAGAATTTAGCAAGTTTCATTCGTTCAAATCATACTTTTCTACACCATTGAATGTAGTAGTAGTTGTTCCACCGTATTTCTGTTCAACCTCTTCTTTCTTAGCTCTATGCAATTTAGTTGCCCTTCTTAAAATTTCGTCCCAACTTGAACTTCTATTTTCCTTTAACGGAGATTTTATTTCTGTCTTTTCATTGATAACCTTTATATCGTAAGCTTTATAATGTATTCTTTCATCTTTTTCCTTTACTTCAAGAATCAGTCCGGGTAGGCCATTGAATTTCCAAGGTCCATCGGATACAGCCAATTCAGGAGTATAATATGCCGTATACTTTCTGCCGCGAAATGTGCTACTTGCTGTGTTGCATTTAAAGCCCAAAATTTCTTTGGTATCATTATTGTTCAACTTCCAGTCAAACAATTTGAGGGAATCTTTTAAAATGGCTTTCTTTTGATAATTAACATTGGAATAACAAATAATGTGATTCGCCGTAAAATCTTTGAAATATGGCATATCTACATCTACTTTTTCACCTTGAAACTTATCATTATCATCAAAGTAGGTAGTGCCTGGTACAAATTCTTTCAATCTATCGATATAAATTGATTTATCTCCAGAGTAGATAAGTGTACCCTGAACGGTTTTTACGTCTTCAAGATTATAATAAGCATCGGTAAAATCGTAAGAAACTTTAATCGTTTTTTGGGCCGAGGCCAAAAAAACGAAGGAAAAGGCAAAAAAACAGCATTTGGGAATTGATATAATTTTCATAGCTCTTCATAATCTTTAGTAAATATCTGAAAATAAGAAAGGGTATTTTGTGAAACATTTCACAAAATACCCTTTCCTATACTAGTTTTACTGACCGTCTGGGGAATTAGAATTATAAATTATATCCTGAAAAAATATGGATGAAATCTTACTTCTGAGTAATCTAATTTAATAAGTACATGAAAAAAAGACCTTTAAAATCAATCAAAAATAAAACCCTATAAAGTATAGAGTTTTTTGGCAGTTTCCTCTACAGGATTGACTTTGTTTTTCCTGACAAAGCTCCGCTTTGAAAATCAAAAATCCACAAAATCAAAAAAGCAAGCTTTATAATTTTGCTTGCTTTTCGATTTATTCGTGACCTCGACAGGATTCAAACCTGTAACCTTCTGAGCCGTAATCAGATGCGCTATTCAGTTGCGCCACGAGGCCATTCTACCCTTCTAAAAGGGATGCAAATATATTTCTTTTTACATTTACCGCAAAATTAAGACGAACGTATTCAATGGATTTTGAAAGTTATATAAGAGATGTTCCCAATTTCCCCAAAGAGGGTATTGTTTTTAAGGATATGACCCCCTTGCTAAGCGATAAAAAAGTATTAAAAAAGACTGGAGAAGCTTTAAAAGAAATGGTTGGGAAACATAAAATTGACAAGGTGGTAGGAATGGAAAGCCGCGGATTTATTTTTGGTCCTTTGTTGGCGGAAAAATTAGATGCGGGTTTTGTTCCGGTCAGAAAACCGGGTAAGCTCCCAGCGAAACGTATTAGTGAATCCTTTTCACTTGAATACGGCACAGATATTTTAGAAATACATGCGGACAGTATTCAGAGTGGAGACAAAGTATTGATTCATGATGATGTCTTGGCTACGGGAGGAACGGCCGGTGCTACGATCAAATTGGTAGAAAGATTGGGAGGCGAGGTAGTACAATTAAACTTTTTAATTGAATTGGGATTCTTAAAGGGCTCGGAAAGATTAAAAGGGTACGAGGTAAAGTCCTTGATTTCTTATTAGCCCAAAGCCTGTGTTGTTACATAATACCGCCACCCGATAATGGCAAGCTGTAATTTTGAGGCCTTGGATAAATCCAATCTTTTTTTGGAATAGGAGGGAAGCACTGCTTTGTTGACTTTGGCCAAAAATTTAAAAAAAGACTTTTTCACTGGTTTGGTTTTTTCAAAAATACAAAATAAAAAATGCGGTCCATGGACCGCATTTTTTGTAGTTGAATGGTTTATTTCTGAGTTTTGGAATCCATCATTTTCTTGGCCAGATCGGCACCAATTAAAGATTGTAACAGGTTTCCGTCCGTATTGGATTTACCGTTACCTCCTTCAATGAATATTTCGGGGAGACTCAAATCCTTCAATTCTCTGGCTACGTGCACCGATGTTTTGTATTCCCACTCCGCCCTTTCTTGAGGTGTAAGACCTGCGCTCACCAATTTGGCATTTTGATAGGATTCGGCATCCGCAGCTACTTTTTTGCTCATCGCTTTGAACTTTTCTACCTCAAATTGTTTTTTCTCTTTTACAAGATTAAATTCGGCCACTTTGGCTTCGGTTTCCGCAGCTATGGTTTTTTGGATCTGCTCCTTTTCCAATCTGGCTCTTTCCGTAGCTTTATCCGCTTCCCCACGAGCTTTTTCTTTTTGGGCCCTGTAGAACTCTCTTTCGGCCTGTTGCTTCTCTAATTGTGTTTGGGCAACCTCTTCTTTTTGTAACTGTAATCGTTTATCAAAGGTTTCCTCCCAATCAATTTCGGTAACAACGGCTTGTATCACGGTTAATCCATATGCCCTTAAAGAATTGCCCTTTTCGCGAACGGGTTCACCATTTCTAATTTGAATACGAAAGCGTTTGTGTTTCGTCTCCTTGTTGATGATAGTTCTCACCGTACTACTATCACCAATGATTTCCCGAGTTTGGTTATCCGCATATTCTTCGAGCACATACATTCCGTTTTCAAGCTGATCTTTAAAATATCTATCAAAATCAGAAGCCTGTCCGGAAATATAGTCTTGGGCATCCATCAATTTACAAGTATTCTTGATGGATTGGTCTATGTTCGGTATAATGCGGGAACGAATCATATTTTGCTCGGTTTTATTCCTATCCGCAACAGAAAGGAACTGCCCCTCGTTATCGGTATTGATGCTAATGACTACGGAAGTCGCTATACGAGCTTTAACCGCATCGCTAAACGCCCAATATTTTGCTTTATCAACATTGGCATATTCACTTTGCTCTCCCAATTCCCCAGCAGTATTGGGGATAACATATTTAATAGGAAGCTCAAATTGAATAGGAATCAATCTTCCCCACATTTTAGTATGGATGCCTTGTCTGAATATGGCTTTTTGACCGCCCCACGGGTATTGTACGGCATATGCGGTACCAGGTTCCGCATAAAAAAATGCTCCGGTAACAATGCTTAATATAATTCCGATTAGGGTAATCTGTAAACTACGTCTTGTGGAAAACCAAGAAAGTAGTTTATTGTTTTTAAAGATAGGTTTGGTCAGCAATGTTATCAATCCTACCATTATAATAAGTATTCCAATGAATGTTAGCATAGTTAAAAATTTTAAAGGTTGGACAATATGATGGTAATGAATAAGTACACTACAAGTTTAATCAAGGTTATCATTTATCATAGTTTTAAGTTATACAAAAGTCATTTATAATCGATTATCCAAATAAGATATAGAAGAAGGAATCATATCTGCAAGAAATTTTAGTTAAATCGATACAAGTGAATACATAATTGAAAGCTTAATAATGAGATATGTTTTAATATTTATAGATTTATCTTCAAATAAGTATTAAAATGTAATTTTATTTAAAATTATGTATTATAGATTGAAACAATTGTAGGGGCTTTTCTTGTCTATTTTCAGATTGCTAGGGATATTTCGTTTGGAAAAGAGGAAAAAAACGGGTTTTCATTTTTCAACACTACTGTCTTGGTTGTTTTTATAGCACTTATTAAGCATTGCGATTCCACTAGCTTAAGTGGTGAGGTTCATATATATTTGTGCAAAGCGGTATTATGCAAAATTTTCTTTTTGTCCTAGCTGGATTGGCGCTACTGATTGCAGGTGGAAACTGGTTATTAAAAGCCGCGGTTGACCTTTCGCTCAAACTGAATATTCCAAAAATCGTCATTGGGATGACGGTAGTATCTTTTGCAACTTCCGCTCCGGAGCTTATTGTAAGCGTAAATGCTGCATTGGATGGCTTTCCCGATATGGCTTTGGGGAATGTTGTCGGTTCTAATATTGCAAATCTGGGCCTTGTTCTCGCTGTAACCATCATGTTGGGCCCTATCGATGTAAAAAAGAGTTTTTATACTACGGATTGGCCTGTTATGATCTTGGCTTCCTTGCTGTTCTTTTTCTTTATTTATTTTGATGGAGTACTGACCACACATGAAGGAATAATTATGGTTGTCTGTCTTTTTGCTTTTTTGATATATCTCTTACGATTCCAAAAACCGGCTGTGGAAGAAGGGGAGGAAGAGATACAAATAAACCTACCCATTTATAAAACGGTATTGTTTTTGGGTTTGGGCGGAGTAGCGCTCTGGGGCGGTTCCGAGTTGTTGATCAACGGTGCAGTAGGTCTGGCCAAAGCTTTTGGAGTAAGTGAGCGTATAATTGCGATTACTATTGTGTCCGTAGGGACCAGTATTCCAGAACTGGCAGCCTCTATCATCGCTATTCTTAAAAAGGAAAAAGCAATCTCATTGGGTAATCTTATAGGGTCCAATATTTTCAATATTCTAGCGGTGTTGGGAATAACCTCGATCATTACCCCAATCCAGGTTATGGATGACGGACTTTTAAAGTCGGACATTTTTTGGATGCTGGGCATTTCCTTTATTCTGCTTCCCTTGGTGTTCTTGCCCAAGGGACTCCGATTGGGATGGCGAGATGGTATTGTTCTCGTAGGAATTTATGCGGCATTTGTGTATTTTGCTATAGGCTAAATGGGATACGGGAATGCGCTCTTTTACTTTGGTATTATTTCTTTGTTTGGGTCTTTTTTCATCACTTAATGCTCAATCCGCTTTTTTAAATGGGCGAGTTTTGGATGCTGAGACATTAGAACCGGTTGTTTTTGCTACAATACGTATCAAAGGAAAATCCTTGGGAGTCATTTCAAATATGGATGGGAGTTTTAAAATACCTTCTTTTTTCAAAAAGGAAGGTGACACTCTTGAAATATCCTCTATGGGATATGCTTTGACTCCTATTGCACTGTTGGATGTGTCAGATAATATAACCAATATAATCACTGTAAAACCCAATGTGATGAAGTTGGATGAAGTGGTGGTGAAGGCAAAAAAACGTACAAGGGCTATACAAAATCTAAGTGCTGTCAAGATTGTTCAGTTGGCCATTGAGAGTCTGCCTAAAAATCTGCCACAAAATCCATATTCCTATGTAGGATATTATAGGGATTATCAACTTAAAGACAGTAATTATGTAAATCTGAACGAAGCGATATTGAAGATTTTTGATAAAGGTTCGCAAGCAAAGGATTTTGAGACTACCAACGTTAGGATATTCGACTATAGACAAAATACTGATTTTCAAAGAGATTCACTTGGAGCGCTTCCTTACGACTATGAAAACAAAAGGAAAATGATTTCCGGGGCTTTTCTGAATAATTATGGAGGAAATGAATTTGTTATCCTTAGAGTTCATGATCCCATTAGAAATAGGAATGTAAATACTTTTGATTTTGTAAATGTATTGGAGAACGATTTTATAACTCATCATGTTTTTGAAAAAGAAGAGGACGTACTTTTTGAAAATGACAACTTCTATCATGTCTCTTTTAAAAACAAACAGCCATTTAAGGGTTTGGGCGTACAGGGTGATATGTATATTAGTAAAAATAGCTTTGCTATAAGAAATTTCGAATACGCCATTTATTATTCAAAGAAGAAAAAAAGTAAAAAGAAAAAAGGAATTGATGAAGTGCTCTTTGAAACAAAGTTGGAGTACACTCAAAAAGACGGGTTCATGTATTTGAATTACCATTCAATGGATAATAGTTTCAAGGTTGTTTTGCCACCTAAATTCATTGTGGAGAAAGCCGTTTTTAACCCCGTAAAGAAATGTTTTGTTATTCGCTTCAATAATGATCTGAAAGAGAAAGAAGCTTTAAAGAAATCAAATTATAAAGTTTTATTTAAAGGAAAGAAATTGAAGTTTAAAAAACTTGTTTTAATCGGTGATGAAGTACTTCTTTTCCCTGATATGGAAAAAGAACAAAATGTGTTGTTGTATAATGAGATTGAAGCTGTTATGAAAGAAAGCAGTATTTGTGACAATTCATTAAAAATCTATGTAAAAAATCTAAAAGACGTAGATGGAAATGAAATTTATAAAAAAACATATTCCACCAGAAGACAGTTTAGGCAATTTTTTGTTCAACAATTGGAAACAAATGCCATGGCAATTCCTTCGGATACTTCGTTAATGAAGAAAAACGCACCTATTTTTAAGAATCAACCTATTATAAAACCTGATAACTTTGACGACTATTGGATGAATACTCCGTTAAGAAAAACTGAAAACTAAAAAACGCCTTGGGAAGTCCAAAGCGTTTTTATGATCAACAATTAATTTAATTTATACGTCTGCCGTTTTTACCGTTTTTACAATTCTAGCAGCAATTTTATATGGGTCTCCATTAGAAGCAGGTCTTCTATCTTCCAACCAACCTTTCCATCCTTTTTCCACGGTGATAATGGGAATACGGATAGAGGCACCTCTGTCGGAAACACCATAGCTAAAATCATGTATGGAAGCTGTCTCGTGAAGCCCGGTCAAACGTTGGTCGTTAAACTCTCCATAAACTGCAATGTGCTCTGCCGTTACGGGTCTAAAAGCCTCGCAGATTTTCTCATAAACTTCTTTGGAACCACAGGTTCTCAAAGTAGTATTGGAGAAGTTGGCGTGCATGCCGGAACCGTTCCAATCCCCTTTGACCGGTTTAGGGTGGTATTCAATATAGTAACCATAACTTTCTGTCAATCGGTCCAATAAATATCTCGCGATCCAAATTTCATCACCGGCTTTTTTGGCTCCTTTTGCAAATAATTGAAACTCCCATTGTCCACTGGCCACTTCTTGGTTGATTCCTTCAAAATTCAATCCGGCAGCGATACATAGGTCTGCATGCTCTTCAACAAAATCCCTTCCATGAGTGTTTTTTCCACCTACGGAACAGTAGTACATTCCCTGTGGCCCAGGATAACCTCCCACAGGAAAACCTAAAGGTAATTGCGTGGCGGTATCCATAATAAAATATTCTTGTTCAAAACCGAACCAGAAATCGTTGTCTGCATCGTCAATAGTTGCTCTGGAGTTGCTCTCGTGTGCCGTTCCATCTGCATTTAATACCTCTGTCATTACCAAATATCCATCTTTTCTAGCTGGATCAGGATAAATGGCGACGGGTTTCAATAAGCAGTCAGAGGAACCTCCCTCGGCTTGTCTTGTTGAACTTCCATCAAAAGACCATATTGGGCAGTCCTCTAACTTTCCGCTAAAATCTTCTTCAACTTTGGTCTTGCTTCTAAGGTTTGCGGTTGGTTTGTAACCATCCAACCAAATGTATTCTAACTTGGATTTACTCATAATTTTTGGTCGTTATATTTTCGAATTAAAAAGACCATCAAAAATATGTTATTTCTTGTTTTCTATGAATTTTTTAGGGGGTAAATACTGTAATTTTCAACTTATTTTTATTGAACCCTAATTTTAAGTGGGTATTTTACGAAATATTGAATTTATCCTTTTAATTTTGTCAAATTAATAATATTATCATCTGTTATGTCAAATACAAGATTTTCAGCGGTCAAGGAAAGCTATGGAAGAAGCGCAATAGCTATAGAGGAAAAGGGAAGACGGTCAGATCTCTTTGGTACCAATGTCTTCAATGAAAAAAAGATGCTGCAATATTTGACTAAAGACGCTTTGGAAACGGTGAAAGGGGCTATTTTTTCAGGTAAAAAAATTGATCGTAAGATAGCGGACCAAGTCGCTGAGGCCATTAAAGGATGGGCAATCTCCATGGGTGCTACGCATTACACGCATTGGTTTCAACCCCTTACGGGAGCAACAGCTGAAAAGCACGATGCCTTTTTTGATTTATTGACCGATGGTACCGCACTGGAAAAATTTGGTGGGGGACAATTGGTACAACAAGAACCGGATGCGTCCAGTTTTCCAAGTGGCGGCATCAGAAACACGTTTGAGGCACGTGGCTATACGGCGTGGGATCCTACATCACCGGCTTTCATTTATGGAACAACACTTTGCATTCCCACAATTTTTGTATCCTATACGGGCGAGGCTTTGGACAATAAAGCACCGCTATTAAGAGCGTTAGGCGCAATAGATGAGACTGCTACGGCAGTGGCCAGGTATTTTGATAAAACGGTCTCCAAGGTCAGTGCCACTTTGGGTTGGGAGCAGGAATATTTTTTGATAGATAAGGCATTGGCGCATTCAAGACCGGATTTGGTGTTGACGGGAAGGACATTGGTCGGTAATGCCGCGGCCAAGGGGCAACAGCTAGATGATCATTATTTTGGCGTTATTCCAAATAGAGTGCTAAGTTTTATGAGCGATCTGGAAAAAGAATGTACCAAATTGGGCATCCCGGTCAAGACACGCCATAATGAAGTAGCTCCAAACCAATTTGAACTGGCCCCTGTCTTTGAAGAGGCAAATTTAGCAGTGGACCACAATTTATTGTTGATGGATGTTATGGAGAAAATTGCGGACAGGCATTATTTTAAGGTTTTGTTCCATGAAAAACCATTTGCGGGAATTAACGGTTCGGGAAAGCATAATAATTGGTCGTTGGCCACCGATACGGGAGTAAATCTTTTAAGTCCGGGTTCAACACCCATGAAAAACCTTCAATTCTTAACCTTTTTCATCAATACGATAAAAGCGGTGGATACCTATGAGGAAGTGCTGCGCTCCTCTATTACATCTGCTAGCAACGACCATAGATTGGGGGCAAACGAGGCACCACCTGCCATTTTTTCAATTTTTGTAGGCTCACAATTGAGCAATGTCCTTGATGAATTGGAAGGCGTTTCAAAAGGGAAACTGTCACCTGAAGAGAAAACGGAATTGAAATTAAACGTGGTGGGTAAAATTCCTGAAATCCTTTTGGACAATACCGATAGAAATAGAACATCACCTTTTGCTTTTACGGGCAATAAGTTTGAGATGCGAGGTGTTGGGGCAAAGACCAATTGTGCCAAACCTATGACGGTCTTGAACACTATTGTTGCCAAACAATTGAAAGATTTTAAGAAAGAGGTAGATGCATTAATAGATAAAAAGAACCTTAAAAAGGACGAGGCCATTTTTAACGTGCTCAGGGAATACATCAAGTCTTCCAAAAGGATTCGATTTGATGGTGATGGGTATAGTAAGGATTGGGAGTCCGAGGCCAAAAGAAGAAAACTAAGTCACAATAGAAACACTCCGGATGCATTAAATATATTGACCTCGAAGGAAAGTCTTGAACTGTTCCAATCCATGAACGTGATGAGTGCAATTGAAGTGACCGCACGCCATGAAGTGGAATTGGAATCCTATATCATGCACTTACAGATAGAAGGTAGAGTGTACAAGGAATTGATTTATAACCATATTATTCCTGCAGCGGTGGCATATCAAAATAAATTGATTAAAAATGTAACGGGACTAAAGGAGATTTATGGAGCGGCACACAAAGGTTTTTCAGAAGGTCAATTGACGATGATAGAGGAAATTGCCGAACATTTGGTCGAGATCAAAAAAATGACCGATGCCATGACCGAAGCTCGCAAAAAAGCCAATACGCTTAAGGATACTAAAAAGAAGGCAATAGCGTATTGCAATAACGTGAAACCCTATTTTATTGATATTCGTAAGCATTGCGATAAGCTTGAACAATTGATAGATGACCAGTTATGGCCATTGACTAAATACAGGGAGCTGTTGTTTATCAAATAGATTACTGTTAAAACTTTTTGTAATAGTTCTACCCATATGTTGTACATCAATTTCAAGTATTCCGTTATTTTTGCCCAAAATTCAACCCATGTCCTCAGACACCAGTAAAAGATATGCCCAACGTGGCGTTTCCGCATCTAAAGAAGATGTGCACAATGCTATTAAAAACATAGATAAAGGGCTGTTTCCCAAAGCATTCTGTAAAATAGTCCCTGATTATTTAACGGGTGACGATGATTATTGCTTGATCATGCATGCCGATGGTGCCGGAACCAAATCCTCTTTGGCCTATATGTATTGGAGGGAAACAGAGGACATTTCCGTTTGGAAGGGAATTGCGCAGGATGCCTTGATCATGAACATTGATGATTTGATCTGTGTAGGAGCTACGGATAATATTATATTGTCCTCGACCATAGGCAGAAATAAGAATAAAATCCCTGGAGAGGTGCTTTCCGCGATTATAAATGGAACCGAGGAATTAATCTCCGATTTGGCAAAACACGGTATTATAATTCATTCAACCGGTGGAGAAACTGCGGATGTAGGTGATTTGGTTCGTACCATAATCGTGGATTCAACCGTAACCGCTAGACTCAAAAGGAGCAAGGTTATTGACAATGCCAATATTCGGGCCGGAGATGTCATCGTTGGTTTGGCTTCTTTTGGTCAATCTACCTATGAAAAAGAATATAACGGGGGTATGGGCAGTAACGGATTAACATCTGCTCGTCATGATGTATTCTCAAAATATTTAGCGGAAAAGTTTCCCGAGAGTTTTGATGCAGAGGTTCCTGAGAATTTAGTGTATTCGGGCAACGTTAAACTAACGGACGAAGTGCCCGGATCACCTTTGGATGCTGGAAGGTTGGTGCTTTCGCCTACAAGAACCTATGCGCCGATAGTAAAACGAATTTTAGATAAATATTCGAGCACTCAAATACATGGAATGGTGCATTGCAGTGGTGGTGCGCAAACTAAAATTCTCCATTTTATAGATAATCTTCACGTTATAAAAGATAATCTCTTTGAAATTTCGCCTTTGTTCAAATTAATACAGGAACAATCCGGAACGGATTGGAAAGAAATGTACCAAGTATTCAATTGTGGTCATCGTCTTGAGCTTTATGTAAAACCGGAAACGGCACAGGACTTGATAAGTATTTCCAACGAATTTGGAGTAGATGCTCAAATTATCGGGAAAGTAGAAGCTTCCACTTCTAAAAAACTGACCATCAAAAGTGAGTTTGGCACCTTTATTTATTAGAGCATACGATTAGGTCATTTATAGCGTTATTTAAATAAATAAACTTGTTATGGAAAGAAAGCAATTTTTGAAAAGCTTAGGCGCAGGAGCGGCCTTTGCGATTACCTTTCCTTGTCTTGGAGGTTGTTCTAAAGATGGTGATGAAATAGATGGTGATATCGTAAAACAGCCCACCGGTATTGACTTTACGATAGATTTAGATAGTGCCGAAGCTGCTAATTTGGCCAACGATGGAGGATTTATACTTAAAAACCTTGTTGTCGTTGCCAAAAATTTAGAAGGCGAATTTGTTGCGGCCACACAAGTGTGCAGTCATCAACAGTATGATCAAGTACGGTTCGTAAGTGAACAAGGTGGTATTTTTTATTGTGATGTGCATGGTTCAAGATTTGGTCAAGATGGAGCACCATTGAACAGTATATCCAACAGTACACCAAAGCCTATCAGAATTTATAATATAGAACAAGAAGGTAGAATGCTTCGCATTTTTGAATAGTTCTTTAAAGTACCCCTAAACCCTTATCCTTGAAAGCGCAATTTTCCATTTTATTTTTTCTTATATCCATTTTTGTATTTTCGCAGGAATGGGAGGAAACGTATGAGGCTGCCGAGGAAAAGTTGGAAGGTTCCGGTAAAAATTTGTTATTGGTTTTTTCTGGTTCTGATTGGTGTGCACCCTGTATTCGTATGGAGAGGCAATTTTTTGAAACAGCAGATTTTGAAGATTACGCCAATGAAAATCTAATCCTATATAAAGCGGATTTCCCACGGAAAAAGAAGAATCAACTTGCGCCGGATTTGGTCGAGACCAATAAAAAGCTTTCGGAGAAATTTAACCCGAAAAGTTATGTGCCCCTTGTTGTTCTTTTAAACAAAAAACAAGAAGTTCTAGGTGAATTTGGTTATCGGAACAAACCGCCAGCTTATTTTATTTCACTTTTAAATTCTTTTCAAAAGTGAAGCCCTTAATTACATCTATATTTTTTCTTCTATCTATCTTGGCAATAGGTCAAAGTCAAAATTACGTAACGCTCAAAAAAGAACTCAAATTGATGGGTAGTCAATTTGAGATTACAGTAGTTTCCGAAAATGAGGATTTAGGCTACATAAATATTCAGGAGGCCATAGGAGAAATCCAAAGAATTGAGAAGCTGATTTCCTCTTGGGACGAGGAGTCGGAAACGTATCAAATAAATAAATATGCGGGAGTAAAACCTGTAAAAATCTCCCAAGAACTTTTTAAATTGATAGAACGTTCCAAACAAATTTCTGAATTAACGGATGGGGCTTTTGACATTTCCCATGCTTCAATGGACAAAATTTGGAAATTCGATGGTTCAATGACCAATATGCCATCGAATGCCAAAATAAGAGCTTCCGTGGCTAAAGTGGGTTACAAAAAAATCATTTTGGATGCTACTGAAAGTACCGTATTTCTTGAAGAGAAAGGAATGAAAATTTCTTTTGGCGCCATTGGGAAAGGATATGCGGCCGATAAGGCAAAAGAACTTTTGGTTTCCAAACAGGTAGTTGCCGGAATCATTAATGCATCTGGAGATTTGACTACGTGGGGAACTAAAGCAAGCGGCGAAAAATGGCTCATCGGCATAGCCAATCCATTAAGCAAGGATAAAATTTTCTCTTGGCTTCCTATTTTGGAATCTTCCGTAGCTACTTCGGGCAATTATGAAAAATACGTTATCATCAACAATAAGAAATATACGCATATCATTGATCCGAGAACAGGGTACCCGTCTTCGGGAATAAACAGTGTTTCTGTTTTTGCAAAAAGTGCCGAACTGTGCGATGCCTTGGCTACGGCTATTTTTATAATGGGCAAAAATGCAGGGCTCTCACTTATAAATCAGTTGGGCGGTACCGAGGTTATTATCGTGGATAAGGATAATAAAATACATAAGAGCAGTGGAATTTTATTCGATAGTAATCCTTAAATTGGAGTTATGAAAAGTCTAATACTATTCTTCTTAGGTCTCTTATTGTGTACTTCATGTGTTGCCGTAAAAGAATATGACAAGGTTTATTTGAACGATGAGGAAATGCTACTTTCTGCAAGGGGAGCCGAACGTTTTGAGACTAATTTTCAGATATATAGAGAAGCTTCTGCGGGAGCCAACGGAGGCAAATCAGGAGGTGGTTGCGGTTGTAATTAATTTTGGCCTTTGTCCAAAATTACCCTGAGCTTAGTCAGTCTCTTTTAATATCTAATCTAACTGAACACATGTCCAAGGGACTTTCTTTATTTTTTTTCTGCTGTATTGTTTTTTGCTTGAAAGCACAGGATGCCGGCAGTACGGCTTACCAAAAAAGAGTGCTGGAAGCTGCGGAGATTGATTTGCTTTTTAGTTATTATGGTCAAAATGGTAACAATGCGGCCGTGACCGGTGGCGAAGGAACCGAAGAGTTGACGGATGCCACTTCTACAATCGTCGTAAAAATTCCTTTGAATCCTGACGATGTACTGACCGTGGATACCGGAATTTCAGCCTATACTTCTGCTTCAAGTAGTAATGTAAATCCTTTTGACGGGAATCCGGCCAACAATACCAGCCCATTTAGCGCTTCTTCGGGGGCTTCCCGGCAGGATGTTCTGGCCTATTTTAATCCATCTTATCAGCATAGTTCGGAAGATAGAAATTCAATCGTGAGTGCCAATGCCTATGTTTCTTCGGAGTATGATTATTTTTCCATAGGTTTTGGTGCGGGTTATACAAAATTGTTCAATGAAAAAAATACGGAAGTATCCATCAATGGGAATATTTTTTTGGACAAATGGAATCCACAATATCCCATTGAGTTAAGAAATGGATTTTTCGATAACAGAACCACCGGGAACGGAGTTTACTCGCCAAATTTTGTTCCTTTTGAAAATGAGAACCGGAACTCTTATTCCGTCTCATTGGCTTTGTCCCAAATATTGGGCAAAAGATTACAAGCTTCTGTTTTTATGGATTTAGTAAGTCAGCAAGGACTTTTAAGTACGCCTTTCCAAAGGGTTTATTTTGGGGATAGCGAAGATTTCTTTATTGAAGATTTTCAGTTGGCGGACGATGTGGAAAGACTGCCGGACAACAGGTTTAAAATCCCTGTTGGAGCGAGATTGAACTATTTTCTTTCGGATGCTTTTGTAGTCAGGTCTTATTATCGGTTTTATACTGATAATTGGGGAATCAATTCACACACCGCAAGCATAGAGGTTCCCATTAAAATCAACGATTCATTTACCATTTATCCAAATTATAGATATTATAACCAAACCGCCGCAGACTATTTTTTTGAAAAAGAAAACGCCTTATCTACGTTTGATTTCTATACTTCCGATTATGATTTATCCGCTTACAGTGCCAATCAAATTGGATTGGGTTTTCGTTATAAGGATATTTTTACCAAAGCAAGAATTTTTCTGTTCGGTTTAAAGGCGATAGATCTTCGTCTTAATTCGTACAACAGGAGCGATGGGTTAAATGCATTTATCGTTACGTTGGGAACTACTTTTGTGTTGGATTGACTTGAACGGGATTAGTTCAATTATTTGATTGGGCTTTGAGCACATCTCCTCAACTATTGTTTTGGTTTTTTGGACCAGTTTTCAAGATTTCAATCTTTATATTTATTGTAAATTCGCAAGACAAGTGAATAACCCATATGATAGATAAGTTAAACATTGTTAAGCAACGTTTTGATGAGGTTTCCGACCTGATTATCCAGCCGGATATCATTGCCGATCAGAAGCGATACGTGCAATTGACGAAAGAATATAGTGACCTAAAGGCATTGGTCGTTAAACGTGATGAGTACGTGGCGTTGACTAACAATATTTCCGAGGCGGAAGAAATAATTGCCGATGGTAGCGATGCGGAAATGTTGGAGATGGCAAAAATGCAGTTGGAAGAAGCTAAAAGCGCGCTTCCAAAATTGGAGGATGAAATCAAGTTTATGCTTATTCCAAAAGACCCTGAAGATGCCAAGGATGTTGTCGTGGAAATTAGAGCGGGTACAGGCGGTGACGAGGCCAGTATTTTTGCGGGCGACCTTTTCAGGATGTATACCAAATACTGTGAATCCAAAGGTTGGAAAACCAATGTAATCGATTTAAGCGAAGGCACCAGTGGAGGATATAAAGAAATTCAATTTGAAGTAAACGGTGCAGATGTTTATGGAACTTTAAAGTACGAGGCAGGTGTACACCGCGTGCAACGCGTTCCACAAACGGAAACACAGGGTAGGGTACATACCAGTGCCGCCACGGTAATGGTTTTGCCTGAGGCGGAAGATTTTGACGTGCAAATTGACCCAAAAGACGTTCGTATAGATTTTTTCTGTTCCTCGGGTCCCGGTGGACAATCCGTTAACACAACATATTCAGCAGTTCGTTTAACACATATCCCTACCGGATTGGTCGCGCAATGCCAAGATCAAAAATCACAACATAAAAATAAGGATAAGGCTTTCCGGGTTTTACGTTCTAGGCTATATGATTTGGAATTGGCCAAAAAACAGGAAGAGGATGCCGCCAAGAGAAATTCCCAAGTCAGTAGCGGTGATCGTTCCGCAAAAATTCGTACCTACAACTATGCACAGGGTAGGGTAACTGATCATAGAATCGGTCTAACTCTATATGATCTGCAAAATATAATCAACGGAGATATTCAGAAAATAGTTGATGAGCTTCGTGTTGTGGAGAATACGGAGAAATTAAAAGAGGCTTCCGAGATTTTTTAGTGATCGTATATGAAGATTGAAGATTTAATTGCCCAAATCCATGAAAAACAGTCATTCTTATGTATTGGTCTGGATACGGATTTAGAAAAGATTCCGTCTTTTTTACTAAAAGAAGAAGACGCCATTTTTGAATTCAATAAAAGTATTATTGATGCCACACACCATCTTTGTGTTGCCTATAAGCCAAATATCGCATTTTATGAGGCCTACGGAATAAAAGGGTGGAAGGCCCTGGAAAGGACCATTCGTTATCTCAACGAAAACTATCCGGAACTATTCACCATAGCGGACGCCAAACGGGGTGATATAGGAAATACTTCAACAAGATATGCAAAGGCATTTTTTGAAGATTTGGCTTTTGATTCCATCACCATAGCACCTTATATGGGAAAGGATTCCGTAGAGCCTTTCCTATCATTCCATCATAAACATACTATTTTGTTGGCATTGACCTCTAACGTGGGTGCCTATGATTTTCAAACTAAAAAAATAGAGGGTTCGGAACTGTACAAAGAGGTTCTTAAAACCTCATTGACCTACAAAGGTTCAGAAAACTTAATGTATGTTGTGGGAGCCACCAAAGCGGAATATTTATCCGAAATACGGACACTTGTTCCTGATAGCTTTTTGTTGGTGCCAGGTGTGGGAGCCCAAGGAGGTAGTTTACAAGAAGTTTGCAAATACGGCATCACAAAGGACGTAGGTCTACTTATAAACTCTTCCAGAGGAATTATATACGCTTCCAATGAAAAAGATTTTGCTTTGGCCGCCAAGAGCAAGGCCGAAGACATACAGCATCAAATGGCTGAAGAACTTAAAAAATTAGCCTAAGCCTACTTAAACTAGATTTTCAAGCGCTTTTTTTAACTTTTGCGCCTTAAGCTCAAAAAATTCACCTAATTGTGTGTTCGAGTATTTAATATTGGAAGCTTTATCCAAAAAATTCTGATACTGATATTCCAATACGGTGATAGCATCTGCATTCGCAGCCATTGGGGTCACGGTTCCTACTTTACAATATTGCTTTTCCATAGTAATAATTTGTTCTAACAAATATACGTTGAGAATCAAGATTTAGATGTTGCCTGATCAAGCTATACAACTAATAATCAGGTAATTTGTCTTTTTTTTAACAAAAACCTAATGAATCTTTTAAAAATGAGGGATATAGCGCTTAATTTTTAAGCAAATTGATTTAGAATTAGAAAAGATTCAATACATTGCTACTTGCTCTCAAAAAGAGTATAGAGAACACATTGCTAAACTATACCAAATACAAACATCCAAATGCTACATCTTGGGTTACTTTCGTGCATGGTGCCGGAGGTAGTTCCTCTATTTGGTTCAAACAAGTGCGGGAATTCAAAAAACACTTTAATGTGCTTTTGTTGGATTTGAGAGGACATGGCAATTCCAAACCCAACTTAAAAGATGCTTTTGACGAGCAGTATACCTTTGACTCCATAACCAATGATATCGTTGAGGTCATTGATTTTGAGAAAATCGAAAAATCCCATTTTATCGGTATATCCCTAGGAACTATCTTGATTAGGAATTTAGCGGAAAAATATCCCGAAAGAGTGGAAAGTATGATCATGGGCGGTGCTATCATGAAATTGAACCTACGTTCCCAGATTTTAATGCGGCTCGGGGTTTTCCTCAAATCTATGGTGCCATATCTGTGGTTATATAAGTTTTTTGCATTTGTTATCATGCCGAACAGAAATCATAGGGAATCTAGATTGTTGTTTGTAAGGGAAGCCAAAAAGCTATATCAAAAAGAGTTTATACGTTGGTTTAAACTAACCTCTGAAATAAATCCATTGCTTCGGTTTTTTAGGGCGGCCGATATCAAAATACCCACATTATATGTAATGGGCGAAGAAGATTATCTATTTCTCCCTACGATAAAGAAAGTAGCGGACGCCCACGAATACTCCAATTTATTTATCATTGAAAATTGTGGTCATGTTGTAAATGTAGAAGAGCCTAAACTTTTCAATAATATGGTCATCGGCTATTTAAACGGAATGAAATAACATCAAGTCTCAACAACATGCGATATCGAATTTTAGCAGTACTGCTATTAATTATCGGACACTCTGTTTCCGCTCAGAGTGACAATTGTCCTTGTTGCACTGAAAACCATGGCTCCTTTGACTTTTGGTTGGGTACTTGGGAAGTCACCAATGCAAATGGTACAAAAGCGGGGAACAATACCATTACCAAACTACAGCAAGGTTGTATCTTAAAAGAGGAGTGGATAGGTATTGACGGAAAAAACACGGGTACTAGTTTAAACTTCTTCAATCTTAAAACTAAGCAATGGGAGCAATTGTGGGTAGATAACTCAGGAACACACTTGAAGCTAAAAGGTAATAGATCGGGGAATCAAATGATATTGACCTCTGATTCTTTTGAACATAAAGATGGAAACATGTACGTTGATAGAATTACTTGGACCAATAATCCCGATGGTACCGTACGCCAACTTTGGGAAGTTTTACAAGGGGAAAAAGTTGTTTCAGTCGCTTTTGATGGACTCTATAAAAGAGTGAAAGAGTAGTGGAGATAGTAATTGCAGCCCTGAGAGGTATTTATTGATAGCTAATTCAAATAACCACTCTAAAAATAAGACAGAAGTTCTTTTTTTGAAGATTGTCTCAGAGCTGCCTCATAATTACTATTGATTAGATTATTTATTCAAAGAAAGATATGTGCGCCTATATAACGGGTAATACCTATAAACATTTCCTTTTCCGATGATTGTTTACTGAATATTTACGTAAAACGACTGTGTTTTATCAGAATTATCTGGTATTACGTATTTAATTTCAATATAATAAAGGTCAGTCGTGAAGTAGATACCTTTTTATTGTTTACAAAATTGATCCACAATTTATTGGTGATAAAATTAATGTCCGTTCGAGCGTAGTCTAAAACTATTTATCTGTAAAAAGGGTATTTGCTTTAGTATATCTTGGACTTAGCTGCAAGACTCAACCTAACGCTTACCAGAAATGATAAACTTTATTAAGTAGTTACCTGTTGACCCCTATGATTTAAAATTAAATCTCATTGAATAATTGAATTTGGAGAGTACACATATTGTCCCATAAAAAAAGACCGAATGAAGGAACATTCGGTCTTTAGTATTTGGTTTAGCTATACTTAACCACCGTATCCTGGGTTCTGCATCATTAGCTTATTGGTGTCCATCTCTGATTGTGGAATTGGAAATACCAATAAAGGATCATTGTAAGGTAGGTCATCAACATTCCTTTCGGTTCTTTTGATGTCATGAATCAAGAAGCCTTCAAAAGCAAGTTCCAGTTGTCTTTCATTGAAAATCAACTCCTCCGTAAGAGGGCCTGCCAATGGCGCAGCTAAGGAACGGGCTCTTAATGCATTAATTTCGGTCAATGGATCCAAACCAATGGATGTTCCTTCCCTAAAATTACTCTCCAATCGTATCAAATGCATTTCCGCTATTCTGAATGTGGGTATATTTCCAAATTGATTAGTGTATTTTAAAGTAAGTCTACTTTCGTTAACCGGGTTGATATAATTGAAACTAGCTCTTACATCGTTTTCATCATCAAACAAGGCCAAATACCCATCTTCAATAGCAATGTCATCTCCTCTTCCTCCGTCATCTTCAGAGGCATAATGTACTACAAGGTCGTTAAAGCCTGTTTGGCTCGTGACTTGGAATGCAAAAATATCTTCAACACTATCGGTATCATTGTTAAAAGCCTGTCTAAACTCATCATTTAGCGCATGGCCACTATTGGTCAATACATCGTCTGCCGCATCCCTGGCATTGGCATAGTCGCCTTGTTGAAAGTAAACCCTTGCAAGTAACGCCTGTGCTGCATATCTATCAGCATAAAAACCATTGGAAGCCGGTAGAATATCGTAAGCTCTAGCAGCATCTGACAGTATAAGGTCATATACCTCCTGAACGGTATTTCTGGCCGCATCTAAGGGTACTAGATAATCAATAATCCCAGTATTTCTGATTGGAACGCCCGGTTGATCGTTGATTTCCCCAAATTCATAGGGCAATCCAAAGTTCCTGACCAAATCAAAATAGAACAAGGCTCTGAGAAATCTGGCTTCCCCTTCAATTCTATCTCGCTCTGCTTCGCTACTGGTCACCAAATCCAAACGTTCAAGGATTAGATTGGTTTGATTTATACCTTCGTAGGCATTTCCCCAAACATCCCTAACCCATACATTATCTACCAAAAAGTTTTTGGAAAAAGCCTGCCTAGGCTGTACAAAAGTACCGTTCCAGATTACCTGATCCGTGGTGCCAAGGAGATCTACCAATATCTGTAATTGACCTCCGTAAGAATCATCTTGACCGGCTTCCTCATATACACCTACCAATACGCTCACAATATTTTCTTCTGTTGCAAGAGCATTTTCACCGGGTAAGTTATCTATTGGGTCAAATTCAAGCTCGCTTTCACATGCAAAAGCGGCAAAGACTAAAAATGCAATTACTATTTTCTTATATATTTTCATCTTTATGCTTTTTAAAAGTTAATGTTAAGACCAATGGTTACTGTTTTGGCAGGAGGAGCGGAATAAAACGCAATACCCGGTTGTGCAGGACCATTTACATCTATTGTGGATTCAGGATCCCATCCTTGCTCAAAGTTGGTAAACGTAAGCAAGTTTAATCCTGAGACGTAAACCCTAACACTGGAAAGTCCGGTTTTTGCAATGGATTCTCCCGGGATAGTATAGCCTAGTGAAATATTTCGTAGACGTATAAAATCCGCATTATCCAAATAACGGGTTGATCTAGCCGTCCCGTTGGCATCAAACAACCTGGCTTGTGGAACATCTGTTATATCACCTGGCTGTTGCCATCTGTTTAATTGATCTCTTGTTTGGTTATCAAAAAAGTCCCCGTTGGCAGATTCAAAGCGACCGGCATCATTGAAGATACTGGCACCCCATTGTCCCTGAAAAGTAAACGTGAAATCAATATTTTTATAGTTGATGTTACTTGTAAGTCCTGCGGTCCATTCTGGATATGGATTTCCTGCCACAATTCTTTGTGCCTCGTTTGGATTGTTGGTAGTTGTTTTATCCAATGTACCATCCGCATTTTCCGTGTTTAAAAAATACAATGCATCTCCGTTATCGGGATCAACGCCTGCATATTCTATCATATAAAAGGAATTCAGGTTTTCACCTACCCTTAGGATATTTCGTCCTGTTATCACATCGGCATTGTCATTTGCAAGTGCCGTTACTTCATTTTCATTTTTGGCGATGTTGAAATTGGTGGTCCATGTAAAGTTTTCAGTACTCACATTCCTAGTGTTCAAAACAAATTCAACCCCTTTGTTTACAAGCGTACCTGCATTGGTGTTTACCGTTGCGGCACCTGCACTTCCGGGCAAGGGCAGTGCAAATAGCAAGTTGTCCGTTTCTTTATTGTAGTAATCAATTTCACCGGAAATTGCATTGTCAAAGAAACCAAACTCTAGACCAATATCAGTTTGAACGGATTTCTCCCAAGTAAGCTCATTATTTCCGGGTTGTAAGGGAGCTAAACCACCCTGCTTGTTATAGGAAGCACTGGTAAACAAATATCTTGAAGGATAATCCCCAATTTCAGCATTTCCCAATTGTCCCCAACTGGCTCTTAGTTTTAAGAACGAAAGCGTTTCGGATTTGTTAAGGAAATTTTCTTCCGATAATACCCAACCCGCGGAGAATGAAGGAAAAGTACCGAACCTTACGTTGCTACCAAATCTGGACGAACCGTCCCTTCTAACACTTGCCTTAAAAAGATATTTATTGTCAAAAGAGTATGTGGCCCTGGCAAAATAGGAAAGAAAAGTACTTCTTCTCTGTATTCCCGTACCGGAAGTTACTTCTGCTCCGCTACTTACTACCGGGATGGCATCACTCGGGAACAGAATACTGGTAACACTGCCTATTCTTCGGTTTATTTTATTGAATTCCGTACCAAGGACAAAGTTAACATCATGATTTTCATTAAATGTTTTATCAAATGTGAGATAATTACTAAAGATGTAATTCTCAGAATAAATATCCGTTGCGATAGCTTGACCACTAGTTGACTGGAACAGTGCATTAAGCCCATCATAGTCATCCTCCGTTTGTGAAAAGAAATCATAGGCGAAATCAGAATTTATTTTAAGATAATCGGTGAACTTAAATTCACCATAAGCTTTCCCGGTAAGTCTTCTTATAATCGTTTTGAAGAAAGCATTGTCCAAATCGAATAAAAAGTTTCCATACTGCGTACTGGAATTAGGAGTTCCGTCTGGTAGGCGTGTCAATGCCAAGGGAGATTGCGCTATGGCCTGTAAAGGAGTTGAAAAGGCATTATCATTTGAAATACGGTCTATTTCCGCTCTGGAAAAACTTAAGTTCATTCCGGCCTTGAATCTATCCGTCAGCTGATGGCTTAAATTAATTCTTGCCGAAGCTTTTTCCAGTTCATTTCCTCTAATAATACCTGTAGAATTATTATAAGCTCCGGAAAAGAAATAAGATGTTTTGGCATCTGCTCCGGAAACGGAAAAATCTGCGTCCGTTTGGTAACCGTCTTGAAAGGACTCATCTTGCCAATTCGTATCTACCTCACCGGTTCTCCAATCCGTATCGCCAGCATATCTGTCAAATCTAGCTTCCACGAATGCTTGTCCTTCATCCGGAGTGAAAAACGGAGAGTTCCTACCTGCCTCGGTAAACAATTCTACGTATTCCGCCGCATTTAGATATTCTCTTCTGTTTGTAGGTTGGGAAAAACCTTGCGCCAGATTTATGGAGAAACTTGCTTTGCCCTGTTTTCCTCTTTTTGTAGTAATTATGACAACCCCATTGGCACCTCTGGCACCATAAATTGCAGCCGAAGATGCATCTTTTAAAATATCTATGGATTCAATCTCGTTCGCACTTAAAGTTAACAACGGATTTGTTGGTGCCCCGTTACCAGTGGCGTTATTTGCGGCCCCTGGTAGAAATACATCATTATCGCTCAATGGATCCAGTAGCGGAATCCCATCTACAACATACAAAGGCTGGGAATCACCACTGATACTGGCCGCACCCCTAACTCTAATGTTTATACCACCTTCAACTTTTCCATTGGTCTGTGTAATCTGTACCCCTGCAGCTTTACCTACCAACGCGTTTTGAAAGTTTGGATTTTGTACCTCCTTGATATCGTCCGAGGTTAGTTTCGCAACATTGTCCGTAAGGTTTCGCTTGCTTTGTGTTCCATAACCTACTACAATTACTTCCTCTAGTTGTGAAGCGTCCTCTTGCATGGTTACATTGATGATCGAGGTATTTTCTACCTTACGCTCAACTGTTTTTAGCCCTAAATAGGAAAATACCAATGTTTGCCCTTCCGAGACTTGAATGGCATAGTTTCCATCAAAATCTGTCTGAATTCCCTGAGTTGTTCCTTTGACCAAAATATTTACTCCGGGTAAAGGACCTGTTTCATCCGTAACGGTACCTGTTACTGTTTTTTCTTGTGCAAATGCCCCACAAATACCAATTAAGAAGAACATTAACAACCAAGTACATTTTTTTTTCATACGTTAAATTTTAAATGAGTTAGTTATGAAATTATGCATGTAAATAACAACTCCAAAACAGTTTAATTGTTTGAGTTTTAATAATTACGTGGTAAACGAAGTTTATAATTATTTGAAAATTATAATTGTTAAAGAGTTGTTTTACATTAGCTATGTTAATACAAAGTTAATAATTCCTGTTTAAGGGTATGTGTTCTTTTAGAGGAAAAGGGAAATACTTATAAACGTTTACTTATCCGAAGAAAGTTTACGCCTATTTTACCTTTTGTAACAATTCTGGGTAATGGCGTTATATTTTTGATTTATCTTAAATCGGCATTCAGAATTAAAAAAAACAAAAAATAGAGAAGCGGAAATTCATAATCAGTCAAAATAGGAATAGTCTAAATTGATTTAGAGTGGGGCGATTCCTTAAAAGTTCTAAAATGTAAATTGCAGCCCTGAAGTGGTCTGATGACTAATTCAAACGAAACTCTAACAATCAAAATGAAGGATTTAATTGAAGAAAATTTTTTTCAGAGCTGCTTTTACACTAGAAATGTATAAGCCAAAATAACATGCTCTTATTGTAAACTTGGGAAGAGCTTATAAACGTTTACGCTGCCGATAAATGATTACGTGATATTACCGTTAGATGTTCAAGGAGATTTTTTGATATTCGCTGGGCGTAATTTGCGTATCTTTTTTAAAAGCTTTGTTGAACGTAACTTTATTGTTGTAACCCACTTCATAGGCAACATCTATGATATTTAAATTTCTTTGATTGTCCTTTTCAAAGATTTCTTTGGCTTCCCTAATTCTATATTTGTTCACCAACTCGTGAAAGTTCATGTTAAAATGTTCGTTGATGACCTGTGAAGCATTATGTCTAGTGGTGTTCAGGCGAGTTGCCAATTTCTCTAGATTAATGTCGTTTTCTTTATAAATTTTTTCTTCGTCAAATAGATGTATCAAATTGTTTTTCAATTCTTGGGATAAACTGGATGTTAAACCAGATTTTTCATATTTGAAGAAAAGTTTGTCAAAACTAACGGAGCCGTTGAAAACGCTTGGTTGCACATTGGCACTATATCCTATATACATAACCATAAGTGCCATGCAAATAACTTGGGAATGGTATAAATATCCAGAAATAACATTGTTGCTGATTAAAATGCCATAGCCTGCATAACAGATAATGTATGTTATATGGATAATATAAATATTGCGTTGCCAAATTCTATTTTCTTTGCTAAGCCCCTCTTTTTTGTTTTTGGAGGCAATGTATAATTTCCTAATAAAAAATCCGTATGCGACCAAAGAGATGAATTTTAAGCTGACCAATAGAATGATATCTGGAGAATCACCGGGATTATGTCCGTTTTCTATTCTATTCAGCATGAGCTCCAATTTATCACTCGCAGGAAGTGCATAAACGGGGAAGTAGTATATAATGTAGAGTGCAGTGGGTATTAAGTGAATTAAGTCTTTTGCCTTAAACTTATAGCGTTGCGTAATTCTTTTAAAATAGAAATATAGTAACGGTCCATACAAAAAGGAAAAACCGGTAGACATTAAATAGGTATGTGGAAACTGATATTGATAATTTGTAATATTCAGGCAAATGTGAAGAATAAAGAAAGAGTGGATAAAAATAAAACTACTTATCAATATTCTTGCGACTAAATCGACCTTCTTGTTAAAATGGATTACCAATGCAACATAAAAGCCTATTAAGGCTACGTACAAATACATAAAAGACCACAGGCTAAATTTTGGAACATACTTTTTTGTTATCGCTTCAAACTGCGGAGTAGATCTAATGCCATCAAACCAAGAATCTGCCAAAACATCCGTATTGAAATCTAGATTTAGATATTCCTCGATATATTGTATACTTTTTATAGGTCTTTTTAATGCAGAATAGCTCTGCGCTACTTTTTTAAATACATAAGGATTAGGATTTTCCTTGTTCTGTAAGATGCGTTGGTATGTAGCAATGGCTTGTTCGTATTTCCCTACTTCAAACAAATCATCAGCAAGTTCCAAGTTATTATTATCATATAGTAACAACTTGTTTTTAATATTCTTTGAATCAGACTCAAAAGAATATGAAAAAGGCGATGACGCAAGAAGTAAGAACGTGATGAAGATTCTTAGATTTCTCATTAGGTTTTGATTGATGAATTAGCTCTACCGTTAAATTACTTATAAAAAGCTATGACAAATCTTAACAAACTCTTAAAACAGTAAGCCCCGATAATAATTTACCTTATTGATAGTCCGGTTTTATTCCAGAAAAGCAAAGTTAAGGCACAAAAAAACCGATGCTCCCACCGGTTTTTTTAAAACTAACTAACTAACTCAAAAATTACTAACTCAAAATTTTGACTAATATCTTGAAACGGAGATATTTGATGTTTAAAATTTTAACGTAGAATATGATGTAATATTGTTAAAGCCGTAAAAGAAATTTAATCTTGAAGTGAAAATACTTTTCGCAATAAATCCGTGGTTCTAGAAGAAACTTTTGTTCTTATTTCACGTTCTTCTACCGCAATCATCGTATATACACCATTAAGTGCCTCACCGGTAACATAATCGGTCAAATCTGGGTTTACATCGGCAGTCAATGGGATGGCATTGTACCTATTAATAAGGGAAGTCCAAATCTTATCTGCGCCCACTTTTTCAAACGAAGACTGTATTACCGGATTAAACTTGTCATAAAGCTGTGTTCGAGTGGTTTTTACCAAATAATCGGTTGCTGCGCTATCATTCCCTAACAATATGGTTTTGGCATCATTAAACGTCATGCCCTTTATGGCATTGACAAATATTGGCGTGGCCTCCGAGACGGCATCTTCCGCAGCTCTGTTCAACACTCTTAGACCCTCATCGGCCAGGTTTCCCAAACCAATGTCCCGTAATGTATTGTCAACCTTTTGCAGTTCTTCGGGCAAAAGAATCTTAACTAGCTGGTTTTTATAAAAACCGTCGGTTTTGGTCAATTTGCTAACTTGTTTTTCAATTCCTTTATCAAGGGCGGCTTTTAGTCCGTTGGCTATTTCTTCATTTCCAAGTGTTGTGCCGCTAGGTAGTTGGTTCACTACTTGCTGTAGTTCCGTACAGGATGTTGCTATAAGTATTAAAAATATGGCACTGACTTTTTTTATTATTTCCATTTTTCGTTCCGTTATCCGTTTATATTGTCTTTACGAGAAAATAACTGTTTTATTGTTGTAGACCATCGTTTTTCGCAATAGGTGCAATTTAATTGCCCTGGAAAGTACTATTTTTTCTAAATCCCTTCCTTTACTTATAAAATCGCTTATGGAATGTGTATGGGAAACTGTGGTCACATCTTGCTCGATAATGGGCCCTGCATCCAGTTTTTCCGTTACATAATGGCTTGTGGCACCAATAATCTTGACCCCTCTATCAAAAGCGGCATGGTACGGCTTTGCTCCTGCAAAAGCCGGGAGAAATGAGTGGTGTATGTTTATAATTTTATTGGGGAATTCATTGATTAGACTGCCACTAATAATTTGCATATAACGGGCCAGAACAATAAAATCTACTTCATGTTGTTTTAAAAGCTTCAATTGTTCTTGTTCTGCCTCTTTTCGTATTTCTTTCGTAAACGGAATATAATAATACGGAATTTCAAATTGATCTGCGATATATTTTAAATCGGGATGATTACTTAAAACAAAGGGTATCTCTACGTTCAATTCTCCAGAATTAAATCGGCTTAAAATATCATAAAGACAATGATTGTACTTGGAAACAAAAAGTGCCATTTTTGGTTTCCGATTGTCCATATGAAGGCTCCACTGCATTTGATATGTATCGGCTATGTTAATTTGGAATTTGTCCTTAAAAACTTCCGAATTGAATTTTTCCAAGTCAAACTCGCTTTCCAAACGCATAAAGAATACATTGGCGGATAAATCAACATGCTGGTCTAGATATATGATGTTACCTTTTTCCGAATGAACAAAATTGGTAACTGAACTGATAATGCCCGGTTGGTCGGGACAATTGATGAGGATGGTTGTTTTCAAGTTGATGTTTTTGCTACATCAAAAGTAAAACTTTAAAAAATAAAGGAAATAAAAGATTATGCTTTAAGCAAAATAGATTCAGGAGTTTAGCTGATGGAAAGTTTCCATTTTTTGTAGTGACCGCTAAAACTTTTTATTTCCCTGCGTAATAGGTTTAAATATTCTATTTCCTGAATACCATCTTTTTCCAAACCGCGGCAATAAGAGTTTATATTTCTGATCATAATATTGATGAACGAAATCTGACGCCTACGAAATACATTTGACTTTGAAAATTCTACCTCTGCAATTTTTTGAGGAATAAGAATGGCATCTGTCAATAGCGAATTTGCCATAATGTCCCTTAAGCTGTTGGATTCATAGAGCTTAAGCAAATCTTTGTTCAACGATACATAGGAAGCAATTTCCCTGCTCATTACGCAAAGCTCCAATGCTTTTCTATATACAGGAATATTTCTAAGATTCTTAGCGGACATTTTCACAGCTTAATACCATAAAGTTAGTATGTATTCAGCATAGTTTGCTTTTGATTCAAAGGATATTGTCTAAATTTACTTTAGAATATTAATTTTAATAAAAAAATAATTTGGATATTAAGATAGATGAGTTAAACTGGAAAATATTGAACCAATTACAAGGCAATGCGAGGACCTCTTTTGCTGATATTGGTCGCGCTATTGGCCTTACGGCACCTGCAGTGGCCGAGCGTGTCAAGAAGATGGAAGATGCCGGTGTGCTCATGGGGTATACGGCCATGGTCTCACATGCTTTGACCGGACATCAATTAAAGGCCATGGTTACTTTAAGGGCCTTCATGGGGAAATTGAAACCATTTCTTGCTACGGTAGATGCTTTTGATGAGGTCGTGAATTGCTACAGGATTACCGGGAATGAAAATATAGTGATGGAAGTGGTCTTGAAAGACCAATTCCATTTGGAAAAATTTATAGACAAATTAATCCAATATGGAGAAACACGAACGAATATTGTTTTATCACACATCATAAAAAATGCTCCTATTTATAAAGTTAAAAGTATATAAATTCTTTTCATTGAAAACGGATATAACGTATATTTCTATCGTTTCACGAGTGTTAAACAATATTCTGCAAATAAGAAGAATAATTTGGCCAGATTTTTGATGTCCTTTAAAAATGAGAAAAACCATACCCTTTCTGTTGTTAATCCTTCCTTTGATTACTTTGGCCCAAGAACTTCGATTGGCTAAAGGTGGTATTACGGACAATTTGATCGTCAACGATTCTTTAAAGGAAACTATGGCCGTTTACTTGCCCAGTAATTTTAAAACCTCCGCCTCTTGGCCGGTGCTTTTTGTTTTGGATATGGATGGGAAAGCAAAAGATGCACTGTCCGATTTTAAAATTGCCGCGGAGAACGAAGGATATATACTTGCGAGCTCCAACAACTTAAGAGATACACTTAAGCTGTCCCAAAATATATTGGTTGCCAATAGAATGTTCAATGCCGTGACAGACATTCTACCTATAGAAAGAGGACGTACTTATTTGGCAGGGTTCAATGGTGGTGCGAGATTTGCCACTGTCGTTCCCACTTTTGTGAATAAGATTACGGGCGTAATTTCGTATGGGGCATCCATTGGAAATCTAGAAGTACTCAATTCCAAAAAACCGTTTCATTACATTGGTATAGTTGATAGGGAGGATTTTAATTATACGGAATCCATTGATGTTCAAAAAGCACTTGATAGATTAAGGTTTCCGAATCAACTTATTGTTTTTGATGGTGAGGGAAATAACTCGACTACTAAAAACCTAACAACTGCATTGCGAATATTTACACTAAGTGCTATGGCAAAAGGGATTGTAGCGAAAGATGAAACTTTTATAGATTCGTCCTATAACGAGTTTTTGACGGAGGCAAATTCACTGTTCACTAAAAAGAAGCCTTTATTGTCCAATTATCTATTATCAAATATGATTCGGGCCTATAATCCTTTACGAAATATAGATTCCATAAAGACTACACAGAAGTCACTAAAAAGAAGTAAATCCTTCAGGGAAAATAATAGGGCAAAAAACAATTATTTTTTAAAGGAGTCTTTTACTAAAGATGATTATGATTACTATTTAGAGGAAGATGTACTTACATATAATTATAACAATTTAGGGTGGTGGAACTACCAAATGACCGAACTTGAAAAAATTGAAAAGAGCAACAATCCTTTTGAACAAAGAATGGGGAAAAGGTTGCGAAGTTATTTAAACGCCTTGATAGAAGATACGATTGACTTGATATCTGCTGAAAAAACTGTAGATGTAGAAGCTTTGAATTTTTTGCATCAATTGAAAACCATTACGGAACCTTTAAACTATGATTATTATTTAAAGATTATTTCAAATAGTTCAAAAATCGAGGATTTTGGTACGGCATTGTTTTATTTGGAAGAATTATTAAAAAAGGGGTATAAGGATATGGAAGAGTTATATGCCTTGGATCACACGGCATTATTTAGGATTACGCCCGAATTTAATGAAGTTGTTGAAAAATATTTGAAAGAAGCACGGTATGAACTCAATGAAGAATAAGGTGTGGTACTTCTTTTAAATCCCAATCAATGACCAAACCTTTTGCGAGGGATTTTGCAATTGCTTCGCCATATAAAACTTCGCAAAGGTATAACGCCGCTTCAAAGCTTTTTGCCCCGCCGGCCGATGTTATATATATTCCATCATGAACAAATAAAACACTATCACGAATGTCCAATTCCGGGAACATTTTTCTATAGGCGGCAATATCGCTTGGAAAAGTGGTAGAGGCTACCTTATCAAGAATTCCTGTCTTTGCCAAAACAAAGGCTCCGTCGCAATGGCTGGTAATGTATGCAGCCTCTTTGTCTACTTTTTTTATAAAATTGAGCATTATGGTATCTTTTAAATCGGTGTCTAAGTGATGTTCCGCACTGGGAACGACCAAAATATCGATTTGCGGAAGAGAATCTTTGGTATAATCGTAATCGGGCAAAATTCTTAATCCCTCAAAAGAAGTAATGGGTTTTAGGGTATTTGCCACGGTAAATGTATTCATTGCCTTTATATTTTTTCGGTATATGGTATGTTGAAAAATATCATAGGGCGCGGTAAATTCCGTATTATAAACACCGTCCATGATTAGAAAAGCAACATTATACCTGTTGGTTTCTAGTTTTGGAAATATTCTTTTTTCGGCACTTAAATCTTTAGCCGTGTGAGGCTCTTTGCAATTTAGAAATACAAACAATAACGGTAACAGTGTGAAAAGTCTATTCATAATGGGCTATTATAAAGTGCAAAGTACAATGAAAAGGGAAAGTTGAAAAGTGGTTAAGTTGTATTTTTGGAATAAAGTTTTTTAAAATGAAATTTTTTAAGCGAATCTTAATTATCGGGTTTCTAGTTTTCAATGCATGTAAGGGCGAAAAAAAATACCATGACTTAAAAAGCGAAACGATTCCGATTGTAAAAGACAACAGAATAAGCGATATAATCGCTTTTCAAGAAAAATTAAGCGAAGAGTTCAAGGATCCGGACATTTCTCCTTTACCGGACAGGTACCGAAAGAATTTTGAAAGTTTGGATTTTTTTGTTCCCGATACCAATTATGTCGTAAAAGCAAAATTTGTGAGAACTCCCGAGGCTGTTCCTTTTTTTATGCCTACCACCACTGACAGAAAATCTAAAGAAGTAGTTTTTGGTAAAGCTTATTTTCAATTGAACGGAAAAAAATTCAGTTTGGAAATCTATCAAAATCCAGAACTGATACTTGAAGAAGAATATAAAGATTATCTCTTCCTTCCTTTTACGGATAATACCAATGGAGAAGAAACGTATGGTGGTGGCCGTTACTTGGATTTAACTATTCCAGACAGTGATACAATTGTTTTGGATTTCAACAAGGCATATAATCCTTATTGTGTTTACAATAAAAAATACTCTTGTCCTTTAGTGCCTTCGGTAAATCATTTGAATACCAAAATTATGGCCGGAGTTAAAGCTTTTAAAAAAGATTATAATTAAAGAGCCCGGCAAATTTGCCGGGCTCCTTTCAGTTCAAAACACTATAACCAATTAATTTCTGTTGCCTTAGAATGAATAGATTGCCGCTATCAAGAAAGATGATAGACTCTTAGAGGCCATTCCGTCATTATCTAGGAAAGCTCCTAAATCATCAGACGCATTATCAAGTCTAAGTTCAGGTTTGATGGTAAAGTTTTCTATTGAATAGCTACCGGTCAATGTCACGGCAAAGACACTTTCATCTTCTACCGTTGGTCCAAAACCTATTGCATTATAGGCTCCCATTTCCTGAAAGTATTCACCTCTCAAACCAATGGTAAAGGAATCAGAAGTAGCTAATTGTGGGTATAACGCCGCTCCATAAAATCCAACACCGTCGTTATCCTGATATGCAGCATTTATACCTAGATAAAAACTGTCCGATAAATCAAAACCACCCGTATAATCTATCTCAAAACCAAGCTTGGCATTTCCATCGTAATAAAAATTCAGATATTGTCCTGCATATCCTAGTTGGGCACCTGCGGAATAAGCTCCTGGTACTCCCTGAAGTTGATTAAAATTTTCATCGGTAACATTCATTACCGCTAACATTAAACTAAAATCATCCGATAGTGCAAAATCAGCTTTTAATCCTACATGCGAGAACGGACCATAGGAAAACAAATAAGAAGTGCTGTAATTGAAATTTGCGGTTGGAGAAATAACCTCATAACCTAAATACGTGTTAAAACGTCCCAATGTAAGTGTAGTGGATTCAGAAACATTCCAATAGGCATATAATTGATTTACGAAAATACCGGCATCACCGCCAACAGCTTGTAGCCCTCTGGGACCAAATGCTAAATCTGCTACAGCTCCCGTTTTTGAGCCCTCATAGCTCGCTATAATATTCGCCATTCCCAGTGCGAAGCCTGTATCGGTTGCAAATGATGAACCCGGTGTCGCTCCTGCCGCATCCGATGAGCTTAAATTAGTTTTGAAATAAGCATCAACAGAACCTCCGAAAGTAAATTTTGGTTTTGTTTCCTCCTCTTCCTCTTGTGCAACAACCGAAACTGTTGCAAAAAGTAAAAATGTTAAAGTAAATAGATTTTTTACGAATTTTGTAGATATAATCGTTTTCATAAGTTTAGATTTTATCCCGTGAGGGATTGTTTAAGTGATTGATAAGCCTGCTATTTTGCAAGCGAGTTTAAATTTTGTGGAAAGATTATGTAACGGAGCGTTCTGCCAAACGCTCCGTTTGTGTTTCTTATTTTTGATTAATGTTGATTCATTCTGAAATCGGAATAAGCGTCCATTCCATGTTCGTGGATATCCAATCCTTCCAATTCTTCTTCTTTGGAGACTCTTAATCCTAAAGTGGCTTTTAGAACGCCCAATATAATTCCTGAAGTAATGACACAGAAGGCACCTACAATAAGGACCCCATAGAGTTGTGTCAGGAATTGGCCTGCGCCGGCCTTGTCTCCAAAAATACCTACTGCCAATGTTCCCCAAATACCACAGATAAGGTGAACCGCAACAGCACCTACAGGGTCGTCCAATTTTAATTTGTCTATCAGGGCAACTCCCAATACGATAATCAGACCGGCCAAGAAACCTATAACCACTGCTTCATTGGGGGACATTAAATCCGCACCAGCGGTGATTCCCACCAATCCACCAAGAATACCATTTAAGAACATGGTCAAATCCAAGTTTTTGTAAAGGATAGTGGAGAGGATGAAAGCTCCAAAACCACCTGCGGCAGCCGCTAAACTTGTTGTTACAAGCACTAACGAGGTCAATTCAGGGTCTGCGGATAGCACTGAACCACCATTAAATCCAAACCAGCCTAACCAAAGTACAAGTACACCTGCCGTTGCCAAAGGAATGTTATGGCCCGGTATTGCTTTGGGTTTGCCATCACTATCGAACTTTCCTATTCTAGCACCTAGCAAGGCAATGGCGACCAAGGCGGCCCATCCACCTACGGAATGCACCAAGGTAGAACCTGCAAAATCATAGAATCCCCAAGCATCCAAGAATCCGCCTCCCCATTTCCAAGCACCTACAATAGGATATACCAACCCAACATAGATTACGGTGAAAATCATGAAAGAGCCAATTTTGATACGTTCGGCCACTGCTCCGGAAACGATTGTTGCCGCGGTCGCTGCGAACATCCCTTGAAAAAGGAAATCGGTCCACCACGTGTAACCCCCATCGGCATAATCAGGTGTCATACCTCCTTCGGGAGCAGCAATACCAAAGCCCGCGAATTTTAAGAGTCCCATGTCTCCGTCTTCAAAACCAGGATACATTAGGTTAAACCCAAAGGCATAATAAAGTAAGAGACCTCCGGTGATGATAAATATATTTTTAAATAGGATATTGATTGTGTTTTTTTGTCTTGTTAAGCCTATTTCCAAAAAGGCAAAACCGGTATGCATGAAAAATACCAATGCGGTAGCTAACATCATCCATACATTATTCGCTGTAAATAATCCTGCGTCCATTTTCTTAAAGTTTTAGTTGGTTGTGTTTAGTTTATTCCTGCGTGTCCGCTCTCTTTCGTTCTTATTCGGTAAGCCTCAATAACATCGGAAACGAATATTTTTCCATCCCCGACATTTCCGGAGTAGGCAGATTCCAATATTGCATTTACCGTTTTTTCTAAAAACTCGTCAGATATTACAATGGATAAGTACCTTCTTTGAATATCTGCCGTACTGTAAGAAATACCACGATATACATGACCTTGTTTTTCATTCCCAACTCCGGTTACGTCCCAGTAACTAAAGAAGTTCACCTCAATTTGATGCAATGCCTCTTTGACATCGTCAAACTTGGATTTTCTAATAATTGCCTCGATTTTTTTCATTTGTAATTGGTTTTAATGCGTCAAATATATGTTAAAAAAATTAACACCCTCTTCAAATTTGGGGTATGTGGTTCATTTTTATGTTTATGGAAATTTAACCCCCTAAAAATTATAGGGATGAAATTTAAAGGGAATATTTTTTGAGATATTCGCTATAGCGTATTAAGAAAATGTGCTGAATATTGATAATAATTCAACAAAAACAGTTGTTATGATGAAAAATGTTTAAAAAACTACCAATTTGTACAATAATTTCTAAATTATAAGAAATATTGATTAGAATGTTGATATTATAACAATCGGCAAATATATAGTCCTAATGACACGGCAAAAACACCAACTGCAATACTCGCAATGGTATAAAAAGAGAAGTGAAGCAATGAAGCTTCCTTTAATAAGGTTTGTCCTTCCATTGCAAAAGAAGAGAAAGTGGTAAACCCTCCGCAAAAGCCTGTTGCTAAGAATAGCATTTGGTTTTGACCAATAAAATTTTGCTTTAGGGATATACCCAAAAGAATTCCAATGAGAAGACAACCGATAATATTAACGGCAAAAGTTCCTAGATAGAAATTTGGATAGTAATGGTTTAAAGATTTTGAAACCCAATAACGTAATACGCTACCTATACCACCACCAAAAAAAACGAGTAAAAATGGTTTCATACCTCGGTAAAGGTAAAAAACTAAACTGCTTTCTTATAGTTAGATGTGGCTAAATCCAATGGATAAATGACAGAAGCTGGTTTGTCAGAAATATTTTGTGCCGGTTTATTGGTTTTTTTACCAATACTTTTCATGCTAACAAGCATCATGGCTACATTTATTCCTATTAAAACCAGAAAAATTGTAAAAAAAGTCATCATAATTTGTTGCCCCTTATGGATGAATAACGCAAAATTACGTTATTTGGTATATTATACGTTCAAAATGGGCTTTTTGTTGTGAAAGCGGTAATTTTTGTGGTGTACGTAATTTTTTAGCTAATTTTTAAGGAAATACTTAATTAAAAACAAAATTAATAGGAAAATTGCGAAGAATATTCCTACCCATTTGACACCTTTATAATTTTTTTGGTGCAGTTTTAAATCCTTCTTATAGGAAAAGATGATTATTGTGATAAAAGAAATAGCAAAAAGTGCTGCGAATATGATTTGTCCAGTGCTGAACATATATTGTAAGTTTGTGCAAAATTAAAGGAAAAAGTATAGTTAAAATGAAAAATAAGATAGAAGCCGTAAAATTGTTCCATGAGTCTTTTGGTTTGGGAGTATCCAATGAAATGAAGGCAGATTTGGGAGCATCCAAAAATTTGCTACGTTTTAATTTAATGGATGAGGAGAACAAAGAATATTTTGAAGCTGCCAACAATAATGATATGGTTGAAGTGGCAGATGCCCTTGGGGATATGCTTTACATCCTTTGCGGTACTATCTTGGAACACGGTATGCAACACAAGATTGAGGAAGTGTTCAATGAAATTCAGCAAAGTAATATGAGCAAGCTTGGGGCTGATGGCAATCCTATATATAGGGAGGATGGTAAAGTGCTGAAAGGACCGAATTATTTTAAGCCGGACATTGCCGCCATATTGGATAAATAAAAAAGGCCCTCATCAGGGCCTTTTTTTAATCGGTGACTTTAAATCGCCATCCGTATTTATCTTCAGATTTATTGTATTGTATATCGGTTATGATATTTTTCAATTTACTGGCGTAATTATCCTTTACTTCGGGAAGGTCATAATCCGTACCGCGATAGCCAAAAGTTGAAATAGGGGACACAACGGCAGCAGTGCCTGCCCCGAACATTTCCTTTAACGTGCCATTCTTTGCCGCTGCTACCACTTCGGTAACGCTTATTTTTCTAACCTCGGTTTTTATTCCTAGGTCTTCCGCAATTTCAAGAATACTTTTTCGGGTGATGCCGTCAAGTATTCTATCGCTTGTGGGTCCCGTCAGCAAAGTATCGTTAATTCTGATGAAGATATTCATCGCTCCGGCCTCCTCAATATATTCATGGCTGGTATCATCGGTCCAAATTACTTGATTATATCCTTTTTGGACTGCTAGTTGTGTCGGGTAGAACTGCCCGGCATAGTTGCCGCCCGCTTTTGCATAACCAACACCGCCGTTAGCGGAACGGGAATAGGTTTCCTCTATCAATACTTTTACTTTTCCGGCAAAATAAGACCCGGAAGGCGCACAGGCTATGATAAACTTGTATTCATCGGCAGGTGAGGCATGAAACCCTTTGCCCGACGCGAATATGAACGGTCTTATATATAAGGAGCTACCGGATGCTTTTGGAATAAAGGCCTCGTCCATTTGCAAAAGCGTGGTCAGCCCGTCCATAAAGTATTCTTCCGGAAGCTCAGGAATCGCCATACGTCTTGCCGAGATGTTCAAACGTTTATGATTGTCCAATTGCCTAAAAAGGAAAATAGCATCGTTCTCGTCCTTATAAGCTTTCATGCCCTCAAAAATGGATTGCCCGTAATGGAAAATTTTTGAGGACGGTTCTAAGGTTATAGGCTGATAGGGAACTATTTTAGGGGTTTCCCAAGCTCCATTCTTATAATCACAGACCAACATATGATCTGTAAAAACCGAACCAAAGGCCAAATTGTCAAAATCTATCTCATTTATTTTGGAAGTTTTGGCCTTTTCAACAATAATATTTTTGGTAGAAGTATTCATTCAAATTCGTTTATGAGATTAAAATTAATCAAATATCCCAATCGACCCTTCTTTTTTCGTTCAAAAATGCCCAGTTTTGTAGGGTAAACGTAATTTTTAAAATATATGAAACGTTTTAACATTTTGCTTGTATTTATAGCATTCGGTTTTTCGGTCTATGCCCAGGAAAAAAATAATAATACAGATTTGGACTATAGTTCTTTCGGCGAAAAGATTACTGCTGAAAATGTTCAAAACGAAATTGGTAAAACCTATCAAACTATTGCGGTAACGGATACGGTAGTAACCAAATTCAGGGCTATAGTGAAAGAAGTGTGCAAGGCAAAAGGTTGCTGGATGAAGTTGGAACTTGCCGGAGGCGAAGAAGCAATGGTGAAATTCAAGGATTACGGTTTTTTTGTTCCAACGGATATAAATGGTAAAGAAGTTGTGGTCAATGGATTGGCTTTTGTGAACGAGATGAGCGTTGAAGAGCAAAGACATTATGCCAAAGATGGAGGTAAATCCGATACGGAGATTGCTAAAATCACCGAACCAAAAAGAACCTATAGTTTTGAAGCGGATGGGGTTTTGGTAAAAGATTGATTTGAAAAGGGAAATCATAACCACGGGAGATGGCTCCAAAACCATCCAAATAAAGGATTGGGACGAGCAGTACCATTCTAAACACGGAGCGGTTCAGGAAGCTTATCACGTATTTATTGCAAACGGACTTGACCTTTTCTCAGATGAGAAAATAAGTTTACTTGAAATCGGTTTCGGTACCGGTCTAAATGCTATTATAACATTGATAGAGTCCGAAAAGCGAAGCTTGGAGGTCCATTATCATGGGGTAGAGGCGTATCCCGTTATTTTGGATGAGGTGAAAGAACTGGATTATCTTTCTACATTAAATGCAGCCCATCTACAAAACGAATTCAATAAAATGCATAGTTCAGCTTGGCAGGAAGAAATAGCCGTAAATGCTAAATTTTCCTTGTTTAAGGATAAAAAAGATTTTAAGGACATTCAAGATAAGAATTCGTTCAACCTTATTTATTTTGATGCTTTTGGTGCGCGTGTACAACCGGAACTCTGGACAGAGGCCATTTTTCAAAAAATGTTCAACGCATTACAAAATGGGGGCTATTTAGTGACCTACGCTGCAAAGGGCAGCGTTAGAAGGGCTATGTTGGCGGTCGGTTTTTTGGTAGAAAGGCTTCCCGGGCCTCCGGGAAAGCGAGAAATGCTGCGTGCTAGAAGACCTATTTCATAAAATCTGTTACTTTTTTAATAATCATAAAATTTCTTAAAGTGCTCACTGCAAGTTAAACAACACTGTTAAATCCAAATTAAAGCGTATTACTATCCTGTTCAAAACTAATACCTTTAAACTATGAAAGTGTTGATAACAGGTGCTACGGGATTGGTTGGAAAGGAATTGGTGAAATTATGCCATTCCAAAGGCTATTGGGTAAATTATTTGACCACGAGTAAAAACAAAATTGTTTCAAAGGAGAATTATACCGGGTTTTACTGGAATCCAAAGGAGGGCGAAATCAATGCTGATTGTTTCAAAGATGTTTCCGTAATCATAAATTTGGCGGGAGCCAGCATATCAAAAAGATGGACATCCGAATATAAAAAAATAGTTCTCAAAAGTAGGATAGATTCTTTGAGGACGTTGCACAAAGCAATAGGATCACAGGCAAATCATAGTATCAAATCATTTATTTCGGCCTCGGCAATCGGTATTTATCCAAATTCTTTGGAAAATTTCTATTCTGAAAATAATAATGCTGTGGATGACAGTTTTTTAGGTGAAGTAGTAGCAGCTTGGGAAAAAGAAACGGATACTTTTGAGCAATATAGTTTTAGGGTTTCAAAAGTACGTATTGGTCTGGTGCTTTCCGATAAAGGAGGGGCACTTCCAGAGATGGTAAAGCCCATAAACAATTATGTTGGTGCCGCTTTTGGCAGTGGAGAGCAATGGCAATCTTGGATACACATTACAGATTTGGCAAGAATGTTTCTTTTCATTGCGGAAAATGATTTAGAAGGTACGTTTAATGCAGTTGCACCTAATCCGGTTACCAATAATAAAATGGTAAAGGAAATAGCCAAAGTTTTGGAGAAGCCTATTTTGCTACCCAATATACCAAGGTTCAGTATGAGATTATTGTTAGGTGAAATGTCTTATATCCTGTTTGCAAGCCAACGTGTAAGCAGTAAAAAAATAGAAGAAGAAGGCTTTAACTTCACTTTTCAGAACGTTTGTGCTGCCTTGGAAGCTATCTATGAAAAAAACGGGGAATGTAATCCTATAAAGCAAAACATGGAGGAAGAATATATTTCTTAAGATTACATCTCGCCAAGTCGATATTTATAGTATCACCCGCTAATAGCGGGTTTTTTTATTTTCTTTAATGACATTTTGACATTTTTAAAGAATTGGCAGTACTTTTGCCACCTTCAAATCGGCGATTAATTTATTAGGATATGAACAAAAAAGATAAAAATATAGAAGAAGAGTTATCGGAAACAATTTCTCAAGAAGATATTTTGGAGAATGGGAATGGGGAACAGGAAGAAGTTGTAAATGAAGAAAATGAATTGACCGAAGAAGAACAACTCAGGGAAGATTTAGCCAAGGAAAAGGATAAATTTTTAAGACTGTTCGCAGAATTTGAGAATTATAAAAGAAGGACATCCAAAGAGAGAATGGAACTTTTTAAAACGGCAGGTCAAGAAGTTATTGTATCGCTATTGCCTGTATTGGACGATTTTGACCGGGCGCTGAAAGAATTGTCCAAATCCGAGGATAAAGAAATGTTTAAAGGTGTGGAGCTCATAAACGGCAAGTTGAAAGAGACGCTCAAATCAAAAGGATTGGAAAACGTTGAAGCGAAAGCCGGAGATACTTTTGATGCTGAAATACACGAGGCGATTACGCAAATTCCTGCTCCTAGCAAAAAAATGAAAGGTAAGGTCATTGATGTTATTGAAAAAGGATTTAGACTGGGAGATCGTATTATTCGTCACCCCAAAGTAGTCGTTGGAAACTAAGAAGCAGGTATGAAGGAAGATTATTATGATATACTTGGCATAAGTAAAAGTGCCTCTACAGCCGAAATTAAAAAAGCCTATAGGAAAAAGGCGATTGAGTACCACCCAGATAAAAACCCGGGAGATAGCAAGGCCGAAGAAATGTTCAAAAAGGCGGCCGAGGCATATGAAGTATTGAGCGATGCCGATAAAAAAGCGAGATACGACCAATTTGGACATGCTGCTTTTGAAGGTGGCGGCGGCTTTGGCGGCGGAATGAATATGGATGATATCTTCAGCCAGTTCGGGGATATCTTTGGTAGTGCTTTCGGCGGCGGTGGAGGTTTCAGTGGTTTTGGAGGCTTTGGCGGTGGCGGTCAACGCAGGGTAAAAGGGAGCAATCTTCGCATCAGGGTGAAATTGACCTTGGAAGAAATAGCCAACGGGGTAGAGAAAAAAGTGAAGGTCAGAAGAAAAGTGCAGGCGGACGGGGTTACCTATAAAACTTGTACCACCTGTAATGGTCGTGGTCAAGTGACAAAGGTTCAGAATACCATTTTAGGTAGAATGCAAACGGCGGCCACATGTAGCAGTTGTAATGGTAGTGGTCAAATATTGGATGGAAAACCAGGTGATGCCGATGCGCAAGGGTTAAAGGTAGCGGAAGAAACTGTATCTATCAATATACCGGCCGGTGTGGAAGAGGGCATGCAATTAAAAGTTCCCGGTAAGGGTAACGATGCTCCCGGAAATGGTGTTCCCGGGGATTTGTTGGTGGCAATTGAGACACAAGAACATAATACCCTTAAAAGAGAAGGCGATAATCTTCATTATGATTTATACGTAAGTATATCCGAAGCGGTTTTGGGAACCTCTAAAGAAATCGATGCCGTAGGAGGAAAAGTGAGGATTAAACTGGAGCCCGGCATTCAGTCCGGTAAAATTTTACGTCTGCGCGGCAAGGGTATTTCAAGTTTGAACGGTTATGGTAGCGGAGACCTTTTGGTACATGTGAATGTTTGGACGCCAAAGGAATTGAATAAGGAGCAGAAAGAATTCTTTCAACGGATGCAAGGAAATGATAATTTTGAACCCAAGCCGGAAAAATCCGATAAGTCATTTTTTGAAAAAGTTAAAGATATGTTCTCTTAACGTCAAAATCTTTTGTTTTTAAATAAAAAACGTATATTTGAGTCAATATTGGGAGACCAATATTAATTTTCTTTTTCATAGCAATTTTTTTCCCATCCTTGATTCTTTGAGGGTGGGTTTTGCTTTTATAACCTTTAGTGTTGAACCTCAGATTGTTGAATCTATGAATTGGTTGTTTGAACAGTATTAGTTTTTAAACGCTTTTAAAACATTTCAATATCTTTGAATAAATTGCTTTCATGAATAAAATTTTGGTCGCCAACGAAGTCACCAAACATTTCGGAGACCATACCGCTTTAAAGAATGTTTCTTTAGAGATTCCCAAGAACAGTATCTACGGGTTACTAGGTCCAAACGGGGCCGGAAAAACCACTTTGATCAGGATTATCAATCAAATAACGTATCCTGATCAAGGAAAGGTATACTTTGATGGGGAGCTGTTAAAGCCCGAACATATTGCTCAAATAGGATATTTGCCCGAGGAACGCGGATTATATAAAAGCATGAAAGTTGGGGAGCAGGCACTGTATTTGGCCCAACTGAAGGGCATGACCAAAAAGGAAGCCAAGGCCAAATTAAAGTATTGGTTCGAAAGGTTGGATATAGGGGATTGGTGGAATAAAAAAATTCAGGAACTTTCCAAGGGAATGGCCCAGAAGATACAATTTATCGTAACCGTTTTGCATGGGCCTAAACTACTCATTTTTGATGAACCTTTCAGTGGCTTTGATCCCATTAATGCCAATATTATCAAGGATGAAATTTTAAAATTAAAGGAAGAAGGAGCTTCCATTATTTTTTCTACACATAGAATGGAATCTGTGGAAGAGTTGTGTGAATACATCGCTTTGATACATCGGTCGGAGAAAATTTTGGACGGAAAGCTTTCAGAAATCAAAAGGGCATATAAACAGAATATTTTTGAAGTAGGAATGGAAATCATTGCTCCACAAGAATTGCTGTCCAAGCTGGAAAATCAATTTAAACTCTTACAATCGGATTTTAATGAAGAAGAGAAGCAATTGAATTTTTCGGTACAGCTTCCTTCAAATGATGCTAATAGTTTATTGCAGTATTTGGGGAGTAAGGGCAGTATTAATGGTTTTGTGGAAACCATACCCACCGCTAATGATATTTTCATAAGTACGGTTAAAAATAAAGGCACTTCCCATGAGTAAATTACCGCTGATCATAAAAAGGGAATATTTGGCGAAGGTCCGGAACAAGTCTTTTGTAATAATGACTTTTCTTAGCCCTATTTTAATGGTGGGGATGATTTTGCTGATTGCTTATTTGACGCAACTCAACGACAATGAAAAAAGAGTCATCGCTATTTTGAACGAAAGCGATTTTTTTTCCAATGAGTTCGTTACTTCGGAGAGCACTTCTTTTGTCAATTTTAAGGACATCACGCTAGAAGAGGCCAAAGATTCTACCGCAAGTTTGGGCTATCATGGGCTGCTGTACTTGCCAAGTGAGGCAAGTTTGGAAATTGTGGCAAATCGTTCTTTTTTCTATAGCAAAGAGGCTCCTAATTCTAGTGTGCTAGAGCGGTTGGAACTAACGATAAAAGAACGCTTGAGACAGGAACGACTCAGGGAATTGGGGATTTCCACCGATGAATATGCGCAAATGGACAGCGACTATGAAATCAACATCTCCACTTTTGACGGGGTTCAAAATGTAAAGGGAATCAATGAAATAAAAGCTTTTATAGGAGGCGGATTCGGCTACTTGATAATGATGTTCATCATCATATATGGCGGTTTTGTAATGCGTAGTGTCATCGAGGAAAAAACTAGCAGGATCATAGAAGTCATTATATCATCCGTAAAGCCATTTCAATTAATGCTTGGGAAAATAATTGGCACCTCCTTGGCCGGTGTAACACAGTTCGCCATCTGGATAATTTCCGGTTCGTTGTTATTGTTCGTAGCATTGGCAATTTTCAATATAGACCCGGCTACGCTCTCAAAAGGTAGTGTAACGAGTGGAATGGGAGTTGGCCCCGATCAAGGAATTTCTGCCGTGGACATGACCATGCAATTGTATGCGCAGGAGTTGTTTGCCATTCCATGGGGGTTATTGTTGTTTTTCTTTTTGATTTATTTCATAATGGGTTATCTGATCTACAGCTCTATATACGCCGCTATTGGTGCAGCAGTAGATAATGAGACAGATACGCAACAGTTTATTTTTCCGGTGATACTGCCATTAATGTTGGCAATTTATGTGGGTTTCTTTTCCGTTTTCAGCAATCCCCATGGCCCAATAGCCGTTGGGTTTTCTTTGTTTCCATTGACTTCCCCGATTGTAATGCTCATGCGTTTGCCTGGCGGTATTGGCGAAGGCGGCGTCCCCGTGTGGGAACTGGTAACATCTTTATTAATTTTAATAACTACCTTTATTGGTATAGTATGGCTCGCCGCTAAAATTTATAGGGTGGGCATTTTAATGTATGGTAAAAAACCGAGCTACAAAGAGATTTTTAAGTGGCTCAAGTATTGATTATGATACAGGAGGAGCAAAGTAAAGTTGAGGAAATAATTAAGGAGGATATCTGGGGTTCCATCAAAGAATTTTTGAATCTGGGATTTCATTATGGGGAAGGAGATAAATCCATCCATGTAACGGTCGGCCTGCTACTCCTTTTGACCGTTGCTTTTATCCTTACGAGTTTTTTATTGAAATGGATACGCACTTTTTTTACCCGTAAAATGGAAACGGATGATAAATTAAAGTTCGTTAGCATTTTTAAGTTTATTAAATATGTAGTCTATATCGTAGTAATCCTCTTTACGATGAGTGCCGCAGGTATAGACATTACCATTTTGATTACGGCTTCTGCGGCCTTGTTCGTAGGGCTTGGCTTGGCCTTGCAAGAGTTGTTTCAGGACGTGATAGGTGGCATTTTTATTATTTTGGACAAATCGCTCAGGGTAGGGGACATTATTGAAGTGGATAATAAAGTAGGTAAGGTGTTTGAAATTAAGTTACGGACCACCAGGGCCATAACCAGGGATGATAAAATCATCATTATTCCCAACCATAAGTTTATTAGCGATATTGTTTACAATTACACCCAAAATCATAAAATGACCCGGGAGACGGTCAAGGTTGGTGTAGCCTATGGTAGCGATGTAAAGCTGGTCACTTCAATTTTGGAAACCGTTGTGCAAGAACAACGGGGAGTATTAAAAAATCCCAAACCCTTTGTACTGTTTGATGATTTTGGGGATTCTGCCCTTCTATTTTCCGTCAACTTCTTTATAAGTGATAGTTTTACGGACCCGAGAATAAAAAGTGAAATACGCTATCGCATAGATGCCGACTTCAGAAAGAATAAAGTTACGATACCTTTTCCGCAAAGGGATGTGCATATTTTTCAACAAACTCCGTTTAAACATAATAGTGTTCAAAATTCAGGAGAAGAATGAAGCTTAGACAACGTGCGGTAAATACTTCATTTTTATTGATTTTTTCTTTTATGACGGCTGGCTTTGCACAAACGCCCGATGTTTTCCGCGCGGAATATATGCTACTTCCAAGGAACGATTCCGGTGCGGAATTGTCCAGATTCAAATTAGTGGCGAATGTGCCTCTCAATGTAAGGGATTCAAGTAATATTGTCATTGGTGGAGAGTACAATCTTTTGGCATATGATTTGCAAAGAAATGATATAGTCATTAACGGTGAAGGGTTAAATTATTTTCATATTGTTGACCTTAATTTTGCATACGTTCATAAATACAATGAAGACTGGCGGTTTGTAGGGGTGGTTACCCCTCGTCTGGCATCTACGTTGACCAATCCTTTGGAAAATGGGGATTTTTCGGTCAATGCCACTGTTGGAGCGTTCAAGGACAGGCAAAATATTGATAAACCCATGCGCTTGGTTTTGGGGATTGCCTATAATTCCGCCGTGGCATTAAGAATCCCTTTGCCCATCGTGTACTATGAAAAAAGATTTCACCCAAATTGGGCATATGTGGTCGGTGTTCCAAAAACTGGCTTAAAGCATTATATTAAGAAGAAGCATATCCTACAGACAGAGTTCATTTTGGATGGTTATTTTGTAAATCTTCAGAATGATACCGCTTTACCGGATGCTGGCTTTGCATCATCAATTTCGTCATCGGCGGCATTGGTGACCTTGGGATATTCTTTTAATATTACAAAAGTGATGTCTTTTTACGCTTTTGCCGGGCACACGCTTTTTCAAGCAGGGGTTTTGAGGGACGAGGATAGAAATGATATTTTTACATTAAACGATGATTCCAGCTTTTATCTAAGAACTGGATTCAGAATAGGACTTTAAATTAGAAAAGATTATGTCTAAAATTTTAGTGATCGAAGATGAGGCAGCTATAAGACGGGTATTGGTCAAAATACTTTCAGAGGAAAATGATGCGTATCAAGTTGAGGAAGCGGAAGATGGTCTAAAAGGACTTGAAACGGTAAAGAACAACGATTACGATTTAGTACTTTGCGATATAAAAATGCCAAAAATGGATGGTGTAGAGGTATTGGAAGCCGCTCGGAAGATAAAACCCGAAATTCCTTTTATCATGATTTCCGGTCACGGAGATTTGGATACTGCCGTAAACACAATGCGCCTTGGGGCATTCGATTACATTTCCAAACCGCCGGATTTAAATAGATTGCTTACTACTGTCAGAAATGCGCTGGACCGAAAAGAATTAGTGGTAGAAAACAAGATTCTAAAAAAGAAGGTAAGCAAGAACTACCAAATGATCGGGGAAAGTCCTGAGATTGCCGCTATCAAGGATATGATCGAGAAAGTGGCTCCAACCGATGCCCGGGTGTTGATTACGGGATCCAACGGAACGGGAAAAGAACTTGTTGCGCATTGGCTCCATGAGAAAAGCCCCAGAAGTGCAGCCCCTTTCATTGAAGTGAACTGTGCGGCCATCCCTTCGGAATTAATAGAAAGTGAACTTTTTGGTCACGTAAAAGGAGCTTTTACATCAGCGGTTAAGGATAGGGCCGGTAAGTTTGAAGCAGCCAACAAAGGAACTATTTTCTTGGACGAAATAGGGGATATGAGTCTTTCGGCACAGGCCAAAGTATTGCGCGCGCTACAGGAAAGCAAAATATCCAGGGTGGGAACGGATAAGGACATTAAGGTAGATGTACGTGTGGTTGCGGCCACGAACAAAGATTTAAAGAAAGAAATTGAAGAGGGCAAATTTCGGGAGGATCTGTACCATAGATTAGCCGTAATCTTAATAAAAGTACCAGCACTGAACGATCGCAGGGACGATATTCCATTATTGATAGAACACTTTTCAAAAAAAGTAACAGAGGAACAAGGTGTTTCCCCAAAAAAGTTTTCGGACAAGGCGATAAAACTATTAAAAGGGTATGACTGGACCGGCAATATACGGGAATTGAGAAATGTGGTAGAACGGCTTATTATTCTTGGTTCGGATGAGGTGTCCGAAGATGACGTAAAGCTTTTTGCAAGCAAGTAAGTATCGGTAGGGAAACCGTTCAGTTGTCTTTTTACGTAACCTATTTCATATTCTCGGAAGAAGGGCATGTACCGATTTCGGCCAACGCTTCGGCCGTGATTTCTTTCGTCCTAAGATTATAATACTTTTTACCTTCCGTAAGGTTTTCTTTCAGCAGTTGTGCCTCGCAATGGTCAAATACCCTTTGCGCGAAAGCTTTTGCATCCTTACAGTCCACAGTATTGACAATTTTGAACAATGAGGAGCGATACTTTTCCAAGGATGCATCGATTTTCTCATGCATTGTTTTGGCTCTATATTCTTCCGTACTTATTTCTTCCTTGGGCGCATTAATCGTATTCAATACGAGCACATCATTGGCATATTTGCTTTTGTGGGAATCATGTTCCTCCAATAACCGGAGTGTGTTTTCGGTATGGATCAAAGCACTGTTCAACAATGCTCTGGTGTCGTGCAAGGTAGTGGATTTTAAAGCTTCTTTTAGGTCGTTGATACCATCGGCAATATCCTTTTCAGCATGTTCACAGGCACATTCGGCAAGTTGTTTTTTGGACTTTTCTATAGCATTCAAGGCTTTATAGGCATAAAAACGCGCTTGGTTGATATCCTCCTTGCTTATGGCATTTTTCGTCTGCGATTTGGCAAAATCAATGTTGGAACCGGCATATTCACAGGCTACACTCGTCTTAAAAGACGAAAATAGGAGTAATGCTATAACACAGAAGAAGATGTAGGTTTTATACATTATTTTAAGTTAGGGACGTAAAACTTGGGACTTTACATCTTGCAAGTTAACGTTGAAGTTGTACAGTTTTTATTTTTTTTCGATAGATGGGACATAATTGGCGATTAATTGTCCAATAACTGCGTTAATGAAAAAAATATTCACTTTTTTGGCATCCGTTCGTATTTCAACCATTAAAATTTTATATTTCAATATGGATTATGTAGACATTGATAAATATCGCGCGGAGAAAACCTTAAAAATCGCTCAAATCCCAACGAATGAGGATTTTGGCCGTTCGGAAAAGCAATTGAAAAAAGATTTAAAAGTAGTAAGGAGAGCGTTAGGGGAGTTTCAGGACACCGTATATGCCCACAATAAGTACAGTGTACTTATTTGTTTACAGGGTATGGATACTTCGGGAAAAGATAGCCTTATCCGAGAAGTCTTTAAGGATTTTAATGTAAGCGGGGTAGAGGTACATAGCTTTAAGGTGCCTACGGAACTAGAACTAGATCATGATTATTTGTGGCGGCATTACCTGGTTTTACCGTCAAAGGGCAAGTTTGGGGTTTTTAACAGAACCCACTATGAGAATGTATTGGTCACGAGGGTACATCCGGAATATATTCTGGGAGAACGCATTCCCGGTATTCATGGGGTGGACGATATAGATCAGGACTTTTGGGACAAGCGTTTTAGACAGATAAACGACTTTGAACGGCAGATGCATGAAAACGGCACTATCATTTTTAAGTTCTTTTTGCATTTATCCAAGGAAGAACAACGACAACGATTGTTACGAAGGTTGGCGATCAGGGAAAAACACTGGAAGTTTTCCCCCGGCGATCTAAAAGAGCGCAAACTATGGGACAAATATCAAGAATGCTACCAAGAGGCCATTGCAAAAACGACACAGGGTCATGCACCTTGGTTCATTATCCCGGCGGATACCAAAAAAGCGGCACGGGTCATTGTGGCCAGTATTTTATTGGAGTCGTTAAAAAAGTATAAAGATATTAGGGAGCCTGCCCTGGACGATAAAATATTGGCTAATTTAGGTACGTACGAAAACCAATTACAAAGTGAGGAATAGAATACTAGGGTGCATAGCACTATTGGCAGTGTTTGCAACGGCAAATGCTCAGAATACGGATGAAGTTCAACTTAAAAAGATTTACGATGAGGCCCTGACCAATGGGAAAGCCTATCATTGGTTAAATCACCTGTCCAACCAGATTGGGGGGCGTTTGTCCGGCTCCATACAGGCACAGCAGGCTGTTGACTATACGAAGATGCAATTGGACTCTTTAGGTTTGGACAAGGTTTGGCTACAGCCCGTTATGGTTCCCAAATGGGTAAGGGGCGTGCCGGAATTTGCATACTTTGAGACCACTCCGGGGATTACGACAGATGTTCCTATTTGTGCATTGGGAGGTTCCATTGCAACACCGCAACAGGGTATAAAAGCCAATATTATTGAGGTAAACGGTATTCAGGAGCTCTCCAAATTAGGCAGGGAAAAAATCGAAGGAAAAATCGTTTTTCTGAACCAGGCCATGGATGCTACGGAAATAAACACCTTTGCCGCTTATTCCGGTTGTTCCGGGAACCGTTATCTAGGGGCAAAGGAAGCCAGTGCCTATGGGGCGGTTGGTGTAATAGTACGTTCGCTTAATCTACGGTTGGATGATTATCCGCATACAGGCTCCATGAGTTATGACGATTTGCCCGTTGCCGATAGAATTCCCGCGGCGGCCATTAGTACCAACGCGGCCGAACTTTTAAGCACTTCCCTGAAATTAAATCCCGAGATAAAATTCTTTTTTAAGCAGAATTGCAAGCAGTTTGATGATGTTCAGTCTTTTAACGTAATCGGCGAAATCACCGGTAGCACCTATCCCGATGAGATTATTGTAGTGGGCGGGCATTTGGATTCTTGGGATTTGGGTGATGGTTCCCATGATGATGGTGCGGGCAGTGTGCAAAGTATGGAGGTCCTGAGCCTATTGAAAAAAACGGGGTACAAGCCTAAAAGAACCATAAGGGCGGTATTGTTCATGAACGAGGAAAACGGACTCCGTGGCGGTCTCAAATATGCTGAAGTGGCCAATACGAATAACGAAAAACACATTTTTGCCCTAGAAAGTGATGCCGGCGGATTTACTCCTAGAGGCTTTTCCTTTAGCTGTCCACCGGAAAACCTGAAACAGGCCCAAGGTTGGGCAACACTATTTGAACCATATTTTATCCACCTGTTTGTGGAAGGCTATGCGGGAGCGGACATCAACCCTCTAAAAAATGATGAGATTGTCCTTGCCGGATTACGCCCCGATTCCCAACGTTATTTTGATCACCACCATGCAGAGAACGATGCTTTTGAACACATTAACAAAAGAGAATTGCAATTGGGAGCGGCTTCCATGGCCAGTTTGGTGTATTTGTTTGATACCTATGGCATAACGGTTGCGAAGGATAAATAAGTTATTTTCTTAAGTCATGTTAAAGAAGAAATAAACGTAATGCGGACTTTAGGACTAAATTGAGAGGTCTGTGTATATTTATGAGGTCGCTAAATATTTTGGATTTGACTCTGGATAAAAAAAGAAAAAGCGAAACCAAAAGCTCTAGCTAGGAGCTCAGGCAGAAACATTTTTTTTCTTACCTACTTTTCTTGCCATAGTTGAAACCGTTGCCAATTATTTAAACTATAAACTACCAATGAAAAAAATCAATCGGATAATGACGAATATCTGTTCGGAGAATTTAACGGAAAGTCGGGATTTTTATACCAAACTGTTTGACTTCAAAGTGGATTATGATAGCGATTGGTTTGTTCATCTGATTTCGAAGGACAAAAAACTGGAATTGGGAATCATTGACCGGACAAATAAAATTGTACCAAAGGATTTTCAAAGTATTCCACAAGGATTTTATGTGACATTTGTAGTCGATAATGCGGACGAAGTATTTAAGGTTGCAAAATCGGAAAATTTTGAAATCATAAGTGAACCGGCTGATACGTTTTACGGACAAAGACGTTTATTATTAAAAGACCCTAATGGTACTTTAATTGATGTTTCTTCACCGATAAAAGATTTTGATTTTTAAATTGAATTGTAAATCTAAGTGGATATTTTTTTGAAGAAAAAACGCTTTTAGGAGCATCTTGTCATTTCGACGGAGCAAGGCACGAGCGACGAGAAATCTTTTAAACATGGAATTTCGCTAAGTACCTCATTCGGAACGACAATCTATTATAATAAAGAATTTTATTTTAAGATTATAGGTTTCAAATACATGGTGATTCATCTTCCCTTTAGTTTTAGGGTTATGCTATCATATATTCTTGGGTTGACTTCTCGGTCCAGATCGTTGGTTACATTCATCAACTCCTAACTTTTCGTTACCTTTGCCGCTCATAAAAAATAGCAGAAAATGCAAGAAGGAATCTACGCCAAATTCAATACCACAAAAGGCGAAATACTGGTAAAACTAACACATGATAAAACACCTGGGACGGTAGGTAATTTTGTAGCCTTGGCTGAGGGTAAAAAAGAAAATTCAGCTAAATCGACCGGAGAACCGTACTATAATGGTCTAAAATTCCATAGGGTCATTCCTGATTTTATGATTCAAGGGGGCTGCCCTCAAGGAACGGGAACGGGAGATGCGGGTTATAAATTCGATGATGAATTTCACCCGGAACTTACGCATGATGCACCTGGCGTATTGTCCATGGCGAATGCGGGACCCGGAACCAACGGGAGCCAGTTCTTTATCACACATGTCCCAACACCTTGGTTGGATAATAAGCATACTGTTTTCGGTCATGTAGCAGCAGGTCAGGAAGTAGTGGATGCCGTTGCTCAGGGAGATGTTATCCAATCTTTGGAAATCGTGAGAGTAGGTGATGAAGCTCAAAAATGGGACGCGGTGGCTGCCTTTGATACATTTGTTTCTTCAAAAGCGGAGCGCATAGCGGCCGAAAAGGCGGCACAGGAAAAAGCTTTGGATAAAATCTCGGATGGTTTTGAAAAAACAGCTTCCGGCCTGCGTTATAAAATTACGAAGCAGGGTAATGGTAAAAAGGCAGAAAAAGGGAAAACGGTTTCCGTACACTATGAAGGATCATTATTGGACGGAAAAGTATTCGATTCTTCGTTTAGCAGAAATCAACCTATTGATTTTCCATTGGGTATGGGGAATGTCATTGCAGGTTGGGATGAAGGTATTGCATTGTTAAATGTTGGTGACAAGGCCAAGCTTATTATTCCTTCGGATTTGGGTTATGGTGCAGCAGGAGCTGGTGGGGGTATCATCCCGCCAAATGCGACCTTGGTTTTTGATGTAGAGCTCGTAGATGTGAAATAGGTTTCAATTCTCAGTTATAAAAAAGTGCCCCGATATTTTCGGGGCGCTTTTTATTTGGTTTTGAGCAGACTTGCAATGAAGAGTGCTACGTTCACCAAAATAAGAATGAGTACTATTGCTAAAAAAGTTTTCATGGGATATGGGATTGTTTATAGTATAACCGCTAAGTATCCAAAAACCCTACTTTATTTTCCTTTTCAAAAGATATTATTTTTTCTCGATTATAATACTTGTCAAAAGCATAGCTATGTTTATCAAAATTAAAATGAGAAGGATTCCAAAAAAAGTGTTCATAAATACGGTTTTAGTTTTGGGGAAACTACGGTTGTTTAATATTAAGATGTAAAATGAATAAAAGGTTGCGTAAAACTTAAACAAAAATGATATTTTATGTAAAATATTTCCTACCCTTTTATTTATAAACATAAAAAAACCCGAACTATTGTTCGGGCTTTTGTTTTATAAAAAAGATAATTTGTTACCTAGTCAATAACTTTCACATTAACGGCGTTCAATCCTTTTTTACCTTGTTGTAGTTCAAATTCCACAACATCGCCTTCACGAACTTCATCGATTAAGCCAGAAATGTGTACAAAATGATCTGTGTTTGAACCATCTTCAGTGATGAATCCGTATCCTTTGGAATCATTGAAGAATTTAACTGTTCCTTTACTCATAATAAAAATATTAAATAATTAATTAAAGCGCGAAGATAGTCTTTAAATATTTAATCCGTTGTTTTTTACAATGTTATATTAACGTTAACGATAATTAGAAATTTTTTAATCGAAATAATTCCTCAACGGCTCCGCCTCGGGCCTGCCTGCCGCCAGACAGGATTTCTGGATTCATTTTCCCTTTGGGGAGGTCGGAATTGCTTTTGCAATTTCGGGTGGGGCAAAATAAAAATTTCTTGAAATTCTTATTTTGTTGGGTCGGGCGTCATTCTCAGATAGGGTTTTACCTCGGTTACTCCTTTATCGAACATTTCCTTGGCATCTTCCGTTGCTATTGCCGGACTCACCACCACATCGTTACCACTTTCCCAGTTTGCAGGCGTAGCTACTTTATGATAGGCCGTTAACTGTAAAGAATCTACCACGCGTAATAATTCATAAAAGTTTCGTCCGGTAGAAGCAGGATAGGTAAGCATCAACTTCACCGTTTTGTCCGGAGCAATAATGAATACGGAACGAACGGTAAGATTATTGTCCGCCTTCGGGTGAATCATATCATACAGATCCGATACCTTTTTGTCCTCGTCCGCAATGATCGGAAAGTTAACGGTAGTATTTTGGACTTCGTTGATGTCCTTTATCCATTCTGCATGGGACTCCGCACCATCAACACTTAAGGCCAACATCTTTACGTTTCGTTTATCAAATTCATCCTTAAATTTTGCTGCCGTTCCCAGCTCTGTGGTACACACCGGAGTAAAATCTGCCGGATGAGAAAATAGAATCCCCCAGGAATCCCCTAAATAATCGTATAAATTGATGGTTCCCATAGAACTATCCGCCGTAAAATCCGGTGCTTTGTCACCTAATCGTATTGTTGACATTTTTAATTTTTTAGTTATCCTACAAAATTAGTAGATTATTGAGTAAAATGTTTTTAAAGAGGTTAAAACTCTATTAAATTTTTCAGGAATACCATGACTTTTATCAATTCTTAGTCATAAAGTTTTTTATTTTTAAAGCATGGAAGAATTACGTTATCCCATTGGAAAGTTCGAAGTGCCCGAAACCATCACTACAGAGCAGATTGAAGAATGGATCACAATTTTGGAAGATTTGCCTGGAAAGTTGGAAAATTTGGTGAAACCATTGACGAAGGAACAGTTGGAAACACCCTATAGACCTGAGGGGTGGACGGTAAGACAAATGGTACACCATGTTTCGGACAGTCATCATCATAGTTACACTCGTTTTAAGTGGGCCATGACCGAGGACAACCCGGTTATAAAACCTTATTTTGAAAAGGAATGGTCCAATCTGTTCGATGCTAGAACGGCACCGATACAAATGTCCTTGGACCATTTAAAAGCCGTACATGCCAAATTGGTATATTTTTTAAGAGGATTATCCGAGAAAGCGTTGCAACGCAAGTTTACCCATCCAGAAGGAAATACCGAAACTACGCTCGCAGAAAATATTGGTAGATATGCATGGCATGGAAGCCATCATTATGCACACATAAAGAATTTAGTGGATAGAAGCGGTTGGTAGTTCAATATAGGCCGGTTATTGCTTTATTCAAGTTGTTTGGTCAGGATGTACATCGGCTTTTCTTTTTCGATAGCGTTTTCAAAGGGTAAAAGGCTATCACAATACATTTTAAATCCGTTTTTTAGATAGAAATGAAGCGCAAGTCCTTTCTGCATGGTATCCAACCATACTATTTTTTTATTCAGACGAAGAGCTTTATCGGTAACGAAGTCCAATATTTTTCTGCCGATGCCTTTACCGGAATATGCTCTTAAAATATAGATTTTATCAAGCAATAATGCTTCGGAACTATTGAAATTTTTTAATGGGGAATCGTGGATTATTTTCAGGATTCCAACAGCTTCTCCATCCGTATATATTATATAGAGTGATGTATTTTTATCTTTCTCCTCTTTCAGAAGTACTTCAGTAGTAAAACTGGTCTCAATATATGTTCGGGTATCTCCATTAGGCCATAAATGGCGATAGTGCTCATTATATGCTTTTTGACCTACTTTGATGTAAGTTTCATAGTCTTCAGGAACCAAGGGTTTTATTTCTATCTTAAGCATTATATGCCGGCATCGATTTTCATCAAGAATTTATGAAGTTTAAGTATTGATCCATTTAATATTACAACCAATACTTGGTTTTTGATGTTCCGTAATTTGTTTTCCCGCTAAAAGTGAATCCATGGCCGTTTTTAAATCTTCACCAGTTAGTGGTATACCGTTTTCAGGTCTGGAATCGTCCAATTGTCCTCGATAGACCAGTTTTAAATCGGCATCGAAAAGATAAAAATCCGGAGTGCAGGCAGCGTCATAAGCCTTGGCCGTTTCTTGTGTCTCGTCATAAAGGTAGGGAAAGGTGTACCCGACTTCTTTGGCTACTTTGGTCATTAAATGTGGCGCATCCTGCGGATAATTTTCTACATCGTTGCTCGAAATGGCAATAAAACCGATGCCTTTTTCTTGATACTGCCTTCCCAATTCCGCAATCATAGGATTCACATGGATCACGAAAGGACAATGATTACAGATAAACATGATGACCGTTCCTTTTTCTCCTTTTAGGGTGTGGAGATTTAGGGTTTTTTGAGTAACGGTATCCATTAGGCTGAATTCCGGTGCTCTGGTGCCTAAGGGCAACATATTGCTAGGGGTGCGTGCCATAAAAATGAAATTTAAGTATAAAGTTAAGTTTAATTCTGCTTTTGGGTCGCCCGATAGCGTTTAATTTTTGTCGGTTTTAAATCGAAACCACACGAACACTTAACATGGTCAAAATAACAGGACAGCCGCTTTATTTAAAACGGAAAGCTTTATCTTAGAACAAAATGGAAGAACTCATTGCCACTGTATTTTTCAATAGCTAATTGACCAAACCGATACATTCCTTGACCGAAAATACCCTAGATACAATCCATATAAACTTTGATAGCGGTGCGTTATGGACTATGAACATTGTGCTGGCATTTGTAATGTTCGGTATTGCTTTGGAAATTTCTGTAGCGGATTTCAAATTCCTATGGCGGCGGCCAAAAGCTATTTTGGTAGGTGTTCTAAGTCAATTTCTAGTACTTCCCATAATTACCTTTTTATTGGTTTTATTCATAAAACCTATTCCAAGTATAGCGTTGGGGATGTTTATGGTAGCAGCTTGTCCGGGAGGTAATATTTCTAATTTTATTTCTCATTTGGCCAAAGGTAACGCAGCACTTTCTGTTTGTTTAACGGCCATAGCTACGCTGCTGGCCGTAATCCTAACTCCTTTAAACTTTCAATTTTGGGGATCACTTTACGGACCAACTGCTACCTTATTACAGGAAGTGGCCATATCCCCTTTGGATATGATACAACTGGTCGCGCTGCTTTTGGGAGTACCCTTGGTCTTAGGAATGTGGGTAAACCATATAAAACCAATTTTAGCGTTGCGTATGGCCAAAATTTTTAAAGTGGTATCATTATTATTTTTCATACTTCTTGTGTTTTTAGCGCTGTTCAATAACCGCATTATTTTTATGGAATATATCTTTTATGTTTTTTGGATCGTTTTGATTCATAATCTGTTGGCCTTTACCACGGGATTTTCGCTTGCCAAGCTTTTTGGATTAAGTTCGGAGAATACCAAGTCTATTACTATTGAAACGGGAATCCAAAATTCTGGACTGGGACTTTTACTTATATTCACTTTTTTTGATGGTTTGGGCGGAATGGCATTACTGGCCGCTTTTTGGGGAATATGGCATATCGTGTCAGGACTGCTATTGGCAAGTGTATGGGGTTTTAAACCTGTGAAAAACGAAAAAGTAGCTTGAAAAACGCATTGTACCAACTGCTTAGGCTCATCGTAAAATCTGCCTTATACCTCTACTATAAACGTATAGAGGTACACGGTATGGTAAATATTCCAAAGGATAAACCCATTATTTTTTTACCCAATCATCAAAATGCCCTATTGGATGTTCTTTTAATCGTAGTGAATTGTAATCGAAAACCTTATTTCCTTACCCGATCGGATATTTTTGGAAAGCCACTTTTGAATTCTTTTTTTGAATTTTTACGAATGATACCCATCTATCGTATTCGAGATGGTAGAAATTCACTGGCAAAGAATGAAGCTGTTTTTGAACAATGCGCACATATTCTTGGCAGGCATGAGGCTATAGTAGTGTTCCCGGAGGCCAATCATAATTTAGAGCGGCGTGTGCGCCCATTGAGCAAAGGGTTTACGAGAATTATAAAAAATGCTTTGAATGAAAATCCGAAGCTGGATTTACAAGTGATTCCGGTAGGATTAAATTATAGAATGGCAGAAATCTTTCCTGACAGTGCAGCCGTTTATTACGGTAAACCCATTCCTGTACGTGCTTTAGAGACCGAAGCTCTCATAGAAGAAGCAAGCAGCGGTTTAAAGAAATTGACCACACACATTGAAACGGAAAATTATGAAACCATTGTTGGAGCTTTAAATGGGCTACAACCTGATTATTTAAATCCAAAAGAGACGAATAAATTATTGGAAACTATCAACTTGAAAAAAGCAGTTGTTCCCAAGACAAATATTAAAAAAATCTCTTTCTTAAGTCCCATATTTTGGGTATTGAATTTTCCAATGTTGTTGCTATGGAGGTATATAATAGCCAAAAAAGTACCCGAAAAAGAATTCACGAGTACCTTCCGCTTCATGACCTGTTTATTGCTGTACCCTCTATATTATGGACTTTTATGTTCCGTTCTTTCTTTTGTCATCGGTTTTGAGGGTGCAATGTTGATACTTCTAGGAATTTTCACCTTCAACTTTGGTTATGTTAAAAAAGCATAATCAAGGAAAATAAATTTTTTACATCATCTCTCCAAAGAAAATAGCATTCATCAGCAATTTATTGGTACCGTACCAAAAAGCCCTAAAATTGGTATTGTCCGTAAAAGCCATTACGCGACCTTTACCCAAGCGTTGTACTTGAAAAGGAACTGAATTCTTTAGCAGTTCCAAATTCTCTTCCGAAATATAGCCGCTTAATAGCGGATCTTTAGTGTACTGGATGGGGTTATTGTAACTATCGGTATCGGGCGTTATGTAAACATTTGTATTTCTGAACATTGCCAAAGTATTATTTTTATATCCAAAATTAATAGGATGTGAGCGGTCTATTTTCGTCTGGAATATAGCACCTCCGGTCACTTGGGCACCGCTAAAATCTCTTTTTTGTTCAAAAGAAACATTCTTTGCGGTCAAAGTATCCGATTTAAAGGTCAGGTCCATAAATTTATTTTTGTTGAACCATTGCGCCATACCTCTGTAACCAATAAGGGTTCCGCCATCTTTTACCCAATCCTTGAGCTTTTCGGTATTGGGCTTGGAAAGAGCACTATTATTGGCACTTGGTATAATAATATCGGTATAACTGCTTAAATCCACTGAACTTAAATAGCTTACATCTATTTTGGTAATATTCATATCATAGCGAGTGTCGAACAAATGCCAGATTTCACCGGCATCATAAGAGCGAATGCCGTTCCCTACAAGAATAGCTACCTTTTGTTTTTTGATCGGGTCAAAATCATTACTTCCCAAATCGATTCCCTTTGTAAGTCCCGTTCCTACGGAAGTAATAGTTAAACCGCTATCGTCGGCTACTTTTACCATAAAATCATATAAATCCGAAGCGTTTAATTCCTGATTTTGAACAGGTACCATAATGGTCCCGTAATCATAGGTTTTGCCTTCAAGTGTAAAAGGGGACTTTGCTACTTTGGCTCTTAATCCTTCTTCCGTAATTGTATTCAATGCTTTGGGCGTGTAATATTCATTCCATTCAAATAAGTAGGCATAATTGCTTTTGCCGCTAACAGTTCCTTTTAAGGGTTTCAGTTTTTCAATGGCCGGTCCGGCGCTGGTAAGCGAAGAAACATTAGTGTAATCTACATTAAAAGCGAGCGGAAACGTCCAAGCGGAAATATCGTAAAAAAGACTGTCCGCGAACGTGGTACGCTTTTCGAACATGGCTTTTACCAATCGCGGGTTTTTTTGCGCCATGGGCACTACGTAACTTTTTCCTTTTACGAATGATTTTCCATTTAGTTTGATGTCATCGGCCAATTCATGCACCTTAATCTTATGTCGCTTTAAAATTTCTGCCAAATGCCATGCTTTTGCACCATCTTTACTATCCCCAAAAACAATCCCTTTGGTTTTGTCCCTAGCGGCTTCTTGCTGAACATCTGTATAAAAATCTTTCTGATAGTTCAATATTTTTTCGCGCATGTTCTTAGCGGCCTCCACGGTAGATAGGGCTGTGGTAAATTGGTTGCGAATGGTAAAGGGGAATGTGAGCGTTCCATTTTCACTTTCTTGGATGTGGCCCCTAGAGCTTCCTTGTTCGAACAAGATTCCGATACTTCCGTTCACATCGGGGAAGGTGGAGCCCTTACCGTAATAATAATCATCATAGCCTTCCTCGGAATAATAAAGCGACCCAATTTTATCCAAGGCCTTGGCGTGATAGGTCCCTATTTCCGCCGTTAACTGTTGGTTCATTTTAGGGGTTAATGGATTTACGCGCATGGGTTCCCCGGGCTGAAAAAAGAAGGTAGAATTGGTTCCCATTTCATGATGGTCTGTCAGGATGTTGGGCAGCCATTTATGAAAGGTTTCGATTCTTGCCCTACTTTCGGGCAGTTGTACGGGCAGCCAATCCCTGTTCATATCGAACCAATAGTGGTTGGTACGTCCTCCCGGCCACACTTCATGATATTCCCGTTCGTTATTATCCGCATTCAGGTTCATACTTCTGTTCGTATTTGCCCAATAGGCAAAACGTTGTAAACCATCCGGATTATAGGAAGGATCCAAAAGAATAATTGTTTTGGCTAACATGGCCTCTATTTCAGGACCCTGTGCCGCAGCTAGGTAATAGGCATAGGCCAAGGACGCATTGGCACCGCTAGGTTCATTGCCATGAATGGAAAAACCTTGGTAGACAATAATGGGCATTTCAGAAATATTGGTGCTATTCCCACTTTCCGAAAGCGAAATATGTTCGGTCCTGATTTTTTCTATGTTTTGGTGATTGGTAGGCGTTGTAATGGTGAGCAATAAAATAGGTCTCCCCTCAAAAGTTTCTCCCCTATTTTCGATGGTTATACGGTCGCTTTCCTTTGCCAGAGTCTGCATGTAGAACATTAATTTATCATGTGTCACATGCCATTCCCCAACTTCATGCCCAATAATTTCTTTTGGGGTAGGTATAGATTGGTCGTAGGAAATTCCCTGAGGCAGATAATAATTTAAATCCAAGGATTCTTGGGCAAAAGTTGTAAAAAAGATTACGAATGTTAAAAGGGGTAATAGTTTTCTCATTGGAGTTTGAATTAGCTATTTATAAAAATAGAAAACGACCCTAAGAAAAGGGTCGTTTTTCATTATTTTGTTATGGGTTTTTTAGATATCATCAAAATCAACATCGGTGAAGCTTTCCGTAGTCGGCTCCTCCGCTTCTGAACCAATGGTTTCTTCTTCTTTCTTAAAATCTTTTTGATGCCTTTCAGAAATTACCTCGGAACCTTTTTCGGTAATGATAAAATTCATCATCTCTTCAACATTTTCCTTAAAAGCATCAAAGTCCTCCTTGTAGAGGTAAATTTTGTGTTTTTTGTAGTGAAAGGAACCATCTTCGTGTGTGAATTTTTTACTCTCCGTGATTGTGAGATAGTAATCTCCGGCCTTTGTACTGCGTACATCAAAAAAGTACGTTCTTCTTCCTGCCCTTAAAACTTTGGAGTGAATTTCTTCTTGATCTATTAAATCTCTACCGCTCATGTGCTATTGTCTGAATATTCTATCAAAAATGAAAAAAAAAACGTTATTCGACAACAATTTTCTAGTTTTCTTTCTCCGCAAGTTGATTCTCATAAAGCTCTTTGTAATATCCCTCAATAGCGTTTAGTTCCTCGTGGGTGCCTTCCTGTAATAGCTTACCATCATCAAGTACCAATATTTTATCCGCATTTTTTGCGGAAGAAACCCTGTGACTAACGATCAGCGTTGTACGATTGTTAGATGCTTTTTTTAAATTGGAGAGTATTTCTTCCTCGGTTTCCGTATCAACGGCGGACAAGCAATCATCAAAAAGATAAATCTTAGGATCCTTCATCAAAGCTCTTGCTATGGAGACACGCTGTTTTTGGCCACCGCTCAGCGTAATTCCACGCTCTCCCAAGATGGTATCGTATTTTTTGGAGAAGCCTTCAATATTTTCATGCACTACGGCATCTTTTGCTACTTTGACTATTTCGGCATCGGTAGCATTGTGTCTTCCAAATTTTATGTTGTTTTTTATGGAGTCCGAGAATAGGAAAGCGTCTTGCGGTACCGCTCCAATAGCTTCCCTGAGTGTGGTCAGCCCTATTTTTTTTATCGGTTTGTCATCGATTAAAATCTCACCATCGGAAACATCGTACAGTCTTGCCACCAAATCTAGAATAGTGGATTTTCCTGAACCTGTTTTGCCCAATATGGCCGCGGTCTCCCCTTCGTTTATGGTAAAGGATAAATTTTTAAGTGCGGTAATTTCCGTATCGTCATATGTAAAACTTACATTTTTAAATTCAATTTTACCTCTAATACTGTGAGGCTCTGCCAGTGTTTCCTTTAATTCGGGCTCCTGTTCCAAGAATTGATTGATTCTTTTTTGGCTGGCTTCCGCCCTTTGGATAATGGAAGTTAACCAACCCACGATGGCCACAGGCCACGTAAGCATATTTACATATAGAATGAACTCTGCAATAAGGCCTACACCAATTTTTCCGTTGATGTACTGTATGCCCCCAATATAGATGACCAAAATATTGCTTACACCGATCAATAAGATCATCAATGGAAAAAACCAAGCGTTTACTTTGGCCAAGCTCATACTTTTATCCTTTCCTTCGTTTGCCAAAACTTGTAGTTCTGCATTGGTTTGAGGTTCCAAAGCATACGCCTTTATTACAGATACCCCCGAAAAAACCTCTTGCGTGAAAGTAGAAAGTGAAGAAAGATATTCCTGAACGGCCGTACTTCTCTTGTGAATGATTTTACTGATTTTATATATTAATACCGATAAAATGGGCAAGGGCAATAAGGTATATGCTGCCAAAGTTGGGGCCTTGATGAACATTAAAGGAATCAGACATGCAAAAAGGGTCAATGTCTGTATACCGTACATGATTGCAGGGCCCGCATATAAACGTACTTGGTTGACATCCTCGCTAATACGGTTCATAAGATCGCCCGTTCTGTTCTTTTTATAAAAATTAAGATTGAGCACTTGATAATGGTCAAACACTTCATTTTTTAGGTCATACTCAATATATCTAGATACATTGATAATGGTCTGCCGCATCAAAAAGGTGAAAAAGCCGGACAATAATGCTGCACCGACAATAATCAATATATATTCCGTTAAGAGCGATTTTGCGTCTCCCTTGGCAATTTCCGATTTAATGAATTGCTCGACAACGGTTATGGTTTTATTTACATAGGAAGGCATCACCAATTGAAAAAGCCTGGCGATGATAGTTATGATGATCCCGATCAAAAGCTTTCCTGAATATTTTTTAAAGTATTTATTAAGATGCTTAAGTTCCTTCATTTAAGGTTGGCGAGATTGGTTTTTATTCTGAAAATTCAAAGATAGTCCATTGCCCAAGAAACAAATGTTATAAAATACCTAAGATAAATCAGGATTGTCTTTGTTGAAGGCTTTTTAGATGCTTACTTTTGCCCTCGTAAATCAATCAATTTTAAAACGTTCTTTTAGATGCTTACAAGAAGACACATTAGGGTGAAGGTAATGCAATGTATTTACGCTCTTATCCAATCCAAAGATGATTCTTTGGAAAAGCAAAAGAAGTTTTTGAAGGTAAGTATAGAAAACACTTATACGCTTTATCTTTTGTGGTTGAGCCTTTTGACAGAAGTACACCAAAGAGCGGAAGAACAATTAAAACTTTCCTCAAAAAAGTACCTCAGTGAAGACCTAGGAAAAATAACTGATCCTCAAAAATTTGTAGAAAACAAATTCCTTTTGCAACTACGGGAAAATAAGAAATTAAAAGAGGCCCTCTCTGATAAAAAGTTGAACAATTGGTACCTGAACGAGGAGTACGTAAAATTAATTTACAAAGAAATTATTGAGAGTGAACTGTACCATAAACACATGGTTCAGGGGAATACTTCATATCAATCGGATAAGGAATTGATTATGGGTATTTTTAAAACGATAATGGCTCCTAACGATAAAATCTATGATTATTTTGAGGACGATAAATTAACTTGGGTGGATGATCTGCCCATTGTAAATACATTTTTACTGAAGCATTTCAAAAAAGCCAAAGAAAATCAGTCCGAAGGGTATTTTTTACCAAAGCTATTGAAGGATAATGAAGATATGAATTTTGCCAATGATCTATTGAGCAAAACGCTTTTGCAGAATGAAAAACTGGAAAAAGAAATAGAAGGTAAAACACCTAATTGGGACAAAGACAGGATAGCGGATATTGATGCAATCCTTTTAAAAATGGCAATTTGTGAGCTTTTGAACTTTTCTTCCATTCCGGAACGTGTCACCATTAATGAATATTTGGAGATAGCCAAGGAATATTCTACCCCTAAAAGCAGCATTTTTATTAACGGTATTTTGGACAAGTTGACCAAAGAATACAAAGCGGACGGTAAGCTTAACAAAGTAGGTAGGGGGCTGTTATGAAAATATTTTCTAATTTTGAACGTTGAAATATTGAAATAAAAAAAATACAATAATGAAAAAAGTAGTTTTCGCATTAAGTTTGGTTTCCGTTTTTGCATTTACATCATGTAAAGAAAACGCATCAAAAAAAATAGACACGGCCAAGGTTGAAGAAGCGGCCCAAAGAGACGAAGCTTCCAAAGCAGTTCCAGTAATGAGTTTTGAAAAATCGGAGCATGATTTTGGTACTATCGAGCAGGGCACTCCGCAAGAGACTGCATTCAAGTTTACGAATACGGGCAATGCACCTTTGATCATTACAGATGCTAAAAGTAGCTGTGGTTGTACAGTTCCCAATCCTCCAAAAGATCCAATTGCTCCAGGAGAATCCAGTGAGCTTAAAGTAAAGTTTAACGGATCCGGACAAAACCAAGTGACAAAAACCATTACGGTAACCGCAAATACGGCCAAAGGTTCTGAAATGTTAAGAATAAAGGCATTTGTAAATCCTAAAGGAGCCGCTCCGTTAGGTCCGGTTAAATAATAATTAGTTGTAAAGAACACTAGAGAATGGGAGATATAGGGCAGTTTTTGCCAATGATTTTGATTTTTGTGGTGGCGTATTTTTTTATGATTCGCCCACAAATGAAAAGGCAGAAAGATGAGAAGAAATTCTCTGCAGAACTAAAACGGGGTGATCGCATTATCACCAAAAGTGGCCTTCATGGCAAAGTGATGGATATTAACGACAAGGACAATTCCTGCGTCATTGAAACCATGGCCGGAAAATTAAAGTTTGACCGTTCCGCCATTTCTATGGAGATGAGCAAAAAACTAGCAACGCCGGCTCCTGCCAAAAAATAAATAGAAATTTGATTGAAATAAAAGTGCCGGATCCATGGATCCGGCACTTTTATTTTCTATACTTATCGTTCAATCCTTTTCCTTTCAAAATCATGGGAAGTATTTTCCCTAAACGCGAAAGTTTTGTTTTTTCCTGTTTTGCGGTTGTTATATACTCCACATATTCGTTTTGTTTAGAAAGGGATAGTTGAGCAAAGGCTTTTTCTAATTTGGAATCTTTCTGAAAACTTTCTTGAAGTAATAAAGGCACTTGGATTTTGTCTGTCTTTTTTTTCTTTTTGGGGAGTAATCGTAAGCCTTTTTTTTCATTTTCTAGGGCCTCGTTCATATAAGCCAAAACAGGCATATCATCAATCTCATCTATCGTAGTGAATTTCCAGTGGAGCATAGCCTGGGTCTTCCCTTCTTGTGCATTTTGCAATACATTTTTTGGGTCGCTCAAAAACACGCCGTTAAAAAACCAAATGCCAAAATGTTGCTTGAATTTGCAAATGGCCAATACATTTTTATTATTGTGCGTATATGTAGGAAACATCCATTTAAAGGTTTCCTCCAAACCGGTTTTTAACGCAAGGTCACGTAATTTCCCAATAGCTTTGCTGTAGGGATGTTCTTCAGCATAATAAGCTTCAACTTTTTCCGATTTTTCCATCATTAAGAATTTAGGTCGGGATATTGGTCCTCTTCCCGCTTTACTCTAGTCTATTACAGCACTTCCGAATGTCGCGCAGCAGTAAGTTCGCAAATTTTTACGATAACTTCAACCGCTTTTTGCATACTTTCTACGGGAACATACTCATACTTGCCGTGAAAATTATGGCCACCGGCAAAAATATTAGGACATGGTAAACCTATAAAACTTAGTTGGGAACCGTCTGTGCCACCTCGTATGGGTTTTATTATCGGTGTAATGTTCAAGGATTCCATTGCGGATTTTGCAATGTCTACAATGTGCATAACGGGTTCAATTTGCGCTCGCATATTGTAATATTGGTCTCTTATTTTTAAATCGATGCAATTATTATAGGAAAGGTTGAGCTCTTTCGTTATTGCTGCCAGCATAGATTTTTTTTGTTCGAATTCAGCGCTATCATGGTCTCTAATAATTAAACCTATTTCGGCTTTTTCAATACTACCGGTTACATGGTGCACATGAAAAAAACCTTCCCTGCCCGATGTTTTTTCGGGAACGGCATTTTTGGGAAGTCTGGAAATAATTTCATTGGCGATTAAAATGGCATTGACCATTTTGCCTTTGGCATAACCTGGATGGACACTTTTTCCTGAAATCGTAATGGTTGCGCCCGCAGCATTAAAATTTTCATATTCCAATTCGCCGATCTGACTTCCGTCCATCGTGTAGGCCCAATCCGCGTTGAATTTTTCAACATCAAATTTATGGGCACCACGTCCTATTTCTTCGTCCGGCGTAAAACCGATTCTTATCGTTCCGTGTTTGATTTCCGGATGCGCGATCAGGTATTCCATAGCGGTCATAATTTCTGCAATACCCGCCTTATCGTCCGCCCCCAAGAGTGTTGTACCATCGGTCGTAATCAGTGTTTGCCCCTTGTACTGAAGTAAATCCTCAAAATAAGAAGGAGACAGAACAATATTTTTGTCCTTGTTCAGAACGATATCTTCACCGTTGTAATTCTCAATGATTTGAGGATTTACGTTGGTACCCGAAAAATCCGGTGTGGTATCAAAGTGAGAAATAAAACCGATGGTGGGCACTTCATGGAGAACATTACTGGGCAAGGTGGCCATGATGTAAGCATATTCATCAATAGTGACATTAGACATGCCCATGTCCTTTAATTCTTCTACAAGCTTGTTGGCCAAATCCCATTGTTTTTGGGTACTGGGGGTGGTTTTTGAGGAAGCATCACTTTGCGTATCAATTTTTACATAACTGATAAATCGGTCTACAATATTTTTCATCAAGCGTGATTTTATCCAAAAATAGGACTATAAATTGTATTTTTAGGCTACTTGAAAAACGGGTGGATGATGGATTATTTTAAAAATGTTTTAATTTTAATATGCTTGTTCAATGGCTTTTTGAATCATGCGCAAGCCGATTGCGTTTTAGGGGTAGGTACTGCGGATGATGCCACCATTATAGATGTATTTCAACTTAATGAAATGCAACAGGAAAAATTGGCCAATTTTGGAGCGGAATTGAAGTATAGAAATGAAATACTGAACGATCAGTTAGAGAATATCATACAAAGGCATCCCCAAAGTACGGGTGCCGAATTACAACAATTGGCCGACAAGTACACAAAAACGATAGACAGTATGGCAAGTATCCAAGCATTTATCGATAAGAAAGTATTGTCTCTGTTCAACGAAAAACAGTACGAATTGTACCGGAATCTTTGTAAAGAAGCATCGCGCTCTCCTTTTGTGGTTGTCCCTGCCGTTTATAACGATAGTACAATTACTAAAAATAAATAGTTCCTCCCTAGTTATTTCTAAAAATGGAACTGCCTTAATGCAGTTCAGTTTGTATTTTTGTGGTCAAAACCACTCCATTTTTATGTACCGATTGTTGATTCGTCCCATATTGTTCCTATTTGATCCCGAGAAAATACACTACTTTTCATTTTCCGCGATCAAACTTTTTTCAAAGATGGGGCTTTCAGGTTTGTTTCGGACGCTATTTTTAGTGGAGGACAAAAGGCTGGAGCGAGAAATATTCGGTTTAAAATTTAAGAATCCGGTAGGTCTGGCCGCTGGTTTTGATAAAAATGCAGTACTGTACAATGAATTGTCCGATTTAGGATTCGGGTTTGTGGAAATTGGTACACTGACCCCTAAACCGCAAGACGGTAACCCAAAACAAAGACTTTTCCGGCTCAAGTCAGATAGTGCCATCATCAATAGAATGGGCTTTAACAACGGTGGAGTTTTTGAAGCTGTAGAACAGCTAAAAAAGAAACATCGTGTACTCATAGGAGGCAATATTGGGAAGAACAAAGTGACCCCAAATAGTGAAGCGGTAAAAGACTATTTAATTTGTTTTGATGCCCTATTCGACCATGTGGACTATTTTGTGGTCAATGTAAGTTCACCAAACACTCCGGGTTTACGGGAACTTCAGGATAAGGAACCGCTAACGGCCCTTTTGAAGGAACTTCAACTTGAAAATGATAAATATGCAACAAAAAAACAGGTAAAACGCAAACCTATCTTGCTCAAAATTGCTCCGGACCTGACCGATGAACAATTACTGGATATCATAGAAATTGTAAATACGACCAAGATAGACGGGATCATAGCGACCAATACCACTATTTCTCGGGAAGGCTTAAAATCCGATATGTACTTGACCGAGCAGACTGGCGGACTTAGTGGAAAACCCTTGACCAATAGAAGTACGGAGGTCATCCGATTCTTGGCCGAAAAAAGCAATAAAGCATTTCCCATTATTGGAGTAGGGGGGATTCATTCAGCTGAGGATGCACTGGAGAAATTAGCGGCAGGGGCCGATCTAATTCAACTATGGACCGGTTTTGTGTATGAAGGCCCCGCTTTGGTTAAGAGAATAAACAAAGCAATTTTAGAAATGGCTTAAAAGTTTCTTTTGATACCCTTCAAAAAAACTAATCCTTTGTCCAATAATCAAGAACCAATACATCTTCTAAATATGGAGAAAGAACCTCTCCAAAGGTCTTGTGGTCAGGATGTGGTAAATAAATGGCCCGGTCTTCTTCGCTGTCGAAAGACAGAAAGAAGCAATGAGTAAACCCCTTTTCTAACCCTTCTGGACTATTGTTTATCCCCCATTCATAATCTCTTATTTGCGGAATCTTAGAAGGTAGGGCACCGAACGCATCTTCTACTTTTTTTACTTCTTGTGCTGTTGTTCCATTTTTGAACTTAAATAGTACCACATGGCGTAGAACGGAATCTTTAACGGTAGTCATTTTATTGGTTTGAGAAGGTTTGTTTTTTTCTTCACAGGAGAAACCTAGAAATAAAACTAGCGTGAAAATTAAAAGTATTTTGGCGTAGTCTCTCATCTTTTTTTGGAAAGATATGAAAAATGAAGCACTGTAATTTGTATTTTTCCTATTTAAGCATCAAACTAAAAAATTGTTGGATTATACTATTTTAATCGCCTTTTGCGGTGCTACCGCCGCTTTGGCAATTTCTCCCGGTCCGGATAATATATTTGTACTTATTCAAAGTGTAAGCCATGGCAAAAAGTATGGTTTGGCAACTATGGCGGGGTTAATGACCGGTTGTTTGGTGCATACCACGTTGTTGGCCTTTGGCGTTTCCGCTTTGATAAAAAATAATCCGAATATCTTTTTGGGCATCAAGGTTTTTGGGGCACTCTATTTGCTGTACTTGGCCTATAAAGTTTTTAAGTACGATAGTACGGTCATGCTGTCCAGAGATGGTGGCCCAAGAAAAAGTTTATCGGCACTGTTTCGTCAAGGGTTTATCATGAATGTGCTGAATCCCAAAGTGACTATATTCTTTTTGGCTTTTTTTCCTGGGTTTCTATTTTCGGAAACGTTGGGGTCCGTAGTACAATTTTACGTTTTGGGATTCCTTTTTATTTTGGTGTCATCGCTTATTTTTGGAAGCATTGCGCTATTATCGGGATTTCTTGCCAGTCGCTTGGACAGAAATGAAAAAGTAGGTCTGGTTTTGAAATGGTTACAAATTTTGGTTTTCGTAGCAATAGCCATCTATTTGTTTGTTGAATCATAACTTTTGAAGTTGGTACTTTCTTTGGAGTTTGTACTTTTACAAGATGACCAATAATGTCAAAATCACTGAGTGTCCCCGAGATGCCATGCAGGGAATAAAAAAGTTTATACCTACCGATGAAAAGGTACGCTATATACAGTCTTTGTTGGGTTGCGGTTTTGATACGATTGATTTTGGGAGTTTTGTTTCGCCAAAGGCAATACCCCAAATGATTGATACTGCAGAAGTACTGTCAAAATTGGATCTGTCCAAAACCAAAAGCAAACTACTCGCTATCGTGGCCAATATAAGAGGTGCACAAGATGCAGTGAAACATTCTGAAATTGATTATTTGGGCTTCCCGTTCTCTATCTCCGAGAATTTTCAAATGCGGAACACCCATAAGACCATAGCACAATCTGTTGAGACTTTACAGGAAATTTTCAATATTGCCGAAAGTAAAAACAAGGAAGTGGTCACTTATATTTCGATGGGTTTTGGTAATCCGTATGGTGATCCGTGGAATGTGGAAATAGTAGGGGAATGGACTGAAAAATTGTCCGCTATGGGCGCAAAAATAGTATCCCTATCTGACACGGTGGGTACTTCTGACCCAGAGACCATTTCGTATCTTTTTTCAAATTTGATTCCAAAATACCCGCAAATAGAATTCGGGGCCCATTTACATACGACACCTACTAAGTGGCATGAGAAAGTAAATGCTGCCTTTCAGACAGGTTGTAGACGGTTTGATGGTGCTATACAGGGTTTCGGGGGTTGCCCCATGGCGAAGGATGAGCTTACCGGAAATATGCCCACTGAGAAAATACTTTCCTTTTTAACGACTGAGAAAGCGGAAACGGGGGTCAATTGGATGGTCTTTGAAGCGGCATACAATAAAGCAACGGCGTTATTTTCGAGGTATCATTAATCGGACTTACAGATTCCACTTAAAAAATTATCGAGTTTTAACTGAAACAAGGTTCCTTCTACAAGGTCTTGGATAGCATCCAATTCTTTAACATTCATAGCAAAAGTGATTTGAGACGCAGGTGAGTTTACCAATAGTGCCTTGCATTGCTCGCTCTCCTTACAATCTTCACATAAGGGCGAGTTCTTTCGGGTATGCAATATATTCTTTGAAAATAGAAGCAATTCGTCGTAGGAAAGCAATAGCCCCGTATCCCTAAACACGAGTTGAATTCTCTTTATATCCCTTAAACTGGCCCTTTTACATTGAAAAGCAACGCCAAACTGATTGTTGTAAATGGGGTGAATATCGGTCATTATGTTTCTATTTCGGATTAGAAATTATTCTTCAAAAATATAATATTTATTTAGATTAATTAAAAATAAGAAATATATTTGACCCTCAATTAGGAATCATTCTAAATAAGAAAAATGGTTCATCTCTCTAAGAACCATTACTAATCAAAGTTTTATGAAAAAAAATTATGTATTCTTTATCGCTTTTCTCACATTTTCAATGGTGTGGGCTCAGACAGAAATAAAAGGAACTGTTTATGACGAAAACGATTTGCCCTTATTGGGAGCTACAGTCATGCTAACGAGTACGGAAGGCACCACGACCGACTTCAATGGAAAATATAGCTTTCCAGGACTTACTGAGGAAGAGTATACCGTAACGGTCACCTATATCGGGTATGGGACCCAGACCAATACCGTAACCGTTGAAAATCAGGAAACCATTTTGCTGGATTTTTCGTTAGTACCGTCAGTGGAAAAATTACAGGCGGTGGAAATCACCGGTCGTAGGGCCAGGTCCTATAAAAACGATGTGAGTTATTCCGCTACTAAAACGGCTACCGCCATTAAGGATATTCCACAAGCCATAAGTTATGTCACCAAGGAATTGATGTCCGACCAACAAGCGTATCGTGTAAATGATGTAGTTAAAAATATTAGCGGGGTCAATCAGTTTTCCTATTATGACGACTTTACGTTTAGAGGTTTCCGTTCGGGAGATACTTATATCAATGGTTTGCGCGTAATTGGTCTTTTTGGTCCGCAACCTTTGTTGGTCAATATAGAAAGAGTGGAGGTGGTCAAGGGTCCGGCGTCTGCCATGTTCGGAAATTCTATTCCAGGTGGAATTATGAATAGGGTCACCAAGAAACCATTGGCAGAGGATAGGAAAGCCATCAATTTCACGACCGGTAGTTTTAATACATTACGGGCTACTGCAGATTTTACTGGTGCTATGAATAAAAACGGTTCATTGTTGTATCGTTTAAATCTGGGGTATGAAAATTCGGATACGTTTCGTGATTTGCAACAATTTAAGTCTTTCGTAATTGCACCTTCGTTCTCCTTTCTGCCAACGGAGCGAACACGTATAAATTTCGATTTGGTAGTCAGTAATTTTGATAACAATTTAGATCGAGGTCAGCCCATTTTCGGTGCCACCGCAGGAACCGATTTAAATTCAACACCTATCAGCTTTGCAATTGGTCAAACAAGCGATTATCAAAAAAGTGATGTGGTCTACTCCACGTTGTCCCTGAGTCATAATTTTTCTGATAAATTATCCTTTAATGCCTCCTATATTAAGTACCTATTCGAAGAGGATTTATTGGAGCACCGTACATCCAATCAATTTGCAATAGATGGTTTGGGACAACAGATACCGACTTTGATGGGAATGCAAGTCATTAACCGCCAAAGACAACAGATAGCGGATAACATTTCTACCTATTTCATCTACAAGGAAAATACCGGGGCGTTGGAACATACTATTCTTGCAGGGTTAGATTACAATGAACAGAAACAACCTGAAGGAAATGCTGTATCCACGGCACGCGGATATCTTTTGAATGATGGTACATCATCAACTAGTGCGGGCGATTTTGCGGATTTTCAGAGGGATGAAGAAGGAAACCCTATTCCCAACGTGCCTCATTTTGATTTGGAAAACCCTGAATATACTGTGGCGCGGGTAAGCAATTATGTGTTTGTGGATAGGGCTTTTGACCCCACAAAATACTTTTCTTATGGGTTTTATATACAGGATCAAATCAAATGGAACAAGTTTCAGTTCCTGATTGGCGGTAGGCAGGAATACTATAATGACATCGTCAATTTTGACCGACCCGATGAAGAAAAAACGGAACAGAAAAAATTCCTGCCAAGATTAGGTCTTGTGTACGCTGCCACGGACAATATCAATGTTTACGGAACTTATACGGAGAGTTTTCAACCGCAAGGAGTTTCCGTCCAAAACAATCCGTTAACGGGAGGTCCTTTTGATCCAATAAGTGCTTATATGGCAGAAGTTGGGGCCAAAGGGGAATTTTTCAACAAAAGATTATCGGCAAATTTGGCGCTCTATTATATCGAGAACAATAATATTTTGGTGAATGCCAACGCGGCGGACAATCCAGAACTGCTTCGCCAACGGGGACAGGAAGAGTCGTTGGGTTTTGAGTTGGACATTAACGGCCGTATTTCAAGAAACTTTACGCTTAGTGCCAACTACGCCTATAACCAAGCAACAATTAGTGAAAGTAATGTTGAAGAGGAAATAGGGGAAAGAAAAGAAAATGCACCCCTAAATCAGGGTGGATTTTTTGGAAAATATACATTTGATAACGGTGTTTTAAAGGGTATAGGATTGACCTTGGGAAGTAATTTTGTGTCTAGCAGGAATACTTTTGAAAGCAGTTTGCAGTTGCCTGAGTACACCATTTTTGATGCTGGCGTTTCGTACACGGTAGATAAATTTAATATACGTTTGCTCGTCAATAATTTCACCAACAAAACCCATTGGGTAGGTGGTTATAGCTATGTGCGTTTATTTCCCGGGGCTCCACGTAATTATTTATTATCCGTGGGATATACGTTTTAAATGAAACTCAACAAGAAGTCTTTTTTTAAGATCCATAGTTGGATAGGCATCCGATTGAGCATACTATTTTTTATAGTATGCTTTTCGGGCACCTTGGCAACACTTAGTAATGAGATGGATTGGCTTTTTAATTCGGAAATCAGGGCAGTCCCCCAAGAAGAGTTGGCTCCGCGTAACCTGATTATGGAAAATTTAAAAAAGACCTATCCTCAAGCCGAAGTTACTTTTTGGGACCATAGCGGGGAAAAATACATGTGCGATATATTACAGGTAAAAAATAATGGTAAAAGGAGCTACGTTTTTGCCAACCCTTACACTGGTGAAATACAGGGTAAGACTCAAATGACCGTACAACGGTATTTCCGAAACCTACATTATTTTCTTTTTATACCCTTTCAAATAGGTCATTTCACGGTTTTGATTTTTGGTTTTTTATTATTGATTTCGTTGATAACGGCTTTAGTTTTTTATAAAAAATGGTGGCGGAAATTATTTGAGCTAAAAACAGGTAAAGGAACATTGGTGTTTTTTAGAAGTTTACACCGCTTGGTAGGCGTGTGGTCAGTGCCTTTTACCTTGCTTTTTTCCATTACCGGCATTTGGTATTTTCTTGAGCGGACCAATACGGCAGGGTTAGGGCGAATAGCAAATCCAAGGGCACCAAAGATTGAAGCTTTGGAAAACCTTGATAGCACGGAAAATTTGGATGCCAAGACGTTGGACTATGACAAAGCTATTGAAATCGCAAAGACACAAATACCTAACTTGGAGCTTGGTTTTATAGTCCCTAGCAGAGGCTCGTCCGGTACCATCTATATTACGGGAACTAGTGAGGTGCCTTTGGTTCGCCCAAGAGCGAATAGGGTGTACTTGCACCCCGAAACATACGAAGTAGTTTCGGTTCAAAAAGCAACCGAAATCGGGGCGATTATGTACTTAAATGATATTGCGGATCCTTTGCATTTCGGTTACTGGGGCGGTTTGGTCACCAAAATTATCTGGTTCATATTGGGTCTGGGTATTTCTTCATTGGTAGGCACGGGAATTTGGATAACCTTGAAACGTAAAGCAATAAAACGTAAAAAGAATAAACAAAGGATTATGGGACATTGGCGTTACGTTAACTGGGGCATATTCGCTGTGATGCTATTTTTCATGTATTACATCAGTATTGATACTTATCAGGTTTCAACATTGGGTTTATGTGCCATAAGTGCAGGTTGGGCAATGTTTTTGTCGGTAGTATATTACTTGTTTGTATATCGATTAAATAATACTGTAGAAAAAGAAATTTTTAAAAATCAGTGAGTTGAATACCAAAAAATAGTTGAAATGGAATTGATCTATAAAAATGATTACGGCGCTACCTACTACGTAAAAAATAGCCCAAACCCATCTTGTGAAATGCAATTGGTAATAGACACGGTGGGGCTGTTCATATCAAAATCGGATCTGGACCACCTGTTGAAAATTGTTAATAAATCCAACGAACCATGTAACTGCGATGAATGCGGAGGCAATCAATGCAATAAAATATGGTGTTCAAATCCGCTGATAGATATTTGTTTAAAAGTGAATGAACCTATCTTGGAAATGATGGAAGACCTTATCAAAGGCACCCATTTTATTTTGGATATGGATGCAACTTTGGAAAAATATCGGGTAGACCCTAAAAATCCGCTTACCTAAAATTTGAACGAACTTAAAACCTAATTACCTTTGTTAAAAATAATACCGATGAACAAATCAATTGAAAAGCTGTTAAACGATCAGATAAAGTATGAAGCCAATGCCTCAATGCATTATTTGGCAATGGCCTCGTGGGCAGATGAAGAAGGATATAATGGCATTTCCGAATTCTTTTACAAGCAATCAGAGGAGGAGCGTGTACACATGATCAAATTGGTAAAGTTTGTGAATGAGCGCGGAGGCAAGGTAGTTGTACCGGCATTGGAAAAGCCAAAAGCGGAGTTTGAATCTTTGAACGAGCTGTTCGCCGATTTTTTAAAGAGTGAAATGTTCGTAACGGAACAGATCAATCATGTCATTTTTGAATGTCTTAATAAAAAAGATTACAACGTGCACAACTTTATGCAGTGGTATGTTACGGAACAGTTGGAAGAGGAAGCAGTGGCCAGAACGCTGTTGGACAAATTGAACATTATTGGCGATGATAAATCCGGACATTATATGTTCGATAGGGACATTAATACCATAGCGACATCCGTTGACGCGGAAGAATAATTGTTGGTAACGTTTTACAATATTTAAAAAAGGCTTGTCATTACAAGCCTTTTTTTAGTAGTTTTGTTTTTATTTAGAATAATTAAAAATAATGTTGTTAACTACTTCTGGCAATACTTGTATAATTATGGGACCATCTTGCACAGCGTGCTCTGGCGACAAGAAAAAAAAGTGTTGTAAAAAGTTTAAGAAAAAGGGGAAGACCAACTGCAAGCGTTGCCCAAAAATTTAACATTATCCACTTCCTTTTATTTTAAAGCAATCTAAATAGATATTACTGTATATCAGCTATTTAAATTGTTTCTGATCAGTTTCACCCTTAGTTTTATAGATATAATTAAAAATTGATTGTTATGTCTATAAGATTAGGAAATAGTTGTGTGAACTGTGAAAATTTATTGGAAGGTAATACCTGCAAAAAGCATGGAGTTCAAGTGGGAAATAGCTATACATGTGATAGTTTTGAAATGAAAGCTGCGTTAAAAACGGAACAGAACTGCATTAGTTGTGTTCGTTTTGAAACGAGTGATTGTGCCAACCCTCAGAAAGCGGCTCCCGGAATGTCCTGTAATCATTGGGCGCCTCAAACGGCATCGGCCTAGGTTTACAAGCTACATTTTATAATATTGAGGCTGTCTGAAAAGGCAGCCTTTTTTCTTTCCCTTTAGCTTCCAAATGTTAAATCTTTAAGTTTATTTAGATTTAATTTAAATAAAGTTTGTTGGAGTTAATTATCAGTTTAAATTTGCGCTTTCAAATTGTTATTTAAAATAAGTCCAAATAAAAACAACCTGAAAAATGAGAAAAATCACCTTTGCCCTAATGACCTGTTCAGCAATTTTTTTTACTAGCTGTTCCGATGATGATACTGAAAGTCCTGAAAACAATACAATTGATAGAAGAACCGTAACGTCCAATTATGCAGATTTAGTTTTGGCAAACTATCAAGCAGCTATGGTAGATGCAGAAGCACTTGAAACGGCTATCGCTACTTTTGTTGCAGACCCTACGGAAGTTAATTTTAATGCGGCCAAAGAGGCTTGGTTGGTATCTAGGGAAAGTTATGGGCCAAGTGAGGCCTTCCGTTTTGCCAACGGGCCTATCGATTCTGGTGATACTGAAGAAATAGAAGGATTTTTAAATTCATGGCCTTTGGATGAAGTCTTTATTGATTATGTAGATGGGGATGCTGCTGCCGGAATTATAAATGACGATACTACTTTTCCAACCCTTAGCAAGGAGGTATTATCTGGAGAAAATGGTAATGGTGGCGAAGAGAATGTTGCCATTGGATACCATGCCATTGAATTTCTACTATGGGGCCAAGACCTTACCGCTCCTTCAGAAAATATGGCGGGACAACGTCCGTACACTGATTTTGTGGACGGTGGTACTGCTGCCAATCAAGACCGAAGAAGGGAATATTTAGCCATCGTGGCGGATTTATTAACGGATCATCTACAGGTCATGATAGATGAATGGTCCGGTGCTTACAAAACAACCTTTTTGGCACTTGATGAAAATGAAGCCTTGGATAACATGATTAGTAGTATCTCTGAATTATCGCGAAGCGAATTGGCAATTGAACGTATGTCCGTTGCTTTGGTAAACCAAGATCAAGAAGATGAGCATTCTTGTTTTAGTGATAATACGCACCGCGATATACGTTTAAATTTACAAGGAATAGTCAATGTCTACAAAGGTACGTACGGTAACGTATCCGGTAACTCATTGGAAGATTTAATCAAGGAGGTCGATGCCGATCTGGCCTCCGAATTGAACACACTTTTGACTACGGCGCAAACTCAGGTTGACGCTACACTTGACCCTTTTGACCTTGCCATAGTCGAAGGGACTACGAGTACGGAAGGTGCTAAAGTACAGACGGCCGTTCAGGCTCTTGTAGCTTTCGGCGATAAATTATTGGAGGCGAGACCTGCATTGGGAATCAATTAAACAAAATATATCCTGATAAAAAACTTTGAAAGTTTTGCCCCCAAATAGTTAGTTTAATTAAAGGAAACTGGACTCGAAAGAGTCCGGTTTTATCATTTTTAAAATGAGTAAATCAATATTTTTAAGCATCATATTTTCAATTGCTTTTTTACTTTCCTGTAATAAGGAAGAAATTATAATTCCTTTAATTCCAGAAGAAGGAGAAGAACTTTCCGGAGGGAGCAGTACATCAAATAACTTTTCCGCAGAAGCCTTTGGTTTTGCGTCTCCCGGTCTGTCTTTTGATGAACGGGTAACTTTCGGAGTCGGGAATTCTCTTTTTAATCAAAGTTGGGTCACGGCACCTGCATCTACTACAGCACGTGATGGTTTAGGCCCCTTTTTTAATGCTAGGAATTGTTCTGGTTGCCATTTTAAGGATGGTCGTGGTAGACCCCCGGAGTTTAACGGTGAACTTTCCCATGGGCTTCTATTAAGGTTGGGCCTATTGGAAAAGAATGCCAATGGCTCAAATGTAGGTGATCCGGTCTACGGTACGCAGCTTCAGGACAACGCTATTTTAAGTGTTCAAAAAGAAGGTACCTTGATTGTTACGTATCAAACTTTAACAGAAACATATCCAGATGGCAGTACGGTAGAATTACAGAAACCGGAATATGGGTTTTCCGGTTTAAGCTATGGGGCGTTGGACCCGTTGACCAAAGTTTCGCCAAGAGTGGCCAATCAAATGATCGGTTTGGGACTTTTGGACGCCATTCCGGAAACCACCCTCCAAAGTTTTGCAGACCCAAATGATATGGATGATGATGGTATTTCCGGTCGTATAAACCTTGTTTATGATATAGCGGAAAATACCATGAAAATAGGTCGGTTTGGTTGGAAGGCCAATCAACCGAACATTAAACAACAGGTGGCAGCGGCTTTTTCGGGAGATTTGGGTATTACCTCCTCGCTTTTTCCTAACGAGAACTGCCCTACACCTTTAAATTGTGACGGCATTGCAAATGGAGGAACTCCAGAGATACCGGATGATAATCTTGATAGAGTAGCTTTTTATGCCGCTTCTTTGGCAGTTCCTGCTCGTAGGGATGTTGATAATGAAAAAGTATTGGAAGGAAAAGAAATATTTGAAAGTATAGATTGTACAAAATGCCATATACCAAAAATAGAAACGGGCCCATATGAAATAGCGGGCCTTGCCAATCAAATTATCCGGCCCTATACTGATTTATTGTTACACGACATGGGAGAGGGGCTTTCCGATGGTTTGCCAGATTTTGAGGCCAATGGCAACGAATGGCGAACCCCTCCATTATGGGGTATTGGTCTCATAGAAACAGTAAATGGTCATACCAATCTGCTTCATGACGGTAGGGCCAGGAATATTGAGGAAGCTATACTTTGGCATGGCGGCGAAGCTTTGCGATCCAAAGAAAAGTTTAAAGGCTTATCCAGTGAAGCACGTAGTAAATTAATTCAATTTTTGAATACATTATAAGATGACAAAGAAACAAATAGTTATAATCCTTGGTATTCAATTGGTACTGTTAATTATTTCTTGTGGTAATGATGATGTGCAGGGTACTGAAAATGAAGCAAAAATTACGGTAGCTGAAGGTAGGGCCATGCAAGTAAGTGATTTATATGATAATCAGATTAAGATGCTCCAAACCGTACATGTAGAATTAGTGGGCAAATTGGTTGTTGGGACTGAGGAATTTATTGAAAATCCATCCGAACAGACCCTAATCAATATTAAAAATATATGGGAAAATTCCTTTTTACATTGGAAAAAGGCTGAAATATATAACTTGGGTGTTGTTCAAAATTCTTTTATACATACACGTATTCATCAATGGCCGATTAATACTTGCGTTATAGAAAGAAATATTGAAAGCACTGATTTTATTGACAGTGAATATATTGCTAAAAATGGCGCAAATAGTAAAGGATACGGTGCTATTGAATATATGATTTACCGTGGCAGTACGGATATGGTTCTTTCTGAATTTATATCGCTTCCCAACTACGAAAGACGTGGAGAATATTTATTGGCCCTTGCAAAGAACTTAAACGAAGAAGTTTTAGCACTTCAAAAATTATGGGAAGAGGCTCAGTCCGCTCTCAAATCAAATTTGGAAACCGGTGTCAACGGGAGTCAAAATCAAATGGTCAATGCACTTATTGCCGCGCTGGAATCCATTAAAAACAGAAAAATAGAAGAGGCATTGAATTCGGAAAATGAGGGAGTCGAAAAACTAGAAGTATTTAGGAGTATGCTCAGTAAGGAAGCTATAGTAGCAAATTTAAATACGATACAAGAAAGTTATACCGGTGATTATGTTCGAGAAGAAGGTTTTGGTCTAGCATCATATACGACGGATGTTTTAAATCGTCCCGAATTGGACAATGCCATTCAAGAAGCTATACAATTGGCCATATCCAACCTAAATCAAATTGAGGGATCTTTGGAAATGGCAGTTGAAAATGACATTGATGCGATTGAAACATTCAGAGAAAGCATTCAAGAGGTCATCGCTATTTTCAAAACCGATTTTTCCAGCGCGGCAAATATTGTAGTAACCTTTAATGACAATGATGGGGACTAATTCATTAATCTATCCAAAGACACAAATTTTACCTAAATGTTAAATCTTTAAGTTTATTTAGATTTAATTTAAATAAACTTTGTGTAAGTCAATTTTGCGATTAAATTTGTGCTCTCAAACAATCTATTTATAACAAGTCTAAATAAACTTAACAAATAATGAAAAAATTAGCTTTTTCTTTGATTGCAACTACCGGATTATTATTTACTTCTTGCGACAAGGATGATGATGGCCCAGGCGAAATAAGTAAGGAAATTGAAAATCCAACAAGTTACACTTTCACTAGAGATGGAGAGAGTACGGTCAATTTTTCAGGTCAGACGACTCGTATAGCAATGGGTGAAGAAATTTTAAGCTTGATCAAAGACCCAAATACAACAGCTGAAAAAATGGTGGCCATGTATGGGCATCAAGAAGGAGAGGATAATTTCTCCGATACTGATTTAAACGCTTCCGATAAAAATATGATAAGTAAAACGGCAGCTTCTGAAGACTATTTTTCCAATAGTCCTTCCGTGCAAGCTGCTATCAGGGCCGATTTTGAATCGTATTTGAACAAACAGGCCAGTGAAGTGTTTCCAAACTGGGGCGTAGCTGCAGCGGCCGGAACGGCAGGCCAAATTTCGGACGGTTCATCTACTCGATATATTAGCGCAAAAGGGCTGGAGTATGATCAGGCCTTTACGAAGGGGTTGATAGGGACACTAATGGTAGACCAGGCTTTGAACAATTATTTAAGCCCGGCAGTACTTGATGAAGCGGACAATAGAGCGGAGAACGATGCCGGTACAGTGGCAGAAGGAAAGTCCTACACCACTATGGAGCATAAATGGGATGAAGCTTATGGTTATGCATTTGGCTTGAATGCTGATGCTGCAAATCCCAATGCGGATTTAGGTGCGGATAGTTTTTTGAACAAATATATAGGTAGAGTAGAAGGCGATGCCGACTTCGCCGGAATAGCAGATGCTATTTTTCAAGCATTCAAATTAGGCCGTGCGGCTATTGTGGCCGGAGATTATACGGAGCGTAATAAGCAAGCAGACATCATTAAGCAGAAAATATCCGAGGTAATCGGTATTCGAGCGGTATTTTATCTACAGCAAGGTAAAAATGCCCTTGCACAGGAACCAACTGCTTTTGGAACAGCTTTTCATGACCTGTCCGAAGGTTATGGTTTTATATATAGTCTCCAATTTACCCGAAAGCCCGGTACGAACGAACCTTATTTCACAAAAGCTGAAGTAGACGCTTTTTTGATCGACTTGATGGATGATGGTATTAATGGACTTTGGGATGTGGAAACTGCAACATTGGAAGATATGGCGACGGATATCGCTGAGCGATTTGACTTTACATTAGAGCAAGCATCAGAATAGTTTTAGGTTATGATGTTAATAAAAAAGTGGTTTATTCTTATTCTGGAATAGACTACTTTTTTTACTTTCGCATTTAATTAGAATAAATAAAAATAAGGATAGCAATCTTTAATATTGAATGTAGTCGGAACAAGGTTTTTTAGCGAACAACATTTTACCGTTTTGAAAAATATACAAATGAAAAAGATACTCGGAATTCTATTTTTAACGACCATTTTTTGGGCCTGTAGCTCGGATAATGGAGGCGGTGGGGAAATAACGGATGATGGTCCAACGCCGGTAAGTTTTCAAAGAGGTCCCATGCTGGCCAACTGGGCGGATAATATCATCATTCCGTCTTACGAAGCTTTTTCCGCCGAAATGGAAAGTTTGAACACGGCCTTTTCTTCGTTTAAGGCAGATGCAAGTGTGTCTAATTTAACTGCTTTACGATCATCATGGTTGTCTGCCTATAAAGTTTGGCAGAGCGTTTCCATGTATGAAATTGGCCCGGCTGAAACGGTTGGACTGCGTTTAAATATGAATATTTATCCTACGGATGCTTCAAAAATAGAAGGTCATATAGCCTCTGGCAGCTATGACCTTTCACTTTCTTCCAATAGGGATGCCAAAGGTTTTCCTGCATTGGATTATTTGATAAATGGCTTGGGAGAGGATGATGCAACAATTGCCGCTAAGTATAATGACACGGATAAGGAAGCACTAATAGCATATGCCGAAGCTGTTTTGGAAGATATGACTACGCTTACAAATCAAGTAGTTGCGGAATGGAGCCAAGGATATAGAGATACTTTTGTGAATAATGATGGGGCTTCTGCCACAGCATCAGTAGATCGTTTTGTAAACGATTATATTTTCTATTACGAGAAATTTCTCCGAGCGGGAAAAATGGGAATACCATTGGGTGTTTTTTCTGGAACCAAGTTTCCGGAAAAGGTAGAGGCGTTCTATAAAAGTGATGTTTCCAATGAATTGTTTTTGGAAGGGTTGAACGCCGTTCAGGACTTTTTCAACGGAAAGCATTTTGGCAAAACAACTTCTGGAGTAAGTTTGGCTTCCTATTTGGACGATTTAAATTCGGTCAAGGATGGCGAGGATTTAAAGCAATTGATCAACAATCAGTTCAATGAAGCGCGTAGTGCGGTAACCGGATTGGGAAGTTTTAGGGAAGAAATTCAAAATAATTCACCTGCCACACAAATGCTATTGGCATATGATGAGGTACAAAGAGCGGTACCGCTGTTAAAGGTAGATATGGTTTCTGCAATGAGCATCAGTATTGATTTTGTTGATGCCGACGGGGATTAATAATCGATGAGTACATTTATTAATAAACATATAAAAACCCAGGTAGAGGCCGCCCCTTTGGCGGTCTTTCGCATTTTATTCGGTTTGATGATGTTTATGAGTATTGTAAGATTTTGGAGCTACGGGTGGATAGACAAACTATACATTGAACCTAAATTTTTCTTTTCATATTATGGTTTTGAATGGATCAAACCCTTAGGGAACTACACCTATCTTTTGTTCATTATATGTGGATTGGCATCAATTTTTATAGCACTTGGTTACAAATACAAATGGGCGATCATTACCTTTTTTCTCAGTTTTACCTATATCGAATTAATGGATAAGACCACGTATCTAAATCATTATTACTTTATAAGTATCCTAAGTTTTCTAATGATTTTTTTACCGGCAAATGCCTATTTTTCTATTGATGCGGCCAAAAACCCTAAAAAAGCGTTTCAGTACGTTCCGGCTTGGACGATAAACAGTATAAAAATTTTACTGGGAATCGTGTATTTCTATGCAGGTTTGGCCAAATTGAACTCGGACTGGTTGTTGAAGGCCATGCCTTTGAAGATATGGCTTCCCTCTAAATTTGATGTTCCTTTATTGGGAAATCTGTTGAGTCAAGAATGGGTGCAATATGCTTTTAGTTGGATCGGTGCCGGATACGATCTGGCCATCCCTTTTTTATTGTTATACAGAAGAACAAGACCTTTTGCTTTTGCTTTGGTCGTTATTTTTCATGTATTGACTAGGGTGCTTTTCCCCATCGGGATGTTTCCGTACATCATGATCGTTTCCACACTTATCTTTTTTGATGCAAAAGTACATCGGACTATTTTAAAATACCTGGGCTTATTACTTAAAATCGATGTCAATCGTTTCAATACGGACAAAAGGTTACCAATTCCTTCGACTTTAAAAAACAAAATGACAAAATGGGTTTTGATACTGTTTTTTGCAATACAGCTACTGTTTCCTTTTCGATATCTATTATATCCGGGAGAACTTTTTTGGACAGAGGAAGGGTATCGGTTTTCATGGCGGGTTATGCTCATGGAGAAATCGGGTTATGCTCAATTCAAGGTGGTAAACGGGAATACGGGAAGATGGTTCTATGTGGATAATTCCGATTTTCTTACTCCATTTCAAGAAAAACAAATGGCATTTCAGCCTGATTTTATTTTGGAATATGCACATTACTTAAAAGAACATTTTAAAAAGGACGGGCATAAAAATGTTCAGGTTTTTGTGGATAGCCGTGTTGCTTTAAACGGAAGGTTAAGCACTACCTTTGTCGACCCAAAAACAGACTTGGTTCAAGAACGCGAATCATTTGCGCATAAAAAATGGATAATACCCTTCAAAGATGAAATTAAAGGAATTTAGTTGTTTATTGATTTTGCTTTGTTCTTTTTCGGGATGGTCACAAATGACCATTTCAGGAACGGTAACCAATGCCGAAGGAAAACCAATTCCAGATACCGAGGTATATCTAAAGGAATTACAACTTTTAAAAAATACGGATACCGGAGGTCGTTTTGAGTTTACGGACGTTCCGGGAGGAAAATATACGATTTTGGCATTTGCCTACGAGTACGAGGTTTTTGAGAAAGAGTTGACGTTCGATAATCCCATGTCCATCGAAATTAAATTAAAACCACTGGAGGCCGAAGCGTTATCCGAAGTAGTTTTAATTCAACGAAAGGAAAAAGTATTCGCGCTAAAACAACTTAAAAAAGTAGAGGGAACGGCCATTTACGCCGGTAAAAAAAGTGAGGTAGTCTTGCTGGACGGGATAACGGGTAACTTGGCCGCTAACAACCCGAGACAAATATACAGTCAGGTCGTGGGGTTGAACATCTATGACAATGGGGATGCGGGACTGCAGCTGAATATTGGCGGTAGAGGTCTGGACCCCAATCGCACGGCCAATTTCAATACACGCCAAAACGGTTATGATATCAGTGCCGATGTTCTAGGCTATCCCGAGAGCTACTATACGCCTCCTGCGGAGGCCTTGGAAGAAATTCAAATAGTGCGTGGGGCAGCATCCCTGCAATACGGAACACAATTTGGGGGGTTGGTCAATTTTAAGTTTAAAAAGCCAAATCCCAATAAAAAAATAGAACTCGTTACCCGCCAAACTTTAGGTTCCTATGATTTATTTACCAGTTTTAACAGCTTAAGCGGTACGGTAGGGAAGTTGAGTTATTATACCTATTTTAATTATAAAGAAGGAAACGGTTTTAGACCTAACAGTAATTATAATAGTAGGAACTATTTTGGCCATGTAGGGTATCAATTTTCCGATAGGACAAAGCTGACCTTGGAAACCACTTTTCTCAACTATTTGGCAAAACAACCCGGTGGGCTTACCGATGCCCAATTTTTGGAAGACCCTACATTTAGCAACAGGGAACGCAATTGGTTCAATGTGGATTGGAAGATGTACGCATTACGGTTGGACCATAAGTTTTCGTCAAAAACAGATTTTAGTTTACAGCTGTTCGGTCTGGATGCATCAAGAAAAGCCTTGGGTTTTAGGACAAACAGGGTTTCACAACCGGATGTTCCCCAAAATGAGGATGGGGAATTTGAACCCCGTGAGCTATTGGTAGATAATTTTCAGAATTGGGGTGCGGAAGCACGGGTTTTGACAAGATATAAACTTGGAAATACGGAGTCCGCTTTGTTATTGGGCTCTAAATTTTATAAGACGGCGAATGACCAGAGGCAAGGACCGGGAAGCAATGGTTTTAATGCCGATTTTGACTTTGCCGATGACGATTTTCCGGATTATGATAGGCAATCCCAGTTTGATTTTCCCAATTTGAATATTGCTTTTTTCGGTGAGAATATTTTTAATATAACTTCTAAATTTACGATTACTCCGGGATTCCGTTTAGAGCATATCAAAACGGAAAGTATTGGTTCTTTCAAGAACATTCAAAGGGATTTGGCCGGCAACGTTACCCTGAACGAGGATATTGAAGATAACAGAATTTTTGATAGAACTTTTGTACTGCTGGGTCTGGGCGCCACGTATAAGGTTTCTCCCAGTATAGAATTGTACGGTAACTTCTCCCAGAATTACCGATCGGTTACTTTTAACGATATCAGGGTCGTGAATCCATCTTTTCAGGTGGATGCCAATATCACCGATGAAGACGGTTTTACGGCAGATTTGGGTTTTAGGGGTAGATATAAGGATATCCTTGCCTATGATGTGAGTGGCTTTGGATTGTTGTACGATAACCGCTTGGGAGAGATTCTAAAGCCTGCCACCCGAATAGATGCCGATGGAAATGAAATTGAAACAGGAGGCATAGTTCGTTTTCGCGGAAATATAGGTACAGCTTTTATGTACGGATTGGAAAGTTTTGCCAACTGGAGCTTGAAGGAAACCTTATTTCCTACTTTGAAAAAAGTAAAACTAAATTATTTTGTGAATCTAGCATTGACCAATTCTGAGTATTTAGAATCAGAAGAAACGAACGTAGAAGGAAATCAGGTCGAATTTATTCCGGCGGTAAACTTGAAAACTGGACTGAATTTTGGGTATAAGAATCTCTTGGGAAGCCTTCAATATACCTACTTGTCCAAACAATTTACGGATGCCACCAATGCGCTACAAGATGTAACGGACAACCAAAGAGGTATAGAAGGGGAGATTCCTGCGTATGACATCATGGATTTTAGCCTTTCGTACACCTATAAAAAATGGAAACTTGAAGCAGGAATCAATAATGTTTTGGATAACAGTTACTTCACTAGAAGGGCTACCGGATACCCTGGACCTGGAATTATTCCTTCGGAACCTAGAACGTTTTACACTACTTTACAATTTAAGTTATAGGGCGAATATGGTAGGTTGATAACCAATAAAAATCACTACATTTGCACGCAATTAAATCCTTAATTGCTATGCAAGCCCACCAAAATAAAATTCTCGGAGAAGGTCTCACCTATGATGACGTTCTGTTAGTACCAGCGTACTCTGAAGTGCTTCCAAGGGAAGTCAGTATCAAATCAAAATTCACTAGAAATATTACGATCAACGTTCCTATTGTTTCCGCAGCTATGGATACCGTGACGGAAAGCAGAATGGCCATTGCCATTGCACAAGAAGGAGGTATTGGGGTATTGCATAAAAATATGACTATTGAGCAGCAAGCCTTAAAAGTCAGAAAGGTGAAGCGTGCGGAAAGCGGTATGATCATGGACCCCGTGACCTTGCCCTTAAATTCTTTTGTGAGGGATGCGAAAGCCTACATGAAGGAATATAGTATTGGAGGTATTCCAATAGTGGATAATGTAGGTAAATTAATCGGTATCGTTACGAATCGTGATTTGCGTTTTGAAAAGAATAATGACCGACCTATTTCCGAGGTCATGACCTCGGAAAATTTGGTGACGGTCGGTAAGGGAACTTCTTTAGATCAGGCCGAAGATATTTTACAAGAAAATAAAATTGAAAAATTACCGGTAGTCGATAAGGATTATAAATTAGTGGGATTGATAACCTTTAGGGATATCACAAAACTGACCCAAAAACCCAGTGCCAACAAGGATCAATACGGTCGTTTAAGAGTTGCTGCGGCATTAGGAGTAACAGGAGATGCCGTAGAAAGAGCGGAAGCATTGGTAGATGCCGGGGTAGATGCTATTGTAATAGATACCGCTCACGGTCATACGGCCGGGGTAGTGACTATTTTGAAAGAGGTAAAGAAGAAGTTTCCTGAACTAGAAGTTATCGTGGGAAATATAGCTACCGCGGAAGCGGCAAAATACTTAGTAGATGCCGGTGCCGATGCTGTTAAGGTCGGAATAGGTCCCGGGTCTATATGTACAACAAGGGTTGTCGCCGGAGTAGGTTTCCCGCAGTTTTCTGCCGTATTGGAAGTAGCCGCTGCTGTAAAAGGTTCCGGGGTTCCTGTAATTGCGGATGGAGGAATCAGATATACAGGAGATATACCAAAAGCCATTGCGGCCGGAGCGGATACCGTAATGTTAGGTTCACTCTTGGCAGGTACAAAAGAATCACCCGGAGAGACAATAATTTACGAAGGACGAAAATTTAAATCGTATCGTGGCATGGGCTCTGTAGAGGCGATGAAACAGGGGTCAAAAGACCGCTATTTTCAGGATGTTGAGGACGATATCAAAAAATTGGTTCCAGAGGGTATTGTAGGCCGTGTGCCTTATAAAGGCGATTTATTTGAAAGCATTCATCAGTTTGTTGGTGGTTTACGTGCCGGAATGGGATATTGCGGTGCCAAGGATATTGAAACCTTAAAAGAAACCGGAAAATTCGTAAAAATAACGGCAAGTGGTATCAATGAAAGCCACCCGCATGATGTTACGATTACAAAGGAATCACCTAACTATAGCAGGTAATTCTTCAAATAGTTTAGAAAGGGTTTTCAATTTATTTTGGAACCCTTTTTCTCGTTTGTTACTTCATTTCAAATACATTAGGCATTTTTCTGCGAAAACCTTTTCTTTCTTTTCGTTATACTAAAAAGACTATTGGAGACCCTGCATATATTACATTATTGATTTAATGCTTTAGATGGTTATTTTAAGTATTACACTCCATACTATTTGATTTTTACCATATAAGCAAAAAAGCACTAGTGTTTTTACTATCTTCCTATATTATCAGTTAAAAAAATACAATGAGAAAAATAAGGTGTTTAGAGGTGTGTTTAGGATTTGCCTTTTTGCTGTTTATAAATTGTAATGAAAAACCCCAAGAAATTGTAAAAAAAGAAAACGAGGAGATGATTACATCTTTACCATTTTCTGAAATTAATTTCGAAAATTTGGAATCTCTTAAAACGGTTGGAAACAATTGGAAAGTGGTTGGACAGGTGCTTTCGGACTTCTCGAAAACACATGATATACAGACAGAGACCGGCACAGGTATTTTAGTGAATCAAAACACGGAGACTCAAAAAGCAAATCTGTTCACCGTTTTTGAACATGAAGACATTGAGCTTGATATAGAGTTTATGATGCCCAAAGGTTCCAATTCCGGTATTTATTTTCAGAGTAGATATGAAATTCAACTTTTTGACAGTTGGGGCAAGGATGACCTGACCGTACAAGATTGCGGTAGTATTTATGAAAGATGGGATGATTCCAAACCTGAAAATAAAAAGGGATATGAAGGTCGCCCACCTAGTCAAAATGCGTCAAAAGCACCCGGATTGTGGCAACATTTATATGTAAAGTTCAGAGCTCCCAGATTCGATGCTGATGGAAATAAGATTGCGAACGCACGTTTTGAAAAAGTTGTACATAATGGTGTTAAGATTCATGAAAATGTAGAGGTAACAGGAGCTACAAGGGCAGCCAGTGCAGAAAATGAACCAGAAGTAGTCAAAGCGCCGTTAATGTTTCAAGGTGATCACGGACCCGTAGCTTTTAGAAATATGAAATACAGGTGCTATGGAAATGAATTCATGTTCATTACAAATTTAGCTTATAAGTATTATGAAGTAGAAACCCCGGTTTTGAAGTTGCCAAATCTGGATGATCTAACGGTAGTAACGTCAGATACTACTAGTACAATGGATATAGATAAACTTTCCAAACGTAGGGATGGAGTAGCCTTTAGATTTACCGGAAACCTTAATGTGCCAAAACAGGGAGACTATTTATTTCATTTGTTTTCGGACGATGGCACAAAAATTTATATTGATGAAAAATTGTTAATAGACGGAGATGGTAAACACGCTTCCAATCCACCAAAACATGGTATGATAAATTTATCCGAAGGACTTCATAAGATACGTGTAGATTATTTTAATGATGACGGGCAAAAAGAATTAATGTTGCAGTATGAAGGACCGGAACAAGAACTGCGTACTCTTCAAGGACAGCGTCCAATTCAACCAAAAGAGAAGAAAACACCCTTTTTGGTAAAAGCTGTTACATCTCCGGAAATGATTAGAAGCTTTGCCTATTATGGTGACGAAAAGCGTACACATGCTATATCCGTTGGTAATCCGGAGGGTGTACACTACACCTATGATCTTAATACGGGAAGCCTCTTGAAAATATGGAAAGGAAATTTTGCCAATGTTACGGAAATGTGGCAGGGTCGTGGAATAGAGCAGGTCCTGGTGCCTCAAAGCGTATCCTCGGAAATAACCGAAAATATTATTGCAGCACAATTGGAAAGCAACGAGGCTATATATCCTGAAGGACTTCCGACAAATATAAAAGGTAATGGATACAGTATGAACCAAGAAAAAAGGCCTGTTTTTAAATATCAGCTTGGAAACATGATGCTCTTCGATTATTATTCTCCTTCGGCGAACGGCGATGGCCTAATAAGAACGCTTAAATCCAAGGGCGCAGATACTTTATATTCGAGAGTGGGTATGGGAGAATCAATTGAAAAAGTGAATCAAGACTATTATAATATCGACGGTAAATACTATTTAAAAAATGAAGGAGAGGTAGAGCCTTTTATAAGAGAGGTGAACGGCACATTGGAGTTGATGTACGAAGTTAAAGAAGGCAAAGAAGTAAAATATTCATTATTGTGGTAAATAGTAAGAAAATTAAGCAGTATAAGATGAAAGCGTTAAAACATATTTTATCCTTTTTGGTACTATTGATGTATAATCAGGTATGTGGTCAGGCTCAAGATACCGAAGCCATGTATTATCCCATAGAAAAAATCTCGATACCCGAAGAAATTGCCTTGGAAATAGGGGGTCTGGCATTTAACGATAAAGGTCAGCTCGGCGCCATAACCAGAAGGGGAGAACTGTGGTTGATTCTGAATCCCAATAACGATAATCCCAACTTTGTGAGATTTGCCCATGGGTTACACGAACCACTGGGATTGGCCTTCAAGGATGGTTCCTTTTATGCCAACCAACGTGGTGAACTGACCAAAATCACGGATACCGATGGTGACAATGAAGCGAACGAGTACGAGACAATTACCACTTGGGAACTGTATGGTAATTATCATGAGTATTCCTATGGTCCTTTATTTACCGAAGATGGTGATATGGTAGTGACATTGAACCTTGGATGGGAGGGTAAAGGGGTAAGTAAATCCAAATGGAGCGGTTGGATGCTCAAAGTTTCTCCAAATGGCGAGGTAAAACCCTATGCTACAGGTCTACGTTCACCTGCGGGTATGGGAATTAATGCCAATGGTGATATTTTCTATACCGAAAATCAAGGGGATTGGGTAGGTTCTGGCCGTATGACGCATTTGGAACTCGGTGATTTTGCCGGAAATCCTGAGGGGTTGCATTGGTCCCAAGAGAAAAATTCTCCCCTGTCTATAAATTTTGAAGACATTGACGATACCAAAGAACTTACACTGTATGAATATAAGGATGAGATCGATGCGGTAAAACCACCATCAGTATGGTTCCCCCACACATTAATGGGAATTTCTACATCGGACATTGCGTTTTTCAATGATAAGATGGGGCCATTTACGGGTCAGATGATGGTAGGGGACCAAGGCCACAGTAAAATTATGCGTGTTTTTCAAGAGAAGATAAACGGGGTATACCAAGGCGTGTGCTTTCCTTTTATTGATGGCTTTTCCTCAGGGGTTTTACGTTTGCAGTACAATCCGGAGAAAGATGCTGTTTACGTTGGGCAGACGAGTAGAGGATGGGCTTCTAGAGGTCAGGACTCTTACGCTTTGGAGCGCTTTTCTTGGACAGGTAAAATGCCTTTTGAAGTTAAAACCATTAAAGTAAAATCGGACGGTTTTATGCTAGAATTCACGCAACCTGTTAACGAAGCATCGGCAAAAGAGATAGCTTCTTACCAAGTAACGGACTTTACTTACAAGTATCATCATTTTTATGGCAGCCCTGTACATATGAAAGAAGCCAGAACAATCAAGGCGATTGAATTGTCGGAGGATGGTTTGAGTGCTACCTTAAAACTGGATAAGTTTAGAAAAGGTTTTATTTATGAAATAAAGGCATCTGGCGTTAAAAACAGAAGCGGCAAACCTTTATTGCACGACTTTGGATATTATACTTTGAACGAAGTTCCGGATGAAAATAATAGTATTGTAGCATCAAGTAACGATGTAACAACAAAAGTTGAGTCATCCAACCTGCGTGTCACTGAATTGCCCGCGGCTTGGAAAGGTAAGGTTGATGTAGAAATACAATTAGGAACCTTACCCGGCTTAAAATTCGATAAAACGGAATTAACGGTTAAAGCCGGTGAAAAGGTAAAGCTCACGTTCAATAATAGTGATGATATGCCTCATAATTTTGTATTTGTAAATCCTGATAAAGCAAATGAGGTGGGTGAGGCAGCTTTAAAACTTGGTTTGGACGGTATGGAAATGAGTTTTATTCCAAAATCGGACGAAATTTTGGCACATACCAACATGGTGGCTCCACAAGATGCGGAAAGTATTTATTTTACAGCTCCTACCGAACCGGGAATATATGAATATGTATGTACCTTTCCGGGACACCACACCGTGATGAGGGGAATACTAAAAGTTGAATAAAAGAAATTAACTATTTTCTTGAGCTAGTATAGGATTTCCAATCTTTCTCTTTATAAATATCGTCTCCAAAGTATTTGGCAATATTTAGAAAGGGTTGAGGTTTTTGATAACCTGGTACGGGAGATAGCATATTCATTTCCTCATCCAGAAAGATGGTAGTAGGATAACTCATTCTACCTTGCATCAACGCGGCAGCGAACTCGTGGTAGCCTTTTCTTCCAGAAGGAACAAAGTTGTAGGTCTTTCCTTTGAACTCAATAGGCTCTTTGCCTTCCCCATCCATCTTTACCATATAAAAATTCTGTGACATATAAGCGGCAACTTCGGGATTTTGAAAGGTGTCCTTATCCATTTTTTTGCACCATCCACACCAATCCGTATACACATCGATAAAAACTTTTTTAGGGTTTTCATCGGTCGCGGCCAATTCAGCTGCCTCGTTCCAAGTAAGCCAAGTTACTTCTTGGGCATACGTAAATGTGCATATTAAAATGAACGCTATATAAATGAATGATTTTCTTAAAAAGGAAAATTCAGTTTTCATGGTATTTTTTTGAGGAATTAGTCCAATAACTATACCAAAACTAACGTTTTTTTTATGTGTTTATTTCACTTTGGCCGTTTGCTTTACTGAAAACAGATCTTTGACATCCACTTGATTTTTAATCAAATCATCAAAATCTTCACGTTCCCTGATCAGAATGGCCTTACCCTCGTGCCATAGCACTTCTGGCGGTCTAAATCTGGAGTTGTAATTACTGGCCATGGTAAAACAATAAGCTCCTGCATTTTTAAAACAGAGAATATCGTCTTCCTTTATTTCATTGATACGTCTGTTGCTCGCAAATGTATCTGTTTCACAGATATATCCGACTACAGAATAATAACGTTCCCGTCCTCCCGGATTTGAAATATTTATGATTTGGTGGGTAGATCCGTATAACATGGGTCTGATCAAATGATTAAACCCTGAATCTATGCTGGCAAATACCGTAGAAGTGGTCTGTTTTACAACATTTACCTTAGCCAAAAAGTAACCTGCCTCGCTTACCAAAAATTTGCCCGGTTCAAACGCCAATGTAAGTTCTTTGCCATAATCCGCACAAAATTCATTGAACCTAGTGCTTAATTTTTCACCTAATTCTTCAATATTGGTTTCTATATCGCCCTCTTTATAAGGTACTTTAAAACCACTTCCAAAATCGATGAAATCTAGATTTTTAAAGTTTTTAGCTGTCTCAAAAAGAATTTCAGAAGCATAAAGGAACACATCTATGTCAAGAATATCGCTTCCGGTGTGCATATGGATACCATTGATATTCATTTTGGTCAGTTCTACAATTCGTAACAGATGCGGTATCTGATGAATGCTAATACCGAACTTAGAATCGATATGTCCGACGGAAATATTGGAGTTGCCACCGGCCATCACATGCGGATTAATACGTATACACACGGGAATATCCGGATGTTTGCTACCAAATTGTTCCAAAATGGAAAGATTGTCTATATTGATGCGAACTCCCAATTTTGCCGCTTCCTCTATTTCCTGTAGCGAAACGCCGTTCGGGGTAAATATGATGGATTCCGGTTTAAAACCTGCCAATAGCCCAAGATGTACTTCTTGAATGGAAACTGTGTCCAATCCGCTGCCCAAACTGTTCATTAAACGCAAAATGGAAATATTGGAAAGAGCCTTGGCCGCATAGTTGAGCTTTAGGTTTTCAACAGTGCTAAAAGCTTTTGTCAACCGATTGAATTGAGCTATTATTTTTTCGGAATCGTAAACATAGACAGGGTCGCCATATGTTTTTGCAATATTGAGTAAATCGGCATTTTTCATCTAAAATACATTTTGAGCAAATCTAGCTTACCTTTCCGGGTTCACAAAAAAAATCAATATAAAGTAGAAAAATACAACAAAATGTTATATTTAAAACTTTTTGTATTTCTTTTTTATGCTTGTCCTGTTGGGCAAACCGTCGTATTTTTAAAATATAATATAGTTGGTAAGTGTCAATAAATATAGACTGAATTCAATTCACAGTAATTGGATTTGCACTCAGAAAAAATTAACTAGAAAAGCTTTTTACATAAATGAAATTACCTTTATTTCCGTTACAATCCATTTTTTTTCCCGGTGAAACTGTTCCGTTACACATATTCGAGCCTAGATACAAGGAACTCATTAATGACTGTAGAACGGAGGCCATCACTTTTGGAATACCCGTTTATATTAATAATGTACTGGAATATGGGGTAGAAGTACAACTTGTTGAAGTGGTTACTACTTATGAAAATGGTGAGATGGATGTTGTTGGGGTGGCCCGGCAAGTTTTCAAGATATTGACTTTTGAGAATGAAATGGAAGGTAAATCTTATGCGGGTGGTCTGGTAGATTTTTTAGAATATGATTATGAATCCGATGTGGCTTACAAACAAAAAATAATCAATAAGATTCAAGAATTATATGGAATGATGGAAGTACCCTTTTCTACAATCCCCATGGATAAATTCAACAGTTTTACATTGGCCCATAAAATCGGATTGTCCTTTGAACAGGAGTATGAATTATTAAAAATACCTACAGAGATGGAGCGTTTGTCTTTCTTGAACAAGCACTTGACCTCTACGATAGCGGTATTAAGCGAGGTAGAGCGCACTAAGAAAACGATAGAAATGAACGGACATTTCAAAAATTTTGACCCGTTGGATTTCAAGGATATCGAAGTGTAGTATTACTTATATCTTAAATTTGGTCAACAATAGATTTAATGGTGAAGTTTTGGTAACGTAAACTATTATCCTCGTTTTAATCCTTCATAATTGTTGCTTCTTTGTTATTTTTGCACAACAAATAAAAATCACCTGAGAATATGAATCTTCACGAATATCAAGGAAAAGAGATATTAGCTAGTTTTGGCGTTAGAATCCAAAGAGGCATTGTGGCGCATAACCCAAAAGAAGCTGTTGATGCCGCTAAACAATTAACGGCCGAGACGGGAACGGGATGGCATGTCATTAAAGCACAGGTACATGCAGGCGGAAGAGGAAAAGGTGGTGGAGTAAAATTGGCCAAAAACCTAAAGGAAGTAGAAGAAATTGCGGGTCAGATTATCGGGATGAACCTTGTTACGCCCCAAACTTCCGCGGAGGGTAAAAAAGTTCATCAAGTATTGGTTGCGGAAGATGTTTATTATCCGGGTGATAGCGAAACAAGCGAGTTCTACATGTCCGTTCTATTGAACAGAGGCACGGGAAGAAATATGATTATGTATTCTACCGAAGGGGGTATGGATATTGAAGAGGTTGCTGAAAAAACGCCACATCTAATATTCAATGAAGAGATAGACCCTGCGACGGGACTTTTACCTTTCCAAGCCAGAAAAATTGCTTTTAACCTTGGTCTTTCTGGAACGGCGTTCAAGGAAATGACCAAGTTTGTAGCGTCTTTATACAAAGCATATGTGGAAAGTGATTCCAGTATGTTTGAAATTAACCCGGTACTAAAGACCTCCGATGATAAGATTATGGCGGTAGATGCCAAAGTCTCGATAGACGATAATGCTTTGTATAGAAGAAAGCAATACGCAGAGATGCGTGATCTTAGGGAAGAAAACGATATTGAGGTTGAAGCCGGGGCACTGGGACTCAACTATGTAGATTTGGACGGAAACGTAGGTTGCATGGTAAATGGTGCCGGTTTGGCCATGGCCACTATGGACTTGATCAAAATGGCCGGTGGAGAGCCTGCTAATTTTTTAGATGTTGGTGGTACGGCAGATGCTAAAAGGGTAGAGGAGGCTTTCAGAATAATCTTAAAGGATGATGGTGTAAAAGCTATCCTAGTGAATATTTTTGGCGGAATCGTACGTTGTGATCGTGTTGCCAATGGTATTGTTGAAGCTTACAAGAACATGGGAGATGCCATTAAAGTTCCAATTATCGTAAGATTACAAGGTACCAATGCGGAAATAGCCAAGGAAATTATAGACAATTCCGGTTTGGCAGTACATTCTGCAGTACAGTTTCAAGAAGCGGCGGATAAAGTTAAAGAGGTTTTGGCCTAGATTTCATTCTTAAAAATCAAATATTTTCAAAGCAACATTATCTTAATGTTGCTTTTTTTATGTGGCGTTTTAAGAAAAGTTCTTTTGTTTGAAAAGATGGTTAAGAATGTTCGGGATTGACCTAATTATCATTTATTAAATATAATTTTGAGTTGTCTTTGAGAGTTATTGAATCGACTAAAAATATTGCTTATGACATTTTTATTTATAAAGAAAACGTCTTTTAGTAATTCATTATCAATCAATTGTTAACCATCTCTAAAAAAACAAACGGAGAAAAAACAACAAGTCATGAAAAAAATCAGTTTAGTAGTAGCGGCCTTTTTAATAGTAACAGGCAATGTTTTGGCAAACGGTTATGTTGAAGGTGTAAAACCAAAAAACAACATTTCCGCTCAAATTTCAAAAATGCTTTCTAAAGGTAAATTTACGAAGGGAACATCAGCTCAGGTACGATTTACATTAAATAACGTAGGAGAGATTGTAGTGCTTTCCGTTGATAGCGATTCAGAGCAGTTTGAAAGTTTTGTAAAATCTAAATTAAATTATAAAAAAATTGAACTGGACAAAGTGGAGGAAGGTAAGCTATATACTATTCCAGTTAGAGTAGAAGCTTAAATAATAGTATTAAAAAAAAATCCTGAAGCCAACTTCAGGATTTTTTTTTGTTCTTATATTTTACCGGAGACACAGCGCTGTCATATTTTTTATGTTGTTTACTTTTGAAGTTTTTCCCCTGTACCACTACTTTTGGAGCTATTTTCTTTCGGAGAAGAACTTCTCCTGGATTTTTCGGATTTTCTTTGGTGCCTCTCAAATGCAGCACAAGACCGTTCAAAAAATTGCGCAGTACCTGATCTCCACACTCCATGTAATTAGGATGCTCTTCATTTCTAAAAAAAGCGCCTAATTCACTTTTGGACATCTTAAAATCTACAAGGGTTAGAATGTCTACTATTTCATCGTCCCGGAGCTTGAGGGCAACCCTCAATTTTTTGAAAATATCGTTATTGGTCATTCGGATAAATTTATTGCAAGGTATTATTATTTGAGCAATACTATTGGCTAACCGCCTATACTATTTCCAGTTTTTTTAAGTTATTTAAATAGTTGTTGGTAAGGAAATTATAGGAAAATGAATAGCGAGAAGGAAAAGTTGAGTATTCTATCGGAAATGATTGCATTTGCAAGGGTAGATAATACCGTGAAGCAGTCGGAGTACGACTTCCTTTTTAGTGTAGCGCAGCAACTTAATGTATCCAAAAAGGTATTCGATTCGCTTTTCAAAGAGGAAGCGGAGCACGTTATACCCAAGTCTCAAGCAGAACGAATTGTGCAGTTCCACAGATTGGTCTTATTGATGAATGTGGATAACCACCAGGATTTAATCGAAATAAAACGCTTGCACGATATGGGGCTTTCCATGGGTTTGCCACCTTCCGCTATACAACAAGTGCTCGCCATCATGCATAAATACCCTAATAAGGTGGTTCCACCAGAAGTCCTTATCAATATTTTTAAGGCACATTACAATTAAATTTACTTCGAAGGCTGTCAAGATTGATTAGAAAATCAATCTAAAAGCGACTTTTTGTCATTAAGTATAACATTAAAACGGACAAAAAGACAGATAAAAAGCTCTGGTACAACATTTGTCCTATTCAAGGCGTAATGAAAAGTTTAACCTTGTAAAAGATAAAATCATGAGTTTAATAAAAAGAAACGATGTGCTATTTCCATCATTAATGAATGAAATTTTCAAGCCGGATTGGTTTGGTGGATTGGAGAACCATAACACTATGCCAGCGGTCAACATTAAGGAAAATGAAAAGGATTTTGAATTGGAACTCTCCGTTCCAGGAAGAGCAAAAGAGGATTTCAATATAGAAATTGATGATAACGTCCTTACCATCTCATCTGAACTTAAAAATGAAAAAGAAGTTTCAGAAGAGAATTATACGAGAAGAGAATTTGGATACTCGTCTTTTAAGAGAGCATTTACACTTCCAGAAAGTGTAGCTAGCGATAATATAAAAGCGAACTACGAAAACGGTATTTTAAAATTTAATCTTCCTAAAAAAGAAGAGGCTTTACCAAAGCCAAAAAGAATGATAGAGTTGTCATAAAGTAAAATTTATGTGACTAAAAATTTAGATTTTCATAGTTATTGTTTGGTTGGTTAGTTTAAAAAGTGTCTTGATGAATGTCAAGGCACTTTTTTTATTTTAAAAATAGGACCAAAAGTAAGTATGCCAACATAAAATTTTTCACCTGATTTTCTAAAATATGATAATGGAATGTCTATAATGATATGTTTCAAATATTAAATAATTATAATTATTTGAAAACTTTTTTTGATGAAAATATAATTTTGTTATCATTTTCAGATATTAAAATGAATTATCATCAATAAATCAGTATCATAAATATCTGTTAAAACTGATAAGCTGATGTTATTTGAAATTAATTCCACGAACAAAGTGCCATCATATAAATATCCGTTACGGAAAACAAATTAATAAAACGAAAAATAGATTAAAATGAAAAAAATCAACGTAATGATGGCAATGTTAGCTTTAATGACTTTAAGCAATGTATTTGCCAATGACTTGGATAAAGCTGTTAAGCCTAAAACTGAATTGTCAAAACAGATTTACACACTCCTTGAAGATAACCCTTTTACGGTAGAGGATGAGTTGGTGGCAAACGTTAGATTAACGTTTAACCAAGCTGGAGAAATAGTGGTATTGTCTATAGAGGGCACTAACGCTTCTATAACTAGTTTTGTGAAAAGTAGACTTAATTACACTAAGGTCGACTTTGCAGGTAAAGTAGAGGGAAGGGTTTATACGTTGCCCGTAAAGGTTGTAGCATCCTAATTTCCGAATACGAAATCAACCTAAAAGGCTCTGGATTTTTTCAGGGCCTTTTTTAATGCAACTATTAAACTAAAATTATCGGTTCAATTTGCTTCCTATGTTTAAGTTTTAATTTTAGTTGCACGCGGCGCACTAATTCAAAATAGTAAAATTTGATTGTTGTGTTATACGTGAAAAGTAAGTGGAATTCGGCTAGGCATATTTTTGATTTTTGAATAATGGTTTTTGATGATTTAACGAATAGGGGAGCATAGCAAAAAAATACTTTTGACAAATTTATGGAGTGTGAAATCGATGTTGTTTTTACTATTTATGAAGTGATTTATCAGACTAATTTTGGCTATTTTTAACTTGAAAAATACAGTGAAATAATCAATTTTTAGGGTCGTTAAAATAACCTTACATTTATTTTATAAAGCGAAAATAGATTTCTTTTTTATGCGGCATCATTATAATAAAAGCTCTGTATAAAAAATGCTAAATTTCATTAATTCGCTAGTTTAAATCAAATTTAGTCTTATCTAAAAATTTTATCAATTATTTTAAAACCAGATATTTAAAGTAAATGATTTAAACTTATAAATTATATTTCTTATTTTATTTGTTTTTAAACAAAAAAGAACGAAATCATTAATTTATTCTTGTTTTTGAAGTACTTTTATCTCGTCTCTCAATTTCGCTGCTTGCATAAAATCCAATTCTTTTGCAGCCTTTTCCATGGCTTTTCTTTTGTCCTTAATTAGCTTTTCGATTTGTGCTTTGGTCATGTATTCCAACTCGGGTTCGGCAGCTCTTAATTCTTCCTTTTCAAAGTGGTACGTAGAGACAGAATTTTTAGCTAAAACACTATCCAAACTTTTATTCAAAGCTTTGGGTGTAATGTTATTTTTTGTGTTGTATTCTATTTGTTTTTGACGGCGATAATTTGTTTCGTCAATTGTTTTCTGCATGCTGTCCGTAATCTTATCGGCATACATAATTGCCGTTCCATTTAAATGTCTTGCAGCTCTTCCCACGGTTTGGATCAGGGATCTATTGCTTCTTAAAAAACCTTCCTTGTCCGCATCTAAAATGGCGACCAATGAAACTTCGGGGAGATCTAACCCCTCGCGCAATAAATTTACACCTATCAATACATCAAAAATACCTTTTCTAAGATCTTGCATAATTTCAACACGCTCCAAAGTATCCACATCACTGTGTATATACCTACAGCGTACATTTATTCTATCCAAGTATTTGGCAAGCTCTTCCGCCATCCGTTTTGTCAGGGTCGTTACAAGGGTGCGTTCGTCTTTTTCTACTCTTTGTTGCATTTCTTCCACCAGATCATCGATCTGGTTCAGGCTTGGCCTCACTTCAATGATAGGATCCAACAATCCCGTAGGACGGATAACCTGTTCTACGTAGACACCTTGGCTCAACTGTAATTCGTAATCCGCGGGAGTGGCACTCACATAGATCACTTGGTTTTGCAATGCCTCAAACTCTTCGAACTTTAAAGGGCGGTTGTCCATCGCCGCTGGAAGTCTAAAACCATATTCTACCAGGTTTTCTTTTCTGGAACGGTCACCACCGTACATGGCGTGCACTTGTGGAATGGTAACATGACTTTCATCGATTACCATTAGATAGTCGTCCGGAAAGTAATCCAACAAGCAGAAAGGCCGTGTGCCTGGTTCCCGTCCATCCAAATAACGAGAATAATTTTCAATACCGGAACAATACCCCAATTCCCGAATCATTTCTAAATCAAAGTTGGTGCGCTCTTCCAGTCTTTTGGCTTCCAAAGGTTTTCCAATTTCCTTGAAATAATCGGTCTGCTTCACCAAATCGTCCTGAATATTATGTATCGCATTTTGCAACACATCTTGAGAGGTAACGAACATGTTTGCAGGATAGATATTCAAGTTTTCATAAACCTCAATAATATTATTATTAAATGGGTCAAAGGCCTCGATTTCCTCTATTTCATCCCCAAAAAAATGTATTCTAAAGGCGTGGTCCGCGTAACTGGGGAACACATCTACCACATCACCCTTTACCCTGAAGTTACCATTTCTAAAGTCCGCAGTGGTACGGGAATAAAGCCCTTGAACCAATTGGTGCAAAAACTTGGTCCGGGCAATTACTTGGTCTTTTTGTATTGAAATCACATTTTTTTGGAATTCTACCGGATTACCAATACCATACAAACAAGAAACGGAAGCGACAACCAGTACATCCCTTCTTCCCGATAGTAGGGAGGAAGTGGCACTTAAGCGTAACTTCTCTATATCCTCATTAATGGAAAGGTCTTTTTCAATGTACACACCACTCGTAGGAATATAGGCTTCCGGTTGGTAGTAGTCATAGTAAGACACAAAATATTCAATGGCATTTTCAGGAAAAAACTGTTTGAACTCCGAGTACAGCTGGGCGGCCAAAGTCTTATTATGTGCCAATACCAAAGTTGGCTTTTGCACTTCCTTGATTACGTTCGCTACTGTAAAAGTCTTACCGGAACCGGTAACGCCAAGCAAGGTTTGATATTTTTCTTTGGCCTCTAAACCTTGGCTTAGTTCTTTTATGGCATTGGGCTGGTCCCCTGTGGGTTTGAACTCTGAAACTACTTTAAACTTCATGCTTTAAAGTTACGAAAGGAAGGGAATAAACTGCGACTCGGAAAATTATCTTTTTAGGGTAAAATGGCCCTTTATTTCATTACCATCGTTGGCAACAGCTTTGAACCAATAATCTGAAGCTGGTAAAGGACTGCCCTTGAATTCTCCGTTCCAACCACGGGAGTTCGGATCTATTTGAGTCAATAATTTACCAAAACTGTCAAATATAAAGATGGTCCTAAAATTTATCTCGCCAGTGTTCACCGGTGGTATATATTGCCAATAATCATTGGCATTATCTCCGTTGGGAGTAAAAAATTTTGGGAAACCTTCTAGGCTGAGACTCTGATCGATATTTTTTTGTTCTATGCCGCAACCATTTTTATCCCGCACAAAAACGGTATGATTTCCCGCAGGTACGTTGGTAAAAAGATTACTGTCTTGATATGGCCCATTAATATCATCCAAAGCAAATTCATAAGCTCCCATACCGGAAGCAGTAATTTCAATCCTTAAAGATCCATCTGCTCCGGGAATTGACCTAGCATCCGATATAACAGGGGCTTCCGAAGCCACGACTACAAATTCTTTTCTTGAATTACATTCTATAAGGTTGCCATTCTGGGTCAGAATATCATAGGCTTCGTAGATATAATTGCCAGCTTCGGTTATTTCTACCATTTCGGTCGACGAAATCAACTCTTCTCCACCTATGTCATTAATCCTAAACCAACGATATCCATCAGCTGTATCGGGAGCGGTAATGATTGATGAATTTTCGTTCAAACAAATTCCTATACTATCTGGAAAGTCAATGACCGGATTCAAAGAAATTAATTCACCTGTAGCCGGGTCAAAAAATGGACCGCAACCAATCACCGTAGAAAAACTTTCCTGTTGACAGCCTATCGCACTCCCAGCACTATTAAATGGGACTATTGTTATGAAAAAATTCCTATTAGGTTCAAAATTGGTTACCAGTGTTGAATTTGTTGTGAAGACCGAATTCTCTAAGATATCATTATTAAAAGGGGAGGTTCCTATAGTTACACGATAACCCTCCGCTTCTGGAATCTCAGTCCATTCCAGTATAGGATTCAAGGGGACATTTGTTTCACCGTTTGAGGGGCTCACCAAGCTCGTGCATGACGGCAGCACAGCAGCTTCACCTGTGGTAAATGAAGTTGAAGGACAGAGCAAGGTTGCCGGTCCATTTTCATTCCTTGGTACGATGGTTACGTAGATTATGGTTTCAAAATCAAAATCTGTTGGTGGATTATAGGACAGTGCATTACCAACATTTAAGCCATTTTCGATTTCATTACCGCCGGGACTGGTTCCTAAAAAAACCTCATAAGATGTCGCGGTAGGGGCATAATCCCAAGATATATTTGTAGCTACATTTACATCTGTGGCACCATCAAGAGGGCTATTTAATTGTGTACATGCGGGAGGTGTCAATACATCCGCTGTTCTAAACGAACCAGCAGGACAGACTATTTCTGGAATATTGCCTAAAAAGAAAAGTGTTATCGTCACATAGATCTGAGTATTTTCCGGGAGACCTGTCGGTGGGGTATAGTTCGTAACACTACCAACACTTCTTCTATTCAGTAGATCTGTACCCTCCGGAGTAGTTCCTAGAGAAATGATATATCCTGTTACACCGGTAATATTGTTCCAAACAATTGTAGCATCCACTGGAATATTGGTGCTTCCATCCGCCGGTGAAATCAATGTTGGACAATTTTGAGCTACGGCACAGTTCACCATTAAATAGCATCCAAAAAGTAAGAATAAGCCTTTCATTTTCTTTTCCACAAAAGTTTTTGGATTATTTTAAAGAGCGAAATGCCACTTAAATAATCTGCCGTCTTTTAGTTCGGCATAAAATCGATAATCTTCTAATTGTGTACATTGATATTCAAATTGTAATTCTACTATTATTTTATAGATTTCCTGAATTATCAATTTATTATATTAACTATAAATATAACCAACTTCTAATCAATTATTTCCTTTGAAAGAAATAGTCGTCGATGTTGATTTATTTCAGCATACCAACATTTTATCATAAGCAATAGAAGAATAAAGCGCGTTATAGTAAAGAGGTTTTTGACACTATTCAATCCTAGTTGTAGCTTTTTAAATTGTGCTATTAATCCAATGTGATTTAAACCCCAAATCTATTTTAGACTTCATGCTTTTAAGTTACGAAAGTAGCAAAAATGGCGGGTTGTGGACATACAGGAATTTCTAGGGGAACAGCATCTTAACCCAGTGATTTTCCATATACTAAATTGGTCATTTAAAAAGGCTTTACCCCATAAATAGGTAAAGCCTTCATACATATTGGCAATAAGATATCCCTATTTCTTAGCGTCTTCTTCTTCCGCCCACTTTTTAGCGCGTGCCGTTCTTTTTGCAGAACCAGGGTGTGATGACGAGATGGAACCTTTTCCTCCATCCCCACTTAAATCTGCCAATTTTTGAAAAGCTCCGGCCATGGCATGGTAATCATGACCTTTTGCGACCATGAATTTAAAGCCGTATGCATCCGAGTCCGACTCGTTCGTTTGCGAAAACTGTGCATTGGCGACCGTTTCTACAAAATTACCGATTTCCTCATCGGCTAAAATTTTTCCAGCTCCCGTATTCGCCACCGCTAAATCTTTTGCCGCGGAAATACTGTATGCGGATTGATATCTTTTTTTGGAATGTCCCAATTTCACGTGTCCTATTTCATGACCTATGACACTTAGAATTTCATCATCCGTCATTAAATCCATAAGACCTGCCATGACCCGTACGCTACCATCCGGTGTTGCAAAAGCGTTTACGTCAACTACGCGGTACACTTTAAAATTAAGGTCAAGGCCATCCTCATGTTCCAACCCTTCTACCAATTTTGCCAAACGGTCTCCGTAGGGATCCCCAGCTTCCGCTATTGGATTGTTTTCGTCCATCCATTTAACGGACTGTAAGGATAGCGTAGCCATATCCTCATCCGACAGGGTTGCTGCTTTGACCAGTTTTTTGCCGGCATCTACATTTCCTTTTTTAAGTATTTTCCCGAATTGCGCGTTTGAGGCAAAAACTGAAAATAAGGCTAGTACTACTAAAGAATTTTTCATGGTTTTCGTTTAAATAATTAGTGTTTATAATACACCAAATATAAGTCGCGAAGAGATAAGTTATATCCCTTTATATAGGGATTTTTTATGTTTTTGACAGGTTGTAGGCCGAGGTCTTTTTATAAATCCCTTTTCTTTAAAAGCGCATAGGAAAAATAAATGAAAATGGCCGTCCACCCCAGTACAATGAGTATTTCGTACCAATGAACATGGTAGTTCAGGTTAATCTTTTCTCCAACCTGATCGGCAACCGTCTGCACGGCTTCCAGTCTGGTAATAGGTTCTTTTATAAGATTGAACATGGACTGTAGCGGAAAAAAACCCATTACTGTTTCGGTTGTATCCCCGTCAAAGAGTTTCCATCGGATCAGTCCTCTTATAATGCCCTCCAAAACTTGCCAAAGTATTAGAAAGCCTAAGGCAAAAGCCGATCGTTTTACTAAAATGCCCAAAAATAGACAGAAAGAGAAAAAACCAATAAGCTTTACAAAGAAAGCCAGAACAAATTCTAGGTCGGAAAAAATAATGGACAGCTCATCAAAATCCGAGTATATCAGACCTAGGATTAATGAAACTATGAATACAAATAGCGTAGAAATAAATGAAAAGGAAAGTACCGTTAAAAATTTGGATAGGATAAATTCTTTTTTAGAAAGCCCGTCGATCAAGTTCTGCTTTATCGTTTTATTACTATATTCATTGGCCATCATGGAAACAATGACGATAGCCAAGAACAGCTTAAAAAAAGCGGTCACAAAAGTGTTAAAGTGCCATATATATGGAAAATTGAAAATTCCTATTTCGGCTAGGTGAAATTTTATTGGACCGATATCAAATTTTATAGCGGCCACCAATGCTATTGAGGTGAGCAACACAAAATAGGAAATGATAAGCACTTTGCTGGCCCTATTGTTCCAAAGTTTTATGAATTCTATTTGCAATAATCGTATCATGAGATTCTTTTTGGCGTTAATTGGCTTCGTTTTTGGTAAGGGTAAGAAATTGCTCTTCCAGACTTTCCTTTCGTTTTACCAAATGCGATAAAACAATTCCTTTTTCAAAAACCGATTTGTTGAATGTTCGTGCATCCATTTCTTCTTTTAGGAACGCCGTTATCAAATCACCTTCTTCCTTGACTTCGCCAAAACTGGCATTATTATTTAGAAATGCACTTAATTTATCCTTATCGTCTGTCTTTAGTTCAAAAAAGCCATGACTGGCCAGCATACCATCTACACGCCCGGAATACAATTTTTTACCCTTTCTTAAAATCACAACGTGGCTACATACTTTTTCAACTTCATCCAAAAGGTGAGAGGCGAGAAGTATCGTTGTTCCTTGGCTTGCTATTTTTTTAATGATTTCACGTATTTGATGAATCCCCTGTGGGTCCAATCCGTTGGTGGGCTCATCCAAGATCAGTATTTCTGGGTCGTTCAAAAGGGCAGAGGCAATCGCCAAACGTTGTTTCATGCCCAAAGAGTAGGTTTTGAACTTACTGTTCTTTCGCTCTAAAAGCCCTACCAATTCCAGCTTTTCTTCTATCCTATCCTCTGGAACTTCTTTTATTTTACAGACAAGCTTTAAATTTTGCACAGCGGTCATGTAGGGATAGAAATTGGGTCTTTCAATGATGGCCCCTACTTTTTTTAGCGCCTCGTGGGTTGATGTGTTTCCATCAAACCAAGAAAACGAGCCGCTCGTTTTGTTCACTACATTGAGCACGATACCCAAGGTAGTAGACTTTCCACTTCCGTTAGGCCCTAGAATACCATATACATTTCCCTTTTCAATAGAAAATGAAAGGTCTTTTACGGCAGTTAGATAACCGAATTTTTTCGTCAGATTGTTGACGGTGAGTATTTTCTCCAAGGTGAGGCGTTTTTGATTGATATACTAAGTTGACGAGGAAAGCCCAACTTTGTTACAATTTGGAGACCTGAATTCTATGGACAGTCATTGGAGAATTGAGACTGCTCTCACTTTTTGGGGTATTATCTCATTGAATAACACCGACACAATTAAATAAATCCGTGTATTATAAATGATATGCCGAAAAAAAGAAAAGCCTTTTAGAAAATCATCTAAAAGGCTTTTTTGATTATCTATAGAGCGTGAAATGTCCTACAAACTCTCGCTTATCATTTTCTCCATATAGTTTTATGATGTACCAGTAATCGCCAGAAGGTAGATTGGTATCATTATATAGGCCGTCCCATCCTTCAACATTATCCGGTAGTTTATATACCTGCCTACCTGTTCTATCAAAAACCTTGATAAAAATATTGGGGAATTGTTCTATATTTTTCGGTATCCACATGTCATTGTTACCATCCCCGTCAGGAGTAAAAAAGTTAGGAATTTCAATATCAATGAATTCCATAAAGATACTGGAGACAGACTCACATCCATTTTCATCAACCACTCTTACTGTATACGTATCGGTTTCGGTAATATAAAATGTGTTGTCATTGCCGTTGTCCACATCATTAAAGTAATATGTATATTGCTCTCTTCCGCCTGTAGCCAGTGCTGTAATTTCATTGATATTTTGCTGTACGGCAGATAACTCCAGAGGTAAGAATTCTTCCACCATAAAATCTATTCTATATACGCACCCATTGGCGTGTGCAATTGTCACGAAATGTGCTCCTGGATTTAAGTTGCTAAAATCAGGGTCAAGCACCATGTCATTGGCATCATCCGTATCTAAAGCGTATAGAATATTTTCCGTTACGGATGGGTCTTCAAACGTTTGCACTAAACGATTTTCAGGTGTGGCGCCAGAGCATTCATAAATTACCTCTGCCGTTGCATTCAAATTGGCACCGGATTCAATTTCAATGGTCTCGAATATCTCGCAGCCCATGGCATCTCTTGTGAATACGATATAAGTGCCACTTGCAAGATTGTCATAAATGAACTTTCCTTCCTCAAAATCCGATTCCTCATTACTATTGATACTCGTCCTATACGGGGCAGTGCCTCCAATAATGTTTAACGTTATAGATCCGTCTTCATCTCCTTCACAAATCTCCGGAGTTGAGACATATGTCATTTGTAGCTCTTCCGGTTGGGTAATCGTAAATTCGATCAATTCAAAACAACCATTGCTATCCTGGGCAATTACCTGATAATCTCCAGGGGCCAATTCATCGAACATATTAACGTCGTCAAACTGATTTAGGTTTGGTGAAATGGCAAATTGGTACATTCCTGAACCACCGGTAACATCAATTACAATGCTACCATCGTCAGCTCCTCTACATGAAACATTTGTTGGATGAGGAGTTATCAATAAAGGCTCCGGTTCTTCGATACGAATTTCCCTAGAAGTTTCACAATCCCCGCTTTGTAACCCAACATAATAGAGTCCTTGCCCTAAATTATCAAACGTGTTCGAACTTTGATAGGGTCTTAGAACGCTTGTAAGCGCGGCATCCGAAAAGAGACCATACATGTAGTCTCCAAGTCCGCCGTCGGCGTTGGCTATAACCACGGCACTGTCATCCCCGTTACAATTTACCGATGCCCCGCCGTCAAAATCCAACGTTAATGGTTCAATTGCATTTATGGTAATTTCATTGGAAATTATTGAGACACAGTCAAAACTGTCTTTTATGAAATATTGATATTTTCCTGCCGATACATTTTGAAATACATGGGTATTGGTACCGTTTAAACCGTTCATGGCGTTAAAACTAACACCGTCAACACTCCACAAGTAAGGAGCAGTTCCTCCCATGGCACTAAGCTGAAGTTCCGCATTTACTAGACAGCTTAGTGGCTGTGCTATGGTAAGCGTGCCATTTACTTCCGATGGGTCAATGATTTCAAAAGGAGCAGTATTCTCAAATGTACATTTTAAATCATCTTCCACAAAAATGGTGTAAAAACCAGTTTCTAGATTACTGAAGATAGATGACGTTTGAGAAGCGGAGCTCTGTAGTAACACCGTTTTTGAAACATCATTGTATTTCCTGAGCGTATATCTGTAGTTTGTAACCACGTTTCTAGACGGACTCGAATTCAGGACAAACTCAATTTCCGCATCATTGTCCCCCTCACATTCCAAGGAATTATTGCTGACTATTGCACCAGCAATAGGATCTGGTTGCAATATTTCAAAAGCGTTAGGGAATGTTCTATTGCAGCCCAAAGCATCAGTAATATTGACGGTAAATAGACCTGCCGACAGTTCCTGGAAGAGGTTTGAATTTACGTTATTGATTACTGGATGCGTAGTTCCAGTATCAGTATTGATGATTGTGATATCATAAGGCCCTTCTCCTCCTAACGGCCTCACAATTGCCGTACCTTGTGGAGCGCCACAACCGGCATGTGTCACATCAATGGTATCCAATGTAATCGGTGCGTCTGGACCCGTAATACTAAAGGCTCTTTCTTGGGGACAATTGGGAAAATTGTTTTGTATCACCTCTACGCGGTAATTTCCAGCAGGTAAAACAACTGGAGCTGTTTGGCCTAGCGAGACGGCAAGGTCGGCATATTCCAATGTGTCATCTGTATCGGTGGCCAGCGTACCTTTTGTATCGTAGATGTTCAAGGTGAAATCACTGGCATACGTTGCATCTGAGATATTGAATCTAACCGAACCATTATCTCCATGGCATACGACATTTGCCAAAACTTCAGTAGTTACATCAAAAGTATTGGGTTCTTCAACCACATGCGAAACCATAACTTCACAATTGGTGTCGATATTTTTAACCCCGAAGGTATATGTGCCCGGTTGCAAGCCGCTAAAAATACTAGAATTCTGATAAGTGGTCGACGGTAGCTTCCTAAATTGGTAATTGGTTGGATTTGCTGTAAGACTTGTTTGGCTGCTTACTATATCTATGCTGATGCCCTCACCTAGGTTTGAACAACTAATAGGGTTATCTATATGAATGGATGGAGTGCCCAATTCATCAAAAGGCAAGATACGGGCATAAACAATTTCGGAGCATCCTGTATTGTCATAGACTTGTATTCCATAATACCCTCCGGCAAAATCTGCTTCAATATAGTTGTTGCTGGAATTGTCTTGTACATCAACATTCGGTTCAACAATAGAAGTTGTAATTGGATCGTCCGTTCTAAAGAAACGATAACGGTTGAAGCTATTGGAACCTCCAGAAACACTTGATATTGTTATCATAGCATTGTTTGAAGTGTTTCCTGAGGAGCATCCGAATGCTACAACAGTAGGAGCTCCTATCACGATAGGATTGGGTTCCGATATAGTTATCGGAGCACTGTTTATACTACAATTGTTAGTTGTGGCATCTCCCGTAACGGTAACAACATAGCCTACACCAGTGGTAGGTGCCAAGCCCGTGAACGTAGCGGAAGTAGTTGTTGTGCTGGATGGACTAATATTTGTTGAAGACCCATCCAACGAGGTGATTTCAAAGACATATGGTGCAGCAGCGTTATTTGCCATTGAAATGGTTATCGTGCCATCAGCATTTCCCGAACAGGTAACGTCCATTCCCGTAATAGTATCTATTATCGGCGTTACCATGGGCGGAACATTAATCGTAAATTCCCTATTACAGGAGGCATTGTTGGGCGTATTGGTATCATAGATCGTAACCGTATATTCACCGGCTGCCGTAGGGTGATAATCAAAATTCGTACTTGGTACGTTTGTGGGAGCAACCGGTGTAACCCCCGCATTATTGGTAATGCCATACTGATAATTTGCGGAACCATCAAGAATTTGAATGTTTATGGTCGCGTCCGGAGAAGCAGTACAATCCAATAGTTTTGTTAATGTTGCAGTGGCCGATAAAACAGGATGGACTACAAAATTAGTCTCTACCTCTGTACAACCTTTGCCATCAATGACGTAAATGTCATAAGACCCCGGTGGCACATCTTGAAAAATCCCGGCATTATCTTCAAAAGCAGTAGGAACCGGATTTCCATGAGGAACCTTGGCATAACGCAGATTGCCTACAGCTGAATTACCTGTTGCGGTAACGGTTATAGGAGCGCTACAATTGTCCTGTGCTACCGTCAATGTTGGATTTGGAGACAATGTCATTGCTACCGAATTCAGTACTAATGGGCAACTATATTGGTCATATAAAGTCACGGTATAGTTGCCGGCAGGTGAATTTACCGGTATTTGTACGGGATTATCCGTTGTTCCCGTTGCCGTGTATACGACTACCGGATTTCCAAAAGCATCCAAGTCGGTCGGATGTGTTCCCGTTACATCATAGCTGTATGGAGCACCACCGCCACCAGAAATACCATTAATGGAAATCAATCCCGGGAGATTACATGAAATATTCCGTGTAACTACCGCCGTTCCGGACAAAGGAGCCAATTCTGGTACGTATGTGTTTTCACTTGCACCCTTACAAGCTTCGGTAACATTATCGGCTTCAACTTGAGTTACTTCAATATAATAATCCCCCTCTCCCAATGGCACCGTAGTAGATACGGTTGCATTAAAAGTGACATTACCTCCGCTTGTTTGGATAGGTGTATTATTGCCTACTTGATATATTTCCCAATTCATATTAGGATAAGCAGTGTCCGGTGTAATGGTAAAGGTTATAGCACCCGTGGTTGCTCCTGAACAGGTAGGTGTAACGTCGGTCGTAAACTCTATGGGTATATTTACCGAAGGTATATCATTCACATTGACGCTACTTGAGCGTACACAACCATCGTTCTCAACATAAAAAACATAAGTTCTTCCCGGTACAAGTAACGGCAAGCCAGGCTGCTGCGGTGTCGTAGGATCTATATTGGCGAAAGTATGGGAGGTGCCATGCGGAATGTTTGCCGTCCAAATTGCCATTGAACCATCAAAATTGGCAACATCATCTGTATAGGTATAACGATAGCCTGCTGCCGTATCTCCTTCTTGCCCCTGAACGGTTACCTGTAGGTCATTGCAATTTAAAACCTGAGGGAATAGACTAATGTCCAAATCATCCACTGGGAAAGGAATAATAAACCGATCAAAATCCTTTTGACAAATAGTACCGCTTGGTAATGTAACTTCTATAGAAGGAAATACTTCCGTTCCCGAAGTTCTACCTCTCATTTCATGTGAGTTCTGCCAGCTTAAACCTCCATCAAGGCTATATCGAACTGCGCCTGTCGGGGTAACCACATTAATGAAATTGAATCCATAATCCGCTGGTGTATCGCTACAGTCGTTAGGTATTTCTGGGTCTATATCTGCCGTAATCTCAATGGCATTGTTTATGGTTACGATGGATGAGGTTTCGGAACAAGTGTTTTCATCTGTTATGGTAACTTCATAATTTCCAACACCGATACCGTTAAAAGTTAGTGTATTACCCGAAACATTTGTATCGCTTCTACCATAGTCAATGCCATCCGTAGCCGATAAATCTATCAAGGTATAGCTATATGGTGCGGTTCCGCCACCAACGGTAACATCAATTGAACCCAACCCATCAAAACATTCCGGGTCATTGGCCGTGGCCCCAACCGTCAAAGCTGTTGCAGGGGAAAGGATAATATCTTCTTGGATAAATGTACATATAGCCGGAGCGCCATTATTGTCCTGTACATAAACGTCAAAACCGCTAGGATTTGCAGTAGCCATGGCGTTGGTAATGACTAGGTTATTGGTAGTGCTGTACAGTCCTGATGGACTTGTGTTTGCCGGTACAATAGCATAAAGTAATGTTCCGTTACCTCCTGTTGCATTAACGGTAATGGAACCATCACCACACGAGCTGGGTTCCACTATTGCTACATTGGCTACAAGCTGAGGTTGTACAATAACGGTCTGTGCATTTGAGGTAACGGGGCACCCTAATTGATCTCTAACTTCTATATCATAGCTGCCATCTGACAAGCCACTAAATGTATGGGTTACGGCTGTTGATGGAGTAGGAGCGGTCCATGCGCTCCATACACCATTCGTATTTATTCTGAATTCGTAGTTTCCATTGCCGGCCGTGACATCGACCAAGATAGATGCGTCGTTAGTACCTGAATAACAAGGAGTAGGCGTTAGGTCAAAAACGATATTAGCGGGAGCGGTGATGGTAATTGGCGTGTCTATTATATCTTCGCAACCCTTATCATCCCTCACTCGAACATAATAGTCTCCTGCTGTGGTTATTCCTGAGAATATGGTGTTATTCCCATTAGTCGTAAAATCATACCCAGAAATATTGTTTCCTAAATTGTCCTCTAGTTGATAACGGTAATTGGGAGTGCCGCCCATTGCACTTGCCGTAATGGTGGCATCATTGCTACAGGTCAAGATTTGGCTCAAGCTTGCCGAAGCTACTACAGCATCCGGTGCTGTTAAAGTAGCGGAAAAATTAACCGAGCAAGTATTGTCATTTACCCTTCTTACCTGAATATTGTAGGTGCCATCTGCCAATGTTGCACTTGTGGTTATGGGTGATGCGAAAGCAGTTGTCCAAGTCGTACCGTCCGTTGAGTATTGGAATCCGGTAGTAACATCAAAATTGGAAACTTCAAAACGTATGGAACCATCTGCAACACCATTACAGCTTGGATTGTTTACACTGAGCAAGGCTGAGCTAAATGCTTTGTTATCTTCTACAATGACTGAAATATCCGTTGTTTTTTTACAAATTTCGAGTAATTGATATGCTTCAATATCGTCTAAAATCAATTCGTTACCGTCGTCACTGGGTTGATTGCTTCGCAATACAATGGTAACGTTTGTATTAGCTAATGGGTTGAACGTAACCGTTCTTAAATGCCAATCAGAAGTGTTGTTGTTTTTCGGTATTTCTGCCGTGACATTGCTACTGATAATGTTTCCACTACCGTCCACTAATTGAATTTCTACTTCTGGGTTGTTACCGGCAGAACCGGTTTGACGGAGATTGTAGGCCCAGAAAGAAATTGTGATATCTGTATTAGGTAATACCTCAATATTCGTTCTTTCCCATATAATACTATTATTGCCTACTAGATTATTACTCGGGTTTATGGCAAAAAACCGTCCATTGGTCAATGCCGTATGGTCATCAGGATTTCTATAGGCGGGTATCGGATTGGTCACAAAATTGGTTACGGCATATTCACCATCTACCAGAATACCGGATGGCCCAAGATTACAACTGGTAGTTGAACCATCTTGCGGTTCATAACAATAACCTGGTCCAATCTCGCCAATTTGGGTAGTATGTCCTGCCCCAAAACCCTCAAAAAACAGAATACTTCTTTGAGGGCTGACGTTGGAAAAACCTGCGGTTATCGTATAGGTATTATCCGCTAATCCAGCAAATACATTGTTAGTTTCCGGGGAATTGGGTGTGCCATTTATGGCGTAAGAGTAATCAAAATCTGTTGAGTTGGAAGGGGTAATGGTTACTGTTCCGAATCCCGTACAATCATAAGTAATATCTTGTGAAAAACTTGGGTCGGGCGTTGGTGTAGGAACAGTAAGGTCCATCTCAAAAGTACAGCCTAAAGCATCTTTAACTTCCAACCGATGATTTCCGGGAAGTAAGTTCTGCGTATCTGTACCAGTAAAAGAACTACTCCCATCAAAACGGTATTCATAAGGAGCTTGACCACCGTTGGGATTTATGATTTTTACCAATGCTCCGGCAGGATTACAGGAAGCATCTTCTATAATGGCTGCCGATGCGGTTAATCGGAAGGGCTGTACAATTTCATAATCAAAATTTTCTACACAACCTGTTCCAGTAGTTCCGCTAGAATCCATTACCGTGATGGTATACAGACCGGCTGGTAAATTTTCAAATGTGTTGATGTTTTGATAGTTGGAGCCTCCATCCAGACTATATTGATAAGGTGCCGTTCCCCCATTTACGGAAACGGTCAGGGTAGCCGTAGATGAGTCCGCACAAATAATATCTGTATTTGAAGCTGAGATGGACAGCATCCCTAAATCTGTTACCGTAACGGTATTGGAAGTACCGTAGCAACCACTACCATCCCTCACAATAAAAACATAATTCCCTTCTCTATTTGGGTTTCCAAGGTCACCAAAAAGGAAGTTGGTATTGGTTTGATAGGCCGAATCCGGAACTGAAGCTTCGTCTGCATATAGCATGGCACCATCCTTGCTCCAGATAGCCATTTCATAGTTTGGATTTGGTGCTCCACCGGAGGGTGTAAGATTAACGATACCTGGAGTGCAGGTGATGTTTTCCGAAGTAACGGCGTTTAACTTTAGTGTTGGAATCTCGGATACGGTAATATCGCTTGTAATGGAACAGCCATCTTGAGTGCTGGTTATTACCCTGTAATCTCCAGGAACTACATTGGTGAAAGTATGTGTATTACTGTTCACCGCAAGCTGTTTTCCGGCATCTGAAAATCCGCCGAGACCATCGCTTAGAAAAATTTCATAGCTATAATTAGGCCTTGCATTTAGAGCTGAAATTGAGATTTCACCCAAATCATTGCAATCTGCCGACGTTATGCCGATGTTCACATCGAATATCCTTTCCTGTATACCTATTGGGTCTGTTTCAAAAATACAGGCTCCAGAAATTGGCGTGCCGTCCATAGGGTCTAATTGTACCGCCTGTACTATGTAGGTGCCGCTGGTGGCTATATCAAAATTTGGCCCGTTATTGTCTGAGAAAGGAACAACAATGTTGTTATTTGTAGCATCAATCAATTGAAAACCGTATCCCGTACCAATGCTGGTAATTCTTATGTTTCCTGGAGTATTACATAAAATATCCGTTGGGGGAGGACCATCCAGTTCCACATCATTCTTAAATACATTAAAGTAAAAACGGCTAAAACAACCATTGAGATAGTTGATAATAACTCTAAATTCCCCACTTTCTGTTGCGGTAAAGTTGTTTCCATTGCCCACATTGGTCCACTTGCATGTAGCATTCTTGTTGGCACAATCATCACTGGTATCCGAACAACTTGCTTCGTTTAATTTTTCCCAAGTAATGCTTTGGGCGTCAGTTATGCCTAATTGAATCAGCGCTTCATCAGCAGCACCACATAGAAAAATTTTAGGAAGTAAATCGGCATCTATAGAGCATGTAACTATTTCTCCTTGAATATCATTGCCTGTATTGGCATCGTTATTTACTTGATTGAAATAGCTTATTATCGGGTTTGTTTGTGTAGTGCCAAAACGTTCCACTTTGATACGTTCTATGAGGTCGGGACAACTTCCGCCGGAAGATTTTTCCACGATATAGTCGCCAATATTCGTAATGGCCAAGGTGCTGGGGTCATTGTCCGGATCACCATCATTTAAAACGGTATCCCCGCCATCAACCGTACCATTTGCATTGGTGTCAAGAACCCAATTGTAGCTAGAGAACCCTGAACCTGCCGCCAATATAGTATCTTCTCCGCACAACTGTACCGTTCTTGCTTCATTGCAGCTTGTTAGATCGTTTAAAATAGAATTATTGGCCACATTAGGAGTTCTGGGACAGGCAGTTATAGAAGTAGAACCCCCTTCATCTGTAAATGTTGCGGTATTGATAACTCCTTGATAAGTGGAGAACGCGTTATTTTCCAATGTTGAAGAACAGGCGCTTATGAAACTTGAACAATTACGATCTATGGTAACCGTAATAATGACCTTATATTCCGGGTCTCCAACTTGCACATAGGAATCGTCAATGGCAAAAGTGATAATACCGTTCGCAACATCATGATTGGCTGTTGAAAGTGGTACACTAGAGGTATCAATATTATCTACGGTGACGTTGTTTGGCAAAACATTTCTTATACTATAGTTGGTAGCATTATCATCACCGGTATTTTGAAAACGAAGTACATAATTCAGGGTTTGCCCCAAACTCACGTTCTGTCCGTTTATATCTGTGCCTCCTAAGTCCTCGGAAGTGTTGCCCAATACTATTTCCGGTGCAAATACGCGAGTATATGACGCGGTGTTTACAGTCCCGTTTGTGGTGTTCACAACGGGTACTCCTATTCCGTATTCCCCTCCGTCGCCACCATCGGCATTATTATCCTTATAAAATTCATTGGCATCGCTGCAACCATCACCGTCACTATCTAAATCTAGTTGGTCCGGAGTTCCATCCGAGTCGGTGTCACATCCGGCGGTATGTAAAACACCGCTAATATTTGTTGACCCGTTAACCGTTTGTCCAATGCGTATTATGTTGTTGCCTGGCGCATTCCAACTAAACGGTGTTGCTGCCGTTGAGAGTGTGATAGGTTCCAAAGGCCCATTGGAAGTCTTTGCCCCATATAAGGTCAACTGCCCCCCTTGATCCATTACTACACGAAGTAGCGGGGTTTCTGGAGAACCTGTTAAAGTGTATATTTGGGCATTGCCATTTTCTCCATAACTATAACCATCTGAAAAGGTTGCAAGATTACCCGAAATACCGGGTTGAAATTGAATTTCCCCTGCTATGTCCGTTCCGTTTAGTTCAAGATTAAAGGAATTGTCCAAACTAAAAATATCAACAATTAGATAGTTCTCAGCACCTATTATGGCTGTAGTGTTCGAGTTTCCACTATTTAAATTGAAAGTCAAATCCGGACATTCGTCCCTATCGTAAACCCCATCATTATCGTCATCAAGATCCGTTACATCCCTTACCCCGTCATTATCTAAATCATTGTGTACCGTTATATAGGCCGAAGGATTGTCCGGTGTCGTATTTGAGTCGAGTTGATCTTGCGTATTTGTAACGGTGTTTATCAAACTTAGCAAGGGTAGCGTATCAATTTCATCAGCCTGTACCTCAAGTTCCAATTCTGCTACTTCACCGCCATTTAGAGTGCCAATGTCCCATGTATTGCCACTCCAGGTTCCCTTAATGGTAAAATCTGAAACTAAAGTAAGTCCATCTGGAATATTGTCCGTAATCTGTAGATTGGTAACTGGTCCCACGCCTAAATTTCGGACACGAATGGTAAAAGTAGCCGTTTCGCCCTCTGTTATTTCAGCCTTGTCAACAGTCTTGTCAAGAACTATATCCGGATTACAATACAATGCTTGAATTGATTGCGAGTCATAGGTACAAGGACCTTTGGTTCCTCTTACAAAAAATTCTCCAGCTCCTGATGGAGCATAACTTGGAGAATTGGCTCCTGGAATCAGGACACCATCCTCAAACCATTGGTAAGCATCAAAATTGCCAGTGGCCTCAAAGATTTCAGAACCTACAAAACAACCTGTACCACCTCGTATTTCTAATTTCACTTCGGGTACCGTGTCAAAACCTGAAAAATAACCCGCAACGCCCCGTGCTCCGTTAAAACCAAAAAAACCAATGGCCATTGGGCCAGTAGATTGTACGCTTACATCTCCATTTAGATTAGGTATATAAAACGTTTTCCAATCTGATGAGCCAGCAACGGCATTGGCGGCCGGTAATGAAACAGGTCCATTTCCATCAGTTACTTGAATGTTGGCATCCGGGGTATTTACCGCTGCTATAATGGTTAATCCTCCCGTAACTGGTGTTCCGGCCATATTTTGGATATCAGGAATATTATCCATAACATCGGGAAGCAGACAGTTTACCGGGGCCACAAAATTTAGACCTTGGGTATAGGGTGTAGATGCTCCCGCCAAACATTGATAGGCATAAGCATCTTTTGAAGTTTGTACCAACATATTGGCACCTACCGTATTTGATGAATAGAAACTACTGGGGATTTCAAAATATTCACCATTATTTAAAGTCGCAATTGGAGTTGCAGAACCGTTGACAAAAATTTGGGTGTTATCGGAGGTGGCAATTAATAGCGGAAACTCTGTCCATCCGTTGGCGTTTCCATTACCACGTACAAAAACATACTCTTTTCCCAGTCTATTTTCGGGTACAGGTTGGTCAATTCCTGCATCACGATTGGATGCACCTACTTGCCGACCAAAGTTCATGGAGCCATTACTAATGACTATGTTCTTATCCGAAACAATAGAGGCTCCGATCCAACCATCTTCATGGGCTTGTGTTGGAGAATTACCTATATAAGTTTCGTATACAAAGGATTCATTGGCATTAAGCGTAATTTGATGTGTATTGGCCGTAATACCGGCTCTATTATTACCGACCCTGAACTCACACCCGGGATCATAGCCAAAAAAGTCAATAGTTGTATTGTCTTCGGTTGCCATGATACCCAAAGTGTTCGACTTTGATGGGTGACTACCTCTATTAGGAACGCCTCCCCATTTGAAACGGGTTCCCATGGCCACTCTACCTTTAGAAGTCAAGGATGCAGATTGAGCATTACTACTACCACGGTAATTTACATAAAACCGATTACCGCTCGGTGATTCAAAACGCAGTCCACTATTATTTAGGACAACTCCGGTATTGGCATTATTTACTAAAATAATGTTATTGTCTCCATTACTCATCGTATAAACTGCAGGCGCTACATTAGAAATATTAAAAGTAGCAACTGGCGTCGTATTGGTTCCTCTATAGGCATTTACCGTAAAGGTCGTTGGTTCCGGAGTGGACAGGTAAACGGCCTGTTCCCTAATCCCTTGATTGTTTTGGCCTTGTTTTAAAGGCGGGAGGTAATGAAGATCACTCAACTGCGCATTCAGCGTAATACCAAAAATGAGGAAGAAAAATAAGAGTAGTTTTTTTTGGGACATCAGCTTTTTTTTAACTTTTTAGTTTAGCGACTTCCAAAAAAAACACATGTATCCAAGCTTAATAATAATTTGTTGTAAAAGCCCTTAATCGTGTGGGTAACGCGGTCAAACATGTACGTTCATCGTTAAAGTTTTCGATAACCTGACTAGACAAAGAACCGGTTGATTCTATTTTCGGGAAACCTATAGATTTTAGAAGTTGTATTTTTATGTATCAATTAGGTTTAAAAATCTTATATGTCCGAAGAGCGTTTAATGTCCAAAAAAAAACCGGCTTACCCTGTTAGTAAGCGTTTGGATGAGTATCTGAATCATTACAGTAGAAAAATAGAGATTCCTATTTTTTATGATGATTTGTTACGTTTTTCCGGCTCTGTGGTCGTTTATGATAAGAACGATGAGGATACCTTATGGGTACGGGTCTATTATTCGGAATTTGAGCGGGAAGAAATAGACGATAGTCTTAAAAAAGTATATTCCATATTGCATTCCGATGGTAGCAACAATATTCATCAGTATCTAAATGTGGATGCGGTGGATTTTTGCACCTTTGGGAATTCCAAACCTTTTCGTATTAAAATCAGAAATATTCTTAATGATAATTTTACTTATTTCTACATTAAGAAGACAGATGCTTCCCGTATTTACGGGCTGGAATTGGAACATATGTTGTCTCCGTACAACTTAAACTTTTTAGTCTATAAGGATACGTTGATTGAAGAACATATTGCTGGAATTCCAGGAGATGAGTTTATAAAAACCATGCTTCCAAAATGTTCAGAACCGGAGAAAGCGCAATTGGCAAAGGAGTTCGTGAAGTTTAATGAGCGTTGTATGATCAGGTTGTTGGGTGACATGCGATCTTATAATTATGTAATCGTTCCTACGCATGATTTTGACCATGTGGTGTACAAAATAAGGGCTATCGACTTTGATCAACAGTGTTTTGAAGGCAAACTAAAAGTCTACAGGCCACAGTTTTTCAAGGAGAACTATCAAATGGTAGAATTGGTCCGCCATAAATTGTTACGGGATTCCGTAGATCAGTATAAATTGGAAGAACGATCTATTGTTGCCAAGCGTATTTTGAGTTCCGGTAATCGGATTAAAAAACTACGTTCTATTTGTAAGGGCGATACCATATCTACAGCTCCCAACATTGATTTACTAAAGGAACAGATTCATGAACTCACGGGTGATTTAAATTTTAAAACGTGCACTACCATGGGAGATGTATTGGACAATGCGCTAAGTTTTGTACGCCGTAATTATGAAGATGTGAGTATGAAACAAATCATGGAGAACAATATCAAGATTTAGATGTCGTCCGTTTTCAGTAGCGCGTAATTAGTTTTGATTTTTCTAAACCCTAACTCTTTTATGATTTTTGCTCCTTGTTAAAATACACCAAGTAATAGTACATTTGACGCTCTTCGTCCCAACCTTTTTCAACAAATTTTTCGGCAGATTCCGGATTGATGAAATCCATCTTGATTTGGATATTCGTGTCTAAATTGATGACGTTTTTAATCTTTTTACGTGCGTCTGAAACTGCTTTGTTGGCAATATCGAAGTTGGAAACATCCTCAATGCTATACTTGGGTCCCTTTTCCACTTTATAGTGTTTAAACTCGGGAATAAGTTCCGGATTTTCAATAACCTCGTTTAAAAAATTACTTTCCTCAAAGGCATCGTTCTTTGCAAAATGGTTAACGGCCCTATTCATAAAGAGGACTTCCTGTTGCTTGTCCTCCGCAGGTAAAACCACATCTTTTGCAAAGTTCTGACAGAACTTTAAATAGTTTTTGGTATAGAAATTTTCATCTGCCAAGGCATCAACTCCCAAAAAGTTTTCCAACCAGTATTTGGTATCGTATTTATTGCTATCCACCGAAAGCACTTTATAGCCTTCCTCCTTGTCAACATTAAAAATAAGACAACCTTTATCCAGTTTATTGATATTAATGCCCTGCTGTACCAAAATATCCAGATTTCCCCCTTTTTCCTGAAATTGCAGAAAATCGTGTTTCAACTCACTTTTAAAAATACCTACGGCTTCTACTTTTTTATTATCCAACATGATATTGGACAAATGCGCCACATAAACTTCCCCACTTTTTATGTGTGGATGGTTGGACTGGTCAAAAAGATGCGTTGCTATTTTTTTTGAATTAAGATGTACCGAAGCCGGTTCTAAAAAAATTGCCGAGACTATTTTATGCAGCTCGTTAAATTCAACGTCTACTTCATTGCTCAGTTTAAAGTAATTTTCTTCCTTTTCCCTAAAGGGCTTGAAGAAATACTCTTTCAATAATCCCGTAGTTTCATCGTTAAGCGCAAAGGGCTCCGCAGACAAGAATACACCTTCATTCTTATTTTTATTGCCCACTCTATGAATGGAGATGCTTTCTATTTGTGTGCTGTAGAGGTTTAGCATATTTTGGTTAAAGGTTAAAGGTTAAAGGTGGTTTTATGTTATCGATTACCGGCGGGTTTTTCAATTCCAGTTTTCGTCAAAATCAAGATCTTCATAACTGTCATAAGTATCATCAAAATCTATTTCCTGGTTTTTATTTTCTGCTTCAAAGTTTTTTTCCGGTGGATTTTCAGGTAGTTCCCCAAAACTGAAAAGTACGTTGGGATACGCTCTACCATCTTCTTTTTCCACTATATCCGCCAGTTCGACTAAAAACGTCCACATGTTCAAGAAATCGTAAACATAAATAAGTTTCGGCGTTTTTTCGGTGAGTATATCTTCCAAAAACGTTTCGTTCATCAACCTCACGTCAGAACCATTTTCACTCATATCAAATAGGGCAATTTCGTCCTGTTGGTTCCATTGTTCGTCACAAGTGTAGAAAGATGCCATTTCGCTCCCAAGAAAACCAAAAGCTTGGGTAATGCTATTATGAAAATCCTCTAAAGTATTGTGTGCCTCTATTTCCAAATCCCTAAAGATATCTTCTTCGGCATCTAGAATTATCCTGATTTTATATACCATACCTCAAATTTTATGGGAGGGCAAAGTTACGAAGTTTTATAACTCCTTTTAGACTTTAAGGCATCTAAAACAATATAGAATTGTACTCCAAAAAGTACGGAAGCCAGAATAAGGTGCAAGGGCTGACTGGCAAAAGGAAAGTCTAGGTAATACATGGCCATCCCGGTTAGTACTTCTACTATCAATAAAATCAGGACCCAATTCATTTTAGGATGATTTAGCCTGTATTTTCTGACCCTGTAGAAGAGATAGAAATTGATTAGCACTACTAAAATTGAAAACGAACGATGAACATAAAATTGAATCGTGGGTCTTTGCAACCATAGATTTTTAGCTTCTTCCCCAACGGTATCTATTTGTTCATCCACAAACTGACGAACTTGTGTACCCAAAACAATTTGAACCAAAGTTAAGCCTAGCGCAAAAAGTGCAACATTAAAAAAGGTTTTGTCGTGGACAATGTTCTTATCCTTTGTATTGGCATTATGGATGATATACAGCAGCATGGCAACAATTATCAAGGCCATAATCATATGCGTTGTTATTTTTACCGGTTCCAATACAGAATAGACCACTGTAGCTCCCAGCCAGGCCTGAAAACCCATTCCCAAGACTACTAGAAAGGATAATAGGGTGACACGCTTTTTTTCCTTCCAATATAAAAGAGAAATCACTGCTAGAATAAGTGTTGCGAGTCCTGCCAGCGCTCCAAAAAGCCTATTGATATATTCTATCCAAGTATGCCAAACATTAAAAATGGCATAGTCATGTTTGGTGTAAGGTTCCCAATTATTGGAGTTATATATTGTTCTTGTGGTAATGTCCGATTTTGAAACTTTCAGGGTTTTGTCCAAAATGATAACTTGCCCTTTTTTAAAGGTTTTTTCCGGTTTCCATTCCAGCGTTTCTGCATCTGTTGGCGGGATGTAATAGCCAAAACATTTTGGCCAATCGGGGCAACCCATGCCACTTCCCGTCATGCGTACCACGGCACCTGCTACAATGACCAAATAGACCAAAACCAACGTTACTTTCGCAATTTTTCGGAAGTGTATTTTCATGTTACCCGTTCAGTGTTAGCCCCAGTTCTTGTCCCTTTTTTATCATAAATGCCTTTGAGGCTTCATATTCATTGGGAATCTCCCCCTCCAATATTGCCTCTTTGATGGCCTCTTTAATGATACCAATTTCCCTGCATGGCTTTAGATTAAAAGTTTCCATAATTTCTTCCCCACTAACAGGTGGTTGGAAATTACGAATATGATCACGTTCTTCTACTTCCTTTATTTTTTGACGGACTACTTTGAAGTTGTTTTTATACCTGCGTTGTTTTTTTTGATTTTTTGTGGTGATATCCGCTTCACAAAGGGTCATCAGATCTTCCACATGGTCTCCGGCATCAAAAACCAATCTTCTAATAGCAGAGTCTGTCGCAAAATCTTCGGACAGTATTTGGGGCCTGGAACTCATCATGACCATTTTTTGAACAAATTTCATTTTCTCATTGAGCGGCATATGTAGTCGTTTGAACAACTTGTAGACCATTTTGGAACCTACAAATTCATGCCCGTGGAAGGTCCACCCAATTTTTTTATGGAATTTTTTGGTCGGTGCTTTACCAATGTCATGTAGTAGGGCTGCCCAGCGAAGCCATAGATTGTCCGTAGTTTCAGCAATATTATCCACCACTTCCAGGGTATGCCAGAAGTTGTCCTTATGTTTTTGACCTTCTACTTCTTCAATGCCCTGAAGTGCTGTCAACTCTGGCAGAATTATAGGTAATAATCCTGTTTTGTGAAGTAATGCCAGGCCTACAGAAGGTTTTTTGGACAATAAAATTTTGTGCAATTCGTCTACAATACGTTCGTTGGAAATGATTTTAAGACGCTCCTTGTTTTCGGAAATGGCCGCTAAAGATTTCGATTCGATTTTAAAACCAAGTTGAGAAGCAAAACGAATGGCGCGCATCATACGTAACGGATCATCGGAATAGGTAATGCCCGGCTCCAACGGTGTGCGGATAATTTGATTTTTCAAATCCGATATTCCGTTAAAAGGATCTAGCAACTTGCCAAAGTCGTTTTTATTTAGGGATAAGGCAAGGGCGTTAATGGTAAAATCCCTTCTTTTTTGGTCATCCGCAAGCGTACCATTTTCTACGATAGGTTTGCGGCTATTTCTATTGTAACTCTCCTTGCGGGCACCAACAAATTCCAATTCTATATCTTGGTTTTTGACCATAGCGGTCCCAAAATTCTTAAAAACCGAAACCTGGGGCTTACCTTCTAATTTAGAAGCTACTTTTTCCGCGAGGGCAATACCACTGCCTACGGCAACAATATCTATATCTTCGGGTATTCCTCTTTGCAACAGATAATCCCGCACAAAACCTCCAATGACATAACAATCCAGAGAGAGTTCCTCAGCGGCATCGGATATGGTATTGAAAATTGATTTTGATAAAGCTCTCTTGTGGTATTCCTCTTGCATTGCATTATTCGCGAACAACTTTTACAACGCCATTGTTCCCCAATCGGATGATGGCAGAAGTGTGGCTATTCTTTTTATCCTGATGCAAATTTACCACATAGTCCACACCTGTTAAAATGGCTTTGTCTATTTCTTGAAAAGATTTTGGAACGGGCCTGCCAGATACATTTGCGGAAGTGGAAACGATAGGTTTTTTAAATTTAGTAATAAGGTATTGACAGAATTTATCCGATGCAACCCTTATGGCCAAAGTACCATCTTGTGCTATTATGTTTTTGGCAATTCCTCTGGGTTTATCATAAATGATAGTTGTAGGTTTTTCGGAGAGGTCCATGATATCATAAGCTAAATCGGGAACATTTTCCACATGTCTTTCGAGCATGGCATCGTTTCCGACAATACAAACCAAAGGTATTGATGTTGTTATCTTTTTGAGATTGTGTAAATGACTTACTGCTTCTTCATTTGTAGCATCACAACCTATTCCCCAAACGGTATCCGTGGGGTAGAGGATAAGACCGCCAACGGATAAAACTTCAATAGCTCTATTGATTTCAGGTTGCATTATCAGTCTTCATTTAAAATTAGCGCACTAAGGCTGTACTTTTCCTCTAGTTTTGCCCATTGTAAGGTATTTTTATCCAACCCCAAATTATCTCGTTTTAATGCTATTTTTTGAGTTCCTCCAATCGGAATCGGTTCTTTGGGAACATTTTCGGCTTGTCTAGAGATAGTATTGTTCAAGATTGCCATTGCCTTGAACCAAAGGTCATCAGCTTTTGGTGCGTATTTTAAAAATAGAATTATGTTCGTTGTTTCTTGGTGCAAAGAATTAGGTGGATATAGAATTCCCCAAGCTCCAATGGGCACCAAGGCTTTTGGGTTGAATTTATTTATGAATTCTTTCCTCCATTTTTTAAAAGGTAATGGCTTATTACTATCATCAAAATTGATATGGCTTGTTTGATTAGCAATTATGTTCTCTGGAAATTTTTGATGCTCTTTATATAACAAGGATATCCAATTCCTACGATACATTAAATCATCATCGCACGTGACTATAATTTCGTTTGGAAACTCTTGTAATGAATGAATCAATTTCCTGTGGGAACAGGTTAATTGAGAATATTTTATTTCAAATAAATCTCCTTCTAGTTTTTTTAATTTCTTTGGTATAACCGGTTTGAGATTTTCATTGAGCCATAGCACAATTTTTTTTGGAGAGGTATCTTGATTTAGCAAACTTCTTATTACAAGGTGCAATGTTCTAATTCTAGAAGGTATGGAGGTAAGGGACACAATAACGGGAACTTGTGTTGATTTTACCCGTTTTAGTTTTGATAATGGCATTAATGTTAGAAGACATCTAGTAAATAATGAAATGGGTAGTTCTTTAATTATTTTCATAGAATTTATTCGAGCGTTGTAATATATTTTTGCCCTTTTGGAATTTTAGGCAAAGTAATATAATCACCGATAATTTTATTGTATTGAGCAGGTTTAAATTCTAAACGACCATCTGCGGGATAAAAAGTCATTTCACCAAATACTATCTTTCCGTTTAGGTTATATAAATCTACGCGCACAAAGGGAAACTTATTGGCCAACTTAGTTGCAATTTCAACCATTTCATCAAAATTGGAAGGTTTTTCGGTTTTGCCATCAATAAAACTTATGCTATCATGTTTTATAGGTAATTTATTCCAATTCAAATCATAGTAGGCCCTGGAATGATTTGAGCCTCTATCCGTATCTACATGTAAAAATTTTGGAACGCCGTTAAAGCAGAAGAACTTATAATCATTAATATCATCTTTACCGATTTCCTCAAGAAAATGTTCGATAATAATTTTTGGCTTTGCATTTTTGTATGCCCATTCCAAACCTCCGCGCCAGTATTGGTTTTTTGACATCCACTTATACATCAAAAAACGCGCTCTTTTCCTATTTAATTTTTTCTTATCCTTGACCAATAAATTAAAGTGATAACCGTGAGTAGCCTTTAAAACGAATTTATTCGGCAAAGTGTCAAAATTAACTTCATTGACTTTATGGTAAACACCTATAAGTTCATTTAAATATTGAGCACCTACTTTCTTGCTTACATAATCACGAACATCATATTTATCTACTAGTTGACTTAGGATAGGTACTCTATAATACACCTTAAGCCATTGCAGTTTTTCATTAAATTCGACCGGATTGTTCAAATCCAGTTTTTTTCCTGAATAATACTCATAAAATACTTTCATGTAAAAGGGAGCCGGTAAGAACTTCATTTTTTTTAGAATACCTAATCCTATTTTTTTGAGCATGAAATCTATATTTTATGGAAAACAAAGATATATGATTAGACTTTTATATTTTTGACCTGATGAACCTAACGGAAAAAGATAAACCCAAAATATCTGTTATTGTAAGTACATACAATGCAGAGGAATGGTTGAAAAAAGTGCTTTGGGGCTTTAACCAACAAATATTCAAAAACTTCGAGGTTGTCATTGCTGATGACGGTTCAAAACCAGCTACAAAGGACTTAATAGATGAATTTTCCAAAAAAGTCTTTTTCCCTATTGTTCATGTATGGCAGGACGATGATGGGTTCCAAAAATCCAGAATTTTGAACAAAGCCGTATTAGCTTGTCGTGCAGAGTATATCATCATGACCGATGGTGATTGTATACCTAGAGATGATTTTGTCCAGGTTCATTACATCAACAAAAAACCAGGCTATTTTATTTCAGGAGGTTATTATATGTTGCCTATGAATATTTCTAAGCTAATTAGTTTAGAGGATATTGAAAAACAACTTTGTTTTAATATCAATTGGTTAAAAAAGAAAGGAATTCCCCAAACATTTAAGAACAATAAACTTACTGCGAATGGTATTATATCCAAGTTTTTGAACTGGATTACCCCAACTAATGCAAGTTGGAACGGACACAACTCTTCAGGATGGAAAAAAGACATCATGAATGTGAATGGTTTTGACGAGCGTATGCAGTATGGAGGTCAAGATAGGGAGCTTGGGGAACGACTTTTTAACTTTGGTATAAAATCCAAGCAATTAAGATATAGTGCTGTCTGTGTTCATTTAGACCATAAAAGAGGTTATAAAACTCCGGAGTCTATTGCAAAAAATCTAAGGATAAGGAAAAAGACCAAAAGCGAGAAGCGAGTTTGGACGTACTATGGCATTACCAAATAGTATGCTAGTTTGTTCTTTTGTTCTAAACGTTTCAATTCCCTGAATCTTTCTAGAACACCAAGTGCGTTAAGATAGCAAATAGTGAATCCCTTTTGACCATCCAAAATACCTAATCTCAGAATATAATGATTAAAAAACTTCCAACTAGGCTTTAATAACATCATGATATAGTTGAAATGTTTTTCGGTATAGAATGCTTCAATTGCTTTAAGTCTGCCATATTTTAGCATTTTACCTTTGTAGTCTTCATAGTTTTTGTAGCAATAGTGTGTTAATTTCTCTTTAAAAATACCGGAATCACCATCAACGTCCAGCGTCTCATGCACTATTTTACAATCAGAAAATTTGACTTTACTTTTTCTAAAAAGCCTGTAGTTTTTGTCAGTTTGCCAACCACTGAATCTTAATTTTTCATCCTGAAACATAAATTGGCGGTAAAACCAATAGGCAACTATGTCTTTCTGTGCTGAAATCGTATCCAAAACCTCTTCTTGTAAATCAGAACTTACAATTTCATCGGCATCCAGAAAAAGAACCCAATCGTTTGAAGCTTGTTTTAGAGCGAAGGACTTTTGCGCCGTAAAATTTTCAAAAGGATTTTGGATGACCTTCACTTTTGGATGTGCTACCAAAAACTCATAAGTGCCATCCGTGCTAAAAGAATCGACGACAAGTATCTCATCGACAAAACTTATGGATTCAATACACTTTTCTATATAACCTATTTCATTATAGGTAATGATCAAAGCACTTAATTTTTCTGTCCCGGTAGTCATAAAAATCCAAATAAGTAGGTTCTCTTATTAAGTCTAACAAAGTTATAACTAAAAAAAAAGTAAAAAAGTATATTTTACTTAATTTTCCTACAAATTTTACACCGCTACATCATATTCTCTCAATGCGTCGTTCAAAGAGGTTTTTTTATTGGTACTTTCTTTTCTGGTTCCAATAATCAATGCACAGGGCACGTTGAATTCACCTGCAGGAAATTTCTTTGTATAACTCCCTGGTATAACAACTGAACGTGCGGGAACCCTACCTTTCATTTCTATTGGTTTCTCTTTCGTTACATCAATTATCTTTGTAGAAGCGGTCAGCACAACGTTCGCACCCAAAACGGCTTCTTTTTCAATTCTAACTCCCTCTACAACAATACTTCTAGAGCCTAGAAAAGCATTGTCCTCTATGATGACCGGAGCTGCTTGTAACGGTTCCAGAACGCCACCAATACCAACGCCACCGCTTAAATGAACATTTTTACCGATCTGCGCACAACTGCCTACGGTGGCCCATGTGTCCACCATGGTACCTTCGTCAACATAAGCCCCAATATTTACATAACTTGGCATTAAAATAGTGCCTGGAGAGATGTAAGCACCATGTCTTGCGACCGCATTGGGAACAACTCTAATACCTTTTTCGGCATAGCCTTTCTTTAAGGGCATCTTATCATGATACTCAAAAATCCCCGCTTCCAGAGTCTCCATCTTTTGAATGGGGAAATAAAGTACAACTCCCTTTTTTACCCATTCGTTTATTTGCCAGCCATTGGTTGTTGGTTCTGCACATCTCAGTTTCCCGGCATCGATGAGATTTATGATTTCCCGTATGGCATTTTGGGTGTTATCCTCTTTTAAAAGTTCCCTGTTTTCCCAAGCTTTTTCTATGGTCTTTCTTAATTCGGTCATTGTGGTATAAAAATTTTGGCAAATATAGCGGTAAGAATATGAATTAGCGATTAGTTACACTTCTTATAACAAATTATCCTTTATTTTTGCCAAAAATTGATTTTGGGAAGAATTCTTGCATTGGATTTTGGAGCGAAACGTACGGGAATTGCCGTGACCGATGAGCTACAAATAATTGCCTCTGGTCTAAAGACCGTTCCGACCGAAACTATTTTTGAATTTTTGGCAGGATATCTAAAAGATGAAAAAGTGGATACGATCGTTATTGGAGAACCCAAACAGATGAACAATACACCATCTGAATCCGAAGCGTTGATAACACCTTTTTTGGAAAAACTAAGGAAACTTTTCCCGCAAATACCGGTACGGAGACAAGACGAAAGATTTACCTCTAAAATGGCCTTCCAAACGATGTTGGATGCCGGAATAAGTAAAAAGAAAAGGCAGAATAAAGCACTGATAGATGAAATCAGTGCCACAATTATATTACAGGATTATTTGAAAAGTATTTAGATGATTTTACCCATTATAGCCTACGGAGACCCAGTTTTGAGAAAAGTGGGTTCTAATATCGATAAAGATTATCCCAATCTAAAAGAACTTATTGGTAACATGTGGGAGACCATGTACAATGCCAACGGGGTAGGTTTGGCGGCTCCACAGATAGGATTGCCTATTCGTTTGTTCGTAATTGACACCACCCCGTTTTCGGATGACGAGGATTTAAGCGCCGAGGAACAAAAACAATTGAATGGTTTTAAACAGGTTTTCATCAATGCTAAAATTGAAGATGAGACAGGAGAAGAATGGGCCTTTAACGAAGGGTGTTTGAGCATACCGGATGTTCGTGAGGATGTGAATAGAAAGGAAACCATCAACATTATGTATTGGGATGAAAATTTTAAGAAAAGGCAACAAACATATGATGGTTTATTGGCTCGCGTTATTCAACACGAATATGACCATATAGAAGGTATTTTGTTTACGGATAAGCTCTCTTCCCTAAAAAAGCGATTGATCAAAGCCCGGTTGAACAATATTTCAAAAGGGAAAATTAAGGTGGACTACAAAATGCGTTTTCCTGCAATGAAAAAAGGACGTTAAATACCGAGGATTATTACTGGAAAAATTTAATATTTGCCACCCTAAAACTCAAGAATTACTATGGCTTTGGATAAAATATTGTCAATTGCTGGAAAACCAGGACTTTTTAAGTTAATAACCCAGACAAGAACCGGCTTTGTTGCGGAATCTTTGTTAGATGGTAAGAAAGTGAGCGTAGGCCTTAGAAATAATGTCAGCGTACTCTCGGAAATTGCTATTTATACCTTGGAGGAAGAGTTACCGCTCAGGGAAGTTTTTCAAAAAATCCAGGTAAAGGAAAAAGGAGGGAAAACTGCTGTTGGGCATAAAGCGGAAAAAATAAAATTGGAAGAGTACTTTTTTGAAATACTACCAAACTATGACGAGGACAGGGTGTATGCAAGCGATATAAAAAAAATAATTCAATGGTATAATCTATTGACAGAAAAGGGAATCACCGATTTCTCTTCCGAGGATGGTGGGGATGACGAAGATGAATAAAACCTATTGATACCCATAATCAAAGCCCTGACCATGTTAGGGCTTTTTCTTTGCTCAAAAGCCAAAACCATTGATTATATTTAAGCGGCTAATTTTAAATATACTTTACATGCACTTCAAGAAACAATTACTTCACATCTCATTGCTATTTTCGCTAATAGGTATAGCACAAGAAAACAAAAAAGCGACCAAGGAACTCCCATTGGAACCGGAACGAAATATTTCATTTACAACGGACAACGGTACTTGGATTTCCTTGGATGTGAGTCCAGATGGCAAAACGATAGTCTTTGATTTGATGGGGGATTTATATACCGTTCCAGTAGCGGGTGGTAAAGCAACCGCCCTGACCAAAGGAATGGCCTATGAAGTACATCCCAGATTTAGTCCAGATGGTAAAAGCTTGGTCTACATTTCGGACAAAAGCGGCTCGGATAATGTTTGGACCATGAATTTGGCAACCAAAAAGGACAAACAAATATCCGAACATAAAAGCCATAACTTTTTTGCTGCGGAATGGACACCGGATGGTGATTATATTATTGCATCAAAAGGAAAGAGAAATATAAAACTGCATATCTATTCCAAGGAAGGTGGTTCGGGGAGTCAGCTTATTTCTGAACCTGAGAATTTAAAGGCTATTGATCCCGCTGTGAGTCCCGATGGGAAATTAATTTATTTTTCCCAACGAAATAGGGCGTGGAATTATAATGCGCAACTACCTCAATATCAAGTAGGAACGTATGATATGGAAGATGCCGATATGGCTGTTATCACATCAAAATACGGTTCCGCATTTACCCCCACGTTATCTCCAGATGGTAAATATTTGGTATATGGCAGTAGATTTGAGGACAAAACAGGTCTGGTTTTAAGAAATCTAATAACAGGAGACGAGCGTTGGTTGGCGTACCCCGTTCAGAGAGATGAACAGGAATCCATTGCCCCATTGGGCGTTTTGCCCGCTATGTCCTTTACGCCCGACAGTAAAAATATTATAGCATCTTATGGAGGTAAGATTCATTCTATTTCGGTGGAAGACAATACCGCAAAAGAAATACCTTTTTCCGTGGATGTTAATTTGGATATGGGACCTAAACTCACTTTTAAATATCCGATAACCGACGAAAAAGAAGGATTTGCCACGCAAATTAGGGATGCTAAACCTTCACCGGACGGCACTAAATTAACCTTTACGGCCTTAAACCGATTGTATCTGATGGATTTTCCCAATGGGACTCCAATGCGTCTAACAGATCATGATTTTATAGAGGCACAACCTTCGTGGTCACCGGATGGTAAATATATTGTTTTCACTACATGGAAAGAAGGTGGTGGGCATTTATATAAAATCAATGTATCGGGAAGAAAAAAACTGACCCAATTAACTCCGCAAACGGGAATCTATACCTATCCTGAATTTGCTTATAACGCAAACCGAATCGCTTTTCACAGGGGAACCACGCAATCCTTTCAAGATTTGTTAGGCTTACAGTCATCTGCCATTATGGAAGATTTGGTATGGATTGATGCCGATGGGGGCGAAATCAACTTCATTGATAAATCCAAGGGAAGAATGCAGCCTCACTTTACCAAAAAAGATAATCGCATTTATCTGACCGATTCCGCAAAAGGCTTAAAATCGATCCGATGGGACGGAACCGATGAGAAAACGCATGTGGAAATAAAAGGAATTGTCACCTATGGTTCCCAAGATGCTTTTGGGCATCATCACGCACTACCCCAAGAAGCTGGTGCGGAAGATAAAAAATCTTCCAGACCAAGTGTTATCAAAATTTCTCCTGATGGTACGACGGCAATGGCAAAAATTAATAACGATATTTATTTGAGCGCTATTCCCAAGTACGGAAAAACTCCCGTGATATCATTAAAAAAAGCGGATAAGGCCTCGTTTCCTGCCATGAAACTTACCGTTATTGGGGGAGAGTTTCCCGCATGGTCATCGGATAGTAAAAAAGTACACTGGTCCTTGGGTTCCAGTCATTTTAGATATGATGTGGAAAAAGGGAAAAAATATAAGGACAGTTTGGCTATCGAGCAGAAGGAAATTGATAAGGATAGTACTAAAGTAGATACGGTAGCTAAAAAAGAAAAGCAAAATAAGTTTAAGGCCGATGAATTTAAAATAAACGTTTCCTACAAAAAAGATATTCCAGAAGGTACTTTGGTATTAAGGGGTGGTCGTATCCTCACGATGAAGGGAAAAGAAATCATTGAAAATGGGGATATTCTCATAGAGAATAATAGAATCAAACAGGTAGGTGCTTCCGGCAGTCTCAACATACCGGAAGGCACAAAGGAAATAGATGTTACCGGAAAAACGTTGATGCCTGGTTTTGTAGATGTACATGCGCATTTGAGACCCGCATGGGGCGTACACAAAAATCAAGTATGGATGTATGCGGCAAATTTAGCATATGGTGTAACTACCACACGTGATCCCCAAACAGGAACTACAGATGTATTGTCCTATTCCGATATGGTAGAAGCGGGTATAGTAGATGGTCCTAGAATATATAGTACCGGGCCTGGTCTGGGCTATTGGGGCTATAATCTGGAAAGTTTGGAACATACCAAAGAGGTCTTAAAACAGTATAGCAATTACTACGATACCAAATCCATCAAAATGTATAGGGTAGGTAATAGGCAACATAGACAATGGGTTATTGAGGCTTGTAAAGAATTAAAATTAATGCCTACTACGGAAGGCGGACTTGATTTTAAACTGAACATGACGCAGTTATTGGACGGATATCCCGGTCATGAACATTCTTTCCCCATTTATCCTATTTATGATGATGTGATAAAAACGGTTGCCGAATCAAAAATGGCCGTTACGCCCACTTTGTTGGTCTCTTATGGTGGTCCATGGGCAGAAAATTATTACTACTCTAGGGAAAATGTTTGGGGAGACGAAAAACTGCAATATTTTACACCTTATAAAGAATTGGCAAGAAAGAGTAGGAGAAGACCGGGTTGGTTTATGGACGAGGAGCATATATTTAAAAAACATGCAGAATTTATGAAAGACCTTATAGAGGCCGATGGTCTTGGTGGCGTGGGCAGTCACGGACAGCTACAAGGTCTCGGTTTTCATTGGGAGTTATGGTCGGTAGGCAGCGGTGGAATGGCTACTCATGATGCGTTGAGGGTCGCTACGATTATTGGAGCAGAGGCACTTGGTCTCGATGGGGATTTAGGGAGCATTGAACCTGGAAAACTGGCAGACATTGTTGTTTTAAAGGATAACCCAATAGAAAATCTTCGCCATACCAATACGCTGAGCCACGTTATTAAAAATGGTAAAGTATATGATGCCGATACCTTGGATGAAGTATGGCCGGTCACTAAAAAAGCCGGAAAATTTAATTGGCAAACCATAAAGCCTGAAGGATTACCTGGAATGAAAAAGTAGAAAATCAAAAAAAGCTGTCCAAAAAGGTCTATTTTCTTATTCCATTTTGGACAGCTTTTTTTAACTAATCCTTTTCTATGGTTTTATAAGTGAACTTGCTTTTTTTCCAATCAATACGAGGGGAAGGATAATATTTAACATTCATTCTATCCAAATAAGGAGCTTGATCGCCCAATCTCACCTTATAATCTTCCCAATCCCTATTTTCTATAGTAGACCAGCTCAATTCGGAATAACCAATAATACGGGGAAAAGCCAAATACTCCAATTCCTCAATAGTGCTTATGGTCTCCGACCATAATGGTGCTTCGACCCCCAATATGTTTTCCATAGGAATATTGCCATAGGTTTCCGCATTCCAAATATAGGCCGTGTCAACGGGAATGTAGGCCGCCCAATGCAATCCGTGTTTGGATAGCGTATCATACTCCATATCCAAATATGCTTTATTGGCAGGTGATACAATCATCTTCATATTCTTCTGAATTGCCAATTTTGCATTTTTTTCGCTCTTCCACCACTGCGAAATTGAGGTCGAATCCACGTCAGCTACAGCCACTTCGTCCCACCCTATCATTCGCTTGCCATATTTTTGGACTATTTTCTCGACCTTGTTTACAAAAAATATATAGTCTTTCTTTTTGGTCACATGACTTTCATCGCCCCCGATATGAAAATAGGGACCTAGCGTTATTGCGGATATTTCTCGTACTACGTCATCAATAAAACTGTAAACAGTATCCTTCCTAGTGTCAAAAGTGCTGAAACCTACCCGCATGCCTTCATATAATTTTGGTGTTTTGCCATTTCCGTTCAAAATTGGGTAGGAGACGGAGGCTGCATTTGTATGACCGGGCATATCAATTTCAGGAATAACGGTCATATAACGTTCGGCGGCATAACGGACAATTTCTTTATAATCCTCTTGGGTATAAAAACCACCTGATTCGCCCCCAACTTCTGTACTACCACCTATTTCGGTCAATTTTGGCCAAGACTTTATTTCAATACGCCAACCTTGATCATCGGATAAATGCAGGTGCAAAACATTTATTTTATAGTAGGACAAAAGGTCAATGTATTTTTTTACGTCCTCCACGCTAAAAAAATGTCGGGCTACATCTAACATGGAACCTCGGTAGGCAAAAACAGGATTATCCATTATTTTTCCCGAGGGTACGGGCCAAATCTTCTGCTCTGCAAGGGTGTCATTGCTTTGTTCTGGAATTAACTGCCTTAAGGTCTGAATGCCGCGAAACGCTCCTTCCGGAGTGTTTGCATTAAGAATAATGGAGTCTTGGTTGATATATAGTTCATACGATTCCGGTTTTTCCAATGCCACACTGTCCGATTGATTGATATAAATAATACGTTCAACAGGATTTTCCGTCTCCGTGTTTACGGGAATGTCCAAATCGATTTTCGATTTTAATTTCTTCGCCAAGAACAGTGCTACTTCCTCAAAACCACTGTTGCTTTTTGGGGTGTAAATGGCGGTATATCTATCTAAAGCAAATGCGGAGTTTGTGGGGATAATTTTCAATGGTTTTGGTATGAGACTCACTTTGGCCATGTCGGTAACAGGCATCGGTATCCTTTTCTTTTTTTCTTCACATGCCGTGAATGCCAAGATGAAAGCAACTAAAAAAAAAATCCTTATGATATTTTTTGCCATTATTCTATATTAAAATTACTCTACTAAATGCTTCATGGTATTAAACCAAATGTCATATCCCTTTTGATTCATATGAAGACCGTCCGAAATGAAAATTTCTTTTTTAGGTTTCCGTCCGTTCAACATCGGATTCCATACATCTACAAAGGTCAAAAGTGGGTTTGTTCGACTTAAACGTTCCAATTTTCTATTTAACCTTTTATACCTTCCTCTCAATTTCCATCTGCTGATACTGGGTTTTGCAGAAATCAATACGATTTGCGCATCATTCTTATGATACCAGATACGTTGGATAATCTGCTCAGTCGTTAAAATAATTTTATTCGGTCTCTTCTTGGAGAAAATATCATTATCACCTTCATAGATAAAAACTTTACTGGGAAGGTATCTAATGACCAAATCATCAATATGATACAATAAATCCGAAGCCTGTGAACCCCCAAAACCGGTATTGATAATCTGGTGTTGCGGAAAAGATTCTTCTAAATTCTTCCATAAGCGAATGCTGGAACTCCCTGTAAATACAATTGTTTCTTTGGATTCGTCCCAAACAGAATCGTAATTTTCCGTTATAGTATGTACTTCTTCGGTGAATGTATTTTCTTGCCCTAGCACGGTTAGGTTCAATAAAAGAAATAGGAGGAAAGTAGGGTTTAGATATGTAGAGGATTTAGGGATTCGGTCTGTCATGGCTTGCCTTATTGTATGTTTTATGATTTCGAAGTCAGTGTAAGGCCATGAAAGCCATGGCCGCTATTACCGCCCCAATAAACGGACCAACGATAGGAACCCATGCATAGCGCCAATCGCTCTTCCCCTTATTTTTTATAGGTAAGATCGCATGTAACAGTCTTGGTCCAAAATCCCTGGCAGGGTTAATGGCATAGCCGGTGGGGCCACCAAGTCCAAAACCGATGCCTATTACCAAAAGTGCAACGGGCAAAGCATCTATTGACCCTAAAGAAATAGTTTCTTCTCCTACTGAACCGCCAGCAATAAAAAACACACCAAAGACTAGTGCGAATGTTCCAATAATTTCCGTAACCATATTCCAAAAAGGACTTCTGATTGCAGGTGAAGTCGAAAAAGTGGCCAAGATAGCATCAGTATCCTGTGTGCTTTCATATTGTTTTTTGTAGGTGAGCCAAACGAGAAGATTTCCCATCATGGCACCAAGTATTTGACATATAATATAACCGGGAACCAAATCCCATGAAAATTTCCCGGCAATGGATAGGCCAAAGGTAACTGCAGGATTGATGTGGGCACCGCTCCCATCTGCCGAAATAAAAACACCGATGAAAACCGCCATACCCCAACCCATGGAAATACCGACCCAGCCCAAATCGGCCCCTTTTGTTTCTTTCAGTACCAAATTGGCAACAATACCATTTCCAATAAGTATTAGCATTGCCGTTCCTATAAATTCAAAAAGATAAGCCGTCATTATTACAATGAATGTTTGATGAGGTAAGTTAGAAAAAAAAGGATGAATTTTTAAGATTGCTTATCGAATACAAATTTTTATCAACAAACAGAACGATAATAATCCGATAATTTATACCCCAAATTGTTCCAAATGATGATTTAAATGCTTGTAGAAAAGAACGTTCCATTGTTTAGCGGTCAAAGGGCCAAAGGCGTGAGAATCTTTTCCTTCAAAATGTGCTTCCCCAAGTTCCTGGGTCTTTCTAAGGTTATGGATCAATAATTCCTTTTCTTTTAGAAAATCTCTTTCATCTGTAATGAGAAATTCCGGAGCTGTTCTTAAGTTTTTTTTATAGGGCTTGGGCCCTACGACCAGATTTTTGGCAAATAGTTTAATCATAAACTTTTTAAAACCTTTGGGTCTGGGATATTTATCGGTGAACGTCATATCATAGGCTACGTTGCAATGCGCTAGCATCTGTGCTACATTCATTTTTCCCCAAAGGTTTGGAGTTTCTGGCGTTAGGTTTTCAATTCGGTCGATAACTTCATCGGTTACTTCTTTTTTAAAGATGTTCTTCATGATGTATTTGATTTTGATGGATGATTATTTTAAATGGTATTTTTGTTTTTTAAATGTACAAAATATCAGATCAAAGCTTGTTTTATCAAAAGTGTGCTTGGACAATGATATCAAAGAAGAATATATGAACACTAGAGCCCAGCAACTCAAAGCTTTTGATAGGTTATTGACGATTATGGAAGAATTAAGGGAGCAATGTCCTTGGGACAAAAAGCAGACCATGGAAACCTTACGTCATCTAACCATTGAAGAAACCTACGAACTGGGCGATGCTATCTTGGATAATGATCTGGAGGAAGTAAAAAAGGAGCTTGGAGATTTATTGTTGCACATTGTTTTTTATGCCAAGATCGGATCGGAAACCAAAACATTCGATATCGCTGATGTGGCAAACGGAATTTGTGATAAATTGATTAACAGACATCCTCATATTTATGGTGATGTTCAAGTAGCGGACGAAGAAGAGGTGAAGCAGAATTGGGAACAAATAAAATTGAAAGAGGGTAAAAAAAGTGTTTTGGAAGGAGTACCAAGAAGTCTTCCCGCATTGGTCAAGGCAAACCGAATTCAAGATAAAGTAGCTGGCGTTGGGTTTGATTGGGAGGAACCCCAGCAAGTTTTTGAAAAGGTGAAAGAAGAATTGGAAGAGTTACAAGAAGAGCTTAAAAATGGCGATGTTGCTAAAATCGAGGATGAGTTTGGAGATGTGCTTTTTTCCATGATCAATTATGCCAGATTTTTGAAAATAAATCCTGAAAACGCCTTGGAACGCACCAATAAAAAATTTGCCAAGCGTTTTCAGTACCTAGAGGCAAAATCCAAGAAAATGGGCAAATCCCTAAAGGAGATGTCACTAGCGGAAATGGATGGTTATTGGAATCAGGCTAAAACTAGGGAGGGCTAACCTAATTTACCTTCTTGTTCCAAACTCTTGATAAGCCCAATGAGTTTGTTGCGTTCAATGGGTTTTATCAAATAATCGGAAATTTCGGATATGGCTTCCGCTCTTTCAATATCTACCGGGTTAACGGAGGAAGAAACCATATAGATTAAGATTTTCTTTCCCACTCTCGGTTTCAATTTTACATATTCTTCAATAAATTCAAACCCGTCCATAATGGGCATGTTAATGTCGAGGAAAATAATATCGGGTAGATTTTGACTGTTCCCCACATTATCGATCATAAAATTAATGGCCTCTTCGCCATCCGTAAAAATCAATACTTTTTGGGAGATGTTAAGGGCTTTTAAGTTTCTGGTAATCGTATATCTATAAATATCATCATCATCTATGATACATATCAAAAAAGGTTTGCTCATCTGGTGTTCTTTAAAAAGTTATTGTGAAAGTGGTTCCTTCGTTCACTTTGCTAGTAGCGCTAATAGTGCCGCCCAAAGCTTCTATTTGGGTACGGACCATAAATAGACCAATGCCTCTGGCATTTTTGTTTCTATGAAAAGTTTTAAATAACCCGAAAAGCTTATGCCCTTGCCTTTCCATATCTATGCCTAAACCATTATCCTTAAAAATAAGGGTAGGCCTATTTTTGATTTTCATACTTCTTATGTGAATTTCAGGGGCTCTGTCCGGAGCTTTGAACTTAATGGAATTACTTATCAAATTCTTAAAAATGTTTTCCATATAAAACCTGTTAAAAGTTATTGTATGCAATTCAAAATCGGTTTTAATACGTGCATGGTTATGCTCCAATTCTGATGCCATTAATTTTTTAGTCTTGGAAAGCACTTTGTCAAGTACAATGGGAAGTATCTTTTTATGGTTATTATTTTGGGTCCTTAATGTCTCTACCATGGTGGTCATGGTCAAATTAAGCTCGTCCGTCACTTTTTTAAATTTATCCATAACTTCCTCTTTTTCTTCCTCAGGAACTATCTTGTAAATATGTAGCAAGCTATTGAGGTTGCTTATGGGGCCGAGTAAATTATGGGAAGTAATGTGCGCAAAATCCGATAGTCTGGCATTACTTTGGGCCAGATCCCTATTTTTTTCATTTAGCCGGTTGAAGAAAGGTAAAATGATAAATATGAATTCACCCAAAAGCACTAAAATGGAAATACATGATAATAGTAAAACAATATTTTTTGTCTTCTTAAGTTTGGTTTCCGCGCTTTTTTGATATTCCATGACAATCTGGTCCATGATTTTCAAAAAGTGTGATTCCGAATTTAATACGTACTCTTTTGCCTTTCCGGACGGGTAAGTTTCAATAGCTTTAAGTGTCGTCTCGGATGCCTGTAATATTTGAGAATAATAAGGCTCTAACTGCTGGAAAAGACTATCTACTTGAGTCGTATTTTCAATACCCGCATCTCCTGATTTCAATAAGTTATGGGTATTTTCCCACTCCGAGACCAGTACCTTAAGTTCATCTTTGGATTCATCACCCGATAAACCATCTTTTAAAAGAATTTCTTTTGCGATACGTTGGCTAAGCATGCGTTGTCTACCCGCCATGTTTATCACCTTGGCATCGGAAAGCTGTAAATCTATGTTATGTTGGACAATGATATTGTTCAAAATAATAGTGACAACTACCGTTAGGATAAATATGGCATACCGCAGTTTGTGCGATGTGTCTTTGGACATGGTCGGTTTTTTCTTTGTGGTTCGAGATTTAATTGACAAATGAAATTTTCAAATCTCGTGTAGCTAATTTTTTCTAAAAGTAAATATAATTTCTTACAACATTTTGAATTTTCCCAAAAAGCCAAATTTGCTATCGTTTTTAAATTCTTTCTTTCCCTAAAACAATCTTCTTTAAAAAGTATCTTTGCCCCAAAAACTACCTTGTTCCAAAACTATACAAAAGAATTTTCCTATAATATAAGACTTTCTGTTCCTGTTATTTTAGGAATGTTGGGACACACCTTTGTCCAATTTGCCGATAATGTGATGGTAGGGCAATTGGGAACAGCAGAGTTGGCCGCCGTATCTCTAGGAAATAGCTTTGTTTTCATAGCCATGTCCCTAGGCATAGGTTTTTCTACCGCTATTACGCCTTTGGTCGCTGAGGCGGACGGAGCCGGTAACGAGAATAATGCAAAAAAAGCATTGAAACACGGCCTAGTGCTTTGTACCATCTTAGGATTTTCTTTATTTGGATTGATTCTGTTAGCACAGCCCCTGATGTTTTTAATGAAGCAACCGGAAGAGGTTGTAGCATTGGCCATGCCATACTTGGATCTTGTAGCTTTCTCTTTGGTTCCGCTGATTATTTTTCAAGCGTTTAAACAATTTTCAGAGGGATTGTCACAAACGCGATATCCTATGTATGCCACTGTTATTGCCAATGTGGTCAATATTCTACTTAATTATGTCTTGATTTTCGGAATGTTCGGTTTTCCAAAGTTGGGTGTCGTAGGTGCGGCCATCGGGACTTTGGTAGCAAGGTTTATGATGGTGGGCTATCTATGGGTCTTACTTAGAAGCAAGAAAAAAACCCACGACTATGTGGTTCGTTTTAATTTTTTATCCATTGAGAGTAAAGTCATTAAAAAAATAATCGCTTTGGGGTTTCCTTCTGCATTACAAATGTTCTTTGAGGTGGCCATATTTACGGCCGCTATTTGGTTAAGCGGTGTTTTGGGCAAAAACCCACAAGCGGCCAACCAGATAGCTTTAAACCTGAGCAGTATGACATTTATGTTTGGAATGGGCCTTGGAGTGGCCGCTATGATTCGTGTGGGCAATCAAAAAGGACTCAAGAACTTTAAGGAATTAAGGCGTATAGCACAATCTATTTTCTTTTTGACTTTTTTATTGGAAATCATTTTTGCCATACTTTTTTTATGGGGCAGGAATTGGTTTCCCACACTATATTTGGATTTGAACGATGTTTTGAATGTAAACGATACTACAGAAGTACTGGTATTGGCGGGACAGTTACTTTTGGTAGCTGCGTTCTTTCAAATTTCGGATGGCATTCAAGTGGTAGTGTTGGGAGCGCTCAGGGGGCTGCAAGATGTTAAGATACCTACTTTGATTACTTTCATAGCGTATTGGGTCATTGGTTTTCCGATTTCTTATTATACGGGATTGCACACCGGTTTAGGGAGTATAGGTATTTGGTTGGGATTGCTTACCGGACTCACGGCATCTGCCATTATGTTGTATATTCGATTTAATTATTTGACAAAAAAATTGATTCACGATCAAGTTCAACAATCGTTTTAAACTGCACTTAATTATAGTTTTTAATTTTTAACACTTATGGAAGTTCCAAAGTTTTTACTGGGCGATAATACGGATTACCCTTCAGCGATATTTATTGTACATACTGAATATCCTAGATTCATCATCAATCTAGAAAATGACGAAGTGGAATGGTTGGAGGAATTCTCCAAAGAAGATGAAAAGGAATTGGAGACCGAGACCGAAAATATGATCAATGCGGCCTCTGCTTTCTATGATCGCGAAATTTCCAGATACGAAGATTAGGTTTTATGTTGGACGCACTCTTGGAGCTGGACAAGGAATTTTTCCTTTACCTGAACGGTCTGGGTACTCCGGCCTTTGATACAATTTGGCAGTTTATATCCCATAAGTTAAGTGCTGTTCCGCTATATGTATTTCTGCTAGTACTGTCCTTTAGAAAATTGGGATTAAAACAAACCATTGCACTGGTAATTACTGTTGCGTTATTGATTACCGTATCCGATCAGTTAAGTAATTTATTCAAATATGGCGTTGGCCGCTTACGCCCTTGCCATGACCCGGATATTTTGGAAAAAATGAGATTGGTGAAAAGTTATTGTGGCGGACAATACGGATACTTTTCCGCACATGCGGCAAACTCCTTTGCGCTTGCCATTTTTTTCATGACAATCCTCAAAACGGAATTGAAATATATAAGCTACATTTTGCTCGTATGGGCTACCCTAGTGGCTCTTAGTAGGGTCTATATTGGTGTTCATTTTCCATTGGATATCATCACCGGAGCTGCTATCGGTTCTTTATTGGGATGTGTATTTATAAAGTTATTTATATTTGCACGTCAGAAATTTCTGCTATGATTTCCAACCTTAGGTATTGGTTCTTACTGTCATTGATAGTTCTCGTCTATATCGTTGGGATGTTCGTCACCTTATTTGAGAATGATTCCGCCCAATTTGCCGTAATGGCCATGCGAATGGTTCAGGAAAATGATTTCTTAAGTTTGTTCAAAGGGCCGAACGAGTATTTGGATAAACCGCATATGCACTATTGGTTGGCCGCGCTGTCCTTCAAGATTTTTGGGATTTATGATTGGGCATACCGCATCCCGGGAATCTTAGCAACCCTACTAGGCGCATACAGCTGTTATGGACTGGGGAAACTGTTGTACAATGGGCATACCGGTAAACTTGCAGCGCTAGTTTTTATGACGTCACAAACCATAGTTCTTGGTGCTATAGACGTACGTACCGATGCTATTTTGACCGGATTTTCCGTCCTTTCCATTTGGCAATTGGCCAAATACGTTCAGCTCAGAAACTTGGGAGCTATTGTTTTGGGCGCTTTTGCGGCCGGTATCGCATTTTCTACCAAAGGGCAGATAGCACTATTGGTCATTGGGTTGCCGATATTGTGCCATATTGCCTATACCCGAAATTGGAAAGCTTTCTTAAGTTGGAAAATACTGGTGGCCATTTTGATTTTTACATTGACCATTGCCCCAATGTTATACGCTTACTATCATCAATTTGATTTACATCCTGAGAAAATAATTAGAGGTAAAGCAAATAGAAGTGGCATCTTCTTTATTTTTTGGGAGCAAAGTTTTGAGCGTTTGAGCGGTGAGGGAATAGGAAAAAACAGTAGTGATTACCTCTTCTTTTTCCATACTTTTTTATGGGTCTTTCTGCCATGGACTATTTTAGGACTTACGGCATTTTGGTGCAGAACCAAGACATTTATCAAATTGAAATTTCAGTATAACGAAAAATATGAATTTCTGACCATAGGAGGTATTACGCTCATTTTCATCATTATCAGTTTTGCCCAATTTAAACTGCCACACTATTTGAATATTACGATTCCATTGTTTTCTGTTTTGACGGCTTCCTATATGTATGACATCTATCGATTTGATAAGAAAAAGGCAACAAAGTATTTAATGGCAGGACAATATTTTATCTTGTGTGTGGTATTTATAGCGGCATCGCTCATATCATTTTTCGTTTTTAAACTTTCAAACATTTTTTCTTATCTGGTTTTGGGAGTCGCTGCCATAATAATAGTCTATTATGCCATGAAGCAAGAGGATAGATACTCCCGTATGATTACCATTTCGGTCTGTGCGGCATTGCTCTTGAACATGGTACTGAATCTGCATTTTTATCCTAATTTATTGAAATACCAAGGTGGCTCCTCCATGGCTCAAATCATTAAGGAAGAACGGATTTCTGTCGATAAAATCTATAAGATTTCAGATACGCACACCTGGGCTTTGGATTTTTATAATCGGTATCCTGTTCAGATAACTACTTTTGATGTAATCAAAGCGCAAAAGAACATTTGGCTTTACCTAGATGATAAGGAACTGGAAAAATTGAGAGAAGCAGGATTGGATTGGAACCGGCAGATTTCTGTGGACCAGTTCAGAATTACAAGGCTACAAGGGAAATTTCTAAACCCTAATACGAGGAGTAAAGTACTGAACAAAAGACATTTGATTTACTTAAAATAATTTATTAAAAGCCTTTATCGTTCAGGAACTTTCAACAAGGTTATTTTTTTAAAGTGATATACTATACCTACAAGCGATATCAACGCTGTTATCAAAAAGAAAATGACGCTAATCCCAATAGATACCGTTTCGCTTAGCCCCAAAAGTGATGCCCCATAAAAAAAAGTAACTTCCCTACTGCCAATACCGCCTATGGTAAGGGGTAAAACAGAAACTATGGAGGAAACCAAAAAAATGACCATATACGCTATGTGATCGGTCTGGATATTCAGACTCAACATAATGAACCAAATACAGACCAATTGCGCTAATTGAACTCCTGCAGAATATAAAAAAGAGGCCCAGAAAACAGGAAGTACATACTTAAAAAAGCGCTTGTTCAATATCCAGAAAACTACTATTGCCAATGGAATACCAATGAAGAACAGTAATCGGTACTGCCCAATTATTCGATGATTTAACGCGATAATCAATAAACAGGCATAAATGAAAAGCAACAGTAATCCACTTAATCTGTCCAGCACCAAAACACTTACGACCCTTTTCGTAGGAACATTAAATTTTTTTTTGATGAGGTAGCCTTTGTAGGCATCCCCACCAATACCTCCGGGCAGAAATAAATTGTAGAACATACCCAGAAAATACAGTTTTAAATTGCTCTTTTGGGTCAGAAAAACAGCGAGTTGATGAAAATAACGGTTTAATCTAAAGGCTGCGATAATCTTGGAAAGTAGAAAAAAAATAGCCCCAATGAATATATAAAAAGGATTACTCTTTTTAAGGGTTTCCCCTATTTCATCAATATCAATTTTAGTGAGGATAAAATAGACCAATACCGCGCTAAAAAGGATTTTTAATAGGGTGATACCCGTCTTACGCAGATTTGCCACCTATACTTACTTTTTTGATACGATATGGCCGTTTTTTCTGGGATTCATAGTATGTGCGAATCAATAACTCCATGACAATACCAATGGTAAACAATTGAATGCCCGCCAAAATAAACATCATTCCAAACATCAACAAAGGTCGGGTGCCAATATCTTCTCCTAGCCCTAACTTTACAATTAGTAAATAAATGTTGACCAAAACACCCAATAGAATCATCAAGAAACCGAAAATACCAAACAGGTGAATAGGGCGTTGAAAATACTTTCTTATGAAAAGGAGCAACATCATATCCGCTACTACCTTAAAAACGCGTTCCAGACCGTATTTTGAAACACCTGCATGCCTAGCATGGTGCTTAACCGGTACTTGCTTTATTTGGGCGCCTTCCAGGTGGGCCAATAAAGTAATGAAACGGTGCATTTCGCCATACAAATTCAAATCCTTGGCAATGTCCCTAGTAAATACCTTTAAGGCACAGCCATTATCCTTTATATCCAATTTAGTGATTCTGCGAACTAGGAAATTGGCAATTTTAGAGGGTATTTTTTTAACTAGCGAATCTTTTCTTTTTTGTCGTATGCCCGTAATGAGATCGTATTCGCCATCTACTGCATAAGATAGCATCTGTGGAATATCGCTCGGGTCATTTTGCAGATCACCGTCCATGGTGATGATATATTCCCCTTCTGCATAATCTATTCCGGCGGCAAGCGCTAAACTTTGCCCATAATTCTTTTTAAGTTCTATAAGGTGCACCTTATCGTCATTCATTCCCCTCACTATCTGTTTAGTGGCATCCGTAGAAAAATCATCTATATAGATGATCTGGTACTTGTAACCCACTAGACTTTCGTGGATTTTAGTGGTCAGTAGTGCTACATTTTCAGCTTCGTTATACAAGGGAACAACTATAGATAGTAGTGAGGATGTGATAGGATCCATTAGGTTGTATTAGGATTTATGGCAAAGTTATGTTTTTTATCCATAGTTAGTTTTGTAAAATATAAGGAGCTTTACCCGTTCTTGTATTCCCGGATAATGTCTTCAGCTGCTGCAAAAGGGGATAATTGCCCCTCCATTACCTTTTCGGTTAAAATGGGCAGTAGTTTTTTTACCTTGGGATTTTGGGTAAAATCCATTTTCAGGATGAGTTCAATATGTTGGGTCAACCAACTCTTATTTTGAAGGCGTCTGTTTTTGATGAAATCGCCGGAGATTTGGGCACTATCGTAAAAGTTTTGCATCATTTCCCATATTTCTTTTAATCCATCGTCTTTAAGCGCGGAACAGCTCATGACTTTGGGAGTCCATCCATTTTCTTTTGGAGGGAATAAATGCAGGGCCCTTTTGAATTCAACTTCAGCCTGTTTTGCTGGCTTTATGTTATCTCCGTCAGCTTTATTGATGGCGATGGCATCTGCCATTTCCATGATACCTCTTTTAATACCTTGTAATTGATCCCCGGCACCTGCAAGTTTTAATAACAGAAAAAAATCTACCATATCGTGAACGGCCGTTTCACTCTGTCCCACACCCACTGTTTCAATAATAATAATATCATACCCGGCAGCTTCCAATAGAATAATGCTCTCCCTAGTTTTCCGCGTAACGCCACCCAAGGAATCTCCGGACGGGGAAGGTCTAATAAAGGCGTTTTGGTCCAGTACCAACTCTTGCATACGGGTCTTGTCTCCCAAAATACTTCCTCTGCTTTTACTACTGGTAGGATCTACGGCCAATACTGCTATTTTTTTGCCCGTAGCCGTAAGCATTTTTCCAAAGCGTTCAATAAATGTACTTTTTCCGACTCCTGGAACACCTGTTATTCCGATGCGAAACGCTTGTTTTTTTTGTTTTAGACAGTTTTCTATAACTTCATTGGCCAGCTGCTGGTGTTCCTGTTTTGTACTTTCAATAAGTGTGATGGCTTTGCTTAATGTAGCAATATCATTGGATACTATTCCCTTTATCAAATCTTTTACTTCGGGCAAAGGTTTTTTAAATCGTATTGGTTTATTGGAACTCAATGAATTTTATTTTTCTAGGTTTTATTTATTGATAGGGACATTTATACTTACCGTATCCCAAAGTAGATTTAAATACAGCTGATTTTCATTGTTCTTAAAGTCTATGGTAAACTGTTCTACCGGAGTGCCTATTGTTCTCGCAGGGACTTCTACGGTAACTGCATCTTCCTTAGGATTTCTAGTCGTTTCGGAACCACCGCTCAACAAGGTAACGCCCCAATCCGGAACTTCTTTATTGAAAATGATTTTCCAACTTTCTTTTCCGGGTACCGTCCATAAAGAATAAGTGCCGGCAGGTAGTTTTTTATCTATAATATCTATCTGGGCAGAATTGGTAAAGGTCGTTGGCTCATTGGCTCCGGTTCTCCATACTTGTCCAAAAGGAACTAATTCCCCGAATATAATACGATTCTTTTTTGATGGACTTGAATAATTGACCGAGAGTTTGGCATTATCAAATGTATGGGTTGCCGTTTTTTCAGGACTATATTTTTTGGTCTGCTTTTGAAGATAGGGGACACCAACAAAATAGAATAGACCACCCAAAATAAATAAGGTGATTACCAATCGTTTTAGGAACTTCATGTGGCTTAATTAATTTGGAAACTGTATCCGACTAATTTCTAAGGTACTAAATCAAACTTAAAGATGGCAATATTACTGTAGGTTTCACTAGGTCTAAGAACGCTATTTGGAAAGTCCGGTTTATTGGGCGCATCCGGAAAATTCTGCGTTTCAAAGCAAATACTGGGAAAGTCAAGAGGTGTATAGACTACCACTCCTGGTTGGTTGGTATATACTTTCATAGCGATACCGGATTTCTTGGAATGGACCTCGGCCACTTTTTCACTTCCCATATCCTTTACAAAAGGGGTGTCCAACCTTCTTCTCCCTATTTCCTTGGGTAAGAGAAAATCGTAATCAGTGTTGCGAACGGGCAGGATATTTCCCGTAGGCAATAAGTTATCATCCGTTTCCAAATAAGAAGGACAATTTAATTGAAGTTCATAATCATCGATAAACGGGCTGTCATCCAATTTAAAATAAGAATGGTTGGTAAGATTTACCACGGTACTTCTATCCGTAATGGCCTCATGAATGATCTGCAAAGCATTGTTTACCAGTTTATAAGTAACATTGACCGTTACATTGCCAGGATATCCCTCTTCCAAATGTTTGCTTACATAGGATAGTTTCACAAAAGGATTGTCCGAATAATCCACCGCTTCGATTTTCCAATATTTTTGATTGAAACCTTCCTTGCCCCCATGCAGATGAACTCCGTCCTCATGGTGTAAAAAAAATTGCTCGCGGTCCAATTCAAAACCACCTTTTGAAATTCGCCCGGCATACCTTCCTATACATGCCCCCAAACAATTCTCGTCCAATCTATATCTGCTTGGGTGGTTATACCCTACAACAACGTTGGTATACTCACCGTCCGCTCCCTTTATCAATAATTTCTGGATAATGGCGCCATAATCAAGAACGATGAGCGTAATAAATTCGTTGGATATTGTAACTTGTTTCACAGTACATTTCTAAAAAGAATAGCAAAAGTAAAGTTTTTTGCAACATCCTTTTTTTTCTTTCGTCCTTAAGATAACAACAAACAAGAACCAACTATATACCGATCAATGTTTCAGATTGATGTCGTAGAAAAATGTAAGGCAAATGACCGGAAGGCCCAGATGAAATTGTACCGTCAATATTGTGACGGTATGTACACTGTGGCGATGCGATTTGTAAAGAATGCAGATGATGCCGAAGATGTCTTACAGGAGGCGTTTATCAAGGCCTTTCAAAAAATACATCAATTTAAGGGAGATGTAACTTTTGGAGCCTGGTTAAAGAGAATCGTCATCAATAAAAGCATAGATTATTTAAAAACGAAGAAAGAAAATTTAGTCACTTTAGAAGAAAATTATATGGTCTCTGTAGAGGATGAAGATTGGACGGTAGATGATGGGATTAAAATTGAGGATATAAAAAAAGCGATTGACAAGCTATCCGAGAAATATAAATATATAGTGATGATGTATTTGATAGAAGGTTATGACCATAGCGAAATAGCAAATGTCCTCAATTTGGCTGAAACTACCTGTAGGACTAGATTGCTAAGGGGAAAAGGACAATTAAAAGAATTACTTAAAACAAAAAGATATGGGACAGGATCTTAGGGAAATGTTCAAAAAAGAACGGGAGCAAAAGTTTCATCTTAAAAAAGGCCACGAGGCCCGTTTCTTGGAAAAATTGGAAGAAGATCTACCCAAGAATACTAGAGGAAATTCTTTTGCCTGGTTAAAGGTAGCGGCGTCCGTAATGGTGGTCGTAGGTTTAAGTATAGTCGCTTATACCACCTTGGACAATAGTGATGATATACCTACGACGATCGTAGATAAGGACCATGGCAACGAGGAGAAAGATGAATTCTCTTTTGGAGATCTTTCGCCAGATTTAAAAAAGGTAGAAAATTATTATGTGGCCAATATAAACATGGAGCTTTCCAGATTAGAAGTTTCCCCTGAGAATAAAGAATTGGTAGATAGTTTTATGGAACAGTTATCGGAGCTGAACGAAGAGTATAAAAATTTAAATGCCGAATTGGTGGCACTAGGTCCCAATGATCAGACGATTACGGCACTTATAGAGAATTTACAATTACGATTACAATTATTACAGAAGTTAAAAAGGAAGTTAAACGAATTAAAATCATCAAAAAATGAACAGATCACAGAAAACAGTATCTAGACAACTCATCATTGCCCTAGGTTTCTTTACCATCAATTTGGGTGTTTTTGCCCAAAAGCAGGACAAGACTTTTAAGGAAAGTTTTAATGTTTCGGAAGACGCTGTGTTGGACATCAACACCAGTTATACCGATATTGAATTTGAAACCTGGGACAAAGATGTTGTCGAGATTGAAGCTACCGTAACTTTAGAAGGTGCCACGAAAGAAGAGGCCGAAGCTTATTTTGAAAACGAGCCCATAGAGATTTTAGGCAATAGCAAGAAGATAGAGATTACGTCCAGGACAAGGGGACATAGGTTGTTCAGTGATATGGACATTGATATCGATTTGGGACACCTGAATATTGAGATTCCGGAGATAGCCCCCTTTGTAGTGGAAATGGCGGAAATAGCTCCTTTTCCCGAAATAGTCGAAATGCCTCCGTTGCCTATGACCAAAGCATTTAAGTTCGATTATAAGGCCTATAAGAAGGATGGTGAAAAGTACATGAAAAAGTGGCAAAAAGACTTTGAGAAAAGCTTTGACAAAGAACATCAGAAGAAATTAGAGGAGTGGGCCGAAAAAATGGAAAAACGTGCCGAAGAATGGGAGAAGCGAGTAGAGAAGAGGCAAAGAGAGCGTGACGAGCAAATGGAAAAGCGTGAGGAAATGATGGAAAAGCGAAGCTTGGAGAGGTCCGAGCAGCGTGAAAAACTGGCTGAAGCACGTGTAAAAAGAAATGAGGCCAGGGCAATTCTGTTAAATAGCAGTAGGATTGGGAACGCTCCTAACGTTTTTTATCTTTCCTCTGATGGAGAACACAAAAACTATAAAGTAAAAAAGACGATAAAAATAAAAATGCCAAAATCTACCCGTATTAAGATGGATGTACGTCATGGTGAGGTAAAGTTGGCCGAAAACACAAAGAATTTGAATGCGACTCTGTCGCATTCAAGTCTTTTGGCCGCTATCATTGATGGTAACGAGACCAATGTTTCCGCATCTTACTCACCATTGACAGTGGAAAAATGGAACAACGGTCAATTAGAAGCCAATTATTCAAAAGATATTTTATTGGCCGAGGTCCTAAATTTGCAGTTACAGGCAAAATCATCTGAGATTACCATAGACAAATTATCAAGAAGAGCATTTATCAAGAACGATTTTGGACCCCTACAGATTGTTTCCATCGGAAACGATTTTGAAGAGTTGGATGTTTCTCTAAGAAATGCGGAGTTGGAATTTCCTTTGCCCACTTCCGCTACTACTATCTATATAAAAGGAATAGCCACCAGTCTAAGTACTCCTAAAAACCTTGAACTAAATAGGACTCAAAACGGCAATACAATCGTTCATAAAGGATATCATTTAAAGAACGATAATAAGCGTTCTATCATAGTCAATGCCGATTATAGCGAAGTTGTGATACAGTAATTATTTTTTTAAGACCAATGTCCCAAATATATCCGCATTTATCCACCCCTGATTTTTATCCTCTCCCGGAACAAAAATAGAACCTATAAAGTTTTCCCTTTCAACACTTTGGTCATTATCACAATAGGCCAGCGCAAAACCAATTTTCTTATCGGGCTTGAGTATAGTTGGCTCTAGCACCTTTTTTTTGTAAAAATCCTCGTCAAAGATTTTTACCTCCAACTCCCATGTGCTCAGATTTCCTTCTGTTGTATGGGCAGAGGTCACGTGCTCGTTAAAAAGTGCAGGTTCTTCTTCCTCGGTGATATCTACCACATTACCATCCAAGGCCACATGGTATGCAAAGGCATTATAGTTAAATTGGTGTAGGCCTCCGGAATTATCCTCGTCTATAAAAATTTCTACACAATCATCGTTCCACCAAAGTTTTAGTGGGTCTTCATTTTTATCGTACAGCACATCATCCGTGATTTCGAGTAGGATATATAGTGCATTCTCGTTCCAGGCCAATTTATATTTACCATTAAAGTCCTCATGTTCATAGGGGCCACCGATCCAATTTTGGTCTATGGACTGCCACTCGATGAGATTCCAAAAATTCTCCATGGCTTTACCATCTAAAACAGGAGCAGTTTCAATATGAATGACCTCGGTAATCTGTGTATCCTGTTTTTTATGAACAGCACTGCAAGCGCATAGCATTATCAAAAAAACTAAAAGAAGAGTAGTTTTCATCATATCCAAATTTGGTATTTGGATTGATAAATATAGTAATTTCCTACAAAGGGGATATTTATATTCTTTAAGAAAATATTAAGAACGCAAATAGTCACATAACATATCTATGTCATTTTTTATTATCTAGTTGAAGGTTAAAACCCTGCAATTTCATTGCAGTTAATTTTAGTTCCTATAAACTTTTATGAATATATCTTACTTCGAACGCAGTGAGAAATCCCATGATGAATCTATATCGTGGAATTCCCCGTCGCCGTGTTCTGTCGGAACGACACTCGCTCAAAAAGAATTTCATTCTTTAAAGTTTCGGCTCCCAGCCGGCTGCATATTCCCTTTTCCAGGATTTCATTGCTTTTTCGCTGTTCAATACCTTTCCGTCACTTGAATCTATTGTAAGCTTTTCTCCGGTATCTTGGGCCATATTCCCTAAATGGCAGAGCATTGTAGAAATACTGGCATCTTTTATATCTGCTCGGAGACTTGTATCTTTTCTGATGGCATCAAAAAAATTGGCCACATGATTCACATCTAAATTACTTTCTCCACGGGTATCCGTTCCGGTGCTTTTTGCACCTTCTAATTCTTCTTTGATAAGATTGCCTTGTAAATCAAAAAGCCTATAGAATCCCCTATCCAGCATAATAGAACCTTTACTGCCATAAATAGTGGTTCCCCGACCTGGTCTTTTGGGCTGGATGAGCCCTCTGCTATGACCGGTCCATGTAATGAACTTATCGTTTTTAAATTGAAAGGTCACCTGTTGGTTATCTACAAATTCCCAATCGTCATCAAATGTATATTTTCCTCCAAAAGAGGTAACACTTTCAGGTAGGTCTACTCCAAGGGCCCATCTACAAATATCTATCTCATGCGTGCCGTTATTGTGGATTTCTCCCGTTCCCCAATTTCTGAACCAATGCCAATTATAAGGATGAACATTGTCTTGATAAGCTTTGCGTGGTGCCGGCCCTTGCCATAACTCCCAATCCAAAGTGCTTGGTACCTCGATAATATTTCCTTTTCCAATGGATCCCCTATTGTTGGAATAATATGCTTCGCCTTTGTACACGTCACCAATAACTCCTTCTTCTATTTCTTTGATAGCAAGAATAGAGGTTTTGGCAGAACGCTGTTGGTTGCCCATCTGTACTTTTTTCCCGTATTTTTTTTCTGCCGCTACCAACAATTCATTTTCATGTGGATTATGGCTACATGGTTTTTCAACATATACATGTTTTCCTGCCTGCATGGCCAGTATAGCCATAGGAGCATGCCAATGTTCGGGTGTTGCTATAAAAACGGCATCTACATCCTTATTCTCCAATATTTTTCTAAAATCTTTTTCGACCTTGGGGACGTATCCAATATTTTCTTGACACCATATATTATGGTCCTCAAGAATAACATCATCAACATCGCAATTATAAAGTATTTTGGCATTTGTGTCTGCGTGAATTGCTTTGATATGGGCTTTTGCCCTGCTTCTTACTCCTATTACGGCACAATTTATATGGTCGTTCGCATTGATGACCTGTGAAAAGGAAACTTTTGGAAATAGTGCTACCGCAGCAGTCGATGCCGTTACTTTTTTTACAAAATCTCGTCTATTGGTCATGATTATTGGTCTTTTGAAGTCGGTTTGATTTTTATGTTTTTGAAAGAAACTTTGTTCCCATGGTCTTGAAGAAGGATATGGCCAGATTCTACCTCTCCAAAATTGGGCCATTTCACATATTTACTTTCCGAAACAAGCTTTTTATATTCTGGACTTTTACGTTCGTATTCCAAGACCTTCATTCCATTGAGCCAATGTTCAACATGATCATTCTTTGAAACGATATGGGCCGTGTTCCATTCTCCGGGAGGATACATTGGTTTATTTGGGTCTGCCTTGATCAAATCATATAAGGAGGCCACGGTTCTACTCCCTTCATGATTCCCTAATTTTGCATCAGGATGCCGAGTATCGTCTAAAATCTGATATTCCAGTCCTATGGAAGAACCGGGACCTTTGTTCAGATCTGTATCTACATAATACTTTATACCGCTATTTGCACCTTCGGTAATCATAAAGTCCAATTTTAATTCAAAATCGGAAAACGTTTCCTTGGTAACAATGTCCCCGCCTGCTTCCGATTCTCCACCTTCGGATGCCAGAACGGTCAGGACACCCTCTTCGATTTTCCATCCATTATCCGGAAAATCATCAAGCCTGGCGCCTCTCCAACCCTTTGTAGTTTTACCGTCCCAAAGCATTTTCCAACCATTTTTGATTTCGTCCGATCCTAAAGCATTTTTTGTAATGATAGGTTCTAAAGGAGTTTTCTTGGAATATTTATGTAAACTGTCCGTAAGTATTTTAATATTCTTCCATATAATTTCCGTACCCTCTTGTTTATCTTCCGGAATACTGTGTACTTGTAGACCTATAAATCCGGAATCGGTTTTATCATCGATCAAATAAGCGGCCGGAACGGAATTTATCCATGTCTTTATGGTATCTCCAATAGCTTCTATGCGATAGTGGTTCCAATCATTTTGTTCAAATGCAAGCTGCGCTTTTTTATTATTGGTCAGTGGATTTAACCAGCCTCTTCTTGCTTCATCATAAATTCCTGCACTCCATGCACGGTCAGAGGGGTCTATCTCTATTTGATATCCGTGAACGCGGCCATTTTGATAATATGGGAAACTATTACTCCGGATTTGAATTCCGGAATTCATGGAAGAGTCTACCTTGTATTCGAGTTCCAAGATGAAATCTCCATACAATTTTTCCGTGGTCATGAAGGTATTTGGCGTATGATGAACTGTTTTGCCCACGATAGCCCCATCTTTGATGGAATATATAGCATCTCCGCCAAGCTTTTTCCAACCTTCCAAAGTCTTACCGTCAAATAAGGAAACCCAAGGAGTGGTGTCCTCTGGTTTTTCGTTGCATCCTGATAAAAATATAAGAACACATAAAATAAAATAAAGTATCGGTTTTAATTTCATGAAGTGCGGATTAATGAATGGTAAATAAAAAGCATCCCTTTTAGGATGCCTGAATATACTAAAATTAGTACTGATTCTATGATTTGGGTACTCCTGAATATCTGTCTGTCTATTTTTTTAAGACTAAAGTTCCGAAAATATCTGCATTTATCCATTCTTGATTTCTTTTTTCATTGGATACATAAACCGAGCCAATGAAATTTTCCTGTTCCATACTTTGATCTTTGTCATAGTAAGCCAGTGCAAACCCCAATTTTTTGTTGCTAGTGAGTTTTACTGGGTTATTAATGGTGTCGTCTTGATAGCTATCATCAAAAATTTTGACCGCTACTTCCCAAGTGGACAAATTTCCCTTGGTAGTGCGGCTAGAGCGTACATTTTCATTGTATAGTTTTGGTTTCTTGTCCAATCCTAAATCCACTACGTTACCATCTAAACCTACATGATAGGCAAACGCATTATGACTGTATTGGTGTAGTCCACCAGAATTGTCCTCATCTACAAAAACCCGAACGGAATCATCGTTCCACCATAGTTTTAAAGGGTCTTGACTACGATTAAAAAGAGAATCATCCTTTATTTCAACCAATATATACAGAGCTTCTTGGTTCCAAGCCAGTTTATACCGGCCGTTGAAATCGTTTTCTCCATAGAGTTCACCTTTCCAGTTTTGGTCAAGAGAATGCCATTCTATCAAGTTCCAAAAATATTCTATTGCCAAACCGTCTATTATAGGGGCATTTTCAACGTAATTGACCTCTATAATTTGGGTGTCTTTTTTCTTTTTTGGGGAATTACAGGAGAATAGAAGAGCTAGAAAAACTAGGGGGATTATAGTTTTCATATTATTACAGTTAATAGTTAGCTTCAACAATGTAATAAATATTTTAAAAAAGTAATAATTTTCTTACGTAAATTTATATTTTCAATTATGCTTTATCTTACATTGAAAAAAGTGATACTATGATATTAAAAAAGCGAGAAGTATTTATTATAATACTCCTCGCTTTTTAATTTGATTTGTCACGAAAATTTTAGTGTACTTCTTTTTTCAAATAGTCCTGAAAGTTTTCTTTAAACCTATTTAGCCTAGGGATGGATACATTTCTAATATATGAGTTGTTGGGATTGTTCTTTTCGTAATCCTGATGATATGCTTCGGCTTTGTAAAAAACATCAAACTGTTTTACCTCTGTAGTAATGGGAGCCCCATCATAAACATCTTGATCTTTTAAAGCTTGTATATAACTTCCGATAATTTTCTTTTGGATCTCGTTCTTATAGAAAGCAATCGACCTATATTGCGGACCTCTATCCGGTCCTTGTCTATTAAGAGTAGTTGGGTCATGGGAACCAAAAAACACTTGGACCAGTTCCGTAAACGAAATTTCTTTCGGGTCATAATATACCTCTACGGCTTCCGCATGGGTTGTTTTGCCATAACCTACCATTTCATAGGTGGGATTTTTCTCTTTACCCCCAGAATATCCGGAAATAACTTCTTTAACACCTCTTACACTTTCAAAAATGGCTTCCACACACCAAAAGCATCCACTCGCAAAATAGGCGGTTTCATATTTGCTGAGTTCTTGTGGACTCAATTTTTCCATTTCATAAACTTCCTCGGTCTCTATTTTTGAACTTTCGGAAAAGACTTCTTTCTTGGTGTTGGATTTACAACTGGTTGTTAATAAAATGGCCAGTCCCAATATGGTAATTTGCAGTAATTTCATTTTTTGATTTTCTTTATCTCTTTGTAGGCAATTTACGAAGTACTTACAGCATAAAGGGTTAAAAAATGTTAAGGAAGAAGCGTCTTTATAAAATTGAAATATGGCAGCGTTTGAATTACTATTAAAATCGATATCCCATACTCCCATTGCTATTCTGGATGAACGCATTCCCATAAGTTCATATGTTACCATCGATTTATCTTCAAAAAACCCTGAATTGTTACAGTTTGATATAACGAATCCGAATAGCTGTCAGGCCTACATAGATCAAGTATTGAAATTAAAAGAAGGTCAGGTTGCCTATGGAGGTTATCTTGAAGAAAGAAATCTTTATTCGGACAAGGAAAATTTTGCACAAACCGTTTTTCCAAGAAATATACATTTAGGAATCGATTTTTGGTGCATTGCCGGAACCAAGGTATTGGCTCCTGTAACAGGTACCGTGCATAGTTTTAAAAACAATGACACGAAAGGGGATTACGGGCCGACTATAGTTTTAAAACATAAGATTGATGATATTGATTTTTTTACCCTCTATGGTCATCTATCTTTAGGCTCTATAAAAAGTTTGACCATCGGAAAAAAAATTGATAAAGGAACGATATTGGGAACTTTGGGAACCCCGGATATCAATGTGAACTATGCTCCGCATTTACACTTTCAAATCATAAAAGATTTGGAAAACAACTTTGGGGACTATCCAGGTGTATGTAATATAAAAGACTTGGATTTTTATCGTGGTAATTGTCCGAATCCTGATCTATTGCTAAAAAATATAGGATGAAGCTACCGATTAAAGGCACCTTTTTTAGGTATACTGTATCGATATGCTATGTTGTTTATCGACTCATTTTGCACCTTATCCCATCATATGTTATAGAACGATAATTAGGTCTCTTCAGCGAATCATAATCCCCTTGGATACATTTTTCCGCGTTATAATAGTGTAACCAAAACAAGTCATGAAAAAAATAGCTACAATACTTTTTATCATTTTTATAGGAACAGCTGCCCAAGCGCAATCTGTAACGAAAGAAGTAAAAGTAGAAACTATTGAAATGACAATCGCTACGGAAACTACCCCGAAAATGGAAGGAGTACAAAAAAACGAGGTTGCTAGATTGTACAAGTTTAAAAATACTAGAGTAAAAAGAGCTTTGTTCTTTATAACAAAAAAGGACAGGCCAAAAATGGCATAAGTTTAAAAATAGATAAATTATGAAAATCCAAATCTTACATTTAGAAATCCAATTTTCAAGAACAGACGGAATAAGGCTAACGGTCCTTGACCCTGTACACAAACTTGTGACCGCTCCAGTCCGCGTCGATCGCGGCCACTTTGATATCCACTAGTCCTTTTTTTTGGCCGTAGTTCATAATGGCGAACTTATCCAAGGTTGTGACGATTTGAGATGTTTTCTTTGGCCAGCTTATCCATAACATGCCGTCTTTTTTAAGATTATGCTTTGCCAAGGAAAATAAGGATTCCAATTCTTCCGGATGGGCAACAAAGATGTGAATAAAATCCATTGGGATATTGGCCGATGCATCTTTATGGACATCAATATCTTTAGGTAAATCTTCAAAGAAAGTACGATAAGGTTTGGGAGGATTAAAAACCTGTATAGAAAAACCTTCTTTAATTCCTAATTTTTTCGCTAATGGTGTTCCGGAGTATCCTGAAGTTGACATAGGTACTGTTGTTAGAATGTTTTCGTAAACGATAATAAAAGATAGTGTTTCTTATCATTGGTCGGAAAGGTTTTATTAAAATAAAGGATAAGAAGTGCCGATGAAGTACCGCTTTTTTCGGTATGCTGTTTTTGGGTCAGTAGTTATTTATCGACCTAATTTTACACTTTATCCCAAGTAGTGCTCAATAACGAGAAAATACTGTTTTTCAGCGAATGGAAACCCTTCAAAATATATTTGACGACGTTATCATAGTGTAACAAATGCAAGTCATGAAAACAATAGTAACTATCATTTTTTTACTTTTTATCGCAACGGCAGCACAAGCACAAGTAGATACAACAGAAGTTAAAGTAGCGACTATTTCAAAAACGATTGTAACGCAGACCACTCATAAGTTAAACTTGGAGTCGACTATTAAAGTAGCTAGGCTTACCAAATTCAAAAATACTAGAATATTAAAAGCATTGGCTTTTACGACCAAGGCGAATAAGCCCAAGATGGCCTAATGATTTTATCCCCTCGGATGGACCCCGCCTGCCTTTTGGCAGGCTTTGGGGCATCCATTTTAAATAATGCCTCTTTCAGTCAAATCAACTTATTTATTTGTAAGAAAAAACTTATAATAAGATAAAATGTTCAATTTCATCGATTAAAAACATCTCATTTTGTAGGAATCATTCTTACAAAAAAGTGTGACTTGTCGAAAAACCCGTGATTCATCGGTAAAAGATGTCCTTTAATCGATTCGTAAATCCTAAAAGCAATAGGTGAGAGTTATCTAATGACCCAATCCTATTAAAATGAAACCTACTTTTTTTTTATTTCTAGTTATCTGTATGGGACTCTCTATACAGGCGCAGGAGAAAAGACCACTTGTTATGGCAAAGGTCTTGACCATGCCTGTTGTTACCGAAACGATTCACCAAACTAAGACGGTCAACAAAGAGTCCCCGCGGATAGCTGCTATCTACTTGCTTAAAAATTCCAGAATTAAAAAGGCCTTGGCTTTTGAACCTAAAAAGAGGGAGACCAAACTCGTTTAGGGACTCATTGTTTCCAATGTGGCCTCCGTTACAACAATAGGTTCCAATATTTCCCAAATGTTATTGGCCACTATTTTCTGTCCGGCTGCAGTAGGATGAATGCCATCCTCTAGGTTGAGTTCCGGTATTCCGGCTACATCTTCCAATAAAAATGGAATTAAGGCGATATCATTTTTCACGGCTAAATCCGGGAATAGGTTCTTGAATGCTGTGGTATATGCTTTGCCCATATTTGGTGGTATCTGCATACCTGCCAAAATAATCTGGGTATCCTTATTTTTCGTTCGGACCATATTGATCATGGTTTGTAGGTTTTCTTTTGTTTTATCCAGTGGTACGCCTCTAAGACCGTCATTTGCCCCGAGTTCCAAAACAAAAATATCCACCTCCTGATTAAGGACCCAATCCAAGCGGTTCACACCACCAGAAGTAGTTTCACCACTGACCCCGGAATTAATGACCGTATAATCAAGTCCCAAAGAATCCAAACGCCGCTGGATCAAATTTGGAAAACCTTGTTCCGTTTCCAGACCATAAGCGGCCGTTAGGCTATCGCCAAAAAATAAGATGGTCTTTCCTTTTCGGGCGATGTTTTCTTCAACTTCGGCATTTTCGTTGTCTTCACCGGTTTTTGTTTTTGGATTTTCCCCACAACCCAGTAAAATGAAAAGAGCTAAAAAATAACGAAACTTTAATACTTTGTCCATAGCATATCTTTCTAAATATTAAAATCATTTAGTTACTTTGGTGACCTTTAGCAAATGATTTATGACAAAGATATTAAACGTCCGTAACCTAAGAAAAACCTATACGAGCGGAGCTAAGGATTTAACGGTTTTGGACGATATTTCCTTTGGTATAGATGCTGGCGATACCTTTGCCATTGTGGGGCCGTCCGGCAGTGGTAAGACTACTTTATTGGGGCTTTGTGCCGGTTTGGACCAAAGCAACGCCGGTACCATAGAACTATGTGGAAAAGAACTTGGTGCCATGAACGAGGATGAAAGAGCCTTGCTGCGTAATCAAAAAGTAGGATTTATTTTTCAGGACTTTCAATTATTGCCCACGTTGACCGCTTTGGAAAATGTAAGTGTGCCGCTAGAACTACAAGGTGCGCCCAACGCAAGAAAGGATGCGGCGGCACTTTTGGAAAAAGTAGGTTTGGAAAACAGGCAAAGTCACTATCCGTCCCAGTTATCGGGTGGGGAACAACAACGTGTAGCCTTGGCACGGGCATTTTCCAACAAGCCCGAAATTCTTTTTGCCGATGAGCCCACCGGGAATTTGGATGAGGAAACAGGGGAGAAGGTCATCAAATTATTGTTCGATTTAAATACCGAGATGGGTACCACTTTGGTCATTGTGACCCATGATCTGGATTTGGCACGCTTGAACAATCACGTACTTCGGCTAAAGGGTGGTAAAATAGTCGCTAACGAAACCATGGTTTTATCTTGAGCGACTTTCGGCACACTTCAAAAACACCGGTCAGTTGGTTGTTCAAAATGGCATGGAGAGATGGAAAAGCTAGCGGAAAGCGGCTCCTTCTGTTTATGGCTTCGATTGTTTTGGGTATCGCTGCGGTGGTTTCCATACAATCGTTCAGTGAAAATCTAAAGGAAAATATCGCATTGCAATCCAAGGCCCTAATGGGTGCGGATTATTTAATCGATAGCAATCAGCCCGCCAATGAGAGGGTGCAGCAACTCATGGATTCTTTGGGCGGTGCGGATGCGATGGAAGTAAAATTTGCGTCCATGGCGGCCTTTTCAAAAAACAATGCTACAAAATTGGTGCAGGTAAGGGGTGTCAAAGGCAATTTTCCATTTTATGGTGAATTGGAGACGCAACCTTCGGAAGCGGCATCACAATATCAAAATAGCGAGGGGGCTTTAGTGGATGCCACGGTCATGCTTCAATTTAATTTAAAGCCCGGCGATAGTGTAAAATTGGGGACGACCACCTTTCCCATTATAGGTTCTTTGATAACGGCTCCGGGAAGTACGGGCATCAGCACATCGGTAGCCCCACCAGTAGTAGTGCCCTTTCGGTTTATGGAACCCAGCGGCTTGCTGGAGAAGGGAAGCAGGTTGACCTATAACTACTATTTTGAAGCTCCAGAAGCAGATTTAGAAGCACTGGATGAAACAGTGGACCCGCAATTGGACAATCAAAATGCGGATTTGGATACCCATACCGCTACAAGTCAACGGTTGGGCAGGCGCTACGATAATGTAGGCCGATTTTTAAATCTAGTGGCCTTTATCGCTTTATTGTTGGGTTGCGTAGGTATCGCCAGCTCGGTCCATATTTATATCAAAGAGAAATTGAAGGCCGTTGCCGTATTGAAATGTCTGGGAGCTACTCGAAAACAAACTTTTTTCATCTTTTTGATACAGATTGCCGGGATGGGCCTGATTGGCGGACTGATAGGTACTTTGGTAGGTTTGGTGTTACAACAACCATTCCCGTTTATTTTACAGGAATTTTTACCGTTTGAGGTACAAATATCAACCTCTTATCAGGCTGTTTTTATTGGTCTTTTGTTGGGCATAACCATGTCAGTATTATTTGCGTTGATCCCACTGATCAATACTTGGTTCGTTTCGCCGTTACAGGTGCTTCGGGTTCAAGAAAACAGCAATAAAAAGGGGAATGTGCCCAAACTGGTAGTGGTCGCGGCTATTATCACTTTTGTTTTTCTTTTCGCGTTATGGCTATTGAGCAACTATAAATATGCCATAGGTTTCGTATTGGTCATATGGTGCACTTTTGCCATACTGAGCGGAGTGGCCTTAGGGTTTATGCGATTGGTAAAACGCTTTTTCCCAAAATCATGGAGTTTTACTTCAAGACAAAGCCTGCTGAATCTTTTTAGACCGAATAATCAAACGGTAGTATTGATATTGGCAATCGGTATCGGAACCTTTTTGATAAGCACGTTATATTTTACAAAAGATTTTCTTTTGGCGAAAGCCACCTTGGAATCCAATGCAAAAAGCCCCAATATCATTATGTTCGATGTGCAAACGGACCAAAAGCAAGCACTGGCTAATACCATTGTTCCAAAAGGATTGGACGTGTTGGACAATATTCCTATTGTTACCATGCGCCTGCAAAAAATAAAGGACCGCAGTGTCAACGAAATACGTTTGGATACTACTACCAGTATCAATAAATGGATTTTAAGCCATGAGTTTCGGGTAACCTATCGGGATTCATTGATCGGTTCGGAGCAATTGGTAGAAGGTGATTTCAATCGGCCTATTGCTCCAAACCGACCTGTTCCTATTTCTTTGTCGGATAATGTAGCGCGGGATGCGCAAGTGAAGCTAGGGGATACCCTATTGTTCAATGTACAGGGTATGTTGATGGAAACGACCGTGGGAAGTATCCGAGCGGTGGATTGGGGACGTATGCAATTGAATTTTTCCGTGGTCTTTCCAACGGGCGTTTTGGAAAAAGCCCCGCAATTTCATGTATTGACGACCAATGCCCCGGATAAAGCTACTTCTGCGGAACTTCAAAAGGAGGTAGTGAGTAAATTTCCCAATGTTTCCATCTTGGATTTACGTCAGATCTTGACAATTATTGAGGGGATTCTGGACAAAATATCTTGGGTCATCAGTTTTATGGCCTTTTTCAGTATTCTTACCGGAATTATTGTGCTGATCGGTTCCGTCCGAAATAGCAAATACCAGCGCATTCGCGAAAGTGTGCTGTTGCGAACCCTTGGTGCAAAAAGCAAGCAGATACTGCGCATTACCGCTTTGGAATACCTGTATTTAGGTGTTTTGGGCAGTGGTATTGGTATTTTGTTGTCTTTGGTAAGCAGCCAATTATTGGCCAATTTTGTATTTGAAACTCCATTTGTACCCTCTTGGATTCCTTTTGGGATTGTTCTGCCCGGAATAACCTTGTTGGTATTGTTTATTGGATTATCCAATAGTAGTAGTGTCTTAAACAGTCCGCCGTTACAGGTACTGCGAAAGGAAGGGAAGTAACTGTTTTTGGTTATCTTAGATAATATAAATAGATGACATTTATAATGTTATTAGGTTGTCATAACCGATTTAAAAAAACAAAACCAAAATAAAAAGCACCATTGGCATAGCTACATGACTGTTGTTGCAATATTTTGAGTCCAATAAGAAATTGGCTGATTTAAAATAAATCGAAGCCAATATGTATGACGTAAAAACTTAATTGGCAAAAAACAAGTATACGATGAAAGCAACCCCTGAACATAATGAACGTATAGCAAAAATGGCATTTGCCTCCGTATATCCGCATTATGTTACTAAAGTGGAGAAAAAAGGAAGAACAAAAGCGGAACTTCATGAAGTGATTACTTGGCTAACAGGTTTTGACGAAAATAGATTACAAGAGCTCATAAATCAAAAGGTTACTTTTGAAGACTTTTTTCGGCATGCGCAAATCAATCCAAATGCTCACCTTATTAAAGGTGTTATTTGTGGTTATAGAATTGAAGAAATTGACAATGCTTTGACCCGTAAAGTAAGATATCTGGACAAGCTAGTGGATGAATTGGCCAAAGGCCGTAAAATGGATAAAATTTTAAGGGCTCAGAAGAAATAGGAATTTGAATCCATTAACATAGATACCCTGAAATCGTTTCTAAACTATTTTTACAATAACCCAAAAACATTGTTTTTGATAGATAGCGTTGGAGCGGCATTTTCTATCATTTTACTTGGGGTTGTTTTGCCCAAACTAGAAAGTATATTTGGAATCCCTAAATCCATCCTTTATATTTTGGCTTCTTTTCCTGTTGTTTTTATGTTGTTCGATTTTTATAGCTATACGAGAAAGGTAGTATTGAAGCTGTATTTATTTGGTATTGCAATGATGAATCTGCTGTATTGTTTTTTGTCTATTGGCTTGGCACTTTTTAACCACTATACAATTACACATTGGGGTTGGCTATATTTACTATTGGAAGTCATTATCATAATGTTATTGGCCTTTCTTGAACTGAAAGTTGCGAAAAGAATATCAAGCGAAAAATAAATGATTTTCAACTCGTTCTGTGATTTTTCAAATTTCTTTTACAAATTATTCTCAAACTACTTTATTCCCATTCTAACCCCATAGCTTTGCATCACCAATATAAAAGTGATATCCATGGCTTCTTTTTCCGATTTTAAAATTTCCAATGCGCTCCAAAAAGCGCTTACCGATTTGGGGTTTGATAAGGCCACACCCATTCAGGAACTAGCTTTTCCGGTGGTCATGAGCGGAAAAGATGTCGTCGGAATTGCGCAAACGGGCACAGGAAAGACTTTTGGATATCTGTTACCTATTTTAAATATGCTGTCCTTTTCCAAGGAAATACACCCAAGGATTTTGATATTGGTGCCCACGCGCGAATTGGTCATACAAGTGGTGGAAGAAGTGGAGAAATTGGGTAAATATGCTTCCGTTCGTGTTTTGGGCGTATATGGCGGCACGAGTATGAACAAGCAAAAGGAGGCTTTGGCCTCGGTAACGGATATTGTGGTAGCTACCCCGGCACGCCTGTACGATTTGGTACTCGCGCGTGCTTTGCAATTAAAACATGTTAGAAGATTGGTAATCGATGAGGTAGACGTGATGTTGGATTTAGGGTTCCGATTTCAATTGATAAATATCTTTGAACTTTTACCGCAACGTAGGCAAAACATCATGTTTTCCGCTACTATGACGGATGATGTGGAGAAGCTCATTCATGATTTCTTTAAAGGCGTAGCAAAAATAGCGGTCGCCGTAAGTGGTACGCCCTTGGAAAATATAGCGCAATATGCTTATGCCGTTCCTAATTTTTATACCAAGGTAAATCTGTTGGAATATTTATTGAAAGACGCGGATGACTACCGAAAAGTCTTAGTTTTTGTATCCAGCAAGCGTAGTGCGGATTTATTATTTAAAGAGCTCGCGGAATTCTATAATGATGAAATCTGTGTCATACATTCCAATAAGACACAAAACTATCGGTTACGGTCCATTAATCAGTTTGATACAGGTCAAAATAGAATTCTGATTACTACGGATGTCATGGCCCGAGGATTGGACCTGAACGAAATTTCGCATGTTATCAATTTTGATGTGCCCCGTTTTCCCGAAAACTATATGCACCGTATCGGAAGAACCGGACGGGCAGAAAAAACGGGAACAGCATTGGTTTTATACACCGATGCCGAAAGGGAGGCCAAAGAAGCTATCGAAACGTTGATGGAGATGAAAATTACACCACTTACACTTCCACCAGAAGTGGAAATGGCCACACAACTCACATATGACGAGCAACCGAAGCATGTAGAACGCGAGAACCCTTTAAAACAAAACGAAGATGAACGCGGCTCCGGGTTTCACGAGAAATCGGACAAAAAGAAAAAGCAAAATCAGGGCGGTTCCTATAAGCGCATTATCAAAAAGAAATACAGTAAACCAAAAACCCGCGGCGATAAAAACTACGGTAAGAAAAAAAGGCGGAAGTAGTTTTAAAAAACTCCTCTGCCCAGCGTTGACAACAACTTCAATTTAGCATTTGGGCAATTGAAATAATAATCTGGGTCGGACACTATTATCTAGGATAGAAATGCTTTATGTCACCCGGTCATGTCTAGTGGAATAAGACCTATTGCTATTGCCAAAAACAGTGCTCCAAAAGTTCTGAGACGCTAGAGGAGATAATCAGATAACATAACTTATATCACCAATCTTATCCAAATTAATGGAAAATGACTTTCAAAAACCTCGGTAAAACGCATATAGTTTCGATATGGTGAATACAGGTGCTTAAACGTTTATCGACCCTTTTTTACACTTTATCCATACTTTTTACCATAATCGAGAAACAGTGCAGTTCAACTGTACCGAATTGTGCCGATGCTTCATCTGCAGTTATCTTTATATAACCCAAATGAATATTATGAAAACTGTTTTAACCTTCGTTTTAGTTCTTTTCTTCAGTGCAACGGCTATGGCACAGCAAACGGATAACAATGATAAAGTGGACATTATTGAAATGGGGGTTGTTTTGGTTACTGGCAATAGTACTGATATCACTTTCAAAACCGTTACGGGTACTGCTCAAAAAAGTATAGCACGATTGTACAAAACAAAAAACGCACGTGTTCTTAAGGAATTGAATTTTTCCACAAAGAAAAGTCGTCCTAAAATGGCATAATCTTTACAGTTTGATTATTGCTACACTCTCTTTTAATAAGGACTTTCTTGAATCGCTTTAGATAGTAAATCAAAATAAAAAATAGGTTATCAGTCTTTTATACCGGGTTGTTTTATACTGTAATTAGTGGCCGCTTTCGCTTCGTCAACTTGACGTTTTACATCTTTTAAAAGTGCTTTGGAATCATAAATGATTCCGTCCTTAATAGTATATTTTACTCCACCTACACGAACTACTTCGTTATCCTCGGTCAATTTTATGGCACCTGTTCCATAGAGTACCTTTAAATTCTTTAGAGGGTTTTCCTCCACAATAGCAAAATCGGCCATTTTTCCTATGGCGACAGAGCCAATTTTATCATCCATTCCCAAAGCTTCGGCACCGTTCAAGGTCGCGGAACGAATGATTTCCAAGGGATGAAAACCTGCTTCGCGAAGCAACTCCAATTCCCTGATATAGGCAAATCCGTACAGTTGAAAAATAAATCCGGAGTCGGACCCCGTGGTGACACGCCCCCCTCTGTTTTTATATTCATTGATAAAGGTCATCCAAAGCTTGTAATTGTTTTTCCAAGCAACTTCCTGTTCCGTACCCCAGTCATGCCAGTACGAACCGTGTGATATTTTACTGGGCTGGTAAAACTCCCACAAAGAGGGCAAGGTATAATCCTCATGCCATTCTGCTCTTCTAGCACGTTGTAAATCTCGGCTTGCCTCATAAATATTAAAGGTAGGGTCTAACGTAAAATCAAGTTCCAACAATTCGTTCATTACATTGTTCCAATGTTCGGAGTAGGGCTTTGCCGCTTGGTCCCAAAGTTTTCCGGCATTTTCAAAGCGATGCTGTTCATTTTGATAGTTGTAATCCAATGGGTAGTCCTGTACCGTTCGCTCATCGAATAGGGCTTCCGGCAATCCGTACCAGTGCTCCATGGAAGTTAGCCCCGCTCTTGCGGAATGTAGTACGTTCCATCTGGCCACGCTCAATTGGGCATGGTGGCAGGCCGAACCTAATCCCAATTTTTTGTTCTCGTCCAACGCAGCCGCCATTATTTCAGGTTCGGCACCAAAGAATTTGATACCGTCCGCTCCTTTTTTTGCATTGGCACGCACCCACTCCCGAGCCTGTTCCGTTGTAGTGATTGGAATGTCGTTTAACGGATTAAAGGTTTTGCTCGTTTGTCCAAAGCCCGTGTAGGCCATAATGCGTGGTGCAATAATTTCGTTTTTGGCACTTTTTCGTTTTAAGTCCATCGTAAAATCCACACCTCTACCACTCGGTTCCCTAACGGTGGTAATGCCATGTGCCATCCATAATTTAAAGACATAATCAGGTTCCGCACCTTGAGCAGTACCACCAATATGGCCATGCATGTCTATAAAACCGGGCATCAGGAACATACCGGTACAATCCAGTTCTTTACCTCCTGTCTTTAGTTGTGGTCTTCTAGTATCATCAATGGCAACCCCCGGATAACCGACCACCTGAATTTCTTTAATGATATTGTTTTCCACAACAATATCAATAGGTCCTTGTGGTGGCGCTCCATTACCGTTAATAAGCATGACACCTCTTATAATCAATTGGGAATGAGGTCCGTCACCTTCAAGGGATTGAGAAAAGATTACGCCGCTAATACATAGCGATAAGACGAAGAGAGCGGTTTTTACTTTCATATTTTTGGTTATTGGATTTTTGATATTTAGATTTATAGTGTTTAGAATCTTATTTTTTGATAATTGTTAATTCAATACGGATTTAAATTTAGAAGTCGTATTTATAATAGCATCAAGTTTTACTACCAGCAGATCAATCGCTGTTTATTATAAAAAAACTATAGATTGATGCATTTAGTTTATTTTCCAACTATCCAACTATCCGACTATCCGACTATCCGACTATCCGACTATCCGACTATCCGACTATCCGACTATCCGACTATCCGACTATCCGACTATCCGACTATCCGACTATCCGACTATCCGACTATCCGACTATCCGACT